>NZ_JBIWAS010000014.1:0-1532 GCF_044760185.1 Streptomyces sp. NPDC098101 | reverse complement strand
TTCAGAACTAACACAGTGGACGCGAGCAACTGAGGACAAGCCCTCGGCCTATTAGTACCGGTCAGCTCCACCCCTTACAGGGCTTCCACATCCGGCCTATCAACCCAGTCGTCTACTGGGAGCCTTACCCCATCAAGTGGGTGGGAATACTCATCTCGAAGCAGGCTTCCCGCTTAGATGCTTTCAGCGGTTATCCCTCCCGAACGTAGCCAACCAGCCATGCCCTTGGCAGGACAACTGGCACACCAGAGGTTCGTCCGTCCCGGTCCTCTCGTACTAGGGACAGCCCTTCTCAATATTCCTGCGCGCGCAGCGGATAGGGACCGAACTGTCTCACGACGTTCTAAACCCAGCTCGCGTACCGCTTTAATGGGCGAACAGCCCAACCCTTGGGACCGACTCCAGCCCCAGGATGCGACGAGCCGACATCGAGGTGCCAAACCATCCCGTCGATATGGACTCTTGGGGAAGATCAGCCTGTTATCCCCGGGGTACCTTTTATCCGTTGAGCGACGGCGCTTCCACAAGCCACCGCCGGATCACTAGTCCCGACTTTCGTCCCTGCTCGACCCGTCGGTCTCACAGTCAAGCTCCCTTGTGCACTTACACTCAACACCTGATTGCCAACCAGGCTGAGGGAACCTTTGGGCGCCTCCGTTACCCTTTGGGAGGCAACCGCCCCAGTTAAACTACCCATCAGACACTGTCCCTGATCCGGATCACGGACCGAGGTTAGACATCCAGCACGACCAGAGTGGTATTTCAACGGCGACTCCACCATGACTGGCGTCACGGCTTCACAGTCTCCCACCTATCCTACACAAGCCGAACCGAACACCAATATCAAACTGTAGTAAAGGTCCCGGGGTCTTTCCGTCCTGCTGCGCGAAACGAGCATCTTTACTCGTAGTGCAATTTCACCGGGCCTATGGTTGAGACAGTCGAGAAGTCGTTACGCCATTCGTGCAGGTCGGAACTTACCCGACAAGGAATTTCGCTACCTTAGGATGGTTATAGTTACCACCGCCGTTTACTGGCGCTTAAGTTCTCAGCTTCGCAACCCCGAAAGGTCACTAACCGGTCCCCTTAACGTTCCAGCACCGGGCAGGCGTCAGTCCGTATACATCGCCTTACGGCTTCGCACGGACCTGTGTTTTTAGTAAACAGTCGCTTCTCGCTGGTCTCTGCGGCCACCCCCAGCTCACGGAGCAAGTCCGATCACCAGGCGTGGCCCCCCTTCTCCCGAAGTTACGGGGGCATTTTGCCGAGTTCCTTAACCATAGTTCACCCGAACGCCTCGGTATTCTCTACCTGACCACCTGAGTCGGTTTAGGGTACGGGCCGCCATGAAACTCGCTAGAGGCTTTTCTCGACAGCATAGGATCATCCACTTCACCACAATCGGCTCGGCATCAGGTCTCAGCCTCAGTGTGTGACGGATTTGCCTATCACACGGCCTACACCCTTACCCCGGGACAACCACCGCCCGGGCTGGACTACCTTCCTGCGTCACCCCATCGCTTACCTACTAC
>NZ_JBIWAS010000012.1:0-83453 GCF_044760185.1 Streptomyces sp. NPDC098101 | reverse complement strand
GTACTGCAGGGGGGACCCTGTGGGAGAGTAGGACACCGCCGAACAATCATTGTGGGAAAGCCCCGCACCTTCTGGTGCGGGGCTTTCCTGCGTTCACGGGCCTTTTTCCCGCCGCCTTTTCTCAGGCCGGCGCGACGAGCTGGGTGTCGTACGCCAGGATGACCGCCTGGACGCGGTCGCGGGCGCCCGTTTTCGCGAGGATGCGGCTCACGTGGGTCTTCACCGTGGATTCCGCGAGGTGGAGGCGGGTGGCGATCTCGGTGTTCGTCCAGCCCTGGCCGACGACCGTGAGGATCTCGCGTTCCCGGTCCGTCAGGGCGGCGAGGCGCGGGTCTTCCGGGCGGGGCTCGTCCGCAGGGGCGGCCTGCGGCAGGTGGTGGATGTAGGCGTCCAGGAGGCGGCGGGTGAGGCTCGGGGCCACGACCGCGTCGCCCGCGGCCACCGCGCGGATGCCCGCGAGGAGCTCCTCCGGCTGGGCGTCCTTCACCAGGAAGCCGCTGGCGCCGGCGCGCAGACCGTCGTACGCGTACGCGTCCAGGTCGAAGGTGGTGACGATCAGGACGCGGGAGCGGGCGCCCGTGGCGATGATGCGGCGGGTCGCCTCGATGCCGTCCAGGCCCGGCATCCGGATGTCCATCAGGACGACGTCGGGGCGCAGGCCGTCGACCAGGCGGATCGCCTCGGCGCCGTTCGACGCCTCGCCGACGACGGTCATGTCGTCCTGGCTCTCCAGCAGGATGCGGAAGCCGAAGCGCTGCATCGGCTGGTCGTCCGCGATGAGAACGGTCGTCACGAGGGGGAGACCTCCCGGGAGGTTCGGAGGGGGATGCGGAGCCGGACGGACCAGCCGCCGGACGGCAGCGGGCCGCAGTCGAGTGTGCCGTCGTAGAGGGCCGCGCGCTCGCGCATTCCGGTGAGCCCCTGCCCCTGCCCCCGAGGGCCGCGGGCGGTGCCCGTTCCCGTGTCGGTGATCTCCGCCCGTACCTCCCGGGGGGTGTGCGTGAGGAGCACGGTCGCCTTCGCGCCGGGGCCCGCGTGCTTGAGGGTGTTCGTCAGGGCCTCCTGCACCACCCGGTAGACCGTCAGCTGGGCGCCGGGGGAGAGGGGCGGGGCGGGCGGGTCGTCGCCGGCGGCGAGGCGTACCGGCAGGCCCGCCTCGCGCACGCCGGTGAGTAGGGCGTCCAGGTCTGCCAGGGTCGGCTGGGGGGCCCGTACGGCCTCCTCGTCGTCGCGCAGGACGCCCAGGAGGCGGCGGAGGTCGGCGAGGGCCTCGCGGCTCGTCGTGCCGATGGCGGCGAGGGCCTGGGCGGCGCGCTCGGGGCTCTTGGCCGCCGCGTACCGTCCGCCGTCCGCGAGGCCGGTGATGACCGAGAGGTTGTGGCCGATGATGTCGTGCATCTCGCGGGCGATGCGGGTCCGTTCGGCCGCGGCGGCGAGCCGGACCTCCTGGTCGCGCTCGATCTCCAGGCGGCGGGCCCGGTCGACGAGGCCCGCCGTGTGGTCCTTGCGGGAGCGGACCGCGATGCCGAGGAGGGCGACGAGCGCGTACGCCCACAGGGTGGGGACGACCCGCTGGCCCCAGCTCTCCGGGAAGAAGCGGAACGCCCCCGTCACCAGCGGCGGCAGGATCAGGGCGAGTGACCACAGGAGCGCGCGGGGCGGGCGGAGCAGCGCGATGTGGAAGACCGGGAGCAGCTGGAGGTACGAGGACTGGAGGAAGGCGCCCGAGGCGTCGCTGACGAGCGCCGCGCCCGCCATCACGGCCAGGACGGTCGTGGGGTGGCGGCGGCGCCAGTACAGCGGCACGCTCAGGGCCAGGCTGAGGACGGTCACGAGCGGGACCGGCAGGGTCGGGTCCGGGGCGGTGGTCCGCCAGCCGCCCGACGCGTCCACGAGCGCCGCCACCACCCAGCAGGAGGTCACCGCCGTGTCCCACGGCCAGGGGTGGCGGGCGTCGAAGGCCCGTACGCGCGCGAGGAGACGGTGGACGTGGCGGCTGAGGCCGTTGTCCGCGTTCCCGCCCGGGTGGTCTTCCGTCTCCGTCGTCACGTCGTCATCTTCCTCATACGTCCCGGCGCTTGAGCAAGAGGGCGGGGACGGCCAGGGCGGCGGACGCCCAGCGGGCCGGGGTGATCCCGGTGACGGTGCCGGGGCGGACGGTGAAGTTGAGGTCCCGGACGACGGTCCTGTCCCCGTACCGCTTGGTGAGGTTCTCTGCTCGGATCATGTTTTCGACGCTAGGCGGCGGGCGGGGGCCGGGCGTCGGACCGGGGTGGTGTGAGGGGGGCGGGGGCGTAGTACCGGGGTACGACGGCGGGGCGGGCCCGGGAAATGCCTTGTCAGGGGCGTGCGTTCGTCGTCAGGATCGGGTTCATGGACTATCTGGTACGTGCCGTCCGCGGCGACGAGTGGGAGAAGGCCCGCGAGATCCGTCTCGCCGCCCTCCGGGATCCGGTCGCGCACCTCGCCTTCCTCGACACGTACGGGGCGGCCGTCGAGCGGCCCGACTCCTTCTGGCGGGAGTGGACGGAGGCGTCGTCCGAGAGCGGTGAGGGGAAGCTGCGGCAGTTCGTGGCCGAGGAGCCGGACGGCTCCTGGGCGGGCACGATCACGGTGCGCGTGGAGCGGCCCTCGGACGGGGTGCGGTTCGGCGGGCCGGTGAAGGCCGACCAGACGCACGTCGTGGGCGTGTACGTGCGTCCCGGGGCGCGCGGGGCGGGCGTGATCGACGAGCTGTTCCGGGCGGGCGTGGAGTGGTCCTGGTCGCTGACGGAGCCGGTGGTCGAGCGGGTGCGGCTGTACGTGCACGAGGAGAACGCACGGGCGGCGGCCTTCTACCGGCGGTTCGGGTTCACGGCGACGGGCGAGCGGGTGGCGGTGCCGGGGAGCGGGTCGGCGGAGGAGGTGGAGCACGAGCTGCGGCGGCCGGCTTCCGCCTAGGGCCTGTCCGACAGATCATGGCCGGGGCCGCGACGCCTGGCACGGCACCTCGCCGCGTTGCCGAAACGTCCCGATAGCTCCGCTGTCGAGCCGCTCCGGCGCCTTGCGAGGCACCGCACCAGACGCCGCGACCTCTCCGACCCTGATCCGCCGGACAGGCCCTAGCCCCGGGGGACCAGGGTGTCGTTCGGCCAGCGGGTTCTGGCCTGTTCGCGGGAGCGCATCAGGGCCAGGGTGGGCAGGCCCCGGAGGGGGCCTTCGGCCAGGAGGGACGGGAGCGCGGGGAGCGGGGCGACGGCGGCGACGTCGTCGAGCACCAGGGTGAGTGGTGGGTCGAGCCGACCGTCGGATGACCGTACGGCCATGCGGCGGCCGCGCTCGACCACGCTTGCGGCGAGCGCCGTCAGGAGCGGCATCGCGCCGGGGTGGGTGCGGGGGTCCTCGATCGATTCACCCACCACGTAGAGGGTGCCCCCTTCGGGGACGAAAGATGCCAGCGCCAGCGAATCCGTTCGATTCGGGGTGCACGCCTCCCGGATGTGGACCGTGGAGAACGCGGAGAACGCACGGGCCGTCAGTTCCTGTGCCGTGCGGCGGCTTTCGGGGTGTGCGGTCAGGGCGGATTCGAGCACGCCCGCCAGGCCGGAGACGGCCTTGGGGTGGCTGCGGAGGATCCGTACGGGTTCGGTGGCGTCGGAGCCCTGGGCCCAGCGGTGCACCTGCCGGAAGGGGCGGCCGTCGACGGCCGCCGCGTGCAGCCAGCAGCGCAGGAGCGTTTCCGCGGTGTCGGCGGTCGCCGCGTCGAGCCGGGAGTGCGGGCGGACCGGGGCGAGCAGGGCGGCGGCCCTGGCCTGGGCGGTCTCCGGGTCCTCGCAGCCCTCGGCGGGCGACCAGTGGAGCCGGGCCGGGGTGTCGCAGAGGTGCCCGGGGTCGTAGACGAGGACCGGGCCGAGCTTGCCGCGCGCATCCTTGGTGTCCGACCAGACGGTGGGGTCGGAGGTGACGACGAGGACCGGCCCCTCGGCGTCCCGTACGGCCTGGACGGCGGCGGGGCGGCGGACTTCGGGCGGGCCGAAGAGGGTGCCGGGCCCCGCGGGGGCCGTGTGGTCGGGTGCGGGGCGGGGCTGCGGGGGGATCTGCGGCTCGGCCGGGGCAAGGGGCGGCCTCGGGGTCTCCCGTACGGGGACCAGGGGGGTGGGGGCGGGTTCCCGGGTGTGCTCGGGGGGTTCGGTGAACGCCGGGGCCGGCGGAGCGGCTGCCGGGCGAGGGGCCGCGTGGTCCCGTACCGGAGGGTGTGGCGCCCCGTCCCGTACCGGGTGCGGCTCTTCCTCCCGTACGGCTTCCGGGACATCCCGTACGGGATTCCCGTACGTGCCCGCCTTGCGGTGGGCGCGGACCGCGCGCCAGCGGACCACGGTGCCCAGGACGAAGACGGCGAGGACCGCGAGGACCATCGCCTCGCCGATCAGGAGGCCCCAGAAGAGGCCGTACCCCGACAGCTGGTCCGGCGGGGTGGCCGGCCAGGCCGCCGGGAGGTCCGTCGGGGCCGTCGCCAGGGAGCGCAGGGCCGACGGCGTACCCGTGAAGGCGACGCCGTCCGGCCAGGCTCCCCGGGCGAACAGGCCCGCGAGGCCGGTCGCCGTCCACACCAGGACCGTGAGACAGAGGAGGAGGGCGAACAGGCCGAGCAGCAGCCCGTCCGAGACGCCTCCCCCTCCCTTCCGTGCCGTGTCCATCCGTCCCGCCCGTCCTGCCCGCTCGCCCGTCCTGACCCCGCCTAAGCCACCGTCGACTGCGAGGAGCCGTTCAGCTGCTGCTCGACGAGGATCGCCCGCTGCTCCGTCTCCCACTCCAGCTCCGGGTCCGTGACCGAGGCCTCGGTCATGGCGCGGTCGGTGTAGACGAGCGGGCGTTCCTTCTCGGTGATGAGGTGTTTGACCACCTGCACGTTGCCGTTGACGTCCCAGACCGCGATGCCGGGGGTGAGGGTCGGGATGATCTCGACCGCCCAGCGGGGCAGGCCGAGGACCCGGCCCGTGTTGCGCGCCTCGTCGGCCTTCTGGGCGTAGATGGTCCGGGTGGAGGCCATCTTGAGGATCGCCGCGGCCTCCTTGGCCGCCGCTCCGTCGACGACGTCGGAGAGGTGGTGGACGACGGCGACGAAGGACAGGCCGAGGCGGCGGCCGAACTTCAGCAGGCGCTGGAAGAGCTGGGCCACGAACGGGCTGTTGATGATGTGCCAGGCCTCCTCGACCAGGAAGATGCGCTTCTTCCGGTCGGGGCGGATCCAGGTGTGCTCCAGCCAGACGCCGACGATCGCCATGAGGATCGGCATGGCGATGGAGTTGCGGTCGATGTGGGAGAGGTCGAAGACGATCAGGGGCGCGTCGAGGTCGATGCCGACGGTCGTCGGGCCGTCGAACATGCCGCGCAGGTCGCCGTCGACCAGGCGGTCCAGGACGAGGGCGACGTCCAGGCCCCAGGCCCGTACGTCCTCTATGGCGACGTTCATCGCCTCGGCGGACTCGGCCTTGGGATGGCGCAGCTGCTCGACGATGTCGGTGAGGATCGGCTGGCGGTCGGTGACGTGGTTGTTCACGTACGCGTGGGCGACCTTGAGCGCGAAGCCGGAGCGCTCGTCGAGGCCGTGGCCCATCGCCACCTCGATGATGGTGCGGAGCAGCGCGAGCTGGCCCGTGGTGGTGATCGACGGGTCGAGCGGGTTGAGGCGGATCCCGGCGTCGTTGGCGACCATCGGGTCCAGGCGGATGGGGGTTATCCCCAGCTCCTGGGCGATGAGGTTCCACTCGCCGACGCCGTCCTCGCCCTGGGCGTCGAGGACGACGACCTGCCGGTCGCGGAAGCGGAGCTGGCGGAGGACGTACGTCTTCTCCAGGGCCGACTTGCCGTTGCCGGACTCGCCGAGGACCAGCCAGTGGGGGGCGGGGAGCTGCTGCCCGTACAGCTGGAAGGGGTCGTAGATGTAGCCCTTGCCGCTGTAGACCTCGCGGCCGATGATGACGCCGGAGTCGCCGAGGCCGGGGGCGGCGGTCGGCAGGTAGACGGCCTGGGCCTGTCCGGTGGAGGTGCGGACGGGCAGCCGGGTCGTCTCCACCTTCCCGAAGAGGAAGGAGGTGAAGGCCTCGGTGAGGACGGACAGCGGATCTCGCATGGGTCTGTGCCCCTTCGGCCCTAGCGGCGGATGCCGGTCGCGAACGGCAAGGTGTTCACAAAGGCCCGGTGGTGCTCGCGGTCGCACCACTCCAGCTTCAGGTACGACTTGCCGGCCGAGGCCCTGATCGTGCGCTTGTCCCGGGCGAGGGCCTCGGGGGAACGCGACGACACCGTGATGTACCCGACAAGGTTCACTCCGGCAGCGCCGCTGGCGAGATCTTCACCCCGCTGGTCGAGCCGGCCGTGGGCGGCGATGTCGCGCGGGTCGACCGTGCGGTTCATCTTGGCGGCGCGGCTGGCGTCGGCCTCGTCGTTGGTCTTCTCGGTGAGCATCCGCTCGATGGCGACCTCGGTGGGCTCCAGGTCCATGGTGACGGCGACCGTGCGGATGACGTCGGGGGTGTGGACGAGGAGGGGGGCGAGGAAGTTGACGCCGACGGGGGTCATCGGCCACTCCTTGACCCAGGCGGTGGCGTGGCACCAGGGGGCGCGGGTGGAGGACTCGCGGGTCTTGGCCTGGAGGTACGTCGGTTCCATCGCGTCGAGTTCGGCGGGCCAGGCGTTGCGCTTGGTCATGGCCTGGATGTGGTCGATGGGGTGGTCCGGGTCGTACATGGAGTGGACGAGGGAGGCGAGCCGGGACTGGCCGAGGGGCTGGCGGACGCGGATGTCGGCCTCGGCGAGGCGGGCGCAGATGTCGGTGAGCTCGCGGGCCATGACGACGGCGAGGCCGGCGTCGCGGTCGAGGCGGCGGGCGCCGGAGGCGTGCTTGGCGGCGCGGGCCATGGCGTTGGCCTCGGCGGCGAGTTCGCGGGTGTAGTGCATACAGGCGACGAGGTAGGCGCGGTGCTGCTCGCTGGAGGTGGAGACCATGGACTGGAGCTGGTCGTAGGACTCCATGAGCCACGCGGGCGCGTGCGGGTCGCCGCGCTGGCCGACGTCCTTGGCGTGGGCGTCGGGGTCGGCGGGGAGGGTGCGGGCCAGCATCTGGAGGCGGGTGACGAAGCCGTCGCCGTTGGCGACGTGCTTGAGGAGGGTGCCGAAGCGGTCGACGAGGGCCTCCTGGTCCTCGCTGTCGCGCAGGCCGACGCCGGGGCCCTCGATCTCGATGGCGGCGGTGACGGTGCGGCGGTCGGCGTGGAGGAGGACGGCGATCTCGTCGGGGCCGAAGGGGGCGGCGAGCCAGCCGACGCGGCCGATGCCGGGGGGCGGGCCGACCTCGACCTCGCGGCCGTCGAGGCGGGTGCCGGCCTCGACGGCGACGGAGCGGTAGGCGGTGCCGCGCTTGAGCATCCGCTTGTAGCTGCGGTTGATCTCGAACCACTTGTAGAACGTGCGGCCCTTGTACGGGAGGTACACGGCGGCGATCGCGAGCATGGGCAGGCCCGCGAGGAGGGCGATCCGCAGGGGGAGGAGGGGGACGAGGAGTCCGCTCATCATGCCGAGGAAGGCGCCGACGATGATCAGGGCGATCTCGCCGGTCTCGCGGTTCTTGCCGACGATCGCGTTGGGCCGGGCGCGGCCGACGAGATACGTGCGGCGGGGCGCGACCGGCTGGGACTGGGTCGTCAACGCCCTGCACCTCCAGAGTTCTTGCGGTTGCTGTGCGGGGTTCCGGCGGTGGGGCTGCTGCTGCGGGGGGCGGGCGGGGGAGTCGCGCCGCCGCCGCTTCCGCCGCGGCCGCTGTGGGCGGCCATGCCGCCGGAGAGCTGGTTGGCGGGGCGGGGGGCCGCGGAGGCCTGACCGCCGCCGCCGCCGTCGCCGCGGGAGCTGTGGGTCTTGATGCCCTGGGAGACGAGGGAGGCGGGGGAGGAGATGACGGCGGCGGCCGCGTTCTCGCCGGCGCGGTGGAGGCGGTTGTTGCGGGAGGCGGCGATCTCGTCGCCGAAGCCGGGGACGAAGCGGTAGATCATCGCGGAGGCGAAGATGGCGAGCAGGATGATCGCGAGGCCGGAGACGACGGCGGAGAAGGAGTCCGGGCCGGTGCCGGAGGAGAGGGCGCCGGCGAGGCCGAGGACGATGACGATGACCGGCTTGACCATGATGATCGCGATCATGATGCCGGCCCAGCGGCGGACGTGGCCCCACATGTTCTTGTCGACGAGGCCGGAGTAGACGACGACGCCGAGGAGGGCGCCGACGTACAGCATGACGGCGCGGAGGAAGAGCTCCAGGTAGAGGACGCCGGCGGCGATCACGGTCACCAGGGACACGATGATCAGCATGATGGGGCCGCCGCCGATGCTGTCGCCCTTCTGGAGGGCCTCCTTGAAGCTGCCGAAGAAGACGTCGGTCTGCTGCCCGGTGCCGGAGGCGATGACCTCGGTGACGGCGTCGGTGGCATTGACGACGGTGTAGAGGATCAGGGGGGTGAAGGCGGAGGCGAGGACCGTCAGCCAGAGGAAGCCGATGGCTTCGGAGAGGGCGGTGGTGAGGGGGACGCCGCGGATGGCGCGCTTGGCGACGGCGAGGAGCCAGAGGAGGAGGGTGAGGACGGTGGAGGCGGCGAAGACGACGGCGTAGCGGCCGAGGAACTCCATGTTGGTGAAGTCCACGTCGGCGGTCTCTTTGACGGCCTTGGAGAGGTAGTCGATGGTGGCTACGGCGGCGTCGGCGAAGCCGCGGGAGAGGGAGGTGAGGGGGTCGAGGGCGGCGTTGGGGTCGGTGAGGGGGGCCTTGTCGGTTCCGGCGGACTGGCCCTTCTCGCACAGGTCCCGGGCCTGCCCCACGATGAGGCCGCACGGGTTGTCGCCGGTGCTCGGGGACGGCGTGGGCGTCGTCGGAGTGGGAGTGGGAGCCGCCTGGGCGGAGGACACGAACAGGAGCGGCGCGCTGAGGAAGGCGACGGCGAACGCCGCCGTCGCGCGACCCGCCAGGCTTCGGCTAGCGGGCATAGGTGAACCCTCCGTATCCTTCGACGGCTTCGGCGATCTCGTCGGCGGTGGAGGCGCGGTCGTCGCCGTGGACCGGCGTGGGCCCGTCGCTCTGGCTGGAGGACTCCAGACGCCAGTCCCCGCCGACCCACGTGAGCTTCTCCGTGATGGTGAACCAGGTGGAGGTGACGGGCCTGGTCGAGTCCGCGCCTGCGAGGCCGCCCAGGTTGGCGCACCACACCTCGACTGTCGCCGAGTTCCCGGTGTACTCCCGTACCTTGGCGCCGATCGGCACCGTGCGGGACACCAGGGTCGTGCCGGTGGGTGCGATGCCGTTCGCATCGAGTCCCGCGCTCTTCACGAGGACGGTCGAGTAGGTGGCGTCCAACTTCTCCAGGACGCCGTCCACGACCGCCGGGGTGTAGACGGCGCGCACGATGTCGTGGCGGGACTCCTGCTGGAACATCGCCGCCGACCCCAGCGCCACCGCGTAATTCGTCGCCGCGCTCTGCGCCCCCTGCTCGTCGTGGGCGTACCCCGTGGGGATCGGGCCGTTTTTGGTGGTGACCGGGGGGACGCCCGTCGCCGTGGTGGGGGCCGTTTTGCCCGGGGTGCCGGCGCGGGGGGCGGAGGGGTCCGCCGGGTCGCCGCCGCCGCGGTTGGCGAGGGCGATGGCGCCGATGAGGAGGACCACCACGCCGACGACCGTGACGAGGGAGCGGGAGGCGCGGACGGGGCGGCGGCCGGCGCCGTACACGTCACCGCTGTTGCCCTCGGGCAGGCGGGTCCGGGTCTGGCCCGAGCCGCCCACGCCGCCGAAGCTGTCGTGCTCGTCGCCGGGACTCATGCCGGGTACGCCCCCTCACTCGTTCGCGGGTACGGCCGTGCTTCAACAGGACTGGGCATCGGGTTCGGGTGGGCTGTTTCGGAGTGGTCGGGGCCGACGGGGCGTCAGACCGCCATTCCGTAGACGATGGTGAAGAGCGTCCCCAGCGAGCCGATGATGAAGACGCCGGTCAGGCCGGCCACGATCAGCCCCTTGCCCTGTTCCGCGCTGAACGTGTCGCGGAGGGCGGTCGCGCCGATGCGCTGCTTGGCCGCGCCCCAGATGGCGATGCCCAGGCAGAGCAGGATGGCCACGGCCATCACGACCTCGATCATCACCTTGGCTTCGTTGCCCAGGCTCCCGAAGGGCCCCCAGTTCGGGGCGATTCCACCGATAATGGTGGTGATGTCGCCCTTGTTGGCCGCCAGGTACATGTAACTCACCGCCCCTGTATGGGTTGTTGGCCGCCCCTCCCGGACGGCACGGGTCATCGCCCTATCTTCGCTGATGAAACCGCTTGCGTGTGACTGCTTGGCGGCTCTCTTTACCCGATCCCCGCACACTTGACCGGTCTGACCGTCTTGACCTGCGGTGGTGTGGCCGGTTTCCGCGTGAAGAAGCGTATGGTCACTCTGTGTATCACGGAGGGTGACTCCGGGCAATGATCGTCGTTGTTCCACTCTTGGGGCGGCGCGCGGACGGCACGTGACGAGGTCGTCGCGCGCCGTCCCCAAGGCGGGCTCCGCCGCCTAGACTGGCTTCCCGGACGTACTGCCATGGGCCGAGGGGTGGTTGACGGTGCGTAGGGCGGTCCGCAGGGCGGGCAGGGCGTGGCTGGTGGCCGGCGGGGCCTTCGGGGTCTGTCTCGCCTTCGTGGCCATGCTCGTCGTCGGCACGTACTCCGCCGCCTCGGGTCTCGCCGCCGGCGCGGGCAGCGGAAAGAACGGCACCGTGGCGCTCGCGAAGGGCGCCGTCCCGGCCCTCTACCAGGGGCTCGTGCAGCGGTGGGGGAACCTCTGCCCCGCCATCAACCCGGCCCTGCTCGCCGCGCAGCTCTACCAGGAGAGCGGCTGGAACCCGCGGGCCGTCTCCCCGGCCGACGCCCGGGGCATCGCCCAGTTCATCCCCGGCACCTGGGCCAGTCACGGCATCGACGGGGACGGGGACGGGGACCGGGACATCTGGGACCCGAAGGACGCGATCCCGTCGGCCGCCTCGTACGACTGCGAGCTCGCCAAGTACGTCCGGAACGTGCCGGGGGACCCGGCGAGCAACATGCTGGCCGCGTACAACGCGGGCGCGTACCGGGTGATCCGGCACGGCGGGGTCCCGCCCATCAGCGAGACCCAGAACTACGTCCGCATCATCAAGTCCCTGGAGAAGAGCTTCGCCCGGCCCCTCGGCCGCGTCGACCCGTCCCGGCAGGCCGCGGGCGCGATCCACTACGCGCAGCAGAAGCTCGGCACCCCCTACCTCTGGGGCGGTACGGGCACGGCCGCGCAGAACGGCCGGTTCGACTGCTCCGGCCTCACCCAGGCCGCGTACGACAGCGTCGGCGTCCAGCTGCCGCGCGTCGCCAACGACCAGTACAACGCCGGGCCGCACCCCTCGCGCGAGGAGCTGCTCCCCGGGGACCTGGTCTTCTTCTCGGACGACCTGACCAACTCGCGGGCCATCCGGCACGTCGGCGTGTACGTCGGCGGCGGCTACATGATCAACGCGCCGAGGACCGGGGCGGTGATCCGCTTCGACCGGATCGACACCCCGGACTACTTCGGCGCCACCCGGGTCACCCCGGAGGGCGCCGCCGCCCTGCCCACCCACCCGCCGCAGACGTAGGGAGGCGTTCGGGGCGTACGGGACATGGCCGGAACTCTCCGTCATGCACAGGCCCTGAGCTGCGGGGGGCCGTCACTCTTCGATAACGTCGGCATGATCCACCGGAGAGAGCGGAACGTACGCCTCAGGCGGTTCGTTCCCTGATCCGACCGCTCTGACCACGGGGGTTGGAAAACACAGACACGAGAGCAAGGGGCCGCAGCAGATGGCTGTACTCGCATCGGACGGTTCGAACCCCGATGTCAGCCTGCTCTACGACATCAACGGGCTCGCCAGGTCCGCCCCGCCGTGGTTCGACCGCGTCATGGCGTACGTCGGCGAGTACGGGATCCTCCTCGCGATCGTCCTCACCGCGCTCTGGTGCTGGTGGAGCGTCCGCCGCCGCGGCACCCTCGCCGACTCCGTCTCGGCCGTCGCCGGTCTCGTCTGGGCCCCGCTGGCCGCCGGGGCCGCCCTCCTGGTGAACATTCCCATCCGGGGCTTCGTCGAGCGCCCCCGCCCCTTCGTGGACCACGAGGGCCTGGAGGTCCTCGTCGGCGGGAAGACCGACTTCTCCTTCGTCAGCGACCACGCCACCCTGGCGATGGCCCTCGGCGTCGGGCTCTTCGTCGCCCACCGGGGCTTCGGGCTCGCCGCGATCGGCCTCGCCCTCGCCGAGGGCTTCGCGCGGGTCTACATGGGCGTCCACTACCCGACCGACGTCATCGGCGGACTCGCCCTCGGCACGGCGGTGGCGCTGCTCCTCGCCCCGCTCGCGCTCGCCCTGCTGACCCCGGTCGTCTCCGCCGTCGCCCGCTCGGGCCGCGGCGCCCGCCTCGTCCGCTCCCGGCGGACCGGGGGGACGCGGCGTCCGGAGACGGTCGAGATCCCCGAGTCCCGCGTCGGCGGACCGTCCGCCGGGACCGGCCGCAAGGACCGCAAGGACCTGGCCGCCTGACGGCGAGCGAGGAACTGACGGCGGGTGAGGAGGCCTCCTAGAGGCCCCTAGGGGGTCTCCGGGGCCGTCGCCGTACGGGCGTGGTCCGCCGCGTCCGTGCGGGCCCGGTCCCTCGATCTGCGGGCCGGTCCCGACCAGCCGCAGCTGCAGCGTGCCAGCGCGAACGAGCCGCGCTCCGTCGTGGTGGTCGTGTGGGAGTAAGCCTGCGCGTGCACGCGTCCACCGTACTGCGCGTGACGGCTCGCCCGGGCCGTCGTTATGCGGAACGGACGTCCCCGGGCCGGGGACGAGGCGGTCCCGGGCGGGCAGCGGCGAGGCGTGGGGGTTGGCAGGCGATGACGGTGCAGGAGTACGGGCGTCCGCACGGCCGGGGAAGCGGGGCGTTCGCCGTCACCGCCGTCCTGGTCGGCTCCCTCGTCGGGTCCGCCGCCGCTTCCGGGTGCGCCGCGCCCCCGGACCCGAAGCCCGCGGCCGATCCCGCGCTCGCCGTGCGGGGCGCCGCCGACGCGCTGACGCGGGCCGGCACCGCCAAGGCCAGCACCGCCATGGAGATGGCCTCGGGCGGGACCCGGGTCACCATCCGGGGCGAGGGCGGCTACGACTTCCGGCGCCGGACCGGGCACCTCCAGGTGGTGCTGCCCAAGGACCCGGCCGGGACCAGCGGCCACCGGCCGATCACCGAACTCCTCACCCCCGGCGCCCTCTACATGAAGAACCGGGGCGCCGGGGTGCCCGCCGACAAGTGGGTCCGGGTCGACACCACCGCCCTCGACGACGGGAACCTCGTCACGGGCGGCGCCACCGACCCGGCGGCCGCGGCCGAACTGCTGCGGGGTGTCCGGGAGGTCGCGTACCTCGGCGAGATCGACCTCGCGGGGGTGCGGGTCGGGCACTACCGGGGGGTCGCCGACATCGCGCACGCGGCCCGGGTCGCGTCGCCGCAGCTGCGCGGGCCGCTCGCCGCGGCGGCGAAAGGGTTCTCCGACGACGCGGTGCCGTTCGACGCGTATCTGGACGGGGAGGGGCGGCTGCGGAAGGTCCGCCACCGGTTCAGCTTCAGCAACCAGGGCCGCACGGTCGCCGTCGCGTCGACCACGCTGCTCTACGGCTTCGGGGTCCCCGTCCGGGTCGTGCTGCCGGACCGCCGGGACCTCTACGACGGGAAGGTCGAGACCTGACCCGCCCGTGCCCCGCCCCGGCCTCCTCCACCTCGGGCGACGGTGGCGCGGGCCATCGGCAAATGGTCCAGACGTGTCATGCGCGGTGCGTGGCTCCGTCCCTACGCTGGGAGACCGCTGGGAGACCGACGCCGGCAGGAAGAGGTGGATGCGCGTGGCCCCGCCCGGTACCGCGACCGTGCCCGCAGAGCAGGAGCGCGTCGCCCTCGCCGAGATAGAGCTGTGCGGCGAGCTCATCATCGCCGCCTCCGCCGCCGACGGGGAGCGGCTCAGCGCCGACCGGATAGACGAGGTGCTGAGGGTGGCCGCGGAGCGGGCCGTACGCGGCTGCTGAGCGCACGGGGGCCCGGAGGACGCGCGCGATCAGGTGCGCATCATGCGGGCGATGGCCTTCGTGGCCTCCTCGACCTTGGCGTCGATGCCGTCGCCGCCCCTGGCCGCCGCGTCCGCGACGCAGTGCCGCAGGTGCTCCTCCAAGAGCTGGAGGGCGAAGGACTGGAGCGCCTTCGTGGAGGCGGAGACCTGCGTGAGTATGTCGATGCAGTAGACGTCCTCGTCGACCATCCGCTGGAGGCCCCTGATCTGGCCCTCGATCCTGCGGAGGCGCTTGAGGTGCTCGTCCTTCTGCTTGTGGTACCCGTGCACGCCGTGCTCGTGGCCGGCCTCCGCGGTGGTCCCGACGGGCCCGACGGCCTCGACGGGCTCGGGGGTGACCTGGTCCGCCTCGGTGGTCGTCATCGCGTCCTCCCGTTGTCCAGAAAGGGGGTGTATACCCCTCGTGGGTATATGGTACCGATCCCCGCCGAACCGGGCGGGGGCCCGTGCAGATCACTGTGCCTGATGGGCGACACTGAGAGGACGCCGGTTAGCCGTGGCCGGATGATGCGCCTAGCATCAGCCTGACCCAACCCAGCACCCCGAGGACCTCACGTGCGATTTCGTCTGACCCCCAGGGAGACGAGCTTCTACGACATGTTCGCCGCGTCCGCGGACAACATCGTCACGGGCTCGAAGCTCCTGATGGAACTGCTCGGAGCGGAGCCTTCCGCCCGGGCCGAGATCGCGGAGCGGATGCGGGCAGCGGAACACGCCGGTGACGACGCCACCCACGCGATCTTCCACCAGCTGAACTCCTCCTTCATCACGCCGTTCGACCGCGAGGACATCTACTCCCTGGCCTCGTCCCTCGACGACATCATGGACTTCATGGAGGAGGCCGTCGACCTGGTCGTCCTCTACAACATCGAGGAGCTGCCCAAGGGCGTCGAGCAGCAGATCGAGGTCCTGGCCCGGGCGGCGGAGCTGACCGCCGAGGCCATGCCGAACCTGCGGACGATGTCCAACCTCACCGAGTACTGGATCGAGGTCAACCGTCTGGAGAACCAGGCCGACCAGATCCACCGCAAGCTGCTCGCCCAGCTCTTCAACGGCAAGTACGACGCCATCGAGGTGCTGAAGCTCAAGCAGGTCGTGGATGTCCTCGAAGAGGCGGCGGACGCGTTCGAGCACGTGGCCAACACGGTGGAGACCATCGCGGTCAAGGAGTCCTGAGGCTTCGTGGACACCTTCGCTCTGATCGTGACCATCGGTGTCGCGCTCGGCTTCACGTATACGA
Organism: Streptomyces sp. NPDC098101; assembly: GCF_044760185.1. NCBI lineage: Bacteria > Bacillati > Actinomycetota > Actinomycetes > Kitasatosporales > Streptomycetaceae > Streptomyces > Streptomyces sp. NPDC098101. The sequence goes on along the minus strand of NZ_JBIWAS010000012.1, from coordinate 68,071 downwards.
ACGGATTCCACGACTCCGCCAACGCCATCGCCACCTCGGTGTCGACCCGGGCCCTGACGCCCCGGGCGGCCCTGGCGATGGCGGCGGTGATGAACCTCGCGGGTGCCTTCATGGGCCAGGGGGTCGCCAAGACCGTCAGCGAGGGGCTCATCGAGACCCCCACCGGCGACAAGGGGATGGGCATCCTCTTCGCCGCGCTCGTGGGCGCGATCATCTGGAACCTGGTCACCTGGTACTTCGGCCTGCCGTCCTCCTCCTCGCACGCCCTGTTCGGCGGCATGGTGGGCGCGGCGCTCGCCGGCGGCACCGAGGTGATCTGGGGCGGGGTGCTCGACAAGATCGTCATCCCGATGTTCGTCTCGCCGGTGGTCGGCCTCGTGGCCGGTTACCTGGTGATGTGCGCGATCATGTGGATCTTCCGCAAGGCCAACCCGCACAAGGCGAAGCGGGGCTTCCGCATCGCGCAGACGGTGTCGGCGGCGGGCATGGCGCTCGGCCACGGCCTCCAGGACGCGCAGAAGACGATGGGCATCGTGGTGATGGCCCTGGTCATCGCCGACGTGCAGCAGGCGGGCGACGACATCCCGGTGTGGGTGAAGATCGCCTGTGCGGTGATGCTGTCGCTCGGTACGTACGCGGGCGGCTGGCGGATCATGCGGACGCTCGGCCGGAAGATCATCGAGCTGGACCCGCCGCAGGGCTTCGCGGCGGAGACCACGGGCGCGTCGATCATGTTCGGCTCGGCGTTCCTGTTCCACGCGCCGATCTCGACCACGCACGTCATCACCTCCGCGATCATGGGCGTGGGCGCGACGAAGCGCGTCAACGCGGTCCGGTGGGGCGTCGCCAAGAACATCATCCTGGGCTGGTTCATTACGATGCCTGCGGCGGCGCTGGTCGCCGCGTTGAGCTTCTACGTGGTGAGGCTCTGCTTCGGTTAAGGGCTTTCCGTACGGAAACGGGCCCGGTTCCCCTCGTGGGGGAGCCGGGCCCTTCGTCGTGCGGTGGCACCGCCATGCAGCACCGCAGGACGGCCTTTATCCGAAGCGGCCGGAGATGTAGTCCTCGGTCGCCTGGACGCTCGGGTTGGAGAAGATGCGCTCCGTGTCGTCCAGCTCGATCAGCTTGCCGGGCTGGCCGACGGCCGCCAGGTTGAAGAAGGCGGTGCGGTCGGAGACGCGGGCGGCCTGCTGCATGTTGTGCGTCACGATGACGATCGTGAAGCGCTCCTTCAGCTCGCCGATCAGGTCCTCGATGGCGAGGGTGGAGATCGGGTCGAGGGCCGAGCAGGGCTCGTCCATCAGCAGGACGTCGGGCTCGACCGCGATGGCGCGGGCGATGCACAGGCGCTGCTGCTGGCCGCCGGAGAGGCCGGAGCCCGGCTTGTTGAGGCGGTCCTTGACCTCGTTCCAGAGGTTCGCGCCCTTGAGGGACTTCTCGACGATGTCGTTGAGCTGGGACTTCTTGTACTTGCCGTTGAGCCGCAGGCCCGCCGCCACGTTGTCGAAGATCGACATGGTGGGGAAGGGGTTCGGCCGCTGGAAGACCATGCCGACCGTGCGGCGCACGGCGACCGGGTCGACGTTCGTCCCGTACAGGTTCTCGTCGTCCAGCATCACCTTGCCCTCGACGCGACCGCCGGGGGTGACCTCGTGCATCCGGTTCAGGGTGCGCAGGAAGGTGGACTTGCCGCAGCCGGAGGGGCCGATGAAGGCCGTCACGGAGCGGGGCTCGACGGTCATCGAGATGTCGTCGATCGCCTTGTGGGCGCCGTAGTAGGCGGAGAGGCCGCTGACGTCGATTCGCTTGGCCATCTGAATCACTTCCAATTGCCGCGGTCAGCGGCCGGTCTTCGGGGCCTTCCAGCGGGCGATGCCGCGGGCCACCAGGTTGAGGATCATGACGAAGGCGATCAGGACGAGCGCGGCGGCCCAGGCGCGGGCCACGGCGGCGTCGGTGCCGACCGCGTACTGCTCGTACACGTAGAGCGGCAGGGAGGACTGGGCGCCTTCGAAGGGGTTCGGGTTGATGAGCTTCGTACCGAACACGAGGAGCAGGACGGGGGCCGTCTCGCCGGTGATGCGGGCGACCGCGAGCATGACGCCCGTGGTGATGCCGCCGATCGCGGTGGGCAGGACCACCTTCAGGATGGTGCGCCACTTGGGGATGCCGAGGGCGAGGGAGGCCTCGCGGAGCTCGTTCGGGACGAGCTTGAGCATCTCCTCGGTGGAGCGGACCACGACCGGCATCATCAGGATGGCGAGGGCCATCGCGCCGGCGAAACCGGAGGGGCCGAAGCCCAGGGTCAGGTTCCAGGTGGTGAGGATGAAGAGACCGGTGACGATCGACGGGATGCCCGTCATGACGTCCACGAAGAAGGTGACGGCCTGGGCGAGCTTCCCGCCGCCGTACTCCACGAGGTAGACCGCGGTGAGCAGGCCGATCGGGGCGGCGATCAGGGTCGCGATGCCGACCTGCTCGATGGTGCCGAGCAGCGCGTGGTAGATGCCGCCGCCGGCCTCGGCGTCGAGGACGCCGTTCATCGAGTGGGTCAGGAAGTAGCCGTCGAGGACGGCGAGGCCCTTGCTGACCGTGACCCAGGCGAGGGAGAGCAGCGGGACGACGGCGAGGACGAAGCAGACCCAGACGAGGCTGGTGGCGACGCGGTCCTTGGCCTGTCGGCTGCCCTCGACCTTGGTGGTCAGGGCGTACGTGACGAGGACGAAGAGCAGGGCGGAGATCAGGCCCCACTGGACCTTGCTGTGCCAGCCGGCGGCGAGGCCGGTGCCGACGCCCGCGAGGACCGAGCCGGCGGCGACGGCCGCCGGGGTCCAGCGGGGGAGGCGGGCGTGGGAGAGGGATCCGCGGCGCGGGGCCACCGCGACCGGACGGTCCTGAATGGCGTGGCTCATGCCGCTGCCCCCGAGTACTCCTTGCGGCGGCCGATGATCCAGCGGGCCGCGCCGTTGACGAGCAGGGTGATGGCGAAGAGAACGAGACCGGACGCGATGAGGGCGTCCCGGCCGTACTCGTTGGCCTCGTTGAACTTGGCGGCGATGTTCTGGGCGAAGGTGCCGCCGCCCGGGTCGAGCAGGTGGCCCGAGATGAGGAAGCTGGGGGAGAGGACCACGGCGACGGCCATGGTCTCGCCGAGCGCGCGGCCGAGGCCCAGCATGGAGGCGGAGATGATGCCGGAGCGGCCGAAGGGCAGCACCGACATGCGGATGACCTCCCAGCGCGTGGCGCCGAGGGCGAGGGCGGCCTCCTCGTGCATCTTCGGGACCTGGAGGAAGACCTCGCGGGTCACGTTGGTGATGATCGGGAGGATCATGATCGCCAGGAGGATGCCCACGGTGAAGAGGCTGCGGGCGACGCCGTCCTGGGACTTGTCGAAGATGTACGTCCAGCCGAGGTACTGGTCGAGCCACTCGTTCAGGCCGGCCAGGTACGGGACGAGGAAGATCGCGCCCCAGAGGCCGTAGATGATGCTGGGCACGGCGGCGAGCAGGTCGACGACGTACGCGAGGGGCTTGGCGAGCCGGCGCGGGGCGTAGTGCGAGATGAAGAGCGCGATGCCGATCGCGACCGGGACGGCGATGACCATCGCGACGACCGACGAGACGACGGTGCCGAAGGCGAGGACGGCGATGCCGAAGACCGGCGGGTCGCCGGCCGGGTTCCACTCGAAGGTGGTGAAGAAGTTGGTGCTGTCCTTCGAGATGGCGAGGACGGCGCGGTAGCTGAGGAAGACCGCGATCGCGGCCATGATGACGAGGAGGGTGATGCCGGAGCCTCGGGAGAGCCCGCTGAAGACGCGGTCCCCGGGGCGGGAGGCGCTCTTGGCGCTCCGGCTCCTCTTGAGCTCTGGTGTGGTGGTGGCCATCTGCTTCTCCGGTCTGCGGGGCCCGTACGGGTCGTACGGGCTCCTGGCGGCGGTGCACCGGATGCCGGGGGCGGCTCCTCCACGGGAGGTGGGGGCCGCCCCCGGCCGGGGGTCAGGACAGGGTGGGGACGATCGTGCGGACCTTGGCGGCGATCTCGGCCGGGAGCGGGGCGTAGCCGGCGTCGGTGAGGACCTTCTGGCCCTCCTCGCTCACGGTGTAGTTGAGGAAGGCCTTCAGGGTCGGCAGGGTCTCCGCCTTGTTGCCCTTGTCGCAGGCGATCTCGTACGTGACGAGGACGATCGGGTAGGCGCCCTCGGCCTTGGTGGCGTAGTCGAGGGAGAGGGCCAGGTCGCTGCCGGTGCCCTTGACCTTGGCGGCGGCGATGGCCTTGGAGGCGTTCTCCGAGGTGGCGGCGACCGGGGCGGCGGCGCCGGTGTTGATGCTGACCGTGGAGATCTTGTTCGCGGTGGCGTACGAGAGCTCGAAGTAGCCGATGGAGCCCTCGGCGTCCTTGACCGCGGTGGCGACGCCGGAGGAGCCGTTGGCGGCCTGGCCGCCCTGGGCGGGCCACGACTTCGACTTCGGGTCGTGCTTCCAGTCGGCCGCGGCGGCGGTCGAGAGGTACTTGCCCAGGTTCTGGGTGGTGCCCGACTCGTCGGAGCGGTGGAAGGCCTGGATGGTGGAGTCGGGGAGCTTGGCGCCCGGGTTCAGCTTGGCGATCGCCGGGTCGTTCCACTTGGTGATCTTGTTGTCGAAGATCTTGGCGATGGTGGCGGCGTCCAGGACCAGGTTGTCCACGCCCTCCAGCTTGTAGCCGATGGCGATGGGGCCGCCGACCATGGGCAGGTTGACGCCCTTGCCGGTCTTGCAGATCTTCTGGGACTCGGCGACCTCTTCGTCCTTCAGGGCGGAGTCGGAGCCCGCGAAGGCGACCTGGCCCTGGTTGAACTTGGTGATGCCGCCGCCGGAACCGATGGCCTGGTAGTTGATCTCGACGCCGGAGCAGGCGGCCTGGAAGTTCTTGACCCACAGGTCCATCGCGTTCTTCTGCGCGCTGGAGCCGGCCGCGAGGAGCTGGCCCTTGGCGCCCTCACAGGCGACGTTGGAGGCGGCGGCGGAGGTGCTGCCGCCGTCCTTCTTGTCCGGGGTCGCGGTGTTGTTGTCCGAGCCACACGCCGAGAGGACCAGGGCGCCGGAGACGACGAGGGCACCGATCGCGGAGGCGCGAAGCCCGTTCTTGCGCGAAAGCTTCACTTTCGGGTGTTCCTTCCAGGAGCCGCCTTGTCGCGGACCGAGTGTCCTGAACGTTCTACGGCGGCGTGTGTCGGTTTGGCGGGTGCTTCGCTGTGCTCCGAGCACCTCGTAAGGCCGAAATTAGGCAGAACAGGTGAAGCGGTCGACGGGGGAGGGTGAACGGGAAGTGAACCGTGCCGGAAGCCCGGGGGTGGGGGTGCGGGCGAGCGGCGTGGTGGTGGGTGGCACGGTGGTGTCGCGCCCGGCGGTCGGGCGCGGGAGTCCGGCTCAGTGGCGGGTCGCCACCGCCGCGTCCAGGAGGTCCCGGTCCCTCGGTTGGGTCAGGCGGGGGTGGGCCTCGGCCGGGGGGAGCCAGAGGAGGGCGTCGACCTCCCGGGACGGGGTGAAGGCGCCGTCGAGGGCGCGGGCCGACCAGTAGGCGACCTCCTTGGGGCGGCCCGCCACCGCGTAGCGGACCGTGGGCAGCCGGGGGCCGAGCGCGCAGTGGCGGCCCGTCTCCTCCAGGACCTCGCGCCGCGCGCACTCCTCCGCCGTCTCGCCGCGCTTCAGCTTCCCCTTGGGGTGCGACCAGTCGTCGTACTTCGGCCGGTGGACCAGCGCGATCTCGATCCCCCGTCCCGAGGGCGCCGGGCGCCACAGGACGCAGCCCGCCGCCAGGATCGGGTCCCCGGAGGCGGTCACGGGACCGGGGCCGTCGTCCTGCGCCAGGCGCGCTGGAAGGCGAAGCGGGCGGCCTCGACCTCGTGGCGCTGGTCGGCGTGGAGGACGCCGAGGGCGTAGGCCGTCGCCGGGGCGATCCGGGGGGTGCGGGCGGCGGTGGCGGCGGCCGACGCGGCCTCGGCGGCGTCGCGGTGCCGGTCCAGGGCGCGGGCCGCCTCGTACAGGACGGGGTCCGGCTCGCCTCCGGCGTACAGGGCCTCGGTGGCGTACCGGTGCAGCCGGAGCAGCAGCCGGGTCTGGTGCCAGGGCGCGTCCTGGGTCTCCCCGGCGGCCAGGGCGAGGGCGTCGGCGTTGTACGGGTGGGCCGCCCGGGTCAGCGGGAGGGCGGCGACCGCGTCCAGGAGGCGTCTTTCGGCCACTCCGGCGGAGGCGTCCATGACCTCGGCGGCGGGCGCGGCGGAGGCGGGTCCGAGCGGCACCTCGGAGGCGAGGAGGGCGACGGCGTCCGCGACCGCGTGGAAGCGGGCGGAGCCGAGCGCCTGGAGGGCCGCCGAGTGGGCGCGCGTACGGGCCAGGGTGAGCTGGCGCTCCAGGAGGGCGCCGGCCCGGGCCGCGCCGACCGAGAGTCCGGCGGGCTCGCTGCCCCGGGCGGCGGGGACGGGCCCGCCGCCGCTCGACAGGCGGGACAGCGCGTCCACCAGGCGGACCAGCCGGGAGGTGCAGGCCTGCTCCACGGCCAGGGTGCCCGAGAGCCAGGCCAGCTCGGTGCGCAGCTCGTCGGCCCAGCCGCCGTCGAGCAGCGGCCGGAAGGTGTGGAGGGTGGCGCCGATCCGGCGGGCGGCGGCCCGCAGGGTGCGGGCCGCCTCCTCGGCCCCGGCGGTGTCGGAGCCGCTCTCGCCGTGCAGGCGCAGGCCGCGGAGGAAGTCCGCGGCGCGGGCATGGAGGTAGGGGGCCAGGACCTCGCCCGCCGTGACGTCCTGCGACTGGTCAGGGTTGTGCACGCCTGCGCCTCCGCGCGTCGATGAGCATCTCCTGGACGTGCCGCAGGGGCCGTCCCTCGGGGTCGGTCGCGTGCCGCGTCCAGTTCCCGTCCGGGCCGAGGTGCCAGGAGGAGGTGGTGTCGGACATCCCGGTCTCCAGGAGCCGGGTGAGGGCCGCCCGGTGCCCCGGGTCGGAGACCCGTACGAGGGCCTCGATCCGGCGGTCCAGGTTGCGGTGCATCATGTCGGCGCTGCCGAACCACACCTCGGGCTCGCCGCCGTTGCAGAAGGCGAAGATCCGGGAGTGCTCCAGGAAGCGGCCGAGGATCGAGCGGACCCGGATGTTCTCGGAGAGCCCGGCGACCCCGGGCCGTACGGCGCAGATGCCGCGGACCCAGATGTCGACGGGAACGCCGGCCCGCGAGGCCTGGTAGCAGGCGTCGATGACGGCCTCGTCGACCATCGAGTTGACCTTGATCCGTACGTACGCGGGCCGGCCGGCGCGGTGGTGGGCGATCTCCTTGGTGATCCGGGAGACCAGGCCGTCCCGCAGCGACTTCGGGGCGGTGAGCAGGCGCCGGTAGGTCTCGCGGCGCGAGTAGCCGGAGAGCCGGTTGAACAGGTCGGAGAGGTCCGCGCCGACCTGCGGGTCGGCGGTGAGCAGGCCGAGGTCCTCGTAGAGCCGGGCCGTCTTGGGGTGGTAGTTGCCGGTGCCGACGTGCGAGTACCGGCGGAGCAGCTCGCCCTCCTGCCGTACGACGAGCGACAGCTTGCAGTGGGTCTTGAGGCCGACGAGGCCGTAGACGACGTGGCAGCCGGCCTCCTCCAGCTTGCGCGCCCACTTGATGTTGGCCTGCTCGTCGAAGCGGGCCTTGATCTCGACGAGGACGAGGACCTGCTTGCCGGACTCGGCGGCGTCGATGAGGGCGTCCACTATCGGGGAGTCGCCGGAGGTCCGGTACAGCGTCTGCTTGATCGCCAGGACGTCCGGGTCGGCCGCCGCCTGCTCCAGGAAGGCCTGGACGGAGGTGGAGAACGAGTCGTACGGGTGGTGCAGGAGCACGTCCCGCTCGCGCAGCGCGGCGAAGACGTCCGGCGCGGACGCGGACTCGACCTCGGCGAGGTCCCGGTGGGTGCCGGCGACGAACGTCGGGTACTTCAGCTCGGGCCGGTCCTGCCCGGCGATCCCGAAGAGGCCGGTGAGGTCGAGCGGGCCGGGCAGCGGGTAGACCTCGGCGTCGGAGACCTTCAGCTCGCGGACCAGCAGGTCGAGGACGTACGGGTCGATGGACTCCTCGACCTCCAGGCGGACCGGCGGGCCGAAGCGGCGCCGCATGAGCTCCTTCTCCAGGGCCTGGAGCAGGTTCTCGGCATCGTCCTCCTCGACCTCCAGGTCCTCGTTCCTGGTCACCCGGAACATGTGGTGCGCGAGCACCTCCATGCCGGGGAACAGCTCCTCCAGGTGCGCGGCGATGACGTCCTCCAGGGGGACGTACCGCTGCGGGGAGGCCTCCAGGAAGCGGGAGAGCAGCGGGGGCACCTTCACGCGCGCGAAGTGGCGGTGGCCGCTGACCGGATTGCGCACGACCACGGCGAGGTTGAGCGAGAGCCCCGAGATGTACGGGAAGGGGTGGGCCGGGTCGACGGCCAGCGGGGTGAGGACGGGGAAGATCTGCTGGCGGAAGAGGGTGAAGAGCCGGGCCTGCTCCTTCTCCGTGAGCTCGGGCCAGCGGATCAGGTGGATGCCCTCGTCGGCCAGGGCCGGGGCCACGTCCTGCTGGTAGCAGGCGGCGTGCCGGGCCATGAGCTCGCGCGAGCGGGTCCAGATCAGGTCGAGGACCTCGCGGGGCTGGAGGCCGGAGGCGGAGCGGGTGGCGACGCCGGTGGCGATGCGGCGCTTGAGACCGGCGACCCGGACCATGAAGAACTCGTCCAGGTTCGAGGCGAAGATCGCGAGGAAGTTCGCCCGTTCGAGGAGGGGGGTCGTGGGGTCCTCGGCGAGTTCGAGGACGCGTTCGTTGAACGCGAGCCAGCTGCGCTCCCGGTCGAGGAACCGCCCCTGGGGCAGTTCGGCGCCGAGCGCGCCGTCGCTCTCGTACGTGTCGGGATCGGTGTCCAGGCCGGAGTCGAGGTCGGTGGCCGTCTGCGGACGGTGCGCGGCTATGGAACCGAGGGGGGCGGGGGACGCGGAGGGCGCGGAGGGCTGGACCGGGACCTCGGCGGGCTGCTGGCTCATGACCCCATTCTTCCGCGCGGGGGACTTCTCGGGCGCGTCGGAGCGGGCCGCGGGGGAGGGAAGCCTCCCTTTGGGAAGGCCGGACACGGAGCGCTTCATTGCGTGAGCGTCGCAAGCGCTTCTGAATGGCCGGTAACGACGACATGTCGTACGGGAATCGGGGGCGGGGCCGTGCGCGGGCCCCGCGCCCCTTTTCTCTTTGCGGAGGGTGTCTGCGGAGGGCTACGGGTGCCGGGCGCGCAGGAGGCGGAAGGCGGCGTAGGCCGCGAGGGCGGCGAGGGCGAGGAGGATGCCGGTCTCGATGAGCTGGGTGGGCCAGAAGTGGGAGGCGGGGTGGTAGTCGACGTACTGGGCGTTGACGCCGTGCCGGACGAGGCAGTTCTCGACGATCTTCATTCCCCCGTCCTCGATGGCGTCGAGGCCGGGGGTCTTGTTCACCTCGTCCCAGCAGACCGACTCGTCGAAGCGGGTGCCGGAGGTGGTGAGCAGTCCCGTGTTCATGACGAGGCCGTCGTCCGGGGCCCAGAGCGTGGTGTCGCGCGGGCCGGTGATCGTCCTCACCGTCAGGAAGGACCAGCGGAACGCGCCCAGGACGAGCGCGACCACGCCCATGACGAGGCCCGTGACCGCCATGGCGACCAGGGTGCGGCGGACCAGTTGCCCGACGAGGGCGCCGACGGCGACGGCGGCGAGGACGTACGCGAGGAGGACGACGCCGCTCGCCTCGTACGGGCCCCGGTCGGACCAGTTGAGGTTCCAGGTGCCCGAGGTCCGGCCCCAGCCGATCCGGAAGACGGCCATGAGGGCGAGGGTGGTCGCGAGCGCGACGGCGGTCGCGGTGAGGAGCTTGGCGCGGAGCCAGGCCGCCGGGCTCACCGACTGGGTGAGGGAGAGCTTGTACGTCCCCGACTCGAATTCACGGGCGACCAGCGGGCCCGCGACGAAGGCGCCGGCGAGCAGCGGCAGCAGGATCATGCCGAGGGACAGCTGTTCCATGCCGAAGATGAGCAGACGGACGGCCTTGTTGTCCTCGGCCGGGAGCAGGTAGCCGTCCTCCACGGGCACGTCCGGGGTCTGGAGGTCCCAGATCCGCAGTCCCCCGATCACCGCCAGCGCCGCGAGCACCAGCGCGCCCGCCAGCCACAGCGTCCGCCGGTACTGGCGGACCGTCACCCAGTAGGGGCCCTTCAGGGTGGGCGTGCTCATGCCGGGGCTCCCTCGGAGGTGCGGAGGTGGGCGAGGAGGAGTTCTTCCAGGGAGGGTTCGGAGGTCTCCCAGGGGCCTTCGACCGGGCCCTCGCGGCGGATCAGGGCGGTGAGCTGGCGGCCGGTGGTGCGGGAGTCGACCACCGTGTGCGGGGCGAGGTCGGCGACGGGGCCGGTGAGCAGGGTGTGGGCGGCGAGGAGGTCCTCGACGGGGCCGTCGAGGCGGATCCGGCCGCCGTGGAGCAGGAGGAGGTGGTCGCAGGAGCCCTCCAGCTCGGTGAGGATGTGGGACGACATGACGACGGTGGTGCCGTTCTCGGCGGCGTCGGCCATGAGCAGGCCCATCAGCTGGTGCCGGGCGAGCGGGTCGAGGTCGGCCATCGGCTCGTCCAGGAGGAGCAGTTCGGGCCGCTTGCCGAGGGCGAGCGCGAGGGCGACGCGGGTGCGCTGGCCGCCGGAGAGGTGGTGCACGAGGGTGTCGGAGGAGAAGCCGCCGCCCTCGACGACCCGCTCGGCGAGGGCGGTGTCCCAGCGTCCGGGGTTGAGCTCGCGGCCCATGCGCAGGGTGTCGGCGACGCTGAGCCGGGGGTGGAGCGGCTTGTCCTGGGCGACGTACGCGAGGCGTTCGCGTCCCGGCCCCGCGAGGGTGCCCTCGGTGGGGCGCAGGAGCCCGGCGGCGAGGGCGAGGAGGGTGGACTTGCCGGCGCCGTTGGGGCCGACGAGGGCGCAGATCCGGCCTTCGGGGAGGGCGAAGTCGCACTCCCGCAGGGCCCAGCCGCCTCTGCGTCCTCCGTACTTCTTGCCCAGGAGGTCCGCCCTCAGGGCGGTGTCCTTGGTCATCGGTCGTCGTCCCCCTCGAAGTGTTCTTTCAGCACGGAGGTGAAGAGCGCGGCCACGTCGTCCCGTTCGAGCCCCGCGGCCCGTGCCCGGCGGGCCCAGTCGGCGAGTTCGCCGCGCAGCGGCGAGTCGGCGGGGCCGGTGCCGAGGGTGGCGCGGACGAAGGTGCCGAGGCCGCGGCGGGCCTCGACGAGGCCTTCGCGTTCGAGCTCGCGGTAGGCCTTGAGGACCGTGTTGGGGTTGATGGCCGTCGCCTCGACGACCTCGCGTGCGGTGGGCAGCCGGTCGCCGGGCTCCAGGAGGCCCATCCGGAGGGCCTGTTTCGTCTGCTGGACGATCTGGAGGTAGGTGGCGACGCCACTGCGCCGGTCGATGCGGTACTCGACCACGATCCCTTCCACCACCCTTTCACTAATCAAGTAGTGAAAGGGTGGTGGAAAGAAGGGGGCGGTGTCAACCGCCCCCTCGTATCCGGTACTTACGACTCCGTGCGGACGGGTCTACGACTCCGTGCGGTACATCAGGTCCACCTCGTGCGTGGTGAAGCCCAGCCCCTCGTACACCCGCACCGCCGTCGAGTTGTCCCCGTCCACGTACAGCATCGCCGTCGGCAGCCCCTGTGCCGCCAGGTGCCGCAGGCCGATCGCGGTGAGGGCCTTGCCGAGGCCGCCGCCCTGGGCCTCGGGCAGGATGCCGACCACGTACACCTCGCCGAGCCGCTCCTCGGCGTGCGTCTTCGTCCAGTGGAAGCCGACGAGCCGTCCGTCCTCCTCCGCGAGGAAGAAGCCCTTCGGGTCGAACCACGGCTCGGCGGCGCGGTCGTCCAGGTCCCGCTGGGTGAGCGAGCCCTGCTCGGGGTGGTGGGCGAAGGCGGCGGCGTTGACGGCGAGCCAGGCCGCGTCGTCCTGCCCGGGGACGAAGGTGCGGACGGTGACGCCCTCGGGCAGCACCGGCTCCGGGATGTCGAGCGGCACCAGGGACCGCCGCAGCTGGCGCAGTTCGCGGAAGAGGGTCAGGCCGAGGACCTGGGCCAGGTGCCGGGCGGCCGGCTTGCCGCCGTGCGCCCAGACGCGCAGCCGCTTGCCGGAGGCGTCGAGCAGGGCCGTGCCGAGCGCCCGGCCGTGTCCGCGCCCGCGCCGGTCGGGGTGGACGACCAGCTCGGCGGCCGGGGCCTCGATCGGGTCGGTCTCCTCCAGCTGGGCGTAGCCGTAGAGGTGGGGGCCGACGGTCAGCAGGAAGTGCCGCACGCCCTCGCGGCGGCCGTTGCGCAGGTAGAGCCGCCCCTGTTCGGACACGGCGTGCATCCCGTCGGCCCGGTCGGCGGCCTCCAGGAGCTCCCCCACGTCCTGGACCTGTCCGGGGGTGAGCTCGTCGTACGTGTGGATCTGCCGTCCGGGTTCGAGGTCCGGTGCCGCGTCGGAAGTCATGGCACGAGCCTACGGCGGCCCGTCGCCGCCCGGTGGAAAGCGGGCGGCAACCGTCTTGTAATCCGCACCCCCCTGTTGCGCTACGCGCGTTGACCCTAGGCTGCACCGGCATACGGGAAGTGCGTCCCGTAGAGGCGCAAGGGGAACAGAGGACAGATGGCAGCGACACCGAGGAAGAGCAGGACGGCGCGACGGATCCTCGCCGCGGGGGCCGGACTCGTGACGGTCGGGGCGCTGGTCGCCGCGATGCCGTCGGCCGGCGCGGCCGGTGACCGGTTCGGCGGTGGGCACGGTCACGGACACGGGCACGGCAAGGGGCAGGGCCGTCTGGTCGACGTCCAGTTGCTCTCCTTCAACGACCTGCACGGCAACCTGGAGCCGCCGACCGGTTCGTCGGGCCGGCTCACCCACCTGAACGAGGACGGCACCACCCGGACCATCGAGGGCGTCGGCGGCGTCGAGTACCTCGCCACGCACCTGCGGCAGGCCCGCAAGGGCAACCCGTACTCCGTCACCGCCGCGGCGGGCGACATGATCGGCGCCTCGCCGCTGGTCTCCGGGCTCTTCCACGACGAGCCGACCATCGAGGCGCTGAACAAGCTGAAGCTCGACGTGACCTCGGTCGGCAACCACGAGTTCGACGAGGGCGCGCGCGAGCTGGCCCGGATGCAGAACGGCGGCTGTCACCCGACCGAGGGCTGTTTCGAGAAGGGCAAGAGGTTCAAGGGCGCCGACTTCCCCTACCTCGCGGCCAACGTGACGAACGAGAAGAGCGGCAGGCCGCTGCTCGACCCGTACTTCGTCTGGGAGCGCAACGGCGTCAGGATCGGCTTCATCGGCGTCACCCTCGAAGGCACGGCGAACATCGTGTCCGCCGAGGGCATCAAGGGCCTGAAGTTCGGCGACGAGGTCGAGACGATCAACAAGTACGCCAAGGTGCTGGAGCGCAAGGGCGTGAAGTCGATCGTCGCCCTGCTCCACGAGGGCGGCCTGCCCGCCTCGGGCGCGTACAACTACGACTGCGACAGCCCGGGTCCCGGCAACGGCATCTCCGGTCCGATCGTCGACATCGCCAAGAACGTCAGCCCGCAGGTCGACGCCCTGGTCACCGGCCACACCCACCAGGCGTACGCGTGCACGATCCCGGACCCGGCGGGCAAGCCGCGCACGGTCACCTCGGCGGCCTCCTTCGGCCGGCTCTACACCGACACGACGCTGACCTACGACCGGCGCACGAACGACATCGTCCGCACGGCCGTCGCCTCCGCGAACCACGTCGTCACCCGTGACGTGAAGCCGGCCAAGGACATGACCAAGCTGATCGACCGGTGGAAGACCCTGGCCGCGCCGATCGCCAACCGTCCCGTCGGCCACGTCGCCGCCGACATCGAGAACCCCCTCGACCCCCAGGCCTACGAGAAGCCGCTGGGCGACCTGATCGCGGACGCGCAGCTGGAGGGCATGGCCCCGGCCGACAAGGGCGGCGCCCAGCTCGCCCTGATGAACCCGGGCGGCATCCGCGCGCCCCTGACCCACAAGGCGTCCGGCGCCGAGGGCGACGGGGTCGTGACCTACGGCGAGGCGTACACCGTCCAGCCGTTCACCAACATGATGACGGCGGTCGACCTGACCGGCGCGCAGCTCGTCACCGCGCTCCAGCAGCAGGTCAGCGGCGCCAACCTGGCGTCCCCGAAGATCCTCCAGGTGTCGAAGGGCTTCACGTACACCCTGGACACGACGAAGGCCGGCGCCGACCGGATCGTGGTCTCCTCGGTGCGGCTGAACGGCGAGCCGATCGACCCGGCGAAGACCTACCGGGTCGCGATGAACGAGTTCCTGTCCGGCGGCGGCGACGGCTTCGCCGTCCTGAAGGACCACAAGAACAAGCTGGTCGGCGCGTCCGACCTGGACATGTTCACCGCCTACCTGACGGCCCACTCCACGGCCTCCGCACCGCTCCCGGTGCCGGCCGCGAACCGCATCACCGTCATCAAGTAACCCTCCGGGGAGGGGCGGCGGACCGTTTCGGCGGGCCGCCTCCCCCTCGTGTTTTCCCCCGTGCCGCACCCTGGCGGTGGTTGAAGTGGACCTGTCATAGTGCGGTGCCATGGAGCGACGACGATTCCTCGTGGGGGCCGCGGCCGCCGGTGCCGCCCTGCTCGTCGGGGCGCCGCCCGCCTCGGCCGTGGACGTGCGGGCGTGGATGGGCGGGCACGGGGACGGGACCGCGCTGGACCGGCTCACCATCCCCGGCACGCACGACTCCGGGGCCCGGTTCGGCGGGCCCTGGAGCGAGTGCCAGAACACCACGATCGCCCAGCAGCTGGACAGCGGCATCCGCTTCCTGGACGTGCGGTGCCGGGTGACCGGGGGGTCGTTCGCGATCCACCACGGGGCCTCGTACCAGAACGCGATGTTCGGCGACGTGCTGATCGCCTGCCGGGACTTCCTCGCCGCCCACCCCTCCGAGACCGTCCTCATGCGGGTCAAGCAGGAGTACTCCGAGGAGTCCGACGCCACCTTCCGGGCCGTCTTCGACGACTACCTCGACCGCCGGGGCTGGCGCCCCCTCTTCCGGATCGGCGACCGGCTGCCGCTCCTCGGCGAGGCGCGCGGGAAGGTCGTCCTCATCGCCGACAACGGCGGGCTGCCCGGCCTGAAGTGGTGGGACGGGTCCCAGATCGCCCTCCAGGACGACTGGAACGCGCTGCCCGACGCCAAGTACCCCAAGATCCAGGCCCACTTCCGGGCCGCCGTCGACCGGCCGGGGCGGCTCTACGTCAACTTCGTCAGCACCTCCGCGTACCTCCCGCCCCGCTGGAACTCCGACCGGCTCAACCCCCGCGTCCACGGCTTCCTCGACGGCGCCGAGCTGGCCGGCCGGACCGGGCTCGGGATCGTCCCCCTGGACTTCCCGAACACCCGGTCAGGCCTGGTCGAAGCCCTCCTCCGGCACAACTGAGACCCCGGAGGCCCCGTCCGGCGGCGGTGTCGGCGCTCCCGGCAGCCGCACCGTCGCCACCGTCCCGCCGCCCTCCGCCGGGGCCAGCGCCACCGTGCCGCCCGCCTGCCGGACCGTGCGCGCCACGATCGACAGGCCCAGGCCCGAGCCCGGCAGGCTGCGGGCCGACGGCGAGCGCCAGAAGCGGTCGAAGACGTGCGGCAGCTCGTCCGCAGGGATGCCGGGACCGTGGTCCCGGACCGTCAGCTCGCCCCGCATCAGGGTCACCTCGACCGTCCCCCGGGGCGGCGAGAACTTCACCGCGTTGTCCAGGACGTTCACCAGGGCCCGTTCGAGCGCCGCCGCCTCCGCCCGTACGTACCAGGGCGCCAGGTCCGTCACGAAGGTCAGCTCCGGGCCGCGCAGCCGCGCCCGGTCCAGGGCCGCCCGCAGCACCGTGTGCAGCGGCACCACTTCGAGCGGCGCCGAGCGCCCCGCGTCCGGCCGGGCCAGCTCCTGGAGGTCCCCGATCAGCGAGGCCAGCTCCGTCATCTGCGCCTTCACCGAGGCCATCAGGGCCCGCCGGTCCTCCGGCGGGATCGCCCGGCCCGTCTCCTCGCTCCGCGCGAGGAGCTCCACGTTCGTACGGAGCGAGGTCAGCGGCGTCCGCAGCTCGTGCCCCGCGTCCGCGATCAGCCGCGCCTGGAGGTCCCGGGAGGTCGCGAGCGCCGCCGTCATCGCGTTGAACGAGCGCGAGAGCCGGGCGATCTCGTCCTCGCCCTCCACCGGGATGCGGACCGTCAGGTCCTCGGTCGCCGCCACGTGCTCCACGGCCCCGGTCAGCCGGTTCACCGGCTCCAGGCCCGTCCGTGCCACCCACAGCCCCGCCGCGCCCGCGCCGACGACCCCGATCCCGGAGACCAGGAGCAGCACCCAGCGCAGCGTCGACATCGAGTTGTCGATCTCGGCGAGCGGCCGGGCGAGGGAGACCGCGAGGCCGGGCGTCCTCTCCTGCGGGTAGGTGTAGACGCGCATCTCGCGGCCGGAGGCGTCCTTCACCGTGTGCAGGACGTCCTCCAGGCGCCCCTGCGCCACCGCGAGGTCGGCGCTCCCGACGGGGATCGAGGCCTCCCCCGAGGTGCACACGCTCCCGTCGGCGAGGATCACCTGCACCGTGTACGAGCCCGCCACCGACGGCGGCGCGGTGCCCTGACGGCAGAACGAGAGGATGTTCTGCGCCCCGCCCGGATCGAGCCGGGTCGAGCGCAGCGCGGAGTCCAGCTCGGCCTCCAGCTGCTCCCGCGTCACGAACCAGCAGGCCAGCGACACCCCCGCCACCGCGAGCGCCACCGCGACGGCGGTGAGCAGGGCGAGCCGGGAGCGCAGCGGCCGGGAGCGGAACCAGGCCAGGGGGCGGAAGCGGCGGCCGGGCGGGGCGGCGGACGCGGGCGGACCGGCGGGCGAGGGCGGCTCGGCGGGCGCGTGCGGAGGGACCGTCGTCACTCCCCGCCCCCTCCGCGCAGCGCGTACCCCACGCCCCGCACCGTGTGGACCAGGCGTGGCTCGCCGCCCGCCTCCGTCTTGCGCCGCAGGTACATCACGTACACGTCGAGCGAGTTCGAGCTCGGCTCGAAGTCGAAGCCCCACACGGCCTTGAGGATCTGCTCGCGGGTCAGCACCTGGCGCGGGTGCGCCAGGAACATCTCCAGGAGGGTGAACTCGGTCCGCGTCAGCTCCACGGGCCGCCCGCCCCGGGTCACCTCGCGGGTGGCGAGGTTCATCCGCAGGTCCTCGAAGGACAGCACGTCCTCCCCGGCCGGGGCGCCGGCCGTCGCCGCCGCGTACGAGCTGCGGCGCAGCAGGGCCCGGATGCGGGCGAACAGCTCGTCCAGCTCGAAGGGCTTCACCAGGTAGTCGTCCGCCCCCGCGTCGAGCCCGGTGACCCGGTCGCCGACGGTGTCGCGGGCGGTGAGCATCAGGATCGGCACGGTCGAGCCGGACGCCCGGATCCGCCGGGCCGCCGTCAGGCCGTCCATGCGGGGCATCTGCACGTCGAGGACGACGAGGTCGGGGGCGTACGACTCCATGGCGGCGAGGGCGTCCAGACCGTCGACGGCGTCCCGCGTCCCGTACCCCTCGAAGGCGAGGCTGCGGCGCAGGGCCTCCCGGACGGCGGGCTCGTCGTCGACGATGAGGATGCGTTCGGCTTCGTTCTGCTGTCCCGTCATGGGGGCAGCGTCCCATGCGTTCAGTTGTCGCCGCCCGAGCGGAGTCCGTCCAGGTCGGCCTTGACCGTGTCGATCGGGATCGCGAATCCGAGGCCGACGCTCCCGGCGGTGGAACCGTTCGAAGAACTGGGCGAATACATGGCCGAATTGATTCCGATGATCTCGCCGTTCATATTGATCAGCGCGCCGCCGGAATTCCCCGGATTGAGCGAGGCGTCGGTCTGGAGCGCCTTGTACGTGGTCTTCGACGAGCCCGTGTCGCCGTTGAACTGCTGTCCGCCGAACTCGAACGGCCATCCCTGCCGGGGGTCGTACTGCTGCCGGCCCTGGCCCTGGCCCTGGTCCTGTCCCTGGCCTTCGTCCTTGGCGACGGTCACGTCCCGGTCGAGGGCGGAGACGATGCCGCTGGTGACGGTCCCGGTCAGGCCCTCGGGGGAGCCGATCGCCACGACCTCGTCGCCGACCTTCACGTCCTTCGAGTTCCCGAGCGAGGCGGCCTTCAGGCCGGAGGCGCCCTTCAGCTTGATCAGCGCCAGGTCCTTGTCGGGGTCCGTGCCCACGACCTCGGCCGGGTAGGTCGTGCCGTCGTCCAGCCGCACGGTGATCTCCGAGGCTCCGGAGATCACGTGGTTGTTGGTGACGATCTCGCCGTCGGAGGTGATGATCACGCCCGAGCCGGTCGACTTGCCGGAGTTCGACGCGGCGGAGATCTCCACGATCGAGGGGGAGACGGCCTCGGCGACTCCGGCGACCGTGCCCGCGCCGCGCGCCGCCACGTTCGTCCCCGCCACGGGCGCGGAGGCGGAGGCCGTCGCCGGGTCGGCGGCGAGCTGCTGGACCAGCGTGGCCGTGCCGCCGCCGATCGCGGCGGCCGCGATGGCCACGGCCGCCATGAGCCCGACCCCGCGCTTCGCACGGCGGCGGGGGCCCGGGGCGGGGGCGGGGAAGGCGGTGGGGGCCGGGTCCGCCGGCGGCGGGACGTGCCCGCCGTGCCCGCTGTTCCCGCCGTGTCCGCTGTTCCCGCCGGACGGCCAGATCGTGGTGCCGTGCTCGGTGGTGAACGGCTCGGCGGCGGAGGGCTGAGCGGCGGAGGGCTGGGCGGCGATCGGCTCCGTGAACGGCTCGTACGGCGGCCGGGCCGGCTCGTACGGCGGCCTCGGCGGGTAGTACGGCTGCTGCGGCTGCTCCTGGTGATCCGTCATGGGAAGACTCTCGGAGCCGTACATGAGAGGCGTCTGAGGACCGGCTGAGAAGCCCGACAGAACCCCGTATGCCCGATGTAAAGACCGTGGGGGTACGGGGGGCTCAGCGCAGGGTCGAGGCCGTCGACAGGTCCGGGCCGCCGCCGTCGCAGCCGCAGGAGCGGCGCACGATCAGGGCCGACGGGAAGAGCCGCACCCGCTCGCGGCGCGAGCCCGCGACCCGCAGCGAGTCGTCGAGGACCAGGTCCACCGCCGCCCGGGCCATCGCCGGACGGTCCGAGTACACCGTGGTCAGCGGCGGGTCGGTGAGCGCCGCCTCCTTCACGTCGTCGAAGCCCGCGACCGCCAGCTCGGTCGGCACCTCGATCCGCAGCTCGCGCGCCGCCCGCAGCACGCCGAAGGCCTGGTCGTCGGTGGAGCAGAAGATGGCCGGCGGCCTGTCCGGGCCCGCGAGCAGCTTGAGGGCCACCTGATAGGCGTCGTAGCGGTTGTACGGGGCCTCGAAGAGCCGGCCCTCGGTGGAGCGGCCCGCCTCGACCATGGCCCGCCGCCAGCCCTCGACGTGGTCGGCGACCGGGTCGCCCACGGCCGGGGTGTTCGGGACGCCGCCGAGGCACGCCACGTACGGGTGGCCGTGCTCCAGGAGGTGCCGGGTGACGAGCTGGGCGCCGCCGATGTCGTCGGTGACGACGGCCACGTCGTCGATCGCCTCGGGCCGCTCGTGCAGCAGCACCACGCGCGCGTCCCAGGCCTCGATCTCGCTCGCGGCCTGCTCGCTCATGCCCTGGCTGACCAGGATCAGACCGGAGACCCGCATCCCGAGGAAGGCGCGCAGGTAGTGGATCTCGCGCTCGGTCCGGTAGTCGGAGTTCCCGACGAGGACCATCTTGCCGCGCTCGGCGGCGGCCTGCTCGACCGCGTGCGCCATCTCCGCGAAGAACGGCTGGCGCGCGTCCGGGACGATCATGCCTATGAGGTCGGTGCGCCGGGACGCCATCGCCTGGGCCACCCGGTCGGGGCGGTAGCCCAGCTCCTTGATGGCGGCGAGGACACGCTCGCGCGTGGCCGGGGCGACCGGCCTGGGTCCGTTGTTGATGACGTAGCTCACGACCGCGGTCGAAGTACCCGCCAGTCGAGCTACGTCATCCCGCGTCACCTTGGCCACGCGCGGCAGTCTACGCGGGGGGACCTACCTACCGGCAGGCCGCACTGTGGCGTCTGCCACGTTCCTGTCCTCCGAAGGGGTGGCGTCCTCCGTGGCGCCCTTGACGCGGGCGGCCTCCTCCTTCGCGCGCGTGCCCTCCTTGGCCCGGGCCTCCTCGGCCGCCCGCTCCACCTTCTCGGGGGTCACGAAGCGGTAGCCGACGTTGCGGACGGTGCCGATGAGGGACTCGTGCTCGGGGCCGAGCTTCGCCCGCAGCCGCCGTACGTGGACGTCGACCGTACGGGTGCCGCCGAAGTAGTCGTACCCCCACACCTCCTGGAGGAGCTGCGCGCGCGTGAAGACCCGGCCCGGGTGCTGGGCGAGGTACTTGAGCAGCTCGAACTCCTTGAAGGTCAGGTCCAGGACCCGGCCCTTGAGCTTCGCGCTGTACGTCGCCTCGTCGACCGACAGGTCGCCGTTGCGGATCTCCATCGGGGAGTCGTCGGAGACGATCTGCTGGCGGCCCATGGCGAGCCGCAGCCGGGCCTCGACCTCGGCCGGCCCGGCCGTGTCGAGGAGGACGTCGTCGATGCCCCAGTCGGCGGTGACGGCCGCGAGGCCGCCCTCGGTGACGACGAGGATCAGCGGACAGCCGGGCCCGGTGGACCGCAGCAGCTGACAGAGCGAGCGGACCTGCGGGAGGTCGCGCCGGCCGTCGACGAGGATCACGTCCGCGCCGGGGGTGTCCACGAGGGCCGGGCCCTCGGCCGGGGCCACCCGGACGTTGTGCAGCAGCAGGCCGAGTGCGGGCAGCACCTCGGTCGACGGCTGGAGGGCGTTGGTCAGGAGGAGCAGTGAACTCATCGCCCACCACCTGCCCCGGTCGTGGTCATGCGATCGTGCTCGGTTCGCTCGCCCATAAGGTCGGTTCCTCCTCGGTCCCTGCGAGGACGTGCACTGCTTCGTACGGATCACTGCCTGCTCTCGCGCCCTGAGAGCTTTTGTTCATCCGTCCGTAACAACGGTCGGAAAACGCAAAAGGACCCGGTGGCTGCGTCGCCCGGATCCTCTGCCCAGCAGAATAGCCCACATGCGTTCCGGGCGAGAGGGCGGATTTCACATCGTGGATGTCTCTTGGCTCACTTCCCGCACCCGGAACGCAATGTTGCGCGCGCGTGAGGCGCCCGTGTCGCGCCGGTTCACGAACCCTCTCCCGTGAGGATCACCGGGACGGCGGTCACCGGTCCGGCCCACGCGCGCATGGCCCATCATGGGAGCGGCGCGCACACGAACGAAGGGAGCGCCGCTATGGCAGCGGGAACCATCCGCTACTGGGCCGCGGCCAAGGCGGCCGCCGGCGTCGCCGAGGAGCCGTACGCCGCCGAGCACCTGGCCGAGGCCCTGGACGCCGTCCGCGCGAAGCACCCGGGCGAGCTCGCCCAGGTGCTCAGGCGGTGCTCGTTCCTGGTCGACGGCGACCCCGTCGGCACCCGGAGCCATGAGACCGTACGGCTTGCCGAGGGCGGCACGGTCGAGGTGCTCCCCCCGTTCGCAGGAGGGTGAACCCCAGAGCAATGAGCAACGACCAGCACCACGGCGGGCAGCCGTACGACCCGTACGCGGGCGGGCAGCAGGACCCCGACGTCACGCAGACGTGGGAGGGCCAGACCTGGGACACCCAGTACCAGCCGGCCGTCCAGCCCCGCCCGCAGGCACCCGGCCCGTACGAGCAGTCCTACGGGGGGTACGGGGAGCAGCAGCAGTACCCGCCGCAGCAGCAGTCGTACGGGGCCCAGGGGTACGCGCCGCAGGCGTACGAGCAGCAGGCGCGGTCCTACGAGCAGCAGGCGCAGGCGCAGCCCCGGGCGTACGAGCAGCAGGCGCCGCAGCCGCCGCAGTCCTACGAGCAGCCGTACGCGGGCGCGTACCGGCCGCAGCCCCAGCCGGTCGCCGCCCCGGCGCCCGCCCCGGTCGCCGCCGATCCCGCCCCGGTGGCCGACGGCGGCCCCGCCTACTCCTCGCCGACCACCTCGGGGAACACCCGGATCACCGACGCCCAGCGCGCCCGCGCCGAGGGGCGCTCGCCGATCATCGAGCCCGGGATGCAGCCCGCCGCCCTGACGGCGGTCCTCGGGCTGCTGCTCGCCGGCGGCGCCGCCCTCGGCCCGTACGGGCTGCTCGTCCCGCTCGTCCTGCTCCAGGGGCTCACCGCGGCCGGCTGGTTCCGGCTCAACGGCATGTGGCCCGCCCGGCAGGGCATCGCGCTCGCCTTCGCCGGCGGTCTCGTCGCCGACGGCGCCCTGCTCGCCGTCGGCCGGGAGAACGCCGCGCCCGCGATCCTGGGCACGCTCGGCGCCTGGGTGCTGCTCTGCCTCGTCCTCCAGCTGCGCAGCCACGCGGACCCGGACGAGCGGATGTACGGACTGATGGCCACCGTCGCCTCGGCGGCGCTGACCGTGATCGCCACCGGGCACCTCGGCGCGGCCCCCGACGCGGTGGTCGTCGGCGGGGTCGCGGTCGCCGCCGCCGTCCTCGCCAAGGCGCTGCCGCTGCCGGGCCCGGTCTCCGTCGTCGCCGCGCTGCTCGCGTCGGCGGGCGCCGGGATCGCGGCCGGCGGCCTCACGGACCTGGGCGCGTCCGGGGCGCTGCTCGGCCTCGGCGCGGGGGTCTGCGCCCTGGTCGGGCTGCGGGCGGCGAGCTACGACTACCCGTCGCGGTTCGTCCACATGACCGCGGGCGTCGCGCTGCCGCTGACCGCCGCCGCGCCCGCCGTGTACCTGCTGGGGCGCGCCCTGGCCTGACGGGGCGACCCTCGGGGGTGACCCTCAGGGGTGACCCCGAACCGTCCCGGAGACCGTCCGGGCGCGGGAACCAACCGGACCCCCGGCACGTCGATCTTCGTGTCGGGGGTCGAAAACTTTCACGGGGGGACGCACATTCCATGCGAGCACTGCGGATTCTGCTCATCCTGGCCGTCGTCCTCGGCGGGATCTTCGTCGGGATCGACCGCCTCGCCGTGGCGTACGCGGAGTCGGAGGCGGCGGGCCGGATGAAGCTCTCCGGCGCGCAGAGCGAGGCGATCGAGGTCGACGTCAAGGGCTTCCCCTTCCTCACCCAGGTCGCCGCCAAGCGGCTCGACCGGGTCGACGTGCGGGCGACCGGCATCCAGGCGCGGGCGGGCGACCGGAAGATCCGGGTCGGCGAGCTGGACGTCGTCCTGCGGGACGTGACGGTGACCGGCGACTGGTCGGGCGCGACGGCGGGCTCCGCGAGCGGCACGGCCCTCATCTCGTACGCGGACCTCACCGCCGCCTCCGAGCGCGAGGCCACCGTCGCCTACGGCGGCAACGGCAAGGTGAAGGTCACCGGCAGCGTCAACGTCCTGGGGCGCACCCTGACCCGCACGGTCCTCTCGACGGTGTCCGTCGCGAACGGCGACACGATCCGGTTCCGCGCCGACGAGGTGCCCGGCGAGGGCATCCCGGGCGTGGAGGAGCTGGTCCGGGCCCGCACCGACTTCGAGCGTCCGCTCCACGTGCTCGCCGGGATGAAGGTAGAGAAGGTCGAGCCGCGCCCGGAGGGCCTGGTGGTCACGGTCTCGGGCAAGGGCATAGCCCTGGCGGGCTGAGCCCCCTTGGAGGACCGCGCGGGGCGGGGGCGTCGTGCTGCCCCGGGGCGCCGCGCGGGGCCCTTCGCCTACTCGCTGGTCACATGCTGAGACGGCACCGTCCGATCCGCAGAAACAGAACCGGGCACCCCGGGGCGGAGGCGCCCGGAGCCGCCCCGCACCGTGATCACGTCTCGCACCTCGGACGATCGCGTCTCAAAATACGACACGCCGGTGACACGGCCGCCTGTCCGTCCCTACGATCGTGGCCATGAAGCGACAGGCGGATCTCACGAAGCGGCGGGCAGTAGACCTGTGCCGCGTCGCCGCCATGCTCTGTCGCCCCGTCTGAGCGGGACGTCCGACCCCGCCTTCCTCACGGCCCGCCGACCGACGTCGGGGCCGCATCCCGCGCAGCCGTACGCCGTCGCCGCACGCTTCCGACGCGTACCCGCACCACCCCGCACCACACCGCCGCACACTGCCCCGGAGGAGAACAGCATGGCTCGCAGCGACGTCCTGGTCGACGCGGACTGGGTCGAGGCCAACCTCGACAACCCGCAGGTCGCCCTCGTCGAGGTCGACGAGGACACCTCGGCCTACGAGAAGAACCACATCCGCAACGCCATCCGCATCGACTGGACCCAGGACCTCCAGGACCCGGTCCGCCGCGACTTCATCGACCAGGAGGGCTTCGAGAAGCTCCTCTCGGCCAAGGGCATCGCGAACGACACCACGGTCGTGCTCTACGGCGGCAACAACAACTGGTTCGCCTCCTACGCCTACTGGTACTTCAAGCTCTACGGCCACCAGGACGTGAAGCTCCTCGACGGCGGCCGCAAGAAGTGGGAGCTCGACTCCCGCGACCTGGTCGACGGCTCCGAGGTCCCGAACCGCCCGGCCACCGAGTACAAGGCCAAGGCCCAGGACGCCTCGATCCGCGCCTTCCGCGACGACGTCGTGTCCGCGATCGGCGCCCAGAACCTGGTCGACGTGCGCTCGCCCGACGAGTTCTCCGGCAAGCTCCTCGCCCCGGCGCACCTCCCGCAGGAGCAGTCGCAGCGCCCCGGCCACGTGCCGAGCGCCCGCAACATCCCGTGGTCGAAGAACGCCAACGACGACGGCACCTTCAAGTCGGACGACGAGCTCAAGGCCCTCTACGAGGACGAGCAGGTCGACCTGGCGAAGGACACCATCGCCTACTGCCGCATCGGTGAGCGCTCCGCGCTCACGTGGTTCGTCCTGCACGAGCTGCTCGAGGTCCCGAACGTCAAGAACTACGACGGCTCGTGGACCGAGTACGGCTCCCTCGTCGGCGTGCCGATCGAGCTCGGCGCCGCCAAGTAATCCCTCCGGACCTCCCCTTCTTCCGGAACCCTCGACCGTAAGGACAGAACAGCATGTGTGGAGCGCAGCCCGGCGGCCCCGACGCCTCGACGATCAAGCCCGGTGAGACCACCATCCAGGGCTTCGTGACCAAGGACGGCGAGCCGGTCACCGGTTACGTCCGCCTCCTGGACTCGACCGGCGAGTTCACGGCCGAGGTCCCGACCTCCGCCACCGGACAGTTCCGCTTCTACGCGGCCGAGGGCACCTGGACCGTCCGCGCCCTGGTGCCGGGCGGCACCGCCGACCGCAAGGTCGTGGCGCAGAAGGGCGGTCTCGCGGAGGTCGCCATCGCGGTCTGATCCGCGACGCCTGATCGGCCGAAGGGCCGTGCCTCCTGGGGGGTTGGACGCCATTCCGGGACTTGGGGCACGGCCCTTCGGTCTGCCCGGACGTAGGCTGGAGGCGTGTACGCACGCCGTCGCCACGCCTACTTCTGGATGATGGGCGCCTGCTTGGCACTCTTCGTGGGCGCCTGGGCCGTCGTGCGCCTCTTCTCGATGCCGGCGGCCGTCGCCATGTGCGTCGTCGCCATGCTCATCCCCCCGGTCGCCGCCATGATCGCCAACCGCCGCGGCCCGGACGACCACTGGTGGGACGACCCCTCGGGCGACCCCCAGTCGGACGAGTGGTGGGACGAACTGGACGGCAAGAAGCGCCGGGAGCGGTGAGGTCCGTCAGTAGACGAGGGCCTGGGTCTCGTCCGCCGTCGCCTCCTGGACGAAGACCTGGGCGCCGGCGATGCGGACGCCGTTCAGGACGTCCTTCTCCGTGATCTCGCGGCGGGCCGCGCACTGCGTGCAGAGCGTCACGCGTCCGCCCGCCAGGATCGAGTCGAGCAGGTCCGGCAGCGGTGCGGCGTGCGGGAGTTCGAACTCGGCGGCCCGGCCCGGCAGGGCGAACCAGGCGGATTCGCCGGTCAGCCAGAGCGACACCTCGACCCCGCTGGCGACGGCCACGGCGGCCACCGTGAAGGCCTGCGAGCAGCGTTCGGGGGAGTCCGCCCCCGCGGTCACCTTGATCACGAGCTTCTTCGCCATACACCGAACTGTAATGCGAAGCACCGCAACCTCATGCACCCCTCACGTGTCAGGTGGGTGCGCGGGTTACGGAATCCGTGCTTCAGGTCTCGTGGGGGGACTCTTGAACGACGAAGAAAACATCCCTGACCAGGGGAAAACGCCACCGGACGCGGTTCCGGAGGCACCGGCCGAGGTCACGGCCACCGCACGGCCCCGCCGCCGGGTCCTCCGTACGGTCGGGCTGATCGCCGTCGCCGCCGTCATCGGCCTCGTCGGCGGCACCGCCGTCGGCTACGGCGTCCAGGCCCAGCGCGAGCCGACCGCCCTGCCGCCGCTGAACCAGCCGGACCTCGCCCACCCGAAGCCCCTCCCGAAGGGGCAGAAGGCGAAGCCGCTCCCCGCCTCGGAGGACCTGCGGGCGAAGGCGCAGGGCGACCTGCGGAAGCTGCTGCTGCCGAAGCCCGCCGGGGCGAAGAAGGCCGAGTACGCCGACGCCGACGGCTGGATGGACGTCTCCCGGTTCGCCTCGGCGTTCAACCGGCCGAGCCAGGCCCTCGACCACCAGCTGGACCTGGGCATCCGGCGCGTCGCGGTCACCTCCTGGGCGACGGGCGAGCACCGGGAGGTCGAGATCCGGCTCGTCCAGTACCGCGCGAGCGACGTCCACGGAGCGGCGGAGTTCGTCGAGGACCAGCAGGGCTACATGCCGGACGAGGACTTCGCCGAGAGCGAGGGCCGGGAGCTCAAGGGCTCGTCCAACGGCCGCTACTACGTCTTCCCCGTGAAGCGGAAGGCCGGCTACCTCGACCTGTACGAGGCCAGGGCCTACTTCTACCGCGGCGACGTCGCGGTCGAGATCTTCGTCGTGGACACCAAGAAGGTCTCCCAGAACGACATCCGTTCGCTGGCCGAGCGACAGCTGGGGCGCCTGTGAGTGAGGACCGGAACGACGTGACCGACCCCGTGAACGACCCCGCCCCCGTACCCGTACCCGTGCCCGCGGCCGCAGAAGCGGGCGAGCCGCAGCCGCCGGCGGAGACGGAGACGGAGGCGGACGCGCCGAAGAAGAGGGGCGCCCGCCGGATTCTCCTCGGCGTCGTCCTGCCCTCCGTGCTCGTCCTCGGCCTGATCGGCGGCGGCGTCACGTACACCGCCCTCACGGTCTCCTCCGCCGACCGCACCGCGCCGACCCAGGTGTGGGGCGGGGCGAAGCGCACCGCGCACGACGAGGACCCCGCCGCCGCCCTGATGCGCGGCAAGGCCGGGACGCCGCTGAGCAAGCTCCTCCTGCCGATTCCCGAGGGATACGAGCCCGGCCCCGACGAGCAGCTGTACGGCAACGACGGCGAGCTCGGCGCCGCCGACGCCACCGCGCTGATGAAGCGCGCGGGCGAGGGCCTCTCCGGCAAGAAGCGCCGCGCGTTCGAGAAGGACATCGACAAGCTCGGCATCGAGGGCATCGGCGTCCGCTCCTTCGCCGACCCGGCCGACGACCTCGTCGTCTCCGTCCAGATCGCGCGGATGAAGGACAAGAAGCGGATCAAGGACACCTACCGGCTGCGCAAGGAGGTCATGGACTTCCTGGAGTTCCCGAAGGGACCCAAGGTGAAGGACCACCGCAACGCCGTCTGCTACACCGCGCCCGAGGACAAGGAGCTGGACAAGGAGGAGCGGGCCGCGGCGCTGGAGCACATGATCTGCCTCGCGTACGACTCCGAGGTGTTCGTCACCCTCACGGCGGCGGGCGCCGAACCGTTCGACGAGGCACGCGTGGCGGACCTCCTGAAGCAGCAGCTCGACCACATCGAGTCCCCGGGGGAGTACGTATGACCGAGCAGGCCCTGACCCCGGCGCCACCCGCGCCTCCCGTCCCCGCGCCCGCCGAGGAAACGGCACCCGCGCCCGTCACCGAAGCCGAAGCGACACCCGCGCCCGCGCCCGCACCCACGCCCGCACCCGCACCCGCGCCGAAGCCGAAGAAGTCCCGCCGCCCCCTCCTCCTGGGCATCGCCCGCTGGACCGCCGCCGTGCTCGTCTGCGGAGGCGTCGGCGCCGGTACGGCCCTGGGGATCACCGGCATGGAGCGCACCGACGTGCCGGGGCTCGCGACCGAGTCCGACGGCCGCTGGGACTACCCGAAGCTCGCCCTCCCGGCGCTGCCCGAGGACGCCCCGCGCCCGTGGACCGAGGGCAACGCGGGCGAGATCCACCACGCCGACCTGCGGAAGCTCCTGCTGCCCGCCCCGGCGGGCGCCACCGTCGACCCCCGCCTGAACGGCGGCTGGGCCGGCCTCGACTCGTACCTCGCGCTGCTCCCGCAGAAGGACCGGGGCGAGGTGAAGGAGTACATGGCCGACTCGGCGCTCCGGCACGTCGCCGCCCGCGGCTGGACCACGCCGGACGGCACGACCACCCGGGTGCACCTGCTGCGCTTCGCGTCGGTGGCGTTCGCGGAGGACTTCAAGGACGAGACGATGGAGGCGGTCTCCAAGAGCAGCCGGCTGCCCCTCGACGTCGAGGAGGCGGCGATCGACATGTCCCTGAAGGAGGTCGACGTCCCCTTCCTCTCCCTCTACTCCTACGCGGAGAAGGAGCCGTACGGCCCCGAGCAGACCCGGTGGGCCTACATCCAGGCCGGGGACACGGTCGGGGTGGTCACCCAGACCCGCAAGGGCGGAACCCTGACCGTGCCGTTCCAGCAGACCGTCGGGCTCCAGGCGCAGCTGCTCGGCTGACCGTCCCCGAGACCCACCTCACCGAGTGGGCCGGACCCCGGGCCACTAAGCTGGGGTTCGGCCCGTTCCGCCTTCACACCTCAGTCGAGGAGCATTCCGTGATCATTTTCTTCGAAGCTCTGCTGGTCCTGGTCTGCGTCGGCGTGCTCGCCTTCACCGGCCTGGCCGTGAAGAAGCTGTACCAGGGCCAGCGGTAATCCACCTCTAGAGAACGCCAGAGCTGCTCATGATCGAGATTCCGTCCGACCTCAACCCGGACCTCGTCCCCCTCGCGTTCCTGCTCGGCACGTGGGAGGGCGCGGGCGTCTCCGACTTCCCCGGCGCCGAGAAGTGCAACTTCGGCCAGTCCGTGACCTTCAGCCACGACGGCCGGGACTTCCTGGAGTACCGGTCGCACTCCTGGGTCCTGGACGACGAGGGCAACAAGGTCCGTCCGCTGGAGAGCGAGAGCGGTTACTGGCGGATCGACAAGGACCGCAAGGTCGAGGTCGTCATGGTCCGCGACCAGGGCGTCGTCGAGATCTGGTACGGCGAGCTCGCCGACCAGAAGCCGCAGATCGACCTGGTGACGGACGCCGTCGCCCGGACGGCGGCCTCCGGCCCGTACAGCGGTGGCAAGCGCCTGTACGGCTACGTCAAGAGCGACCTGATGTGGGTGGGCGAGAAGGCGACCCCCGAGGTCCCGCTCCGCCCGTACATGTCGGCGCACCTGAAGAAGGTCGTCACGCCGGAGGAGGTCGCGGAGATGGCCCGCAACCTGCCCGACATGCCGGACGACGGCATCGCCTTCTTCCGCTAGAAGCCGTTCGGGGAAGCCCTGGGGCCGCGCGCCGCGCCCTCCTACACTGGGGGGCGTGGTGAGCACCGACTGGAAGAGCGACCTGCGGCAGCGCGGCTACCGGCTGACGCCGCAGCGCCAGCTTGTCCTGGAGGCCGTCGACGCGCTGGAGCACGCGACGCCCGACGACATCCTCTGCGAGGTCCGCAAGACGGCCTCCGGGGTGAACATCTCCACCGTGTACCGGACCCTGGAGCTCCTGGAGGAGCTCGGGCTCGTCAGCCACGCGCACCTGGGGCACGGAGCCCCGACGTACCACCTCGCCGACCGGCACCACCACCTCCACCTGGTCTGCCGGGACTGCTCCGGGGTGATCGAGGCGGACGTCGAGGTGGCCGCCGAGTTCACCGGCAAGCTCCGCGAGACCTTCGGCTTCGAGACGGACATGAAGCACTTCGCGATCTTCGGGCGGTGCGGGGACTGCGCCGCGAGGAAGCGCGAGGAGCTCCCGGACGCGGAGTCGTAGGCTTTCCCCATGCAGCGACCTTCAACGACCAGCCCCCTGCTGTCCCTGCCCGGAGCCGTCGCCGCCGAGGGGCGCGACGAGGGCGTCGCCGCGCACTACGGCGACCTGTTCCGCGAGCAGCGCGCCCTCTCCGGGGGCGAGGGCTTCGTCGACCTCTCGCACCGCGGCGTCGTCGCCGTCTCCGGCGACGACCGGCTGAGCTGGCTGCACCTGCTGCTCACCCAGTACATGACCGACCTGCCGCCCGGGCGGGCCACCGAGGCGCTGGTCCTCTCCGCGAACGGGCACATCGAGCACGCCCTCTACCTCGTCGACGACGGCGAGACGGTGTGGGCGCACGTCGAGCCGGGCACGCAGGGCGAGCTGATCGCCTACCTGGAGTCGATGAAGTTCTTCTACCGGGTGGAGGTCGCCGACCGCACGGAGGACACCGCCGTCGTCCACCTCCCGGCCGGCTCCATCGCCGAGGTGCCCGAGGGGGCCGTCGTACGGGAGACCGCGCACGGCCGCGACCTGTTCCTGCCCCGTGCGGAGCTGGAGTCCTTCGCGGCCTCGCACGGCCCGGCGGCCGGGATCCTCGCGTACGAGGCGCTGCGGGTCGAGGCGTACCGGCCGCGGCTCGGCTTCGAGACCGACCACCGGACCATCCCGCACGAGATCGGCCTCATCGGCAGCGCCGTCCACCTCCAGAAGGGCTGCTACCGGGGCCAGGAGACCGTCGCCCGCGTGCAGAACCTGGGGAAGCCGCCGCGCCGCCTGGTCTTCCTGCACCTGGACGGCAGCGAGGTGCTCCTGCCGGGCCACGGCACCCCGGTGCGGCTCGCGTCCGACGGCGAGGACGGGCGCCAGCTCGGCTTCGTGACCACCGCCGTCCGCCACCACGAGCTGGGCCCGATCGCCCTGGCCCTGGTGAAGCGGAACGTTCCCGTGGACGCCCCGCTGGTCGCCGGGACGACGGCGGCCGCGCAGGAGACCGTCGTCGAGCCCTAGTCTCAGACCTCGATCAGGACCGTGAACGGGCCGTGGTTCGTGAGCGAGACGCGCATGTCCGCTCCGAAGCGGCCCGTCTCCACGTGCGCGCCCAGCTCGCGCAGCCGGTCCACGACCTCGTCCACGAGGGGCTCGGCGACCGGGCCGGGCGCGGCCGCGTTCCAGGTGGGGCGGCGGCCCTTGCGGGCGTCTCCGTAGAGGGTGAACTGGGAGATCACGAGCAGCGGCGCGTTCACGTCGGAGCAGGACTTCTCGTCGTCCAGCACCCGGACGGACCAGAGCTTTCTGGCCAATTGGGCGGCCTTCTCCGGGGTGTCGTCATGGGTCACCCCGACCAGGACGCACAGCCCCTCGCCCTCGATCTCACCGACGGTCTCCCCTGCGACGACGACGCGCGCGCCGTCGACCCTCTGCACCACTGCTCGCATGGGCCCCAACCTACCCACCCGAATGCGGGAGGGGCCGAACGGGTGCAGAGCACCTGCACGTGCACGGGTGGGAGTGGCACCATGCCTGTCAGGCGGTGCGGCTCCGCACCGGTCGAGGGGACGAAACTCATGAGTGCACCTGGCACCGGGCCCACGCCGTCCGGTCCCGTACCGCTGGCGCGGGCCGGCGGTTCCTCCGTGACGCGGCCGCCCGCGCAGCGGACCTCCGAGCCCGCCCTGCCGGACCGGGCGCAGCCGGACCTCGGCACGCTGAGGCTGCCCGAGCTGCGCGCGCTGCGCCGGGACGTCCAGAGCGACGAGGCCGACCTGAGCTACGTGCGGCGGATGCTCCAGGGCCGGATCGACATCCTGCGGGCCGAGCTGGCGCGCCGGACCGACCCGGAGGCGCCGGTCCTCGACCGGCTCTCGGAGATCCTTGCCGACGTGCCCTCGCGGCACCGCAGTTCGGCCCGGCACGTGACGCTGTCGACGCCGCGCGGGGAGGAGTACCGGCGGCTCGCGGCCGAGATGCTGTCCGAGGTCGAGCTGTCGGATCTGACGGCCCGTACGGACGACGAGCTGCACGCGGGGATGGGGCGGCTCGCGGGGTACGAGCAGCAGGTCTCCCGGCGCCGGCAGCAGCTCCAGCGGACGGCCGACGACTGCGGCGCGGAGATCGCCCGCCGGTACCGGGAGGGCGAGGCGCAGGTCGACGACCTGCTGGCCTGAGGCGCTCCGGGGGCGCTTCCGGCCCGCTTCCGGGGCGCTTCCGGGGCGGTCGAAAATGCCGTGCGGGTCCCTCGGGCCCCTGCGTAGGGTCGAAGGATGACTGTCGACATACGCGCGGTGACGGAGTCCGAGTTCCCCGACTGGCTGCGGGGGCTGCGCACCGGTTTCCTCCGCCCGCCCGTCGTGCCCGACGGGGACGTGGCCGACCGGCTGCCGCACATCGACCTGGCGCGGACCCTCGGGGCGTTCGACCGGGACCGGATCGTCGCCACCTTCCGCTCGTTCCGGCAGGAGGTCAGCACGGTCGGCGGGGGGAGTCTGCCCGCCGACGCGATCACCCAGGTGACGGTCTCGCCGACGCACCGGCGCCGGGGCCTGCTGAGCCGCATGATGGCCGCCGACCTGGCCGTCGCGAAGGAGCGGGGCGACGCGCTCGCGACCCTGATCGCCGCCGAGTACCCGATCTACGGCCGGTTCGGCTTCGGCCCGGCGAGCTGGATCACCGAGTGGAGCGTGGACCTGCGGCGGACCGGGCTCGACCCGCGCCGCTCGGGCCGCCCCGATGACGGCGGCCGCGTCGACCTGTCCGACGGCGACGAGATCCGCAAGATCGGCCCCGATCTGCACCGCCGGTTCGCCGGGGTCCGGGCCGGGGTCACCGACCGGACCGGGCGCACCTGGGCGCAGGGCACCGGCCTCGGCTTCCAGGTCGACCCGTGGACGGAGCCGTACTACGCGGTGTACCGGTCGGAGTCCGGCGAGCCCGAGGGGTTCGTGTCGTACCGCACCGACGACAAGTGGGACGACGCCAAGCAGCCGGTGAACACCGCGACCGTGCGGGACCTGATCGCCGTCACCCCGGCCGCCGAGCGCGCCCTGTGGCTCTACCTCTGCTCGCTCGACTGGGTGACCACCGTCCGCTCCGGCTACCGCGCGCCCGACGACCCGCTGCCGGACCTCCTGCCGGACCCGCGCGCGGCGAGGACGGTGACCCACGCGGACATGCTGTGGGTCCGGGCCCTGGACGTGCCCCGGCTCCTGGAGGGCCGGGCGTATCCGGTGGCGGACGGCCTCGTCCTGGACGTGCGGGACGCGGACGGCCTCGCGGGCGGGCGCTTCCGCCTCGACGCCTCGCCGGAGGGCGCCTCCTGCGTCCGTACGGACGCGTCCGCCGACCTCGTCCTCGACGTCGCGGAGCTGGGGACGCTGGCGTTCGGCGACCGGTCGGCGGTACGGCTCGCCCGGCTCGGGCGCGTCGAGGAGGCGACGGTCGGCGCGGCGGCCCGCGCCGACCTGCTGTTCCGCACGCCGCTGCGGCCGTTCTCGCCCGACGTCTTCTGAGCCGGTCCCGACGTCTTCTGAGCCGTTCCCGGGGGCTCAGCGTTCCCGGGGGCTCGGCGGGTCCGGGGCTCGGCGGGTCCGGGGCTCAGCGGGTCCGGAGGCGGAAGAGGAAGCCGGAGGCGACGACCGCCAGGGTCAGCAGGCCCGCGCACCAGCCCAGCGCGATCCAGGGCGCGTCACCGGCCGGCAGGCCGAGCAGCAGGCCGCGCATGGACTCGATGAGCGGGGTCACCGGCTGGTGCTCGGCGAAGCCGTGCAGCCAGCTCGGCATGGTGTCGATCGGGACGAACGCGCTGCTCGGGTACGGCAGGAACATCATGAAGAAGGTGATGGCCCCGGCCGCCTCCGGCGTCCTCGTGACGAGCCCGAGGGCCGCCGACAGCCAGGAGACGGTGGTGATCCAGGCGAGCAGCAGCCCGATCGCCGCGCACCAGCCCGCGGCGGTCCCGGCCGGGCGGAAGCCGATGGCGAAGGCCACGCCGAGGACGAGACCGGTGGAGAGCGCGTTGCGGGTGACGGTGGCGGCGACGTGCCCGGCGAGGAACGGCGTGCCGCCGATGTCGAGCGTGCGGAAGCGGTCGACGACCCCGAGCCGCATGTCCTCGCTGACGCCGACGGCGGTGCTCGCCGCGCCGAATCCGGCGCAGAGGACGAGGACGCCGGGGACGACGTAGGTGACGTACCGGGTGCCGGTCTCGATGGCTCCGCCGAAGAAGTAGACGAAGACCAGCATCAGCATGATCGGCAGCATCATCGAGGTGATGATCGCGTCCAGGTTGCGGCGGCTGATCCGGATGCCGCGGCCGGCGAGGACGCTCGCGGCGGTGAGGGCGTCAGACACGGCTGGGCTCCTTGCGGTCGTCCGTGGCGGAGGTGTCGGTGAGGGCGAGGAAGACGTCGTCGAGCGTGGCGGTGTGGAGGGTGAAGCGGGCGATGTCCCGGCGCTCCGGGTCGAGGACGTCGAGCAGCTCGCGGACGTGGGCGGCGCTGCCGTCGGTGGGGACGCCGAGGGCGAGGGCGTCGGGGGCGGTGGTGGCCGTACGGCCGGGGGCGGCGGCGGTGAGCCGCAGGTAGCCCTCCCGGTCCCGGGCGACGAGGTCGAGCCGGTGTCCCGCGTAGCGCGACTTGAGCTCGGCGGGGGTTCCGGTGGCGAGGGTGCGGCCCTTGCCGAGGACGGTGATCAGACCGGCGAGCCGGTCGGCCTCCTCCAGGTACTGGGTGGTGAGGAAGACCGTCGTGCCGGCGGCGGAGAGTTCGCGGACCGCGCTCCACAGCTCTTGGCGGCTGCGCGGGTCGAGGCCGGTGGTGGGTTCGTCGAGGAACATCACCCGGGTGGTGCCGGGGTCGCGGACGAGGCCCGCGGCGAGGTCGAGGCGGCGGCGCATCCCGCCCGAGTAGGTCTTGGCGAGGCGGTCGCCCGCGTCCACGAGGCCGAAGCGTTCGAGGAGTTCGGCGGCGCGGCGGGCGGCGGCGGGCCGGGAGAGCCCGGAGAGCCGGGCCACGGTCCGCAGGTTCTCGGCGCCGGTCTGGGTCTCGTCGACGGCGGCGAACTGGCCGGTGAGGCTGATCGCGCGGCGGACCCGGGAGCGTTCGGCGACGATGTCGTGCCCCGCGACGCGGGCGTGCCCGGCGTCGGGCGCGGTGAGGGTGGCGAGGATCCGGACGGTGGTGGTCTTCCCGGCGCCGTTGGGGCCGAGCAGTGCGAAGACGGACCCCTCGGCGACCCGCAGGTCGAGGGCGTCGAGAACGCGGACGGAGCCGTGGCTCTTGGACAGGCCGGTGGCTTCGACGGCCGTGGGCATGGCGTACTCCCTGGGCTCGCTGGAGGGCACGACGGACCGCCGCGCCGGTACTGCGTATGCCTTACGCGTTACTGTGTAAGGGTTACGCATTACTAGGATGTCCGTCAAGCACGGGGCCCCGCGGGTGCGGCGCGTGCGGTACGAGTGGTGCGGGCCGTGTGTCCTGCGGGACGAGGCGTACGAGGTGTGGAGGCGGAGTGGCGGACGGCGGGAGCGGCCGGGAGGACGAGCGGCCGACGGGCGGCCGGCCCGGGCCCGGAGCGGGCGGTCGGCCGGGGTCTCGCGCGGGCGGCCCGGCGGGCACTTCGGCGGCCGGGCGGCCGGACGCCCCGGCGGCCGCGCGGACGGGCTCCCGGACGGATGATCCGGCGGGCGGGCGTGCGGGCTTCCGGGCGGATGATTCGGCGGCCGGGCGGACGGCCGGACGGGCGAGCGGTCCGGCGGACGGCGGCGCGGGCGGTCCGATCGGCGGCGGGTCCTTCCTGCCGCCCGCGATCGAGGCGGCCTGGGGGGTGCGGGAGCGGCCCTCCAAGGGGCCCAGGCCCAGCCTGACCCTGGACCGGATCGTCGGCGCGGCCGTCTCCCTCGCGACGGCCGAGGGGCTCGACGCCGTCTCCATGGGCCGGGTCGCCAAGGAGCTGGGCGTCTCGACCATGTCGCTCTACCGGTACGTCTCCGCCAAGAGCGAGCTGTACGTCCTCATGCAGGAGGCCGCGACCGGCGTCCCGCCCGAACTCACCCCGCCCGGCACCGACTGGCGCGAGGCGCTGGCCGCCTGGGCCTGGGCGATGCGCGAGGTCTACCACCGCAACCTCTGGCTGCTGCGGGTCCCCGTCGCCGGCCCGCCCGCGACCCCGAACATGGTCGCCTGGTGGGAGAAGGCCCTCGTCGCCCTGGAGGGAACGGGCCTGGACGAGGGCGCCGTGCTCTCGGTGACCCTGCTCGTGTCCGGCTACGTCAAGAACGAGGCCGTCCTGACGGCCGACCTCGCCGCCGTGGTCGGCGCGAGCGACGACCCGCCGGAGGAGGTCATGGGCCGGTACGCCCGCACCCTGCGGCGGCTCGCGGACCCGGAGGAGTACCCGGCGGTGACCCGCGTCCTGGAATCGGGCGTCCTCGACGTCGCGGACGCCCCGGAGGACGAGTTCCGGTTCGGCCTGGAGCGGATCCTGGACGGGGTCGCGGTCCTGGTGGCGGCCAGGGGGGCCGCGTCGTGACGGGGGAGCCGCCGGCCCCCGGTCTGCGCGAGCGCGAGAAGGCCCGCTGACGCTCGTGCACGCGGAGGAGCTTCCGGAGTGCCTGCGGGAGCCGGTTCCCCCTACGGCGCGGTGAGTTCGGCTCCGGCCCGGGACTCCGCGCGCGGCCCCGGCCTCCGTGCGGTCGGGTTCCGTGCGGCCGGGTTCCGCAGGACGAGGGCCGCCACGGCCAGGGCCGCGAGCAGGAGGCCGGTGCCGACGCCGAAGGCCAGGTGGTAGCCGCCGGTCAGGGCCTCGGCGGCGGGCCGTCCGGCCCCGGTGAGGGACTCGGTGCGGGCGGCGGCCAGAGTGGAGAGGACCGCGACCCCGAGGGCCATGCCGATCTGCTGGGTGGTGTTGAAGAGCCCGGACGCCAGGCCCGCGTCCGACTCCTCGGCGCCCGACATGGCGAGCGAGGTGAGGGCGGGCAGCGCGAGCCCGAACCCGGCGGCGAGCAGCATCACGGGGAGCAGGTCCGTGGCGTACGAGGCGCGGACGGGGACGCGGGTCAGCAGGCCGAGGACGCCGACGAGCAGCACGAGCCCGGTGAGCAGGACGTTCCGCTCGCCGAAGCGGGCGACCAGCCGGGCGGACGCGCCGAGCGACACCGCTCCGATGACGAGCGCGGCCGGCAGCATCGCGAAGCCGGTCGCGGCGGCCCCGTACCCGAGGACCTTCTGCAGGTAGAGGGCGACGAGGATCTGGAAGGAGAAGAGCGCGGCGACCATCAGCATCTGGACGGCGTTCGCGCCGGCGACGCTGCGGGAGCGGAGGATCCGCAGGGGCATGAGCGGGTGCGCGGCCTTCGCCTGACGGACGAGGAAACCGGCCAGGAGAGCGACGGAGAGGCCCCCGAAGCCGAGCGTGTGCGCCGAACCGGCCCCGTACTCCTCGATCGTGACGACGGCGTAGATCCCGGCCGTGAGCCCGGAGGTCACGAGCAGCGCGCCGAGGGCGTCCGCGCCGGCCCGGAGCCCGAGGCCCCGGTCGGCGGGGAGGGCGCGGAGGGCGGCGAGGAGGGTGGCGACGCCGATGGGCAGGTTGATCAGGAAGATCCAGTTCCAGGTCAGGGCGTCGGTGAGGACGCCGCCCAGGACCTGCCCGAGGGAGGCTCCGGCGGCGCCGGTGAAGCTGAACACGGCGATGGCGCGGGCCCGTTCGCGCTCCTCGGTGAAGAGGGTCACGAGGATGCCGAGCCCGACGGCCGAGGACATCGCGCTGCCCGCGCCCTGGAGGAAGCGGGCGGCGACGAGGACGCCGGGGGAGTCGGCGGCCCCCGCGAGCAGCGAGGCGGCGGTGAAGAGCGCGATGCCCGCGAGGAACATCTTCCGGCGGCCGATCAGGTCGCCGAGGCGCCCGGCGAGCAGGAGGAGCGCGCCGAAGGCGACGAGATAGGCGTTGACGACCCAGCTGAGCCCCGTGGGGCTGAAGCCGAGGTCGCTCTGGATGGCGGGCATCGCGACGGTGACGATGCTGCCGTCGAGGATCGTCATCAGCAGGCCGGTGGCGAGGACACCGAGGGCGAGGCCCCGGGAGGGGGCGGTGGCGGCGGGCACGGAGGTGCGCATGGGAGCTCTCCTGTCGGAGGGAGGCGACAGGAAAGACGCTAGCAGAAGGTTTTGTTGCAGACTATTTTTTACGGAACCGGATTACGGGGCCGCTCACCCGCGCTGACGGGCCCGGCGGGCGGGCCTCGGGCTCTCGACGGGGGTCGCCAGATGCCCGGTGGCCAGGCGCTCCAGGGCGCGGAGCAGCGCCGCGCGCTCGTCGCCGGGGAGCGAGGAGAGGGCCTCCTCGTGGACCCGGTCGACGATCTTCCGGCTCTCCGCCGCGACCTCCGCCCCCGCCCCGGTCACGGCGATGATCCGCGCCCGCCGGTCCGTGCTCGAAGGCCGCCGCTCGGCGAGACCGGCCTTCTCCAGGGCGTCGACCGTCACCACCATGGTCGTCTTGTCCATGTCCCCGATCTCGGCGAGCTGCGCCTGCGTCCGCTCCTCCTCCAGGGCGTGGACCAGAACGCAGTGCATCCGGGCGGTGAGCCCGATCTCGCCCAGCGCGGCCGCCATCCGGGTCCGCAGGACGTGGCTGGTGTGGTCGAGCAGGTAGGAGAGGTCGGGCTCGGTGCGGGCGGGGGCCATGGAGGTCATGCGGCCAGGGTAGCGAGGACCGATCCGTAACGGATTGTCGAAAAGGAGACGAACGGAGGGCGCCGCCCGGGCCCTTCGCCCGGTCGCACCCGCCCGCCAGGGCCCCTAAGCCCGCCCGCCAGAGGTCCCCTACGCCCGCCCGCCCCCAGCCGGTTCAGGGTCTCCACCGCGACCCGGGCGCGCGCGTCCGCGTTCGGGGGTGCGGCCAGGGTGACCCCCGCGCTGGTGAGGATGCCGAGGTCCAGCTCCCAGTCGTACCGCGAGCGGTGGTCCCAGACCTCGAAGGCGATCTCCACGTGCTCGCGCGCCCCCGCCTCGCTCATCCCGGTGACCTTCCGCAGGTGGGCCAGGGCCCGGTCCTGGAGGCCGCGCACCTGCGCGAGGCCGAAGTGCGTGACGGTGTGGCAGTCGGTGCACAGGCAGATGAGCCGCTTGAGGGTCTGGACGCGGGCGGCCTCGTCGAAGGTCCAGCGCTCGTGGGCCTCCAGCCACCGCCGGGCCGTACGGTCCTCGCCCGCCCCGCAGGCCTCGCAGCGCTGTCCGGCCCGGCGGGTGATCATCCGGCGCAGCCGCTCCCAGTCGGCCGGGGCGACGCAGGACCGCACGTTGGTGAACCAGCAGGTCCGGGGCACGAGGTCGACGAACAGACCGCTGCCGAGGCTCCGGTCCTCCCCGGGCAGCAGCTCGGGCACGTCGGCGGCGGCGGTCCAGCGGGCGAGCTCCGCCATCCCCGGCCGGGGCGCGTACCACCGCCGGGCCGCCGGGTCCCAGCGGGCGCCACCGCGCTTCGCCTCGTCCTTCTCGGCGTACGGAACGTCCAGCCACACCCGTTCGACCGCCATGCCCGTCCTCCCCGTCGGCCCCGGCCCATGCTGCCACGGGCCGGGGCCGGCGGACGAGGGTCAGCCGATACGGCGCCGGGCGAAGCGGATCATGTTCCCGGACGGGTCGCGGAAGGCGCAGTCGCGGACGCCGTACGGCTGGTCGAACGGCTCCTGGAGGACCTCGGCGCCGGACTCCCGGATCCGCTCGAAGGTGGCGTCGACGTCGTCGGTGGAGAAGATCACGCCGCGCAGCAGACCCTTGGCGAGCAGCTCCGCGACGGCCTGCCGGTCGGCGGGGGAGGCGCCCGGGTCGGCGAGCGGCGGTTCGAGGACGATCTCCACGCCGGGCTGCGCGGGCGACCCGAGGGTCACCCAGCGCATCCCCTCGAACCCGACGTCGTTGCGGACGTCGAGCCCGAGGGCGTCGCGGTAGAAGGAGAGCGCCTTGTCGTGGTCGTCGACGGCGATGAAGCACTGCGAGAGGGTGATGTCCATGGGCTCGACGCTACGGCGGGGACCCGGGGCTTCGCTTCTCCGATCCTGACCGTTCGAGGGGAAACCGGTCCCTCAGGGGATCCCAGCCCCTCAGCCAGGGGCTCCCCGGTCCCTCACCCGTTCCGGACGGGCCGCGTGAGGACCTTCGCGACGCACGCGGGGATCTCCGCGCCCTCCTCGTGGTCACGGGCCCGGTAGGCGCTCGGCGTCTCCCCGACCAGCTCGGTGAAGCGCGAGCTGAAGGAGCCGAGCGAGGTGCAGCCCACCTCGAAGCAGACCTCGGTCACGCTCAGGTCGCCCCGCCGCAGCAGCGCCTTGGCCCGCTCGACGCGGCGGGTCATCAGATAGCTGTACGGGGTCTCCCCGAAGGCGGCGCGGAAGCTCCGCGCGAAGTGCCCGGTCGACATCAGGGCCACCTTCGCCAGCGCCGGGACGTCCAGCGGCGACGCGTAGTCGCGGTCCATGGTGTCGCGTGCGCGCCGCAGCCGTACCAGGTCCTCCAGGTTCACCCTTCCAGGATGGCACGGAGCGGGACCCGGGGGCCGGGCCTTTCCCGTGGCGTACGGTGCGAACGTGACCGCGGAACAACGGAGTCGGCGAGGGAACCCCCCGCCCGTCCCGCTCCTCTTCCTTGACGTCGACGGCCCTCTCATCCCCTTCGGAGGGCCGTCGACGCGCTCCCCGGAGGGCTACCCGACGTACCTCCCGCCCACCGGCCGGCCGGACGAGGGCAGGAACCCGCTCCTCGCGCGGGTCGACCCCGGGCTCGGGCCGCGCCTGGCGGCGACGGGGTGCGAGCTGGTGTGGGCGACGACCTGGATGGACGACGCGAACGCGTACGTCGCGCCCTGGCTCGGTCTGCCGGACCTGCCGGTGGTGCTCTGGCCGGACGAGACCGACGAGGACGTGGCCGAGCGCGAGCGCACGGGCCTCCACTGGAAGACCCGCCCCCTCGTCGCCCGCGCCGCGGGACGGCCCTTCGTCTGGGTGGACGACGAGATCACCGGGCCCGACCGGGCCTGGGTGGCCGCCCACCACCCCGGCCGGGCCCTCCTCCTGCGCGTCGACCCCCGCGACGGCCTCACGGACGCGGACTTCGACGCCCTCGCGGAGTGGCTGGACGGCCCGGAGGAGTAGGCGCGGAGGGCGTCAGCGCAGGGTGACCCGGGCGAGGACCGGCAGGTGGTCGCTGCCGGTCGCGGGCAACGTACGGATCCGGCCGACGGTCGCCGAGCGGGCCATGACCTGGTCGATGCGGGCCACCGGGAAGGCGGCGGGGAAGCTGAGGGCGAGACCGCGCCCGGCCGGCTCCATTCGCGAGGTCAGCGGGGCGAGGCCGCGGTCCTCGACGGTGCCGTTGAGGTCGCCGAGCAGGATCACCGGCCCCACCTCCTCGGCGGCGAGGGCGGCCCCGAGCCGCCGGGCGCTCTCGTCGCGCCGGGCGGACGCCAGACCGCCCGCCCCGACCCGTACCGAGGGCAGGTGCGCGACGTACACCGCGACGTCGCCGCCCGGCGTCCGGGCCACGGCCCGCAGCCCCCGGTCCCACGGCCCGGTGATCCCCCGGGGCCTGATGTCCACCGGGCGCACCCCCGTGAGCGGATGCCTCGACCAGAGCCCGACCGTCCCCCGCACCGCGCGGTACGGATACGCGGACGCCAGCGCCCTCTCGTAGCCGGCCAGTGCCGGGGGCACCAGCTCCTCCAGGGCGACGAGGTCGGGCCCGGCGGCGACCAGCGCGCGGGCGGTGCCCTCCGGGTCGGGGTTCTCGTCGCTCACGTTGTGCTGGACCACGACCAGCCCGTACGCCCCGGCCTCCGGCTCCCCCTCGGGCAGCACCAGCCCGCCGAACGCGTACGCCCACGCGCCCGCCGGCAGTACGAGCGCCACCAGCGCGCCCCGGGAACGCCGCAGCAGCGCGACCCCGAGCAGCACCACGACCACGACCCCGCTCCAGACCAGGAACGACTCCAGCAGGCTCCCCGCGGAACCGGGCACGAGCCGGTGGAACAGCAGCAGCCCGGCGGTCACCACGGCGAGCGCGACGACCACCCGCCCGCGCCCCGCCCCCGCCCACCGCCGCGTCCCCATCCCCGCCCCCTCCGCCCGCCCGGCCGCCCGGCCTCCCAGGAGCCAGGACGAGCCGCCGTCCGGATCGGTTTCCGGGGTGTCACCGAGCACGGCGAAGGGCGACTTTTGCAAGCAGGCGCTTGCAATAGTTAGCACGGGCTGGCATGGTCGGAGCATGGCATCGCTCAACGTCGGCAATCTCGGTGACTACCTCCGCGAGCAGCGGAGGAGCGCGCAGCTGTCGCTGCGGCAGCTCGCCGAGGCCGCCGGGGTGTCGAATCCGTACCTGAGCCAGATCGAGCGGGGGCTGCGGAAGCCCAGCGCCGAGGTGTTGCAGCAGGTCGCGAAGGCGCTGCGGATCTCCGCCGAGACGCTCTACGTGCGGGCCGGGATCCTCGACGAGAAGGAGCGGGAGGAGCTGGAGACGCGGGCCGTCGTCCTGGCCGATCCCTCGATCAACGAGCGGCAGAAGCAGGTGCTGCTCCAGATCTACGACTCCTTCCGCAAGGAGAACGCCGCCGAGGCCGAGGCCGCGGCCGCCTCCGGGCCCGCGCCCGATGCCGACGAACCGCCTTCGAGCTAGTCCGTACGCCACATCCGGGAGGAACACCAGCATGGCCATCATCGACGAACTGCGCACCCCCCTCTACTTCGCCGCCGGCACCGCCGACCTCGCCGTGCGGCAGGCCCGGAAGGTGCCCGGCCTGATCGAGCAGATCGCCG
This sequence comes from Streptomyces sp. NPDC098101, assembly GCF_044760185.1. Lineage (NCBI taxonomy): Bacteria > Bacillati > Actinomycetota > Actinomycetes > Kitasatosporales > Streptomycetaceae > Streptomyces > Streptomyces sp. NPDC098101. The sequence goes on along the minus strand of NZ_JBIWAS010000012.1, from coordinate 25,235 downwards.
CCGAGGCGCCCGCGCGTATCGAGGCCGTCCGGAAGACCGACCCGAAGGCCGTGCAGGAGAAGGTGACCGACCGGGCCAAGGAGGCCCAGGCCACCGTCCAGACGAAGTTCGCCGAGGTCGTCGGCGGCCTCGACACCGACCTCAAGAAGCTTGGCGAGACCGCCCAGGACCTCGCCCTGCGCGGGGTCGGCGTCGCCGCCGAGTACGCGGTCAAGGCGCGCGAGAAGTACGAGGAGGTCGCCGCCCACGGCGAGGAGACCGTCCGCGCCTGGCGCGGCGAGGCCGCCGAGGAGATCACCGAGATCGCCATCGCCGTCGAGCCCGACTCCGAGCCCAGGGCCGCCGAGGCGCCCGAGACCGTCGGCACGGTCGAGGTCACCGACGCCCCCGCCGGGAAGCCGTCCGCCAAGAAGACCACCGCCCGCAAGGCGCCCGCCAAGAAGGCTCCGGTCGCGGCCGAGAAGGAGTAGGGGCGGGCCCCGTACGGGTACACGGAGCGCCGTACCGGGTACCTTGACCGTTGAGGCGCTCTCTCCCTCCCCCTTAGGCGGTGCTCAGCATGTTGCGCGCGGGATTCGATTCCCTCCTTAACCTGGTGATGTTCCTGGTCTTCACCGGCTTCGCGGTCGCCGCGCTCGTCTTCGCCGCCATGGCGCGCGAGGACGCCTACCGTGCCGCGGAGAAGCAGACGAAGAAGTTCTGGCTGATCGTCCTGGGCGTCAACCTCGTCCTGAACCTGCTCCTGCCGATGCTGTTCCTGCAGATCGCCGGAGTGATCGCCGCCATCGTCTTCATGGTGGACGTGCGCCCCGCGCTCGCGCAGGTCTCGGGCGGCGGCCGCGGCCCCCGGGGCGGCGGTTCCAGCAGCGACGGGCCGTACGGCCCCTACAACGGCGGCCGGTAGCGGCACGGGAGCCGCTCGGCGGAGCGGGACCGGAAACGAGCGGGCGGCAGGGCCCGGGGTTCATCCCCGGGCCCTGCCCCCGTTTCCGCCCTTGTCCCGCTCCAGGGCCAGGACGGCCACGTCGTCCGTCAGCTCGCCGCCGTTCAGGGACCGGACCTCCGTCACGGCCGCCTCCAGGAGCTCCTCGCCCCGCAGGCCCTCGGCCAGCTGCCGGTTCATCATCGCGACCATCCCCTCCTGGCCGAGGCGCGGCGAACCGGGCCCGGCCGAGCGGCCCTCGATCAGCCCGTCCGTGTACATGAGCAGGCTCCACGCCCCGCCCAGCTCCACCTGGCGGCGCGGCCAGCGGGCGCGCGGCAGCAGGCCGAGGGCCGGGCCGCCGTCCTCGTACGGGAGGAGCCGCGCGGCCCGGCCCTGCCGGGCGATCAGGGGCGACGGGTGTCCGGCCAGGCAGAGGCCCGCCCGGCGTCCGTCGGGCGCGATGTCGACCGTGCAGAGGGTCGCGAAGATCTCCTCGCTCTCCCGCTCGTGCTCCAGGACCTGCTGCATCGTCGAGAGCAGCTCGTCCCCGCACAGGCCCGCGAAGGTCAGGGCCCGCCAGGCGATCCGCAGCTCGACCCCGAGCGCCGCCTCGTCCGGGCCGTGTCCGCAGACGTCGCCGATCATGGCGTGGACGGTGCCGTCCGGGGTGCGGACGACGTCGTAGAAGTCGCCGCCGAGCAGCGCGCGCGACCGGCCGGGCCGGTAGTGGGCCGCGAACCGCAGGTCGGAGCCCTCCAGGAGCGGCGTCGGGAGCAGGCCGCGCTCCAGGCGGGCGTTCTCCTGGGCCCGCAGCCGGGACTCGGTCAGCTTCACCTGCACGGCGTCGGCCCGCTTGCGCTCCACCGCGTACCGGATGGCCCGGCTGAGCAGCCGCCCGTCGAGCTCCTCGCGGAAGAGGTGGTCCTGGGCCCCGACCCGTACCGCCTCGGCGGCCAGCTCCGCGTCGGCGGAGGCGGCGAGCGCGAGGACGGCGTGGCGCGGGGCGAGGCGCAGGATGTGCCGGAGCGGGGCGAGCGGGTCGTCGCCGGCGGCGGCCCGGGGGCCGGGCAGCGAGAGGTCGACGAGGACGCAGTGGACGTCGTCGGTGAGCAGCCGCTCGGCCTCGGTGAGGTTGCGGGCGGTACGGATACGGACCCGGGTGCCGGCGGCGTCCGCCGCGTCGAGGAGTTCGGGTACGGCGAGGGCACCCGCCGGGTCGTCCTCGACGACCAGGAGGGTGAGATCGGTGCGTTCGGTGCCTGTGACTGTGCCTGTCATAGCGGTGGCGTCCATGGCGGTGGCGTCCGTATCGGTGGCGTCCGTATCGGTCTCGTCGCCGGGGCCCGCGGCGGCAGAGACGTTTCTCTGACGCGGTACGGATACGGGCATCGGTCGGGTTGTCCTTCCCTCCCCCCGAGGGCGCGCGGGACGCCGGGTGGCACCCCGCCCGTCCCGGACCATAGCGGTAGGGCGGTCCGCAGCGGAATGGTGATCAGCTGTGAGTGCGCGCGTCGCGGTTGGCATATGCCGCGGAAGGGGAGGTACTTGCCGCCCCACGGCTGGTGGGAGGCCCCCCGGACCAATGAGAAAGGTCACGCGGACGGGCCCCTGGGGGCGGGGGGCCGGGGGTTTCTCCGTCACGTCGGAGGGCCGATGCCTTGCGGGGGCGGCGGGCCTGCGGGGCCTGCGGGGGCGATCGCATGGGCGGCGGGGGCTGGCGCATGGGCGGTCGGGCCTGTCGGGGGCTTGCCGGTGGGGCCGAGCGCTTGGGTCGCCTGGTCCGGGTTGGCTGTCTGGGGCACCTGGACCGGGCCGGTCGTCTGGGTCGCCTGGTCCGGGTCGGCTGTCTCGGTCACCTGGTTCGGGTCGGCTGTCTGGGTCACCTGGTTCGGGTCGGTTACCTGGGTCACCTGGGCCGGGCCGGCTGTCTGGGCCACGTGGACCAGGTCGGTCACCTAGGTCACCTGGGCCGGGTCAGCCGTCTGGGCCACCTGGATCGGTCCGGCCGCCCGGACCACTTCGACCGGGCCGGTCACCGGGACCGCCCGGTCTCACCGCCGGCCTGGCCACCCGGACCGCCTTGGCCTCACAGGCCGCCCGGCGGCCCGGGTCGTACGGGCTTCCCCGGGCCTGCCGGTCAGCCGGGCGTACCGGCTTCACCGGTCTCGCAGACCGCCCGGTCACGCAGGCTTCACCGGTTGTCCGAGCCGCACCGGTCACCCAGGTCACCCGGGGCACCCGGTCTCACCGGTCGCCCGGCGCTCCGGGCCGTACGGGCTTCCCCGGCCCATCGGTCACCCAGGCCGCACCGGCCGCCCCGCGCGCCCCCGGGCCCCGGTTGCCGAGCCGTCCCGGGTCCGGCCGCCCGGGTCACGCTGATTCAGCGGCCCGCAGGGCTCACCGCTCCCGCAGGGCGGACGACGCCCAGGATTTCCATGGAGCCCGCGCCCGCGAGGGTGATGTTCCGGCCCGGGCGGGGGGCGTGGACCATCATCCCGTTGCCGACGTACATCCCGATGTGGCTCGCGTCCTTGAAGTAGACGATCAGGTCGCCCGGCCGCATGTCCTCGACGTCCACGCGCGGCAGCAGCCGCCACTGCTCCTGCGAGGTGCGCGGGATCCCGAGGCCCGCCGCGCCCCAGGCGCTCTGGGTCAGGCCGGAGCAGTCGAACGAGTCGGGGCCCTCGTCGCCCCAGCCGTACGGCTTGCCGATCTGGGCCGTCGCGAACTCGACCGCCTTCCGGCCCTCCGCGGTCGCCTCCGCCTTCGGGCCCTTGAGCGCACCGGCCCGGAGCCAGGTCTTCTGGGCCTCCTTCTGCGCCAGTTCCTCCAGGCGGCGCAGCCGCTCCCGCTCCTCGGCGGCGAGCTCGGACTCCAGCTTCTTGGCCGCGTCGATCTTCGCGTTGATCTCCTTCTTCGCCTTCGCCTGGCGGACGCGGTTGGCCTCCAGCTTGGTCCAGTGGTCGCTCGCCTCCTTGGCGTAGACGTCGAGCGAGGCCTGGGTGCGGGTCATCTCGGCGAGCAGGTCCTTGGTGGCCTTCGCGCCGTCCTTGATGCGCCCCGCCGCGTCGAGGAAGAGCTGCGGGTCGTTCGTGAGGATGAGCTGCGCGCCCTCGGGAAGCCCGCCGTTGCGGTACTGGGAGCGCGCGGCGACACCGGCCTTGAGCTTGAGGTCCTCGATCTTCTCGCGCCCCTCCGTGAGCATCCGGTTCACCCGGACGATCTCGGCGGACTGCTCCTTGGCCTTCTCCTCGGCCAGGTTGTACGCGTCGGTGGCGACGGCGGCCTGCCGGTACAGACCGTCCATCTCCTTGCGCACCTCCTCCAGGCTCTTCTTCGGCGGCGGAGGCGGCAGCGGCGCGGCGGAGGCCTGGAGGGTCAGCGCGGGGGAGGCCAACACGGCCAAGGCGCAGATCACGGTGATCGCGGCGGCACGGCGGCGTCGGTTCACAAGCTCCCCCTACTGGTGACCCACAACTGATTTACCGTCAGTAACCCGGCGTTGACCTTGGCGATAGTGCCACGCGAAACCGGAAAGTAACAAGGGAAAGCGAGGCCTGTCGGACGGGTTCCCCCCATAGGTGACGTGTGGGGCGGGAGAGGCGTTCCCGGGGAAGGGGGAATTCACCGGGAGTTGGGAGAAACGGGGAGGAGAGGGGGATCGGCCGCTCGGCCGAGGGGAGGTGGTCGTTCGGCCGAAGGGGCCTCTGTTCGGCCGGAAGGCCGGTCGCGGCGACCGCGGCGACCGCATCGACCACGGTGACTGCGGTGACCGCTCCACCCGCCCCTCACCCCCGAGGCGCCAACGCCCCCCACCGCACCGTCACTTCCCCCTGCCGCCACCGCCGCGGGCCGTCCGTCAGGGGCCAGTCCGCCGCCAGGTCGCGTACGGAGCGGATCCAGCGCTGGCGCGCGCCGAGCGAGGCGTACGGGGCGGCCGCGGCCCACGCCCGGTCGAAGTCCCGCAGGAAGGCGTGCACCGGCTCGCCCGGCACGTTCCGGTGGATCAGCGCCTTCGGCAGCCGTTCCGCCAGGTCCGACGGCCGGTCGAGCGAGCCCAGCCGGGTGGCGAAGGTCACCGTGCGCGGCCCCTCGGGACCGAGCGCCACCCACACGTGCCGGCGCCCGATCTCGTCGCAGGTGCCCTCCACGAGCAGCCCGTCCGGGGCGAGCCGCCCGCACAGCCGCTCCCAGACGGCCGCGACCTGCTCCTCGTCGTACTGGCGCAGCACGTTCGCCGCCCGGACCAGGGCGACCCGGCCGGGGACCGGCACCTCGAAGCCGCCGTGCAGGAAGGAGAGCCCCTCGTGCTCGTACGGCCGGGCGGCCTCGACCCGGGCGGGCTCGATCTCGATGCCGTACAGCCGGGTGCGGGGGTCGGCGGTGCGCAGCCGGGCCAGCAGTTCGACGGCGGTCCAGGGGGCGGCCCCGTACCCGAGGTCGACGGCGAGGGGCGGTTCGGGCGAGCGGCGCAGGGCGGGCCCGTGGACGGCGGCGATCCAGCGGTCCATGCGGCGCAGCCGGTTGGGGTTGGTGGTCCCGCGGGTCGGGGTGCCGACGGGGCGGGTGGTGCGCGGGGCCATGCCAAGAGCGTAAGGGGTACGGGGGAGGGGCCGGGGCGGCCCGGACGGCAGGGGCGCACGGGCCCCTCCGGCGGGGAACCTGTCCGCTCCTGGCAGGAAACGGCCCCCTTCCGGCAAGGAGCCGGACCCCCTCCGGCAATGAATTGGCAAAGCGCCCCCGTCACCGGAAATGAAAGGGCTCATTCCGGTGTTGTCGCCGCTGGAGGACGTACCGCGCCCTCCAGACCGCCATGCCCGACCCGGCTCGACCCCCGACCGAAGCCCGAGCCGACGCCGACGCCCAAGCTCAAGCCGAAGCCGAAGCCGAAGCCGAAGCTCGAACCGAAGTCCCCACCCCAAGCCCGAACCAAAAGCCGAAGCCGCAGCCGAAGCCACAGACCGCCGGTCCCGGCCACGGCCCCCGGCTCCGGCCCGAAGGCCCCCGAGCGGAAGGACCGCCGACGTGAGCCAGTACGTGTCCCGGTTCGCCGGTACCCGGCACCGGCACCCGGCGCCGGCCCGGCTCCGGCTTCCCGGCCGCCCCCGCACCCCCCGGCGCGTGGCCATGCTCAGCGTCCACACCTCGCCGCTGCACCAGCCGGGCACCGGCGACGCGGGCGGCATGAACGTCTACATCGTCGAGCTGGCCAAGCGGCTCGCCGCCATCGACATCGAGGTGGAGATCTTCACCCGGGCCACCACCGGCGGCCTGCCCCCGGTGGTCGAGCTGACCCCGGGCGTGCTCGTGCGGCACGTGGACGCCGGCCCGTACGAGGGTCTGGCCAAGGAGGAGCTGCCGGCCCAGCTCTGCGCCTTCACGCACGGCGTGATGCAGGCGTGGGCGGGCCACCGCCCCGGCCACTACGACCTCGTGCACTCCCACTACTGGCTCTCCGGGCACGTCGGCTGGCTCGCCGCCGAACGCTGGGGCGTCCCGCTCGTCCACGCCATGCACACCATGGCGAAGGTCAAGAACGCCTCGCTCGCCGAGGGCGACACCCCCGAGCCCGCCGCCCGCGTGATCGGCGAGACCCAGATCGTCTCCGCCGCCGACCGGCTGATCGCCAACACGGCCGAGGAGGCCGACGAGCTCGCCCGCTTCTACGACGCGGACCCCGGCAAGATCGCGGTCGTCCACCCGGGCGTCAACCTCGACCGCTTCCGCCCCGCCGACGGCCGCGCCGCCGCCCGCGCCCGGCTCGGCCTGCCCCAGGACGCCTTCGTCCCGGTCTTCGCCGGCCGGATACAGCCCCTGAAGGCCCCGGACATCCTGCTCCGGGCGGCCGCCCGGCTCCTGGACCGGGACCCGTCCCTGCGCTCCCGCATGATCGTCCCGGTGGTCGGCGGCCCGAGCGGCAGCGGCCTGGCCAAGCCGGAGGGGCTCCAGAAGCTCGCGGCCCGGCTGGGCATCGCGGACATCGTGCGCTTCCACCCGCCGGTGGGGCAGGACCGGCTCGCGGACTGGTTCCGCGCGGCCAGCGTCCTCGTCATGCCCTCGTACAGCGAGTCCTTCGGCCTGGTCGCCATAGAGGCGCAGGCGGCCGGAACCCCGGTCGTCGCGGCGGCGGTGGGCGGCCTGCCCGTGGCCGTACGGGACGACGTGACCGGCTTCCTCGTGCGGGGCCACGACCCGGCGGACTACGCGCGGGCGCTCGGCCGCTTCGTCGCCGACCCGTCCCTGTCGGCCCGGATGGGCGAGGCGGCGGCGGCCCACGCGAGCTCCTTCGGCTGGGACACGGCGGCCTCGGCCACGGCGGACGTCTACACGGCCGCCGTGCACGACCACCGGCTGCGGGAGAACCGGCGTCGCGTACGCTCCCACCATGGCTGAGGACAGGACCGCCGAGGGCGTCCGGCAGATCATCGAGTCCACCTTCGACGAGGCGGAACTGGAGTGGGAGTCCCCCGAGCCGGGCTCCTACGTCGTCAAGCTCCCGGGCACGCGCAAGCTCTTCACGACGCTCTCCCTCCGCGCGGGCCGCCACTCCCTCTCCCTCAACGCCTTCGTCGTCCGCCACCCGGACGAGAACGAGGCGGGCGTCCACCGCTGGCTCCTCGAACGCAACCTGAAGCTGTACGGGGTGGGGTACGCGATCGACGGCCTCGGCGACGTCTACCTCACCGGCAAGCTCCCGCTCGCCGCCGTCACGCCCGAGGAACTGGACCGGCTGCTCGGCTCGGTCCTGGAGGCGGCGGACGGCGACTTCAACACGCTCCTGGAGCTGGGCTTCGCGACGTCGATCCGGCGCGAGTACGAGTGGCGGGTCTCGCGGGGCGAGTCGACCCGGAACCTGGACGCGTTCAAGAACCTGCTGGGGAAGACGCCCGGGAAGCCGACGGACTGAGCGCGGCCTCCCGGCCCTCCTGCCCCTCCCGGCCCTTCCGGCCTTCCCGGTACCGCCCCGGCGTGACCCCGAACTCCCGCCGGAACGCGTGCGAGAGCGCGTACGGCGTGCCGTAGCCGACGCGGCGGGCGACGGCGGCCAGCGGATCCGTGCCGTCCCGGAGCAGGGCGGCGGCGCGGGTCAGCCGCCACCAGGTGAGGTACGTCATCGGGGCCCGGCCGACGCGGGCGGTGAAGCGGCGGACCAGGGTGGCGCGGGAGACGCCCGCCTCGGCCGCGAGCCGGTCGACGGTCCAGGGCGCGGCCGGGTCGGCGTGCAGGGCGCGCAGCGCGGCGGCGGCCACCGGGTCGCCGAGGGCCGCAGGCCAGACACCGCCCGTACCTCCACCCGTACCTCCGTCCATACTCCCGCCCGTACTCCTGCCCGTACCTCCGTCCGCGCTCCCGTCCAGCCAGGACCGGACCATGTAGACGAGCAGCAGGTCGAGCAGGCCGGGCAGCGCGATGCCGGACCCGGGGCGTCCTCCCTCCGGACCGCCCAGCTCGCCGGTCAGCAGGCCGATGGCGGCGCGGAGTTCGGGGTGGGCGCCGTCGCGGGCCGGCAGGTGGACGAGGGAGGGGAGCTCCGCCAGGAGCGGGTGCGCGTGGCTGCGGTCGAGCCGGTACTTGCCGCAGAGCATCACCACCTCGGGCTCTCCCGGCCGGGGCGCGGGCACGGTCCCGCTCGCCGGTCCCTCGCCGCCCCAGCGGACGAAGGGCTCGGCGCGCGCGACGGTCTCCGCGTCGGCGGGCGAGTCCGCGATCACGTGGCCGGTGCCGTGCGGGAGCAGCACCGCGTCCCCCGGCCCGAGCGCGACCGGGGCGCCGCCGTCGGGCAGCAGCCAGCAGGTGCCTTCGAGGAGGACGTGGAAGCCGGCGCCGTCGTACGGCGCGAGCCGCGCGCACCAGCGCCCGCCCGTCCGCAGCAGGTGGGAGAAGGGCCGCCCGACGCGTACGGCCGAGATCGCGTCGCTCACCACGTCCATGGCGGCACCGTACCGCCGTCGACGGGCGAGCCGTACGCGTATCGGCGGGAGCCACGGGAGCATTGAGCGGCTCACCGGCGGCTCCCTAGGGTCGGTGGCATGAGCGATGAGAGCGCACGGAGCATGGTCCTGGGGGACGTCGAGGTCATCCGGGTCGTGGAGTGGCGGGGCCCGTTCGGGCCCGCCCACGACCTCGTGCCGGGGGCCGGGGACGCCCTGTGGGAGGACAACCGGGAGTGGCTGGTCCCGGACCACTGGGATCCGGACGACGGCAGCGCGCGGATGGCGCTGCAGAGCTGGGTGCTGCGCAGCGGGGGCCTGACCGTGCTGGTCGACACGGGCGTGGGCGACGGGCGCGAGCGGCCGGACGCGCCGCTCTTCCACCGGCGGCGGGACGACTTCCTCGGCGGCCTGGCGCGGGCGGGCGTACGGCCCGAGGACGTGGACGTCGTCGTGAACACCCATCTGCACGCGGACCACGTCGGCTGGAACACCCGCCCCGGCGACGCGCCCGGCACGTGGGTGCCGGCGTTCCCGAACGCCCGCTACCTCCTCCCGGCCGCCGACGACGCCCACTTCGGCCCGGACAACGCGTACGGCGGCGGGCGGCGGACGCAGGACCGGCTGGTCTACGAGGACAGCGTCGCGCCCGTGCGCCGCGAGGGCCTGGCGGTGCTGTGGGACGGGGAGCACCGCATCGACGGGAACCTGACGCTCGAGTCGGCGCCCGGCCACACCCCCGGTTCGTCGGTGCTGCGCCTGGAGTCCGGGGGAGACCGGGCGGTCTTCGTCGGGGACCTCGTCCACAGCCCCGTACAGCTCCTTGACCCCTCGCACGGCAGCTGCTTCTGCGTGGACCCGGCGGGGGCGGAGGCGAGCCGCCGCCGGATCCTCGGACGGGCGGCGGACCGGCGGGAACTGGTCGTGCCCGCGCACTTCGGCGGGGCGGGCGCGGCCGAAGTGCGCGAGGAGGGCGGGGGCTTCGCCCTGAAGGGCTGGGCGGAGTGGACGGAGCGGTGAGGGCCGGGCGCTGACGGGTCAGGCGTTCAAGGGGGAGTCCTCGGCGTCTTCGGCGTCTTCGGCGTTCTCGCCCTTCACGACGACGGGCGCGGGCGCGGGGGACGGCACGGGGCCGGGGACGGGAACGGGCGCGGTCACGACGTCCTCGTCCTCGGCCAGGGCCTTCCGCAGCCGGGTGGCGTACCCGGCGGCGGCGAGGACGCCGATCGCGGCCGTGGCCGCCCAGAGGACGTCGGGTCCGGGCCCGCCGACGATCGCGCCGGCGAGGATCGGGGCGACGAAACCGGCGACGGCCCAGGACATGCCCATCACGCCCTGGTAGCGGCCGCGGGCGTGCTCGGGGGCGAGGCGGGCGGTGGCGGCGGCGTTCGTCGGGACGTGGATCATCTCGCCGACGGTCCAGACGACCACGGTCGCGGCGAAGGCGACGGAGGATCCGGCGAGGGCGGTGGCGCCGGTGCCGAGGGCGAAGAGGAGGGAGGAGAGGGCGAGGAGGAGGACGGGGGAGCGCTTGTCGGTGAGCTTGTTGACGAGGAGCTGGAAACCGACGATGACGATGCCGTTGACGGCGATGACGACGCCGTAGGAGGAGGCGGAGAGCCCCTGGTCGGCCATGGTGAGCGGGAGCCCGATCCAGGGCGCGGTGAAGACGAGGCAGACGAGCAGGTTGAGCAGGACGAGCGTCCGGAAGGGCGCGTCGCGCAGCACGGTGAGGGTGCTGACCTTCTCCTCGGCGGCGGGCTTCCCCTCCGTCGGGGCCGGCCGCTCGGGCCGGGTCTCGGGGAGCCGGAGGAAGACGATGACGGCGCACAGGACGGTGGCGACGGCGTCGACGACGAAGAGGGTGCGGTAGCCGAGGAAGGCCGCGGCGCCGCCGCCGATGGAGGCGATGGCGAAGCCGAGGTTGAGGGCCCAGTAGTTGAGGGCGTAGGCCCGGCGCACGTCGTGGGCGGGGACCATGTCGGCGATGGTGGCGTTGATGGGGGGCCGGACGGCCTGCATGGCGACGCCCATCAGCAGGACGACGGCGGCGATGCCCCAGGCGCTGGTGACGAAGGCGAGGGCGGCGGCGCAGGCGGCGCCCGCGAGGTGCATGGTGACCATGGTGGGGCGGCGGCCCCAGCGGTCGGTGAGCACGCCGCCGAGCGGGGACCCGGCGACGCCGCCGAGGCCGTGGAGGGCGACGACGAGTCCGGCGAACCAGGCGGAGTGCCCGAGTTCCAGGGTCAGGTAGAGCGAGAGGAAGGTGAGGACGAAGGCGCCGGTCCGGTTGACGAGGGTGGAGAGCCAGAGCCACCAGAAGCCGGGCGGAAGACCGGAGACCGTCTCGCGGGCCGATCGTCTGAGCGTACTGATGGACATGTGTGGCGCCCCCTGGCGTGCGTAAGCCCCTATGCGGCCGGTCGTAACTTACGCATCTCTCATGCCGGACACCACTCAATTGACGACGCGCGTCAATCGTCCGGGGTCGATTAGGCTCGTACGCATGGCCGACGCACCGTACAAGCTGATCCTCCTCCGCCACGGCGAGAGCGAGTGGAACGAGAAGAATCTGTTCACCGGATGGGTGGACGTGAACCTCACCGCGAAGGGCGAGAAGGAGGCGACGCGCGGCGGCGAGCTGCTCAAGGACGCCGGCCTGCTGCCCGACGTGCTGCACACCTCCCTCCAGAAGCGCGCCATCCGCACGGCGCAGCTCGCGCTCGAGTCGGCGGACCGCCACTGGATCCCGGTGAACCGCTCCTGGCGCCTGAACGAGCGTCACTACGGCGCCCTCCAGGGCAAGGACAAGGCGCAGACGCTCGCCGAGTTCGGCGAGGAGCAGTTCATGCTGTGGCGCCGCTCGTACGACACCCCGCCGCCGCCGCTCTCCGACGACAGCGAGTACTCGCAGGCCCACGACGCCCGCTACCAGACGATCCCGCCGGAGCTGCGCCCCCGCACGGAGTGCCTCAAGGACGTCGTCGAGCGGATGCTCCCGTACTGGTACGACGACATCGTCCCGGACCTCCTCGCCGGCCGCACGGTCCTGGTCGCCGCCCACGGCAACAGCCTCCGCGCCCTGGTCAAGCACCTGGACGGCATCTCGGACGCCGACATCGCGGGCCTCAACATCCCCACCGGCATCCCCCTCGCCTACGAACTCGACGAGAACTTCAAGCCCCTCAACCCGGGCGGCACCTACCTCGACCCGGAGGCGGCGGCCGCGGCGATCGAGGCCGTGAAGAACCAGGGCAAGAAGAAGTAGCCTCGAAGCGCGAAGGGCCCCCTACCCGCGGTTTCTTCCGCTGGTAGGGGGCTTCTCCGTGCCCGGGGCCGTCTGCGGGCCGTCAGGGGGACGGGGCCGTGTACTCCCTGTCCTCCGGCATCTGCCGCCACTCCGCTTCGGCGCCGGCGCTCCGGAGCACCGAGACGGCGGACTGGGCTTCGTAGTGGTCCAGCCCTTCGAGGACGGCGACGGGGCTTGCCGGGCCAGTTCCCGGCTGTGCCACAAACTCAGTCCGGTCAGCTTGCGCAGTGCCAGGATCACGTCCTTCTCGCGCGGCCCGCAGTCGACGAGCACCACTTCGTTGGGCGGGTCGTCGCAGAGCAGCGTGTAGTACTCGGTGGACTCGTCGTCGGTCATCCGGCTCGCCCTTCCTCGGCGATCAGGAGCGTAGGCGCCCTCGAAGACGACAGCCACGACTTTTCGCGTGTGCTCCCGGACGCTCGGCACGAGGTGGCCGTAGCCCCCGGAACCGCCCGCCGCGCCCCCGCGTCCGTCCACACGGTGACACGATCATCGATCCCGACGGAGGACGCGTCCATGACGGCAACGGCCGCTCGCTATCTGTATCTCGCGCGGCACGGTGAGGCCCTGCCGGACGAGAGCGCGTTGTCGGAGGGTGGGCGGCGGCAGGCCGTTCTGCTCGGGGAGCGGCTTCGGGGGGCGCCGCTCGCGGTGATCCATCACGGGCCGCTCGCGCGGGCGGAGGAGACGGCGCGGCTGGTCCGGGAGCAGCTCGACGGCGTTCCCCTGCGGGCTTCCGCGCCGGCCGGGGACTACGTCCCCTATCTGCCCCACCGCGAGGAGCTGCCGCCGGAGTCGGCCGACGCCATGCTCGATCACCTGGCCCTCTTCCCGGCCGAGGAGCGCGAGCAGGGCCCCGGTCTGGCCCGGGAGGCCCTCGCGCTGTTCACCGGACCCGTCGCCGGGGACGAGCCGCGCCACGAGCTCGTCGTCACCCACAACTTCCTCATCGCCTGGCTCGTCCGGGCCGCCCTCGACGCCCCGGAGTGGCGCTGGATGGGCATCAACCAGGCCAACGCCGCGCTCACCGTCATCCGCTACGCGCCCGGCCGGGCCCCGGCCGTCCTCCTCTTCAACGACACCGGCCACCTCCCCGCCGACCTCCGGTGGACCGGCTTCCCGCCCGAGCTCCACATCTGAGGGCGGTCCGGGAGCGGCGGGCGGCGTCCGCGCGGAGTCGTAAGCGGAGACGTAAGCGGAGATGTATGTGGGGACGTATGCGGAGACTTAAATCGCACGACGGATCCGTACGCCCCCGCTAGCGTCCGGATCATGAGCACCGGCACGTCCAGCACCGCACTCCGCCTGGAGAAGGTCACCCCCGCCAACGTCGAAGCCGCCCTCGGCCTGCGCGTCCACCCCCACCAGGAGCGGAACGTCGCGCCCGTCGCGCACTCGCTCGCCGAGGCCTACGCCTTCGGGGAGGCCGCCTGGCCCCGGCTGATCCTCGACGGGGACCGGCTCGTCGGGTTCCTCATGGCCTTCCTCGACCTCCAGTGGAGCGAGGAGGACCCCGGCGACCGCCGCAGCGGCCTCTGGCGGCTCAACATCTCCGCCGACGCGCAGGGCGAGGGGTACGGGCGCTTCGCCGTCCTCTCCGTCGCCGACGAGCTGCGGCGGCGCGGCGCGCGGCGGCTGTACGTGACCTGGGCGCCCGGCGACGACGGCCCCGGCGCCTTCTACCGCCGGCTCGGCTTCCGCACCACCGGGGAGACGAGCGGACAGCAGGTCGTCGGCGTCCTCGACCTCCAGTAAGCCCCCAGTAAGAGGGAGAAGGGGTGCGGATCGCCGCACCCCTTCCCGTACGCGTCAGCCCGAGCAGCCCCCGCACTGGCACGGCGCACCCGACTGGCAGCCGCAGCCGCAGCCCGAGCCGCAGCCGCAGGCGCCGAGGACGGGCAACAGGACCGCCTCGCGCGGCGGCTCCGGCCCGGAGTCGGTCGTCATCGGGGAATCGGCCATGGGGTCCCTCCCTTTCGAGGCGCGGATCGCCTCCCCCCATTCCATGCCCACCCGGACCGGCGCATCAACGGCGCACCGGAGCCCGCACACCCGTGCGCCCCCCGGAGCCGCCCCGGCGGGGGCCTACGCCCCCTCGACCGGCGCGTCCGCCGCCTGGAGCTCGTCCGCGTGCTCGCCCGTCACCAGGTACACCACCCGCTTCGCCACCGACACCGCGTGGTCCGCGAACCGCTCGTAGTACCGGCCGAGCAGCGTCACGTCCACCGCCGTCTCGATGCCGTGCTTCCACCGGTCGTCCATCAGGTGCCGGAACAGCGTCCGGTGCAGCAGGTCCATCTCGTCGTCGTCCTGCTCCAGCTGGAGCGCCAGGTCGACGTCCTTCGTGATGATGACCTCCGCCGCCTTCGCCATCAGGCGCTGCGCCAGCTGCCCCATCTCCAGGATGGTCGCGTGCAGGTCCCTCGGCACCGCCGACTCCGGGAACCGCAGCCGCGCCAGCTTCGCCACGTGCTGCGCCAAGTCGCCCGAGCGCTCCAGGTCGGCGCTCATCCGCAGCGAGGTCACCACGATCCGCAGGTCCGTCGCCACCGGCTGCTGGCGGGCGAGCAGGGCTATCGCCCGCGCCTCCAGGTCGTGCTGGAGGTCGTCGACCTTCTGGTCCGCCGCGATCACGCTCTCCGCGAGCTTCAGGTCCGCGTCGAGCATCGCCGTCGTGGCGCGCCCGATCGCCGACCCGACGAGCCGGGCCATCTCGACCAGGCTCTCTCCGATCGAGTCCAGTTCCTCGTGGTACGCGTCCCGCATGGATGTCCCTCTCTACGCAAAGCTGCGAAGCTCCGGAGTCCCCGGGGGCTCCGGAGGCTCCGGGGTACGGGTGGGGTCCGAACCCCACGTTCCCACGTTCGGCCCCGTACGCGTCCGGTTCCACCCCCTCGTGTGAACCGCCCCCGTCTCCCAGGTGAACTCTGGGCGACGCACGCCACCGCGCCCTCCGGGGCAAGTGAACCGGCCGCATCTCCACGGTGAACTCTGGGCGACGAGTGTTCGAGCAGCCACTCGGACGGCTGGGAGAGTGTCCGTGAGCCCGCATAACCTTGAGGCATGGACGTGAACGCGGCGGTCGCCGCATTGGCAGCGATCGCCGGCGTGTGCACCGGCGTGATCGCCATGCTGGCGTTCCGCTGGAGCGAACGCGACCAGACGCGACCCACCCGTACCTCGCTGCACACCGACGCCGTGCTCCCGCCCGGCGTCGACACCGTGCTGTCCGTACTGCGCTCCTCCGCCGTCGTCCTCGACGAGAGCGACTCCGTGGTGAAGGCCAGCTCGGCGGCGTACGCGCTCGGTCTGGTCCGGGGCGGCAAACTGGCCGTCGAGCCCATGCTCAACATGGCCCGCGACACCCGCCGCGACGGGGAGATACGGCAGGTCGAACTGGACCTGCCCCGGCGCGGCACCGGACGCGGCGAGGCCCTCGCCGTCTCCGCCCGCGTCGCCCCCCTCGGCTCCCGGCTCGTACTGCTCCTGGTCGAGGACCTCACCGAGGCCCGGCGCATCGAGGCGGTCCGACGGGACTTCGTCGCCAACGTCAGCCACGAGCTGAAGACGCCCACGGGCGCGCTCTCCCTGCTCTCCGAGGCCGTCATGGACGCCTCGGACGACCCCGAGGCGGTCACCCGCTTCGCCGGCCGGATGCAGATCGAGGCGACCCGCCTCACCAACCTCGTACAGGAGCTGATCGACCTCTCCCGCGTGCAGAACGACGACCCGCTGGAGGACTCCGAGCCGGTGTCCGTGGACGAGCTGGTCGCCGAGGCGATCGACCGCTCCCGGCACACCGCCACCACCAAGCAGATCACCATGGTCTCCGGGGGCGCCGCCGACCTGCGGGTCTGGGGGAGCCGCGGCCAGCTCGCCGCCGCCCTCGGCAACCTCGTCGAGAACGCCGTCAACTACTCACCGGCCCACACCCGCGTCGGCATCGCGGCCCGCAAGATCGCCGCGCCCGGCGGCGACCTCATCGAGATAGCCGTCACCGACCAGGGCATCGGCATCCCCGACAAGGACAAGGAGCGCGTCTTCGAGCGCTTCTACCGCGTCGACCCCGCCCGCTCCCGTGCCACCGGCGGCACGGGCCTGGGTCTCGCCATCGTGAAGCACGTGGCCGCCTCGCACGGCGGGGAGGTCACCGTCTGGAGCACCGAGGGTCAGGGCTCCACCTTCACCCTGCGGCTGCCCGAGGCGGGCTCCGTACGGGACCGCCGGCCCGCCTCCCCCACCCCCGATCTCATGACCGAACCGCTTCCCGCCCCGGAGGTCCTTCCGTGACCCGAGTGCTCGTCGTCGAGGATGAGGAATCCTTCAGCGACGCCCTGTCGTACATGCTCCGCAAGGAGGGCTTCGAGGTCGCCGTCGCGGCGACCGGGCCCGACGGCCTCGACGAGTTCGAGCGCAACGGAGCCGACCTCGTCCTCCTCGACCTGATGCTTCCGGGCCTTCCCGGTACCGAGGTGTGCCGCCAGCTGCGCGGCCGCTCGAACGTCCCGGTGATCATGGTGACCGCCAAGGACAGCGAGATCGACAAGGTCGTCGGCCTGGAGATAGGGGCCGACGACTACGTGACCAAGCCCTTCTCCTCGCGGGAGCTGGTCGCCCGCATCCGCGCGGTGCTCCGCCGCCGCGGCGAGCCGGAGGAGGTCACCCCGGCGGCCCTGGAGGCCGGCCCGGTCCGCATGGACGTCGACCGGCACGTGGTCACGGTCTCCGGCGGCAAGGTCGACCTCCCCCTCAAGGAGTTCGACCTCCTGGAGATGCTGCTGCGCAACGCGGGCCGCGTCCTGACCCGTATGCAGCTCATCGACCGCGTCTGGGGCGCGGACTACGTCGGCGACACCAAGACCCTCGACGTCCACGTCAAGCGCCTCCGCGCCAAGATCGAACCGGACCCCGGCGCGCCGCGCTACCTGGTGACGGTCCGGGGCCTGGGCTACAAGTTCGAGCCGTAGGACGAGCGGCTCGGCCCGACGGGCCGGACGGAGTCCGGCGCAGCGTCCCGAAGCCTGTGAGGCCCCCCGGGGCCGAGCGGTGCGAGGGGCGCACGGGGGAGGGTGCTCGAGCCGTAGGACCATCCGCCGTGCGGACACGTGAAAGGGGCGCCCCCTGGTGGGGGCGCCCCTTTCACGTGCGTATGTACGACGGTCAGTGACCGGCCTCGGCGTCCTCGCCGTGCTCCGAGCCGTGCCCGGCCTCGCCCGACGGGGTCGCGGAGGCGGTCGGCGTGGCGCCCGGGGGAGCGGGGACGACCTCCGGGCCGAACTCCTTGAAGTAGCTCTTCGCGGGGACGACGAACGCCTCCAGGCCGACCTCGCCGGTCTTGCTCAGCTTGAAGACGATGTCCTGCGCGTCGCCGAGACGGGCGGACTCGGTGCCGTTCTCGATCACGGCGGTGGCGTTGCCCGCGCCGCCGATGACGACGGAGCCGCCGGCCGGGACGGTGACCGCGCCGGTGCCGCCGGCCGGCGTCAGCTTCACGGTGGCGCTCGTACCCGGCAGGGTGATCGCGTCGAGGGTCTGCGGCTGGGAGCCGTTGTTGAAGACCGTGGCCGAGACGGCGGCCGGGCCCTTGACGCCGATCTCGGGCTGCGTGATCAGCAGAGCGTTCTGGATCTTGACGTCGTCCACCGTGACGGCGGCGTTGTCGGGCCGGACGCCGAGCGTCTGCGCGTTGTTGCCCGCGCCACAGGCGGACAGCGCGGCGATGGAGAACACGATGGCGGTAGCGGCGAGGGCGCCGCGTCGAAGGCTGCGGCTCACGGCGGCGGCATCTCCTAGGACGTACGGACGGACGTGGATGTCAAAGGCCAACCAAAGGCGTGTCAGCGCGCTTAGGTTACCGAGCCGCACTCTCCGTCCCGCACCCGACCCGCCCCTAACCGCCCGCGCCCGTCCCCGGCCTTCCCCGGACGTACCCGGGGACGTACTCGGGGGCGGACCCGGAGGCGGACCCGGGACGTGCCGGGGGCGCACCCGGGGCGCTCCCCGGAGGTCACCCCGTGCCGCCGCCCCCGGGAGGCCGGCCGCGGTCGCTCCGCGTGGCCGGATCGCGACCCATTGACCTGTTGTTCACATAACCGCCTTGATCAATTCGGGGGCCGCCGCGCATTCCCCGGACCCGCCCCTCCGGAAAATCCCCGACCGATGTCGGCCGATCTCGGCTGATCAATTTCGGGAATCATCCCGTGATGCATCCGTACGAGTGACCGATCCTCGAACGGAGCACGTGAAGAAGGCCACTCCGAACCAGACAAACCGGTACATCACTCCCTCTCCGCAGAGGCCCGAGTAGGTGTAACGTGCGCGTTTCTCTCCGTCCGCACAGCCGCTCCGACCTGCGAATACCCCCTTCCGGAACCTCTCCGCAGCACGTCCGCGTCGCTGTTGTCAAGCCCCGAGATATGCCCTGACCTGCGAAAACGCCATTCAGAAGAAGCCGTATCCGTGTTACTCTGGATAGCCACGGAAGGGGTACCTGTCACATGACGTTCAAGGTTGGCGACACCGTGGTCTATCCCCATCACGGGGCCGCGCTGATCGAGGCCATCGAAACTCGCCAGATCAAAGGCGTGGACAAGACCTACTTGGTGCTCAAGGTCGCGCAGGGTGACCTGACGGTCCGCGTACCTGCGGACAACGCGGAGTTCGTCGGGGTCCGCGACGTGGTCGGGCAGGACGGGCTGGACCGGGTCTTCGAGGTGCTGCGCGCGCCGTACGCCGAAGAGCCGACGAACTGGTCCCGTCGCTACAAGGCAAACCTGGAGAAGCTCGCCTCCGGCGACGTCATCAAGGTCGCCGAAGTGGTGCGCGACCTGTGGCGGCGTGAGCGCGAGCGCGGTCTCTCCGCAGGTGAGAAGCGAATGCTCGCCAAGGCCCGGCAGATCCTGGTCAGCGAGCTGGCCCTCGCGGAGAACACGAACGAGGACAAGGCCGAGGCTCTCCTCGACGAGGTCCTCGCGTCCTGAGCGTGTTCCGGCCACACCGGAGCGCGTTCCTCAAGTGAAGCGATGCCGCTGTGCCCGCTGGCGTGCTGTGATCCACACAGTGCTGTCGCCGGGCGCTGCGGCATGTCCGCGTACGGTACGCGTGCGCGGGCGCACGAAACCCCCGAACCGAACCCCGACGGGCGGGGCATCCCGCACGGAACCCGATACGTCGAACCCCGCTGCGCAAGACCCTCGTGCCGGGCGGCAACGCCCAGACCGTCGTCACGGAAAGGGCCCGGTCAAGGCGGTGCGTCCGGCACGGTGAGTGCCATACCCATGTCGGCCGCGGAAACAAACCTGCCGGAGTGCAACCGATGTCAGACGAAGCGCGTCCCACCCGTACCGCCGTCGTGATCCCGGCGGCCGGACGGGGCGTACGCCTCGGCCCGGGCGCCCCCAAGGCGCTGCGCGCGCTGAGCGGCACCCCCATCCTCATCCACGCCGTCCGCGCGATGGCCGCCTCCCGCGCGGTCTCGCTCGTCGTCGTGGTCGCACCCCCCGAAGGCGCCGCCGAGGTCAAGAACCTCCTCGACGCCCACGCCCTCCCCGAGCGCACCGACTACCTGGTCGTGCCCGGCGGCGAGACCCGCCAGGAGTCCGTGCGCCTCGGCCTCGACGCGCTCCCCGAGGGCGTCACCACCGTCCTCGTCCACGACGCGGCCCGCCCGCTCGTCCCCGTCGACACCGTCGACGCCGTCATCGAGGCCGTACGGGACGGGGCCGTCGCCGTCGTCCCCGCGCTGCCCGTGGCCGACACCGTCAAGGAGGTCGAGCCGGCGGAGAAGCCCGGCGACCCCGAGCAGGTCGTCGCCACTCCGGTCCGCGCCCGCCTCCGCGCGGTCCAGACCCCCCAGGGCTTCGACCACGACACCCTCGTGAACGCCCACGCCACCGTCGCCCTCACCGGAGAGGGCGCCACCGACGACGCCGGCATGGTCGAGAAGCTCGGCGCGCCCGTCGTCGTCGTGCCCGGCCACGAAGAGGCCTTCAAGGTGACCCGCCCCCTCGACCTCGTCCTCGCCGAGGCCGTACTCGCCCGCAGGAGGGCCAACGATGGCTTCTGAGCCGATGAACCTTCCCCGCACCGGCATCGGCACCGACGTGCACGCCTTCGAGAAGGGCCGGGAACTCTGGTGCGCCGGTCTCCTCTGGGAGGCCTCCGAGAGCGACGGGTACGGACTCGCCGGGCACTCCGACGGCGACGTCGCCGCCCACGCCGCCTGCGACGCGCTCTTCTCCGCCGCCGGGATCGGCGACCTCGGCGCCCACTTCGGCACCTCGCGCCCCGAGTGGTCCGGCGCCTCCGGCACCACCCTGCTCGCCGAGGCCGCCCGGATCGTCCGCGCCGAGGGGTACGAGATCGGCAACATCGCCGTGCAGGTCGTCGGCGTCCGCCCCAAGGTCGGCAAGCGGCGCGACGAGGCGCAGAAGGCGCTGAGCGAGGCGGCCGGAGCGCCCGTCTCCGTCTCCGGCACCACCACCGACGGCCTCGGCCTCACCGGCCGCGCCGAGGGCCTCGCCGCCCTCGCGACCGCCCTGGTGTACCCCGTACGGAAGCCCGTACAGGAGTAGGACAGGCGAAAAACGTGTCCCGTGGCCGGGAATAGGTCGCGGGGCACTACCACACGCCCACTACCCTGGAGGGGTGACTATTCGCCTGTACGACACCAGCGCCCGGCAGATCCGTGACTTCACCCCGCTCACGCCGGGCTGTGTCTCGATCTACCTCTGTGGCGCCACCGTCCAGGCGGCCCCGCACATCGGCCACATCCGGTCGGGGCTGAACTTCGACATCATGCGCCGCTGGTTCGAGTACCGCGGCTACGACGTCACCTTCGTCCGCAACGTCACCGACATCGACGACAAGATCATCACCAAGGCGGCCGAGCAGGGCCGCCCCTGGTGGTCCATCGGGTACGAGAACGAGCGCGCGTTCAACTCCGGCTACGACGCCCTCGGTTGCCTGCCGCCGACCTACGAGCCGCGCGCCACCGGGCACGTCCCCGAGATGATCGAGATGATGCGCGGGCTCATCGAGCGCGGCCACGCCTACGAGGCGGACGGCAGCGTCTACTTCGACGTGCGCTCCTTCCCCGGCTACCTGGAGCTGTCCAACCAGGACATCGACGACCTGCGCCAGCCCGACGAGGGCGTCTCCGGCAAGCGCGACCCCCGCGACTTCGCCATGTGGAAGGCGACCAAGCCGGGCGAGCCCGACTGGGAGACCCCCTGGGGCCGCGGCCGTCCCGGCTGGCACCTGGAGTGCTCGGCGATGGCCCACAAATACCTGGGCCCCGCCTTCGACATCCACGGCGGCGGCCTCGACCTGATCTTCCCGCACCACGAGAACGAGATCGCCCAGGCCAAGGCCTTCGGCGACGCGTTCGCCCAGTACTGGGTGCACAACGCCTGGGTCACCATGAGCGGCGAGAAGATGTCGAAGTCGCTCGGCAACAGCGTGCTCGTGTCCGAGATGGTGAAGAACTGGCGGCCCATCGTCCTCCGCTACTACCTGGGCACCCCGCACTACCGCTCGATGATCGAGTACAGCGAGGAGTCCCTGCGCGAGGCCGAGTCGGCGTTCGGCCGCATCGAGGGCTTCGTCCAGCGCGCCACCGAGAAGGCCGGGGCGCCCGTCGCCCCCGCCGCCGAGGTGCCGCCGGCCTTCGCCGAGGCCATGGACGACGACCTGGGCGTGCCGCACGCGCTCGCGATCATCCACACCACCGTCCGCCAGGGCAACAGCGCCCTCGCCGCGGACGACAAGGACGAGGCCATCGCCCGCCTCGCCGAGGTCCGCGCCATGCTCGGCGTCCTCGGCCTGGACCCCCTCGACCCGCACTGGGCCGAGGAGTCCGGCGGCGGCGAGGAGCTCCACGGCGTCGTCGACACCCTCGTACGGCTCGTGCTCCAGCAGCGCGAGTCGGCCCGCGAGAGGAAGGACTGGGCGACCGCGGACGCGATCCGCGACCAGCTCAACCAGTCCGGCCTCGCCATCGAGGACAGCCCCGACGGCCCCCGCTGGACGCTGGGCAACCGTTAGAAGACGTGCCGCTCGGACCTCCGGGCGGCACACTTCAGTTACAGACTTCGCACGTCACAGAGGAAACAGGTAGTCATGGCCGGGAACAGCCAGCGCAGGAACCGCCGCACGTCGAACAAGAAGGGTGCGACGGTCGGCAGCGGTGGCCAGCGGCGCAAGGGCCTCGAAGGCAAGGGCCCGACGCCCCGGGCCGAGGACCGCAAGGGCCACAAGGCGTACCGCGTCTCCAACGCGATGGCCCGCCAGGCGGCCAAGCGCAAGCCCGTCGCCCGCCGCGGCGGCAAGGGCCAGTCCGAGATGGTCGTCGGCCGCAACCCGGTGTACGAGGCCCTGCGCGACGGCGTGCCCGCCACGACCCTGTACGTCCAGCAGTTCATCGACAACGACGAGCGCGTGCGCGAGGCCCTGAACCTCGCCACCGGCCGCGGCAACATCCACATCATGGAGGCGCCGCGCCCCGAGCTGGACCGGATGACGAACGGCCTGAACCACCAGGGCCTCGTCCTCCAGGTCCCGCCGTACGAGTACGCGCACCCCGAGGACCTGGTCACGGCCGCGTTCGACGACCACGACGACCCGCTGATCGTCGCCCTCGACGGCGTCACCGACCCGCGCAACCTCGGCGCCGTCGTCCGCTCCGTCTCCGCCTTCGGCGGCCACGGCGTCGTCGTGCCCGAGCGGCGCGCGGCCGGCATGACCGCCGGTGCCTGGAAGACCTCGGCGGGCACCGCCGCCCGCACCCCGGTCGCCCGCGCCACCAACCTGACCCGCTGTCTGGAGCAGTACCAGAAGGCCGGCGTCACGGTCGTCGGCCTCGCCGCCGACGGCGACCGCGAGGTCCACGAGCTGGAGGAGCTGGGCGGCCCGGTCGTCATCGTCGTCGGCTCCGAGGGCAAGGGCCTGTCCCGGCTCGTCGGCGAGACCTGCGACTTCCTCGTCCGCATCCCGATGCCGGGCGGCGCCGAGTCGCTCAACGCCGGTGTCGCCGCCGGTGTCGTCCTCTACGAGGCGGCCCGCCGCCGCAGGGGCTGACACCGGCCCCGGGAGCACCCCGGCCCCGGCCGTGGCGTGATCTTGACGGGTCTCGGACATTTCCGGCCCGTCAAGGCAGTGTCCTAAACCCAGATCACTCGGTTAGATGAGTGTGGACACCAGAACGCCCCGGCCGGGGTTCGACGATCAGCCCGCGCTGAGCATGGTCAAGGTGGATTCCGATCCCGCCCAGGTGATCGTGAACCACGCCAGCTTCCGTGTGCGGCTCGCGCCGGCCCCGCAGCCGAGGTTCGCCGCCGGCGCCCGTACCGCAGCCCTGTCCGGAGCCGGCGCCCGAGCGGGCGGCGGCCCGCGCCGGCGCCCCGTCGTGTGGACCGGGAAGTCCACGCCGGGCGCGACCGGCCTGCTCCAGGCCGTGCGCGAGTCCTCCGTCGCCACCCTCGAACCCGTCGGCGGCCCGGACGGGGGCGCCACCCAGGCGATCCCGCGCGTCGGCGACACCATGCCCAACCCGGTGGTGCCCGCCGGGGCCGCGCCGCTGCTGCCGCCGATGCGGCGCGCCGAGGGCGCCTACGACGACCTGTACGAGCCCCGGCCCGAGCCGGAGGACGCGTACGGGGACGAGGAGGCGCGGCCCGGCCGGGCCGACCGGCGGCACGGACAGGACTCCGTCCGGCACGCCTACTACCCCGGCCGCCGGATGAACCTCGGCGTCGTCCTCCTCCCGCTCCGCGTCTTCCTCGGCCTCATCTCGGTCTACGCGGGCATGGGCAAGCTCTGCGACCCCGTCTACTTCGACGGCGGCGAGCGCGGCTCCATGGTGAAGTGGCTCAACTCCCTGCACCCCTGGGCCCTCGCCGAGCCGCTCCGCGACTTCGCCCTCCAGCACCCCGTCGGCGCCGGACTCACCGTCGCCTTCCTCCAGGTCGTCGTCGGCGTCCTCACCATCCTCGGCCTCTGGCAGCGGGTCGCCGCCGTCGTCGGCGCCCTGCTCTCCGCCGCGCTGCTGCTCACCGTCAGCTGGAAGAGCGTCCCGGTCTACGACTCGGCCGACATCATCTACCTGGCCGCCTGGTCGCCGCTGCTCATCGCCGGCGCCCCCGTCTACTCGGTCGACAGCCGCCTCGCCGGAGAGGCCTGGCGCACCCTCGGCCCCCGCGCCGACCTCCTCGACCTGCGCCGCCGGGTGCTGCGCCGCGGCACCCTCCTCGCCGCCGTCGTCGTCGGCCTCACCCTGCTCATCGGCTCCGTCCTCGGCGGCGCGGTCCGCTCCACCGAGATGGTCACCGTCCCCGGCCCCAACGACGACCCGATCAACCACCTGCCCGGCCGCCCCCTCCAGGAGCCGAGCGGCGACGCCCCCTCCCGGTCGGCGTCCACCCCGCCCAGCCCCGCCGCGACCACCGGGGCGGCGACCGAGGCCCCCGCGAAGAGCGAGCGGACCCGGGAGGCGACGGAGCGCACGACCGAGCCGACCCGCGAGTCCACCCGCACGCAGGAGCAGCGCCCGACGGCCACGCAGGGCGTCGGCACCGGGACCGGCGGCTCCGGCGACCGCACGCCCACGCGGTCGAACCCGGAGCCCCCGCCGTCCACCAGCGACACCCCGAGCAGTACGGGCGGCACGTCGGGCGGCGGCTCCACGGGCTCGACCGACTCGACCGGCACCCCGTCGGAGAGCGGCTCGACGACGAGCGGCGGCGGGGACGGCGGCGCCCGGAACCCGATCGGCGGCCTGCTGGGCTGAGACCGCGTCCGTACGGACGGAGAAGGGGGGCCCCCCCCGGCAGCGGTGCCGCCCCACACCCTGCGTATGCCCGGAGGGATGCGCGGGCGGGAGCCCGGCCGGACAGAGGGGGGGGGGGGGGGGGGGGGGGCGGGGGGGGCGGGGGCGGGGGCGGGCCGGGGGGGCGCCGGCGGGGGCCCGGGGGGGGGGGGGGGGGGTTCCCGGGTGTGCTCGGGGGGTTCGGTGAACGCCGGGGCCGGCGGAGCGGCTGCCGGGCGAGGGGCCGCGTGGTCCCGTACCGGAGGG
>NZ_JBIWAS010000011.1:92505-123826 GCF_044760185.1 Streptomyces sp. NPDC098101 | reverse complement strand
ATCCGGTCGGACGGGGTATCAACTAATCTGGCGTTGATTTTTGGCACGCTGTTGAGTTCTCAAGGAACGGACGCTTCCTTCGTACTCACCCTCGCAGGCTTTCCTCCGGGCTTTTCCCTTCGGTCTTGCGTTTCCGACTCTATCAGATCTTTCCGATCCGATTTACTCGGTGCTTTCCGGTCCCTTTCGCTTTCGCTCCGGGCCCTTCCGGCGGTTCCGACTCTATCAGATCCTTTCGGCGTCTGATTCCCGGTCAGCGGGAGTTGTCTTTCCGGCTGTTGGGCCGTTCCGACGTCTCAAACTCTAGCGGATTCCCCCGGCGACTCATAATCGAGTCTTTCGAAATGAATTTCGGCATGGCGAAATTCTTCCCGATGAGGGAGATCGTGCTGAGAAGAGGTGCCGCATGAGCGGCGGGAGTGGCTGTCGCAGAACCGTTCCGGCTCCGTGACAACTCGGAGAACACTACGCATCCGGGAGGGGCGTGTCAACCCCACCCCCTACCCCGCCCGCCACGGCCTCAATCGAGGTCCGTCAGCCGGCCGCCGGCGTCGGGCTGGGTGTGCTCCACGCGGCGGAGGAGGCGGATGAGGACGTCGCCCAGGACGCCCTTCTCCTCCGTGCTGAGGTCCTGGAGGAGGTCCTCCTCGAAGGCGGTGGCCATGCGCATGGCCTCCAGCCACTTCGTGCGGCCCTCGTCGGTGAGCTCGACGATCACGCGGACCCGGTTGTTCTCGTCGCGGTCGCGGGTGACCAGGCCTTCTCCCGCCATGCGGTCGATGCGGTGGGTCATCGCGGCCGGGGTGAGGCCCAGGCGCTTGGCCAGCTCGCCGGGGCCGAGCCGGTAGGGCTCCCCGGAGAGGACCAGCGTCTTGAGGACCTCCCACTCGGCGTTGCTGATGCCGAGGTCGGCGAGCTGGCGTCCGTACGCCACGTTCATCCGTCGGTTCAGCCGGCCGAGGGCGGAGACGACCTTCTCGACCTGGGGGTCGAGGTCGCGGAACTCGCGCTGGTAGGCGGCGATCTGCTCGTCGAGGCTCGGCTCCTGGAGAGCCTGCGGGCCGGACCGCTCGGGGTTTTCGGACATGCGGCGAGTATCCCACGGGCCCCGTTGGCGTTGAAGTCCTTCGATGTGTACAGTTGAGACGTTAACTTTAGCTTTTAAGTCTTCAGGGTTCAGGGCTACAGGACTGAACCCGCGACCGAAGTGGGTGAGTGTGACCGAGGCGAGGGGCGCGACGATGCGCCGGATTCAGGCAGGCAGCGCGCTGAGCGCGTTCGGACTCGGCTTCACCGTGCCGTACCTCTATGTGTACGTGGCACAGGTGCGGGATCTGGGCGCGGCCACGGCGGGCATCGTGCTCGCCGTCTTCGCCATGGCCGCGCTCGTGGTGCTGCCCTTCAGCGGGCGGGCCATCGACCGGCGCGGGCCCGTGCCCGTGCTGCTCGTGGCCTCGGTCGTCGCCGCCGTGGGCGCGGTGGGGATGGGCTTCGCCTCCAGCGTGCCGGCGGCCGTGGGGGCGGCGGCGCTGCTCGGTGCCGGTACGGCCGTCCTCCAGCCGGCCCTCGCCACGATGATCGTCTGGTGCTCGACGCCCGTCGGGCGCACCCGGGCGTTCGCCACGCAGTTCTTCCTGCAGAACCTGGGCCTCGGCGTCGGCGGTCTGATCGGCGGGCAGCTGGTCGACACCAGCCGGCCGGGCAGCTTCATCCTGCTGTTCTCGATCGAGGCCGCGATGTTCCTGGTGCTCGCCGGGATCGTCGGGACCGTCCGGATGCCGGGCTCCCCCGCGCTCCAGGACGCCCGGCCGTCCGGCGCGGGCAAGGGCGGCGGCGTCCGCGCGCTGCTCGGGCACAAGGCGATGGTGCAGCTGTGCGTCCTCGGCTTCGTCCTCTTCTTCGCCTGCTACGGACAGTTCGAGTCGGGCCTCGCCGCGTACGGCACCGAGGCCGCCGGGATCCAGCCGTCCGCGCTGGGGCTCGCGCTCGCCGCCAACACGGCGGTGATCGTGCTGGCCCAGTTCCTGGTGCTCAAGTTCGTCGAGCGCCGCAAGCGGTCCCGGGTGATCGCGGCCGTGGGCCTGATCTGGACCATGGCGTGGCTCATCGCCGGGTACGCGGGCCTCGGGCACGGCAGCCAGGCCATGGCGACGGCGGCCTTCGTCGCCACGTACGCGCTCTTCGGGCTCGGCGAGGCGATGCTGTCGCCGACCGTGGCGCCGCTGGTGGCCGATCTGGCGCCGGAGTCGATGGTCGGGCAGTACAACTCGGCCTTCGCCCTGGTGAAGCAGCTGGCGCTGGCCGTCGGTCCGGCCGTGGGCGGGCCCATGGGGGCCGCGCTGCACGGGCCGTACATCGTGACCTTCGTGCTCTTCTCGCTCGGGATCACCTTCCTGGCCGTCCGGCTGGGCAAGCAGCTGACCCCCGAGCAGAACCAGCCCTCCCTGGCCCTCCGGCCGTCGAAGGTCGTCGTCCGGCACGAGCCGGCCGCGAAGGACGTCACGGTCGGCGCGTCCTAGTACCCCGGTGCCCTAGTCCTTCAGGGCGAACTCGCACCAGACCGCTTTGCCGCCGCCCGGGGTGCGGCGGCTTCCCCAGGACGAGGCGATCGTCGCGATGATCGAGATCCCGCGACCCGCCTCGTCCTCCGTTTCCGCCCTGCGGCGGCGCGGCAGGTGGTCGTCCCCGTCGGTGACCTCGATGATCAGGCGCCGGTCGGTGCGGCGCAGCCGCAGGCGCATGGGCGGGGTGCCGTGCTGGAGGGAGTTCCCCACCAGCTCGCTGGTGGCCAGGACCCCCAGGTCGCGCAGCTCGACCGGGAAGCGCCAGCTGGAGAGGACCCCGGAGGCGAAGGCACGCGCGCGGGGAGCCGCCTCGATCCCGCCGAGGAGCTCCAGGGCCGCGTTGTGGAAGAGCTCCGCGTCCGTCCCCTCCCGGGAGGGGTGCTGGACGACCAGGACGGCGACGTCGTCGTCGTGCTCGGCGGTCACCCCCAGGGAGCGCAGGAGCCGGTCGCAGACCACCTGCGGGGTGCCGCTGGCGCCGGAGAGGGCGCGGGCCAGGGCGGCGACGCCCTCGTCGATGTCCTCGCGGCGCCGCTCCACCAGGCCGTCGGTGTAGAGGACGGCGGTGGAGCCGGGCGGCAGCGCGATGGAGCCCGAGGTGTGGAGCCAGCCGCCGGTGCCGAGCGGCGGGCCCGTGGGGTCCTCGGCGCGGCGGACGGTGCCGTCCTCGTCCCGTACGAGGATCGGGAGGTGGCCGGCGGAGGCGTACACCAGCTTGCCCTCGTTGGGGTCGTGGATCGCGTACACGCAGGTGGCGATCTGGCTGGCGTCGATCTCGGCGGCGAGGCCGTCGAGGAGCTGGAGGACCTCGTGCGGGGGCAGGTCCAGGCGCGCGTACGCCCGGACGGCGGTGCGGAGCTGGCCCATGACGGCGGCGGCGCGGACGCCCCGGCCCATCACGTCGCCGATGACGAGCGCGGTGCGGCCGGCGCCGAGGGTGATCACGTCGTACCAGTCGCCGCCGACGGCCGCGTCCGTGCCGCCGGGCTGGTAGGTGGCGGCGATCCGCAGGTCGTCGGGCTGCTCCAGGTCCTGCGGGAGCAGGGAGCGCTGGAGGGTGACGGCGGTCTCGCGGTGCTTGCGCTCGCTGGCCCGCAGCCGCTCGGCGGCCTCGGCGTGGTCGGTGACGTCCGCGGCGTGGACGAGGACGGCGCCGCCGTCGAGCCGGGGGCTGTCGACGGGCAGGCAGGTGACCGTGTACGAGCCGCCGTCCCGGGTGCGGCGGGACTTGACCGTACGGGGCTTGCCGCTGCGCAGGACCTGGTCCATGAGGGGCAGCAGGCCCAGGTCCTCGGCCTCCGGGCAGGTGGCGGCGACGGTGGCGCCGGGGGTGCGGTGGCCGAAGGCGGCGGCGTAGGCGTCGTTGACGTACGCGATGCGGTGCTCCGGGCCGTACACGAGCGCGACCAGGCCGGGGAGGCGGCCGAGGAGCTCCCGTACGGAGAAGTCCTCCAGGGAGGGGACGTCCTCGGCGACGTCGGCGGGCCGGTCCAGCTGCTGCCCGTGCTCACCGCGGGCGGCGGGCACGGAGCCTTCGGTCCCCCGCGCCGTGCGGCGCTGCGTTCCGGGGAGCCGGGCGCTCCAACGGGTGAAGTTCACGGATCTGTATGCCTCGTGGTGTCGGTGCCGTGCAGAGTCACGCTGTGCAGGTGTGAGCCCACCTATGGTCACACGTCCAGTGTGGACGAGTGCACTGACAGTGATGTCAGGACGACGGCTTGTCGTCGTCGCCCGGTGGCGGGGAGGCCGCGAGTTCGAATTCGGCGCGGGGGTGTTCCAGCGAGCCGAGGGAGACGATCTCCCGTTTGAACAGGCCTGACAAGGTCCATTCGGCCAGGACGCGGGCCTTCCGGTTGAAGGTGGGGACCCGGCTCAGATGGTAGGCCCGGTGCATGAACCACGCCGGGTATCCCTTGAGTTTGCGTCCGTAGACGTGGGCGACGCCCTTGTGGAGGCCGAGGGAGGCCACGGATCCCGCGTACGCGTGCGCGTACTCCTTGAGCGGCCGGCCGCGCAGGGAGGCGGTGATGTTCTCGGCGAGGACCCGGGCCTGGCGGACGGCGTGCTGGGCGTTGGGCGCGCACTCCCTGCCGGGTTCGCCGGAGGTGACGTCGGGAACGGCGGCGGCGTCGCCCGCGGCCCAGGCGTGCTCGACGCCCTCGACGGAGAGCCGGGCGGTGCAGCGGATCCGGCCGCGCTCGTTCCGCGGGAGGTCGGTGGCGGCGAGGAGGGGGGCGGGTTTGACGCCGGCGGTCCAGACGACGGTGCGGGTGGGCAGCCGGGTGCCGTCGCTGAGCACGGCGACCCGGTCCTCGCAGGAGTCGAGCCGGGTCCGCAGGCGCACGTCGACGTTCCGGGCGCGCAGCTCGCGGACGGCGTACCGGCCCATCTTCTCGCCGACCTCCGGGAGGATCCGGTCGGTGGCCTCGACGAGGATCCAGCGCAGGTCGCCGGGCTTGATGTTGTGGTAGTACCGGGCGGTGTAGCGGGCCATGTCCTCCAGCTCGGCGAGCGCCTCCACGCCCGCGTAGCCGCCGCCGACGAAGACGAAGGTGAGGGCGGCGTCGCGGATCGCGGGGTCGCGGGTGGAGGAGGCGATGTCCATCTGCTCGATGACGTGGTTGCGCAGGCCGATGGCCTCCTCGACGGTCTTGAAGCCGATGCCGTGCTCGGCGAGGCCGGGGACCGGGAGGGTGCGGGAGACGGAGCCGGGCGCGATGACCAGCTCGTCGTAGGTGAGCTCGACGGGGCCGGTGCCCTCCTCCTCGGTGGCGAGGGTGGTGAGGGTCGCGGTCCGCTTGGCGTGGTCGACGGACCCGACCTCGCCGATGAGGATCCGGCAGCGGTCGAGGACGCGGCGCAGCGGCACGACGACGTGGCGCGGGGAGATGGAGCCGGCCGCGGCCTCGGGCAGGAACGGCTGGTACGTCATGTACGGCTCGGGGGTGACCACGACGATCTCGGCGGCGCCGGATCGGAGTTCCGCCCTGAGCTGCCGCTGGAGGCGCAGCGCGGTGTACATGCCGACGTATCCACCGCCGACCACGAGAATGCGCGCAGGTTCGGTCACTGTCCCATGACGCACCCCCGCCCGTTGTTTGTCCACAGGCTCGACAAATTGTGTGACCGGAGGGGTACGGAGGCGCGGGGTGGCGCGTGCGGGGAGGGC
The DNA here is from genome assembly GCF_044760185.1 of Streptomyces sp. NPDC098101. Classification (NCBI taxonomy): domain Bacteria; kingdom Bacillati; phylum Actinomycetota; class Actinomycetes; order Kitasatosporales; family Streptomycetaceae; genus Streptomyces; species Streptomyces sp. NPDC098101. The sequence goes on along the minus strand of NZ_JBIWAS010000011.1, from coordinate 118,093 downwards.
GGTGGGATCGGCCCAGGTCACGGAGGCCGGGGCGGGTTCGGCCGGGGGTGGGAAACGGGAGTGATCCGGGCCTTGCTCCGATCGGGGGGCGGACCGTGCGGAACACCCCCTTCTGAATTGACTCCGACTCAACTATGTTCGTACTTCGTCGGGGTGTCGGATGGAAGCGCGTGGACCGAAGCGCTCGTCGGCCGGAAACCCCGCATCAGGGCGGGGAGTCTCCGGGGGGAGACATCATGAGCGGGGGAACGCTTATGCAGATGCAGGATGCACGCTGGCAGCCGGGCGCCGGAGCGCTGGCCGTCGACGACGCGCGCGCCGCGGGGGCCGTCGCCTCCGAGCGCAACGGCGGGTCGGTGGCGGGCGGCAGGGCCGCGCCGCTGCGGGTGGACGCCCAGCGCAATCTGGAGCACGTGCTGCGGGCCGCGCGCGAGGTGTTCGGCGAGCTCGGCTACGGGGCTCCGATGGAGGACGTGGCGCGGCGCGCGCGCGTGGGGGTCGGCACCGTCTACCGGCGCTTCCCCAGCAAGGACGTGCTGGTGCGCCGGATAGCCGAGGAGGAGACCGCCCGGCTGACCGAGCAGGCGCGGGCCGCGCTCGGTCAGGAGGAGGAGCCGTGGTCGGCGCTCTCCCGGTTCCTGCGGACCTCGGTGGCCTCGGGCGCGGGGCGGCTGCTGCCGCCGCAGGTGCTGCGGGTGCGCGTGGACGACGCGGTGTCGCCGGCCGTCGCCGAGGACGCGGACGACGCCCGGGTGCCGTACCAGCGGGGCGGCGACGGGCAGGCGGACGGGCGGGTGTTCGCGCCGCGCGGCGTGCCGGCCGAGGAGCGGGACGACGCGGGGGCCGCGGAGCTCCTGGAGGTCGTCGGGCGGCTGGTCGACCGGGCGCGGGAGGCGGGTGAGCTGCGGGCGGACGTGACCGTGGCGGACGTCCTCCTCGTCATCGCCACCGCGGCGCCGGCCCTGCCGGACGCGGTGCAGCAGGCGGCGGCTTCGTCGCGGCTCCTGGACATCCTGCTGGAGGGCCTGCGGTCCCGGTAGGCGTCCGGGGCTCTCCGCCGGCGGTGTGATCCGTGGTCCGGGCGGACCAACGAGCATGACACGAACGTGTGAGCGGTTACGCCCGGATGCGAGAAGTCGCCCCGGACGAGTGGTAAGTGGACGGGTCGCTTCGGCGTGCCCGCGCTCTGTGGCAGGCTTGGCCGGTGTTCGGTTCTGAGCATGTATACGGGGGCTTCCGCGATGAGCGGTGAGAGTCGGGACGAGCCGCTGAAAAACAGCGGCACCGCCGAGGCCGGAGGCCTGCCCGCCCGGCAGGTGCCGAGCCAGGGCGGGCCGGTGGGTTCCTCCGGTGCGGGGGGCGGGTCCGGTGCTTCCCCGGTCGGGCCGCCGGGTTCTCCCGGGTACGTCGATCCGCTCGACGCGAGCGTTCCGCAGCAGCGTGAGGGGAAGCCCGCCGGAGCCGGAACCGGGGCCGTCGCGGGGGCGGCCGCCGGAGCCGGGCCCGACGGGACAGGCTTCGCGGAGGTCGGCGGCGATCTCCAGGGCGGGACCGGCGCCGAGGACGAGGCCGAGAGCGACGCCGGTGGGGTCCTTCCGCCGCCCCTCGAACTGCCGCCCTCCGACGCCGATCTCGTCCAGCTCATGCGGGACGGCGACGACTCCGCGTACGAGGAGCTGTTCCGCCGCCACTCCGAGGCCGTGCGCCGGTACGCCAAGACCTGCTGCCGCGACGCGCACACCGCCGACGACCTCACCGCCGAGGTGTTCGCCCGCACCCTCCAGGCCGTACGGGGCGGGGCCGGGCCCGAGCAGGCGGTCCGCGCCTACCTCATGACCACCGTCCGGCGGGTCGCGGCGAGCTGGGCCAGGACGCAGAAGCGGGAGCACCTGGTCGAGGACTTCGCGGTGTTCGCGGCGGAGGCCGCCCGCTCCTCCGAGGTCTCCGACCAGGACACGATGGACCTCGGCGCGGACGTCCGGGCCATGCACGAGGCCGAGCAGTCGCTCGCCATGCAGGCCTTCCGGTCGCTGCCCGAGCGGTGGCAGGCCGTGCTGTGGCACACCACCGTCGAGGAGGAGTCGCCGAGCGAGGTCGCCCCGCTCTTCGGGCTGACCGCCAACGCCACGGCCGTGCTCGCCAGCCGGGCCCGCGAGGGGCTCAAGCAGGCCTACCTCCAGGCCCACGTCAGCCAGTCCCTGACGGCGGGCGGCGACTGCGCCCGGTACGCGGACCGGCTCGGCGCCTACGCGCGCGGCGGGCTGCGGATGCGGGCCGAGCGCGGTCTGCGCAAGCACCTGGAGGAGTGCGCCAAGTGCCGGCTCGCCGCCGGTGAGCTGGCGCACGTGAACGCCGGGATCCCCGCGCTGCTGCCGGTCGCCGTCATCGGCTGGTTCGCCGCCGGGTACTCGCTCAAGGCGGCGGGGGTCGTCGCGGGCGGGACCGCCGCCGCGGCCGGTGCGGGCGCGGCCGCCGCCGCCTCCGGGGCCTCGGGAGGTGCCGCCTCGGGCGGTGCCGCGGCCGAGGGGCTCGGCGCGCCCGCCAAGGCCGGGATCGCGGCGGTCATGGCGGTCGCCGCGGCCGCCGGACTCGCCTGGGCCATGGCCGGGGACCCGGAGCCCGTGGCCGCGCCCAAGCCCTCGCAGCCGGTGGTCACCCCGGTGGCGCCGCAGGAGCCCGCGCCACCGGCGGAGCCGGAACCGGCGGCGAAGCCCGTACCGCCCGTTCCGCCCGTGGCGGCCGAGCCCCCGGCGCCCGAGCCGGTGGCGGCGGCCGCCCCGGTGAAGCCCGCGCCGAAGGCGACTCCGACGCCGGAGCCGACGCCTCCCGCCTCCCCGTCCCCGGAGCCGCCGAGGCCGTCGCCGCCGGCCGGTCCGAAGCCGACGCCCGCCCCGAAGCCGAAACCGAAGCCGACGCCGACCAGTCCGAGGCCGACCCCGAAGCCGACGCCGAGCCCCGAGAAGCCCGCGCCCGCGCCGCCGACCGTCTACCAGGTCGACGAGCTGGACTACGGGATCTTCGGCGACGGCACCAAGCCCGAGGTGTCCATGGCGGAGAGCGGCTTCATGTGGCAGCGCAGGGGCCTCTCCACCGGCGGCACCCGGTACCCGTACGGGGTGAGCGTCCACGCGCCGTCCTCGCTGGTCATCGACCTCAACCGGCAGTGCACAAGCTACGACGCGGTGGTCGGGATCGACGACCTGAGCGCCCTGTTCGGCATGGGCGGCGTCCGCTTCTCCGTGTACGGGGACGGGCAGCGGCTCTGGCGGTCCGGCGTGATCGAGGCGGGCGACCCGCCGGTCCCGGTGCACGTCGACATCACCGGCCGCTCCCGGATCCGGCTCGTGGTCGAGGAGACGGGCCCGCTGGGGCGGGCCGCGATCGCGAACTGGGCGCAGTCCCGGATCAGCTGCTCCTGACGCCGCCCGGGGAGCCCTGCGAGGGGTTCTCCCCAGCGTCCTGGAGGAAGTCCTTCACGAGGGACAGGACCCCGTCGACGTCCAGACCCTCGCCCGCCGTCCGGGCGGCGGCGAGGCCCGGTGCGCCGAGGGCGGCGAGCGAGCGGGCCGTCACCGCCTCGGCCTCCTCCCGCTCCGGGACCGAGCGGGGCAGGTCGCGGCGCCAGGAGTCGACGGCGGCCAGGACCGTCGCGGCGGAGGCGGGTTCGTCCGCCCGGGACAGGGCGACCGCGAGCCCCTCGCCGAGCGCCGCGGCGATGAGGTCCGCGCAGTGGGCGTCCCGCGCGGCGCGCAGCGCGGTCGCGGCGGAGGTGACGGCCGCGGCGCCCCCGCCCCCGTACGCCTCGACGCGGGCGGCGAGTCCGATGACCGCGGCCGAGAAGTGCGGCGGCGGGCTTCCGGCCTCGACCAGACGGCCCGCCTCCGCCACGTGGGCGCGGGCCTCCTCCATGTCGCCCCGGTGGAGGGCGATGGCGGCGCCCAGGAAGCAGACGAAGGGCCGGGCGTCCCCGACGTGGTGGCGCTCGGCCTCCACCGAGGCCTCGGCGAGGCCCTCCTCCGCGGTCTCCATGTCGCCGGAGCGGTAGGCGATCTCGGCGAGACGGGCGAGGAGGAAGGGGGACTCGGCGTGGGCGCCGACCTCGCGGGCGAGGCGGAGCGCCTCCTCGTAGTCCGCCCGGGACTCCTCGTACCGGCCGCGCATCATGGAGGACTCGGCCGCCGCGCTCGCGATCTGCGCCCCCATCCAGCGGTCGCCGACCCGGCGGGCGAGGACGCGGAGCTCGGCCAGGTCCTCGTCCACGTCGGCCTGGCCGCCGGGCATGTCGACGACCATGTGCGTGCGGAACATCAGGGTGACGCCGACCTCCCAGTCGCCTCCGTGGCGGCGGCAGTTGGCGAGCGCGGTGTCGAGGAGGTCCCGCAGCTCGGTCGGCTCCTCGGCCTGGATCTCGTTGAAGGCCTCGGTGAACGGCCAGAGCAGGCCGGGGAAGCGGGCGGCCTCGGGCCCCGGCTCGTCCCCGAACGCGGACCGCACCCGCCGTACGAGGGCGAGGGTGTCGGGGTCGTCGCGGAGCTCCGCGACGGTGTGGTTCTCGATCGCGAGGAAGAAGTACAGCATCCGCAGGTGCATCCGGGGCCAGTGGCGCGGGTCGGCCGGATCGTCGGGGTCCTCGCCGAGGGCGACCGCGCGTTCGGTCCAGGCCAGGCCCTCGGAGCGGTAGTTGCGCAGCCACCAGAACCAGCCCATGGCGAAGACGAGCCGGAGGGCGGCGGTCTCGTCGGGGGCGGTGACGAGGGTGCGGTGGAGGGCGGCGCGGATGTTGTCGAGGTCGCGTTCGAGCCGGTCGATCCAGGGGAGCTGTCCGCCGGAGCGCAGTTCGGGTTCGGCGGCCTCCGCGAGGGCGGTGAAGCGGGCGGTGTGGGCGGCTTCGGCGGCGGCGAGCAGGGCGGGGGTCTCGGCGGCGCGCTCGGCCGCGTACTCGTGGATGGTCTCCAGGAGGCGGTAGCGCATCTCGCCGTCCTCTGCGGGGGCGGCGACGACGAGGGACTTGTCGACCAGGGCGCCCAGGGTGTCGGCGGCGTGCGGGGAGAGGGCCTCGGCTGCGGCGAGGTCCCAGCCTCCGGCGAAGACCGAGACCTGCCGGAGCAGGGTGCGCTCGTCCGGGTCGAGCAGGTCCCAGGACCAGTCGACGACCGCGCGCAGGGTCTGCTGGCGGGGCAGGACGGTGCGGGAGCCGGAGGTGAGGAGGCGGAAGCGGTCGTCGAGGCGGTCCGCGATCTGGCGGGGGGTGAGGAGGCGGAGGCGGGCGGCGGCGAGCTCGATGGCGAGGGGCAGGCCGTCGAGGCGGCGGCAGATCTCGTCGACGGCCGCGGCGCCGTCCCGGTCCCGGGGTCCCTTCGCGCCGAAGGAGGGGTGTACGGCGCGGGCGCGTTCGACGAAGAGGCGGTGGGCGGGGTCGGGCGGGAGGGGTTCGACGGGGCGGACCGTCTCCCCGGGGACGCCGAGGGGTTCGCGGCTGGTGGCGAGGACGCGGAGCCGGGGGCAGTGGGTGAGGAGGGTCTCGGCGAGGGCGGCGGCCGCGTCGATCACGTGCTCGCAGTTGTCGAGGACGAGGAGGAGGGGGCGGTCGGCGAGGTGCTCCACGAGGTGGGCGGTCGGGTCGTGCTGGAGGGGCGCGCCGTCGCGGGCGATCAGGGTGGTCTCGCGGAGGCGGAGCGCGGAGAGGACGGCGCCGGGGACGGCTCCGGGGTCGTCGAGCGGGGCGAGTTCGGCGATCCAGGTGGCGGGGCCTCCGGTCCGCAGCGCGGCCTCCTCGGCGAGCCGCGTCTTGCCGCTTCCGCCGGGGCCGGTGAGCGTGACGAGCCGGGAGCCGGCGAGGTCGGCCCGGAGCGCGTCGAGCTCGGGCTCGCGGCCGACGAAGGAGGTGAGGCGGGGGCGGATGTTGCCGGCGGGGCTCTCGGCGGGTGCGGGGCGGGGCGGGGGCGGGCCCGTGAGGAGTTCGCGGTGGAGGGCGGTGAGTTCGGGGCCGGGGTCGGTGCCGAGGGCGTCCACGAGGGCGCGGCGGGCCGACTCGTACGCAGCGAGGGCGTCGGCGTGGCGGCCCTCGGCCCGCAGGGCGCGGACGAGCTGGGCGTGGAAGGCCTCGTCGTACGGGTGCGCGGTGGTGAGTTCGGTCAGTTCCGGTACGAGTCCGTCGGTGGCGCCCCGGCGCAGGTCCGCCTCGACGCGGTGGCGGAGGGCGGCGAGCCGCTGGGCCTCGGGCCGGACGCCCGCCGGGTCCGGCAGGTCGGCGAGGGCGGGGCCGCGGAAGAGGCCGAGGGCCTCCCGGAGGAGGGCGGCGGCGGTGTCGGGGTCTCCGGCGTCGAGACGGGCGGCGGCCTGCGCGGCCCGGCGCTCGAAGACGTACAGGTCGATGTCCTCGGGCCCGGCGACGAGCCGGTAGCCGGGGCCGGGCGCGGAGGCGACGGCCTCCCTGCCGAGGATCCGGCGGAGGCGGCCCACCAGGGCCTGGAGGGCGGCGGACGCGTCCTGCGGCGGATCGTCCCCGTACACGTCGTCGGCGAGCTCACCGACGGAGGCGGACCGTCCACCGCGCACCGCGAGCGCGGCGAGGAGCGCACGCAGCCGGGCACCGCCGAGGGGAAGGGGGGTGCCGTCGGGCCGAAGGGCCTCGGTGGTGCCGAGGATGAGATACCGCACCGGTTCATTGTGGCGGGCACGGTGGGGGCGCGCCTCGGGGTTTCCCCGGGCTCGGCCCGGAGACGGGGGGTGTCAGAACTCGGCCGTGTCCAGGGTGAAGCCCAGGGGTGCGGGGATCGGGACGGGCGTCCCCAGCTTGTGGACGGCCTTGTGGTCGTAGTCGTCCCCCGCCGGTCCGGAGCACACGACGGCTTCGCCGGCCTCGCGGTCGATCAGGAGGTAGAGGGGGATCCCCGCGCGCGCGTAGGCCCGGATCTTCTGGACGCGGTCGCGGCTCGCGGTGGAGGAGGAGGTGACCTCGGCGACGAGGAGGACGGGGTCGGCGGTCTGCCAGACCAGTTCGTTCTTGAAGCTGCCCCTGGGGGCGAGGACGAGATCCGGCAGGATGAGGTTGTCGACCGGCTCCGCACGCCCGTCCGCCCTGCCCGGCCCACCTGGTTCGCTCGGTCCGCTCGGCGCTCCGGGCACTCTCAGTCCGATGCCGGTGTAGCAGCCGAGCTGCCTCTCACGGGCCGTCAGTTGATCGGACAGCTCCGCCACGACCTCCGCGTGCTGCCCGTCGCCGAGTGGGCTGACGCAGACCTCCCCCTCGATGAGCTCCACCCGTGTCCCCTCGGGCTCCCGGGCACTGCGCAGTTCGAGGAGCCGTTCCACCGTCGTCATGGGGGCATTCTCGCGCCCTGCGGGGCCTCACGCCGGGAGGGACCTCGACGCCGGGATCAGGGGCCCCTGGACCGCGCGGTGGGCGCGGGGTTCCGTGGTGTTGGTCCAGCAGGAGCCGCGGCGGGCGAGGAGGCGGCGGAGCCAGAGTTCGGTGGAGACGAGGTCGGCGAGGCCGTCGAGGGGGACGGGTTCGCCGTCGGCGGCGGCGCGGAGGGCCTCGCGGACGACGCGGGCCTCGATCAGGCCCGCGTCCGCGAGGAGCGGCGCGTCGAAGAGGGCCAGGAGCTGGGGGAGGGCGGCGCGCAGGCCCGCGCGGACGGCGGCGGCCGGGACGGCCGGGTGGGGGGCGCCCCAGCCCGGCGGCAGCTCGTGGACGCCGGCGCCGGTCAGGACCGTGCGCAGGATCCCGGCGCGGGCGTCCGGCTGGACCCGGAGCGATTCGGGGAGGGCGCGGCAGGCCCGTACGACCTGGTTGTCGAGGAAGGGGGCGTGCAGGCGCTGGCCGCGGATCTCGGCGGCCTGTTCCAGGACCCGGTGGTCGGCGGCGGCCCGGGCCAGGGCCGCACGCGCGCGTGCCTCGCCGGGGCGCTGGACGGAGGACGGGAGGGTCGCGGCCCGGTTGAGGCGAACCGATACTTCAGCCAGTGCCTCCCCCGTCAGCCAGCGCGCGGCCGGGCCCGGCCGCGACCAGGCGAGGGCGGAGAGGGAGGCCTCCAGGGGGCCGAAGCCGTCGGGGGCGGTGCGGTTCGCCTCCAGGACCCGCCGGGCCGCCGTCTCCAGACCCGTGCGGTACGGGGTGCGGGCCAGCTTCCGGGCCGCCCGGTACACGGTCAGCGGCACCAGGAGCGCGCCCGCCGAAGGGCCCGAGGCCTTGGCGAGCGCGGTGACGGGACGCACCAGGGAGCGGCGTCTGCGGTCCATCAGGAGGTCGGCGAGGCGCGCCGGGTGCGCGTCCAGGACCTGCTTGGCGCCCATGCCGGTGAAGTGGTCGGCGCTGCCGCCCGCGAGCCGCCGCCGGTGCCGCTCGGCCGTGACCAGCGCGGGCCCCGGCTCGTCGGTGAGCGGCCCGTCCAGGGCGGCGTACGGGAGCGCCTCCTCGCCGGCCGCGACGACCACGTGGTGCAGGCGCGGGTCGGCGGCCAGCTCCCGGGCCCGCGTCAGCTCGTCCTCGCGGTCCGAACCCGCGCGCGTGGCCAGGTCGTTGAAGGTGACGGCGAGCAGCCGCTCCCCCGCTCCCGTGCCGTGCCCGGTGATCGTGCCCGGCACCCCGGGGAGCCCGGCCGCCAGGAGGGCGAGGGTGCCGGAGGCGCTGCCGCCGGACAGGTCGGCGCCGATGCCGGGCGCCGGGCGGCCGCCCCGGGCCGCGCGCCGGTCGGCGGGGCCCATGCCGGGGACCGGGCCGGGGTCGGGGAGCGGCGCCTCGGGCGCGTGCCGGGGGGCGGTGAGCCGGGCCCGTACGGCTTCGACCAGGGCGTCCCTGACCCCTTCGACGGCCTGCCGGGGGTCGGACTCGGGGGTCGCGACCGCGAGCGAGGCGACCTGTTCGTACCCGGTGATCTCGCGCGAGCCCTCCCGCAGGATCAGCGCGTGGCCGGGCGGCACCCGGCGGACCCCCTCGTAGGGGGTGGAGTCGCGCAGCGCCTCCGGCGTCTCGGGGCAGGCGAGCAGGGCGCCCAGGTGGCCGATGTCGAGCTGGGCCTCGACGAGGTCGGCGAGGGGCAGGGCGGCGGTGGCGTACGCGGTGCCGCCCTGCCACGGGGTGTGGAACACCGGCCGGGCTCCCGCGAGGTCACCCGTGACGGTGACGCGGCGGCCGGCCTTGACGACGGCGGTGTAGCTTCCCGGCCAGGCCGTGAGGTGCCGCAGGGCGCCCCCGCGCGCGGTGAGCAGTCCCCTGCGCAGTTCGTCGTCGCCCGCGGCGCAGCAGCCGAGGACGGCGATGTGGGTGTGGTCGTCGACGGCCACGACCCGGACTTCGTCGGGACGCCAGTCGCCGACCGCCCACAGCGGATCCGGTCCGCCCCACAGGAGTTGTGCGCCCACCGGTTGCACCGTGCGCCCCTCGGCCGCCGTCGCCCGGTCCGGGCCGTAGGGTCCGTGGGCCGCCGCGCCGGGGCCGTACCCGCCGTGGTCCGTCGTGACCGGGGAACCGGAGCCGTACGCGTCGTACGAGCCGTGGGCCCCCGCCCCGTACGAGCCGTTCGCCGTCCCCGTCCGTGCTCCCCCGGTCGTTGCGAAGCTCGCGGCGACACTGCTCCAGCCCACCAGCCATCGCATCGGCGCCTCCACGTCCGTTTCGGTGGGAGACATGCTGCCATGACAACGGCGCACGGGGCGGTGTCCGGGGGCACGCGCGCGAAAGCCGAATGCGCCCCTGGCATGGGCCAGTTGGACACCGGCGACATTCGGCCGAATATCGACCGCGTCTGAAGGTTTAGAAGGCGTGCGGGAACGAACAGGGGCGGTCCGTTCTCCACGGACCGCCGGCTGACCGGGAGGCGCTTCCGCCTCCCGGCGCCGTCCGCCGCCCGCGGGGAATGGGGCGGCGGTGTCCCCCAGCCCACTGGTCCGGGACTCCGACCCCGGCCGAATGGGCCGACCCACGCGGTACCGATGGAAGCGCTCCCGCCCCGCCCGGACGAGAGCGCACGGCCGGGCGCACGGCCACACGGCCGGAGCACGCGTCCCCCCGACGGCCCTCCCCGCCGATTGGTCACACAACAATCTCGCCATACGGAACACCGCCCCTTAACGGTAGGGATGCGGCGAACTACGCTGTGCTTACGAATGCCGCACGCCTATGCCCGGCGTCGTGGCGGCCGTCTGTGCTGTCGAGGGGTGGCGTCATGTCCAGGGAGCAACGCGGGCCGAACGAAAAGCTCGGCACGGTTCTCGCCCTCGCGGGAATCAGCAACGCCGGACTCGCCCGGCGCGTCAACGACCTTGGTGCGCAACGGGGTCTGACGCTTCGTTACGACAAGACCTCGGTCGCCCGCTGGGTGTCCAAGGGCATGGTGCCGCAGGGCGCCGCCCCGCACCTGATCGCCGCCGCGATCGGGCAGAAGCTCGGCCGTCCCGTGCCGCTGCACGAGATAGGGCTCGCCGACGCCGACCCGGCGCCCGAGGTGGGGCTCGCCTTCCCGCGCGACGTGGGCGAGGCGGTCCGCTCGGCCACCGACCTGTACCGGCTCGACCTCGCCGGACGGCGGGCCGGCGGGGGCGGCATCTGGCAGTCGCTCGCCGGGTCGTTCGCGGTCAGCGCGTACGCCACGCCCGCGTCCCGCTGGCTGATAACCCCGGCCGACCCGTCGGTGGAGCGGGAGCTCCCGCGCCCGGCGGTCGGCTCCCCGGCGGCTCCCGCACCGGAGCACGCGCGCGTGGGCCACAGCGACGTCGCCAAACTCCGCGAGGCCGCCGAGGACGCGCGCCGCTGGGACTCCAAGTACGGCGGCGGGGACTGGCGCTCGTCCATGGTCCCCGAGTGCTTACGCGTGGACGCGGCCCCGCTGCTGCTCGGCTCGTACTCGGACGAGGTCGGCCGGGCCCTGTTCGGCGCGACCGCCGAACTCACCCGGCTCGCGGGCTGGATGGCCTTCGACACCGGGCAGCAGGAGGCCGCCCAGCGCTACTACATCCAGGCCCTGCGGCTCGCCCGGGCCGCCGCCGACGTGCCCCTCGGCGGGTACGTCCTGGCGTCCATGTCCCTCCAGGCCACCTACCGGGGCTTCGCCGACGAGGGCGTGGACCTCGCGCAGGCCGCCCTGGAGCGCAACCGGGGGCTCGCCACCGCCCGCACCATGTCCTTCTTCCGGCTCGTCGAGGCGCGCGCGCACGCGAAGGCCGGGGACGGGCCCGCCGCCGCGGCCGCGCTCAAGTCCGCCGAGGGGTGGCTGGAGCGGTCCCGGGCGGGCGACTCCGACCCGACCTGGCTGGGCTTCTACTCGTACGACCGGTTCTGCGCCGACGCCGCCGAGTGCTACCGCGACCTGCGGATGCCGCGCGAGGTCCGCCGCTTCACCGAGCAGGCGCTGTCCCGGCCGACGGAGGAGTTCGTCCGCTCGCACGGGCTCCGGCTCGTCGTGTCCGCTGTCGCCGAACTGGAGTCCGGGAACCTGGACGCGGCCTGCGCGGCCGGTACGCGCGCGGTGGAGGTGGCGGGGCGGATCTCGTCGGCGCGGACGACGGAGTACGTACGGGACCTGCTGCACCGGCTCGAACCGTACGGGGACGAGCCGCGCGTCATGGAGCTGCGCGAGCGGGCCCGGCCGCTGCTCGTCGCCCCGGCGTGACGGCCGCGCCGCGCGGGTCCCGGACGGGCCTCCGGCCCCGCATGAACACCCGCCTCCGGGTGAACCGCGTCTCATGAGGCCGCGCGAGGTTTCACGGCTTTGTCAGTGGGCCAGTGCAGTATCGGGGGTGGGAGGTGGGGCCGGTGTTCGACTGTGACGTGCTGGTGATCGGCGGTGGGATCGTCGGTCTGTCGACGGCGTACGCGCTGACGCGTGCCGCCCCCGGCACCCGGGTCACGGTCCTGGAGAAGGAGCACGCCCTCGCGCGCCACCAGACCGGGCGCAACAGCGGGGTGATCCACAGCGGGATCTACTACCGGCCGGGGTCCCTGAAGGCGCGGTTCGCGGTCGAGGGCGCGGCCGAGATGGTCAAGTTCTGCGCGGAGTGGGGCATTCCGTACGAGGTGACGGGGAAGCTCGTCGTGGCCACCGCGCGCGAGGAGCTGCCCCGGCTGCACGCGCTCGTGCAGCGCGGCCGGGAGAACGGCATCCCGGTGCGGGAGCTGGGCCCGGCGCAGATCAGCGAGTACGAGCCGCGGGTGCGGGGGCTCGCCGCGATCCACGTCGGCACGACCGGGATCTGCGACTACGGGGCGGTGGCGGAGCGGCTCGCCGAGGCGTCCGGGGCGCGGATCCTGTACGGCGCGGAGGTCGCCGTGATCGACCGGCGGCCCTGGGGCGTCGCCGTGCGGACGGCGGACGGGCGGGTGGTGCGGGCGCGAGTCCTGGTGAACTGCGCGGGGCTGTACTGCGACCGGGTCGCACGGCTCGCGGGCGACGACCCGGGGATGCGGATCGTGCCCTTCCGGGGGGAGTACTACGAGCTGGCCGATCCGTCGCTGGTGCGGGGCCTGGTCTATCCGGTGCCGGACCCGGCGTTCCCGTTCCTCGGGGTGCACCTGACGCGGGGCATCGACGGCGGGGTCCACATCGGGCCGAACGCGGTGCCGGCGCTCGCCCGCGAGGGATACGGCTGGTCCGTCGTCCGCCCGCGCGAGCTGGGCGCCACCCTGGCCTGGCCGGGTTCCTGGGCCATCGCCCGGGAGCACTGGCGGTACGGGGCGGGCGAGCTGCGCCGCTCGGTCTCCAAGCGGGCCTTCACGGAGGCGGTGCGGCGGCTCCTGCCAGTGGTGGAGGAGTCCGACCTGCGGCGGGCCGCGCCGGGGGTGCGGGCGCAGGCGGTGCTGCGGGACGGGACGCTCGTCGACGACTTCCTGATCCGCGAGGCGGCGCGCACGGTCCACGTCCTGAACGCGCCCTCGCCCGCGGCGACGGCCTCGCTGCCGATCGGCCGGGAGGTGGCGGGACGGGCGCTGGCGTTCTTGTAGGCGCCGGTGTCCTCGGTAGACGCCCGTGCTCTTGTAGGCGTCGGCGGGGCGTGCGGGCGCGGCCCGTGCGCGTACGGGCCCGCCCCGCACACGTAGGCACACGTACGCACGCGTGCTCATGCACGTACGCACGCGCGCCCGTCCCCACCCGTAGAATCGGCCGCATTGTGTCTGAGCAGCCTGAGAACAGCCCGCGGCCCGTCGCCGACCCCGCCTCCCCGCCCGTCGCGCGGCGGGGCAGCCGGATGTTCGCCCCCGGGGAGGGGCCCCTGCCCGATCCCGCCGGGTCGCACCACGAGCGGCGGATCCGGAGTTTCCAGCCGCGGCGCAGCCGGGTGACCGCCGGGCAGGCCGAGGCGATGCTGAAGCGGTGGCCCGACTGGGGCCTCGACATCGACGGCAAGCGGGTCCTGGACCTGGACGAGATGTTCGGCGGGCTCCCGGTCGTCCTGGAGATCGGCTTCGGGATGGGCGAGGCGACCGCGCAGATGGCGGCCGCCGACCCCGGCACCGGCATCCTCGCCGTGGACGTGCACACCCCCGGCCAGGGCAATCTGCTCGGGCTCGCCGACCGGAACGGCCTCACCAACGTCCGGGTGGCCAACGGCGACGCGATCATCCTGCTCCGCGAGATGCTCGCGGGCGACTCCCTCGACGGCTGCCGGGTCTACTTCCCGGACCCGTGGCCCAAGGCCCGGCACCACAAGCGGCGGCTGATCCAGCCCGAGTTCCTCGGCCTCCTCGCGACCCGGCTCAAGTCCGGCGGCGTGCTGCACTGCGCCACCGACTGGGAGGAGTACGCGGAGCAGATGCTGGAGGTGCTCACCGCGCACCCGGACTTCGAGAACACGCAGGCCGACGGCGGTTACGCGCCCCGTCCCGGCTTCCGGCCCCTCACCCGCTTCGAGGGCCAGGGGCTCGACAAGGGGCACGTCGTCCACGACCTCCTCTTCCGGAGGAAGTAGGAGGGAGGCGGGCGGCTCGTAAGTGCGTCGCCCGCTGTCCGTGCCGGTGGTTAGGGTCGCTCACGTGTCGAACCCCGCCCCCGCCGAAACCGGACCCGGACACGGCCCCGGAACCGAAGCCGCCCCCGTGCCCCACCGGGACACCGAGGAACCGGCCTTCCCCGCCGCGGCCGACCGGTCCCAGTGGCGCTACCGGCCGCGCCGGGCCTTCTGGCGCAGCCGGGTGGTCCGGGCGATATGCCTGGTCACCGTGCTCGCGATCTGCGCCCTGGTCATCCTGGCGCTGGTCCGCGAACAGACGGGCACCCAGGGCTTCCTCGTCGGCCTGGCCCTCGCCGTGCTCCCCGTACCGCTGCTGATGGCGGCGTTCCGCTGGCTCGACCGGGTCGAGCCGGGCCCCTGGAAGAACCTGCTCTTCGCCTTCGCGTGGGGCGCCTTCGCCGCCGCGCTGGTCGCGATCCTGGCGAACTCCTTCGCGGTCCGCTGGATCGCCACGGCCACCGCCGACCCGGACTCCGCCGACCACCTCGGCGCCACCGTCATCGCCCCGGTGGTGGAGGAGAGCGCCAAGGCCGCCGCGATCCTGCTGCTCTTCCTCTTCCGCCGCCGGAACTTCGGCGGGCTCGTCGACGGGGTGGTGATCGCCGGCTTCACCGCGACCGGCTTCGCCTTCACCGAGAACATCCTCTACCTCGGCAACGCCTTCGGCGAGGACCAGGAGGTCGGCGCCACCGGCATCGGCATGGTGACCGCCGGGACCTTCTTCGTCCGGGTCGTGATGTCGCCGTTCGCGCACCCGCTGTTCACCGTGCTCACCGGTCTCGGCTTCGGCTTCGCCGCGCTCGCCCCGCGCGGGAAGCGGCTGCGGAAGGTGCTGCTGCCGCTCGCCGGACTGCTGCTCGCCATGGGGATGCACGCCGCCTGGAACGGCTCGGCGACCTTCGGCGGCCCCTGGATCTTCTACGCGGTGTACGGGGCGCTCATGATGCCGGCCTTCGGCCTGCTGACCTGGCTCGCGATCTGGAGCCGGCAGCGGGAGCTGCGCACGATCGCGGGGGAGCTCCCGGCGTACGCGGCGGCCGGCTGGCTCTCCCCCGCCGAGCCGCTCGCGCTCTCCTCGATGCGGGCCCGGCAGCTGGCCCGCGCCTTCGCCGCCCGGACGTACGGCAAGGAGGCCGCCCGGGCGGTCGGCGAGTACGAGTCGTTCGCGACGACCCTGGCGTTCCTGCGGGACCGGGCCCGGCGCGGCACCGCCGGGCCCGACTTCGCGGCCCGCGAGCAGGAGCTGCTGCACCACCTGTGGCAGCGCAGGGCGGTCGCCTCGCCCGCGCTGACGTACGCGGCGCGGGCGACGGGCCGGGCGTGGGCGCCGCCGCAGTACCTGGACTACGGCGACTACAACCCGTACCGCAGTTAGCCCCGGGCTTCGGAGGTCCCGGCGGCCTCGGAGGCCTCGGTCAGGAGCGTCAGCTCCTCCTCCGTGAGCCTCAGGTCGGCGGACGCGACCAGGGCCGGGAGCTGTTCGACCGTACGGGCCGAGGCGATCGGCGCGACGACCGTCGGCCGGGAGGCGAGCCAGGCGAGGGCGACGGAGGCGGGCTCGGCGCCGTGCGCCCCGGCGACCGCGTCGAGCGCGGAGAGCACGGCCCGGCCCCGCTCGGTGTCGAGGTGCTTGCCGGCCCCGGCGGCGCGGGCGCTGTCGACGGTGGTGCCGGGGCGGTACTTGCCGGTGAGGAAGCCGGAGGCCAGGCCGTAGTACGGGACGGCGGCGAGGCCGGCCCGCTCGGCGGTCTCCAGGAGCGGGCCCTCGTAGGTCTCGCGGGAGACCAGGTTGTAGTGCGGCTGGAGGGCGACGTAGCGGGCGAGGCCCTCGGCCTCGGCGAAGTCGAGGGAGGCGCGGAGCCGCTCCGGGGAGATGTTGGAGGCGGCGACGGCCCGCACCTTTCCGTCCCTCACCAGCTGGTCGAGGGCGGTGACGATCTCCTCGACGGGGACGGACTCGTCGTCGAAGTGGGTGTAGTACAGGTCGATGCGGTCGGTGCCGAGGCGGCGCAGGGACTCCTCGGCGGCGGCCTTGATCGTGGGGGCGGAGAGCCCCTTGAAGCGGGGGTGGGAGCCGACCTTGGTGGCGACGACGATGTCGTCGCGGTTGCCCCGGGAGGCGAGCCAGCGTCCGATGACGGTCTCGGACTCGCCGCCCTCGTTGCCCTCGGCCCACGCCGAGTAGACGTCGGCGGAGTCGACGAAGTTGCCGCCCGCGGCGGCGTAGGCGTCGAGAACGGCGAAGGACTGCGCCTCGTCGGCGGTCCAGCCGAAGACGTTGCCGCCGAGGGCCAGCGGGAAGACGTGCAGGTCGGACGTGCCCAGCGTACGGAGAGAGGTCATGGGGTGGACAACGGTCCCCGCCGCCGGGCGTATTCCGCGTGGGCGCGGGAAGGGATCAGACGGTCAGGCCCTTGGAGCGCAGCCAGGCCGCCGGGTCGACGCCGTCGCCGCCGCCGGGGTGGACCTCCAGGTGGAGGTGGGCGCCGGAGACGTTGCCGGTGGCGCCGACGCGGCCGATCGTCTCGCCGGTGCCCACGGTCTGGCCCGCGGAGACCGTCATGGAGGAGAGGTGGCAGTACCAGACCTCGGTGCCGTCCGCCAGCTCCAGGACGATCCGGTAGCCGTAGGAGCCGGACCAGCCCGCCGACTTGACCGTGGCGCCGTGGACCGCCTTGAGCGGGGTGCCGGTGGGGGCCGCGAAGTCGAGGCCGGTGTGGTAGCCGGAGGACCACATCGAGCCGGACTGCATGTAGGTGGCGGTGAGGGAGTACGAGGAGAGGGGCATCGAGTAGCTCGCGGCGAGCTTGGCGAGGCGCTCGGCCTCGGCCTTCGCCTTGGCTTCCGCCTCCGCCTTGGCCTTGGCCTCCGCTTCGGCCTTCGCCTTGGCCTCGGCGGCCGCCTTCTCCGCGGCGTCGGCCTTGGCCTGCGCCTCGGCGGCGGCCTTCTCGGCGGCCGCCTTCTCCGCCGCGGCCTTCTCGGCGGCGTCGGCGGAGGCCTGCTGCTGCTCGGCCTGCTGGAGGATGCGGGCGCGCAGGGCCTCGCCCGCGTCGGCGGTGCCCGGGGCGTCCGCGGTCGACAGGCTCGCGCGCGTGACCTGCCCGGACCGCGAGGCCCGGTCCTGGGCCTCGGTGGTGTACGTGGCGGAGGTCAGCGGGTTCGGGTTGGCGCGGTCCGCGGGGACCGTCTCCCGCTCTTCCTGCGCGGGCAGGAGCGCGCCGACGCCGGGGAGGTCGTGGGCGTCGGGCAGGTTGAGGTCGGGGAGGTCCGGGAGCGATATGGCGACCGGGGGCTTCTCCTGCGCGGTGGCGAGGCCGCCCGCGCCGACGGCCGCGATGACGCCGACGCCGAGGACGGTGGAGGAGCGGGCGAAGTTGGAGCGCTGCTTGACGACCCGGTGCCGGCCGCCGGAGCGGTTCTGGGCGCGGAGGGAATCCTCGGTGGGGTTCCACTCGGTGTCCGGAGCGGAAGGGGCCGCACCGCCGCCGAAGGCATCGAACGGGGCTTCGGGGGCAGGGGTGTTGGACGCCACGGAGGCGCGCTCCTTTCCTTCCTTCTCGCCTACCGGGTTAGCTGACGGGTTCGGAGCAGGAAGGTCTCCTACGGGCCCGGTCGCACGGGTGCGAAGGGCTCGATTCACCCCAAATGGTGGTTCCCCGGTTCCCTTGCGGGATTCGGCGCGTGCGCACGGTGCCGTCTCTTGCGACGGCTGGGACGACCGCGCTGCGTTATCGAACGTTAATAGACAGGGGGTCCCGATTCCAAGCCGTCCCCCTTGATCATTCGTTGAATTGACAGGGATTGGTCCGACTTGATCCCCCTTCAGCAGGACTCCAGCGGGACCGAATCCGGGGGCCGTAAAACCGCCACAATCTGACGGTTCGTCAATTGTTATCTCAGGGAGACCTCGCGACTACCCCTGGTGACCGGGGCCGTCGGACGGCCGCTGCCCGGATCCTCCGGGGAGCCGGTGGCGGAGCCCGCCCGACGGCCGGTGCCGGGGTCCGCCGGGCGGCACCACCGGCATCGTCCGGCGCCGCTCGGGCTGCCCCGCCGCCGGGCGGCTCAGCGCGAGCAGCGCCATGTCGTCCGTCGCCCCGCCGCCGGTGTGGAGGCGTACGTCGTCCACGAGCGCGTCGAGCATCTCCTCGGGGCCGGGGAAGATCCGCCCGGCCAGCCGCTCCGCCGGGTCGTAGAAGACGCCCCGCGCGTCCCGCGCCTCCGAGAGGCCGTCGGTGTAGAAGAGCAGCGTCGTGCCCGGCGGGTACGGCCGGGCCTCGGCGCGGTCCGGCCACGACGCCAGGTCCCCCATGCCGAGGGGCAGCGCCGGCCGGCTCGGGTCGACCGTTTCGACCCGCCCGTCGCCGTACAGCATCAGCGGGGACGGGTGCCCCCGGTTGACCACCCGTACGAAGCCGTCGAAGGTGCCGCTGCCGTCGGAGCGCGGGACCTCGGCCAGGACGGCGGTGGTGAACCCCTCGACGGCGTCGAGGCTGTCCCGGCGGGTGCCCTCCCGGTCCAGCGCCCGTTCGAGCCGCCGCGCCACGCCCTCCAGGGTCCGCTCCTGCTCGGCCGCCTCCCGGAAGGCGCCGATGACGACGGCGACGGCCTCGACCGCGTCCAGGCCCTTGCCCCGTACGTCCCCGACCACGAGCCGCACCCCGTGCGGGGTGTCCTGCACGGCGAAGAGGTCGCCGCCGATGAACGCGTCCGCCTGCGCCGCCTCGTAGCGGGCCGCGCACCGGAGGCCGCCGATCCGCTCGGCGGGCGTCGGCAGCACCGCCTTCTGCGCGGTCTCCGCGATGACCCGCGCCGAGGCGAGCCGTTCGCCGCTGCGGCGCACCACCCGGTTGATGAGCAGGGCGAGCACGGAGACGGTGAACACGGTGAGGGTCTCGGCGACGGCCGGCGCCCGCGTGACGTCGTCGCTGAAGAGGTAGAGCCCGACCGAAGCGAGGACGGCGGCGATCCCGGTGAGGAGCGTCGTGACCAGGGGGAAGAAGGGCGCGGCGACCAGCGGGGCGGCGGCGAGCATCGGCGAGGCGGTGTACGGGGCGGGGGTCGACACGTCGAAGAGGACGCCGCCCACGATGATCAGCGGCGGCAGCGTCCGGAGGAACCAGCGGGCACGGCCGTACGGGGGACGGCCCTCACCGCCCCGCCTTCCTCGGCCCACCGCTCCTAGGGGGTGCCCCACCTTGTCCTCTCCTGCCCGGTCCGACCGGCCGCGGCCCCGTACCGCGCCCTTCCAGAGTGGCCGCCACCCGGGCGGACGGCGACTCCGCACGGCCGACTGGTGGACGGGGTGGGGCGACTGGGGCGGGAGCGACCGGGGCAAGGAGCCGGGCCGGGGCCGGGGATCGTCCGGGTTACATGTTCCGCTCGGCGTAGACCGCCATCGCGTCCCGGACGAGGATCGCGGTGCCCTCGCCGTACCTGTCGTAGTTCTTGGTGAAGCGGGGGTCGTCGACGTACATCCGGCCGAGGCCGATCACGTACTCCTTGGTCGGCGCCGTGGTGGTCGACAGCCAGGCGACCTGGCGCCGCGCGAGCTCCTGCACCTCGTCGCTGTCCGCGGCCAGGCCGTCCCGCGCCGCCTTCCCGAAGTCGCGGGCGATCCCGGCCTGCTCCTCCATGAACGCCCGCTTCTGCGCGTCGTCCAGCGAGCGCCACCACCGGTCGCCCTGCTCGTACGCCTCGCGGCCCCAGCGGTGGGTGACCTCCTCCTCGTAGCGCGTGTGGTCGAAGCCGTCGAACATCTCGTCCGCCATGAGTTCCTCTCCGTTCTCGGTCTTGTGGAGGGTGGTCCGCACCGACGCGATCTGCCGTCCGATGCGCTCGCGCTCCTGCTCCAGGAGGGCGAGGTGGGCGCGCAGGGCGACGGAGGTGTCCCGCTGGCCCGCGAGGACCTCGGCGATGGCGGCCAGCGAGAGCCCCAGCTCGCGCAGCAGCAGGATCCGCTGCAGCCGCACGAGGGCCGCCTGGTCGTAGTACCGGTAACCGTTCGCGCCGATCCGGCTCGGCTCCAGCAGTCCGCGCTCCCCGTAGTGCCGGAGGGTGCGGCTGGTGGTGCCGGCCTTCTTGGCGATCTCCTGGATCGACCACTCCATGACGAGAACGCTAGATCTTGACGTCGCGTCAAGGTCAAACGGAATCGCGCGCGTCCGGGCGGGAACGACGAACGCATCCGGACGGGAACGACGAAGGCCCGGATCCAAGAGGATCCGGGCCTTCGTTCGCTACTGAGTAGCGGGGACAGGATTTGAACCTGCGACCTCTGGGTTATGAGCCCAGCGAGCTACCGAGCTGCTCCACCCCGCGTCGGTAAACACGACTGTACGGCATGACCGGGGCGATCCTGAAATCGGTTTCCTTCAGCCCCTTCCGTCAGCAGCCGCAGTCGTCGGTGCCGACCGGGGCCGTCAGGGGGTCCGCGGCCTTCTCCGCGGGCCCTTCCCACGTCTCGTACGCGAAGCCCTCCCGCACCCAGTACTCGAAGCCGCCGAGCATCTCCTTGACCGGGAAGCCCCGCTCCGCGAGGGCAAGGGCGGCCCGGGTGGCGCCGTTGCAGCCGGGTCCCCAGCAGTACGTGACGACCGGCACGGACCGGTCGAGCAGTTCCCCGGCCCGCTCGGGGATCAGCGCGGTCGGCAGGTGGACGGCGCCGGGGACATGCCCCTGGTCCCAGGCGGCCGTGGACCGCGTGTCGACCAGGACGAAGCCGGGGCCGGTGCCCCCGGCCGCCGCGTCGGCGAGGGCCGAGGCCACGTCGGAGACGTCGGCGTGGAAGGCGAGGCTCGCGGAGAAGTACGCGGCAGCGGCGGCGGGAGAGGCCGGCGGGGTACGGAGTACGGGGTTGACCTGCGGTGTCGTCGTCATGGTGATCAAGTTAGGGCCGGAGGGCACCGCGCTGAAGTGGGGAATCCCGGCGGTCGGGGACTCCGGCCGGGGATTCCCGGGCGTTCACGACCGAACGGCGGGGATCTCACGTTCCGGAACTCCGCTCGGCCTCCCCTTGTCACATCCACGGGACCCGATCCGTCATGGAGACATGACGGGACGCGCGGGGGGAGACCGGCCGATGGACGCGGAAGGGGACGCGGGCGTGTACGGCGACGCGGGCATGTACGGCGCAGGCGTGTACGGCGACGAGGAACTCCTGGCCCGGCGCTTCGACGCCGACCGGGGCCGGCTGCGGGCGGTGGCGTACCGGATGCTGGGCTCGCTGAGCGAGGCCGAGGAGGCCGTCCAGGAGACCTGGCTCAAGCTCCACCGCGCCGACACCGGAGCGGTGCGGAACCTCAGCGCCTGGCTGACCACCGTCGTCGGCCGCGTCTGCCTGGACATGCTGCGCTCGCGCGGCTCGCGCCGCGAGTCCCCGCTGGAGTACTACGTCCCCGACCCGGTGGTCCGCGTCGGGGACACGGGCGGCACCGCCGGTGTCCCCGGCACCCCCGGCGCCACCGACGTTGCCGACCCGGAGCGCGCGGCCGAACTCACCGAGTCCGTCGGCCTCGCGCTCCTCGTCGTCCTGGAGACCCTGTCACCGGCCGAACGGCTCGCCTTCGTCCTGCACGACATGTTCGCCGTCCCCTTCGACGAGCTCGCGGAGGTCGTGGACCGCAGCCCGGCCGCGACCCGCCAGCTCGCCAGCCGCGCCCGCCGCCGGGTGCGGGACGCCTCCCCGGGCCCCGCCCCGGACCCTCGGCGCGGGCGGGAGATCGCGGACGCCTTCCTCACCGCCGCGAACGGCGGCGACTTCGAGGGCCTGCTCGCGGTCCTCGACCCCGACGTGGTGCTGCGCGCGGACGGCGGCCGGCTCATGGCCGCCACCTCCCAGGTGGTGCGGGGCGCCCGGGCCGTCGTCTCGCAGGCCCTCGCCTACTCCAGGTTCCGGAAGGCGGTGCTGCGGGTCGTGGCCAACGGCGAGCCCGCGGCCCTGTCGGTCGTCGACGGCCGACCGGCCGCGCTCATGGTGTTCACGATCGCCGGGGACCGGATCGTCGCCCTCCACGTCCTGGCCGACCCGGAACGCCTCGCGACGCTCGGCCTCACCGAGGAGGAACTGTCCCGTGCGGAACCCTGAACCCCCCTTTTCGCTACCCCCGGCGGCGGTGGGCCAGGGAGGCTCCGACCGTCAGGGAGACGGCGGCGCTGGCGACACCCAGGACGGCGCCCGCGGCGACGTCGCCCGGATAGTGCACGCCGGTGTGGACGCGGGAGTACCCCACCGTCGACGCCAGGATCCCGAGCGGCACGGCGGCGGCGGGCAGCACCACCCCCACGGCGGTGGCGAAGGCGACGGCCGACGCGGTGTGCCCCGAGGGGAACGAGGCCGAGTCGGGCATGGGGACGTGCCGGCCCGCCACCACCCGGGCCGCCTCCCGGTCCGGCCTCGGTCTGCGGACGAGCCGCTTGCCCAGCAGGTTCGCCGTGGCCGAGGCCACCGCGATCGCCCCGACCCCGGCGAGCGCGGCCCGGCGCGGACGGCCCGGGAAGAGGGCGAGCACGGCCGCGACGGAGAAGGAGATCTTGGAGTGGTCGGCCGTCCTGGAGAGCCGGCGGAGGGCCGTGTCCAGGGTGGGCGTGGGGGTGGCGGCCACGGCGGCGTACACGGCACCGTCGACGGCACGGAGATCGTGCAGGACCGCCTCGGCGGTCATGGTGGGCGTGTCGTGGGTCATGCGCCGCTCCTCGGAGGTCGGTGATGCGGGTGGGTGTGGAAGGCGAGTTCGCTGATGCGCCGCCAGTCGAGGGGCGGCCGCGGGGGCGTGGTGCCCGGCCGGTCGCGGGGCACCAGGACCCGCAGGGCGCGCGGGCGGAGGGTGCAGACGACCGGAGTGGGCAGGGTCAGGGCCTCGCCGTCGACGGCGACGGAGATGGGGCCGTCACCGCTGTCGCAGGTGACCTCGACCCTACGGGCCGTCAGGACGTTCAGGGCGGCCGCCTGGGTCCCCCGTACCGCCAGCTCGGCGGCCTGGAACGCCCCCTCCACCCGGACGCCGATCACCCCGAGTTCGCCCCCGTCGAGACGAGGTCTTCGGGCGGGGTCGGCACTGAGCGGATCGGGCGTGGCGTACGGGTTGTTGCTGACCAGGAGCGCCTGCTGGGCGTCGACCAGGGTGCCGTCGACGACCGCGTCGACGCGGTCGCCCTCGCCGCCCTGGAGCAGGTCGGGCAGGGCGTCGAGGGCGGTGCCGGCCTTCGCGTCGCGGTACTCGGGGTGCTGGACCACGTCCGCGTACACCCCGAAGGAGACGGTGTTGACGAAGGCGCGGCCGGAGACGGTGCCGAGGTCGACCCGGAGTTCCTCGCCGTCGGTCAGGGCGTTCAGACAGGTCGACGGGTCGGTGCGGTCGAGGCCGAGGTCCAGGGCGAAGTGGTTGCGGGTGCCGGCCGAGATGACGAGGAACGGCAGGTCGTGCTCGGCGGCCACGGCGGCGACCAGCGCCTGCGTGCCGTCGCCGCCGGCCACGCCGAGCAGATCGGCGCCCTCGGCCACGGCCCGCTCGGCGAGTTCGGTGACGTCGTTCTCGGCGGACGGGTCGAGGAGGATCACCCGGGCGCCCAGCTCCTCGGCGCGCTCGACGAGCCCGAACTGCTCGACCTTTCCGCCGCCGGACTTCGGATTCATGATCAGGACGGGCTTCCGGGGCCGGGCCGCGGGCTCGCCCCGCATGGTCCCGGCCTCGTCCTCCTCCGGTCGGCGCAGGGCGGACCGGGCACAGAACAGGGCCACGCCCCAGAGCGCGAGGGCCACGAGGGCGTTCAGCCAGACGCCCCCGACGATGTAGAGGGTGAGGACCGCGGCGGGCGCGGCCACCGCGAGCAGCGCGCCGAGCGCCCGCAGCGGCCCCCGGTGGGCGAGGAACCACCAGATGCCCACGGCCGACAGGGCGAGCCCCGCGAGCCCGCTCACCAGGATCAGGACCCCGCCGCCGCCCAGCGCCGTCAGCAGCACCACGATCGCGGCCACCGCCACGAGCAGCGCACAGCGCGCCAGCCGTCGGGCCGCCTTCGTCGGACCACCGGTTCCGCTCGCCGTCACCGTCCCCACCTCCACGTTCCGTCTCCACCTTTCCCCACGCCCCTGTGCCCCGCGCCCCGGGCGAAGCCGTTCGGCGGACGGGATCCGCACGGGATCCACGAGGGCCCCCGGCGGAAGGACCTCCCGGGAGCGATGACTTTCCGCCCGCCGGGCCGTCTTCCCTCCCGTACCCCACCGCTTTCCTACCCCACGGCGGGAACGGCACCCGAAAAACCGGGCGAATCAGGGAAGACACAGGGGTACCCGGAGGGTCCGGAAGCCCCGGAACCCCCAGAAAACCCGGAACTCCCACGACTCCCGGAGAACCAGGCACCGGGAACGGGAAGCAG
This sequence comes from Streptomyces sp. NPDC098101, assembly GCF_044760185.1. Taxonomy (NCBI): domain Bacteria; kingdom Bacillati; phylum Actinomycetota; class Actinomycetes; order Kitasatosporales; family Streptomycetaceae; genus Streptomyces; species Streptomyces sp. NPDC098101. The sequence continues at coordinate 93,769 of NZ_JBIWAS010000011.1, read as the reverse complement.
AAACCGAGAAGCAGCGACCGGGGGCCCGGCCGCAGGCCCCGGAAACCCAGGAAGAGGACCGCACCCATGCGCATCGTCATCAGCGAGTTCATCAGCCTCGACGGCGTCGTCCAGGCGCCGGGCGGCCCGGAGGAGGACACCGACGGCGGCTTCGCCCACGGCGGCTGGTCGCACCCCTTCTTCGACCCGGAGGTGGTGGGCGGCGCGTTCGCCGAGGCCACGGAGCGGGCGGACGCCCTGCTCTTCGGCCGCCACACCTGGCGGGCGATGGCGAACGCCTGGCCGGAGCGGGCCGGCGACCCCTTCGCCGACCGGATGAACGCGCTCCCGAAGTACGTCGTCTCGGACACCCTCCACGAGGCCGACCTCAGCTGGCACAACACCCGGCTCGTCCACGGCGACAAGGCCGTGGAGCGCCTCCGCGAACTCCGCGAGGCCTCCGGCGGCGACCTCCTCGTCCTGGGCAGCCCCACCCTCGTCCGCACGCTCCTGGCCGAGGACCTGGTCGACGAACTCCGCCTGATCGTCATGCCGGTGCTCCTCGGCGGCGGAAAGTCGATCTTCCCAGCGGACGGCGTCCTGCGCACCCTCGCCCCGGTCTCCACCACCACCAGTCCCCACGGCGCGAACGTCTGCGTCTACCGCCGCCCCGAACCCGCCTGACGACACGAAGAAGCGCCCCGCCCGGTCGAAACCGTTCGGGGCGCTTCTCGGCGGTCCGGGAAAACCCCTCCCGCCTTCGGTAGGCCGTGTGGGACTCGAACCCACAACCAACGGATTAAAAGTCCGCTGCTCTGACCAATTGAGCTAACGGCCCGTGGACAAGCACACCCGTGCAGCATAGCCCGAGAGATCCCCGGAGCCGATCGGGTATCCGACACCGGGCGCGCTGCGGGCCGGGGGAAGGGGGCGGGTGGAGGGGGCGGGTCGTTGTCGGTGGGCTCGGGGGTGGGCGTACGGAACAGGGCCCGTACGGCACCGGAGTGCTCGTACGGGCCCTGGTTCAGGGTGCTAGGCGCGATCAGCCGTTGCGCTTCCAGCGCGGCTTGTCGTCGCGGCGGCCGAAGGAGCCGCCGGCCGGGCCGGAGCCGCGGTGGTCGTCGCGGCGGCCGTACGGGCGGTCGCCGCCGGAGCGGAAGCCGCCGGCCGGACGGTCGTCACGACGGTCGCGGTTGAACGGACGGTCGCTGCCGCGGTGGCCGCCGGAGGGGCGGTCGTCACGACGCTCGAAAGAACGGCCGCCACGGTCATCGCGGTTGAAGCC
>NZ_JBIWAS010000011.1:0-92408 GCF_044760185.1 Streptomyces sp. NPDC098101 | reverse complement strand
GCCACCCGAGGGGCGGTCGTCACGACGGAAACCACCGGACGGACGGTCGTTGTCACGACGCTCGAAAGAACGGCCACCACGGTCATCGCGGTTGAAGCCACCGGACGGACGGTCGTCACGACGGAAACCACCGGACGGACGGTCGTTGTCACGACGCTCGAAAGAACGGCCACCACGGTCGTCACGGTTGAAGCCACCCGAGGGGCGGTCGTCACGACGGAAACCACCGGACGGACGGTCGTTGTCACGACGCTCGAAAGAACGGCCACCACGGTCATCGCGGTTGAAACCGCCCGAGGGGCGGTCGTCGCGACGGAAGCCGCCGGACGGACGGTCGTTGTCACGACGCTCGAAAGAACGGCCACCACGGTCGCCGCCACGGAAGCCACCGCGGTCGCCCCGGTCGCCGCCACGGTCGCGGCGCTCGAAGTTGCCCCGCTCGTCGCGGAAGGACGGACGCTCCTCGCGGCGCTGCTGCTCCTCGGCCTTCGCGGCGCGCTCGGCCTCCACGGCCGCCGCCGCGACCTCGGCCTCGGCGGCCTCGGTCACCTCGGCCACGGCCGCCTCCGGGTCCTCGCCGCGCTCGCGGGCGGCGCGGGCCACCAGGCGGTCGGCCTCCTCGCGGAGTTCGACGGCCCGGCGCTGGAGGCGCTCCAGCTGCTTGGTGAGGTCGACGACCTCGCGCTCGGCCTGCTTGGCGGAGTTGTTCGCGGAGTCGGCCTGGACCTCGGTCAGCGAACGGGCGCCGGTGATCTCGGCGACCTCCGGGTCGAAGGCGCCGGCCCCGCCGACGATGTGGCGCGAGGCGTCGACGCCCGCGTCCTCCATCAGACGGAAGATCTGGCGGCGCTGGTGCGGCAGGGCCAGGGAGACCACGACGCCGGAGCGGCCGGCGCGGGCGGTGCGGCCCGAGCGGTGCAGGTAGTCCTTGTGGTCACCGGCCGGGTCCACGTTCAGGACCAGGTCGATGCCGTCGACGTGGATGCCACGGGCGGCGACGTCGGTCGCGACGAGCGCGTTGACGTAGCCCTTCTTGAAGTCGTCGAGGACCCGCGTACGGGCGCCCTGCGTCATGCCGCCGTGCAGGGCGTCGGCCTTGACGCCGGTGTCCTGCAGCTGCTCGGCGATGCGGTCGGCGCCCAGCTGGGTGCGGACGAAGATGATCGTGCGGCCCTTGCGGGCGGCGATCGCGGCGGTGACCGGGGCCTTGTCCTTCGGCTTCACGACGAGGACGTGGTGGGTCATGGTCGTGACGGCACCGGCGGACGGGTCGACCTCGTGGGTGACCGGGTTCACCAGGTAGCGCTTGACCAGGCTGTCGATCTCGTTCTCCAGGGTGGCGGAGAAGAGGAGGCGCTGGCCGCCCTCGGGGATCTGGTCGAGCAGCTCGGTGACCTCGGGCAGGAAGCCCAGGTCGGCCATCTGGTCGGCCTCGTCGAGGACCGCGATCTTCACGGCCTCCAGGGAGCAGGCGCCGCGGTTGATGATGTCGCGGAGACGGCCCGGGGTGGCGACGAGGATGTCGACGCCGCGCTCCAGGGCGTAGATCTGGTTGCCCATGGACGTACCGCCGCAGACGACCTTCATCTTGAGGCCGAGCACGTCGCCGTAGGGCTGGAGGGCGTCCGCGACCTGCATCGCGAGCTCACGGGTCGGGGTGAGGATGACGCCGCGGGGCTTCTTCTTGTCGGTGTGGCCGCCCGCCAGGGTGGCGAGGAGCGGCAGACCGAAGGAGAGGGTCTTGCCGGAGCCGGTGCGGCCGCGGCCGAGGATGTCCTTGCCGGCCAGGGCGTCCGGGATGGTCGCCGCCTGGATCGGGAAGGGGGTGGTCACGCCGTTCTGCGCGAGCTTGCGCACGACGCCCTCCGGCAGACCGAGGTCCGCGAAGGTGATCGTGGGCTCGGCGGGCTCCTCGGCGGAGTCGTCCTCGGTCACGTCCTCGGCGAGGACGTCGGCCTCGGCCTCGATGAGGGCCTGGGCCTCGGCCTCGATCGCGACGGTCTCGGTGGCCTCGACGGCCTCGACGATCTCGTCGTTCTCGGGCATGACGGCGTGGTCAGAACTGAAAATGGACATGCGAAATGCGAAACCTTCCGGAGTCTCGGCACGCGCCCGTCAACTCCGTGTTTTCGCAAATCGACCGCCTCAATGCGGTCCAGCCACGGCTAGGGAGAGTACGCGCCACACGGCGCTCTTCTGTGTCGGCGCCGGGCAATGGGATCAAACGATCTACCACCATACGCACCCTCCCCCACCTATGGCAAATCGGACTCCCTCACACCGGTCCGACCTGCGGAGACGCCTCCGGCTCCGGGGTCGCGTCCCCGCCCTCCCCCTCCGCCACGGCGGCGCGCATGGCACCCATCTGGGCGTCGGGGCCGGACGCGGGCGGGTCGGTGGGGTCCGAGGTCGGCTCGGGCGTCGGCTCCGGGGTCGGAACCGGCGGCTCCGGCGTGGGCTCGACGGGCGGCTGCGTGGGCTCCGGGGTGGGCGTGCCCCCGCCGCCCGGCCCTCCGGTCCCGCCGCCGGCGCCGCCGTTCCCGCCGCCCGCGCTCCCGTCCCCGCTTCCGCCGTTCCCGCCGCCGCCCGCGCTGCCGGACGGCTGCTCGTGGCCGCCTCCGGTCGGCTGCGGCTTCGCCGTGCCGCCCGAGGGACCGACGCCCGGCAGGGCCACGCCCGCCGTGGGCGGCGCGCTGCCGGACGGCGAGCCGGTCGGCACCGGGTTCTCCTCGCCCGAACCGGTCACGTCCGGCCCTCCCCCGTCCGGCCGGCCGTTCCAGGAGCCGCCGCCCCCGTCCGGAAGGCCCCCGCCGCCGTCGGACTCGGCCGCCACACCCCGCTTCCCGCCGGAGGCGCCGGGCCCCGGCTTCGCCCCGTCGTCGCTCACACTCATACAGCCGCTCAGACCGGCACAGGCCACGACGGCCAGCGCGGTGGCGACCCATCTCGCCGGGGTGGGCAAATGGCGCACGGGGGCACCTCCAGGACACAACAGGCAGGAACGGAACGCGTCCCACTGCCCAACTCCCCCGGCCCCGCAAGGGACACGGGCCCCCGCGCAAGGGAAACGGAGCCCGTCCTCCCACCCGGTCGGCGCATCCCGGACACACGGCCCGGCCGCCACCGCCGACCGCGCCCCGCACGAGAGCCGTCAGCCGTAGCCCAGCGCGTGGAGCCGTTCGTCGTCGATGCCGAAGTGGTGGGCGATCTCGTGCACCACCGTGATCTCGGTCTCCGCGACCACGTCCTCGCGCGACTCGCACATCCGCAGCGTCGGACCCCGGTAGATCGTGATCCGGTCGGGGAGCACCCCGGCGTACCACTCGCCGCGCTCGGTCAGCGGCGTCCCCTCGTAGAGCCCGAGCAGCTCGGGGTCGTCGGAGGGCGGTTCGTCCTCCACGAACACGGCGACGTTGTCCATCAGCCGCGTCAGCTCCGGCGGGATCCGGTCCAGGGCTTCGGCGACGAGTTCCTCGAACTCCTCGCGCGTCATCTCCAGCACGCGCCCATTCTCCCCCGGGCGGAAACCGTTTTGGCGATAGCGGCCGGCATCCCATATGCTTCTCACGTCCCCGACGCGCTGATGAAGCGCCCAGGTGAGCCCCTAGCCCTCATCGTCTAGTGGCCCAGGACGCCGCCCTTTCAAGGCGGTAGCACGGGTTCGAATCCCGTTGGGGGCACGCAGTACCGTGTGCGAGACTAGTGATCGCGCACAAGCTTGGCTCTGTGGAGCAGTTGGTTAGCTCGCCACCCTGTCAAGGTGGAGGTCGCGGGTTCAAGTCCCGTCAGAGTCGCTGAAGCTGGAAACAGCTTCGTGGCTGGGTAGCTCAGTTGGTACGAGCGATCGCCTGAAAAGCGATAGGTCGCCGGTTCGACCCCGGCCCCAGCCACCAACAGAAGGCCCCGTTCGAAAGAACGGGGCCTTCTTCGTGTGCCCGCACGCGGAGACGTTGACGCGGATGGGCGTACGGGGAGGAGGCCGGCGCCCCCTCCCCGTACCGTCACGCCTCCTCGCGCTCCCGCGAGCGGCTCCCGCGCCGGCCCCGCAGCGCGAGCACCGCCGCCACCACGGCCACGAGCGCGACGAGCAGCGCCCAGTCCGGCACCGCCCGGCCGAGGGACGCCACTCGCTCCTCCACGGCGAACGAGTCGTCCACCGACAGCGGGCCCGGCAGCGCGGTCGTCCCGTCGAAGACCAGGAACAGCGTGCCCAGGACGACGAAGAAGAGGCCCGAGAGCACCGAGGTCGAGTGGAGCGTGAGACGGCCGAGCCGGAGGGGCCGCCCGCGCAGCCAGCGCCGCCGGCCCAGGTCGTACCGCTCCCAGAGCAGCGCCAGGACGAACAGCGGCACCGCCATCCCGAGCGCGTACACCGCGAGGAGCAGCCCCCCGTACGCCGGGCTGCCGCTCAGCGCCGCCACCGTCAGGACGCTGCCGAGGATCGGGCCCGCGCAGAAGCCCGCGAGGCCGTAGACCAGGCCCAGGGCGTAGACGGAGAGCGCCGAGGTGGGCTGGATGCGGCCGCTCGCCTCCGCGATCCGGCGGGAGGCGAAGCCCAGGCCCAGGATCTGGAGGACGCCGAGCCCGACAATCAGCCAGCCGCCGACCGTGACGAGCAGGTCCCGGTGGCCGTAGAAGAACCGGCCCGCGAGGGAGCCGGCCGCGCCGAGCGGGACGAGGGTGGTCGCCAGACCCGCGTAGAGGATCCCGGTCCTGGCGACCAGCCTCGCGCGCGTGTCGATGGAATACGCGAAGAAGGCCGGCAGGAGCAGGGCGCTGCACGGGCTGAGCAGGGCGAGCAGTCCGCCGAGGAAGGCAGCGAAGTAACCGATGCCGGAGGTCACTGCCCGGCCCCGGCACCGGCAGGCTTCGTGGGCTTCTTCGCCGTCCTCGCCGCCGCTTCGATCGCCTCCGTGAAGGTTTCCAGGGGCTGCGCGCCCGCGATCGGGCGGCCGTTGACGAGGAAGGACGGGGTGGAGGTGGCGCCGAGCGCGTACCCCTGGTCCTGGTCCTTCCGGACGGCCGCGCGGGCCGCCTGCCCCTCGGTGTCCTTGGCGAACCGGGCCGCGTCGGGCACGCCCGCCTCCTTCCCGAGGGCGGCGAGCCGGTCCTTCCCGAACCCCTTCTCCTTGGCGTCCTCCGCGTAGGCGGCCCGGTGGAACTCCCAGAACCGGCCCTGCTGCCCGGCCGCCCAGGCGGCGCGGGCCACGGCCTCGGACTCCTCGCCGAAGATCGGGAAGTTCCGCCACTCGATGCGCAGGGTCCCGTTCTTCACGTACTTCTCCACCAGGACCGGCTCGGTGTCCCGGGCGAACTTCCCGCAGTAGCCGCACTTGAAGTCCGCGTACTCGATGAGCACCACGGGCGCATCGGCCCGGCCCAGGGCGAGCCCGTCGGAGGCGTCGCGCCGGGCGTACGCCTCCAGCTCGGGGTAGACGCCGGCGGCCGGGTCGGCGGAGACCTCCGCGACGGCGGACGAACCGGAGGCGCCGGGGGACGCGGGCTTGGTGGCGGTGTACGAGACGACGCCGAGCAGCACGGCGGCGGCCGCCACCCCGGCGACGATCGCGACCGGCTTGCTCTTGGAGGAGGGGGAGGTGGAGCTGGACATGCGGAAGCACTCCTGGAACAGAAAGGGAAGAGGACGGCGGAAGGAGGCCGCCCGTCTACACCCTCAGGACCGACAGCTCCACCGGCGACGGCGATACGAGGTCGGGCGGCTCCCGCCCCGGCGCCGGCTTCCGCCCGGCCGCGTCCCCGGGCCGGCCCCCGCCCGGCGCCCGGTCGGCGGCGAGGGCGGGCAGCAGCTCCGCGAAGCCGTGCGCGCGCGGCGGTACGACGGGTCCGTCGGCCCCCGCCTCGGCGGGGCGGACCGGATCGCAGCCGGGCACGGCGGCCCCGGGGAGGGACGCCACGACGGCGACGGAAGCGGCGGAGGCGGAGGCCGCAGAACCGGTGGAAGCGCCAGGGTGCCCGGAAGTGACGGAAGCCGTGGAACCAGCGGCGGCCTCGGAAACAACGGAAGCCGCAGAACCGGCGGCGGCCCCGGCAGCCCCGGAAACCGCGCCCCCGCCCCGCCCCCCTACGGCCCCCCACACCAGAAGCCCCAGCACCACCCCCAGGAGCGCGGCGAACGCCGCCGGCGCGCGGGTGGTGCGGAACATGCGAAACCTCTCCGGTCCGGTCGGCGTGCCCGAAATAGTACGCACCCCGCGCGACCGCCCCCGGGGGCACCGCTCCCGCGCGACCGCCCCGGGGACACCGCTCGTAAATCGGTTCGCCGCTTCTCGTCCGCAGGTGCGATCCTGGATTCCGTATGTCTACTTCCTTCGCCGCCCTCCAGTCCGTCCTGGCCGGGGTCTCGCTGCGGGACTCCCACCGGCTCGGCCGCCGTCTCGAAGGCGCCCGCCGCATCCGCAAGCCCGAGGCCCGCGCGGCCGTCCTGGACGAGATCGCCGCAGAGGCGGCCAAGGCCAAGGAGCGCGTCGACGCGCGCGCCGCGCGCGTGCCCGCCGTCACCTACCCCGAACAGCTCCCCGTCTCGCAGAAGAAGGACGAGATCCTGGAGGCGATACGCGACCACCAGGTCGTGATCGTCGCCGGTGAGACGGGCTCCGGAAAGACCACCCAGATCCCGAAGATCTGCATGGAGCTGGGCCGGGGCGTCCGGGGCATGATCGGGCACACCCAGCCCCGCCGGATCGCCGCCCGCACGGTCGCCGAGCGGGTCGCCGAGGAGCTGAGGACCCCGCTGGGCGAGGCCGTCGGCTGGAAGGTCCGCTTCACCGACCAGGTGAACCCCGACGCGACCTTCGTGAAGCTGATGACGGACGGCATCCTGCTCGCCGAGATCCAGACGGACCGCGAGCTGCGCGCGTACGACACGATCATCATCGACGAGGCGCACGAGCGGTCCCTCAACATCGACTTCCTGCTCGGCTACCTGGCCCAGCTGCTTCCGAAGCGTCCCGACCTCAAGGTCGTGATCACCTCCGCGACCATCGACCCGGAGCGCTTCTCCCGCCACTTCGGCGACGCCCCGATCGTCGAGGTCAGCGGCCGCACGTACCCCGTCGAGGTCCGCTACCGGCCGCTGCTCGAAGAGGACTCCGAGGAGTCCGACCGGGACCAGATCACCGCGATCTGCGACGCCGTCGACGAGCTCCAGGGCGAGGGCCCCGGCGACATCCTGGTCTTCCTCTCCGGCGAGCGCGAGATCCGCGACACGGCGGACGCCCTGCTCAAGCGGAAGCTGCGCAACACCGAGGTCCTCCCCCTCTACGCGCGCCTGTCGCACGCCGAGCAGCACCGCGTCTTCCAGGCCCACCCCGGCCGCCGGATCGTCCTCGCCACGAACGTCGCCGAGACCTCCCTGACCGTCCCCGGCATCAAGTACGTGATCGACCCGGGCACCGCCCGGATCTCGCGCTACTCGCACCGGACCAAGGTGCAGCGGCTGCCGATCGAGCCCGTCAGCCAGGCCAGCGCCAACCAGCGCAAGGGCCGCTGCGGCCGTACGTCCGACGGCATCTGCGTCCGGCTGTACTCGGAGGACGACTTCCTGTCCCGTCCGGAGTTCACGGACGCCGAGATCCTCCGGACGAACCTGGCCTCCGTCATCCTCCAGATGACCGCCGCCGGGCTCGGCGACATCGAGAAGTTCCCCTTCATCGACCCGCCGGACCACCGCAACATCCGGGACGGCGTGCAACTCCTCCAGGAGCTCGGTGCGATCGACCCGGCCGAGAAGGACCCGAAGAAGCGGCTCACCCCGCAGGGCCGGAAGCTGTCCCAGCTGCCCGTGGACCCCCGGCTCGCCCGGATGGTCCTGGAGGCGGACCGGAACGGCTGCGTCCGCGAGGTCATGGTGATCGCGGCGGCGCTCTCCATCCAGGACCCGCGCGAGCGGCCGGCGGAGAAGCAGGCGCAGGCCGACCAGCAGCACGCCCGGTTCAAGGACGAGACGAGCGACTTCCTCGCGTACCTCAACCTGTGGCGGTACGTGCGCGAGCAGCAGAAGGAGCGGGGTTCCAGCTCCTTCCGCCGCATGTGCAAGCAGGAGTACCTGAACTTCCTGCGGATCCGGGAGTGGCAGGACATCTACTCCCAGCTGCGGACGGTCGCCAAGCAGATGGGCATCCATCTGAACGAGGAGGACGCGCCGGAGCAGTCCGTGCACGTGTCCCTGCTCGCGGGCCTGCTGTCCCACATCGGTCTCAAGGACGTGAAGGACGGGGCGAAGAACGACTACCTCGGCGCCCGCAGCGCCAAGTTCGCGATCTTCCCCGGCTCCGCGCTCTTCAAGAAGCCCCCGCGCTTCGTCATGTCCGCCGAGCTGGTGGAGACCTCGCGGCTCTGGGCCCGGGTGAACGCCCGGATCGAGCCCGAGTGGATCGAGCCGCTCGCCCAGCACCTGGTGAAGAAGACGTACAGCGAGCCGCACTGGGAGAAGGACCAGGCGGCCGTGATGGCGTTCGAGAAGGTGACGCTGTACGGCGTCCCGATCGTCGCCGACCGGAAGGTGAACTACGGGCGGATCGACCCGGAGGTCTCCCGGGACCTGTTCATCCGGAACGCGCTGGTCGAGGGCGACTGGCGCACCCACCACAAGTTCTTCGCCGACAACCGCAAGCTGCTCACCGAGGTCGAGGAGCTGGAGCACCGGGCCCGCCGCCGGGACATCCTCGTCGACGACGAGACGCTCTTCGACTTCTACGACAAGCGGGTCCCCGAGCACGTCGTCTCCGGCGCGCACTTCGACTCCTGGTGGAAGCACAAGCGCCACGAGGAGCCGGAGTTCCTCGACTTCGAGCGCGAGATGCTCATCAACGAGAAGGCCGGGGCGGTCACCAAGGACGACTACCCGGACTCGTGGCGGCAGGGCCCGCTCAAGTTCCGGGTGACGTACCAGTTCGAGCCGGGCGCGGACGCGGACGGCGTGACCGTCCACATACCGCTCCAGGTGCTCAACCAGGTGACGGACGAGGGCTTCGAGTGGCAGATCCCGGGCCTGCGGGCGGAGGTCGTCACGGAGCTGATCCGCTCCCTGCCGAAGCCGATCCGCCGTCACTACGTCCCGGCGCCCAACTTCGCGGGCCGCTTCCTCGACGCGGTCGTGCCCGTGCAGGAGCCGCTGACGACGGCGCTGGCGCGCGAGCTCCAGCGGATGGTCGGAGTGCCGCTGACGGCCGAGGACTTCGACTGGGCGAAGGTGCCCGAGCACCTCAAGGTGACCTTCCGGATCGTCGACGAGCGGCGCCGGAAGCTGGCCGAGGCCAAGGACCTGGAGACGCTGCGCCTGCAGCTGCGCCCCAAGGCCCGCCAGGCGCTCTCCAAGGCCGCCGCGGCGGCCACGGGCGGCCCGGACGGCTCCGGGCCCTCCCTGGAGCGCTCGGGCCTGAAGGACTGGACGATCGGCACGCTCACGAAGGTCTTCGAGACCAGACGGGCGGGCCAGCCGGTCAAGGCGTACCCGGCGCTCGTGAACGAGGGCGACACCGTGGCCGTGCGGCTCTTCGACACGGAGGCCGAGCAGGCGCTCGCCATGTGGCGGGGCACCCGGAAGCTGATCATGCTGAACATCCCGGTGAACCCGGCGAAGTTCGCCTCGGACAAGCTGACCAACCAGCAGAAGCTGGCCCTGTCCTCGAACCCGCACGGCTCGATCCAGGCCCTCTTCGACGACTGCGCGACCGCCGCCGCCGACAAGCTGATCGCGGACCACGGCGGCCCGGCCTGGGACGAGGAGTCCTTCCGGAAGCTGTACGACAAGGTCCGCGCGGACCTGGTGGACACGACGGTGCGGACGGTGGGCCAGGTCCAGCAGGTCCTGGCGGCCTGGCAGGCCTGCGAGCGGCGCCTGAAGGCCACGAGCAGCCCGGCGCTCCTTCCGAACCTCCAGGACGTGCGGGCGCAGCTGAACTGGCTGGTTCCGGCCGGTTTCGTCACCCGTACGGGTCTGAAGCGGCTCCCGGACCTGATGCGCTACCTGGTGGCGGTGGACCGGCGGCTCCAGCAGATGCCCACCGGGGTCCAGCGGGACACCACCCGGATGGAGAAGATCCGGGAGATGCAGGACGAGTACGCCTGGCTCCTGGAACAGCTCCCGAAGGGGCGGCCGGTGCCGGCCGAGGTCACCGACATCCGCTGGATGATCGAGGAGCTGCGGGTGAGCTACTTCGCGCACGCCCTGGGGACGGCGTACCCGGTCTCGGACAAGCGGATCGTCAAGGCGATCGACGCGGCGGTGCCGTAGCCCGGGGGCGATGCGGCGCCGTGGCGGAAGCGGTGCGGCGCCGGGCCTCGGACTCGCCCGGTCCGGTAGCGGGGTCCTCGCCGTCGGTGAGTTCGACCGCACCCGCTGACCTGCTGTACAGTCTCTCTCGCAGCCGCTTGAAAAGAGCGCTGCGAGCGAGGTCCTGTGGAGCAGTTGGTTAGCTCGCCACCCTGTCAAGGTGGAGGTCGCGGGTTCAAGTCCCGTCAGGATCGCCCCGAAAACGAAGGCCCGCATCGTGAGATGCGGGCCTTCGTTGCGTTCCCGTGTCTTGACGGGGGCCCGTGCCCGCCGGTACTCCGGACTTCAGGGAATCGGGGGCCCCGACTGGAGGTGGTCGCGCATGGCCGCGGCGTCCGCAGCACGGCACGACACACGAGCACTGCTGCGCGCCCATCTGGCGGCCGCGTCGCGGTACGGGCACCTCACGCGCCACTGCGTGGTCTGCCACCGCCTCCTGAGGCTCGCCATGGAGATGCCGGAGACCCCGGAGACCACGCGGGCCCCGGAGACTCCGGACGCCGGGGAGCGGCCGCCGGCGACGGAGGACGAAGGTCCCGCCGACCCGTGACCAACGGCGTGCCGGAGCCCGGCCCCGGAGTGGCAGCCTTGACCTTGGCAAGGGTTCGTACGTGTGACGGGTGTCACTGAAAGAGTTTCAGAAACCCCTTCACTTACACCCTCCCTACACCGGTCCGATTTAATCGGTGCAATTGCACCACCGTCCACAGGAGACACGGGACACAAAAAGATCGCGCTGGACCCGGCGGAGTCCAGCGCGATCGTCTGACGAAGACCTGTTGGGGCAGGTGTTCGCCGGCAGAGCTAGGGGTGGGCCACCGGATTGGGGGATCCGGCAGGGCCCGGTGTTACGGGGTACTGCGGGGTGTCACGCGACCTCAGGCCTCGCTGCGCTGCTGCGGAATGCCCGCCAGCAGCGCGCGGACCTCGGCCTCGCGGTACCGGCGGTGCCCACCCAGGGTGCGGATGGACGTGAGCTTGCCCGCCTTGGCCCAACGGGTCACCGTCTTCGGGTCCACACGGAACATCGTGGCGACCTCGGCAGGGGTCAGCAGCGGCTCGGCATCAGGGGTGCGAGCGGTCATGAGCGGCCTCCTCGGGAGAACCGAACCAATCTCGGTTCTTTCCTCTAAATTCTGCACCTTGACCCGCCTTGCCCGAAATGGCAGAAGCGGGCCGAGTCGGTTATAGGACGAACGGCTTGTCCTCGGCACTACAACTACACCATCCGTCCAGCCACGTCGGCCAAACCGATGGAATTGCCCTCGCAGGTGTTCATCAGCGGCGGAAGTCGATGGACCATGCCATAACGGACAGTCACGCGTCTGTGACGATTAGTCACAGGGCGATCAGGAGTCCTCAGACCCCCCATAGAGTGCAATGCTGAGCGTTCCGCCCAAAGTTGGGCGGAAGGAACCCTCCCCGGACTCCTTGTCCTATTTTGGCACGAGGATGGGTGATCGGCGCAAGGGTGCGTTAAGTGCTGTCCGTCACGCTTGAGCCAAAGGCCCGGATCGGGACCAACGTCCCCACCGGACGGGAGCCGAAGGACCCGTGAACCGGAGGAAGGGGACGCGGAGGAACCCCGGCGCCGTCGGCTCCAGGGGCCTCGAAGATCATTTACACCGGTCGGACATGTCTTGTCGATACCGACCTGACGAAGATGCCCGACTGATGTCAGTTCGCACACGGAGGCTTCCGGCCACGGTTACCGATTACCGACGACCGGACCTCTCCGGTTACTGACAGCCGGGCCCCCTCCAGTCGCCGACGGCCGGACCCCTCCGGGGGCGCGTCAGTTCGCGAACCGCAGGTCCCTGATCGCCCGCCAGCGCTCGGCCAGCTGCCCGTACGCCTCGCTCGCCGCCTCGCCGTCCCCCGCCCGCAGCGCGGCGATCCCCTCCGCCAGCCGGGCCGCCGACCGCTCCTCCGCCAGCCACTCCTCCGGCACCACGTGCACGAGCCCGCCGAAGTCCAGCTCCACCAGGGCGCGCGGGTGGAACTCCTCCAGCCAGCGCCCCACCTCGACCAGCCCCTCCGTCATCGGACCGTCGTCGATCGACTCCCGCAGCGCCCGCAGGGCCCGGGCGAGCCGGCGCCGCGCCTGGGCCATCGTCGTCCGGTACCGCAGCACCGGCGCCCGGCCCGCGCCGTCCCCGTCCCCGTCCTTCGGGACGCCCGGCTCGTACTGCCGGTCCTCGTCGCCGAAGAGGGCGAACCAGCGCACCGGCACCTGCCAGACCGCCGTACGGATCCACGGCCGCGCGTCCGGGTTCCGCGCCAGCCAGCGCTCGTGGTCCGCCGCCACCTGACCGCGCACCACCGGTGGCAGCATCGCGTCGAGCACCGGCCCCGGATATCCCTCGGCCACCAGCTCCTCCAGGGCCAGCCACGCGCGCAGCCGGGTCCGCCACGGGCAGATCACCACCACCCCGTCCAGATGCGCGACGAAGGCCTCGCCGCTCTCGTGGACCGGCACCGGGACCGGGGGCGTCGGCAGCAGGTCCGCGAGCGACCGGCGCAGCTCCTCCTGCGCCCCCGGGGTGCGGGGCCGCCGCGCGTACCGGGCCCAGTGGGACCGCTCCGGCTCGGGGAACGCGGCCAGCGGCTCGTACACCCGCAGATAGGACGCGTAGGGGACGAGGACCGAGGAGGCGACCGACATGTCGCGAATCCTTCCACGGAGGCACTCCCCGAGGGGGTGATCCTGCGCACTGCGGCTGATCTACGCCCAGGTAGCGCTTACCCTCTTGCCGAACCGGTCCCTCCCCCACCCGCAGGGAGGGCCGAAACCGCCGCTTCGTACTTGGGAGTCACCACCGTGACCGATGTGACCGGCGCTCCTGTCGATCCCGCAGACGTGCTGCACACCCTCTTCCGTTCGGAACAGGGTGGCCACGAGCAAGTCGTGCTCTGCCAGGACCGCGCGACCGGCCTCAAGGCCGTCATCGCCCTCCACAGCACCGCCCTGGGCCCCGCCCTCGGCGGCACCCGCTTCTACCCGTACGCCACCGAGGCCGAGGCGATCGCCGACGCGCTCAACCTGGCGCGCGGCATGTCGTACAAGAACGCCCTGGCCGGTCTCGACCACGGTGGCGGCAAGGCCGTCATCATCGGCGACCCGGAGCAGATCAAGACGGAGGAACTCCTCCTCGCCTACGGGCGCTTCGTCGCCTCCCTCGGCGGCCGGTACGTCACGGCCTGCGACGTCGGCACCTACGTCGCCGACATGGACGTCGTCGCCCGCGAGAACGCGTGGACCACCGGCCGCTCCCCCGAGAACGGCGGCGCCGGCGACTCCTCCGTGCTCACCGCCTTCGGCGTCTTCCAGGGGATGCGCGCCTCCGCGCAGACCCTGTGGGGCGACCCCACGCTGCGCGGCCGCAAGGTCGGCGTCGCGGGCGTCGGCAAGGTCGGCCACTACCTCGTCGAGCACCTCCTGGAGGACGGCGCCGAGGTGTACGTGACCGACGTGCGCGAGGAGTCGGTGCGCCGGATCACCGACAGGCACCCGCAGGTGAAGGTGGTGGCCGACACCGACGCGCTGATCCGCGTCGAGGGCCTGGACGTCTACGCGCCCTGCGCGCTCGGCGGCGCCCTGAACGACGACACCGTCCCGGTCCTCACCGCGAAGATCGTCTGCGGCGCGGCCAACAACCAGCTCGCCCACCTCGGCGTCGAGAAGGACCTGGAGGAGCGCGGCATCCTCTACGCGCCCGACTACGTGGTCAACGCCGGTGGCGTGATCCAGGTCGCGGACGAGCTGCACGGCTTCGACTTCGACCGGTGCAAGGCGAAGGCCACGAAGATCTTCGACACCACCCTCGCGATCTTCGCACGTGCGAAGGAGGACGGGATCCCGCCGGCCGCGGCCGCCGACCGGATCGCCGAGCAGCGGATGGCGGAGGCCCGGCGCGGCTGACCCGCGCCGGGGGACGGCCCGCCGCGAAAGGGACGCCGGGGAGACTTCCCTCACCCTGATCGGCGGGTCGTACCCCCAGAAGAGGTTAAAATCGCGACTGACCAGCGAGGAAAGGGCACCTCGAAGGTTCTGTACCGGGGTATGTGATGCGCGCGGCGTACCGTAGACCCACGGAAACAGGTACCGTTGAAGCCCTACGGGCCGGTCTCTCCGTCGAGAGTCCGTTCCGAATCATGAACGCGTGTCAAGACTCTGGGGCCATCGAGCCCCGTCACCGAGGGGGTCGAGCCATGGGGCGCGGCCGGGCAAAGGCCAAGCAGACCAAGGTCGCCCGCCAGCTGAAGTACAGCAGCGGCGGGACGGACCTGACGCGTCTGGCCAATGAGCTGGGCGCTTCGACTTCGAGCCAGCCGCCGAATGGCGAGCCGTTCGAGGACGACGACGAGGAAGACGACCCGTACGCCCAGTACGCGGATCTCTACAACACGGACGACGAGGACGAGGACGACCAGTCCGGTCCTTCTTCGTCCTCCTCGCGTCGCGCTTGACCTTCTGAACCACCGAAACCCGGTCCGGTACACCCGGCCGGGTTTCTGTGCTGTCCGCGTGCCCGTTCGCTTACGTGTACGCGCCGGGGAACGGCGATCGGGGGCGCCCCTGGAGGCACCCCCGACGACGTACGTCCCGGCCTGTCAGCCCGCGTAGTCCCCGACCAGTTCGGCGCCGGTGGCGCGGTCGCCGCGCTCGGTGATCTCGCCCGCGACCCAGGACTCGACCCCGCGGTCCGCCAGGGTGGCCAGGGCCACGTCCACGGAGTCGGCCGGCACGACGGCCATCATGCCGACGCCCATGTTCAGGGTCTTCTCCAGCTCCAGGCGCTCCACCTGACCGGCCTTGCCGACCAGGTCGAAGATCGCGCCCGGGGCCCAGGTCGAACGGTTGACGGTGGCGTGCAGGCCGTCCGGGATCACCCGGGCCAGGTTGGCCGCGAGGCCGCCGCCCGTGATGTGGCTGAAGGCGTGGACGTCCGCGGTCCGGGTGAGGGCCAGGCAGTCGAGCGAGTAGATCTTCGTGGGCTCCAGGAGCTCCTCGCCCAGGGTCCGGCCGAGCTCCTCGACCCGCTGGTCGAGGGTCATGCCGGCGCGGTCGAAGACCACGTGCCGCACGAGCGAGTACCCGTTGGAGTGAAGGCCGGAGGAGGCCATGGCGATGACCGCGTCACCCGTACGGATGCGGTCCGCGCCGAGCAGCCGGTCGTACTCCACGACGCCCGTGCCCGCGCCGGCGACGTCGAAGTCGTCCGGGCCGAGGAGACCCGGGTGCTCCGCCGTCTCGCCGCCGACCAGGGCGCAGCCGGCCAGGACGCAGCCCTCGGCGATGCCCTTGACGATCGCCGCGACCCGCTCCGGGTGGACCTTGCCCACGCAGATGTAGTCGGTCATGAAGAGCGGCTCGGCACCGCAGACGACGATGTCGTCCATGACCATCGCGACCAGGTCGTGGCCGATCGTGTCGTACACGCCCATCTGGCGGGCGATGTCGACCTTCGTGCCGACGCCGTCGGTCGCCGAGGCGAGCAGCGGACGCTCGTAGCGCTTGAGGGCGGAGGCGTCGAAGAGGCCGGCGAAACCGCCGAGGCCGCCCAGGACCTCGGGGCGCTTCGTCTTCTTCACCCACTCCTTCATCAGCTCGACGGCGCGGTCGCCCGCCTCGATGTCGACGCCCGCGGACGCGTAGCTGGCGCCGCCTTCGGCACTGAGGGACTCAGACATGCTGGGAACTTTCGTGTCGTACTGCGGTTGCAGCGGTTGCGACGGGGTCTTACGGACTTGCGGGGTCTTACGGACGACGGAGCGCGTCGGCGGCCGCGGTGGCGGCCGGACCGGCGGCCAGCTCGGTCTCCAGGAGCTGCTTGCCGAGCAGCTCGGGGTCCGGCAGCTCCATCGGGTACTCGCCGTCGAAGCAGGCACGGCAGAGGTTCGGCTTCTGGATCGTGGTCGCCTCGACCATCCCCTCCAGGGAGATGTACGAGAGCGAGTCCGCGCCCAGCGACTTGCCGATCTCCTCGACCGACATCCCGTTGGCGATCAGCTCCGCGCGGGTCGCGAAGTCGATGCCGAAGAAGCAGGGCCACTTGACCGGCGGGGAGGAGATCCGGATGTGGACCTCGGCCGCGCCGGCCTCGCGGAGCATCCGGACCAGGGCCCGCTGGGTGTTGCCGCGGACGATCGAGTCGTCGACGACAACGAGCTTCTTCCCCTTGATGACTTCCTTGAGGGGGTTCAGCTTCAGCCGGATGCCCAGCTGGCGGATGGTCTGGGAGGGCTGGATGAAGGTGCGCCCGACATAGGCGTTCTTCACCAGGCCGGCGCCGAAGGGGATGCCCGAGGCCTCGGCGTAGCCGATGGCGGCCGGGGTGCCGGACTCCGGAGTCGCTATCACCAGGTCGGCCTCGACGGGCGCCTCCTTCGCGAGGCGGCGGCCCATCTCCACGCGGGAGAGGTACACGTTCCGGCCGGCGATGTCGGTGTCCGGGCGGGCCAGGTACACGTACTCGAAGACACAGCCCTTGGGCTTCGCTTCCGCGAATCGAGAGGTACGGATGCCGTTCTCGTCGATCGCGATCATCTCGCCCGGCTCGACCTCGCGGACGTAGCTGGCGCCGCAGATGTCGAGGGCGGCGGACTCGGAGGCGACCACCCAGCCGCGCTCGAGGCGGCCGAGGACCAGCGGGCGGATGCCCTGCGGGTCACGGGCCGCGTAGAGCGTGTGCTCGTCCATGAAGACGAGGGAGAAGGCGCCCCGGACCTCGGGGAGGATCTTCGCGGCGGCCTGCTCGATGGTGAGCGGCGCGCCGTCCTCGTCCACCTGGCCCGCGAGGAGCGCGGTCACCAGGTCGGTGTCGTTGGTGGCGGCGACCCGGGTCGCGCGCCCTTCCTTCTTGGGCAGGTCCGCGACCATCTCGGCGAGTCGCGCCGTGTTCACCAGGTTGCCGTTGTGGCCGAGCGCGATGGAGCCGCGGGCGGTCGCCCGGAACGTCGGCTGCGCGTTCTCCCACACGGAGGCCCCGGTGGTCGAGTAGCGGGCGTGACCGACCGCGATGTGACCTTGGAGGGAACCGAGAGAGGTCTCGTCGAAGACCTGGGACACGAGGCCCATGTCCTTGAAGACGAGGATCTGGGAGCCGTTGCTGACCGCGATTCCCGCGGATTCCTGGCCCCGATGCTGGAGGGCGTAGAGCCCGAAGTACGTGAGCTTTGCGACCTCTTCACCCGGAGCCCAGACCCCGAAGACGCCACAAGCGTCCTGGGGGCCCTTCTCGCCGGGAAGCAGGTCGTGATTGAGTCGACCGTCACCACGTGGCACGTTTCCGAGTGTAGACGGGCTCGACCACTGGTCCGAATTGAGGAAATGCGGGGCCGCCTGTTCTCGTGCGATCGCACGAAATGATCATCTTGTGCTTGGAGAGGGCTACAAACCAGGCGGGGGAAGGGATTCCGGCTCCGGAACCGTGGCGAGCGAACGCTCGTATCAGCCCCGGAGCCGTCCCGCGATGTGACGGAGTTCGCAATCCGAGAGGGACCGGCGCGAGTCCGGACGCCCGGTGCTACGCGCGTCCGGCCGGTTCGGCGGTGGCGGTGAGGCCCTCGCCCGAGGCGTCGGTGAGCGTCAGGGTCCGGTGGTCGACCCGGTAGGTGAGCGGTCCGTCGAGGAGCGCGTACAGCCGGGTCTCCAGCTTCATCTGCGGACCCGTGCACATCATCCGGGTGGTGGCCGCCGGGCCCTCGACGGTGAGGGTCGTGCCCTCGGTTGTGGCGGTCGCGGAGAAGTTGTTGCACCCCAGGTTGCCGGTGACCTTGCCGTCCTCGCCCACGACGATCCGCGCCTTGCCCTCACTGCCGACGGGCAGGGAGGAGGCGGTCTTCCCGGAAAGCAGGCCGTCGACCTTCCACGCGGTGCCGCGCAGCGGGGCGGGCCGCTCGGCGGTGAGCGCGAGGACGTTCCGTCCGTCGGGCGAGGTCAGGGTCAGCGTGTCGTTCTTCAGCGTGCCCTTGAGCTCTCCGGAGAAGGCCTCGACCAGGTCCTTCTCGAAACGCATCCGGTCGTCGGAACAGGCGATCTCGGTCATCGGGCCCGGGGAGACGGTGAGGGTGTCCCCCCGGACGACGGCGGTGGCGTTGAAGGTGTTGCAACCGCCCCGGCCGGTGATCCGGCCGTCCTTCCCGAACGTGACGCCGGCGTCGTCGGGGGCGTCGGACGCGCTCCCGTCGACGGTGACCTCGTCGACGGTCCAGTGCGTGCCGGTGAGCGGGAGGTCCGGGGAGACCGTGCCCGCCCCGGGCCCGGATCCCTGCCCTCCCTCCGTGCCGCAGGCGGTGAGCAGGAGCGCGGGGAGGAGCGGTACCAGGACGACGAGTGCTCGTGGCTTCGACATGGAGATGGGACGGACGACCGGACGAGTCGGTTCCACGGGCCCGACGACCTGTGCGGACCTGGGTGGGCCTGGGTGGGCCTGCGTTGGGCCTGGGCGTAGGCCTGGGTGGGTCTGCGGGTCAGCCCATCAGGGGCAGCAGGCCCGCCAGGTCGGCGCGTTCGCCGCTCGCGCTCACCAGGGCCGCGTCCAGCTCCGCCGCCCACTCCACGCGCCCGGTCGCGAGCCGGATCCAGGTCAGGGGATCCGTCTCGACCACGTTGGGCGGGGTGCCCCGGGTGTGCCGGGGGCCCTCCACGCACTGGACGACGGCGTACGGCGGGACCCGCACCTCCACCGCCCCGCCGGGGGCCCGCACCGCGAGGACGTCGGCGAGGAGCCGGGTACAGGCGGCGAGGGCCTTCCGGTCGTACGGGATGCCCGCGCCGGTCGCCTCGTTCAGGTCGTCGGTGTGGACGACGAGTTCGACGGTCCGGGTGACGAGGAAGTCCCCGAGCGTCATGGCGCCGAAGCTCAGCGGCAGGAGCCGGTCGTCGGCCGCGCCCGCCACCGCCTCCTCGTAGTCGTCCTGCACGCGCGCGTAGAGCCCGTGCAGGTCCGAGGCATCGATCCCGCGCGTGTGCGCGTCGATCCGTTCGGCGGCCGACGCGGTCCTGGACGGCCAGTCGAGCAGGGCCAGTTCCCGCGCGGCCGGCGCGGGCTCGGCGAGCAGCAGGGGCACGGAGTCGACCATCCACGCGACGTGCGCCGCCAGGTCCCGCACGGTCCACTCCCCGAGCCGGGTCGGCCCGTCGAGCTGCACGGGCGTGAACGCCTCGACGGCTTCCCGCACGTGCCGGAACTGGGCGTGAACGGCGTCCCGGGTCTTGGCGGAATCGTAGCTACGGGTGCGCTTCTTGGCCGGTGGCATGGGGCGAGGGTAGTCGGAGGGGAGGACGGAGACGGGGTGGACGCGGGGTGGAGACGATGGGTGGCGGGCGCGGTCCGTGGCAGGTGCCTTCGGTGGCAGGTCCCTTCGGCGGCGGGAGCCGCCCGTGGTCGAGGTCAGGCCGGGTGGGTGGCTCCCGGTATCGACTCGAACGTCTCCTTGTTCTTCGGCACTCCGAGACCGCGCCAGGTGAAGGGCACGCCCCTGGCCCCGTCCAGGTCCGGGCCGTCCATCAGCTGGAAGTGCAGGTGCGGTTCGGTGGAATTGCCGGAGTTCCCGCACCGGGCGAGCTCCTGGCCGGCCGTGACCCGGTCGCCCGCCCGGACGGTGAGCGAGCCCCGCCGGAGGTGGGCGTACACCGCGTAGGTGCCGTCCCCGAGGTCGAGTATCAGATGGTTCCCGACGACCCGCCGGGCTCCCGCGAGGACGCGGGCGGTGGCTTCGAAGACCATCAGATAGAGCACGGCGGGCAGCGAGTTGCGGCTGAGGTGGTCGCGCTGACCGTCCTCCGCGTGCACGACGGTCGCGTCGGCGACCGCGAACAGCGGGGCTCCGAAGGCCGGGAAATCCTCGCTCCGGCGGGCCACCGGCCACAGCCACGCGAAGGGGGGCCGGGTCCGCTCTCCCTCCTCCGCCTCCGCCACGATGTCGATCGCGTACGTCTGGCCGTACTGGTGGGTGCCGTGGCTGGGCGTCCGGTCCGCCGGGCTGTTGAGCGCCGACCAGCGGCCGGCGACCGGCGGGTCCACCTCGACCGGTGGCCGCGCCGCCGCCTCGATCTCCATGCCGGTGTGCCGGGCGAGCGCGATCCCGACCCCCAAGGCGGCGATCAGCGGCAGCCAGCTCACGGCGTACGGGTAGGGCAGTCCGACGGTGAACGAGACGACGAGCTGGACGAAGAACAGCAGCCAGAGCGTGCGGTGGAGCATCACCGCGGTCTTGCGCGTGAACATGAGCGTTCCCCCTGAACGATCGTGGTCGACGGCAGTGGTCGATGGTCTACGGGTGGGCCGCCGTGAGGGCCACCAGGAGCGGGACGACCCGGGCCGCCGGAACCTCGTAGCGGCCGCGTCCGGTCGTGTGGAGCCAGCCCGCGCCGGTCAGTTGGCGCAGGTGGTGGTAGACCTGACCGGTCGTGCCCGTCTCCGGGAGGTCGGCCAGCTCCGCGGCGGTGCGGCGGCCGCCGAGTATCTCCCGCAGCAGCCGGAGCCGTACGGGATGGCCCAGCGCGGCGAAGGAGTCCGCGGTCTCGGCCCAGTCCTCGTCGAGCAGCCGCTCGGTGAACGCGCCGAACTGCCACTCGTACCGCTCCTCGGTGGGCAGCCGGACCGAGCCCGTGAACAGCACCCCGCCGTCGGCGCCCCGCGGGCCCGCCTCGGCCAGCTCGGCCTTGAACCCCTCCAGGGCCCAGAAGTCCCCCCTTGAGGGCTCGGGACGCGCGGAGTCGGAGGGCTCCATGCCCTCCAGCGCCGCGATGCGCCGCTCCAGCTCGGTGAACCGCTCTTCCAGCTCCATGCGCACAGATTACGTAATTACGTAACTCCGCGCAAGAGGGAATCTGGGAGGAGAGCCGGGAAGAGAACGACGAAGCCCCCGTCCGGACCCGAAGGTCCGGACGGGGGCTTCCCCTGTGCTTCGCGTCAGGCCAGCAGGCCCGGGATCGTCGCCTCGTGGGCCGTGCGCAGCTCCTCCAGGGAGAGGGCGAACTCGCCCTGCACGTCGACTGCGTCCCCGTCGACGACACCGATCCGGGTCGCCGGCAGGCCCCGCGCACCGCACATGTCGGTGAAGCGGAGCTCCTCGCTGCGCGGGACGGCGACGACCGCGCGGCCCGCCGACTCGCTGAAGAGGAAGGTGAAGGCGTCCAGGCCCTCCGGGACGACCAGGCGCGCGCCCTTGCCGCCGCGCAGGCAGGACTCGACGACCGCCTGCACGAGACCGCCGTCGGAGAGGTCGTGCGCCGCGTCGATCATGCCGTCGCGGGAGGCCGAGATCAGGATCTCGCCGAGCAGCTTCTCCCGGTCGAGGTCCACGGCCGGCGGCAGACCGCCGAGGTGCTGGTGGATCACCTCGGACCAGGCCGAACCGCCGAACTCCTCCTTGGTGTCGCCGAGCAGGTAGAGGAGCTGGCCCTCTTCCGCGAAGGCGATCGGGGTGCGGCGGTTGACGTCGTCGATCACGCCGAGGACGGCCACGACGGGCGTCGGGTGGATCGCCACGTCACCGGTCTGGTTGTAGAGCGAGACGTTGCCGCCGGTCACCGGGGTGCCCAGCTGGAAGCAGCCGTCCGCGAGACCGCGGGTGGCCTCGGCGAACTGCCACATCACGTCCGGGTCCTCGGGCGAGCCGAAGTTCAGGCAGTTGGAGATCGCCAGCGGCTTGGCGCCGGAGGCGGCGACGTTGCGGTACGACTCCGCGAGCGCGAGCTGCGCGCCCGCGTACGGGTCGAGCTTCGCGTACCGGCCGTTGCCGTCGGTCGCCATGGCCACGCCGAGGTTGGTCTCCTCGTCGATGCGGACCATGCCCGCGTCCTCGGGCTGCGCCAGGACGGTGTTGCCCTGCACGAACCGGTCGTACTGGTCCGTGATCCAGGACTTCGAGGCCTGGTTCGGGGAGGCGACGAGCTTGAGGACCTGGTCCTTCAGCTCCGCGCCGTTCGCGGGCCGGGGCAGCTTGCCGGCGTCGTCGGCCTGGAGCGCGTCCTGCCACTCCGGACGGGCGAACGGGCGCTGGTAGACCGGGCCCTCGTGGGCGACCGTGCGCGGCGGCACGTCCACGATCTGCTCGCCGTGCCAGAAAATCTCCAGGCGCTCGCCCTCGGTCACCTCACCGATGACGGTGGCGATGACGTCCCACTTCTCGCAGATCTCCAGGAAGCGGTCGACCTTGTCGGGCTCGACGATCGCGCACATGCGCTCCTGCGACTCGCTCATGAGGATCTCCTCCGGCGAGAGCGTCGCGTCGCGCAGGTGCACGCGCTCCAGGTCGACCCTCATGCCGCCGGAGCCGGCCGAGGCCAGCTCGGAGGTGGCGCAGGAGAGACCGGCGCCGCCGAGGTCCTGGATGCCCGCGACCAGCTTCTCCGCGAAGATCTCCAGGGTGCACTCGATGAGGAGCTTCTCCTGGAACGGGTCGCCGACCTGGACGGCGGGGCGCTTGGTCGGCTTGGTGTCGTCGAAGGTCTCGGACGCGAGGACCGAGACTCCGCCGATGCCGTCGCCGCCCGTGCGGGCGCCGTACAGGATCACCTTGTTGCCGGTGCCGGAGGCCTTGGCGAGGTGGATGTCCTCGTGCTTCATCACGCCGATGCAGCCGGCGTTGACCAGCGGGTTGCCCTGGTAGCAGGAGTCGAAGACGACCTCGCCGCCGATGTTGGGCAGGCCGAGACAGTTGCCGTAGCCGCCGATGCCGGCGACGACACCGGGCAGCACGCGCTTGGTGTCGGGGTGGTCGGCCGCGCCGAAGCGCAGCGGGTCGACGACCGCGACCGGGCGGGCGCCCATGGCGAGGATGTCGCGGACGATGCCGCCGACGCCGGTGGCCGCACCCTGGTAGGGCTCGATGTACGAGGGGTGGTTGTGCGACTCGACCTTGAAGGTGACCGCGTACCCCTGGCCGACGTCGACGACGCCCGCGTTCTCACCGATGCCGACGAGCATGGCGTCGTTGTCGGGGACCTTCTCGCCGAACTGCTTCAGGTGGACCTTGCTGCTCTTGTACGAGCAGTGCTCCGACCACATGACGGAGTACATGGCGAGCTCGGCGCCGGTGGGACGGCGGCCGAGGATCTCGCGGATGCGCGCGTACTCGTCCTCCTTGAGGCCGAGCTCCTTCCAGGGCTGCTCGCTGTCCGGCGTCTCGCTCGCGTGCTTGACGGTGTCGAAAGCTCGGGGGTACGGGGGTCGCCCCCCGGAAGAAGGCAGCATCAGGCGTTGACCAGCTTCTTGAGGATCGAGGTGAAGAAACCGAGGCCGTCGGTCTTGCCGGTGCCGACCAGCGGCTCGACGGCGTGCTCGGGGTGCGGCATGAGGCCGACCACGTTGCCGGCGGCGTTGGTGATGCCCGCGATGTCGCGCAGGGAGCCGTTGGGGTTCACGTCCAGGTAGCGGAAGGCCACCCGCCCCTCGGCCTCCAGCTCGTCGAGCACGCGCTCGTCGGCGACGTACCGGCCGTCCATGTTCTTGAGCGGGACCTCGATCTCCTGGCCCTCGGTGTAGTCCGAGGTCCAGGCGGTCTCCGCGTTCTCCACCCGCAGCTTCTGGTCGCGGCAGATGAAGTGGAGGTGGTTGTTGCGCAGCATCGCGCCCGGCAGCAGATGGGCTTCGGTGAGGATCTGGAAGCCGTTGCAGATGCCGAGGACGGGCATACCCGCCTTCGCCTGCTCGATGATCGTCTCCATCACCGGCGAGAAGCGGGAGATGGCTCCGGCCCGCAGGTAGTCGCCGTAGGAGAAGCCGCCGGCCAGGACCACGGCGTCGACCTGCTTGAGGTCCTTGTCGCGGTGCCAGAGCGAGACGGGCTCGGCGCCCGCCAGGCGGGCGGCGCGCAGCGCGTCCTGGTCGTCGAGCGTTCCGGGGAACGTGACGACGCCGATGCGTGCGGTCACGACGAGGCCCCGGCGGTCTCGGTGGACTCCACCTTCACGACGAAGTCTTCGATCACGGTGTTGGCGAGGAAGGTTTCGGCCATCTCATGGATGCGGGCGAGGGCGGCGTCGTCGACCGGTCCCTCCACCTCCAGCTCGAAGCGCTTCCCCTGACGGACGTCGGCGATTCCGGCGAATCCCAGGCGGGGCAGTGCACGCTGCACCGCCTGCCCCTGGGGGTCGAGGATCTCCGGCTTGAGCATGACGTCGACTACGACGCGTGCCACTGGCACTCCCGGTGGTGTGTTGCGTGGGCGGTTCCTTCAGCGTACCTGCCTCCAAATTCTACGCGGGTAGAGATCTGAAGGATCCTACAAAAGGACGGTTCCCGGCGCCCCCTCCCGCCACACCCCGGCCACCCCCTCCACGGCAAAATTCACGTGAAATATTGCGCACCGCATTGCGCCGGGACACGCTGAAACAATTGGCAGGGCTTCACAATGCGACACCTGCCGCTGTAGAAAGGTTTCCAGAAGAAAGCAGCATTGTCCCGGCACAGCCGAACGGTCGGCATCGTCGCAGTTCAGGGGCGCCACAAGCGCCGCCTACGACCTCGGCAGCCGAAGGAAAGGACCGATATCCGTGGCTCAGCGTGTGGTGGTCACCCTCTCCGATGACATCGAGGGCGGAGAAGCAGCTGAAACGGTCGCGTTCGGCCTCGACGGGAAGATGTACGAGATCGACCTGAATGCTGCCAATGCAAAGAAACTCCGCAAGGCCCTCGCGCCCTACCTGGCGGCCGGCCGCAAGATCCCCGCGCGGATCGGCGCCGGTTCCGGCACCGGTGGCCGGGGCCGGACGGCCGCGACGTACACGCACACCGACCTCGCCCCCGACCCGGCGGCGGTCCGCGCCTGGGCCCAGTCCAACAAGATGGACGTGCCCGCCCGGGGCCGGATCCCGAAGCGGGTGTACGAGGCCTTCCGCGAGGCGAGCTGAGCGGGGCGCGTTCGGGGAGGACTCCTTCAAGAAGGGCTCCTTACCCTGAGGGCTCCTTCGGGGCGGACCCCTCCGGGGAGGGACTCTCCGAGGTGAAGCCTTCCGAGGCGGGGGTCCGCCGGGGTGAGGCCCACCGGAGCGAGATCCGCTGAGGCGGAGTCCGCTGGGGTGGGCCCGCCGAGGCGGAGTCCAGTGGGGCGAGTCGCTCCGGGGAGGGTTCCGGGCCGGCCGGGGCCGCCCGTCGCCGCAGGCCGAGCCGATTTGCATTGCACCCCGGGTGATCGGCTAGAGTCTGGATCACGCCGAGGGGCGAGGCCGGAAGGCCCCACTCCAAGCAGCGTGCGGGTGTAGTTCAGTAGCAGAACAGCCCCCTTCCAGGGGGAAGGCGCAGTGTGCAATTCCTGTCACCCGCTCTGCATCGCATGACCGTCCACTCTTGTGGATCAGGTACAGTGGTGCTCGCACCGCCCGGTGAAAGCCGGTCGGGAGCAATGCGGACGTGGCTCAGTTGGTAGAGCATCACCTTGCCAAGGTGAGGGTCGCGAGTTCGAATCTCGTCGTCCGCTCAGAGTATGAAGGCCTCGGTTCTCAGGAACCGGGGCCTTCGTCGTATTTCCCTCCTCTTGTTCCTCCGCTCTCTTGCCCTCCCCCTCTCTTTCCCCGCCGCTGCTCCGTCTCCTCATGACATTTGTCAGCTGGGGTCATGACAGCACGCACTGCCGGAGAGGAGAGGGCGCCGGGACTCTGGACGCATGACACCTGCGATCGAGGCGACCGACCTGCGCCGTACGTATGCCGAGGGATCCGGCCGGGGAACCGGCGGCGGCTTCGAGGCCGTGCGCGGGATCTCCTTCGCCGTCCCCCGGGGCGAGATCTTCGCCCTCCTCGGCACCAACGGCGCCGGCAAGACGTCCACCGTCGAGCTCTTGGAGGGCCTCGCCGTCCCCAGCGCCGGCACCGCCCGCGTCCTCGGCCACGACCCGTACCGCGAGCGGTCCGCCGTCCGCCCCCGGATCGGCATCATGCTCCAGGAGGGCGGCTTCCCCTCCGATCTCACCGTGGCCGAGACCATACGGATGTGGGCGGGGTGCACCAGCGGTGCCCGTCCCGTCGGGGAGGCGCTCGCCGCCACCGGCCTCGCCGGGCGCGAGCGCGTCCGGATCAAGCAGCTCTCCGGCGGCGAGCGGCGCCGGCTCGACCTGGCACTCGCGCTGCTCGGACGCCCCGAGGTGCTCTTCCTCGACGAACCCACCACCGGTCTCGACGCCGAGGGCCGCCGCGACACCTGGGACCTCGTCCGGCAGCTGCGGGACGGCGGCACCACCGTGCTCCTCACCACGCACTACCTGGAGGAGGTCGAAGCCCTCGCGGACCGCCTCGCGATCATGCACCGGGGCGAGATCGTCCTCTCCGGCACGCCGGCCGAGGTCACCGCCGCCCGCCCCGCCCGGATCCGCTTCACCCTCCCCGAAGGCGTTCTGGCCGCGCACCTCCCGCTGCGCCTGCGGGCCGCCGAGTCAGGGGGCCGCGTGGAAATCCGCACCCACGACCTCCAGGAGGACCTCTCCGTGCTCCTGGCCTGGGCCGGGGACGACGGCATACGGCTCGACGGGCTCGACGCCCGCTCGGCCTCCCTCGAAGAGGCGTTCCTCGACATCGCCTCGCGCGAAGGGTCGTCCCCGGACGGCCTGGCGCGGGACGGCTTGGACCAGGACGCCCTGGGCCAGGACGGCCCTTCCCACCGCACCGCAGCCCGTACCGACCGGCAGGAGGCCGACACCCGATGAGCACCGTCACGACCACGTCCCCGGTTTCCGGGCCCGTCTCCACCGTCCGCGGCCGGCTCACCGCCCTCGGCCGGGCCGAGCTGACCCTCCTCCTGCGCAACCGGAACAACCTCTTCATCGCGCTGCTCATGCCGCTCCTGATGGTCTTCCTGCTGCGCTCCTCGCTCAGCCAGCTCGACGCGGAGGCCCTGCCGATGGGCGCCGGGGCGGCCACCCTCATCGGCGGTACCGGCATGGTCCTGCTCCTCGTCGCCTACATGAGCCTCGTCTCCGCGCTCGTCGCCCGCCGCGAGGAACTCGTCCTCAAGCGGCTGCGGACCGGGGAGGCGAGCGACGCGGAGATCCTCACCGGCTGCGCCCTGCCCGCCACCGCCATCACGCTCGCGCAGTGCGCCGTGCTCACGGCCGGCGGGGTCGCCGTCCTCCGCGTGCCCGCCCCCGCCCGCCCCGACCTGCTGCTGCTCGGCGTCGCCGCCGCGATCGCCCTGCTCGCCGGGCTCGCCGCGCTCACCACCGTGATCACCCGCACCGTCGAGAGCGCCGGCCTGACGACCCTGCCGCTCTTCCTCGTCTCCTGCTTCGGCTCGGGCCTCTTCGTGCCCCGTGACGCCCTGCCCCCGCTCGCCGCGGACCTCTGCGGGCTGCTCCCGCTCAGCGGCGTGATGGAGTTCGTCCGGGCGGGCTGGCTCGGCACCGCGCACGCGGAGAGCCTGCTGGGCGCCAGCCTCAATACAGTGGCCTGGGGCGTCGTGACGGGGTGGGCGGTCCACCGGTGGTTCCGCTGGGAACCGCGGCGCTAGGTCTCGGAAAGGGGGGCGGCCCGATGTCCAGGCTGACCGGCTGGTGGTCCCGGCGCAGCAGCGCCGGAAAGGTCGAGTTGTACACGCGGTGGACCTTCCACCTCTTCGTGCCGATCGAGCTGTTCGTGCTCGGCGGCATCCCCTTCAGCCACGACGTGCGGAGCCCGCTCTCCACGGAGATCGCGGTCGGGCTGCTCCTGTGGATCGGCGTCCACGCCGTGCTCTGCGCGTTCCTCGCGTCCCGCGCCCTGGACCACGCGACCGGGAAGCGGGAGCGGCCGGTCCGGCTCGCCATCACGGTGGTCGGCGCCACCTTCGGCGTCGACCTCGTCCTGAACCTCCTGTGGGTGGCCCGGATACTGCCCGAGCCCGCGGTGAACGTGACCGTCCTCGCGGGGACCTCGATCTTCACGCTCTGCGCGCTCGTCCTCTGCCTCGGCCCGGTGCGGCACATGGTGTACGCGGTGCTCGGTACCGCGTTCGCCACCGGCGCCCCGATCGCGGCGGCCGGCAACGGGCTGGACGTGGCGGCCGGTTCCGCGGTCGGCATCCTCATCGGCGGCGTCTTCGTCTCCGCGACCAGCGGCTTCTCCTCCTGGCTGCTCCGGATCGTGAAGGAGCTGGAGAACTCCCGGGACCTCAAGGCACGGCTGGCCGTTGCCGAGGAGCGGCTCCGCTTCGGACGGGACCTGCACGACGTCATGGGGCGGAACCTGTCGGTGATCGCGCTCAAGAGCGAGCTCGCGGTGCAGCTCTCCCGGCGCGGACGCCCGGAGGCCGTGGACCAGATGGTCGAGGTGCAGCGGATCGCGCAGGAGTCGCAGCGGGAGGTGCGCGAGGTCGTGCGCGGCTACCGCGAGGCCGACCTGCGGGTCGAGCTGGAGGGCGCGCGCGGCGTGCTCGGAGCCGCCGGGATCGCCTGCGCCGTGGACGCCCCGGTGCTCGACCTGCCCCCGGAGGTGCAGTCGGCCCTGGGCTGGGTGGTCCGGGAGACCACGACGAACGTCCTGCGCCACGGGGACGCGCGCCGGTGCTCGATCGCGCTCCGGGCCGAGCCCGGGGCGGTGCTGCTCACCGTCGAGAACGACGGGGCGGCGGGCGCTGCCGGTGACCGGGACGGGTCGGGGGCGGTCGGCGTGACGGGCGGGCGCGGGGCCGGGTCCGGACTCGCCGGGCTGCGGGAGCGGCTCGGCGCGGTGGACGGCACCCTGGACGCGGGCCCGTCGGCGCCGCAGTCCTTCCGCGTGACCGCCCGGGTCCCGCTGCCCCGCGCGGAACGGGGCGGGGCGGCGCGGAAGCCGACGGCCCCGGCACGTCCCGTACCCGGGGAGGACGGGCAGCCCGGGAAGGACGGGAAGCCCGAGAGACGAGGGAAGCGCGGGAAGCGCGACGGGCAGGGAAAACGCGAGAAGCACCGGACGCCCGGCGGGCACGAGACGGGGGAGACGCACGGGACGCCCGACGCGAACGAGCCGTGCGAGGCGCATGGGATGCCTAACGCAAACGAGCCGTGCGAGACACACAAGGCACACGAGACGCAGGGGCCGCACCAGGCGCACCACGCGTGCGAGAAGCCCAAGGCACACGAGATGCACGAGGTACACCGGGCGCACGAGGCGCACGAGGTGCACAGAGCGCACGGGGCGCAAGAGAAGGAGGAGACGGTCGCGTGACCGTACGCGTACTGCTCGCCGACGACGAGCATCTGATCCGGGGCGCGCTCGCCGCCCTGCTCGCCCTGGAGGACGACCTGGTGGTCGTCGCCGAGGCCGCGACCGGGCCCGAGGCGCTCGCCATGGCCCGCGCCCACCGTCCCGACGTCGCCGTGCTCGATCTGCAGATGCCGGGCATGGACGGTGTGATGGTCGCCACTGCCCTGCGGGACGAACTCCCCGACTGCCGCGCCATGATCGTGACGAGTCACGGGCGCCCCGGGCACCTGAAGCGGGCCCTCGCGGCGGGCGTCCGCGGCTTCGCCCCGAAGACCGTCAGCGCCCAGCGGCTCGCCGAGATCATCCGTAGCGTGCACGCCGGAAACCGTTACGTGGACCCGGAGTTGGCCGCCGACGCCATAGCGTCAGGGGACTCGCCGCTGACCGTGCGGGAGGCCGAGGTGCTCGAACTCGCCGCCGACGGGGCCCCTGTCGCGGAGATCGCCCGGCGGGCCTCGCTCTCCCCCGGGACCGTCCGGAACTACCTCTCCTCGGCCGCCGCGAAGGTCGGTGCCGAGAACCGTCACTCGGCGGTGCGTCTCGCCCGGGCGAAAGGTTGGGTATAGTGGGCTGCGCGCTACGGCGCAGGCGGACGTGGCTCAGTTGGTAGAGCATCACCTTGCCAAGGTGAGGGTCGCGAGTTCGAATCTCGTCGTCCGCTCCACGAGAAAGCCCCCGGTCGATCCGACCGGGGGCTTTCTCGTTGCCGTGCTAGCTCCAGGCGTTGCCGGTGAGGAGCTCGTACGCCTCGATGTACTTGGCGCGGGTCGCGTCCACGACCTCCTGGGGGAGCGCCGGCGGGGGCTGCTCGCTCTTGCGGTCCCAGCCGGAGGCCGGGGAGGTCAGCCAGTCGCGGACGAACTGCTTGTCGTACGAGGGCTGGGCGCGGCCCGGCTGCCACTGGTCGGCCGGCCAGAAGCGCGAGGAGTCCGGGGTGAGGACCTCGTCGGCGAGGACGAGCCGGTCGCCGTCCGGGGTGCTCTCGAAGCCGAACTCGAACTTGGTGTCGGCCAGGACGATCCCGCGCTCGCGGGCGATGTCCCGGGCCCGGGAGTACACGGCGAGGGTCGTCTGGCGCAGCAGCGCGGCCGTCTCGGCGCCGACCTGGCGGGCGACCTCCTCGTACGAGACGTTCTCGTCGTGGTCGCCCACGGCGGCCTTGGTGGCCGGGGTGAAGATCGGGGCGGGCAGCTCGGAGCCGTCGCTCAGGCCCTCGGGGAGCGCGAGGCCGCAGACCGTCCGGGACTCGTCGTACTCGACGAGGCCGGAGCCGGTGAGGTAGCCGCGGGCGACGCACTCGACCGGGACCATGTTCAGCGACTTGCAGACCAGGGTGCGGCCCGCCCAGTCGGCGGGGGCGCCGGCCGGCAGCTCGGTGGAGAGGACGTGGTGCGGGACCAGGTCGGAGAGCCGGTCGAACCACCACAGGGAGAGCCGGGTGAGGACCCGGCCCTTGTCGGGGATCTCGGTGGGCAGGACCCAGTCGTACGCGGACAGGCGGTCGCTCGCCACCATCACGAGGTCACCGGCCTCGTTCCGGTACAGGTCGCGCACCTTGCCCGTGTGGAGATGGGTGAGGCCCGGGACCTGGACGGGCTCGGGCTTTTCTACGAATCCGGACACGGTTCCTCCGCGTAGGTTGATCCAGGAGCGCTTCGATTCTCTCGCACCTGCGTGGATCACCGGCGGGCGGCCTCCGCGTACGGAGCCGGGTCTTCCCTCGTACGCGGCCCGGCCCCTCCCCGTATCCGGTCAGTCCCTCTTGCAGATGCGGTCGAGGAGGTTCGCCGTGGCGCGCTGGATCCGGGAGTCCACGTGGCCCGGCCGGTCGAGGGCGGGCGACCAGGCGAAGGTGCCGGAGGCGAAGACCCAGGCACCGGACGGGGCCCGGTAGAGGGAGGTCTCCTGGTGGCGCAGCACCCCGTCGCCGTCCCGGTAGGGCGAGTGGGCGAGCAGGATGCGGCTCTCGTGCTCGGGGAGCGCGGTGCGCGGGAAGTACCGGTCGGCCTCGCCCGCGACCAGGCCCGGGATCTCGTCGCCGTCCCCGGCACCGGTGGCCTCCCAGAGCCAGTGCTCGGCGTTCCGCACGACCAGCGGGTGCGGTTCGGGCACCCGGCCCGCGTACTGGATGCCGAGGAGCTGCTGCTCGGGCCGGTCGACCTCGCGCCAGAGCGCGGGCCGGCCGGGGCCCTGGCGCTTGCGGCAGGTGAGGAGGCGGTCGGGCACGCCGGAGGCCGAGGGGCCCAGCTCCACCTGCCAGTACATGGTGTTGGCGGAGAGGAAGACGAGCGAGGTGCCCAGGTCGCGGGCGCGCTCGGCGGCCCGGCGCATCGGCGCCGACCAGTACTCGTCGTGGCCGGGGAAGACCAGGCCCCGGTAGCGGCCCGGGTCGACGCGGCCCGCGTGCAGGTCGCGGGTCTCGGCGTACGCCAGGTCGTAGCCGTAGCGCTCGGCCCAGCGGATGAAGTCGTAGGCGTGCCCGACGTGCAGCGGCAGTCCCGCGCCCGCGTAGGGGCGGTCGAAGGAGACGGTGACGGCCGCGTCCTCCTCGCCGAGCAGCCGGCCGTCCTCGTCCCAGGCGTGGTAGAGGCTGGCGCCGGTGCGGCCGTCCTCCGGATAGAGGTTGTACGCCTGCCAGGTCACGTCCGGGAGGACGAGGAGCAGGTCCGCCGGGTGGTCGTCGCGGACCGTGAAGGGGATGTGGGAGCGGTGCCCGTCGGCGGTGGTGAGGACGGCGACGTACGCGCCGATCGCCCAGTAGCCGGGGACCTGGAGCCGCCAGGACTGCCACCAGTGGTGGCAGGAGACCGTGCGGTCGACGATGAGCGGGGCGGGCTGGACGATCCCGGAGAGGCGCGGGCTGGTGGTGATCTTCGCGGCGCCGTGACCGCCGTAGTGACCGATCCGATAGATGTCGACCGAGAACTGCTGCGGCGGGTCCACGGTGATGTGGAAGTCGATCGACTCGCCCGGCGCGACGGCGCCGCCGGACGCGAAGCCCTTGATCTGGCGCCGGACGTCGTCGGCCGTGCGGGGGCCGCCGCTGCCGCCCCGGGCCAGGACCTCGTCCGCGTACCAGGGCACCATCTGGCCGGTGTCGTCGAAGTAGTTGTCCGAGCCGCGCAGCCAGGGCAGCGGGCCCTGGCCGAAGGGATCGGAGACGGCGTGCGCGAGCGCGCCCGACTCCCACCGTCTGATCTGATCCGCCCCCATGCTGCGCCCTCCCTCGACTCCCCCGGTCGGCCGGTTTGGTGCCGGCGAATTCGCGTCTCTGTCAGTGATGGCCTCCAGCACATCACATAACGCACGCACTCCGTCACCGTTCGTCGTGAATTGACGAGAGTGGAAGACGGGGTTCCGCATGTGCCGCCGGTCTATGCCGGGGGCTCACGACGGAGCCGCGTCGGGGAGCGGGCCCCGGGCTGGGCAGCCAGGTGCGTCAGTGCGTCAGTGCGTCAGTGCGTCAGACGAGCCGTACGGGCTTCTCGGGGCGTACGCCGGTGCGCGCGAGCCAGTCCCGCAGGGGCTCGGGGTCGCCGTCCTCGACGAGGGAGAGGACACGGGGGCCGAGGTCCGTGGCCCGCTCGCCGCCGAGAAGCAGGGCGGGGCCGTCGAGCCAGTCGAGCCCGGGGGCCGCCTCGGCGGTGTCCACGGCCGCGCAGCAAACCATCGCGGTGACGTGGTCGGCGAGCAGGTCGCGGCCGCTGCGGGGCGGCTGGAGCGGGAAGAGCGGCAGGGGGCCGTCGGGGCCGCTGACGCCCTCGTACGCGGTGGCCCGATCCCCCGCCGGGTCGGCCGCCGCCCGGCCGCCCCGGGCGCTCTCGGCGGCGACCCGCGCCTCCCGCGCGGCCTCCTCGCGCGCGAGCAGGGCGCTGAGGGCCCCGGCGAGGGCGTCTGCGGCGGGGTTGACCGGGAGGTCGTCGTCGAGGCCGTCGTCGAGGTCGTCGAGACCGTCGAACTCGTCGGGTCCGCCGAGACCGTCCGGGTCGGAGAGGTCTTCGGGGGCTCCCGGGCCGGGGGAACCGTCCGGGCCGGAAAGGCGGTCCGGGCCGGAGGGGTTCTCCGGGCCGGAGGGGTTCTCCGGGGCGGAGGGGCCGTCGCGACCGTCCGACGCGGGGCCGGCCGTGCCGGGGGAGCCGCCCGGCACGGAGAGGCCGTCGCGGCCGTCCGGGTCGGACAAGCCGGTCGTGTCAGGGGAACCGCCCGGCTCGGGCAGGCCGCCGGGGCCGCCCGCGCCCGAGGGGCCGTCGAGGAGCCGGGCGTCCGGGGAGCCGTCGAGGAGCCGGGCGCCCGGCCCCGGAAGGCCCTCCGAAAGGCCTTTCGAAGTCTCAAGGGGCCCCGGGTCCGAAGGGGTTTCCCGTACCGCCCCGGCGGCCGGCGTCGTCGTCAGGCGGTCGATCACGCGGGTCAGGGTCGGGCCGTCGGCCGGGGGCGGGGCGCCGGGCGCGGCGGCGGCCGCGTCGATGCCGTCGAGGACCTGGTGGAGCCGGGCCGCGTCCGTGCGCCACTTCCGGTCGACGACCTCTTCCGGGTACTGGCTCCACTCCACCGGCGACCAATCGGGGCCGGGCTCGGCCGGGCCGCCGTGGAAGAGGCGGGCGGCGAGCAGCGAGGCGGCCTCGTCGACCGCGCCCGGCTCCTCCAGGAGGTCGCAGGCAGGCCGCTCGCCGAGCCGGGAGGAGAAGCCGTTCGCGAGCCGGTCGCGGCGGGACAGCTCGGTCAGGGCGGAGACCACGCCCGCGTCGAGCTTGGCGGGCCAGCGGCCCATGCGCCAGGCGGGCAGCGCGACCCGGGTCAGGAGGCGGTCCCAGCCCGCGTAGGCCAGGCCGACCTGCTCCTGCGCCACGATCCGTACGCCGTAGTCGACCTCCTGAGCACGCTCCGAGCCCGCGGCGGCTACCCCGCGCTCCATCTCGGCGGCGTGCCCGCGACAGGCGCGCAGCAGGACGCGGGCGACCTGCCCGACGCCGTGGGCACCGAGACGGCGGACCGGGTCGAGGCCGGGGTCCCGGGGCACGGCGATCGCGGCGTCCAGGCCGCGGACGAAGCGGCGGGCAGCGGCTATGTCGGGGTGGGCGGCCGGTCCCGTACCGGCGACGACCGGGGCGAGGACCGCCCGCAGCTCGCCGACGCGCATCCACCAGAGGAAGGGCGAGCCTATGACCAGGACGGGAGCGGCACCGGATCCGGCTCCGCCGCCCGCGCGGGGCGTCCGGTGGGCGCGATGGGCCCGGTGGGTGCGGTCCTCCAGCCAGCTGTCGCAGTCCGGCGTCAGGGCTATCGCGGCCGGCGCCGGGACGCCGAGCCGGTCGGCCAGGTCCCGCACGAGCCGGTACAGATCGGGGGCGGCGGTCTCGGCCAGCTCCACCGTCGGCGTGGCGGCCGGGCGGGCCCGGGCGACGACGGCGGCGACGGCCGCGGCGACCAGGAGGACGACGACCGCGAGGACGGTCACGACCCAGCGGGCCGTGCCCCATCCCGTACCCGAGAAGTGGCCGGTGACCTCGCCCGCGTACAGCACGACGGCGACTGCGGCGGGGAGCACCGCGAGGCCCAGTGCCCTGCCGCGGACGCGGAGGACGGCGAGGGCCCGGGAGCGCGCGGCGCGCGCACCCCACTCCTCGCCGACGGCGGAACCGGTGCCGGACGCGCCGCTCATCATCCCCTCCTGCCCTGGTCGGGACTGCCTGTGGCGGTGTTGGTCACTCCCCCACTGTGGCACCCGCCACTGACATCGCAATGCCGGTGGGCCAAGTGCCGGAACGCCTGCGCCGCACCCTAGTTGGGGTGGTGGCGGGCGTCATCCGGATGGCTCATCCGTCACTCGATGGAATGGCTTTGGGCAAAGGTGATGGCGCTCGTGCGGCCGTGCGGTCCACCGCACGGCCGCGCGAATCGGTCACGGGGAGATCAGGCCTCGGCGGCCTTCCGCGCGATGTCCGTGCGGTGCTGGGAACCGTCAAGCCGGATGCGGCCGACCGCCGCGTAGGCGCGCTCGCGGGCCCGCGCCAGGTCCGTTCCGGTGGCGGTGACCGAGAGGACGCGGCCGCCCGCGCTCACCACGGCGTCGCCGTCCCGCTTCGTCCCGGCGTGCAGCACGTACGCGTGCGGGGCGTCCAGCTCCGCGATCTCCTCCAGGCCCGTGATCCGGTCGCCGGTACGCGGGGTGTCCGGGTAGTTGTGGGAGGCGACGACCACGGTGACGGCGGCGTCGTCCCGCCAGCGGAGCGGGGCCTGGTCGGCGAGGGTGCCGTTGGCGGCGTTCAGCAGGACACCGGCGAGCGGGGTCGCGAGCCGGGCCAGGACGACCTGGGTCTCGGGGTCGCCGAAGCGGGCGTTGAACTCGATGACCCGGACGCCGCGGCTCGTGATCGCCAGACCGGCGTACAGCAGGCCGGAGAAGGGGGTGCCGCGGCGGCGCAGCTCGTCGACGGTGGGCTGGAGGACGGTCTCCAGGACCTCGTCGACCAGCTTGGGGTCGGCCCAGGGCAGCGGGGAGTACGCGCCCATGCCGCCGGTGTTCGGGCCCTCGTCGCCGTCGAGCGCGCGCTTGAAGTCCTGCGCGGGCTGGAGCGGGAGGACGGTGGTGCCGTCGGTGATCGCGAAGAGGGAGACCTCGGGGCCGTCGAGGTACTCCTCGATGACCACGCGGTCGCACGCGAGCGCGTGCGTCCGGGCCTTCTCCAGGTCGTCGGTGACGACGACGCCCTTGCCGGCGGCGAGGCCGTCGTCCTTCACCACGTACGGGGCGCCGAAGGCGTCGAGCGCCTCGTCGATCTCCTCGGGGGTGGTGCAGACGTAACTGCGGGCGGTGGGCACGCCGGCGCCGGCCATGACGTCCTTGGCGAAGGCCTTGGAGCCCTCCAGCTCCGCCGCCTCCCGCGAGGGGCCGAAGACGGGGATGCCGGCCGCGCGGACGGCGTCGGCGACGCCGGCGACGAGCGGGGCCTCCGGGCCGACGACGACGAGGCCGGCGTCCAGCTCGGTGGCGAGGCGCGCGACGGCGTCGCCGTCCAGCTGGTCGACGGCGTGCAGCTCGGCGACCTCCGCGATTCCGGCGTTGCCGGGCGCGCAGTGCAGAGCGGTGACGTCGGGATCGAGGGAGAGAGAGCGGCACAGGGCGTGTTCGCGGGCGCCGCCGCCGATGACGAGGACCTTCACGCCAGCCAGGGTAGCCCGCGGGACGGGATGCCCCTCGTACGGGCCACCGAGCGAGACGGCCCTACTCGTTCGTGTATTCCTCCACAACGGTGGCGCCGAGCTCGCGCACGATCAGGTCGTGGCCGGAGAGGGCCGAGTCGACGAGGTCGGGGTCGTCCTCCTCGGGCACGTCGTCCTCCGGGGCCACGGGCTGCGGCGCGGGCGGGGTGTACGCGGGCGTGGACGGCGCCTTCTCGGGCGCGGGCCGGGCCGGTGCGGGCGCCTCCCGTACGGGCGGCGGGGCCTGCTGGAAGGAGGGCGCCGGGGCGGAGGCCGGGGGCGCCGCCGGAGCGGGGGCGACCGGGCGGCCGCCGAAGTTGGCGGCGGCGGGCGGCGGCGCGGCACCGCCCGAGGGATCGATGATCGCCTCGATCTTCCAGTTGACGTTGAACTGCTCGGCGAGGGCCTGCTTCAGGACGTCCTCGCTGCCGCTGCTCGCGAAGTTGTCCCGGGCGCCGGCGTTGAGGAAGCCGAGCTGGAGGGTGGTGCCGTCGAATCCGGCGACCTGCGCGTTCTGACTGAGCAGGATCCAGGTGAACCGGCGGCGGTTCTTGACGGCGTCGAGGATCTGCGGCCACAGGTTCCGCACCTGGGCGGTGTCGCCGCCGGAGGGCGCGGGGGATGCGGGCGCGGGCACGGGGGCCTGCGGAGCCTGTACGGGGGCGGGGGCGGGCGTGGAGGCACCGGGCCAGGCGCCGGGGGCGCCGCCGCCGGGCGCGGCCGCGCCGGGCCAGGCCCCGGGCCGGGAACCGGCGGACGCCGGGGCGGGCGCGGGTGCCTGCGGCTGGGGCTGGGGTTGTACGGGCGGGGGCGGGGCCATGGGGGTGTGGGCGTCGGGCCCGGGGACGTACCCCATGGCGGACGCGGGGGGCCCGGGCGTGAAGACGGGCGCGGGAGCCGCGGGCGCGGCGGCGGACGACGGGGCGCCGCGCTCCAGCCGGTCGAGGCGGGCCTGGACGGAGCGCTCGTCGTCGAAGGCGGCGGGCAGCAGCACGCGCGCGCAGATCAGTTCCAGCTGGAGCCGGGGCGAGGTGGCGCCCCGCATCTCGGTGAGACCGGCGTTCACGAGGTCGGCGGCCCGGCTGAGCTCGGCGGCTCCGAAGACGGACGCCTGGGCCTGCATCCGCTCGACCACGTCGACCGGGGCGTCGATGAGCCCCTTCTCGGCGGCGTCCGGGACGGCGGCCAGGATCACCAGGTCGCGCAGCCGCTCCAGGAGGTCGGCGACGAAGCGGCGGGGGTCGTTGCCGCCCTCGACGACCCGGTCGACGACCTCGAAGGCGGCGGCGCCGTCCCCGGCGGCGAAGGCGTCGACGACGGAGTCGAGCAGCGTGCCGTCGGTGTAGCCGAGGAGGGAGGTGGCCATGGCGTAGGTCACGCCGTCGGCGGCGGCGCCGGCCAGGAGCTGGTCCATGACGGACATCGAGTCACGTACGGAACCGGCGCCGGCGCGCACGACGAGGGGCAGCACGCCGTCCTCGACGGGGATGCCCTCGCGTCCGCAGACGTCGCCGAGGTAGTCGCGGAGGGTGCCGGGCGGCACGAGCCGGAAGGGGTAGTGGTGGGTCCGCGACCGGATGGTCCCGATGACCTTCTCGGGCTCGGTGGTGGCGAAGATGAACTTCAGGTGCTCCGGGGGCTCCTCGACCACCTTCAGGAGGGCGTTGAAGCCCGCCGAGGTGACCATGTGGGCCTCGTCGATGATGTAGATCTTGTACCGGCTGGAGGCGGGCCCGAAGAAGGCCTTCTCCCGCAGGTCACGGGCGTCGTCCACACCACCGTGCGAGGCGGCGTCGATCTCGATGACGTCGATCGACCCGGGGCCGTTGCGCGCGAGGTCCTGGCAGGACTGGCACTCCCCGCAGGGGGTGGGGGTGGGGCCCTGCTCGCAGTTCAGGCACCGCGCGAGGATCCGCGCGCTGGTCGTCTTGCCGCAGCCGCGGGGCCCGCTGAACAGGTACGCGTGATTGACCCGGTTGTTCCGCAGGGCCTGCTGCAACGGGTCGGTGACATGCTCCTGCCCGATGACCTCGGCGAAGGACTCGGGGCGATAGCGGCGGTAGAGCGCGAGAGACGACACGTGTACGAGGTTATAGGCGCGCACCGACAACCCGGGAAAAACGGCCGGGGGCGGCTGGGGGCACCTCGCCGCCCGGCCGTCCGGTCGCCGTCCGGCTCCGGCCCGGCCGCGGCCTCGGTCCCGGTGCCGGCCCGGGGCCCGGTCCCGGGAACGCAAGCGCCCCCCACGCACCCGCCAGAGCCGACCTACCCTTGCTGCCTTCCGGCCCTGGGGGAGTTCAGTCAGATAGCGCCGCGTGAGGGGCTCCGCCCAGACTACCCGATGCCGGGGGCCCCGGGCCCCACACCTCCCGCCCGGAACCCCTCGCCGACCCCACCCGGGATCGAGTTCGCGAGCACCCCCCTCGGTCATGTAATGTTCCCGGCGGAGGATTCGCCTAGAGGCCTAGGGCGCACGCTTGGAAAGCGTGTTGGGGGCAACCCCTCACGAGTTCGAATCTCGTATCCTCCGCCAGTGCCTCACCGGGCACGATGTCGAAGGGCCCCACCGTTAGCGGTGGGGCCCTTCGACGTTTCCGGACCGCCGACGGCGTTGGCGACCCCGAGCACATCGAGTGGGGGCGGGGCAGGGTGCGAGGCCGGTCTCGGGCTCTTGGTTGACGGGTATGCGGGCTGCGGCTGGGGCGATCGATTGACGGCGGTGATAGGCCGCACCGAAGGGGCGCCTGAGGACCGGGCCACCCCCTCCACGCAAGCACCCCACCGAATCACTCCCGCGAGGTAGGAACAGCCAGAGGCGTTTCGTTCACTGGATCAGAGGGTCGTGGGCAGGGAGGGACGTTCCTGCGACATTCGGAACGTAGTGATGCAGATACGTTCTGTGATGACCAGTCGGCACGCGACTCAACAGGGGTTATCAATGAGGAAGTTGGCTGCAGCGGTGGTGACCGCAGGGTTGTTCTTCGGAGGGATGGGAGCAGCGATGGCCGCACCGGAGAGCAAGTTGGTCCTGAGGACACCAGGAGCTGCGCTCATCGGTACGTACCAGTGGCAATCCACAAGCAAGGCTCCGAGCGGACTTCACGTCAAGGGAGCGCTGCGTGATGAAGCCCCCCGGGACGGCCACAACAGCTATCTCCGCTACAAGGTGGAGGGCTACTCATGGCGCCAGATCACAGGCGTGCAGAGGAAGAGCATCAAGGTCGACAAGGTCTTTTACGACGGCGCGGTTTTGAAGACCAAGGAAGTCCGACTGCAGGTGTGCCTTGATCGCGGCTCTTTCCGGCCGGACAGCTGCTCGACCGAGCGGCTGTTCACGCGGAGGTAATCGACCGTTTGGGGCGCCGCCGAAGGGCGGCCCCCGCTCTTCAGAAAGCACACCAGATGGACGTCATCCTCCGCGCTGAAGGCGTGGACCTCTTCTACGGCACCGAGCAGGCTGTCATCGGTGTCGACTTCACACTCAAGCGCGGCGAAGTGGCCGCCATCATGGGCAGCAGCGGGTCGGGCAAGTCGTCCCTGCTGTACTGCCTCGCCGGCGTCCTGCCGCCCACCAACGGGGCGGTGACCTTCGACGGGGAGCGGTTGTCCTGCCTGCCCGACGGGGAACTCAGCGCGCTGCGGCGTACACGGTTGGGCTTCGTCTTCCAGTACGGGGAGTTACTGCCGGAGCTGACCGTCGAGGAGAACGCCGCGCTCCCTCTCCGGCTCGCCGGGATCAGCAAGGACCACGCCCACGCCATGGCCGGCCAAGTGCTGAAGCGGCTCGGGATGAGCGATCTGGCGCGGCGCAGGACCTCGAAGCTGTCGGGTGGACAGAGTCAGCGGGTGGCGGTCGCCCGGGCCTTGGTCCACCGGCCGGACGTGGTGTTCGCGGATGAGCCGACCGGGGCGCTCGACAGTGCCAATGCGGCGGCCGTGCTCGATGAGTTCCTTCAGCTGGCGCGGAGGCAGAAGACCGCGGTGGTCATCGTGACTCATGATGCCGATGTCGCCGCGAAGGCCGATACGCAGTACACGATGACGGATGGTGTTCTGGCACAGCGGGTGGCGGTGTGAACCCGTTCCTCCTCGGGATGCGCCTGCTGTGGGGTAGTGGGCGCAGGGGGCGGGTTCGTTTTCTGTTGATGTCGTTGGGGTCGGCGCTTGGGGTGGCTTGTCTTGCCGCTGTGCTGACCATCCCGTCGATCCTCGCCGCTCATGATGCTCGCGCTGCCGCCCGAGAACCGCGCCCAGGCGCAAGCAATGTCGTCTACCGCGAGTTTCGGGACCCATACGGTCCACAACTGCTCCACCGCGTCTTCATCGCTCACACCGCCCCCGGCCTGGCACCGGTGCCACCGGGTATCAACAAGCTTCCTGGTCCCGGTGAAGCGATCGTTTCGCCGAAATTGGGTGAGGTTCTGGCGGCCAATCCAAAGGCAGCCGGTCTTGTCCCTGGGCGGGTAACCGGCACTATCGCACCAGAGGGACTGGGCGGCTCCGACGATCTGTATGCCTACATCGGCACCACCCCAGCCGAACTGCCCGAAGCAGAGACACTCGGCAGCTTCGGCACCGGACGGACATGGCAACCGGTCGTCGACCCCTCGACTCTGGGTATCCTCCGGTTCGTCCTCGGGTGCATCGTGCTATTGCCCCTGGTCATCTTTCTCTCCGTCTGCGCACGGCTCTCCGGGGAATCCCGCGCACGTCGTCTCGCCGCTCTCCGGCTTGTCGGACTCAGCGTGAAAGACACGCTGCGTGTAAATGCCGGGGAGAGTGTGGCCGCCGCTTTCTTGGGGGCTGTGGTCGGGCTCGTCGGCTACCTCGGGCTCAACGAGGTGATGGCCCTGATCGGGTTGCCCGGACTGCATTGGTATCCGGCAGATGGGCGTCCGGACTTGTTGACCGTGGCCGTGTGTCTGGTGGGGTGCCCGACGCTTGCCTGGATCGTAGGGCTGTTCAGTGCGCGGCAGGCCGCCATGTCGCCGATCAGCGTGCGGCAGACCACGGAGCGGAAGCCACCGAGGAAGTACGGGGCTTTGCTGTTGGTTCCCGGGCTCGGCGTGATCAGCGGGTACTGCGTGCTCAGTGTGATGGGACGAGATCCGTCGGGGGGCTCGTCCACCACCATGTTGATTCCCAGCGCCGTGTTGGTGACCGGCGCCGGGCTCGTCTTCGGACTGGCACCGATCACGGCGTGGCTGGCACAGCGGTTGGCGGGAGCGGCGAAGTCACTGCCGGTGGCATTGGCGATGCGGCGGATGGAAGTGGACCCAGGAGCGTCGCTGCGAGTGGTCACCGGTCTCGTGCTGCTGGTCTTCGGGGCTTCGCTCACGCAGGGGGTGCTCGTCGAACTGGATCAGGTCAGTCGGCGTACAGCTCCTCTTCAGGAGTACAACATCCGCCTGAACGAGATCTCGCCGGCGCAGCGGAAGGCGGTGGCCGAGGTACCCGGTGTGCAGGCGTCGACCGTTTCGTACAGCTCCTGGCAACCACTGGACGGAAGCGATGTGGGACACGCCGACCTGGTGGTCGGTACCTGCGCGCAGCTTGCCGCTTATACAGAGCGGGCAACGGGTTGTGTGGACGGCAAGGTCATGCAGCTGCGGGACGACCGCACCACATACGAATACGACCCGAAGGCCGGAGAGCGGTATCCCTTCGCACTGAAGGACGGTCGGAAGATCACGTTCACCGTGCCCCACGAGCGAATCGATGTGCGTCCTTGGGACCTGTCCGTCTTCGAATCGGGCACCCTGCTCGTACCCCCTTCGCTTCTTTCCTCCGACCTGGCAGACGCGGACGGTGTCCTCACCCTCCTCAGTGACGCCGACCCCGCCACCATCCGCTCCGTCCTAGACGGCATCGGCGCCATCGCCCCCACCGCCTCCGTGGAGCCCGTGGGCATCGTGATCGATTCGCTCGCGCAGTTGACCGTGATTCGGAGTCTGCTCGTCGTCGGGATGGTGCTGGGGCTGGTGATCGGGGTGGCCGCGTTCGTCGTGTCCGTGGCTGATCGGGCCATGGAGCGGCGGGGGCAGGTGACCGCGTTGGCGTTGCTGGGGGCGGGGGCCGGGACGTTGCGGGTGGTGCAGGTGGTGCAGGTGGTGTTGCCGTTGGTGGTGGGGCTGGGGGCGGCGATCGTGGCCGGGTGGCTTGCCGAGTCCAGTTATCTGATCACCGGGGGTGGGGCGGTGCACTGGGACTGGGAGGGGCTGCCCCTGCTGTTCGCCTGTGCGCTGGGCGTTGTGCTCGCGGCCGCGCTCGCCTCCGTGCCCATGGTCCGGCGGCACATCGATCCCGAGCACATCCGGCGGGATTGATCGGGATTGGTTCCGGGAGGAGCGATGAGTTTGGGGTGGGGTGGGGGTCCTAGTAATGACCGTCCGCCTCACCCCAGGAGATCGCCGTGGCCGAGAACGTCGTCAAGGGTCCCGCCAGTTACTTCCCCTCCATCGAGAAGAAGTACGGGCGGCCGATCGGTGAGTGGCTGGAGATCGTGCGTTCCTCGCCGCTCGACAAGCACATGGAGCTGGTCTCCTGGCTGAAGGCCGAGCACGGGCTCGGCCACGGGCACGCGAACGCGCTCGTGGCCCATGTCCGGGCGGGTGGAGGGAAGTAGACGGGGGTTCAGGCCGCCAGCGTGTGGGCCGTGCGGCGTTCGATCCTCGTCCTCAGGGCCAGGGTCGCCGCCGCGGCGGCCGTGCCCGCCGCCAGGGCCGTCCACCACAGCACCGCCGGGCCCAGGGTCGTATAGGCGGCGACGCCCAGGGTCAGGGCCGCGAAGCGGGCCACGCCCCAGGTCCAGCCG
The DNA here is from genome assembly GCF_044760185.1 of Streptomyces sp. NPDC098101. Classification (NCBI taxonomy): domain Bacteria; kingdom Bacillati; phylum Actinomycetota; class Actinomycetes; order Kitasatosporales; family Streptomycetaceae; genus Streptomyces; species Streptomyces sp. NPDC098101. The sequence continues at coordinate 48,935 of NZ_JBIWAS010000011.1, read as the reverse complement.
AAGGCGCCCTGGTAGCGGCCGCGGGCGTGGGCCGGTGCCAGGTCGGCGACGACGCTCGCCGCGATGCCGGCCACCACCACCTCGCCGAGCGACCAGACCACGACCGACACCGTGTAGCCGACGACCCCGTCCGCGAGCCCGGTGAGCGCCACGCCCACCGCGATCAGCGCGCCGCCCGCGCTCTGCACCGCCAGCCGCGGCAGCCGCGCCAGCCGGGCGGTCGCGTACGGCTGGAGCGCCACCACCAGGACCGCGTTCACCGCCGCCATCGCCCCGTACACCGCCGGGGAGAGTCCGCTGTCGTGGATCGCGAGCGGCAGGGCCACCTCGGTCAGCGAGTACACGAAGAGCTGGATGCCGAGGAGGGGGAGGGTGAGGAGGGCCAGGCGGTCCTTCAGGACCACGCCGTAGCCGATTCCCTTCTCCGCCCGTTCGCCCCCCGCCGGGCGCTCCGGCTCCTTCACGCGGACCGTCACCACCAGGGCGTACAGGAGCATCGCGCCCGCGTCCACCACGAAGAGGAGCCAGTAGCCGTGGACCGCCAGGTAGCCGCCCAGGACTCCCCCGACCGCCGTCCCGATGTTCACTCCCCAGCCGAAGAGGGCGTACGCGCGCCGGCGCCGTCCGCCGTCGACCGCGTCCGCGAGGAGCGCGTACGCGGCCGGCGAGACGGTGCTGCCCGCCGCGCTGATCAGCAGCGCGGCCGCCGCCATCGTCCAGACGCCGGGCGCGAGGAAGAGCGCCCCCTGCGCCGCCGCCGTGCCGGTCAGGCCGATGAGCATGGTGGGCCGGCGGCCGACGCGGTCGGCGAGGACGCCGCCGACCGCGGGGCCGAGGAGGTGGCCCGCGCCCAGGGCGCCGAGGACGTACGAGGTGTCGGGGCCGGTCACTCCCCGCGAGGCGAGGAAGAAGACCAGGAACGGGGTGACGAGGTAGCCGAGCCGGTTGACGATCGTGCCGGCGAAGAGGGTCCAGACGACGGGCGGGAGGTCCCGGAAGGAGGAGGGCATGGAGGGAGGTTGCTCCCTCCGCCCGTGCGCGCTCCATTGATTAAGGTGGGACCGAATCCATCGGTGGCCGTCCGGTCGCCGCCTCAACGTTCCGGGGGTGCGGTACGCATGGAAGCCGAGCTCAGTTTCTCCGCCGCCGACCTCGCCCAGACCCGCTTCGCCGTCTCCCCCCTGTGGGAGGTCGTGACCAGCTTCCGGGTCCTCGCCCAGCGGTCCGACTCCGCGCCGCACCAGCGCTGGGCCGCGCAGGTCCGGCCCCGGATCGTCCGCGCCGGGCTCGACCGCGGACGGCTCGCCGCGCTCGTCCCCGCCCAGGGATTCCTCGCGGACTTCCTCAACCCCACCCCCGCCGGGCCGTTCCCCGCCCTCGGCGCCGAGCTCGACGCCGTCCGCCGCACCCCCGCCGGGCAGGTCCGCGAGGACCTGCGGAAGCTGGCCGTGGAGGGCGGGGGCGGAGGGATCCTCCAGTCCCTGCACGACGATCCCGAGGCCGTCCTGCCGAAGGTCGCCGACGAGATCGAGACCTACTGGGAACTCGCCCTCGCCCCCTACTGGGCCCGCATCCAGAAGGTCCTGGAGGCCGACGTCTTCCACCGGGCCCGGCAGGTCGCCGAGCACGGTTCGGCCCGGGTCCTGAGCGAACTCCACGAGACCGTACGGTGGGACGACGGCACCCTGCGCCTCGTACGGCGGCACTGCGCGCTCGCCCGCGACCAGGTCGGCTCCGGGCTGCTGCTCGTGCCCTCCGTCTTCGCCTGGCCCCGGATCCTCACCCGCTCCGTCCACCCCGACCCGCCCCAACTCGCCTATCCGGCGCGCGGCTTCGGGACCGTGTGGGAGTCCCGTACCACCGCCGCCACGGACGCGGTCGCCGCCGTCCTCGGCCGGTCCCGGACCCTGCTCCTCGCCGCGCTCGACACCCCGGCCTCCACCACCCAGCTCGCCACGCACTCCGGGCTCTCCGCCGCCGGGGTCTCCCAGCACCTCATCGCCCTGCGGAACGCCGGGCTCGTCACCGCCCACCGCAGCGGACGCTCCGTCCTCTACGCCCGCACCTCCGTCGCCGACCAACTCCTCGACCCCTAGGCGGGCCCGGCCGGCCGTGATTCGTAGGACGGGCCCTAGTGCCGGGCGTCCAGGCCCGGTACGCCCAGGTCGGAGAGGCCGTCGAGGACCAGGTCGACGCCGACGGCGGCGAGCAGGAGGCCCAGGAGGCGGCCGAGGAGCTCGATCGTGGCGTGGTGGGTGTGGAGCAGGACCCGGGTGAGGAGCAGGACGCAGACCAGGTCGAGGGCGATGACCGCCACGTACGCCCCGACGACCGTCGAGCGCCAGCTGAAGCCGGAGCGGGCGGCCGCCTCGATGAGCACCGCCGTCAGGGCGAGCGGACTCACCACGTACGGCATCAGCAGCTCGCGCACCCCGCTGACCAGGTCCGGGGCGTCCTGGTGGGGGCCGTCGGAGCCGAGGTGCATCCCGAGGACGAGGCCGACGGCGTAGAGGAAGAAGATGAGGCCGCCCGCGAGCTGGAGGGCGGGGGTGCTGATGTGGAAGAGGTCGAGCAACCAGGGGGCCGTGATGCCGGTGAGGACGCCGACGAGGACGGCCGCGGCCGAGGAGATGAGGGCGATGGTCCTCAGCTGGCGGGCGGGGTGGATCTGGGCGAGGCCGGCGAAGGAGAGGAGCACCTTCGGCGGGCCGACGACGGAGAAGAAGGTGATGAAGGCGGCGGAGAAGGTGAATGCGTTCACGTCTGCATCATGAAGCGGCCGGGTGATTTCTCCCGTTTTTCGGCTCCGTTCCCGCGCGGTGTCGGGACCGGCGGCCCGGCTCCGGCTGTGCTGCGGGGGACAACGCGTGCCGAACGAGGAGGGCGTCGTGAAGTACCTGGTGACGGTCCAGGGGTCGCAGGCCGACTACGAGGCGATGACGGGCCGCGGCTCCGCCGGCAGCCCCGCCTGGGACGAGGCGGGGATCCGGGCGATGTTCGCCCACATGAACGCGGTCAACGAGGAACTCGCCGCGAACGGCGAACTCCTCGACGCCCAGGGCCTCGCCGCCCCGTCCACGACCCGCTTCGTGACGGTGGACGACGCCGGGAACCCGGTCGTCACCGACGATCCGTACACGGCGACCGAGGAGGTCGTCGCCGGCTACTGGCTCCTGGAGTGCGCCTCCCTGGAGCGCGTGACCGAGATCGCCGCCCGGGTGGCCCGCTGCCCGGTCCCGGCCGGTTCCCCGGTCCACCCGGTGGTCATCCGACCGGTGGACGAGACCGGGCCGGGCCAGGACTGACCACCGGCTCCGGGACCGGCTGAGGGCGGTGGCCCCCGGACCGGCTGAGGGCGGCCGGGCCCGTGGGCGGCGGCCGTCGGCGTGTTGCTCCAGGTGTCATCCTTGGACGAGGACGGAGCCCCGTGCCGGGGAGCGAACCACCCCCCGGGGTATCTGTGGAGGAGACGTCGTGGAACTCGATCTCGCGGGCGCGGAGCTCAAGGCCGTGCTGAACCGGCTGCGCCGGGCGCAGGGGCAGATCTCCGGGGTGATCCGGATGATCGAGGAGGGCCGGGACTGCGAGGAGGTCGTGACCCAGCTCGCCGCCGCCTCGCGCGCCCTCGACCGGGCCGGCTTCGCGATCATCGCGACCGGTCTCCAGCAGTGCCTGACCGACATCGAGGGCGGTCGCAAGGACGGCGAGGACCGCGACGCCATGCGGGCCCGGCTGGAGAAGCTCTTCCTGTCCCTGGCCTGATCCCTGAGGGGTCTCAGGCGTCCGCGAGGCCCTTCAGGCGCTTCGCGATCCTCGTGAGGCGTTCGCCCTGGTAGCGGGCGGCGGCGAGGACGTTCTCGTCGGGGGCCCCGTGGGCGCCGGGGTGGGCCGTCCCGTAGGGGTTGCCGCCCGCCGCGTACACGGACGGGTCCGTGAAGCCGGGCGAGACGATCACCGAGCCCCAGTGGTGGAAGGTGTTGTAGAGCGCGAGCAGCGTCGACTCGTTGCCGCCGTGGACGTTGTGGGCGCTGGTGAAGGCGGTCGCGGGCTTGTCCGCCATGACGCCCCGCTGCCACAGGCCGCCCGTCGTGTCGACGTACTGCTTGAGCTGCGCGGCCACGTTCCCGAAGCGGGTCGGGGTGCCGAGGGCGTACGCGTCCGCCCACTCCAGGTCGTCCAGGGTGGCGACCTCCACGTCGCGGGTGGCGTCCACGTGGGCGCGCCAGGCCGGGTTCGCGTCGATCGCGGCGTCCGGGGCGAGCTCGGGCACCCGGCGCAGGCGCACCTCGGCGCCCGCCTTCTCCGCGCCCTCGGCGAGGGCTTGGGCGAGGCGGTGGACGGTGCCGGTGGCGGAGTAGTGGATGACGGCGACCTTGACGGACATGACGGACTCTCCTCGGTGTCTTCTCGACGTCTGCTCGATCGGGACCGGATCGACCCATAGAAATGGATTCCTATCCGGTTCCTTGCGTCGAAGTTAAACGGATCACTATCCGCTTCGCAAGAGGGGGCAGGTATGCTCGATCCGGGGGACAGGGACCGAGGGCAGGAGCCGCAGAGATGAGCACCGAGAACCCGCGGGCCGGGGAGCGGGCGGCGGCGCCCGCGTTCGGCCTGCTCCCCACCCTCGACGCCCCCGCCCCCGAGCGCGCCGACGCGGCCCGCAACCGGCGCAGGATCCTCGACGCCGCCGCCCGGATCGTCGCCGAGCAGGGCCCCGACGCCGTCACCATGAACCAGGTCGCCCACGCCAGCGGCATCGGCGTCGGCACCGTCTACCGCCGCTTCGGCGACGTCTCCCAGCTCCTGTGGGCGCTCCTCGACGACCGCGAGCGCCAGTTCCAGGAGGCGTACATGAGCGGCCCGCCGCCGCTCGGGCCCGGCGCCCCGACCGCCGAGCGGCTCGACGCCTTCCTCGACGCCCTCGTCGACCGGGTCGCCGAGCAGCGCGAGATCCTGCTCGCCGCGCACTCCGCCGCGCCCCGCGCCCGCTACCACAGCGGCGCGTACCGGGTGATGCACACCCACGTCGCCCTGCTGATCGGGCAGCTCAGGCCGGGGTCGGACGGCGCGCTCCTCGCACACCTGCTGCTCGCGCCCTTCTCCCCCGACGTCATGCACCACCTGGCCGTCGAGCAGGAGCTCTCGGGCGAGCGCCTCAAGGCGGGCGTACGGGAACTCCTCACCCTGCGGCAGGGCTCCTGACGGCCCGCCCGCGACAGGACGGCCGACGGCCCGCCCCGTCCACACCCTGGAACCCGGCTGGACCGGCGGACCCCCGGGGCCGCACGATCCCGCCATGACGACCGAGATCGAGACCGAGACCGAAGCGGGGGCGGGCCCCGGGCCCAAGACCTTCCTGATCCTGCACGGCTTCCAGAACCACCGGCCGCCCGGCCACTGGCAGCACTGGCTCGCCGGGCGGCTGCGGGAGCGCGGGCACGAGGTCCGCTACCCGCAGCTGCCCTCGCCGGACGCGCCCGTGCTCGCAGAGTGGCTCGATGCCCTGGAGGAGCACGGCCGGCGGCCCGCCCGGGGCGAGTTCGTGGTCCTCGCGCACAGCCTGTCCGTCCTGCTGTGGCTGCGGGCCGGGGCCCGCGGGCCGGACGCCGACCGGGTGCTGCTCGTCGCCCCGCCCTCGCCGCCGGTGACCGCCTCGATCCCCGAGATCGCCGCCTTCGCCGACGGCCTCGACCTCACGGAGACCGGCCCGCAGGCACGGCTCGTGTACGGGGACGGCGACCCGTACTGCCCCGAGGGCGCCGACCTCCACTACGGCCGCCCGCTCGGCCTCGACCTCGACCACGTGCCGGGCGGCGCGCACCTCAACCCCGACAGCGGGTACGGGGACTGGCCCTCGGTCCTGGAGTGGTGCGAGGACCCGTCGGTGCGGGTGAGGGGTCGGTAGGGTCGGCCGGATGCACCCGGAGACCGCACCGTACGACCAGGGCCTGCTCGACGTGGGCGACGGCAACCGCGTCCACTGGGAGGTCTCCGGCAACCCGGAGGGCAAGCCCGCGCTCGTCGTCCACGGCGGGCCGGGCTCCGGCTCCTCCCCGCGCTCCCGGCGCCTCTTCGACCCGGAGGCGTACCGGGTCGTCCTCTTCGACCAGCGCGGCTGCGCGAGCACCTCGGAATCGACAAGTGGCTTCTCCACGGCGGCTCCTGGGGCTCCACGCTGATCCTGGCGTACGCGGAGGCCCACCCCGAGCGCGTCACGGAGATCGTGATCGCCGCCGTCACCACCACCCGCCGCTCCGAGACCGCCTGGCTGTACGAGGGCGCCGGACGCTTCTTCCCCGAGGCCCACGAGCGCTTCCGGGAGGGCGCCGGGGCCGGCCCGGAGACCGGGGCGGAAGGGCTGGTCAAGGCGTACGCCGCCCTGCTGGACCACCCCGAACGGACCGTACGGGAGAAGGCCGCGGCCGACTGGTGCGCCTGGGAGGACGCCGTCCTCTCGGCGGAGGGCATGGGCACCCCGTACACCGACCGCGTCGACGACGCCCGGCTCGGCTTCGTCCGGATCTGCTCGCACTACTTCGCGCACGGCGCCTGGCTGGAGGAGGGCGCCCTGATCCGCGACGCGCACCGGCTCGCGGGCATCCCCGGCGTCCTGGTCCACGGCCGGCTCGACCTGGGCGGGCCGCTCGCCACCGCCTGGGAGCCGGCCCGCGCCCGGCCGGATGCCGAGCTGCACGTGGTCGAACGCGCCGGGCACCTGGGCGGCGAGGAGACCGGCCGGCTGGTCCTCGAGGCCCTCGACCGCTTCGCGCGGACCTGACTCCGCAAAAGCCGCGAAACCTGCCCATCGGTAAGGGAATTGAGAATTCCAGATTTCAATCCTGTTCGACCCGGCAGGAATTGTGGCGAATCTGTTCACAGAACGCCCCCGAGATCGCTAACTTCCCCTCAACCTCGTCCGTACCGGGAAGGACTTCTGTGAACGCATCCCAGCGCCGGGCCGCGGCCATCCTCGCCGCCGCCGCTCTCGCCGCCCCGCTGGTCCTCTCATCCCCCGCCACCGCGGGACAGGACCCCACGGCCGCACCCGCCCGTGATGCCGCCAAGCTGGCGAAGAAGCTGGTCCGCGACACCACTGCCAAGGACGCCTACAAGCACCTGCAGAAGTTCCAGGCGATAGCCGACTCGGCCGGCGGCCACCGCGCGGCCGGTTCGCTCGGGCACGACGCCTCGGCCGCGTACGTGTACACGCAGCTCAAGAAGGCCGGATACAACGTCTGGTACCAGAAGTTCGACTTCGAGTACACGGAGACGCTCGCCGAGAAGGCCTCCGTCGTCACCCCCGCGCCCCGCGCGTTCGACATCAAGGCCATGACGTACACCAAGTCCACCCCGGTCGGCGGTGTGAAGGCCGAGCTGGTGGCCGCGCCCGTCGACGCCGACGCCACCAGCGGCTGCGAGCCGGGCGACTTCGCCGCCGGCGCCTTCACCGGCAAGATCGCGCTCATCAAGCGCGGCGGCTGCGCCTTCGCGGTGAAGCAGCAGAACGCCGCCGCGGCCGGTGCCGTCGCCGCCGTCATCTACAACAACGCCGAGGGCGTCCTCTCCGGCACCCTCGGGGACGCGGCCTCCGGCAAGATCCCCACCGGCGGCATCACCCTGGCCGAGGGCACGGCGCTCGCCGCCGACCTCGCCAAGGGCCCGGTCACCCTCTCCCTGGAGATCCGCCAGCTCCAGCAGATACGTTCCACCAACAACGTCATCGCGGAGACCAAGGCCGGCAACGCCGCCAACACCGTGGTGCTCGGCTCCCACCTCGACTCCGTCACCGCCGGCCCCGGCATCAACGACAACGGCTCCGGCTCGGCCGGCCTCCTCCAGGCCGCCCTGAAGCTGGCCGAGTCGAAGGACAAGGTCCGCAACAAGGTCCGCTTCGCCTGGTGGTCGGCGGAGGAGAACGGCCTCCTCGGCTCCGAGCACTACGTGCAGAACCTCACGGCGCTCGACAAGAAGGAGATCAAGCTCTACCTGAACTTCGACATGATCGCCTCGCCGAACTACGGCCTGTTCGTCTACGACGGCGACGACTCGGACGGCGTCGGCGCCGGCGCGGGCCCCGAGGGCTCGGCGCAGCTGGAGCGCGACATCAACGAGTTCCTCGACAAGAACGGCCACCCGCACGAGGGCACCGACTTCACCGGCCGCTCCGACTACGGCCCGTTCATCGAGGTCGGCATCCCCTCCGGCGGCACCTTCACCGGCGCCGAGGGCATCAAGACCGCCGCCCAGGCGGCCAAGTTCGGCGGCCAGGCGGGCGTCGCGTACGACGTGAACTACCACGCCAAGGGCGACAACCTCAGCAACATCAACTTGAAGGCGTTCGACGTCAACATCGACGTCATCGCCAACGCCGTGGGCACCTACGCCCACGACATCTCCTCGCTCCGCAAGCCGGTCGTCTCCGTCCCGACCACCGGCGACGCGGGCAGCGGCGGCGGCCTGCACGACGACCACCACGAGGTCACCGAGTAATCCCCACGGACGGACAGCAGGCGAGGGCTCCCCGCTTCCGGCGGGGAGCCCTCGCTCCGTTTCCGGCGGACCGGCGGTGCGGGCGTCGCGCGGCGGTCGGCGGTCGGCGGTCGGTGGGGCGGATCGGCGCGTACGGGTGAAGGTGTCCGTCCCGGAGCGGGGCTCCGGACCGGGTGCGGGGTCGTACGGGGCCGTCCCGGGCCGCTCCGGGCCCCGTGCGCCCGGCCCCCGGCGGCCCGCCCGGACGCCGGACGGCGCCCCGGTCCCGGTTCGTCCGGGTTCGTCCCGGCATCCCGTCGGGTGCGCGTGGCTGCGCCGGTGGCCGCTCGCCCGGTAGGCTTTCCGTGTGATCTTCAAGCGCATCGGAAACGGAAAGCCGTATCCCGACCACGGCCGGGAAAGCACCCGGCAGTGGGCGGACGTCGCCCCGCGCCCGGTCCGCCTCGACCAGCTGGTCACCACCAAGGGCCAGCTGGACCTGGAGACCCTGCTCGCGGAGGACTCCACCTTCTACGGCGACCTCTTCGCGCACGTCGTGAAGTGGCAGGGCGACCTCTACCTCGAGGACGGACTCCACCGGGCCGTCCGCGCGGCGCTCCAGCAGCGGCAGGTGCTGCACGCCCGCGTCCTCGAACTGGACTGACGACCGGCCCGGAGGGCACGGCCGCTGACCCTTTCGGGGTCAGTTCCACCCCATCCGGACGCGATCACATGATCATCAAGTAGGCATCGCCGACGGGCGGCATTACGCTGCGTTCATGAGCATGCTCACTCCCCCCGGCATGGGTGGAAAGTACCGCATCACGGGGGATGTCTACCCGCGTATGCGCCGCCCCCACCGCAGGCGCAGGATCGTCCTCGCGGCCACCGCCGCCGTGGTCGTGCTCGGCGCGGCCGGCTGGGGCACGCTACAGCTCGTCGACGTGTTCTCCGGCGACACGGGCACGAAGGCGGCGGCCGGGAAGCAGGCCGACTGCAAGCCCGCCCCCACCCCGACCGCCGCAGCCGCTGCCGCCCTGCCCAAGCCCGCGCAGATCACGGTCAACGTCTACAACGCGACCCCGCGCAGCGGGCTCGCCAAGACGACGGCCGACGAGCTCAAGAAGCGCGGCTTCAAGGTCGGCAAGGTCGGGAACGCGCCCGCCGCCTACGACAAGAAGGTCCCGGGCGCCGGACTGTTCCTCGGCGCGCCCGCCGCCACCAAGGGCGCCTTCCCGGTCCTCGGCACCCAGCTCGCGGGCGCCACGACCAAGACGGACACCCGGGCCACGGCGGACGTGGACCTGATCATCGGGACCGCCTTCAAGAACCTGTCCCCGAAAACGACGGCGGACGCGGCCCTGGTCGCCCTGACCAAGCCCGCGCCCGCTCCGACCGGGAAGTGCTGACGGCCTACTCGGCCGAGCCGTACATGCGGTCGCCCGCGTCGCCCAGGCCCGGGACGATGTAGCCGTTCTCGTTGAGCCGCTCGTCGACCGAGGCCGTCACGACGGTGACGGGGGTGCCCGCGAGCTCGCGCTCCATGACCTCGACGCCCTCCGGGGCGGCGAGGAGCACGACCGCGGTCACGTCGTCCGCGCCGCGCTTGATCAGCTCCTGGATCGCCGCGACCAGCGTGCCGCCGGTCGCCAGCATCGGGTCCAGGACGTACACCTGGCGGCCCGAGAGGTCCTCCGGCATCCGCGTGGCGTAGGTCGACGCCTCCAGCGTCTCCTCGTTGCGGATCATGCCCAGGAAGCCGACCTCGGCGGTCGGGAGCAGCCGGACCATGCCGTCGAGCATTCCGAGGCCGGCGCGCAGGATCGGGACCACCAGCGGACGCGGGTACGACAGCTTCACGCCGGTCGTCTTCGTGACCGGGGTCTCGATGTCGACCTGCTCGGTCCGCACGTCCCGGGTGGCCTCGTAGGCGAGCAGGGTGACCAGCTCGTCGGCGAGACGGCGGAAGGTCGCGGAGTCCGTGCGCTTGTCGCGCAGGGTGGTGAGCTTGTGGGCGACCAGGGGGTGGTCGACGACGTGGAGACGCATGACTCAACAGTAGCCCGCCCCGCACTGGCGTCGATCCGCGCCACTGGGGGAAGGTGGGGGCACACGGACCCGGCGATGGGGTGGTGTGGCAGATGTCCGACCTGGAAGGACCGGTCGAGGGGCGCGCCGAGAGGGCGGCCCGGCGGCCGGCGACGGAGACCGACGCGGAGCGCCGCAGGCGCCGCGCCCAGTTCCTCCGCGAGCTGCACGAGGCGAAGGCGCTGCGCGAGCGCGTGCAGCCCCGGCGGGCCCGGGCGGCCCGGATGCGGCAGGCGATGCGGATGCGGACCTTCCGGTGGTGAGGCACGGGGCCTCGGCCGACGGGACACGGGTCGTCCGCCGGTGGGACACGGGTCCTCTGCCGGTGGGGGCTCGGGGGCCGCGCCGGTGAGGCCAGTGGGGTGCGTGTGTCCCGCCGGACCCGTGTGACCGGCGGAAACGGGTCCGGACCAGCGGAGACCGGCCATGGCCGACCGCGCGCCCCCCGAGTGCGCCGGGGTCGCGCGCCCGCCCGATAGCGGGGACGTTCAGACTGATGCACGACGCAAGAGCCGAAGACCTCTCCTGCGGGCGCCGTTTCTGTCACGATGCCGAGGGGCGGGGCTCAGGACCGCGCCCTCGGAACGTCACACCTCTGATCAGTGGGAGAGAGTCAGGTGTACTTCGCCGCACTGCTCGCGCGCACCGAAGACGGGTGGGAAGCGAGCGACACGGAGCTCGACGACGTGGAGACCCTGTCGGATCTGGTCGATCTGGCCCGCGACGCCTCGGACGACGACACGGTGATCGTCTTCGTCGAGCAGGAGGACGCGTGGTTCGGGATCGTACGGATCGAAGGGGAGGAGGACCCCCGGATCTACGTCTCGGACGGGGCGGCCGCCGCCCGTTCCTCGTACGGGGAGATCCTCACCCGGGAGATCCTCGGTGACGATCTGGACGACCTGGACGACGAGCTGGAGTCGCTGGACCTGGACGGCACCGAGGACGGGGAGCCGCTCGGCGCCGACGGGGACGAGGACGACGAGGCGGGCTCCGTGGCCGCCGAGGCCGTCCCGGCCGCCCCGGTGGGCGACCGGCTGATCCTGGCGGACCTCGGTCTGCCGCCGGCCGAGCTGCTCGCCCTGGAGACCGACGCGCTCGCGGAGATCGCGGACGCGCTGGGCGCGGGCGAGGTCCTGGAGGCCGTCCGCTAGTGGTCCCCGCGGCACCTCTTCCCGACCCTGCGACCGATCCCGTAGGGGACTCCGCGACCGGGCCCGCGATCGACTCCGTACGGGACCCCGCGACCGGGCCCGCGACGGAACCGGCGACCGGACCCGTACGGGATCCCCTGCCGGATCCCGTACCGGACCCCCTGCGGGATCCCTGGCGGGACGCCATGCGGCTCGCCCTCGACGAGGCGGACGCGGCCGGGCCGGCCGGTGACGTACCGGTCGGCGCGGTCGTCCTCGGCCCGGACGGGAAGGTCCTGGCGCGGGCGCACAACGAGCGGGAGGCGGCCGGCGACCCCACCGCGCACGCCGAGGTGCTCGCCCTGCGCCGGGCGGCCGCGGTGACCGGCGAGTGGCGCCTGACGGGCTGCACGCTGGTCGTGACCCTGGAGCCGTGCGTGATGTGCGCGGGCGCCCTGGTCCAGTCGCGGGTGGAGCGGGTGGTGTTCGGGGCCCCGGACGAGAAGGCGGGCGCGGCGGGCTCCCTCTGGGACCTCGTGCGGGACCGGCGGCTCAACCACCGCCCCGAGGTCATCCACGGCGTGCTCGGCGAGGAGTGCGCCCGGCAGCTGACGGCCTTCTTCCGCACCCGCTGACGCGTCCGCCGACGTGCCCTGCGGTCCCGCCCCGACCCCTCTCCGACCTGCGGCGGGATACGGATTTCATCGCAGCGGCAGTTTCGGCTAAGCTCTCTCTCGGTAGCGTGTCCGAGCGGCCGAAGGAGCTCGCCTCGAAAGCGAGTGTGGGGAAACTCACCGAGGGTTCAAATCCCTCCGCTACCGCTTCGATCGAAGGGCCCGACGCATCAGCGTCGGGCCCTTCGGCGTTGTACGGCACCCGTACGGAACCCCTGGGGCGTTCCGTACGGGAAAGGCGTTGGTCGGGGGGAGCGGCATCGGGGGGACAAGCCGCTCCCCCCGGTGAGAACCGGTCCTCCAGGTCCGTGCCGCCGTCGGGGGAAGCCTCGCGGCGCGGACCCCGCAGTGCGGGCCGGTTCCGGAGCCCCTCGGATTCCTGCCAGATCCTCCGGGGCTCGACATCCATACTGCGCGCCCGGCACCCTTCCGGCGGACGGCAAAAGTCCTCGTTCTCCGGGCCCTTGGTCCGTAAGGGCTCGGTTAGAGTGGCGCGGTCGTACGGCGGGGGAACAGGGGAGGGCTGGAAATGGCGCAGGCGAAGAAGGTCGCGCTGTACGCGGTCGTGGTCTTTGTGCTGTACACGATCGTCACGTCCCCGGCGAGGGCGGCGGATCTGGTCCAGGTAGGGTTCGAGGGCATTTCCAGCGCCGCCCAGGGTGTCGGCGAGTTCATGACCGAACTCATCAATTAGGAGCCCTCCGTGATCCGCCATCTGGTCCTGTTCAAGCTCAACGACGGCGTCGCCCGTGACGAGCCGCGCGTCGTCGAGGGCGTCGAGGCCTTCCGGGCCCTCGGCGAGCAGATTCCGGAGCTGCGGTTCTGGGAGTGCGACTGGAACATCACCGACCGGCCGATCGCGTACGACTTCGCCATCAATTCGGCCGTCGAGGACACCGACGCCCTCCAGCGCTATCTGGAGCACCCGGCCCACCAGGCGGGTGTCGCCCAGTGGCGGGAGTTCGCCACCTGGGTGATCGCCGATTACGCCTTCTGACCTCCGGTCACGACCGAGGCCCCCCGCCGGGAAGGCGGGGGGCCTCGCGGCTTTCCGGCCCCCTTTTCCCACCCTCCGCGCCCTCAACACGTGGTTATGGGGTGCTTGCACACAGTGGACATGTCTTGTGATGCTATGACCGCTTTTGACGGATGAGTTGACCGTAGTTGACACCAGTCGACCAGCAGGACCAGCCGAAGGGGTGGCGTGAACGTGCCGGCCAGTGCAGCACCTCAAGTCCCGCCCCAGCACGAGGCAGGCGGCCCGGAGACCCCGCGTCCGCGTCCCCAGAGCACGCGCGGCGCCGACACCCGCGCCCTCACCCAGGTCCTCTTCGGGCAGCTCAAGGGCCTGGAGCCGGGCACCCCCGAGCACGACCGGGTGCGCGGGGCCCTCATCGAAGCCAACCTGCCGCTGGTCCGCTACGCGGCGGCCCGCTTCCGCTCCCGCAACGAGCCCATGGAGGACGTCGTCCAGGTCGGCACCATCGGCCTGATCAACGCCATCGACCGCTTCGACCCCGACCGGGGCGTGCAGTTCCCGACGTTCGCGATGCCGACGGTCGTCGGCGAGATCAAACGCTACTTCCGGGACAACGTGCGGACCGTGCACGTGCCCCGTCGGCTGCACGAGCTGTGGGTCCAGGTCAACGGCGCCACCGAGGACCTGACGACCGCTCACGGGCGCTCCCCCACCACCGCCGAGATCGCCGAGCGGCTGCGGATCGGGGAGGACGAGGTGCTCGCCTGCATCGAGGCCGGACGCTCGTACCACGCCACCTCCCTGGAGGCCGCGCAGGAGGGCGACGGGCTGCCGGGACTGCTCGACCGGCTCGGTTACGAGGACCCCGCCCTCGCCGGGGTCGAGCACCGGGACCTGGTCCGGCACCTCCTCGTACAACTGCCCGAAAGGGAGCAGCGGATCCTGATGCTGCGGTACTACAGCAACTTGACCCAGTCTCAGATCAGCCAGGAACTCGGCGTCTCCCAGATGCACGTGTCAAGGCTCCTCGCACGCAGCTTCGCACGATTGAGATCCGCAAACAGGATCGAAGCGTAACCGGAACGGGTAGACCGGTTCGGAGTAGTTCCGCACCGCACCAGATGCCTAACACCCCTTGTTTCCTGCGGATATGCGCGGGCATTGTGTCGACAAGTCACTACAGCGTGTTGCCGACATGTGACATTCTGCTGGAACCGCGTTTGCCGCAGCCCCGCCGCCGGTATTCAGGTGGTGGCTGCGTTCCTCAGATGGTCGCGGCACCGCGACCGTCCGCGACCTCAAGGGGGTGGCATGTCCACAGAACTGGACAGCTCCAAGGTGCTCACGCTCACGCCCGTTCCCGTCGTTCCCGTGCCCACGCAGACGACGGCGCCGACGGCGCCCGAGAGCGCGGAGCCCGCCCCGCCGCCGATGGTCGTGACGACCGGCGCCCTCGACACCCGCACCCTCTCCCGCTCCCTCTTCCTGCGGCTGCGCGCCCTGGACGCGGAGGGCGCCGCCGCCGACAGCCCGGAGCGGACCTACGTCCGCGACACCCTCATCGAGCTCAACCTCCCCCTCGTCCGGTACGCGGCCGCCCGCTTCCGCTCCCGCAACGAGCCCATGGAGGACATCGTCCAGGTCGGCACCATCGGCCTGATCAAGGCGATCGACCGCTTCGACTGCGAACGGGGCGTGGAGTTCCCGACGTTCGCGATGCCGACGGTCGTCGGCGAGATCAAGCGCTTCTTCCGCGACACCTCGTGGTCGGTGCGGGTCCCGCGCCGGCTCCAGGAACTGCGCCTCGCCCTCACCAAGGCCAGCGACGAGCTCGCCCAGAAGCTCGACCGCTCCCCCACCGTCCCCGAACTCGCCGCCGTGCTCGGGGTGTCGGAGGAGGACGTGGTCGACGGCCTCGCCGTCGGCAACGCGTACACCGCCTCCTCGCTCGACTCGCCCTCCCCCGAGGACGACGGCGGCGAGGGCTCCCTCGCGGACCGCCTCGGCTACGAGGACACCGCCCTGGAGGGCGTCGAGTACCGCGAGTCGCTCAAGCCGCTGCTCGCCAAACTCCCGCCCCGCGAGCGGCAGATCATCATGCTGCGCTTCTTCGCGAACATGACGCAGTCGCAGATCGGCGAGGAGGTCGGCATCTCCCAGATGCACGTCTCGCGCCTGCTCACCCGCACCCTGGCCCAGCTGCGGGACGGACTCATCTCCGACTGACCGCGCCGCCTGACGGTCCCTTCAACCGGCCCCTTCGGACGGCGGTACGCCGACGAGGGGGCCGTTCGCCGTCCTGTCGCGCTATCCGGCGGCGACCGGGAAGCGCACCCCGGTCAGGCGCTCCGAGAGCTCCCACAGCCGGCGGCCCGTCTCCGGGTCGGCCGCCGCGTCGGAGATCCGCACCCGGGTCGGGGCACCGCGCAGTTCGGCCGGGCCGTCGGGGCCGATGAACTCGCCGCCCTTCACCTCCGGGTCGGCCGCCGCGTAGAGCTGGGGCAGCGCGCCGCGCTCCGGGCGCTGGGCGAGCAGCGGGTTGCCGAGGTACCCGAAGAGCACCTTGGCCGGGCCGGACGCCTTGGTCTGGAGGCCCGTGGCGGTGTAGCCGGGGTGGGCGAGGACGCCCAGGACCGGGCTGCCGCTCCCGGTCAGGCGCCGGTGCAGCTCCTGCCCGAAGACGGCGTTGGCGAACTTCGACCGGTCGTAGAAGGCCATGGGCGCGTAGCCGCGCCCGCCGTCCAGGTCACCGTCCAGGTCGTCGAAGCCCAGGCCCTTCCGGCGGTGGTTGACCGAGCTGACGGTGACCACCCGGGGATCCCGCCCGGCGGCCAGCAGGTCCAGGAGCAGCCCCGTGAGGGCGAAGTGGCCGAGGTGGTTGACGGCGAACTGGAGCTCGTGGCCCTGGGGGCTGAGCGTGCGGGGCGGGGCCATCACGCCCGCGTTGTTGACGAGGACGTCCAGGCGGGAGTGCTCCTCCCGCACCCGTCCGGCGAAGTCCCGCACCGAGTCGAGGTCGGCGAGGTCGAGCGGGCGCACGTCGAGCAGGTCCGGCGCGATCCCCTCGGCCACCAGACCCTCGGCGGCCCGGTGTCCCCTCCCCTCGTCCCGTACGGCGAGGATCACGCGCCCGCCCCGGCGGGCCAGCTCCCGGGTGGTGGCGAGGCCCAGGCCGCTGTTGGCCCCGGTGACGACGGCGACCCGCCCGGTCTGGTCCGGAATGCGGTCGGCGGTCCAGCGCTGCTTCTTGGTCATGCGACACACGTTGCCGCTCGTGTCACTGAGTGTCAAGGATGCGCCTCGATGTCATGCGAGGCACCGCGTTACCATTCCGGAGTGAGCACCCGCCCCGGCAGTACTGAGACCGGCCCCGCCGCCGGCCCCTTCACCCTCGCCCAGCGCAAGCGTCAGCTCGTCGCGACCGAGCTCACCGAGGCGTCCCTCCAGCTGTTCGCGCTCAAGGGCTTCGACGCGGTCACGGTGGACGAGATCGCGGCCGCCTCCGGGGTCTCCAAGCGGACCTTCTTCCGGTACTTCGCGTCCAAGGAGGACGTGGTCGTCCAGTTCCTGGCGGGAATGGGCGCCGACATCCGCACGGCACTCGCCGCCCGGCCCGCCGCCGAGCGGCCCTCCGAGGCGCTGCGGCACGCCGTCTCCGTACCCCTGACCACCTGCGGGGACCACGCCGAGCGCGCGCTGCCGGTGGTCCGGCTGATCCTGCGGACGCCCGCGCTGCTCGCCCGCTTCCTGGAGCACCAGGCACGGTGGCGCGAGGAGCTGACGGAGGAGCTGGCCGTACGCCTGGGGCGCGATCCCGGGACCGACCTCTACCCCCGGCTCGCCGCGGGCATGGCGCTGACCGCCTTCGACGCCGTCCTGCGCCGGTGGAGCGAGGGCGGGGGCGCCGAGGAACCGGACGCGCTGATCGGGGAGGCCTTCGCGGTGCTCGCCCCGTCGCTGGATTCCGCGACCGGGTGAACCCGTAGAGCCCGCGGCTATCCATAAAAGCCCGCCGGGCCCGTACCCCCGTAAAGCCGGGCCCGTACCCCCGTAAAAAGAGAAGCGGGCCGGTCCCCGCGGTGCGGAGCCGGCCCACCCTGGGTGTGCGGAGCGGTCAGAAGAACGCGAGCCAGGCGACGGCCGCCAGGACGACGACGGCCGCGACCACGCCCGCGATCAGGCCGACCCGGGGGCCCGAGGAGGCGGCGACGGCCTGCGGCTGCTGCCGCTGCGGGGCGCCCTCGTCGACGAAGGCGCGGAACATCTGGGTGCTTCCGGCGGGGTCGTAGGAGCCCTCGGGGCCCTGGCCCTGGCCGTACGGTGCTTGGGGGTTGTGTGCCATGGGCCAGGACCCTAGCGAAGTCGGCCGGGGGTCCCAAGCCCCGGCCCCCCGGCCCGGCGCGAGGAGGCCCCCGGCCCGGCGCGAGGAGGCCCCCGGCCCGGCGCCCCGGGTCCCGCTTTGCCGATTCTTTAGCGCCGTTTGACCGATTTAGTTTGCCTGGAGCAACCATCCATCTCTATGGTTGCCCTAAGCAACAAGATATGTGGAGCACGCGGTGGAGTACGCGATGGACACAGGAAATCGGTACGAGAACCTCGCCCGCCAGGTGAGCGCCATCGGGGCGGTGAAGCGCGGACTCGCGCGGACCCTGCCCGCCGAGTGCCCCGGCGGATCCGCGATCGTCCTCGCGCTCCTCAACCACCACGGGGACATGCGGATGGGCCGCGTGTCCGAGCTGATGGCCGTCGACGTGTCGGTCAGCAGCCGTCACGTGGCCCACACGGTGGACCGCGGATGGGTCGAGCGCCTGCCCGACCCCGCCGACCGGCGCTCCCGGATCCTCCATCTGACCCCGGCGGGCGAGTCCATGCTCGCCGTCCTCGACCGACGGCTGACCGACATGCTCGCCCGCACCCTCGCGGAGTGGTCCGACGAAGACGTCGAACTGCTCACCACCCTGCTCGCCCGCCTCCGCGATTCCTTCGGGGACTGCCGGGCCCACCACGCTTGAGAACGAAGGAAGTCCATGGCTAGCACCACACCAGAGACCGGTGTGCGCGGCGGGAGCGCCAAGGAGGGGGACCTCGCCTCCGGCGGCGCCCCGATGACGCACAAGCAGATCATGGAGGCGCTCTCCGGGCTGCTGCTCGGCATGTTCGTCGCCATCCTGTCCTCGACGATCGTCTCCAACGCCCTGCCGCAGATCATCACCGACCTGGGCGGCAACCAGTCCGCCTACACCTGGGTCGTGACCGCGGCCCTCCTGGCGATGACCGCGACCACCCCGCTCTGGGGCAAGCTCGCGGACCTCTTCTCCAAGAAGCTGCTCGTCCAGATAGCCCTGGTCATCTACGTCGCGGGCTCGATCGTCGCCGGCCTCTCGCAGAGCACCGGGATGCTCATCGCCTGCCGCGTCGTCCAGGGCATCGGCGTCGGCGGTCTGACCGCCCTCTCCCAGATCATCCTGGCCGCCATGATCGCCCCGCGCGAGCGCGGCCGGTACAGCGGCTACCTGGGCGCGACCTTCGCCGTCGCCACCGTCGGCGGCCCGCTGCTCGGCGGCGTCATCACCGACACCGACTGGCTCGGCTGGCGCTGGTGCTTCTACGTCGGCGTGCCCTTCGCGATCATCGCGCTGCTCGTCCTGCAGAAGACCCTGAAGCTCCCCGTCGTGAAGCGCGAGGTCAAGGTCGACTGGGCCGGCGCCCTCTTCATCAGCGCCGCCGTCTCCCTGCTCCTCATCTGGGTCACCTTCGCGGGCGACAAGTACGACTGGATGTCCTGGCAGACGGCCGTCATGGTCCTCGGCTCCGTCGCCCTCGGCGCGGTCTTCGTCCTGGTCGAGTCGAGGGCGAGCGAGCCGATCATCCCGCTCCGCCTCTTCCGCAACCGCACGATCACCCTCGCCTCGCTCGCCTCGCTCTTCGTGGGCGTCGCGATGTTCGCCGGCACGGTCTTCTTCAGCCAGTACTTCCAGCTGGCGCGCAACGAGTCGCCGACGATGTCCGGCGTCCTCACCATCCCGATGATCGCGGGCCTCTTCGTCTCCTCGACGGTCTCCGGCCTGGTCATCACCAAGACCGGCCGCTGGAAGGCGTGGCTGGTCAGCGGCGGCGCCCTGGCCGCCGGCGGCCTCGGCCTGCTCGGCACGATCCGCTACGACACGGAGTACTGGCACATCGCGCTCTTCATGGCGCTCCTCGGCCTCGGCCTCGGCATGATGATGCAGAACCTGGTGCTCTGCACCCAGAACCAGGTGGCCCCCGCCGACCTCGGCGCGGCCTCCTCCGTGGTCACCTTCTTCCGCTCCCTGGGCGGTGCGATCGGCGTCTCGGCGCTCGGCGCGGTCATGGCCCACCGGGTCACGGACTACGTCAAGGAGGGCCTGACTGAGCTCGGCCCGAAGGCCGCGGGCGCCATGGGCCAGGGCGGCACGGGCGGCGGCATCCCCGACATGGACAAGCTGCCGGCCCCGATCCGCACGGTCATGGAGGACGCGTACGGCCACGGCGTCGCGGACGTCTTCCTCTACTCGGCGCCCTTCGCGCTGCTCGCCTTCGTGGTGACGCTGTTCATCAAGGAGGTCGCCCTCAAGAGCGGCACGGTGAAGGCGGCGGAGAAGGCGGTCGTGGACGAGAAGGTCCCGGCGGACGCCAGGTAAGCCGGGCGAGAAGCTCCCGGGCGCGCTTCGAGCGGAGGCGCGGCCGGGTCGGTACGGAGCGGCGGGCAGGGGACGGCCCGCCGCTCCGTCGTTCCCGTTTCCGTTCCCGTTCTCATTCCTGTTTCCGTTCGCGTTCCCGTTCGCGGGTCACCATCGCCTCGATGCCGGAGACGAGGATGTCCAGGGCGAAGGAGAAGTCCCGCTCCCAGATGGCGCTGACGCTGCCGTGCGAGACCCGTTCGTCGAGGATGTCCTTCATGTCCTCGATCTTCGGGGAGAACTCCGGGTCGTCCCGGAAGGCCGTGAGCCCCTCGCGGTAGAAGTCGTCCTGCGACATGCCCGCGGCCGCCGCGCGCGCGCCGAACTGGCCCTCGATCGTGCCGTACCCGTACACGAACTGGAAGACCGCCGCCATCGCGCCCGGCACCCCGTGCAGGGGCAGCCCGGACTCCCGGACGGTCCGCTGGATCCGGTATCCGACGGCGAGCGCGTTCGGCCCGATGTTGAGGTACGAGCCGACGCACGGCGAGAGCCACGGGTGCCGGACCAGCATCCTGCGGTAGACGAGCGCGAGCACGCGAATGCGGTCCTGCCAGGTCTCCGCCGCGTCCACCGCGTCGAGGTCGACCTCCCGGTAGACGGCGTCCAGCGCGAACTCGACGATGTCGTCCTTGGTGTCCACGTACCAGTAGAGCGACATGGCCGTGACGCCGAGCCCGGTCGCGAGCTTGCGCATCGACAGCCCGGCCAGGCCCTCCTCGTCGAGCATCCGGATCGCGGCGGCCACGATCCGGTCCCGGTCGAGCCCGGCCGGACCGCCCCCGGAGCGCGGGGTCCGCGTCTCCAGCCAGACGCTGGAACGCGCCGGGTTCTCGGCCCGATCGGCTGCCTTGACCATCGCGTTCCTCCGTCTGTCAGCGCTTCGTGCCCATGCTAGGCAGCCGTCGCCGGATCCGGGACCGTGGCCTTCTCGGCCCGCTCGGCCCGCTCGGCCCTCTTGAGCAGGGCCGCGGCGAGCAGGCCGCCCGCGAGGACGGCGATCGCGCCGACGAGCTGACTGGTCTGGAGGCCGGAGGCGAACGCGTCGGAGACCCGGGCCCGTTCGGCGTCGCTCCCGGCCGCCGCGAGGGCCGCGGGCAGCGAGCTCGCGGTGACGGTGACGAGGGCGGCGAAGCGCGCGTTGAGCACGGCGCCGAGGACGGCGACGCCCAGGCCGTTGCCGAACTCGGCGAGGGTGCCGTTGACGCCCGCGCCCACGCCGGCCTTCTCCGGCGGGATGGCGCTCATGATGGCGTTGGCCATGGCCGGGTTGGAGACCGCGAGGCCGACGCCCATCAGGACCAGGCCCAGGAGCATCCCCCCGTAACCGCTGTGCGTCCCGCCGCCGACCAGGGCGATCGAGGCGAGACCGGCCGCGACGAGGGTCATGCCGACGGCCACGGCGGACGCGGTGCCGAGCTTGACCACGATCCGGGGGCCGACGCCGGTGAGGTTGAGCGCGACCACGGTCAGGGCGAGCGGCGCCATCCGCAGACCGGCCTCCAGCGGCTCGTACCCGAGGACGAACTGCAGGTGCTGGGTGAGCAGGAAGAGCGAGCCGCCCAGGCCGAACATGACCAGGATCGCGCCCGCGACGGCACCGACGAACTTCTGGTTCCGGAAGAAGTGCATGTCGAGCATCGGGTGCGGGACGTGCAGCTCCCACCGGGCGAAGGCGGCGAGGACGGCGACGCCGATCCCCGCCGGGACCAGCACCTCGGCGGAGGCCCAGCCGTGCTCGGGGCCGGTGATGATGGCGTACACGGCGGCGGTCATGCCGACGGTGGAGAGCAGCGCGCCGACCAGGTCGGGCCGCTCGCCCTGGGGGTTCTTGGACTCCGGGACCAGCTTGACCACGGCGATCAGGCCGACGAGCGCGACCGGGATGTTGATCAGGAAGATCATGCCCCACCAGAAGTGGTTGAGGATGGCGCCGCCGATCAGCGGTCCGGCGGCGAAGCCGAGCGAGCTGACGGTGGCCCAGAGCGCGATGGCCTTGACCCGCTCGGAGTCGTCGAAGATCTGCATGACGACGGCGAGGGTGGTGGTCATGAGCAGCGCGCCGCCGACGCCCATGCCCGCGCGGGCGGCGATCAGCTGGGCGGTGGAGTCCGCGAGTCCGGCGGCGAGCGAGCCGAGGCCGAAGAGCGCGAGCCCGGCGGCGAGGAGCTTCTTGCGGCCGTAGCGGTCGGCGGCGTTCCCCGCGGTCAGGAGCAGGCCGGACTGGACGAGCGAGTACGCGTTGATCATCCACTGGATGTCGGCGGTGGAGGCGTGGAGTTCCGATGTCAGCGAGGGGATGGCGACGCCGAGCACGGTGTTGTCGAGCAGCACGGTGAGCTGGGCCAGGCAGATGACGCCGAGGATCAGCCAGCGCTGCGGGTGGCCGCCGGGGGCGGCGGACGGTTCGTTCGCGGCGGTCGTCGCCGTCATGGGCAGGGCTCCTTGTACGGTGTACGAGATCAGGTCTCGTACACCGTACAAGGGCTCTCTTACGCTGTATAGCGGTTACTTTCGGCCTTACGGTGGCTGGTCACTTCTCCTTGGTCAGGTCGTAGAAAGTGGCGCTGCCGACCGTGACCTTCTCGAAGGTCTCCGAGACCCAGGTGGAAATCTCTGAGTTGCCGCCCATGCCTCCACCCATGCGGCCGTTGCCTTCTCCGCCGGATCCGCCGCCGGTCTCGCCGCTTCCGATGAAGTAGTGGATCTTCCCCTCGGCGACGTACCGCTGGAACTGCGCGAGGGTCGGGGACGGGTCGCTGCCGTTGAAGCCGCCGATCGCC
This sequence comes from Streptomyces sp. NPDC098101, assembly GCF_044760185.1. Lineage (NCBI taxonomy): Bacteria > Bacillati > Actinomycetota > Actinomycetes > Kitasatosporales > Streptomycetaceae > Streptomyces > Streptomyces sp. NPDC098101. The sequence continues at coordinate 26,105 of NZ_JBIWAS010000011.1, read as the reverse complement.
ATGACCGGCTTCTCCGTGGCGAGCTGGTAGCTGGCGGCGTTCTGGGCGCCGACCGTGGCCGCGACCCAGGTGTACGAACCGGCATCCTTGAGGAGCGCCGCCTCGGCCTCCGTACCGACGTTCGCGCCGTTGAGGAGACCGCCCATGCCGCCACCGCCGCCGCCGAAGCCGGGGCGCTCGCCGCGGGCCGCACCGCCCTGGGGCATCCCTTGCGGCATTCCCTGAGGCATCCCCTGGGGCGGGGTGCCGCCGGGCATCTGGCCTTGTCCCTGCCGCTGGCCCTGGCCTTGTCCCTGGCCTTGTCCCTGGCCGCCGGGGCCGCCGGGCATCTGGCCGCCCTGACCGTTCTGACCTCCCTGGCCGCCCGGGAACGCCGTTCCGCCCTCGGGCGTCCGGCCCCCGAAGCCTCCCGGCATACGGCCGCCGAAGCCGCCCGGGCCCCGGCCTCCCGCCGGGCCCGCCGTCACGATGGAGCCCTGGTGGCCGGTGTTCACCGTCTCCAGGGTGTACGCGAAGGGGCCCGCGAGGCCCGCCGCCAGGCCGAGGCCCGCCGCCGCGAGCCCGAGGCGCCGGTCGACCCGGCCCGCGACAAGGAGCCCGAGGGCCGCCGCGCCGCCCGCCACCAGGACCGTCCAGCGCAGCCACGGCAGCCAGTCCGGCGTACGGCCGAGCAGCGTCCAGGCCCACCAGGCCGTCACCGCCGCCGTCACCGCGAGCGCCGCCGACGCGGCGAACCGGGTGCGCTCCTCCCACAGCACGGCCGCGCCCGTGCCGACGAGCGCCGCGACGTACGGGGCCAAGGCCACCGTGTAGTACTCGTGGAAGATGCCGGCCATGAAGCTGAACACCGCGAGGGTCGTCAGCAGCGCGCCGCCCCACACCAGGAACGCCGAGCGCGCGGTGTCCGTCCGGGGCGCCCGCCGGGTGACGACGAGCCCCGCGACGAGCAGGAGCAGCGCGGCCGGGAGCAGCCAGGAGATCTGACCGCCGACCGAGTCGTTGAACATCCGGCCGAGGCCGGTCTCGCCCCAGCGTCCACCGCCCGCGCCCCCGCCGGGGCCTCCGCCGCCGCCCACGCTGCCGGTCTCGTTGCCGTTGATCCGGCCGAGGCCGTTGTAACCGAAGGTCAGCTCCAGGAAGCTGTTGTTCTGCGAGCCCCCGACGTACGGACGGGAGGACGCCGGCCACAGCTCGACCAGGGCCACCCACCAGCCCGCCGAGACCAGCATCGCGAGCCCGGCCAGGGCCAGGCGGCCGACGCGGCGCCCGATTCCGCCCGGCGCGCACACCGCGTACACGAGGGCGAGCGGCGGCAGGATCAGGAAGGCCTGGAGGGTCTTCGCCAGGAACGCGAAGCCGAAGGCCACGCCCGCCCACACGAGCCACTTCGCCGCGCCCGGCCCGTCCTCCAGGGCGCGCAGCACCCCGTACACGGCGACCGTCATGAGCAGGGCGAGCAGCGCGTCCGGGTTGTTGAAGCGGAACATCAGGGCGGCGACCGGCGTCAGCGCGAGGACCACGCCCGCGATCAGGCCGGCGCCCGCGCCGAACCGGCGCCGGACGGCCGCGTACAGGACGCCGACCGTGGCCACGCCCATGAGCACCTCGGGCACGAGGATCTGCCAGGAGCCGAGGCCGAAGAGGCGCACGGAGAGCGCCATCGGCCAGAGCGCGGCCGGCGGCTTGTCGACGGTGATGGCGTTGGCCGCGTCGAGGGAGCCGAAGAAGAAGGCCTTCCAGCTCTCCCCGCCCGCCTGGACGGCGGCGGAGTAGAAGGAGTTGGCGTAGCCGGAGGCGCTCAGGTTCCACAGGTAGAGCACGCCGGTCACGACGAGCAGGCCGAGGAAGGCGGGCCGGACCCAGGGGGCGTCCTCGGCGCGCCCGCGCAGGAGGCGGGCGAGCCGGTCGCTCCCCCGGGCGGCGGGTGCCGCGGGGTTCAGGGTGGTCATCGTTCGTTCCTTGCGGTGGCCCGCTCGGGGAAGACCCAGAGCCGGAAGAGGAGGAAGCGCAGGACGGTCGCGGCGAGGTTGGCGACGATCAGGACGGCCAGCTCGGTGGAGTGCGACGGGTCGCCGGTCGCCGCACCGAGGGCGGCGAGCGAACCGCTGGTCAGGGCCAGGCCGATGGCGAAGACCACCAGCCCCTGCGCCTGGTGGCGGACGGCCCGGTCCCGGCCCCGCACCCCGAAGGTGAGGCGCCGGTTGGCCGCCGTGTTGGCGACGGCCGAGACGAGGAGGGCGGCGGCGTTGGCGAGCTGCGGGCCGAGGCCGAGCCGGAAGGCCGAGTACAGCGCCAGGTAGAAGAGCGTGGACAGGACCCCGACCACGCAGAAGCCGACCAGCTGGCGGGCGAGACCGCCCGGCACGCCGCTGAGTTCGCGGTCCCGGGGGTCGTCCCCGAACGGCCGGGCGAGCCGGTCGAGCGGCAGCGAACCGGTCGCGAGGGCCCGCCCCACCCGCCAGACGCCCTTCAGGTCGTCCGTCGCCGTCTTCACGATGTGCACGGTCGAGTCGGGGTCGTCGACCCAGTCGACCGGCACCTCGTGGATCCGGAGCCCGGCCCGCTCGGCGAGGACCAGCATCTCGGTGTCGAAGAACCAGCCGGTGTCCTCGACCATCGGGAGCAGCCGCTCGGCGACCTCGCGCCGTATGGCCTTGAACCCGCACTGCGCGTCCGAGAACCGGGCCGCGAGCGAGGAGCGCAGGATCAGGTTGTACGCGCGGGAGACGAACTCCCGCTTCGGGCCGCGCACCACCCGCGAGGAGCGGGAGAGCCGGGAGCCGATCGCCAGGTCCGAGTGGCCCGAGATGAGCGGCGCGACCAGCGGGAGCAGCGCGTTCAGGTCGGTGGACAGGTCGACGTCCATGTAGGCGAGGACGGGCGCGTCCGACGCCGACCACACCGTGCGCAGCGCCCGCCCGCGCCCCTTCTGTTCGAGGCGTACGGAGCGCACCCCGGGCACTTCGCGGGCGAGGGCCGCGGCGACGGCGGGCGTCGTGTCGGTGGAGGCGTTGTCGGCGACGGTGATGCGGAAGCCGTACGGGAAGGTCCGGGAGAGGTGCTCGTGGAGCCGGCGGACGCACGGCTCCAGGTCCTTCTCCTCGTTGTAGACGGGGATCACCACGTCCAGGACGGGCCGTCCGGCGACGTCCACGGGCAGGTGTTCCCGGGCGGGCAGGGCGCCGGGCACGGGCCGCGCGATCGTTGGGGTTCGCATACCCGGACACTCGCCGGTGCGGCTGTCACGGCCGTGTGCCGAGCCTGTGCCCCGCCTGTGAGTCCTCGTCCGGGGGGTGTGCGTCCGGGGGCTGTGCGTCTCCGGGCAGGCGGACCGTGAAGACGGTCCTGCCGGGGGCGCTCGCCACCGTCACCCCGCCGCCGTGGGCGAGGACGACCGCGCGGACGATCGCGAGCCCGAGGCCGGTGGAGCCGGCGGCACGGGAGCGGGAGGCGTCGCCGCGCGCGAACCGTTCGAAGACGGAGGGCAGGAGGGCGTCCGGGATGCCGGGCCCGTCGTCCTCGACCTCCACGAGCACGTCCGGCCCCTCCGCGCGGACGCGGGCGGTGACCTTCGTGCCGGGCGGGGTGTGGGTGCGGGCGTTGGCGAGGAGGTTGAGGAGCACCTGCCGGAGCCGGGCGCCGTCCCCCCGCACCTCCGCCGCCTCCCCGGGGAGTTCGAGGCTCCAGTGGTGGCCGGGCCCGGCGGCGCGGGCGTCGCTCACGGAGTCCACGACGAGGGCGACGAGGTCGACGGGTTCGTACGAGAGGGGGCGTCCGGCGTCGAGCCGGGCGAGCAGCAGCAGGTCCTCCACCAGGCCCGTCATCCGGGTCGCCTCGGACTCGATCCGGCCGAGCGCGTGCCGGGTGTCGGGCCCGCACTCCTCGCGGCCGCGCCGGGTCAGCTCCGCGTATCCCCGGATCGAGGCGAGCGGGGTGCGCAGCTCGTGGCTGGCGTCCGCGACGAACTGCCGGACCCGGGTCTCGCTCCGCTGGCGCGCGTCGAGGGCCGAGTGGACGTGGTCGAGCATCCGGTTGAGGGCCGCGCCGACCTGGCCGACCTCCGTGCGCGGATCGGCCTCCGGCTCCGGGACCCGCTGGTGGAGCGCGACCTCGCCGCTGTGCAGCGGGAGCCGGGCGACCTGGCGGGCGGTGGCGGCGACCCGGCGCAGCGGGCGCAGGGCCACCCCGACGAGGACGGTCCCGGCGAGCGAGGCCGCGACGAGTCCGGCGCCGGTGACGCTCAGCTCGACCAGGACGAGGGTGGAGAGGGCGTCGTCGACCTCGGTGAGCGGGATGCCGGTGAGGAAGGCGCCCCGGCTGCCCTCCGCGTACGCGACCCGGTAGGAGCCGAGGCCGCCGGGCAGCTCGACGGTGTGCGGCTCGCCGTCGCGCGGGACGGCGGCGAGGGCGGCCCGCTGCTCCGCGTCCAGCTCCTCGACCGGGAACCTCGGCCCGTCCGTACCGCTGTTGCCGGGCACCTCCGTCGAGTACCCGGCGGAGGTGACCTCGCCGTCGGTCAGGACCGCGCCGAGGGTCCCTATCGGGGCGCCCGGGCCGCCGAGGAAGGCGAACGGCTCGCGGCCCCGGCCGGGATCGGGCGCGGGCAGGACGACCGGCGGCCCGGCGGCCCGCTGGGAGAGCCCCCGGACCTGTTCGTCGGCCTGGTCGTACAGGTACGAGCGGAACGCGATCGTCGTGACCGTGCCGATGACGGCCGCGACGACCGCGATCAGCGCGACCGCCGCCACGACGAGCCGGGTCCGCAGCGACCAGGGCCGCCGCGCACGCCGGAACAGCCTCGCGCCCGGGAAGAGCCGTACGCCTCGAAACGGCCGCGTGCCCCGGGACGACCGCACGTCTCGGGGCAACCGTGCGTCTCGGGACGACCTTGGGCCTTGGGGCGACCGTGGAGCCAGGGACACGGGTCGTTACTCCCCGGGCTTGATCAGATAGCCGGCCCCGCGCCGGGTGTGGATCATCGGGGAGCGCCCCGCGTCGATCTTCCGGCGCAGATAGGAGATGTAGAGCTCGACCACATTGGCCTGGCCACCGAAGTCGTACGACCAGACCCGGTCGAGGATCTGCGCTTTGCTGAGCACCCGGCGCGGATTGCGCATGAGGTAGCGCAGCAGCTCGAACTCGGTCGCCGTGAGGTGGATCGAGTCGCCGCCCCGGGTGACCTCGTGGCTGTCCTCGTCCAGGGTCAGGTCCCCGACGGTGAGCAGCGACTCGCTGCGCGCCTGCGCGGCCCCGGACCTGCGGATGAGGCCGCGCAGCCGGGCCACCACCTCCTCCAGGCTGAAGGGCTTGGTCACGTAGTCGTCGCCGCCCGCCGTGAGCCCGGCGATCCGGTCCTCCACGGCGTCCTTCGCCGTCAGGAAGAGCACCGGCACGTCCGGCAGCTCGCGCCGGATCGAGCCGAGCAGGCTCAGTCCGTCGACGTCGGGCAGCATCATGTCGAGGATCACGGCATCGGGCCGGAACTCGCGCGCGGAACGCAGGGCGGCGGCCCCGTCCCCGGCGCTCATGACCTGCCAGCCCTCGTAGCGCAGGGCCATGGAGAGCAGTTCGGTGAGCGAGGCCTCGTCGTCCACGACGAGGACCCGGACGGCGGTTCCGTCGGCGCGGAGCATGTCGGCGCGGGTGCCGGGGCGGTTGCTCGTGCGGTGTGGGGTGACGGTCATGGGTCCCACGCTGACCGTCGCCGCTGAAAGGCCCCTTTTCCTTTCCTGTGAATTCGCTGAGAAACGGCCGTCGCCGTGGGGATGCCCGCAAGGGGCGGTTTCACGTGAAACAGAGCGCTCTGGGGGTCAACGGGCCGGTTTCACGTGAAACATCGCGGCACCGTTCTCGTACAGCACCTTCCGGAGCCAGTCGTCCCCGAGCCCGAGGCGTTCGAGGGCGTGGAGCTGATGGGCGTACGGATACGGGATGTTGGGGAAGTCCGAGCCGAGGAGGATCCGGTCGCCGAGGTCGAGCAGCCGCTTGTGCTCCCGCACGGGGAAGGGCGCGAGCCGCTCGCTGAAGTCGGTGAACGCCATGGTGGTGTCGAGGTGGACGCCCTCGTACCGCTCGGCCAGGGAGAGGAAGTCCCCATACTCGGGCATCCCCATGTGCGCGACGATCACCTGCAGCCGGGGGTGGCGGGCGAGCAGCCGTCCCATGGGGCCGGGACCGGTGAAGTTCCCCGGGGTGGGCCCGGAGCCGCAGTGGACGACGACGGGGGTGCCGCTGTCCGCGAGGCTTCCCCACGCGCCGTCGATCCGCTCGTCGTTCGGGTCGAACCCTCCGACCTGGAGGTGCACCTTGAAGACGCGGGCCCCGGCGGCGAGCGCCTCGCGGACGTGACCGTCGACGCCCGGCTCGGGGAAGAAGGTCGCGGTGTGCAGACAGTCGGGGGTGCGGGCGGCGAAGTCGGCGGCCCAGGAGTTCAGCCAGGGGGCCATGCCGGGCTTGTGCGGGTAGAGCATCGCGGTGAAGGCGACCGCCCCGAATCCGCGCAGGAGGGCGATCCGGCGGTCCTCCTCCTCGCGGTAGGTGATGGGCCACTCCAGACCGGTCAGAGGGCCGACGGCGTCGAAGTAGGCCCAGACCTTGTCGAGGACGTTCTGCGGCATGAAGTGCGTGTGCACGTCGACGAGTCCGGGGATCCCGAGCCGTGCGAGGAGCGCGGGAACGTCGACGACGCCGGCCTCCCCGTTCGCCCGGTCATGCGCGCTCATAGTCGTAACTCCGCTCGACCCTGCCGATGTGGACGCTGTACCTGTCGTACCAGTGCTCCCGCCCGTGCGCCTTGGCCTCCTGGTGCGCGGCGTGGTCGCGCCAGGCGTCGAGGGACTCCAGGTCGCGGAAGTAGGCGACGGTGATGCCGATGCCGCCGGGGGTGCGGGCGAACTCGTATCCGAGGTAGCCGGGAATCCCCTCGACGATCTCGCGCATCCGGGCGGCGGTCTCGGCGTATCCCTCGGGTTCGTCGGGCCGGACCGAGGTGAAGACAGCGGTGTAGTAGGGCGGTTCGATGCCCGCCACCAGTTTCGGGGTCATGCGATCACCCTCGCGGGGGCCGGGCGGGGATGTCCACGGCCCCCGGCCAAAGGGATCCAAGACTTTACGAAGCGGGCCGGACGGCCGCGAGGGCCACCCGGGTCGCCTCCCGGAGGCCTGCCGGGGAGGCCTTTCGAGGGCGGCCTACTGAGGAGTCCTTCCAGAAGGCCCCGCCAGAGAAGCCCGCCGCGAAAGCCGTTTCAGAAGAGTTCCCCCTGCTCGTTCGGGTCGCTCGCGGGAGCCGCCGCCGTCACCGGCACGGAGAACCCCTCCTCCGCTTCCGCCTTGTGCAGGGCCCACCCGCCCATGAGCCGGGTGTCGAGGGCGAGACAGCGCCCGTCGGGGGCGAGGAGGTGCAGGTCGGGCCCGGCGGCGGCGAGCAGCCGCCCGGTGACGGTGCCGCCGTCGGTCAGCTCGGTGACCGTGCCGGCGAGCGGCGGCAGTCCGTCGAGGCGGAAGGCCCCGGCGTGGTCGCGCGGGGCGAACTCCAGCGGCTCCAGGGTCTCGGTCCAGCCGCCGACCTCCCGGGCCCGCCGGTACAGCTCCTCGACCTCCCGGGCCCGGTCGGCGGCGGGCGGCAGGGCGTGCCGGGCGGCCCGCTTGCGCTCGTACGGCACCCGGTCGGGCACGCCGAGGGCCTGGCGCAGGACCTCCTCGGTGCGCCGGGCGGCCATCAGCGGCCCCCGGCCGAGCCAGCTGAACGCGACGGCCCCCTGCTCCAGGAGCCGGGCCTCGCCCCGGGCCTCGGCGGTGATGCCCACCTTGGTCATGCCGGGCCCGAACCAGGCCAGGTAGACGCGGTACGGCTGGGGGTCGTCCGCGACGGTGTCGGCCGCGACCGAGTGGGCCCGGTCGAGCCGGGCGCACTCCGCGCACCGCCCTCCGGTGGCCCGGCCGGGGACGGCGGCCGCCAGGGGGCAGGGGTTGCCCCGGGCCCCGGGACAGCGCCGTACCCCGGCGGCGCGGAAGGCGAGCGGCTGCCCGTACGCGAGCGCGCTGACCTTCCCGCCCTGCCACCGCAGCCCCGGCACTCCGCCGTTCCAGGTGATCCCCCGGCACCGCCACTCCACGCCCACGCCTCCCCGTACTCCTCGGACTTCCAGTCTCCGCCACGCCCGCACCGGAAACCCGGCCCGCACCCCGCTCAGGGCAGCACGTAGATCCGGGTCCCGTCCGGGTCGGGCTCTCCGACCTGCCTCATGCAGCCGCGTTCGAGGAGGAGCCGTACGCAGTCGCGGACGCGCTCGCCGGAGAGGCCGGTGCGGCGGGTGACGTCCTGGGGCCGGTAGCGCACCCCGCCCCGGACGAGCCCGGGGGCGAGGCAGCTGGCGACCGTCCGCACGTCCCCGGTGATGGCCCAGGACTCGACGAGCTCCTGCGGGCTGAGCGCGACGGCGGAGCCGGTGCGCTGGCGGGGCACGGCGAGCCGCTCAAGGGATTCGGCGACCCTTGAGAGGCTCTTGCGGGTCTCGCGGAGCAGCTCCGCGTACTCGACCTGCCCGGCCGACGCGAGGGCCCCCTCGTCGAACCGTCCCTCCAGGCGCACCAGGACATCGACGAGCTCCGGCGGCAGGAGGAACCCGCCGTGCACCGGCGAGGGTTCGAGCCCGTACCCGCCGTACCGCTGGACCGAGGCCACGACCTCGGACACCCACGCCAGGAACGGCCCGGCCTCCGGCCTCCGGCACGCCCCGACGAGCCGGACGAGCCCCTGGAGGCTCACCATCCGCGTCGACGCGCGGATCCCGCACCGGCGGAGGAACTCCTCGTCGCCGGCGATCTCCCGCGCGGACGCCAGGCACTCCTCCGGCAGCGCCACCGTCCGCAGGGCCTCCCTCGTCCCCGCGTACCCCAGCCGCTTCGCCACGTCCACCACGGGGAACCAGTGGGCCCCGTCCGACGCGGTCAGCCTCCGCAGGCGCTCCCCGGTGGCGGCGTACACCACGTCATCGATGTCGATCGCGTCCATCGATCATCACCTCCGTCTCGCAAGCTAGTCCGAAGGCATATTCAACTGACATGCAAATAAGACGGGTTCACCCGAAAGGGGAGGGTTCTCGGGGATTTCCCCGAGAACCCTCCCCTTCCCCACCGCCTACTTGGCGACGAACTGCGTGAGGATCGCCTGCACCTCGTAGATGTCGACCCCCTTGGTGAAGGTCTTCTGCACGGGCAGCTGGCTGCCCGAGATCCAGATCTTCAGCTCGGCGTCGAGGTCGAAGGTGCCGGCGGTCTCGACGGCGAAGTGGGTGATGCTCCGGTACGGGATCGAGTGGTACTCGACCTTCTTGCCGGTGATCCCCTGCTTGTCGACCAGCACGAGCCGCCGGTCGGTGAAGAAGATCGTGTCCCGTATCAGCAGGTACGCCGCGTGCACCTGCTCCCCCGGCCCGAGCAGCCGCGCGAAGTCCTGCTGCGCCTGCGCCGGATCGATCGCGTGCGCGTTCCCGAAGAGCGCCATGGCCCCACCCCCTGTACGACGAAAGAACGACCACTCGACCCTAACCCCCCACCGCCACCGGAAAAGGGCTCAACCGCTCCCCTCAGCCGGGCAGCACGGGCGAACACCCGACCCAACGCAAGAGGCCCGGACTCTCGTCCGGGCCTCTCATCTGTGTGCACTCGGCAGGATTCGAACCTGCAACCTTCTGATCCGTAGTCAGATGCTCTATCCGTTAAGCTACGAGTGCTTGTTTTCAGTTCTTGCCTTCGCTCCCCGGTCTTTCGACCCGCTCGCGGCGACAGGAAGAACATTACATGACTGCCGCCGTCATGTGAAATCCGATTGCCCCACCCCTTGTGACCTGCGGAAACGCCATGTCGGGGGAGTGCGGGGCAGACCCCGGGAACGGCCGAAGCCCCGGCCTTGGGGCCGGGGCTTCGGTGTGGGGCGGAGGCGGAGGGATTTGAACCCTCGATGGGCTTTAAGACCCAAACCGCATTAGCAGTGCGGCGCCATAGACCGGACTAGGCGACGCCTCCATGCACCTCGCGCATACGCGGGTGGTGCGTGCAGATGATGACACAGACGAACCGGGTGTCACCAATCGATTCTCACCGTACTAGCCCTCCGGGGGTCAGGGCAAAGCCCACCGGCGCGCGTACGGGCCCGCGCGCCCGCCCGGCGCACTCCCCCCGCCGCGCCCCGCCGCGCAACGCCGCCGGGTCCGGAGCGTTAGACCGGGCGGGCGCGTCGTGCGCCCGTGCCCGGCGCGTCCACCGCGTCCGCCGCGCACCCGCGCTCCTGGAGATCCACATGCTGCGCCGTATCGCCCTCGCGACCCTCGCCACCGCCGCCGGGACCGCCGGTCTCGGCCCCCTGCCGCCGCTGTCGCTGTTCCCCGCGCCGGCGCCCGCGCCCGACGCCCTGACCGTGGCGATCTCCCGGAGCGGTCATCCCGAGGCCGACGGCACCTTCGAGCTGACGTGCGGCGACCGGCCCGGCGGCGACCACCCGGCCGCCGCGCGCGCCTGCGAGCGCCTGGAGCGGCTCGCGGCGGCGGACGAGGACCCGTTCCTGCCGGTCCCCGAGAGCCGGTCGTGCGCGCAGGTGTACGGCGGGCCCGTCCTCGCCCGGGTGACCGGCACCTGGCGGGGCCGCGAGGTCGACGCCCGCTTCTCCCGGGCGAACGGCTGCGAGATCGACCGCTGGGAGAATCTGGAGCCCGTCCTTCCCCTTGTCCGGAGGTGACCTCCGGGTGACCTTCGGGACCGCCGTCCGGGGATGACGTGCGGAGATGCCGTGTGGGGACGGCGAGCGGGGGCGACGTCCGGGAGGGCCGGCCGGAGGCTCCCTTAGACTCCCTTCAGTGACAGGCCACGGTCCGAGGGGCAAGATGGAGCCGGCCGGTCGACAGGCCAAGCGCGTGCAGTGCGTCAGGGAGGAAGCGTCGTCGTGAGCAGCAGGCCATCCCGAGGCGCTGCTCGCCTCGCAGCCATACTCGACGCCCTTCCCGACGGCCTCGTGCTCGTCAACTGCAACGGCACGGTCGTCAACGCCAACACCATCGCCCTCGGCATGTTCGAGACGCCCGGCACCGCCCTCGTCGGGCGCGGCCTCCTCGACCTGCTGCCCGACTTCGACTCGCGGCTCATCCCCGGCTCCATGCGGCGCCCGGACAACACCGACGAGCAGGGCCGCACCAAGCCGACCCGGATGATCGCCCGCCGCACCGACGGCGGCGAGTTCCCCGTCGAGGTGACCAGCGCCAGCCTGGAGGACGGCCGCGAGGCCTACGACTCGTACGGCGGCTACACCGGCGACGAGCTGCTCATGCTGGTCGTGCGGGACCTCACCGGCACCCTCGACACCGAGGCCGAACTCGCCCGCTCGCAGCGGCAGACCGAGATGATCCTGCGCGCCGCCTCCGAGGGCGTCGTCGGCACGGACACCGACGGCCGGGTCGTCCTCGTGAACCCCGCCGCCGCGCAGATCCTCGGCCACCGCGCCGGCGAGCTCGGCGGCCGGGAGCTGCACCCCCTGATCCTCGCCAAGCGGGCCGACGGCGAGCCCTTCCCGTACGAGGAGTCGCCGCTCGCGGACACCCTCAAGTCCGGGCGGAAGCACCGCGTCCGCGGTCAGGTCCTGTGGACGAAGAAGGGCGACCGCGTCCCGGTCGACCTGACGACCGCTCCGGTGCGGGACGGGGACCAGCTCGTCGGCGCGGTGATGACCTTCACCGACCGCAGGCCGTACGAGCAGCTCGCCGAGCAGCACGCCGCCGAGCTCGCCGACCGCGCCGAGCGGGCGGCGGCGGAGCGCGAGGAGCAGCAGGAGCGGTACGCCTCGCTCGCCGCCCGCCACGAGCAGCTCACGGCCGTCCTCGCCGAGTCGCTGCGCGGCCCCCTGGAGGAGCTGCGCACCCAGCTGGGCGCGCTCGCCGCCGACGACGCCGGGCAGCTGTGGCCCGAGGCCAACCAGGTCCTCCACCACCTCGCCGCCGGGTACGCCCGGATGACGGCGCTCGTGGACAACGTCCTGGGCTACCAGCGCCTCGACGCGGGCGCGGAGGAGCTCGACAAGCACGTCACGCTCCTCGACGGGGTCGTGTCGGCCGGCATCGACGGGGCCGTCGAGCTGATCGGGCCCGGCCGCGCGCAGTTCGCCGTGCACACCCCGCCCATCGAGGCCGAGGTGGACCCGGTCCGGCTCGCGACCGCCCTCGCGCACCTCGTCGCGGACGTCGCGGGCGTCGACGCGACCGGCCGGAACCGGGCCGCCGTCCCGGGCGCCGGGCCCGCGGACTCCACGATCGTCGTGGCGGCCGCCCAGCGCGGCGACGTCGTACGGATCGAGGTCCGCGGCCCGTACGCGGGCGGCGACCCGGTCCACGGGCCCGTCGTGCGCGGGATCGTGGCGGCGCACGGCGGCGTCGTGCAGACCCACGAGGTGCCGGGCACGAGCGGCGGCGCGTACGTCCTCGAAGTGCCGGTCGGCGCGGGCCGGGGCACGGTTCCCGCCCCGGCGCCCCGGACCGCCGACCGGGCGGACGGCCGGGAAGCCCTCGCCCTGCCCGCGCAGGCCTCGGCGCCGCTCACCGAGACGCCGGTCGCCGCGTCCCCGAGCGCCGGGTCCCCGGTCGCCGCGGAGGCGGGGCCGGACGCGGAGGCTCCCGGCGGGGGGCGGCGGCGGGCCCGGCGCGGCTCGACGGACGCCTTCCTGGACAGCGCGGTCGCGGACGCGGGCGACACCCCGGCCGGCACCGGCCCCGGCGGACGACGCCGTGCCCGTACGGAGGGGTCCGCCGCGGCCGACCTGATCCCGGCTCAGCAGAACGCGACCGTCTCCCCGATCGCTCCGGACGCTCCGGACGCCTCGCCCGTCGAGCCCACCGGGCGCCGTCGGGGGCGGCCCGCCGAGGGTTCCGTCGTGACCGCCGCCGAAGGGGCGCAGGGGCGTGCCGCGCTCGGCGCGGCCGTGCCGCCGCAGGGCGTCGCCGTCGACCCCTCGGGCATCCCCGGACCCGGAAACGGAATCGGACCCGGGTCCGGACCCGTTGCCTCCCCCGCCTCCGCCCTGGCCCTGCCGGCCGTCGCCTCCGAGGAGGCTCCGGCGCGGCCCAGCGGACGCCGTCGGCGCGCGCTGGCCGCCGCGCAGGAGCGGGCGGCCGCGGCCGAGGCCGGTCCCCGGACCCCGTTCGCGCTGCCGCCCGCCGACGCGGACCGCGAAGTGCCGCTGCCCGCCGCTCCCGTGGCCGGTCCGCTGCCGGTCTCCGACGAGGGACAGCACGAGGCCGTACGGGGTGTCCCGGGCGCGGACCACACGCCGCCGCAGCCCCATCCGCACGTCTCCGCGCAGACACCGCTGCCGGACCGGGCGCCCGACGCCTCCGGGCCCGTGTCCGTACCCCCGTCCGTCGAGCCGACCGGGCGGCGGCGGGCCGTCGCGCCTCCGCGTCCGGAGCAGCCGCAGACGCAGACGCAGACCCAGACTCACCCGCAGCCGCAGCCCCCGTCGCCGTCCGGCAACGGCACGGGGCCCGGGACCGGCACCGGATCCGTACCGCTGCCGCCCGAGCTGCCCATGTCGAGGGAGTCGACCCAGGGGCGGGCGTTCAGCGTCCGGACCCTCGGGCAGGGCGTCCCCTTCGTTCCCCCGGGCCCGGCTCCGATCCAGGCCCCGGCTCCGGTACCGACTCAGGCCCCGGCCGCGCCCGGTGCGGCCACCGCGCCCACCGCCCCCTCCAACGGCTCCGGGCGGCGGCGCAAGCTCGCCACCCCGCCCGAGGTCGACCCGCCGGCCCCGGCGGCGCTCCCCACGGCGGCCGGGACCGAGGCCAGGCCGCATCCGCAGCCGCAGGCCCCGGCCCAGCCGGAGGCCGTGCCGGGGCCCGCCCCGCTCGCTCCCCCCGTCGTCCCCGCCTCCCCCGCGTCCGAGGGCCGGGCGTACGCCATAGGAGCGCCCGCCGAGGGCTCCGCCGAGGGTCCCGAGCCGCTCGACGGTCCCGGCGGCGCGGTCGAGGTCGCCAACCGGCCCGCCCCGCGCCCCGTCGACGACGAGCTGCCCCCGGAGCCCCTGGACAACCCGCGCCGGCTGCTCGTCTGGCCCGCGCCCGACGTCTCCACGCAGCAGGCGCTGAGCGACCGCGGCTACCGGCCGGTGATCGTGCACTCCCGCGAGGAGGTCGACGCGCAGATCGCCGCCTTCCCGGCCGCGCTCTTCGTCGACCCGCTGACCGGCCCCATCACCCGGACCGCGCTCCAGTCGCTGCGCCAGGCGGCCGTCGCCGCCGAGGTGCCGGTGCTGCTCGCGGCCGGGCTCGGGCAGGCGACCCGCGAGGCGGCGTACGGCGCCGATCCCGCCGTGCTGCTCAAGGCGCTCGCGCCGCGCGACAGCGAGCAGCACCCGTCCCGGGTCCTGCTGATCGAGGAGAACGAGGACATCGCGGAGGCGCTCGCGGCCACCCTGGAGCGGCGCGGGATGCAGGTGGCGCGGGCGGCCACGGACTCCGAGGCGGTCACGCTCGCCACGCAGACGCAGCCGAACCTGGTGGTGATGGACCTGATGCAGGTGCGCCGCCGCCGGGCCGGGATCATCGACTGGCTGCGCGCGAACGGGCAGCTCAACCGCACCCCGCTCGTCGTCTACACCTCGGCCGACCTGGTCGAGGAGGAGCTGCCGAAGCTGTCCTCCGGCGAGACGGTCCTCTTCCTCGCCGAGCGGGCGAACAGCGCCGAGGTCCAGGCCCGGATCGTCGACCTGCTCGCGAAGATCGGCACCAACTAGGGCACGGGAAACCGAAACCAGGACACGGGAAACGGGTCACGGGAAAGGGGGAGGGCCGGCGGCCCTCCCCCTTCCTCACGTCCCGGTGCCTACAGCTGGGTCACGTCCAGCTCGCCCTCCGCGTACTGCTTGCGGATGACCTTCTTGTCGAACTTGCCGACGCTCGTCTTCGGCACCGTCGGCACGACCGCCCAGCGCTCCGGCAGCTGCCACTTGGCGATGCCGCCCTCCGTGGCGAGGAAGGCCTTCAGCGTCTCGTAGTCCGCCGTCGAGCCCTCCTTGAGGACGACGGTCGCCAGCGGGCGCTCGCCCCACTTCTCGTCGGGCACGGCGACGACGGCGGCCTCGGCGACCTCCGGGTGCGCCATGAGGGCGTTCTCCAGCTCGACGCTGGAGATCCACTCGCCGCCGGACTTGATGACGTCCTTGGCGCGGTCGGTGAGGGTGAGGAAGCCGTCGGCGCTGATCACGCCGACGTCGCCGGTCTTGAGCCAGCCGTCCTCGCTGAACTTGTCCTCGGGGCGGAGCGGTTCGCCGTCGACGCCGTTGTAGTACGCGCCCGCGATCCAGGTGCCGCGCACCTCCAGCTCGCCGGCCGACTCGCCATCCCACGGCAGGTGCTCGCCGCCGGGGCCGACGAGCCGCGCCTCGACGCCGGCGGGGAAACGTCCCTGCGTGACGCGGTAGGGCCACTCCTCGTCGGCGGTGAGGCCGGCCGGCGGGTGGGCCATCGTGCCGAGCGGGGAGGTCTCGGTCATGCCCCAGGCGTGGCAGAGGCGGACGCCGAGCTTGTCGTACGCCTCCATGAGGGAGGGCGGACAGGCCGCGCCGCCGATGGTGACCTGGGCCATGGAGGAGAGGTCGCGCGGGTTGGCGGTGACCTCGGCGAGCAGGCCCTGCCAGATGGTGGGGACGGCGGCCGCGTGGGTCGGCTTCTCGCGCTCGATCATGTCGGCGAGCGGGGCCGGCTGGAGGAAGCGGTCCGGCATGAGCATGTTGATGCCGGTCATGAAGGTGGCGTGCGGCAGCCCCCACGCGTTCACATGAAATTGCGGGACCACGACCAGGGTCGTGTCCTTGGCGGTGAGGCCCATCGACTCGGCCATGTTCACCTGCATCGAGTGCAGGTAGATCGACCGGTGGGAGTAGACGACGCCCTTCGGGTCGCCGGTGGTGCCGGAGGTGTAGCACATGGCCGCGGCCGAGCGCTCGTCCAGTTCCGGCCAGTCGTACGTGGTCGGGCGGCCGGCGATCAGCTCCTCGTAGTCGTGCACGCGCGGGGCCGCGCCGGCCAGGACCGAGCGGTCGCCGGGGCCCGAGACGACGACGTGCTCGATCGTCGGCAGGTGCGGGAGCAGCGGGGCGAGGAGGGGGAGCAGCGAGCCGTTGACGATCACGACCCGGTCGGCGGCGTGGTTGACGATCCACGCCAGCTGCTCGGGGGGAAGGCGGAGGTTGAGGGTGTGGAGGACGGCGCCCATGGAGGGGATCGCGAAGTACGCCTCGACGTGCTCCGCGTTGTTCCACATCAGGGTGGCGACCCGCTGGTCGCCGGTGACGCCGAGTTCGTCGCGCAGGGCGCCGGCCAGCTGGTGCGCGCGGGCCCCGGTCTCGGCGAACGTGCGGCGCTGCGGCTCGGGCTCACCCGTCCAGGTGGTGATGGTGGACTTCCCGTGGATCCTCATCCCGTGTTCGAGGATGCGGCTCACGGTCAGCTGTACGTCCTGCATGGTGCTGTACACGGGGCGTCCTCCCGGTGGGCGCTACGTGGCAGTAAGGGTGTGGAGATTCTGCGCACGTACCGCGCGGTATGTCACTACCTGGGAGTACGGAAATTGCCAGTGATTACTGGCGACGGGAGGAGGGCGGGCCGGGTACGAGGGGGTTTCTCACCTCACCGGGGTCAGCTCCGGGTCCTCGCGGAGCTTGCCGAGCGCCCTGGACACCGCGCTCTTGACCGTGCCGATCGACACCCCGAGCACCTCGGCGGTCTGGGCCTCGCTGAGGTCCTCGTAGTACCGCAGGACCACCATCTGGCGCTGCCGCTCGGGCAGCTTGAGCACCGCGCGCCACATGGCGTCGTGCAGCGCCTGCCGCTCGGCCGGGTCGGGCGACGGGAGGCCGACCGGCTCGGGCAGCTCCTCGCACACGAACTCGTCGACCTTGCGCTTGCGCCACTGCGACGTACGGGTGTTCAGCAGCGCCCGCCGGACGTAGCCGTCCAGGGCGCGGTGGTCCTCGATGCGCTCCCAGGCCACGAACGTCTTGGCGAGCGCGGTCTGGAGGAGGTCCTCCGCGTCCGAGGGGTTGGCGGTCAGGGAGCGGGCGGTGCGCAGGAGTACGGGCCCACGCGCCCGTACGTACGAGGAGAAGGTCGTGTACGACGCGTACTGCGAGGCACCGGCGCAGACGGGGCCAGAGGGTGGCGGAGTCATGACTCCACGCTAGGAGCGGCGGCGGTCCGGCGGATCGGCCCCAGGTCCCGAACCGCCGTCCGCCTCAGGTTGTAGGGGTGGGGACGGCCCGACCTCCTCTGGGTGGAGGCCCCCGAGACCCGGCTCAGGGTCGGGCCGGGTCCCGTGCCACCACGGGAGAGGAGGCGGGGACGGAGGCGCGGGAATCGTTGGAGGAGGCGGGGGCGGAGGTGCGGGAGGCGGGGGCGGAGCCCGCGCGTGCCGTGGTGAGGCGGGCGACCGGGGCGTCCACGGCGTTGCGGTCGATCACGAGGCGGTGGCCGCCGTACGACTCCGCGACGTTGCCCGCGTACTGGTGGATCCGGGCGCGCGGCGTCCAGGCCGCCGGGGCCAGCGCGGGCTCGGTGGCCAGGGCGGGCTTCCCCAGCCAGCGCGCGAACCACATCACGGCCGGCAGGTCCGCCGTGCCCGCCTTCCGCTGCGCCTCGATGTCCCGTACGCCCGTGTCCGCGCTGCTGTAGAAGCCGGGGAGGTAGCCGAGGCGGCGCACCTCGCGGTTCCAGGCGCGGACGAAGGAGAGGGTGGTCGCGGCGCACGGCGCGTCACCGCGCCGGTAGGACTCGATGTCGAGGTAGAGCGGACTGCTCGTGTCCAGGCCCAGGGCCCGCGCCGCCCGCACCGCGTCGCCCGCCTCCCGGGTGCCCTGCCCCCAGGGGTCGGAGCCGATGGCGAAGGGCTTCTTGGCGGGGGCCTCGACGCACGGCGCCTGGGAGCCGACGAAGACCGGGAGCAGCCGCCAGCCCATGGCCTGCACCGAGGCGACCCAGCCGGGACCGAGCTCCCGCTGACCGGGGCAGCCCCGGCCCCGCCCGGCGAAGTAGATCCCGACGGCCCCGTACGGCGAACCGCGCCAGGCCCTCATCGTCTCGACGGAGGGCGCCTCGCAGGTGTCGAAGGCCTTGCCGGTGAAGTGGACGGGAGTGGAGGCGGCGGAGGTGGAGACGGCGGAGGTGGAGGCGGCCGAGGCGGGGGCTCCGGGGGCGGCGACGGTCCTCACGGCCTCCGCTGCCGCCGCCGCTCTCGTGGCGGCCCGGGGCGGGGGCGGGACGGCGGTCGGCGCCGGGGCGTCGAGGAGGGCCGTCCCGGCCACCGCGGCCATCAGGGCGGCGGCCACGGCCCGCACCCCGGTGAAGGGGGACGCGGTCCGCGAACGTGCCGGTGCGGAAGTCGTGGTGGTCCGGGACCGGGGCGGAGTGCTTGTGCTCATGACGCGAGTGAAGGGCCGCCCGCCGTGCCCGGCCACCGCTGGGGCCGCCTCCTCGGCCGTACGCACCGGGGAACGACCCGTACGTGGGAACCGCGCCCCCGGGCCCGCCCTACGCCCGGCCCCGCGTCCGGTGACACCTCCCGTGACGCCTCCAGTGACACCTCCGACGCTGCTCCCTCCGCCGGGACGGCCCGCACGCCGGCATCGAAGTACCGCCGTGCGGCCCGTCGTTCGCACGACCGTGTCGCCCCCCTCGGGCCGGTCTCCGCTGTCCCCGGTCACTCCCACGGCGGGAAGGCCAGCACCGGGCCGGACGGGGCGATGCGGGCGAAGCCGGTACCGCTCGCACCGACCGTGCCGTTCGGTCGGGGGACGGCGGTGGTGCGGGCGACGCGGGCGGGGGGACTGCTTGCCATGACTGTTTCCTCCGAGAACGAGAGTCGGGAACGAGAGCCGAGAACCGAGAGTCGGGAACCGGGAACCGGGAGCTCCTGTGAGCTCCGCCGAATACGTGAAGCGCGGGGCGGGACCGAAATGTGTGTGTTTCCGGGGCAGTTGGCCTTCCGCCCCGGTCGTTGTGCTCGACGTCGCGAATGCAGAGTTGCCCACGGAATCCCCGGCGAACCGTCTCGGAGCGGACGTTCCCCCTCAAGCGTGAGGACAGCCGGATAAACCCGGTCAGCACGAGAAAAGAGGCGGCTCGCGGGGACGGCGGAATTCGCCTTTCGCCCCGGGCGCACGGTTCCGGCGCCCCCGGGAACTAGGAAACGTCCCCCACGGCCTCCGCGAAGGCCTGGTACGCCGTCTCGTCGAAGAGCACGAAGCGCACCTCCTCGACCTCGGTGCGGGTCGCCCGCACCGTCGCGACGGCGATCCGGGCGCCGTCCGCCATCGGCCAGCCGTAGACCCCGGTGGAGACGGCCGGGAAGGCGACCGTGCGGGCCCCCAACTCGTCGGCCACCCGCAGGGATTCCCGGTAGCAGGAGGCCAGCAGTTCCGAGCGGTCCTCGTCCCGCGACCAGACCGGCCCCACCGTGTGGATCACGTGCCGGGCGGGCAGCCGCCCCGCCGTGGTCGCCACGGCCCGCCCGGTCGCCAGCCCCTTGCCGTAGCGCGAGCGGCGCAGTTCCCGGCAGGCGGCGAGGATCTCCGGTCCGCCCTTCCGGTGGATCGCCCCGTCGACGCCGCCGCCCCCGAGCAGCGAGGAGTTCGCGGCGTTGACCACCGCGTCCACCGCCTCGGCGGTGATGTCGCCCCGGACGAGCACGATCCGCATCCCACGCTCCTGTCTCTCGTCTCCCGGAGGACTCCAGGAGGTCTCCAGGAGACCTCCGAAGGGGCCCCGAAGACCTCCGGACCCTACGCCGCCCCTCACGGAACGGCACCGCCATTACCACCCCTCCGCGCCCGGCCCGCCTCCGAAAGTAGGCGAACGGCCCGATATGCGGAGCGATGCATACGTACGGGATGACACGGGCCGAAGCGACGTCACACGTACGGGTGGGCGTCGGGACCCCTCGGAGCGGGTACGGGGCGGCCGTGACGACGAAGGCCGCGAATCCGGGCGAGGTCGGTCACGGCGGGTGAAATAGCCGGTGGGAAAGGTGTTTCCGGCCCTCACGTATCCACGGCGTGCGCGTGTCTAACCCCAAGCAGACGCCTAAATTGTTCAGAATGTCACTTACTGCCCCAGTTGAAACTACGAAGTTTCGTTGCCGAGGAGCGTGTCATGCAGGTTCGCAGGTGGCTCCCTGACCAGCCCACCAGCATCGGCCGCCATGACTGGCCGGACGAGGGCGGCGAGGGAACTCATCTGCGACTGCGGGCCGGCTCCATCGTCGTACTCGACCGGCAGGCCTGGCGCGTCCTGGAGATCACCGGGTACCCCGGCGACCACTGGCCGGAGGCGTACGAGAAGGCCTGGCGCGACCACGTGGAGCTGTGGTGGCACGCCAACGAACTGCGGCGGGCCAACAACCAGGCGGTCAAACCGGCCCCGGAGCGCGCGGAGTTCTACAAGCGCCCGGTGGTCCTCGTGCTGCGCAACGACAACCTGCCCCGGTCCGCGCCGAAGCACTGGTGCGCCCCCGCCAGCCAGGACTGGCAGGTGCTCCCCGAGCACTACGCGGTCTGCCGCGCCTGCGGCGAACTGCCGCCCTGCCACCACGGGGAGTACCCGCGCGAGGAGGGCCCGCGCAGGCCGGAGCAGAGCGGCGGCATCCCGTTCCTGGTGCCGAAGGGCTGCTGCATGGGGTGCGCCGAGCAGATCAAGCCCCGTATGAGGACGGTCCGTTTCCCCGGCCCCAACCTCTGGTACCCGGACCTGGGCGAGGACACGGCGGTCTTCCACGCGCGTTCCTCCTGCGAGGACCAGGTGGAGTGCTACCGCGCGCAGTGGCAGCAGGAGTACGAGCCGCCGACCGTACGCCCGGGCACGACGGCCTTCCCGGGCTTCGACCACTTCGTCCTCCCCCGGGCCCGCCAGTCCCCGCCGCAGCCCCCGGAGGCCCCGCAGCCCCCGCATTCCGTACAGGCGGCACAGGCGGCGCAAGCCCAAGTCCCGCACGCGCAGGCCCCGCAGACGCCCCAGGGTCAGGTTCCGCAGGCCCCCCAGGCCCCGCTGCCGGCCTCGCACGCCCTCCTGCTGGCCACGGCCCCCCGCACCGGGGAGGAGGCGCACGGCGCCCTCACGGCGGGGACGACGGGCTCCGGCACCTTCTCGCCCTCCTTCGAGGGCTACCGCCCGGACCCGGAGCCCTACTCCGACCCGTACCCGACGCCCGACCATTACGCGGCACCCGACCCGTACCCGGTGTCCGACCCCTACCCGGTCCCCGCCGCGGACCCGGGTCCCGCCGGGCACGCGGTCCGGGCCGCGGAGGAGCTGAGCCGGACCCTGACCGACCGCCCGGCCTTCCACAACGCGGAGCAGGCGGCCCGCGTCATCGAGGAACTCACGGCGGCCGTACGCAACATCGCGCTCTGCCTCAACAACCCCCCGGCCCGCAACCACTCCTGACCACGCCCCGCCCCCGACTCCAGGTGTGCGCGACGGCCCCCGGTCGGCCCACACCTGGTCCACCGGGCCGGCTCAGTCGCCGGAGAAACCCCAGAAGTAGATCTCCCGCGGCTCCCCCCGGTCGTCGTGGAGCACGGCACACCGCCCGTACCAACGCCAGTGGTCGAACTCCTCGAACCTCGGCACATCCGCCCGGGTGGGCTTCCGCGTGCCCAGGACGCGCAGCGCCTCCTCCTCGGTCACCTGCTTCATCGTGGAGTACTCCGGCTCCTCGTCCGGCCCGATGATCCGGAAGATGTCGAGGATCGAGTGCGTCCCGTCCTGCTGCACGAGCTCGTGCTCCCACAGCTCCTCCTCGGTCCCGGGCCACGGCAGCCGCTCTTCCTCGGGCCGCCAGTCACCACCCGGCCCCCAGTAGTAGTCCCGCTCCTCGAAGACCTTCCGCCGCAGCGCGTCGAACGCCCCGACGAGATCCTCCTGATACGGCACCGAGTAGTCCCACCCCGACGCACCCATAAGCCGGCCCCTCCCCCACAGCTCTTCCAGAACGACCGGACGCTAACAGCGGCCACTGACAGAACCCGGTCCAAGAGCCGAGGACGGGGACGGGACCTGCTCCACGAGCGGGAAGTCGGACGCCTGGTCCACACCATGCTCCAAAGCGGTACACAAGCGGCCCGGGATGAGGCCGACATCATGACGAAGAACTTCACCGTCGGCCCCTGCACCGACCCGGGTGGTCCCGTCCGCCACCGCCGTCGAAGACCACCTCGTGGGCGCGACAGGTCCCATGGAGGTGCTCCACGATGTGATCGGGCCCCAACTCATGCCCCCGTGCTTCGCTGTTCCACCCGAGACCTGAGGACAGAGCCTCGGACGCTTCCTGTGGCGGTCCTCTATGCATTTGGCCAGTCCCACGACGCCACCTGTCAACTCCTCCAGACCGAGGTCGACGGCCCCTCTGACCGTCTGCGCCAGACGAAGGACTTACCTCCCTTGGTCTCACCCACACCACAGCGGCGTAACCGCCGGATCTGGGACGTCGCGAGGTCACAACCTGCCCAGTGCCTCTCAGGTGAGATCCATCGCATCACCGCGCCTCGTCACCATCGATGCGTGTGTTGCAAACGGGCATGATGTCCGTCGTCACGGCCTGAGAGATGATCTCAGGCATGACGAACGGGGCGGCGGATGCAAAGTCGGGTGGCGACGAGGCCGACGCCTGGCGCGCACGATTGGGCTGGGCCTTCAGCCTCATAGCCGACGATCCCACTGAGCGAGAAGCGGCACTCGCTCACCTGGATGGGGCCCGGAGGAATGCCTGGGCGGCTCTCGACCGGTGGAACGAGCTGTGGCATCTCACGAGGCCGCTGGGGGCGGAGGAGCAGTATCAGGAGCCGGCCTTCAAGCGGGCGTACGAGGTATACGCAGACATGTGCAGCCGTACCCTGCCCGAAGGGCTGTGGGTGGGCGAGGGCGGCGACGGGCCGCGTTTGCCTTATGCGCTTCTCTTCCTGGAGTGGGAAGCGCGGTTCCCTCACGAGTGGACAGAGTATGCAAAGGCATGGGGCGCGAAACAGTCGCTCATCCGCCGGATGGCCGTCACCGACCACAATCAGCTGACCAGGTCGAAGCTCATCGACCTCGTCGAGATCGTCGTCCAGCGGGCCTACCGCTGCAAGGACCGCGAGTACGTTCGCGTCGCACGAGCGGTCGACGGTGAGGATCTCCGCCACAGGCTCGGTACGGCCGCTGCCTCGGACAACCCATGGGCACGCCTTCACGCCAGCTACGTCCTCTGGCTTCTCGATCGCCCCGAGGTACCGAACACGCGCCACGTCTGGCGAACATGGGTTGCGGAAGCGTCCGGAAGGCAGCATGGCTCCGCCGGTTCCCACGGATAGTTCCGGGCTCTCTCCCCCCGGTGCCCACCCTGGCCTTCACGTGCCAACCGCCGCCCACACTCTGGCCGTTCGCTCATGAAGGCGCGGGCTTCCACACGGCTGGCAGGAGCGGCTTGGTCCGACGTCCTGTTCAGGGGGCCGTATGCGGGCCCGTCCTGAACAAGTGGGTAAAGCCGTGGAGGAGAACCGCCCCGGTCACAGATGGTTGAACAACAATCCACAGTGACTGGCGCGGACTTGGCACGCGCCCCGCTTTTGCTGGCCGAGCCCACCGTGGGGCGACAATCGGGGTTTTCCACGGACCGACTGCCCGCTCTTCGGGATTCTGCGGCGCGAGTGGGAAGGGGCCACCGTGCCACTCGGACCGCGCCAGCGGGCCACCTTGAAGATGTTTTCCTGAAAGAACCAATCCGGCGTATCTCGCACAGTGAAGCTGCTAGGCACCTCCTTTAACACCAAGCAGCAGCACGTCACTCTCCCCCAGGAACGCCTTGAGGATAAGCCAGCTTAAGTCTCCACCTTCTATCCATCTCCAGCCTCACATAGAAGCCGGTCAAATACAGCAGTACAACTTTCGCAACCACGGGAATCCGATGTGCGAAGATCCATTCAAATACTGTAACTTTCTACGACCTCGAACAGACCGGGCGCCACCATGGTCAAGAGACCCACGATTGCACCTACGGACAGCTACTCAGCCAGGGCAGGGTGGGAACCAGGATGCCGCTCGCGAAAATCGACCGAGTCGGTAGCCATCTCGTACGGAATGCCACTGACAGGCGTTCGATCAATATCGTTCAAGTTGCGATTCTTCAGTCGATGCATTTTGTGACTGGCACTTTGCAGGACTCGGTAAAGTTGACTCAGAATATAGCTCCTTCAGTTCCGGGTCGTACACAACACCAATTACGGGGGTACGACTCCTAATCCAGTCCTGCACGTGCTCTCTACATGAAATTCCGTAGCCACTTGACCGGAGATGCGTCGTGCCGCTCTTCATCCGAACCGCGACGATGTCACCAGTCCTCTCTCCTTCGCATGTAAAGCTTCAGACAACAATCCCCCCGCAGTCGTTTCCACCAACAATCTCTTGGACGATATAGCCAGCAGATTCCATAAGCGCGCGAAATTCATTCACTCCCGCACGCTCAGTCTTCTCCGTGGGCAGTACCCTGGCCATCGCCATCCCCCTCCGTCATCGATCAGCACCCTTCACGACAAGGGCGGCGACCGACAGCAGCTGCGAAAACAGACAGCACGTCACCGCTGGCCCAGCAGGGGCAAGGGGGACTGATCGTGGCCCACGCCTGGTCCACACACCATGATTCAAAGAGGCACACGGGCAGATCGGGGTGGGACGGGGTTCCATGACGAAGGGGCGCCCCCGACCGGGGGCGCCCCTTCTGATCAGCGTGTTGCCTGACCTGCTGCGGTGGGTGTGGGATTTGAACCCACGGTGACTCGCGCCACGACGGTTTTCAAGACCGTTCCCTTAGGCCGCTCGGGCAACCCACCTCCGCTCCGGACCGCTTGGCCGGAGCGGCTACAGCGTACCGGCTGGAGGGGGTGGGCGGCGGCGGACGGGTCGGCGGCGGCAGGAGTGCGGGAGGCGGTACGGGATGGTTCGCGAGGGTTGGGGGGCATAGGACCGATCCGCCCGAAGATCGTTTAAAACACCGTTTAAAGTTACTCGGCGGTAAGGGATCGAACCCACCATTTCCTCCACCCCTCCATGACGCGAAGGACTCCAGCGCGGTGCAAGGCACGATCGACGGTTTCAACTACGGCGTGGTCACGCCTCTCGTGGGCTACGTGATGGCCTGTCTGGGCAGTGCGCTCGGGCTGCGCTGCGCCGTGCGGTCACTCACCACCGACCAGGGGCGGAAGCCAGGGTGGCTCGCGCTGGGGGCCGCGTCCATCGGCTGCGGCATCTGGACCATGCACTTCATCGCCATGCTCGGCTTCCGGGTGCGCGAGACGACGATCTCGTACGACGCCCCGCTGACCTTCCTCAGCCTCCTCGTGGCGGTCCTCGTCGTCGGCGTCGGCATCTTCGTCGTGGGCTACCTCGGCGTCCGGCCCGTCCCGCTGCTCACCGCCGGCGTCTTCACCGGCCTCGGCGTCGCGGCCATGCACTACCTCGGCATGGCCGCCATGCGCATGAACGGCTCGGTGTCCTACGCGCCCGCCGTCGTCGCCCTCTCCGTCCTCATCGCGGTCGTCGCCGCGACCGCCGCGCTCTGGGCCGCCGTCTCCGTCCGCGGCTTCCTCGCCAGCCTCGGCGCGAGCGTGATCATGGGCGTCGCGGTGACCGGGATGCACTACACGGGCATGGCCGCCGTCGACGTAAAGGTCGGGCACGCGGCCCACGCGGGCACCGGTTCCTCGGTCCTCGACGTGCTGCCCCTGCTCGTCGGGCCGCTCGCCTTCCTCGTGGTCGCCGCGGCCGTCGTCATGCTCGACCCGCTGCTGATCATGGGCGAGGACGAGCCCGGCCGCCGACCCGTCCAGCGGATCGACGTCGGCGACCTCCGGACCACGCTGAGCACCGACAACAACTGGGGCATGGGCGTCGGGACCGGGCACGACGACCACCACTCGTACGAGCGGCGGTAGAGCGGGGACGTACGGGGGCGGGGCCGGGGGGGGGAGCCCCCCGGCCCCCCCCCCCCCCCCCACCCCCCCCCCCCCCCCGGGCCGGACCGGGAACCGGTGGGCGGGGGGCGACCCC
>NZ_JBIWAS010000010.1:0-127097 GCF_044760185.1 Streptomyces sp. NPDC098101 | reverse complement strand
CCCCCCGGAGCGGGTACCCCATCGCGCTGCGCGCGATGGGAAAGCGAACCACCGCGCTGCGCGCGGTGGTTCGCGCCCCTCCGCTTCGCGGAGGGGCGCTGGTGGCTCGCTACGCGAGCCACTCACCTTCGGTGCTGCGCACCAAAGGTGACGCCCTGTTCGCTGTGCTTCCAGGGCTGTTGGGTTTCGCCCTGGCCCCGGGTTTCCGCTTCGCTTCAGCCCGGGGCCGGCGGGTCCGCTGCGCTCCCCCGCCTTAATGGTCCTTCCGGCTGCGCCTTCAGTCCCTTGGGACTCGCTGACGCGAGCCCGGCTGACTGTGGGGGTGGGTGCTCATCCGTGTCGGGTTCTTCAGTACATGGTGTATCGGATCTGATGCACCATGTACTGTTGGAGAAAAGAGAGTAGGGGTGGAGATGTCGATCAGTGAGGGAATCCCTGGAGGACTTACCCGTAGAGCACAGTACTTTATTGGGTGCCATGGCTACTGGACCGGTCGCAGTGATGTCGAGCGGTCCAGGGCATTTTGGCTGGAGCATGGGATCCCTGAAGGGCAGATCGATCGGGTGGTCGCCTTCGAGGCTGTCTGGGGTGGCCTGGCCCTTCCCCCTTCTCCTCACTATGACGGAGGCCCTCGGGCGTTCCGTGGGGGCGTTCCCGAAGGGCCCGCCCCTGCCTGGCTCTTCGACGCCGGTGCGCAGCGTACGGCTCTTCCGTATTCGTTCGTGGTGGGTCCGAACGGGGAGTTCGGGCTTGAGGCCGGGGAGTGGGTGCCCTTGCATGCGAGCGTCGAGGGGTGGGTGGAGGCTTTGGCGTTGGCGGATCACGCCCGTAGATATGCGCGCACGACCACGGTGCTGACAAGCGCTGCTATGGACGATCTGGAGCTGGACGGATTCGAGGTCGTGCCAGAGGTCACTGGCCTTGCGGACACCTGGTGGCGCGGCAGCGATTCGCTGGTCGCCGTCTACCGCGGCGAAGCCGAAATCATGGAATCACCGCGTTGCCAGACCGCCACCATCTACGCCGGACTGGACTCATGGGGGCTCAGGGGACTCGACGACTTCGGCACACCGTCGAAATAACCTCACGCCCCGGCAACCTGAAGTCCGCTCCGGAAAAGGGAACCAGAAAATGCACGTCATCTCGCTCAGGGAACACCAGGTCCATCAGAAATCGGCCTTCCGTGCATGGGTGGGTTTTCCTGCAAGGTCATCCGTGCCGCCGCAGGGGGCGCGGGGCACGATCGTGTCCGCGACCGGGTCGGGCAAGACGATCACGGCCGCCGCGTGCGCTCTGGAGTCGTTCGCGGACAGCCGGATCCTCGTGACCGTCCCGACCCTGGACCTGCTCGTGCAGACCGCCCAGGTATGGCGTCTGGTGGGCCACCGGGCGTCGATGGTCGCGGTGTGCTCGCTGGAGAACGACCCGGTCCTGGGCACGCTCGGGGTACGGACCACCACCAACCCGATCCAGCTCGCCCTGTGGGCCGGGCGCGGGCCGGTGGTTGTGTTCTCCACTTATGCCTCTCTCGTGGACCGCGAGGACATCGACGCTCCCGAGGGGCAGCGAAAGGTTCGCGGGCCGCTGGAAGCCGCGCTCGCGGGCGGGGAGCGGCTCTACGGCCAGCGCATGGACGGCTTCGACCTCGCCATCGTGGACGAGGCACACGGAACCGCCGGCGATCTCGGGCGGCCGTGGGCGGCGATCCACGACAACGCCCGGATCCCTGCCGACTTCCGGCTCTACCTCACCGCGACCCCGCGCATCATCGCCGCGCCCCGACTGCAGAAGGGCGCGGACGGCCAAGAGGTGGAGCTGGCGACCATGGCCGACGACCCGAACGGAACCTACGGCGCGTGGATCGCAGAGCTCGGTCTGAGCGAGGCGATCGAGCGCGAAATCCTCGCCGGGTTCGAGATCGACGTCCTGGAGATCCGCGACCCCTCCCCCGTCCTCGGGGAGTCGGAGGAGGCGCGGCGAGGCCGGCGCCTGGCACTGCTGCAGACCGCGCTCCTGGAGCACGCGGCGGCGTACAACCTGCGTACGGTCATGACGTTCCACCAGAAGGTCGAAGAGGCCTGCGCGTTCGCGGACAAGCTCCCCGAGACCGCGGCCAAGCTGTACGTCAACGACGCCTCGGACGCCGACCTGGTGGCCACCGGGAAGCTCCCGGCCTCGTCGATCGACGCGGAGTTCTACGAGCTGGAGGCCGGCCGCCACGTCCCCCCGGACCGCGTCTGGTCGGCGTGGCTGTGCGGCGACCACCTCGTGTCCGAGCGGCGGGAGGCGCTGCGGCAGTTCGCGAACGGCATCAACGCGGCCGGGCGCAGGGTGCGCCGTGCCTTCCTCGCCAGCGTTCGCGTGCTCGGGGAAGGTGTCGACATCACCGGCGAGCGGGGAGTCGAGGCGGTGTGCTTCGCCGACACCCGCGGCTCCCAGGTCGAGATCGTCCAGAACATCGGCCGGGCGCTCCGCCTCAACAAGGACGGCTCCACCAAGGTGGCCAGGATCATCGTGCCGGTGTTCCTGGAGCCGAACGAGGACCCGACCGACATGGTCGCCTCCGCCAGCTACAAACCACTCGTCGCCGTGCTCCAGGGCCTGCGCAGCCACGACGAGCGCCTGGTCGAGCAGCTCTCCTCCCGCGCCCTCACCAGCGGCAAGCGCAAGGTCCACGTGCAGCGGGACGAGGAGGGGCGGATCGTCGGGGCCGGCGGCGAGGGCGACGGCGAGGACCAGGAGCACGACGAGGGCACCGACACCGCTGCCGAGTCGGCCCTGCTGCACTTCTCCAGCCCTCGGGACGCGGCGACCATCGCGGCGTTCCTGCGGACCCGGGTGTACCGGCCGGAGTCGCTGGTGTGGCTGGAGGGCTACCAGGCCCTGCTGCGGTGGCGGGCGGAGAACGAGATCACCGGCGTCTACGCCGTTCCGTACGACGTCGAGGTCGAGGTCGGGGCGACGAAGTCGTTTCCGCTTGGCCGATGGGTACATCAGCAGCGGAAGGCGCAGCGGGCCGGGGCGCTGGAGGACCGGCGCAAGACGCTGCTGGACGCCCCGGAAGCCGGGATGGTGTGGGAGCCGGGCGAGGAAGCATGGGAGAACAAGCTCGCCGCGCTGCGGTCCTACCGGCGGGCGACCGGACACCTGGCGCCGCGTCAGGACGCGGTGTGGGGCGAAGGCGAGGCGATGGTGCCCATCGGGCAGCACATGGCCAACCTCCGCCGCAAGGGCACGAAGAACGGCCTGGGCAAGGATCCGAAGCGGGCCGCCGTACGCGCGAAGCAGCTCGCGGAGATCGAGCCGGACTGGAACTGCCCCTGGCCGCTGAACTGGCAGCGGCACTACCGCGTCCTCGCCGACCTCGTCGACGCCTACGGCCACCTGCCCCACATCGCCCCCGGCGTCGTCTTCGACGGCGACGACATCGGAACCTGGAGGTGGAAGCAGCAGGAACCCGGCACCTGGGCACAGCTAATGCCCGAGCAGCGCGAACGGCTGACCGCGCTCGGTATCCAGGCAGCACCCCCCGCCCCAGTGCCGGCCCCGGCAGCGGGCGGCACGGCGAAGGGGCCGGGCAAGGCGCAGCAGGCGTTCCAGCGCGGCCTCACGGCCCTCGCGCAGTGGGTCGAGCGGGAAGGTACGGACCGTCCGGTTCCGCGTGGCGCGGTCGTCGAGGTCGCGGTCGACGGAGAGGCGGAGGCGGTACCCGTACGACTGGGCGTGTGGATCTCCAACACCAAGACCCGGCGCGACAAACTCGACCAGGAACAGCGGAACGCACTGCGGGAACTCGGCATCGAGTGGGCGTGACGCCCCCCGTTCGGGTAGGTGGTGGGGCCGGGCGGATTGGTCCTGCCCGGCCCCGTCGGCCGTTCGCTGCTCCTGGCCGACCAGACCGGGCGGAGACCGTCTCGTTCCGCCCCCGGTGGCCGGTGGGGGCGAGCGGGAAGAGGACCTGTCGGGCGGCGCAGGTGTCGCCCATATGGGTGACGCAATAGCTTATGCCCGGGAGCGGGCGGGAACCGGTGCGGTCCGGGCGGAAGGCCTCCGGTCGGCTCCGTTGTCGCGGGACGGTGATCCGGAGCACAGGCGTGGGGCACATTGGCCCGATACGTAATATTATCGGATATGAATCTTCACTAGTGATTCTGATCAAAACGCGCAATATCGAGTGCGCTGCGCCGCACCACCATTAGAGTGGTACCGGCGAATATAGATCACCGACGATCATTAGATCGCCAACTATGCCCGCCAATATATGGCCCTGAACATATTAAGGGCCTACCAAATAATTGACAGGCCCCCAATACGCCAGCCAGACCTGGTAGCAACAGGTCTGGCTGGTCATTTCCTCCACAGCGCCGCGACGGCCGCTGCGAGGCCGAGTGCCGGCAGGAACGGGTCCAAGGCGTTGGCGCCACGACGCGCAGCGTCGTAGAGGCGCTTCCACCAGGGATGTTCGGGTGTCTCCGGATCCTCGGTCGAACCCATGGGGTAGCCCCCTTTCGTTCGCGGGCTGCGCGGACACGCACCCCTCGGGCAGAGGCCCGGGACATGTCCGGATCTCCGCTCAAGGGGCGGCATGACAGGTGTCAGCCGCTGAACGAGGTTCGTGAGATAACCTTATAGGTGTTGTGTGATCAGAGTTGACGATTCCGGCAACCGGGGCGATCTTTTTTTCCGGGCATCCGCGTTTTCCGGCAGATCCGGATGCCCGTGTGGTATTTCCCCTCTGGCACGTCCGTACGGGAACCGCCCATCCGATCCGGCCGGTGAACCGCCCACCAGGTCAGCCGAAGTCGAGTGTGTCCTGCGCGAAGCCGTCCGGCGCCGGGGTCGGACGGGGCGAGGGAGGTGGTGCACTGTCCTGGCGGTCGGCCCTCCAGCGCTTGGCGAGCTCGTCCTTCCAGCCCTTGGGCGGGGGCCAGGAGACGCCCCAGGCGGCGAGCTGGTCGCGCTTCCAGCCGCCGGCGGGCGTACGGGCGGCCTCGATCTCCTCCGGTGAAGGCAGGACCGTCATCTACTCGCTCCTCCTGGTCGTCGGCACAGTTGCCCTCAGTGTTCCAGGACGAGTGCCGGCGGCAGGCCTGCCTTCGAGGAGGGCGCGGTTCAGGGGGCGGTGCGGTCGAGGATGTCCGTCAGGTCGTCGGCGGCCGCGGACAGCAGCTCCGACTGGCGCGGGTCGGTGTCCGCCTCGCGTCCGGCGGCGAAGGCGAGGAGCGGGACGGCGCGCTGGAGGGCGGCGCGCAGGTCGGCGATCTGCTGGTCGCGGATATCGGCGGCGGACGTGGGGGTGGGGGTGGGGGTGGACGGGGTGTCCATGGGCGGTTCTCCCTTGGCGGCGGTCAGGTGATGCGGGCGGTAGGGCGGTGGCGTTGTCGGCGTACGGGGCCGGCTGTGCGCGGGCGAGTCGTACGGCGTCGTCGACCAGGAGCTCGACGGCGTCGCGCGGATCGCCGTTCAGGTAGGCGGCCAGGTCGTGGGGGTCGTCCCCGTGAGATTCGTAGGCGCCGTCGGAGGCGAGCAGCAGCAGCCCGGGGCGGGCAGGACCGGACAGGGACTCGATCACCGGGTGACCCCACCAGTGCTCGGTCTCCTTGTCGTCGCGGGTCCCGCCGAGGCAGGCAGTGATCCGGTTGCGGCCCCC
Source organism: Streptomyces sp. NPDC098101 (assembly GCF_044760185.1). Classification (NCBI taxonomy): domain Bacteria; kingdom Bacillati; phylum Actinomycetota; class Actinomycetes; order Kitasatosporales; family Streptomycetaceae; genus Streptomyces; species Streptomyces sp. NPDC098101. The sequence goes on along the minus strand of NZ_JBIWAS010000010.1, from coordinate 121,447 downwards.
GCGGCCGCCGTAGGCGCGGCGCTCGTTGTAGTCCTCGCTCAGCAGCCACGGGGACCCGCCGAAGTCGTCGAGGAGGAAGTAGGCGCGGGCGTCGCCCGACCAGGCGACGGAGAGCCGGCCGCCGGGGACGTGAACGGCGACGACAGCCGCGGCGGCGGGCAGGTCGTGGTCGGTGGTGTGGCGGGCGGGGTCGGCGGCGTAGCGCTCATACTCGGTGCGCAGGCCGGCTGCCGCGTCGCCGTGTCCGGCGGCCACGCGGGCCAGACGGCGGGCGGCAGTGCGGGTCCGGGCCCGGACGGCCGGGGTGTCGCCGACGCCGTCGAGGAGGGCGTAGGCGCGGGTGCCGTCCGGCATCGTACACACCGCCGTCGCATCGCACTGGAACATCCGGTCACCGGGCCGCTGGGCGACTGCGTGCGGCTTCACGGCCAGGTCCTCGTCGACGCCCTCGCTCATGGCCGAAGCCTTCCAGAACGCCGGTCAGCACGGGGCGCTTCGCCGGGGAGCCGGGGTGCCCGGACGGGTGAACTTCCTCCTCGCGTACACGGGCGCGCTCTTGGGTGAGGCCCGGTCCGTCAAGCGGCTGGCGGGGCCGGTAACGGTGTCCCGGTAGGCGCGGCACACCGGGATCGCCCCGGTGCCCGGCCTGTAGCCGAGTCCGCACCCGGGTCCGGCCCCCTCCCCTTGAACCAGAAAGGCGCGGGGCAGGGCCTCCGAGTCGGTCTCGAAGGCCCTTTCCGTTGTCTGCCGACCTCCCGGGCGCCGAGGCCTTCTTGTCTACCAGCCCGTGAGCTGGCTGCGGTAGTCGTTGTTGAGCCGGTCCGTCTGGATGTCGCCCTCGGGGGTCAGGACGTAGGGCTGGTGGACGCTCATGTCGGCGAGGAGGTCAGCGGCGAGGGCGTACGCCGTGCTGACGGCTTCGTGCTTGTCCGCGACGAGGGCCTGGAGGTTGGCCGTGGTCCGTGCGGGCGTGCTGGGGATCGGCTTGCCCGGACCGCGCTGGAAGTCGTCCTCGGACGCGACGACGCGCAGCGAGGTGAGACCGTCGTCGAAGCAGTGGAGTGCTGCGGAGAGCATGATGTCGCCTGCTCCACCCGTCTCTGCGGCCCAGGCGGCTGCTACTTGTACTTGGGCCACCAGATCGAGTTCGAGTCCGCGCTGGTAGAGCTTTCTGGGAGCGTCTTCGTCGTATGGGTCCTTCTGAACGTTGAGGGGTTGCGCGGTGAAGGTGGAACCGTCCTGGTGGAGGTGCCCGGTGGGGTATCCCTCGAACCGGACCTGCCGGCGGCCGACCAGGGCGTGGTAGTCCGGCTTCATCCTGGTGGTCACCGCCTGGTAGGCGAGGTTCGTGAAGCGCTGGAGGGCTGCTTCGCGCTCCGTCCGGTTAGTCAGGGGGTAATTGCCGCGCACGGCGGGGACGGCGGTCACGCTGATCCAGAGCGGGAACGAAGACGCTCGGGAACCGCCGACGGGGACCTTGCTCGTCACGAAGGCGGTGAGGTGACGGGCGCCGGCGGTGGCGGTGTCGTGCAGGTGATCGGTGTCCGTGGTGGCGGCGTGGAAGCGGTCGCGGTAGCGCTGGGCGATCTCGGATTCGGCGAGGGTGCGTGTGGTGGTGCCGTGCCGGACGTGGACGCGGAAGTGGTAGTCGTTGCCCGTCATCGCGACGGCGTGCGGCATCTGGGTGCTCGGCGGCACGGTGATGATCCAGTAGATCTTGCCCTCGTCGGCGGACTTCAACGGGCGCACGCCCACGTTCGGGACGACGGGCTGGACGCAGTTGGCGAGGACCGAGCGGATCCATTCCTCGCCCCGATTGAGATCCGGCTCGAAGGGCGCCAGGGCGTGGGCGTGGCCCTTGTTGCCCTCGTCGATGCCGATGACAAGCAGGCCGCCGACGGTGTTGGCCATGGCCGACACGTCCTTGGCGAGCTCCTTCTTGCCCGCGTCGCTGCCCAGGTAGAAGTCCTTCTTCCAGTCGAGGTCGACGCCCTCGGGTATCTGGTTGTCGACCGCGCGCCGCAGATCGTCCTCGGTCAGGTCGTCAGGGTGTCGTCCCAGGGCGGCGGTGAGCCGTGCGGGCAGAGCCATCGGTACTCCAAGTTCACCAGGTTCCTCACCGGCATACGCCAGTCGGACCACGCTAGAGCCCCGCGCCCGGTCACCACCACGCATTTCAGCCCGGCAGCCGCCTTCCGGCCGGCGGGAAAGCAGGGCGGGGCAAGCGACTCGCCAGGGGCGCGGCACGCCGGGCAGGACGAGGAGTCCGCCAGGGTGCCCGAACGGGTGAACCTCCCCCTCTCGTACACGGGCGCGCTCTTAAACGAATGCGCTCAACTTGTCTAGTTTAAGGGGGTATTGACATGTCTGCTATGTTATTTCATGGTCTGCCTCATTGCTGATGGTGACCGGCCGAGAGGTGACTCCCATGGCACGACGGACCGAGTACGACGAGGCCCAGGGCGCCCAGCGGCTGAAGGTGCCGGTGACGGCGTTCCGGTGGGCGCGGCACGTCGGGCTCGTCCCGGCCTCCGACGTCTCCCCGGGGCGGTGGTCGCGGGCGGCCATCGAGGCGCTGGACGCCGGCGCCGTACGGGCCGCGATGGACCAGGCGCCGATCTCGGGTGGGGAGACGGCGGACCGGATCGCCGCCGCGCTCGGCACGCCGAACACGATGGGCGAGAGGGCGGCGGTCACCTCGTTCGTGGTCCGGCGGTTAGTCACCCGCGGTCTGCTGGCCGACCTGGCCGGCAACCCGAAGAGCACGCTGCACCACCCCGGTCAGGTTGCCGAGGTCTGCGCGCGAGGGGACCCGGCCGAGCTCGTCGTCGCGGACACCCCGCTCGGCCCCGACCAGGCCGCCGCCCGCCTCGATGTTCGGTGTGCAGGGCAGGTCAGGCGGAGGTGTGTGGTCTGCATGTCCTCTGCCCTCGTCCGGCTTCAACGCCTCCGGAAGGAGTTGTCCGTCTTACCTTCTTGGTGGGTTCGAGCTGGTCACTCGTAGGATCAGCGGAGCCCAGGGGCTCTGGATATGGATCGTTGTCTGTCTTGGTCGGGTAGCCGGATCACGTTGCTGTGACCCGGCCCCCTTCGGAACCGGTCGTGTTCCTCACTTCTCGGTGGCGGGACGGATGATCCAGCGCGTGCCGACCAGGGCGAGCCCCACGACAGCCAGGACTGTACCGGCGGTCATCTGCGTCTGCCCGGTGTCCACCTGTTCCCGGGCTGCCGCGTGCGCGGCGTCCTGGTCGCTGTCGAAGCCGAGTACGTCGCCCCACGTGGATGCGGAGTTCATGTCGGCCCGGTTGGTGCCGGTGGCTTTGTTGTCGTCACCGATGAGCCAGAGGATGCCGCCGAGGAGGGTGACGGCAAGTCCGGCGAGGGTGGTGAGGAGGCGGGTGCGTCTGGGGTTGCGGGCAGTGATGGACATGCGGGTGCTCACTTCTCGGTGGTGCGGTCGGCGGTGTTGCAGTCGTGCAGCAGGTTCGTGGATGCCCGCCTTCGCACAGCGCGGGGCCCGGCTGGTCGCCCTGGTGCTTCCCGTCACATGAGCAGTGCCGGCTCTCGTGGATGTGACAGTGGACGGAGTGCGGGCCGTTCAGCAGGCGGTTGTCGTCGGCGATGGCCGGTGCATCGGGAAGTTCGTCGTGGAACTTCTCAGCCCTCGGTGACGAAGTAGATGGCCCGGTGCTCGTCGACCTTCTCCAACAGGCCACTGTCCGCCAGCCGCCGGTACACCTCCCGGATGTACTTCTCGGAGGGGTGGTACCCGGCGTCCCGCAGGGTCTGCATGCCGCGGCTCGGGTCCCAGGTGCCGCCGAGTGCGCGGAGGGACTTCTCCAGTGACTCCCGCTGGGTGTTCTCGGCCTTCTGCACCTTGGCCATGTGATTGCGGATGCTGCCGGGGGCACCCTTGTAGTCGCAGTGGTCGCACTTCTTCCAGGCGCCGGCCTCGACGGCTGCGTCGGTGATGGAGTTGTCGGGTCCGTAGCCCTTCTCCTTGAGGAGTTCGGCGACGGATCCGTTGTGGTGGACGGCAAGGTAGGCGGCTTCGGCGATCTTGTCGTGGCCGGCGGCGAAGGTGCGGCCGTAGCCGATCTCCTTGCCGCATCCGCAGTAGCAACGGTCGATGGTCGCGGTTTCTGTCATGGCGTCAGGCTAGCCAACCCAGGTAATCCCAGCAATGCTTGACAATCCTTGGATTTCAAGGGTTGTTCGAGGCGGGAGTGCCTCGTACGCCTGGGCCTCCCCTTCTGCAAGACCGCTTCCGGAGAAGCGCACAACGTGTACTGCGCGCGGGACGGCGAGCAACCCCGCACAGACAGGAAGCAGCTTCCTGGCCTGCAGTTCCACCCCCGCCGACGGCTCTGCCTCCCCTCATCGCTTCTACCGCGAGCGCACAGAGCAGCGGGTGGTCTGCCAGGGTCGGTGGTCTCGGAGGGCCGGTCCCGTGCGAGGTCCGTCCCCGCGGGGGTGAAGGCGGTGTCGCTGCAGTGGAGTTCGGAGAGGGGCTTGAGAGGTCACGGCCTGTCGGAGACGGTGGTCTCGGCGGTCGGCCGATCGTCCTGCCCGCCTCACGGGGGGGGCGTCGCTCACCCTCAGCACGGTCAGGAGTTCGTCCCAGGCCTTGGGGTGGCTGCCCGGCACCGGAGGGAGGCTCGGTCACGGGGCCGGTGGGGCGTCCAGGTCGAGCCGGACCAGGGTGACGCCCGAGGCCACCAGCGCGGTCGGACCGGCGCAGTCCAGTGCCGTGCCGGGGTGGAGGAGGGGGTGGCCGGGGCCGTACGCGCTCCAGGTGGCGGGGTCCCAGGTGCGGACGAGGCCGTCGAGGCCGGTCGTCACCACCACGGGCCCGTCCGCGCCGTCGGCCACGCTCACGCCTCTGGCCTCGCCGTCGTGGGCGGCCACCGGCTCGCCGAGGCTCTCGAAGGTCCGGGCGTCCCAGCGGCGGAGGGTTCCGTCCCCGCACACCGCGAGGACGACGTCACGGTCCAGGAGCCGCCCGAGCCAGAGGTCGAGGACCGGCGCCGAGCCGGTCTCCAGGGGCTCGGTCGCCCGCTCGAAGGTGTGGCCGTCCCACACCCGTACGTGGCCGTCGAAACTGCCGGTGACCAGGATGTCCCGGCCCTCCACGGTCCCGAGCACAACGCACGGCACGGGCCCCCTGTGCGCGCTGAAGGGGCCGAACAAGGGCTCGGAGAGCGTTTTTCTCGCCGCGGTGTCGCTCCAGTCCTCGGCGGCGTAGACGTAGAGGGTGTTGTACCGGTGCCTGCGGTAGTGGCCCGTGGCGGCGCCCACGACGACCTTGCGGCCGGCCAGCGACCCGGCCGTCACGGCGGTCCACTCGCACCGGGTGCCCATCGACTCCACGATTCCACCGAACGGCGTCCCGACCGCCTCCCCGGTCTCCAGGTCGACCAGCCGGATCGACTGGTCGGTGGAGCACACGACCCCCAGGAGCCGTGATGTCCCTGCGACCGGGAGCTCGGCCACCGCGACACCACGATAGTCATCGCCGTTCGGTCAGGGGCTGTCCCTGAGAATGCCGGACATAGACCCGTCAAGGGAGCCATACCTGAGAGTTTCGCCGTCCACAGGCTGCAGCCAGATCGGGGCGAGGCTATCGGGGCAGTCCGGTTCAGGCACAGCGCCGTTGTTGGCGGGTCCCGCCGGGGTGGTGAGAAGGCGGCCATCCATCGCGGTGAATAGCTTCGCTTCGTAGCTGCAGGAGAATTCAGAACCCCTGTCGTCCGTAATGCTCACGGTGTTGTTGTGCAGGGTTTCGCTATGCAGAGCGACTACCTCCAGGGTGCCTCTCTGCTGTTCGCCGCTGTCGGCGTACCAGGGGAACGGGCCGTACTGGTCGGTCGAGATGTTCTCCTGCCTCGTGAGCTTGATCACCTGCCCGCCGACCGTCCATACGAGTTGGCTGGTGTTCGCGGGGTCGTAACTGACGCTGCCACCGGGCCGGTCCCGGCAGAGACCGAAATCGATGAGCGGCATTCCGGTCTCGATCTCCCCCGTGCCGAGCCTGACGGTCTGCTTGCCGGAGTCCGCGTCATGCTCCGCCGACTTGATACCGGCTCGTGTGACACAGAGCAGCTTGGTGCCCATGACGGACACCATGGCGTCGCCGTCACTTTCCTCGGCGCCGAGCTCCACCATCGCGTACTTCTCGAACTTCGTGCCCTGCCCCGGGAACTTTCCCTCCCATTTGCCGTGGAGGGCCTTGGGCACGGTGACACCGTCCTTCCCGGAGCTACCGACATTCTCGCGGCTATTGCTGCCGCCTTCCCACGGTTTGGCCACGAACAGGCCGCCGGCCAGGACGGCGATCACGGCCGCGGCGACGAGGACGGCGGAAAGGACGCGCTTGCGAGGCGGGGCCGGGTGGGGCCGGTCGGATACGGATTGATCGGATACGGATCGGTCGGGCACGGGACGGCCGCCCACCGCTCCGGCCGTCTCCGCCGGGACGACCACGGTGGGCGTGTACGGGGCCGAGCCCGGCACGAACAGGTCCAGGAGCTTGGCCGGGGTGGGCCGGTCGGCGGGGTCCTTGGCCAGGCAGGCGGCCACCACGGGCCGCAGCCCCCGCGGCACCGCCGAGAAGTCCGCGGGCTCGTGCACCGAGCGGTACATCAGCGCCATCGGCGTACCGGCGCCGAACCCGCTGCCGCCCGCCGCCGCCACCAGGACGGCACCGAGCGCGAACACGTCCGCCGCGCCGTCGACCCCGGCCCCCTGCGCCTGCTCGGGCGCGAGGAACCCCGGGGTGCCGAAGGCGGACCCGGTGGAGGTCAGCCGGGTGGACTCGACGGCCCGCGCGATCCCGAAGTCCAGGACACGGGGCCCGTCCCCGGCCATGATGATGTTGCCCGGCTTGAGGTCACGGTGAACGAGCCCGCAGGCGTGGATAGCCTGCAGCGCCTCCGCCAGAGCCGCCCCCAGCATCCGCAGCCGGTCCTCGTCCATCGGCCCGTGCTCCGCGAGCAGCCCGCTCAGAGTGGGCCCGGGAACGTACGCGGTCGCGAGCCAGGGCGCCGGCGCCTCCGGATCCGCGTCCACCACCGAAGCCGTGTGGAACCCACCCACCTTCCGCGCCGCGGCCACCTCCGCCCGAAACCGCTCCCGGAAGTGCGGATCAGCGGCCAACTCGGGCCGGGCAACCTTGACAGCCACCGGCCGCCCACCCCGCGACCGCGCCAGATACACCGTCCCCATCCCACCCGCACCGAGCTCCCGCTCGACGACGTAGCTTCCGATGCGCTCCGGCAGACCCGGCCCCGCCTCCATGTCCCCCACGAGAAGACCACTCCCCCTACGCGCTACGGCACACCAGTATGACCGGCCAAAACCCCAGGCTCGGATAAGGGCCACGGGATGCCACAAGCAGGCGGAATGTCCCTGGGTGTCGAAGGTCCGCACGACCGCCTTGGCTAGCCCGCTGGGGTCCACCTGCGCCGTCGGCACCGGCCTCTGTCACGCGGACGACCGCGCGGCTTCCCGGCCTCAGGGCCCACAGGAGCGTCCCGGCCTTCGGCACGCCGGCGGCGGTGTTCACGACCCTCATCCTGCCGCAGCACGCAAGGCCCCGTGGGCCGATGCCGCCGGACGCTTCGACGCCGTGCCCCCTGCTCGTCAGCTTCCGGCCGACGAGCAGGGAGAGAGGCGTGGTTCAGGGGATGTCGCCGGTGCAGTGGAAGCGGCAGGCGGCACCTGGGCCGGGTTGGCGGGGCTCGCCGGGGCGCGGGTCGTACAGGACATGGCCGCCGGGCCACCGGCCGAGCCCAGTGATCAGGGCGACGCCGTCGTCGACCTCCTCGGCCCGTCGCTCGTGGATGTCCAGCAGGAGGCCGTCCAGCGGGTCGCCGACGAGTTCGGCGTAGGCCCGGCCCGGCTTCGGTGCGGGGTCGGGGTCGTCGTGGTCGTGGCCGTAGACCCGGCCGCGCAGCAGCTGCTCGTCACCGTTCATACCGTCCAGCCTCCCAGCCGCCCAGCCGCCACCGGCATCCGAAGAGCGGTGGCCGAGGACCGTCCGCGCGCCAGGAGGGTGAGGTACGGGGCCATGGGCCCCTCGGCCTGTTCGGTTCAAGGGGCCCGGCCGTTTTGGCGAAGGGTCAGGCGCAGGTGAGTCTCTCCGGGACGCTCCACTCCAGCCGGACCCCACGGCGTACCTGTCCGACGGGGTGTGCGACCTGGGTGGCATTCACCTCCCCCTGGGTGTAGTGCTTCAGGGCGCGGTAGGTCCGGCAGAAGAGCTGTGCGTCCGTCATCGTGTCCGCCTCCTCCTGGAGCAGGTCGAGCCGTCGGCCGGTTTCGGCGAAACGGCGCAGCGCCGCGTCCGCGAGCACTCCGTAGGCGAACCCGTTGTGGACGTAGAGGCCTTCCTCGGTGGTCTTCACGGTGGTGTTCCTTCCCGCTCGCTCTCCGGCCCGTCTTCAGGGTGAAGACGTACACGCCGGAGCCGAGTGCCCGGGAACGTATGACACCCCCACCGTTACCGTCTCGTCCTGCCCGGCGCCGGTCACCGCAGCCCCCGGGATCGTCTCCGGCTTGTCCCCCTCCGCGAACGGTTTGCCGGGTCGGGTCCGGCGGCGGAACAGGCCACGTCCCTTCCTCGGCCTTGGAACGTGCCTGTGTCCTGCGGCGCGGCGCAGGGCACCGGGGGCGGGCGAGGGGGAACCGCTGGTTGGTGCGGTCGCCGGGGCGGGTGTCAGGAGGTGCGGCGGCGCACCAGGTGGGCGGCGGCGGCGAAGAGGGCCAGGGCCAGGGCGAGGTAGAGGGCGGTCTCGATGCCGAGCATGGCCGTGTAGCGGTCTGCAGGGTGGTATTCGGTGTAGTGCCGCAGGCCGTGTTCGGTCAGGTAGCGTTCGAGGGCGGCGCCGCCCTCGCGGACGGTGTCGCCGTCGTAGACCTGCTTGAGGATGTCCCTCTTCTCGCCGTCCGAGATCCTGTGGCCGGCGCTGTTGATCAGCCCTTCGTCGACGATCCAGTCCGCCGGGGGAAGCACGTCGGACGTCTTCCGCACACCGGGGGCGTCCGTGCGGACCAGGGGGCTCAGGTAGTGGGGCCGGAGCGTCTCCTCCAGTGTGATGCGGACCGTGAGGTAGGTGGCGAGGGTGAGGCCCACGGCGATCACGGTCCGCCGCAGGAGGACTCCGGCGAACACACCGAGGGCCAGGGCGAACAGGGTGAGCGCCACCAGGGCCGGCGAGACGGTGAACGCCGCGGTCCGCATCCGGCTGCCCATCGCGTCCAGGGGCTGGCGCCACCAGGTGAACAGAAGGGAGCAGGCCAGCGCCAGGACGGCTGCCGCGGTACCGACCAGGGTCAGCTGGGTCAGGAGCCACCGGGTGCGGGAGACGCCCTGGGTGAAGGCGAACCGCCACGTGCCGTTCTCGAACTCCCTGGCCAGCAGGGGCGCGCCGACGAAGGCGCCTATGAGAGCGGGCAGGAAGGCCACCCACACCATCCGGTTTCCCCACTCGCCGTACTGGGCGGCGAACTGTTCGACCAGCTGCGCGCATCCCGCGCGGGCGCGGGGATCGGTGACACAGGCGGCGATGCCGTCGGCACGGTACTGCTCGTGCATGGCGAGGCCGCTGACGAGGGTGGGAACGGCGACGGCGGCCAGCAGGAAGGCGCACGTCAGCAGGACGGCGCGGTGCTGGCGCCAGGTTACCCAGATCACTGCTCAGTCCTGCCCTTCGAGGTAGGCGAGGACGAGGTCTTCCAGGTTCACGGGGTGGGCTTCCCATCGGGGGTGGGTGGGCGCGGTGGCCGGCCGGCGCACCAGGAGGTGGCTGTTGCGGTCGCCGTGCGTGGCGGTGACCAGACCGTCGAATGCGGCATCGCCGACACGGGGACCGGACAGAACCCGGTGTCCGGCGAGCAGGTCGTCGATGTCACCGGCGAGGCGTACCCGCCCGTCGCGCAGCAGGACCAGGTAGTCGCAGACCCGTTCGAGTTCGGTGACCACGTGGGAGGAGAGCAGGACGGTGACGTCCGTCTCGGCGACCGCGGCGATGAGGGTCTTCATGAATTCGCGGCGGGCCAGCGGGTCGAGGCTGGCGACGGGTTCGTCCAGGACGAGCAGGCGGGGCTGTTTGGCCAGGGCGAGGGTGAGGGCGACCTGGGCCTGCTGGCCGCCGGAGAGACGGCCGGTCCTGCGCTCGAGCGGGATGCCGAGGTCGCGCAGCCGGCGCTCCGCGCCCGCCCGGTCGAAGCGGGCGTTCGTCCGGCGGCCGTAGCGCAGCATTTCGGCGACGGTGAACCCCCGGTAGAGGGGGTGGTCCTGGGCGACGAACCCGACCTGGGACAGGGTCTGCGGACGGCCCGGCCGCAGGGGCGTGCCCAGCAGGGAGACGGTGCCCTCGGTGGGCGGCACCAAGCCTATGGCCAGGTGCAGGAGAGTCGTCTTGCCCGCGCCGTTGGCGCCGACGAGGGCGATGACCCGGCCCGCGGGCAGGGAGAGCGTGCAGTCACGCAGCGCCCAGTGCCGGCGGTAGCGCTTGCCCACGCGATCGATCCGGACAGCGACGTCGGAACTCATGCCGTCTCCCTGCGCCGCTCGTCGTCCATGACCGCCTCGACCATCGCGCGCACCTGCTCCGGCGCCAGGCCCGCCCCGCGCGCGTCGGCCAGCCACTGCCGCAGCCTGCCCGACAGCCGGGCGTAAGCCGCGGCGGGCACCTGCTCGATACTCCCGGTCACGAACGTGCCCTGCCCCGCGCGCGCCACGGCCAGCCCCGCGTGCTCCAGCTCGCGGTACGCCTTGGCCACAGTGTTCGGATTGACCACCAGCCCGGCAGCCACCGCCCGCACCGCAGGCAGCTGATCGCCTTCCCGGAGGTGACCCAGCAGAAGGCCGCGGCGCACCTGATCGACCAGTTGCAGATAGGCCGGCACTCCCGACCGGTCGAGCATTCGGAATGCGAACACGGGCAACCTCCACCACACAGTGTCTCAATGTACTAGCGAGATGGTACACAGGTGTGGAGTGTCGTTTACGCGCGGTCGAGAACGGCAACGACGGGGCCCGCGACCGCCACTCCAACCGCAGGAGATCCGCAACGAAGGAGCCGGTGTGCGGCACGGAGGTCCCGGCCGGCGTTTCCCGGGGGTTCAGACCGCCGCCAAGAGCCTCGGCCGGCCTTGCCGTCCCGCCCGCGGTTGCTTGCGTCCGCCCCGGGAAACGGCTGTCCGGCACGGCCGGTGGGGGTGCGCGCAGGGGCGGAGAACAGCAGCGGGCCGGGACAGGGCTGTTCGCGCCCGGACCGGCGGGCGCCAGCCAGGCGATGATGCCCATCGGGCAGATCGCGGCCAACCCGAGGCGCAAGAGTGCGAAGAACGGCCCGGGCAAGGATCCGGAACGGGCCGCCGTACGGGCCACCCAGCCGACGGAGACCGGCCCAGACCCGGTAGTACCCCTGACCGCCGGACCGGCACCGGCACCACCGGCTCCTCACCAGCCCCGCCGACACCGACAGGCACCCGCCCCACGTCACAGGCAGCGCGGCCTACGACAGCGACGGTAACGGTACCGACACGCGGCTATGACGGCAGCAGAAACCGGGCACTCCGACACAACTACCACCCAAACAACCAGACACGGCCCGGGGCCGAACAAAAACGCAGCGCCTGTGCGGGCCAGAGCTTCAGCTCGGCGGCCACAGCGGCCATGAACAGCGCCCCGAACATGGCGGAGAGCCCCAGCGGGACAACGGGGCGGGGACGGCGCCGGACCGGGCACACGGACGCCGTCGGCACGGCGAAGCCGGTGATGAACAGGAGCAGCAGGACCAGGGTGACGGTCCTGGGCACGGAAGCCGCCCCTTGAGGACAGGCACGGGATTGCCCGCCAGCCGACGCGACGGCCCGCACCTAGCCCCGGTGGAGAGCTAGCCGCGCGGCCTTGGCGGACTCACCAACCTCAGACGCCCATTCCATAGGTCGCGGAGGATCCGGAACATGTCGGACGACTCGCGCCACCGGGCGGTGGTGCGAGCCGTCTGGCAACCCGAGAGCCGGCCGGTCAGGGCACGTCGCTCTCCCAGCTCCGGCGGGCCGGGGCCTCGGGGCGCGGTCGTCCACGGCACGCCCACCCGGCCCCCAGGAGCCGACCCCGGCGAACAGGGCGCCACCGCTATCGATCCACCCGCTCGCCCAGCCGGTGATGTCCCGGAGCACCCCGCCCATCGACCGAGCGGGCCCGCGCAGGCCCCTGTGGCGCACGAACGGGCCGCCGGGGGGCGTCTCTGGGGCAGGACAGTGCTCACGGCCGGCTGAAGAGATACGGGGCAATTGCTCTGTCGGCGAGCCCTTTTGGGACGCACAGGCGCTGTGGAGATGGCCAGGGCTCCCCACTTACCGCGAAGGCCCCGGGTCACGCCGAGGACTCCAAGGCGGTCCGGGCCAGGCCGCGCAGCCAGGTGTGCGCGGGGTCGGTGTCGTAGCGCTGATGCCACGACACGTACACGGAAGCCGGAAGCAGTTCGAGGGGCAGCGGAAGCAGGGTCAGACCGAGCGCACCGGCCGTCGCACGTGACGTCGAAACGGGGGCGGTGACGAGGAGGTCGGAGCCGCGCACGAACTCGAAGGCCGTCGCTTCCGTCGGCACGGTCGCCACGACCCGGCGGGTGAGACCCAGCCCCGCCAGGGCGTCGTCGAGGGCGCTGCCGAGATTTCCGCGCCGCGAGACGGCGACGTGCTCGGCCCTGGCATACCGCGCGGCGGTAACGGTCTCGGCCAGAGCGAGCGGATGTCCCTTGCGTACGACGATGACATGCCGCGTTTCCGCCACCCGCTCGGAGCGGATCCCGGGCGCGGCCGGACGGTTCGCGTTCGCCTCCAGGTCGATCTCTCCGCGACGCAACCCGGGGGTGTCACCGCTCGATTCCGCGACGAACCGCAGCCGCACGCCCGGCGCCTGCTCGCGGACGGCCGCGAGGAGGGCGGGGCCGCCGAGGGCGACGAGTCCCTCGTGCCAGCGGAGCGTGAAAGTGCGCTCGAGTGTCGCGAGATCGAGTTCACGGCTCGGTGCCAGAACGCCCCGGACCTGCTGGTGCAGCTCGTGCACCTGCGCCCGGACGGCGACGGCGTACGGCGTCGGGGTCATCGTGCGCCCGGTCCGCACCAGGATCTGATCCCCCGTCGCACGCCGGATCCGGCCGAGGCTCCGGCTCATCGCGGGAGCGGTGACGTGCAGCCGCTCGGCGGCCCCGGCCACACTCCCCTCCTCCAGGAGCGCGTCGAGGGCGGCGAGCAGATTCAAATCCAATTGCATGGCAGTCATGCTAGACGTTCCTGACATGCACTTGTCGTTAATCGTCCGGCTTCCTATCGTCGAGGCACGGAATACGGCCACGAAGGACACCACACCGCCGCCCCCGCCCGGTCCGCCATCCCCTGCGCCCTCTCACCCAGGAGAATCGCCATGCCCGAATCGACCCGGACCACCGCCACCGCCGCCGGTTCCGCGTCCGACGCCGAGTTGCTCGCCGGGACCGTGGAGGCCGTACGCGCCGCCGCCACGGTTCTGCGGGAGCGGCTCGGTGACGTGGTCCCCTACCGGACCCGCGAGGAACTGATGCGGGCACTGGCCGTCAACGACGAAGCGGCCCTCGGCGTTCTGCGCCCCCGCCTCTCCCTCCTGCGCCCGCAGGCACGCTTCGTGGAGGACGAACTCGCGGGCGGGGCTCTGCCGCCGGGCGAGTGGTGGGTCCTGGACCCGGCCGAGGGCAACGTCAATCATCTGCACGCCCTGCCGGAGTGGGCGGTGACCGCCACGCTCGTACGCGACAACCAGCCGGTGTTCACCGCGGTGCACGTGCCGTCGACCGGTGAGACCTACACCGCTCTCGCCGGGGCCGGCGCCGCACTCGACGGCCGCCCGCTGCACGTGTCCGGAGCCGACGACCTCGGTCTCGGCCTCGTGGCCACGAGCCAGGCCCGGCCGGACGAGGCCGACGAGGTCGTACGGCGCATCGGCTCCTCCATCACCGCGATGCTGTTCGACGCGCTCGTGGTGCGGACCTCCGTACCCGCCACCCTGCACCTGTTGCATGTGGCCGCCGGCCGGATCGACGCCTTCTGGCAGTACTCCGGGGCCCGCGCGGACCTGCTCCCCGGAGCACTGCTCGTCAGCGAGGCCGGAGGACGCGTCTCCGACACCGAGGGGCGCCCCTGGACCCCGGAGAGCGAAAGCTTCCTGGCCTCGGCGCCCGGCGTGCACGCCCAAGCCGTCACCACCCTCTCCCGCTGACCCCAAAGCCAGCACTGCCAGCACCAGTTCTCACGGCCATCGCATCCACCGGAAGGACCACATCACCATGACCAGGATCGCCGTTCTCGGAAACGGCCGCGTCGGCGGCAGCCTCGCGAAGGCCCTCACCCAGGCCGGCCACGAGGTGACCGTGGCGGACCGCACACCGGGCGCCGCGTCCTCCGCCGCACAGACGGCGGAGATCGTCATCAACGCCACCCCCGGTGCCGGATCGCTCGAACGGCTCACCGCACTGCGCCCGGAACTGGAGGGCCGCATCCTGGTGGACGTCTCCAACGCCGCCGTCGACGGGCCGGACGGACTGCCGGCCGGCCTGATCCACTCCGGCTCCAGCCTCGCCGAGCAGCTTCAGGACGCCCTCCCCCATACCCGCGTCGTCAAGACGCTCAACACGATGCTCCACACGGTGATGACCGCACCCGCCGCACTCGGCCAGGCCCCGACCGCCTTCCTCTCCGGCGAGGACCCGGAGGCCAAGCAGACGGTGAGCCGGATGCTGGGCGACCTCGGCTGGCAGCGGGAATGGATCACGGACCTCGGCGGGATCGAGACCGCCCGCGCCACCGAGGCCGCGATCCTGTTCGTACCGCACGTGATCCGGACCAGCGGGTTCGCCCCCTTCGCAATATCGATCGCCCGCTGATCCGCGCACGGCACACCCCTGCCGGGCTGACGCCCAGGACGGTCATCGCGGGTCGAGCCAGCCGGTCCGCAGCCAGAGCGCGTCCCCTCTGGTGCGGTCGGCGGAAGCACGTTGACGACGTGCGGCGACCGGTCGACCGGCCCCGTCCCGCCCGAGGCCGGAGGTCGTGCCGCTGTCAGCTGCCGGCTGTCAGTCCAGGAGTGCGGTTGCCTCGACCTCGACGAGCACATCCGGTTCGAAGAGGTAGTCGACGCCGATGAGCGAAGCCGGGGGCAAAGGGGTCGGGAGGCCGATCTCGGCAGCTACGGCTTCCACGCCGGCCATGAAGTCGCCGATCTTCTCCGGGGCCCATTGGGTCACGTAGAACGTCAGGCGCAGGACGTCCGAGAAGGTCGCGTCCGCACCGGCCAGTCCGATGGCGGTATTGCGCAGCGCCTGAGCGACCTGCCCGGTCAGATCACCGGGTGCGACAGGGGTACCGTCGGGTCGGCGCGCGATCTGGCCGCTGACGTGTACGTGCTTGGTCCCGGTGCCCACGGCAACATGGTGATACGGAACCTGCTGGAGCAGGCCTTGCGGAGTGAAGCGGTGAACAGCCATGGATGTCTCTCTTCCGTGCTAGGTATCGTGAAGCTACCTAATGTCAGAAAGACACTTCAACGAGACCAGGTTTCGCCATGGATACCGCCGACGAAGTCCGCATCGACGCCCCGCACCGTGAACTGCTCGACCAGATCCTCGACAAGTGGTCGCTCGCCGTCCTCAGCGAACTCTGCGAGCGGCCGTGCCGCTTCAACGAACTGCGCCGGGCCATCCCCCAGGTCACCCAGAAGTCACTGACCTCGACGCTACGACGCCTCGAACGCAATGGCGTGATCGACCGCGAAGTCGTCTCCACCCGCCCCGTGGCCGTCAGGTATCGCATCACGCCCCTCGGCAAGACCCTCCGGCATCCCATCGACATACTGCTGGCCTGGACCTCTCAGCACATGCCCGCCATCGAGCGCGCCCGCGAAGACTTCGACGACCACGGCGAAGCCCGGATCTGACGTCCCCGTCGATCCTGACGGAACAGCAGTGGACAGCGACCGGGCACGGCTCTGCCACCTCCGGCACCAGGCGGGGTTCAGAAGGATCGGCCGAGGTCAATCCGCGTGACCGGCAGGGCATGTGACTGGGGCGGCGGATCACCGGAGTGCCACGATCGGGACGAGGGCGGCAGTCCAGGCGTCCAGCGGCTCGGCCAAGCGCGGGTGTCGGTCGATCGGACATCGAAACCCACCCCGCATCCGGCCGGCCGGACGGTCCAGGCTGACCGGAGCACCCCTATTGAAAATGGGTACCATAAGCATTTATGGTCGCTCTCGTGCGCGTGCGGCACCCTGCGGGCCCGCGAGGGGGACCACGGGGAGCCGCACGCGGACGTTCCGCCTCCCATCCCGGGGCATCTTCGGCGTGAGACCTGAATCGAGGCGTTGCACGACGAGCGGCAAGGCGGGACCGAAAGGCGTGCCGAGCGCCTTTGTCGGCAAAACCCCTAGGTGCGTGGCGAGTTCACCCGTCGACACCCTCAGGAACGTCACGCTCGGCGCGCCGCGGAGCCGGGGACGCCCCCCGGCCCGCCAACATGCCCGACGCCGCCATTCACTGGCGGTCGGCCGCCCCCGCCTCGGCGCTCGCGCGTCCGGTCGGTGACTGGACGAGCCCGACGCACGCCCCCGGGAAGCCACCTTCACACAGCGTCAAGCCCAGACCAATTGACCGCAGGGCCTCTCGGTCCGGGCCGGGCGGCGTGAGCCTGTTGGCCGGCACATCCAGCCAGATTGATAATGGCATCCATTTTCATGTAGCTTCTTCGTGTCACTACCGCACCGAGGAGTCCCACGATGGCCGTCCCCAAACGGAAGACGTCCCGCAGCAACACCCGCCACCGCCGCGCCCAGTGGAAGGCGACCACCACGCGGCTCGTCCCCCTGACCGTGGACGGCTCGGTGTACCTCATGCCGCAGCGCCTGGTGAAGGCGTACGAGCGCGGCCTGATCCAGCCGGAGGGCTGAGCAACCCATGTCGTCCACCGATCGGCTTCCCGTGACCGTCCTCTCGGGGTTCCTCGGGGCCGGGAAGACCACCCTGCTCAACCACGTGCTCGGCAACCGCGAAGGGCTGCGGGTCGCGGTCATCGTCAACGACATGAGCGAGGTCAACATCGACGCGGCGCTCGTGCGCGGCGGCGGGGCAGCGCTCTCGCGCACCGAGGAGCGCCTGGTCGAGATGACCAATGGGTGCATCTGCTGCACCCTGCGCGACGACCTGCTCGAAGAGGTCGACCGGCTCGCCCGCGAGGGGCGGTTCGACTACCTGCTCATCGAGTCCAGCGGCATCTCCGAGCCGATGCCGGTGGCCGCGACGTTCTCCTTCCCCCGGGACGACGGCGCCACCCTCGGGGACCTCGCCCGCCTGGACACGATGGTGACCGTGGTGGACGCCGTCAACTTCCTGCCGGAACTCGGCGGCGGCGACGAACTCGTCGCCCGCGGCCTCGACCAGTACGAGGAGGACGAGCGCACCGTCAGCGACCTGCTCATGGACCAGGTCGAGTTCGCGGACGTCCTCGTGCTCAACAAGCTCGACCTGGTGGGACCGGACGAGGCACACCGGCTGCGCGCCGCACTGTCCCGGCTCAACCCGCAGGCGCGGATCGTTCCCGCCGTACGGGGCCGGGTCCCCCTCCCGCACGTCCTGGGCACCGGCCTGTTCGACGTGGAGAAAGCACAACAGGCCCCCGGCTGGGTCAAGGAGCTCAACGGCGACCACGTCCCGGAGACCGAGGAGTACGGCATCTCCTCGCTCGTGTTCCGCTCCGGCCGGCCCTTCCACCCCGGACGGCTGTGGACCTTCGTCACCAAGGGCCTCGACAGCGGCACCTTCGGGCGCGTCCTGCGCTCCAAGGGGTTCTTCTGGCTCGCCAGCCGGCCCCGGGTCACCGGCCTGTGGTCCCAGGCCGGCGCCGTCGCCCGCTTCGAGCCGTCCGGTGCACGCGGCCCGGAGACGACGCAGGGCCAGGAACTGGTCTTCATCGGTGCCGGTCTGCGCGCCGACGCCCTCCGTGCAGCCCTCGACGCCTGTCTGCTGACGCCGGACGAGGCCGTTCCCTCCGACGACGCCTTCCCCGTCTGGGAGACGTACGGCATCGAGGACGCCTGCGAACACGAGCGGGCGGCCTGAAACAACGGCTCCGCACACTCCGGGCCGGACGGTGGTCGCAGCCACGGCACCGTCCGGCCCGGCCTTTTTCACAGGCCCTGCGGGAGAGCCGCGTGCGGGCCGACTTCTCTCCGGCGTGGGGGCCACCCTGACGGTGGCTCCGCGCTGACGCCGCGCCCCCGACCCGAGGTCCGCGAGGCGGGCAGCGGGCGAAGCAGGCCGTTGGGCCGACGAGGACGGTGGAGCCCCCGTGTCCAGCAACACCCAGCGGTAGAGGGCAGAGGCAGGGGGCCGACGAGGTTCCAGACCGCCAGGACGGTGTCGGAGTCAGCCTCGCCCATGGCGGGGCCGGTGTGAGCGACGGCCAGTGCGGGGGCGTCGTTGTTCCGGAGTCCGTGGACGGCGGCAACCTTGTCCTGGAGCAGCGGGACGGCCCCGCACGTCGGTGATGCCGACTTCGGGGGCGTCACCGGTGACCAGGACCGGGGTGCAGACGGTCAGTTCGGTCAGTGCCCGTGTGGCGGTGGCGGGGTGGAGGCGGTCTGCGATCCCGAGCAGGCCGACCGGGTACCCGTCTAGGACGACCACCTCCGTACGCCCGCTCCCCTTACAGTCCGGCGGCCAGGATGGCGGCGTCGCCGTGACTCTCCAGGACCTCGCCACGCCGTCGCGGCTGTACGTCCCGGCCCGGCTCCGCGAAGGGCCCTCCCCGGGCGGCGAGCTCGCCGCCGCCGTCGGCCTGCTCCCGCCGGCTCCGTTTGCTCCGCGAACGCCATGGCCAGTCGATGGTTTACGCCCGTTCCGTACGACAATCACGTCGCCGGGCTCCTCGGCTCCTCGGCTCCTCGCTCAGGCGCTCCACCACGTCGAGCACCTGCGCACGTGCGTGCACGATCTGTCCGCCGGGCAGGTACCCGGGTGAGGCGGGCTCGTGCGGTGGGCCACGGGGCCTTCGCCGCCGAGGCGCACTCAGGGCAGCGGCGGGATCCCGTTCCCGTCCCGGGCGAGGATCACGTCGCCCGGGACGCCGGGTCCGCCGCCTCGTCAGCCGTACCGGTCAGACTCCGTCCTCGGGTGCGAGGTCGGCCAGGTTGCGGTTCAGGGCGCTGTCGGGGCGGCCGGTGAGTTCTTCCCAGGTGCCCTCCTCCGCGATGTGTCCGGCTTCGAGGACGGCGATGCGGTCGGCGCGGCGGATGGTGGCGCGGCGGTGGGCGACGACGACGGTCGTACGGCCTTCCTGGCGGAGGGCGGTGGCGAGTTGGGCGTCACCGGTGTTGTCGACGTGGGCGGTGGACTCGTCCAGTATCAGGACCCTCGGCTGCGCCAGCAGGGCGCGGGCGAGGGCGATGCGGGCCCGCTGGCCTCCGGAGACGGTGGATCCGCGCTCGCCGACCGGGGTGTCCAGGGGCCCGATCCGGTCGACGCCGCACAGGCGGGCCGTCGCGGTGAGCAGTTCGTCGTCGGCCTCGGGGGCGGCGAGCCGCAGGTTGTCGGCGAGGGTGCCGTGGAAGAGGGGCGTCTCCTGTCCGACCAGTGCGACGGCGTCCCGGAGTTCGGCGTCGTCGATCTGGCGTATGTCGATGGGCTCCCCGTCGGCGGGTAGCAGTTGAACCGCGCCCTCGGAGGGGTCCCAGAGGCGTGCCAGGAGGTGTGCGCAGGTCGACTTGCCGGCGCCCGAGGTGCCCACCAGGGCGAGCGTCTGCCCGGCGGGGACGTTCAGTTCGACGGCGGCGAGGACCGGGCCTGCGCCGTAGTCGAAGCTCACGCCGTGCAGCCGGACGCCCAGCGGGCCGGGGGGAAGCGTACGGGGGGCGGCGGGTGGCGGGGCGAGTGCGGGCGCCCGGACGGCGGCTCCGACGCGGGCGGCGGCGGCGCGAAGGGACACGGCCTGGCTCAGGGACCGGGCCGACTCGGCGACGGGGACGAGAACGGCCAGAGCCAGCGCCGTCGCCGCCGGGGCCCACGCGTCCTCAAGACGTCCCGCGGCCATGGACCGCGCGGCCGCGACCACCACGCCGAGGACGGCCAGGACGATGAGGAGATCGCGGAGCGCGGCAGTGGCGGCTTCCCACGTGGCTTCGGCCCGCTGGGCCCCGCCGACCTGCCGCCCGCGTCCGGCCAGCTGCCGCCGCCGTTCCGCGAGGGTGCCGAAGGCGAGCAGTTCGCGCAGTCCGTCCACGGTCTCCACCGCGTCCGCGGACAGTGCGGCGACGGCCGTACGGGTGCGTGCGCCGCGTACGGCCCGTCCGCGCGCGTCGACGAAGGGGGCCGCCGCGAGGAGGACCGCGACCGGCAGGACGGCCGCGAGCAGCCAGGGCTCCACCGCGGCGAGGACCACAGCGCCGCCGGTGAAGGCCGTCGTCGCCGCGAGGAGTTGGGCGGTGGTGTGGGCGTAGAAGAACTCCAGTGCCTCCACGTCGGCCATGGCGGTGGCCGCGAGGTCCCCGCTGCGCCGCCCGGCGACCCGGGCGGGCGCGCTGCGGGCGAGGCCGTCGAAGACCCGCACTCGCAGGGCGGCGAGGACCCGGTAGGCCAGGTCGTGGGAGAGGTCCATCTCGCGCCAGGTCGCCAGGGCCCGTACGAGGACCAGGGCGACGAGGACGGTGACGGTGCCGGACGACGGGGCCTTCGCCTCGATGACGGCGGTGCCGACGGTGTGGGCGGCCAGCGTGACCAGGGCGACGAGGGAGCCCTGCTCCAGGAGGGCGGCGGCGCAGGTACGGATCGTCATGGCCCGGTGGCCGGCGAGGGCGGGCAGCAGGGCGCGCAACGCACCCCGTTCGTGCCCGCCCGTCCCGGCGGTGACGGCGGTGACGGCGTCGTTGGTGGTGACGGCGTCGTTGGCGTGGCTCATGCGGCGAGTTCTCCTCGGTGGGTGCGGCCCGCCTCGACGAGCCGGGCATAGACGCCGCCGGCCTCGACCAGACGGGTGTGGTCGCCGGCGTCCTCCACCCGGCCCGCGTCGAGGACCACGATGTGGTCGGCGTGCCGGACGGCGGCGAGCCGGTGGGCGATCACCAGGACGGTGCGGTCGCCCGCGGCGTTCAGCAGCTCACGGACGATGCCCGCCTCGCGGCGTTCGTCGACCGAGCTCGTCGCCTCGTCCAGGACGAGCACGGGGGCGTCGGCCAGCAGGGCGCGGGCGAGGGCGAGCCGCTGCCGCTGTCCGCCGGACAGGGTGGCGCCGCGTTCGCCGAGGACGGTGGCGTAGCCGTCGGGGAGGGCGGCGATCTCGTCGTGGACGCCGGCGGTGCGCGCCGCCGCCGTCAGGTCGTCGTCCGTGGCGTCCGGCCGGGCCATGCGCAGGTTGTCGGCGATGGTGGCGTGGAAGAGGTAGGTGTGCTGCGAGACCACCGCGACGCCCTGCCTGAGGGCGTCGAGGGAGTACTCGGCGGTGCGGCGCCCGCCGAGGACGACGCGGCCCGCGTCCGGGTCGTGGTGGCGCAGGAGCAGGGCGAGCAGGGTCGACTTGCCGGCGCCGGAGGGGCCGACGATCGCGGTCGTGCGCCCCGCCGACACGGTGAAGGAGACGCCGTGGAGGGCCGGCGCCGGCGCGCCGGGATAGGTGAACCGGACGTCCTCGAAACGCAGTTCGGGCGGTGCGGGCCAGTCGGCGCGGGCCGTCCCGGTGTCGTGGACGGCGGGTTCGGCGGTGCGCAGCGCCGCGATCCCGTCCGCCGCCGACACGCCCAGGTATCCGGCGTGCCACTCGCGCGCGAGGTCGCGGACCGGCCGGAAGCATTCGGAGGCCAGCAGCAGGACCAGGTAGGTTCCGGTCGCCGTGGTGGAGCCGCTGACGGCGGACCAGCAGGCGAGGACGGCGGCCGCCGCGGTGCCGCCCTGGATGGCGAGATCGGTGATGCCGGTGTCGACCAGGGAGACGCGCAGTTTCGCCACGGTCGACCGGTGCAGCGCCGCCGAGCGCTCCTCCAGACGCGCGCGGGTGCGTCCGACGGCGCCGGCGGCCCGCAGGGCCGGCATCCCTTGCAACGCTTCCAGGTAGTCGGCGCCCAGCTCCTCGTACGTGTCCCAGTGCTCCTTCCCCCGGGCGGCGAGGAGGCGGTCCCAGGCACGCGGGCCGAAGAGCGCCAGGAGCAGGGCGGGGACGAGGCCGAGCAGCACCATTGTTTCCACCGCGGCCAGGGCGGTGAGCACCAGGGGCGGCACGGTCAGGGTGATCAGGAGCTGGGGCAGGTAGCGGGAGACGTAGGCGTCGACGCCCTCCACGCCGTCGACCAGAGTGGTGCGGACGGCTCCGGCGCGCGCGCCCGTCAGGTGCGCGGGGCCCAGGCGCCCGAGGTGGGCGAGGAGTTCGTCCCGCAACGCCACCCTGACCTCGGCTCCGGCGCGGGCGGCCGTGCGCCGCTGCCAGGTGCCGAGTGCGGCGCGGGCGGCGACGGCGGCGAGGACCCCGCTGAGCAGCCAGGAGAGCCGCGCCGTCCCGCCGCCGGCGAGATCGGCGAGGGCGAGGGCCAGCAGGGCCGCCTGTGCCAGATGGGTGAGGGTGACGGCGCCTTGCAGGACGGTGGCGGTGAGCAGGGGGCGCCGGGCGCGTCGCGCGGCCCGGCGCAGCTCGGGGTGGACGGTCATGGGGTGTTCTCCTCTTCGACGTGGAGGGTGCCGAGGGCCAGTGCGTGGACGATCCAGTCCCGGCCGGGCGGGGCACCGAGGGCGGCGCCGAGGTCCGCCTGCTGCCAGGAGCCCACGGGCCGGGCGGCCAGACCGTGGCGGCGGGCCGTGACGTGGGCGAGGTGGACGGCGAATCCGGCCCGCAGGTGGGTGCGGCGGATGTGGGGCGCGTCGGAGTCCGCGGGGCAGCCGTGGGCGAGCAGTACGGCGCCCGCGTCGGCGATCCAGGACTGACCCGCTGCCCAGGCGGCCAGCGTCGGCCGGGCCTCGCCGGCCGCACACCGGCGCAGTGCCGTGCCGTCCGGTGTCAGCTCCATGAGGCCGGGCCGTGGGCGGCCGACGGCGGCGCACCACCGCAGGTCGCCGGCACCCGCCCGCGTGGCGGTGGCGAGGACCGCCCGCAGGACGTCCGGGTCCGGAGTGCCCGGCAGCGGCGGCGGGGCGCTGCGCCGGGCCAGCAACTCCCCGGACGTGGGCGCGCTCTCCGGCCGGGTGCTCCGGGAGGCATCGAGGGGGCGCGCCGGGCCGGGTGGAGGAATCCGTACGGCGGCGAGCGGGCTCCCGGCGGCTCCGTCGAGCCGGAGTCCGGGCTCGCCGTGACCCAGCACACGGGCCGCCAGGAACAGCGCCGCTGCGGCGTGTCCGGTGTCGAGGAGGAGCAGCGGCCAGGCGCGGTGGCCGTAGTGGGAGACGGTGCGCCGGGCGGTGACGGAGAGTTCGGCGGTCAGGCCCGGGGGCGTCCCGGCGGGCTGCCGGCCGAGGCGGTGGACGCGGTGACGCAGGGGGTCGTAGCCGTAGCGGCCGGGCGGCAGGGAGCATCCGGTGCCGACGACGAGTTCGGTGTCCACCGGGTGCAGCGCCCCGGCGGAAGGGACCGGGCGCAGCCGTCCCGAGCCGTCCGATGCGGCCAGGGAGAGGCGCAGCAGGGCTCGTAGGTCGAGCCGGGTCGGGCCGGCCTGGGGAATCGGCAGCGGTGGTCCCGGCCAGGCCCGGACCGCCGGGCCCGCCGGGGTGTCGGGGCCGGGGTGCCGCGCGGAGCGGGCGTGCCGCAGAGCGGTGACGAGGTCCGCGGGAAGGCCTTCCCCCGGGCGGTACGTGTCTCCCGGGCGGCCCATGTCCGTCGGGTGGCCCGTGTCCGTCGGGCGGCTGTCACCGGGGTGTTTCGTGTCCGCCGGACGGCTGTCACCGAGGTGTTCGATGTCCGCCGGGCAGTCCTCGAAGCGGTGGTCTCCGCTTCTCTGGCGGTGGTGGTCGAGAGGCTCCATGGCGGTCCTCACATGTGGGGCGGAGGCGCCAGGGTGAAGTCCTCGGGGGCGCTCGGAGCCGTCGTCCGCCAGCCCCGTCGCACGGCAGCGTCGGCGAGCCGGGGGCAGCCGAAGTAGCCGAAGGCGGCGGGGGCGTTCGGCAGGAGGCCGGACACGAGGACCCGGGCCACCCGCAGGGACGTCTCGGCCACGTCCTCCGTGGTCAGGTCGAAGGTCATGAGGCGGTGGCCGCCCGCGTGCAGGGCCTGCTCCAGCCGTTCGCGGCTGCCGGGCTCGACGGCGTCGACGGGGACGGTCCCGAGGGCGGGGTCGGTGAAGCGCCGTGCCTCGCCCGCCATCCGTTCGTCCAGCCACACCTGCACGTGCGCGCCCAGGTCCCGCACGTGCTCGAACCGCTCGCCGCACGCGTCCAGGTACCGGCCGTCGGCGCGGTGCTCCAGGTAGAGCCCGCGGGCGAGCAGGCCGGCCTCGACGGCCTGGAAGACCCAGCCGTCGGGACCGGTCAGTCCCTGGGTGAAGACCCAGGTGTGGACGGCTTCGAGGACCGCCTTGCGGGCGGCTTCGGCCGGGTCGTACTTGCAGGCGAACCCGGCCGCGTACAGGCCCAGGCGCGGGTCGTGGACGAGGGCGGCCACGCACGGGGCGAACTCCGAGGGCATCTCGACGAGGTGGACGTCGAGCGCGGATCCGGCCAGGTCGTCCATGAGGCCGGGCACGCTGGCCGGGTCGATGCCGCGGGCCGGTCCGTCGAGGTGCCACCACAGTTCCAGGGCGTCGCGCTCGACGGTCTCCAGGAGGCCGCGTTCGACGGCGTCGTCGAAGCCCTGCCCCGTGGCGATGCCCGCGTAGTTGAGGTGGTGGGTGCGGGGCAGTCGGCGCAGGTCGCCCTGGCGCCAGTTGAGGTGGGTGAGGGCGACGGGCGCCCAGACCTCCGTGGTGCCCCCGGTGGGCAACCGCTCGGTACCGCGCGTCCACAGGGACGGGGTGTCGGCGGTGAGGCGGCGGTAGGGGAATCCGTCCCGGTCGTACTGCCACGGCGCGTACGCGGGGAGGTCGCCGGGGCCGTGGAGCCGCAGGCCCTTCTCGGTCAGTTCGGCGGCGGTGGCGCGCAGGGGTGCGTCGGGGTGGCCGGGCGGGGGGACGCGGTTGCCGCAGTACCGCTCTATCCCCTCGGCCACCGCGGCGAGGCGGGCCTGCCCGGGGTCGCCGAAGGTGGTGCCGAGGGAGACCCGGTCGGCCGGCCACAGGCCGAGTCTGCGGGCATCGGACACCTCGGCGGTGTACGCGGTGTAGCGGGGCGGGGCACCGGTGGGGTGTTCCACGGGCTCGACCTTGCGGACGATGCCGCAGACGGGGTCGACGAGTGCGTCGAGCGGCAGCGCCGTCATCGCAGGATCTCCTTGGCGGGGTCGATGGAATGGGGGCGGGAGGGCAGTACGTGCAGGGTCAGGGTCACGCTCGCCGGGTCGACTCTCCGCCGGGAGGCGAGCAGCCGGCCGGCCGTGACCGGGTCCTCACCGGTGTGGGGGTTGCGGGCGTGGGCCGGAAAATGGTGTCCGGCGATCTCGAGTCGCAGTCGCGTGCCGGCCGGCAGCCGACGTGTGAGCCGGCCCATTTCGACGGTGAACTCGTCGTCCGCCGGCTCCTCGCGCCGCAGGACGCCGAGGGCCAGCCGCTCGGCGGTCCCGTCGGGGGCGAGGGCGACGAGGCGGGCGGCCCAGTCGGCGGACGGGGTGTCGGCGGTGGCCCGCAGCCGTAGCCGTACGGGGCCGACGGCGTCGACCGGGCGCGGGAGCGGCGGGGTGGCCAGCAGGCAGCGGTCGGGTACTCCCCCGGTGGGGACGCCGAGGTCGTCGGAGCGGACGGGACGGTCGGGGTCGGCGGTGAACGCGGTGCCGTGCAGCAGCCGAAGCCGCCGCGTGTGCGGTTCCCCTTCGGTGCCCGCGGGCAGCCACAGGTCGCCGCTGCCGAGGGCGGACGCGCCGCGCCGACCGGGCGAGAGGCCGCCGGCCAGCGCCCGGTGGGCCCATCGCGCGTACAGCTCGCCGAGGACCAGCCGGTGGGCGGGGCCGGCGTCGGGGCCGGGCGTGGCGACGAGACCGTGCGCCCAGGGGCCGAGGAGGAGGCGGACCGAGGGCCCGCCCCAGGCGCGCCACAGGGCGAGGGTGTCTCCGGCGAAGTGGTCGTGGTGTCCCCCGACCGCGAGCAGGGGCACGTCGGCGTGCGCCGCCCGGGAGACGAGCCGGCCGCGCTCCCGCTGCTTCCACAGTCCGGTCCAGGAGGGGAGGCCGCGCCCCAGCCGCCCGGGGAGGCCGGTGAGGGGCAGCCGGGTGAGCAGGCCGGGATCCGCGGCGAGGGCCTTCTCCAGCGCGCCCTCTTCGCTGTCGCGTCGGTCGCCGTGGGCGGCCCACCAACCGGCGCGGGCCAGCAGCCGTTCCGCGCCGGAGGGTTCGCGGGCGGTGTCGGCGGCGCCGAGTGCGGGAACGGCGGCGATGACGGCGTCCGGCCGTGCCTCCGCCCCGCCCTCCGCCTCCAGGGCGAGGACGAGGGCGCAGTGGGCGGCGTAGGAGGCACCGACGGCGACGTACCGTCCGTCGCTCCACGGCTGTCGCCGGATCCAGCGGGCGGTCACCGCCCCGTCGGCGGCCTCGTTCTCGTACGGGCGCCACTCCCCCGCCGAGGCGAACCGGCCCCGCACGTCCTGGACGACGGCGGCGAAGCCCCGGCGGGCCCAGCCGCGCGCCTCGGCCGCGTGCCGGGTGCGGTCGTAGGGGGTGCGGATCAGGACGGCGGGGAAGGGGCCGGCCCCGTCGGGCAGGTACGCGTCCGTGGCCAGGCCTTTCACCGCTGTGGCGAAGGACGTCATCCGTCCTTCCTCGGTATCGGCGCGGCGGCGGGCACCGGAAGGACGGGGTGTTCGGTGACGCACGAGGTGCGCAGGTCCACGTGCCGGAGCCGGCGCCGGGCCGGGAAGCCGGCCGTGTCGGGGGTCCCGGTGGCCCACCGGCTGAGATCGTCGGCGAGGAGGGCCGCGAGGAGCGCGGCGGCGGGGACGGTGAGCCGGACCGGTTCGCCCGAGGTACGGGGCCCGTTCCAGTAGGCGGTCAGTTCGCGGTGGGCGGGGGTCGCCGCGAGCCGACGGGCGCGTACGTGAGCGGAGGTGACGTCGCCGGGGAGTGCGGCGAGGGGCTCGACGTACGCCTGCCAGCCCTCGCGGTGACAGCGCAGCCAGGCGACCCCGTGGTCGGGGAGTCGGTCGGCGGCGTCCCACAGTCCGTCGGGTACGGGGCCGTCGAGGCACCACACGACGGCGGCGGGGTTCCCGTCGAGGAGGTCCTCTATTCGCGTCGTCGCCCCGTCGGGTGCGGTCGCGGCGGGTGCGGTCACCGCGGGCGCGGTCCGGGGCTCGGCGCCCAGGGCGGCCAGGTGAGCGGCCAGCGGACGGGTCAGGACCGGGGTGCCGAGGAGACGGATGTCCCGGCGCTCTGCGGGCCACTGCGGACTCCGCGGCTCGGCCGCCAGGTAGCCCGCCTTCTCGAAAGCCGCCACGAGGCGGTGCAGTTCCTCCCCCGGACGGCCCTCCAGCCGGTCTTCCGGCAGGGCATCCGGCCGGTCCTCCGGCAAGTCGGAGTCTGCCCCGGTCAGCGCGGAGAGGAGGGTGTCGCCGTCCGTGTCGCGCGTCCTGATGCTGAGGAACTCTCCGTCGGCGGTACGGACGGCGAGACCCCGCCCGGGCACGTCGACGACTTCGACACCTGGTGCGAGCCGGCTGCGGGACACGGTGATCCTCCTGAGGGAAAGGGCTGTCACGGGCGTGGGCCCGCCCGTAAGGCAACGGGCGGGCCCACGGTCGAAGGCGGTGGGGCCTTCGCTTACTCCTCGGTGTCCTCGAAGGGGTTCTCGACGAGGGCGTTGGAGTGGGTGGCCGAGGCGTGGGCCAGCTGACCCGGGTCGGCGATCGGGGTGAAGATCTGCTCGTTCTCCATGAACTCTCCTTGTTTCAAAGGGAGATGAGGCGTTCGGTCGAGCGCCACAACTCGAACACTAATGGAACTGATTTTCATTTTCCAATGCCGGGAGAGGGTGATCTGGGTAACACACCGGCCAGCCGCCCTCGGGATCGACGCCGACGCGGCCGGCCACCTTCAGCACGTCTGCGAGCAGGCCCGGCGTGACCACGTCCTTCGGCGTTCCGTCCGCCACGACGAGGCCTTCGCGCAGGGCGACGATCCGTTCGGCGAAACGGGCGGCGTGCGCCAGGTCGTGCAGCACCATCACCACCGTGAGTCCGCGTTCTTCGCGCAGGCGGACCACCGTCCGGAGCACGTCGAGCTGGTGGTGCAGGTCCAGGTAGGTGGTCGGCTCGTCGAGCAGCAGGACGCGGGTGTCCTGGGCCAGCGCCATCGCCAGCCGCACTCGCTGCCGCTCGCCCCCGGACAGGTCGTCCACGTCCCGGTCGACCCACTGCTCCACCCCGACGTCGCGCAGCGCCCGGTGCACCACGGGATCGTCGCCCTCGCGCAACATGCCCAGGGGGCCGCGTGCCGCGTAGCGCCCCTGCCGCACCAGGTGCCGGACCGTCATTCCCGGTACGGCGGGCGCCGCCTGGTGCAGCAGCGCCACCCTGGCCGCCGTGGCGCGCCGGGACAGGGCGGCCAGGTCGTCCCCGCCGAGCAGCACCCGCCCCCGGTCGGGCCTCAGCAGTCCGGCGGCCAGGCGCAGCAGGGTCGACTTGCCGCACCCGTTGAGGCCGATGAGCGCGGTCAGCTCGCCCGGCCGGACCGTCAGGTCGACACCCCGCAGCACCGGTCGGGCGGGGTATCCGAAATGGACCCCCTGGACGTGTATCCCCATGGAGTCGGTCATGCTCGTGTCCTCCGTCGATTCAGAACGTGCGGCCCGGCGCGCGGCGCACGACGGCCAGCAGCAGGGCGGCGCCGAGACAGGCGGTGAGGGCTCCGACCGGGAGCGTGAGCCGGTCGGCGTCCAGCACCAGGGGCAGCAGCCGCGAAGACAGCTGCGCCGCGGCGTCCGCCCCGCAGACGACGACCGCTCCCAGCAGGGCGGTACCGGGAAGGCCGACCCGCAGGTCCGCGCCGAAGAGGGCCGTGGCGAGGTGCGGGACGAGCAGTCCCACGAAGCCGAGCGCCCCGACCGCCGCCACGGCCCCCGCGGTCAGCGCCACCGCGCACAGCAGGGCGAGGGTGCGGGCCGGACGGGCGGAGAGGCCCGCGGCCCGGGCGATGTCGTCACCGCAGCGCAGCAGGGTCAGCGGCCCCGCGAGGAGCCAGGCCGCCGTCCCCCAGGCCAGCGCCCACGGCCACAGGAGGTGCCAGTGTTCCCAGACCCTCCCCTCGGTGGTGCCGACCAGCCACTGCACGACGCTGCCGAGTTCTCCCGGCTCCACGAGCAGCACCATGGCGGTGAGTCCACCGAGCACCGCCGACACCAGGACTCCGTACACGGCCGTCTGCGCCGGGTCGCCGCCCGCCCGGCCGACGAGCAGCCACAGCAGCAGCGCTCCGGCGCAGCCGCCCGCGCAGGCGGCGAGCACCACGGCCAACGGAGAGTCCCACCCGGCGAGCCCCAGAGCCGTCGCGGTGACGGCCCCCAGTACCGCTCCGGGGGTCACACCGGTCACCTCCGGGCCGGCGAGCGGATTGCGCAGCGCGGATTGGAGGATCAGCCCCGCCACGGCGAGGGACGCGCCCGCCCCCAGGGCCACCAGCGTTCTGGGCAGCCTCAGTTGCCAGAAGATGTGGCGTTGCGTCGGGTCACCGCCGCCGCCCAGCACCTCCCAGACGGCGCTCGGGGACATGCCGCGCCCGGCCACCAGTTCCACCGCCGCGCAGACGACGGCCAGGGCCGCGAGGGCCGCGAAACGCCGGCTCACCACGCGTCCTCTCACCGTGCGTCCTCCGTTCCGTTGCTCCTCGCGGGAGGCGGGACGGCACCGGGAGTACCGGGTTCGTCGCGCCGGTCCGGCCCCGGCGCCGGGCCGCCGGAGCCGCGCCGGCCGCTCCGGCCACCAGGACCCGACCTCATCAGGGCGACCCCCGCCGGGACCCCCAACAGGGCCGTCCAGGCTCCGGCCGGGGTCTCCACCGGTGCCAGCGCCAGCCGGGCGGGGACGTCGGCGACCGCCACGACGACGGCGCCCCAGGCGGCGGACCACGGGAGCCAGCGCACCGCTCCCGCAGCCGGGTCGAACCACCGGGCGAGGTGCGGGGCGAGGAACCCCACCCAGGCGACGGGGCCGCACACGGCCGTGACCGGTCCGATCAGCACGACGGCGATGGCGAGCGCCGCCAGCCTGGCCCGGTGGACGCGCACGCCCAGCGCCTCGGCGTCCTCGTCGCCCAGCCGCATGACCGAAAGCACCGGAGCGCAGAGCACGAGGGCGGGCACCACGACGAGCAGCCACGGCCACAGCCCGGCGACGTCGTCCCAGGTGCGGGCGGAGAGGGACCCCAACAGGTAGCGGTAGATGAGCTGGAGGTCGAGCTGGTCCGCCATGACCATCAGTACGAGCAGTGCGGCCTGCAAAGCGGCGGCGACCGCCGCGCCCGTCAGCAGCACCGCGGACGGGCCGCGCCCGAGCCCGGCGGCGAGCAGGGTGAGCCCGCCGCCGAGCGCGGCGCCGCCGAGGGCCAGCGCGGGCTGCGCGGCGGCGGGCAGTGACAGGCTCAGCACCAGCGGCGCCGCCACGCCGAGCGCCGCCCCCGAGGACACGCCCAGCATTTCGGGCACCGCCAGGGGATTGCGCAGGGATTCCTGGAGCACGAGGCCCGCCGCGCCCAGACAGGCTCCGGCGATCAGGGCCAGCAGCAGTCGCGGGACGCGGAGTTCGGTGAGGACGATGCCGGCGAGCGTGGTGTCCCCGTCCATCATCGCGCCGGCAAGCCGGTGCGGCGGGAGATAGGGAGTACCGAGGCACAGCGTGCACACCGATGCGACGATCAGTGCCCCCGTCACCAGCAGGGGCTGCCATCCCCTCGCATCCGGCCGGGATCTCCGCGCCCTTCCGCCCGGGCCGTTGGCCGCGCCGGGCGTCGAGAAGGCCGCCTTCACCGCAGCGCGGCCGTGGCCTCGTCGAGGACGAGGCCCATGGAACGGGTGCCGCGTCCCTTGGCCCACACCTCCGGGTCCACCTCGTGGACGTCACCGTTCCTGACGGCCGGGATCTTGTTCCAGAGGGGGTTCTTCGTCAGCTTCTCCGACAGCTTTCCGTCCGGGCCGCCGAAGCTCATCGTCTCGACGAACAGGACGTCGACGTCCTTGGCGAGGATCTCTTCGAGGCTGTAGGCGCCCTCGACGCCGCGGGACTTCCAGGGGTAGTCGGTGATCCGGGGAAACAGGCTGGCCGTCACGTCGGCCTCCGGTGCGGCGACGCCGAAGTTCTCGTCGCTGCCGTAGATGATCAGGGCGGTCTTGTCGCTCGGAGCCTTCTCCGCCTTCGCGAGCTTGGTCCGGAAGGCCCGTTCGGCCTTCTCCCCTTCGGCGGTGCGGCCGGTGAGGGCCGCGGTGTCGCGCAGGTAGCCGACGCTGTCCTGCCACGTCTCGGGCTGCATGGCCCAGAAGGTGGTGGCGCCCTTCAGCGCGGGTGCCAGCTTGCCGTGGGTGTCCCCCAGGCCGATGACGAGGTCCGGCTTGTGGGAGAGGATCGCCTCGACTTCCGGGGCGATGAATCCACCGGGGACGACGCCGACCTTCTCGGCCCGCTCCTCCCCGAGGAAGGCGGGGTGGGCGAGCAGCGCGCTGTTGGTGGCGGCCGGGACGATGCCGAGTTCGGTCAGGATGTCGTCGCAGAGCGCGAACAGGCAGACGATGCGCTCCGGTCGCTTCCGCAGGGAGACCTCGACGCCGTTCACGTCGGTGATCTCCGTGGCCGCCTCGATGGGTTCGACGGTGACCCCGGTCTTCGCGTCCGGCCGCGCCTTGCCGGTCGCCGGCTCCTCCGCGGGTGAGCCGCAGCCGACCAGGACGGAGCCCACCACCGCCGCGGCAAGCCAACTACGAACGTACTTCGACGGTGCGCGCAGCATCGACGCCTCGCTTCTTCTCGAAAACTGGAACGCACCGAACATACATGATAATCGTTTTCACTAAACAGGCCTTGGAGGACCCATGACGGCTACCGCTTCCACACTCCTCGTGTCCGACCACGTGGACGGGTCCGTGTACGCGGCGAGCGTGCCGGACGGCACCGTCACGGCGCGCTTGACCGGGCGCCATCTCTCGGAGCACGCGGGGTTCCTGGCGCTGCCGGGAGGGCGGGCGGCATGTGTGGACGACCGTCGCGGGGAGCTGCTGATACTCGACCCGTTCGGTGACGAGCTCGTGGAGAACGCGATTCCGGTCGCGGTGCCGGCCGAGCACCTGGCCTGCGATCCGTCCGGTCGCCGGCTGGTCGTCACGACCGGCCTGGGCGAGAACGCGGAACCGTGGTCGGACCTCTTGACCGTCGTGGATCTGGCCACCGGGGAGGCCGCGCGGGTACGCACACGGGTCGGCGAACCGGGCGTGACGGTACTGGGCGGCGGCGATCCGCTCGTCGTACTGCGGCACAGGGAACCGGGCGCGCTGGCGGTCCACCGGTTCGCGGATCTCCTCGCGGCTCCGCCCGGCTGCCCCGTGGTCACGCCCCACGCGATCCTGGCGCTGCCGGGCGACGGGCACGGTGACGCGCAAGACCCCGGCTCGGGAAGGGTGTTCGCGGCCACGGGTGCGGGAGTGCACTCGGCCCGAAGGCGGGGGGACGCGCTCGTGGCCGGGCCGGTGATTCCCTGGGAGTCGCCCGCCCGGGGCTGGTACCTCCGTCTCGACACCCGTCGGCCGGCGCTGTGGACCACCCTGCGCGGGGGCGATCCGGACCCGCTGCGGTGGCCGGACTGGACCAACCGAGCATGGCGCCACGACCTGGAGACGGGCCGTACGTCCCTCACCGAGCTCGGTCCCGGCCTGGTGTTCCGGCTGGCTCTCGCCCGGAACGACACCGTCTTCACCCGCGTCCATCCCGACGGGGACGAACTGATCCTTCTGGGCTCCGACAACGCCCTCCGCCGCGTCCCGCTCCCCGCCATGAACGGCGCGCCGAGGCACGGCGGCACCCCCTGGGAGGGTGTGGAACGCCGTGCGGTCGCGGCGTCACCGGGGTCCGACTGGGCGGCCGTCACCCGGGGCGGTCACGGCGAAGTGCACCTGGTCGACGTGAGGACGGGACACGAGGCGACCCGGCTGCGGCTGAGCACCCCGCTGCACCACGGCGGCCACATGCTGCTGCTCAGCCGCGATGACGGCGCCGACGGTGATCCGGTGGGCCGTTGACGCGGCGCCGGTAGCCGACGTCGTCCGGACCCCTTTCCGGGACGCCCCCGACGACCGTGAACCGCACGTTCCGCGGCGAAAGCCCCCACCGGTGATCCGGTGGGGGCTGCACGCTGCTGAAAGGAGCAGGAAGGACGGAGGAAGAGGGCTTCAGCCGCCCGGGGTGACGACCTCTCCCCCGAGGCCCACGTACACGGTGTCGAAGACCGGACGGTGCTTGAGGTCCGTCAGGCCGCTGTAGCGGCGGTAGTTCGCCGCCGTGTCGGCCGGATTGTCGTTCTTCTGCCGGATGAGCAGGGTGGTGGAGCCGCCGCCGTCCAGGTTGATCGCGTCCATCACGCCCAGCTGCGTCAGCGGCTTGGTGACGTCCGCGAAGAAACCTCCGTCGAAGACCGCGATGTCGGCCTCGCCCGTCACGGGGTTCTCGTCACGGGGTCCGGTGAGGGTCGCGAGCACGGTGCGGCCCTGGGCGTCCACACCCACGACCGTCCGGGAGTCCTTGCAGATGATCTGCTCGCCCTGGCTCACCAGGCGCGCGCACGACGTCGGGTTGCCCTGGCCGTCACGGTCGCTCGGGAACTTGTTCACCCCGTTCATGATCAGGCGGTGACCGCCGGAGACGATGTCCACGGACTCGTCGAGCGGTATGTCACGGCCCTCGAACGTGTCGGTGACCTTCTGCTCCAGCGTGAGCTTGGCACCCGCGGCGTACATCTCCTTCAGCCACGCGGTCGGCTGTGTACCGACGACCTGGAGGACGTGCTTGCCCTTGGGAACGTCCTTGCCGCCGCGGACGGTGCTCCAGGTGGAGGGCCGGGTCAGACTGCCGTCCGGCTCGATGACGACCTCGAAGCCCTCGGAGTTGTCCGAGCCGATCGCGGGGTTCAGGTCCGGCTTCGGGGTCTTCATCCCGTACCGGTCGTTGAAGAGGACGAACTCCGTCGGGTCCTGGTAGGCGGTCATCGACCGGCCCTCGGAGTCCGTGTACTTGCGTCCCTCCGCGTCGTTCGGGTCGTTGGGGTCCTTGTCGCCGACCCCGTCCGTCTCGTCGCGCGGGCAGGCCAGTGCGCCGCCGGGGTTGCGGTTGACGTCGTCGACGACCTGCCGGACGGGTCCCCCGGCCGCCGGGGCCCGGTCGCTGGTGACGGCCATGCTCGTCGACACCTCCGTGATGTACGGGATGCCGTACTGGAGGACGAGGGACCGGCGGCTGGCCTTGTCGGGGTTGCAGGCCGCGCCCAGCAGGACTCCGTCCCGGACCGTCGCGCCGTAGCTCTGCACCGATTCCTCCTCCCCCGCGGCGGCTTGGGCGTGGCGGCCCTCGGGGGAGAAGAAGCTGCCGTTGATCCCGGCGACGGGGAGGTTCTTGTTGAGGTTGAGCTGGTCGCGGACGATCTCGGCATCGCCGGCGGCGCGTCCGTACGAGCTCTCGATCCGCAGGGCGCCCTTGGCGGGGTCGACGCGCAGGACGTTGAGTTCGCGGCGCGGCTTTCCGTGGCGGAGGTCGCCCGGCGGCGGGGTGGCCTCCCGGTAGCGGAAGTGCTCGACACCGGGGGCGAGGATCTTGTTGCCGTCCGTGTCGGTGATCGCTTCCCAGCCGACCAGCGGCGGTGCGGCCGTGGTGGCGACGGCGGCGAGCGGGCCGGGGAGGGTCACGACGAGCAGGGCGGTCGCCAGGGCGGTGGCACCGGCTAGCGCGGTACGGCGGGTGGCGCTCTGGGCGGTGCGGTGGAGGGCCGTGCTCACGAGCAGTCCTCCTTGGTGCTGAATCGGTGGGAGTTGAAGGTGTTGGCGTGGCTCCCGCTGATCGAGGTCGCGTCGCCCGGCAGCACGCGGAAGGGCCGGTCCGCCGCGGTGAGCTGGTCGAGGTGCTTGGTGTAGAAGCACGCCGTCTTGTCGGTACGGTTGACGACCGATTCGACCTGGTTGCCCCAGACGTCGGGGTGGTAGGCGCGGTAGTCCTGGGTGACGCCGGTCGTCCGGCCCCGGCCGGACGGCTCCTGGAAGAGGCACAGCGTGTCGTCGGCGCAGCGCTCGAACCCGGTGAAGCAGTGGCCCTGCGAGGGGGCCAGCTTGTGCGAGTTCACCTTGCCGCCGAGGTTCGGGGCGAGGGCCGCCAGGTTGCCCTTGGCCCCGGGCGCCACGGCCTTCACCTCGCCGCCGGAGCGGGAGTCGGCGTAGAGGCAGGCCCAGTAGGGCGAGTTGTTGTACAGGGACTCGGCGCGGTTGCTCCACGCGCCGTAGGACTGGGCATCGGCGTTCGCGGTCACTCCGTACGGGTGCACCGCATCGCCCTCGTCACTGACGCCGTCAGCGGCGCTGTAGAGGCAGAGGGAAGCGGTCGGGCAGGCTTCGTACCCGGCAGCACTCGCGGGCCAGGCCACGAGCGCCGATCCGAACAGCGCCAGGACGCTCGCCGTCAGGGCGGCGCGCAGTGTGGTGATCTTCAAGGTTCTCCTACGTGGGTTCCAAGGCGTTCGCACGGGCCGGGTCCGGCAGGACCCATGACGGGTCCCGGCGGCACTGCGGTGAGCCCCCAGCCACACTGGGGTGAGCAGCACGCGACATGTGGTCGCAGCGCACGTGGCAGGAACTGTGCGTACGCGGCCGGCGAAGCTGTGACATCGGCGACGAGGCGCGGCGCGGGCCGTGTGAACAGGCACATTGTCGTTCGCCCGGGCACCCGGAACAAGTGGCTTTGTCAAGGAGCGCTGCGCAGGGCCCAACGGGTCTGCCCGGGCGCGAGGGGCCTTTCGGAGGAGCTTGGCGATCCCGTACCGGTCCTGGCGGACTGCGCAACAGAAGAAGTCCCGCAGCAGGCGGGCCACTCGGATCTGTGCGGCCGTCTTCGGCCAGGTGGTCTCGGCCGCGTCAGGCAGGCTCTTCAGTCCGTCACAGACCGACGGCAGGACGTCGCCCGCGCCGCGGTTGCCGATCTATGCGAGGGCGTGTGTCCCGGGGGCCGTCGGCCAGGACCACCCGTCCGCCCCGCTTGGCGACGTCCCTCAGGTCGCGGTCCGGGGACAGGGCCCGAGCGGCGAGCAGTCCGACCAGCGTGTCGCGCCAGTGGCTGGCGGAGGGCTCGGGCACGTTGTCGCCGCCGGTCGTGTCGGCCGGGCGCCGATCGTGGCGCAGTGCGTCCCGGGAGGACCACTGCGATCCTTCCGGGCGGCAGAATCCGTCACCTGGACCGGATCGGCCCCGTCGCTAAAGCTCGTAGTCCTGCGCCAGTTCCTCCCAGCGAATACTGCGCAGCCCGAGGTCGGCGTTCTCGCCCGACGGGACGTCCAAGCCGGTCTGGAACCAGATCACGATGAGAGCGGAACGGTACAGCACCGGGTCGAGTTCGGAGGCGACCTCTGTCGAGTGGAAGGCCCCGACGCAGGCCACGGAAGGAAGTACCTCAACGGGGCCGAAGGCGCCGGCAGGCTGGTCGGGGTACTCGCGGGAAGGTGGAACCAGATGAGCCGGCGTGGAGGGAAAAGCACGCTCGGCCTGTAGCTGGAGACTCCTGACCTTCATGTCATTGATGAGCTTGCACGGGTAGCCCTCCAGCATCCCTCCGTAGGTCGAAGACATTCGCAGCTCGGTGAGCGCGATCGAACGTCCAGACAAGAGGTCTATGCGGCTCAATGACATGCCGACACCCTATGTCCAAGATTCACTTCCGATACACGTCCTGGCCGGTGATGTGCTGTTTCCGCAGGCGCGGTCAAGGAGCTCGTGGTTCAACAAGCAGTGCGACTGGGGTGTTCGTCAGATCTTTGGAGCCCGCAGACAGCGGCTTCGGCCGGCGCGGGTCGGTGGCCGCTTCCCGTCCGGCGGCAAGGGC
This sequence comes from Streptomyces sp. NPDC098101, assembly GCF_044760185.1. NCBI lineage: Bacteria > Bacillati > Actinomycetota > Actinomycetes > Kitasatosporales > Streptomycetaceae > Streptomyces > Streptomyces sp. NPDC098101. The sequence continues at coordinate 84,260 of NZ_JBIWAS010000010.1, read as the reverse complement.
GATCAGTGCGGTGGCGTTGCCCGTGTACGCGCGCGGTGGACGACGCCGTCGACCAGGCACTCGGCGAGTCGCACGGGTCACCGTTCAGGTAAGCGGCCAGGTCGTGATCGGCGAGGCTCGTAGCCGCCGTCGGAGGCGAGCAGCAGCCACTCCCCACGGTCGTCATGCCCGTGGCGGCACGACGACCGGTCTACGCACCGCCCCAGGTGTCACCGGAGTCCCCACCACCGCCGTGCCGCCACGGTTCCTCCGTCCCGAAGCGGACCCACAACAAGTAGGCACCGGTGCCCAGCGCCAGGAGACCGACCGGGATGGCAACTGCCAGCAATACGGTGACCACCACGTCCGCCTCCTTGACCGCGTCTCGGTAGTCCGCAGGGCGCACAATGGCCCTGCTGCCAACTTAACGGCACTGATCGGAGGTTGACCCGCTGATGCAATTCCTCATCGTCATCGGCGCGTTCGCAGGACTCCTGCTCATATCCCTCCTCCCGATGCTCGTCATCGGGGCACCCAAGGAGTGGTGCCGCACCTGCAAGCACCAGAGCTACGACCACAGGGACGGCACTGGAGAGTGCACGGGAGACGACTTCCCCGTAGGTGAGTTCACGCCGAGCGGCACCTGTCCGTGCGGGGAGTACGTGCCGAACAGAAAGCCTCGCTGACCGCGCTCAGCACAGTCGGCGCACACGCGTCATGAGATCGTCGGCGTGGTGCGCGCCGGCTCCGCCGTGGAGCGTGATGTGTGGCCGCCGTTCGTCCGCCTTCGCCTGTCAGTCGTCGTCGTCAGGGAACCCTACGGCTACGGCAGGCTGGAGGTAGTCCGCCGGGTCGAAGCCGCTGTCGTTCGGCTCCCGGGCGTTCATCCCCTCGTGGTGAACGAGCAGCAGCACACAATCGGCCGTGACAGCCGGGGGCAGTGCGTGCCCAGCCGTGGTACCGGAGGCGCAGCAGCGCCGGATACCGCGCGGAGACCAGGCCGGAGGGGGCGGCAGGTCTGTTCTGGAGGAGGGGGTGGTGCGGTCGAGGATGTCCCTCAGGTCGTGGGCGGATGCGGACAGCAGTATCGACTGGCACGGGTCGGTGTCCGTCTCCCATCCTGCGGTGAAAACTGGCGGGGTGTCCGTGAGTGGGAGCCTTCCCCGCGCGGACGGGGGCAACTGACGAAGGACAGTGGTGAGCCGGGCCCTGCCCAGTGAACAGGACGAGGCGATATCCGCGATCGTCGAGGCTTTCGGCACGACCGAGAAGAAGGCCGCCCGTACCCACCCCCCTCTGCTACGAACACCTCACCTGGAGCCGACCCTCCGGTTCTTCGGTCCGGTCCGGCTCGGCACAGGGGCGGTTCGCGACGACCGTGCCATCGGTATGCAACCTGCAATTGTCAGAAGTACCTGATGCTCGCGCATGTGCGTGAGATCCAACTCACCCGCCTGGCCGTCGGATCGAACCGGTCGGAGACCGCTTGCGGCAACCTGTTCCTGCCCGTACGGCGCGGCCTTGGCAGGGTCCTCCTGCCGAGGCCGGGCGTTCGTGCGGTGGGCGGCCGAGGCGGTCTGCGGCGTCATCACCGGCCCGGATGCGTTCGGCGTGCTCGGGTGGCATTGACGGTGCGAAGTGGCCTCGGATTTTCGGTCTCGAAGGGGCTGGCCATTGTGGATTGCGGGACTGCTGAGGTGGGGTCATGGGTCATGAGAGAGAATGCTGCGCATGACGACTTGAAGAGCACGAGCCGGTCGGCAGCAGTGGGCCAAGGTCGCGATCTGGGACACGGTCAGGGACGGTGATCGCCGAATCTGTGCTGCCTGCAGGACAGAAGTCCACTCCTACCAGTTTCGTCTCCATCCGCCCGAGTCTTCGATGTTTGAGCGGTGTATCGGCTTGGCATGGTGCTCCGGGTGCCGGATCTACTCCAGTGCGATGGTCCACATTCCCCGAGCACACGTCCTCGTCGACGCACTAGGGCCCCTGCCCGAGGACGAGTCTGCTCGACTGCGTCGCAGTGAGATCAGACTGGTCGATTACTTGGATCGCCAAGATCGCCAGCAGCCGTGATTCACATCCAGAAGGTGACGGTCATCCGTGAGGGCTGCTTCTTCGCCTCCTTCCCGGTCAGAACCTGGAACAACACCTCAGCGCCCCTCCGGTCAGACCTGAGACAGCCCGGCTCATCAACGCGGAGAAGATCGACACGCCCGTGACGGGCGATCGCCCTGGACAGCTGCTTCTCGTCCGCGACCTCGATGAACTTGGTGGCCAGCACATAGATGACATCCGGCCATGGCCGTGGTCGTCCCGATACCGATCAGAGGGGCGAGGTGGTCCGGTCGTCAGGTGAGGTCGGTTCCCGGGAGGCCGCCCGTCCACCAGTTTCCGGGAGCCTGCGGATCGCGGCTGCTCCAGTACTCGATCGTCGCCGTGATGAACTCCTCGGGCGAGAGCGTCCCGTCGCCGTCGCGGTCGAGGTGGCGGAAGGCCCTGTCCGAGGCCGCGCGGTCGAGACCGGGGAAGTGGCCGCGCTGGAAGGCGAAGAACTCGTCGGGGTCGACGCGCCCGTCGCCGTCCGCGTCCGCGAGGGACAGGAACGCCTCGGCGAGGGCTCCGACGGTGGCCCGCGCGGCGGCCGGGTCGTCGGCCAGCGCGGCGGTGGCGGTGATGAAGTCCGCGCGGTTGATCGCCTCGGCCCCCGGCGGAAGCGTGGGCAGGTGCAGGTCCCGCCAGATGGCGACGTACGCGGCGACGAGCCGGGCTTCCTCGGCCGATCCCTCCGGATGTCCGAGGGCACGCGCCGACGAACGGCCCATGAGGACGTGGTCGTCCTCGGTGAGCCGGCCGTCCCCGTCGACGTCGAGCCGGTCGAAGCCGTGGGCGATCTTGGTGATCAGCAGATCGTCGGACATCGGTTCCTCCTGAAGAGCGGGACAGTCGTCGGCATGGGTCTGCCACCGGTGCAACGAGCCATTGGGACGAACGGACACCGTCGGGCACGGTCCTCTTCTGCTTCGGACTCGGCCAGGCGGGCGGGCGGAACCAGCGTCCTTTGCCGGCCGCTCCGGGACGCGGTGGAGTTCTGTCACCTGTCACTTGCCACCTGTCCCGTGGCTCGCGGTCTGTCGGGGCGGACCGCGAGGGAGCCGTGCTTGTCGGGCAGTACCAGGAACTCCTCGTTCTGCCGCTCTTCACGGCTCTGCGTGGTCACAGGTGCCGGTACGGGGGTGGAGGGGCCGCTGCCGCAGCCCGGGACGGCCGCGCTCCCCGGCGGCGAGAGCACTCCAGATCCCTATCGACCAGTACGACGACGACGGCGAGCGTCAGGACGGCTCGAGCCGTACGCCGTCACCGCCTCGAACGAGATGCCGAGCGTGGTCGCCGCCCACTCTGCGGGGCGTCCCCCTCCCGTTCCTCCCCCAAGTTGCCGATACACCCCACGCCAGTGGCCGGGCCGTCCGCCGGGGCCTGGTTCGCGCGGGCCGATCAGTGTCGTTCGAACGGCAGATCTCGCGGCCGCACGTGTTCGCGTGGTCCCGCCGCCCGCAGGACCACGTCCAGTACCCGTGCCGGGTCGGCCGCGTAGGAGTGCGAGAACCACGCCATGTTCGCCTCCACCACGGCCCAGCGGTGGCCCGGGCGGTACGGGTCCAGGAGTTGTCCGACGTCCACGACGACGGCGCTCGGCAGCGTGTGGCCGACTGCGGCGGTCAGCCGGTCGGCGAACTCCGCGATCTGCGCCGCGGTGGCCCGGTCGGCTCGGTCCGTACCGAGCGGGCGGGGGTCGAGCCGGCCGAACACCGCGTACCGGCTCGCCGTGGCGATCCGGCCGTCCAGCAGGAACAGCCGGTACTCGGACGCGAAGGTCACCACGTCGGACAGGAGCACCGGTGCCGCCGGGTCCAGGGCGGAGGACAGCCGGGAGCCGTCGGTGTGGACATCGGGCGGGAAGGACTTGTCACGGGGCGGCTTGACGAACGTCGGCCGGTCGATCGCCCATGCGTCCGCGACGGTCCCCATCCGTATCCGGCGGCCGGTGAACTCCTCCGGCAGCTCGGCGAGCCAGTCGTCCGCCGGCTCCAGCAACGCGAACCCGAGCCGGCCGGCCAGCCGCGCACCCGCGACCGGTCCGCCGTACCAGTGCGCGGGGCCTGCCAGGCCGGGCTCCTCCGCCGCTCCGACCGGCATCCCTCGGCCCATCGCCTCGACGGCCAGCAGTTCCATCGTCGACGTCCGCCGTCCGGGCATGACCAGCACCGCGATTCCCTCCCGCACTCCGCAGAACCGTCACGCTAGCCCTACCGTGTCCGCTGCCGCAGCCGAGAATTCCCCGTGGCGGGTCCAGGGCAGGCCGGGTTACGACGAGCCGCGACTCAAGGTCTGGTTCACGCCCCGCACGTGTGACGGTGGCGGCGATGCGGCAAAGGGGCGCGCTGTTCCTGGTGGCGGCGGGGCCCGGCGGATGCCAGGCCGTGCAGCTCCCGCAGACTCGCTGCCGCCGGACGCTCGCTCGTACAGACGCCGGGTCGGAACATGTCGAACGGCCCGCACCATCACCCAGTGGTGCGGGCCGTTCGTTCACCCAAGGGCCTGTCGGAGGGGGAAAACCGGCAGGCCCTGCCCTTTTCGGAGCGGTCCCATGCGCTCCACCCCCGCCTGCCCCCGAACCCGGCTCCCACACCCCCTGATTTTCCAGGGGTCTGTCAGGGCAGGTCGCCGTCCCGCTCCCAGCGGCCGGAAGCACCGGCGCGGAGCGTACGGAGCACGTCCACCCGGCCCGAAGGAGCCGGGCTCGGTGACCAGCGCGACGCCGTCGTCGGTCCGCTCGCCCTCCCAGCCGGTGATGGGGCGAGGCGCACATCCGGGGCCGGCGCGGTGATGGGCCAGGAGGAATGGATCAGCTGCGTCTGAGCTGCGCTGATGCGGGTAGGCAGGGAAAACCGCCGCCCTTCAACGCGTGGAGTGCGGGAACCTACGGCCTCGCACCCAGCCGCACGAGGAGATGTACGTCATGAGCCCCAGCACGGTCCTGTCCCTCTCCCCCCGGCCGGTGCGTACGGCCGCCCGTGCGTCCGGCGCTCTTCCGGCCTCGGCGCTCGAGGCGATGCTGGACGCCGCCTATGAGACGCACCGGCGTTTTCGGCACGGCGCTTTCGCCGAGCCCTGTCCGACCTGCCACGTCCCGGCGGGCGAGCTCTGTCTGACGCGTCGCAGTGTGCACGCCGCCCGTCGGCTGGCGCACCGCGTTCGGGTGGCGTCGGCCAAGCCGTTTCCCCATGCGGTGGCATAGCCCTGCTGAACGCGTGGGCGGGCGGCGGCGGGGCGGCGTCACGTGCCGGGCGAGGGGTGGAGAGGCCGGGCGGGCAGGGGCGCAACGACGCCACGGTTGCGGGGTGTGTGAGGGGGTTTGAAAGTCGTCCGAGTGCGTATACGCCGTGTTGACACAGATTTTATATCAGCAGGTAGGAGACGCATCATGGGCATCATCGCGTGGATTCTCATCGGCCTCGTCGCCGGTTTCATCGCCAAGGCGATCATGCCGGGCAAGGACCCGGGCGGCGTCGTCATCACGATCCTGATCGGCATCGCGGGCGGTCTGCTGGGCGGCTTCCTGGGCAAGGTCATATTCGGCGTCGACTCCATCGACGGTTTCTTCGACCTTTCCACCTGGGTCGCGGCCGTCATCGGCTCCGTCATCCTGCTGGCCGTCTACCGTCTCGTCACCGGCAACCGACGACACGCCTGAGTCGCCTCGGCGAAACCGCGTCACCCGTGAAACGGCTCCCCCCTTTGCTTCCAGGGGCGGAGCCGTTCGCCGTGTCCCGGTCCTTCCGTGTCCGGCGGTACGGAGGCGGAGTGGGCCGCCCGTCTGCGCCCCCGCTGCTCACCGAGGTGCGGCTCGGCGCGGAAAGGCGCGCGTCGGGTCACTGCTCGCGCATACCCCAGGGGGACCCGTACGCGGTCAGCAGGTCGAGGAAGGGCCGGGGGGTGAAGGCCTCGGGGCCGAGGACGCCGGTGCCGGTCCAGGTGCCGTTCGCGACGAGTTCCAGGGCGATGACCGGGTTGATCGCGGTCTGCCAGACCACCGCCTGGGAGCCGTACTCCTTCATCGACCACTGGTTGTCGACGACGTGGTAGAGGTACACCTCCCGCGCCCGGCCGTCCTTCGTGGCCTTCACCCATGTGCCGGCGCACGTCTTGCCGTGCATACGCTCGCCGAGCGTCGCCGGGTCGGGCAGGCAGGCGGCGACGACGTCACGCGGCGAGACCTCGGCGCCGCCGGGCAGGGTCACCTTCTCGGTGCGGTCCAGGCCCAGTTTGCGCAGCGTCTTGAGGGTGTCGATGAACTCGTCGCCGAGGCCGTACTTGAAGGTGACGCGCCGGGCGTCGACCCAGCGCGGGATCAGCAGGACCTCCTCGTGCTCGACGTTGACGCACTCGACGGGGCCGATGCCCTCGGGGAAGTCGAAGACCTCCGGCTCGCTGAAGGGGGCGGTGGTGAACCAGCCGCGGTCCTTCTCCCAGATCACCGGCGGGTTCAGACACTCCTCGATCGTCGTCCAGATGGAGAACGACGGGGCGAAGTCGTAGCCGTCGACCGTCAGGTTCGCGCCGTCCCGTACGCCGATCTCCTCGATCTCGTCGAACAGCTCGTCCGCGGCGTAGCGGGCGAAGACGTCGGAGAGGCCGGGCTCCACACCGAACCCGACGAGCGCCAGCCTCCCGGCCTCCTCCCAGGCGGCGGCCCGTTCGAACTGGCCGTCGCCGAGCTTGGTCCCGCACTCCTCGTACGGGCGCTCCGGGTGCGGGGACGACAGCGACATCGCCATGTCCAGGTAGTGCGCGTCGGCCGCCAGGGCGGCTTCGAACAGCGGCATCACGAATCGCGGGTCGGTGGCGTTGAGCAGTACGTCGCACCGCTCCCGCCGGAGCAGGCCGGTGACCGCCTCCCGGTCGGACGCGTCGACGCGCGCGGCGCTGAACCGGGTGTCGTCCGCGCCCAGCGCGGCCACGGCCGCTTCGGCGCGGGAGACGTCGTAGTCGGCGACGACCATGTGGTCGAAGAAGGAGCGGCGGGCGGCGATCTTGGTGATCGCGGTGCCCACGCCGCCCGCGCCCACAAGGAGTACTCGCATGACAAGGGTGCCTTTCGACGGGGAGGCCAAAGCCTTGGATGCGTCATGGAACGGGGAGGGGCGAGAAAGCGTCAACGGTGTTGGCATAAGGTCGCGGCAGAGGAGACGGAGGTACGCATGGCTAAGGAAGTGGTGTCGGAGACGGACCGGCGCCGCAGAAGGCCCACGAAGCAGGGTGTCGTCCTCACTCAGAAGCTAATCGTGGAGACCGCTCTGCGCATGTTGCGCGAGCACGGCAGGGAGGGGATGACCGTGCGGCGGCTGGGCGTGGCGCTCGGCGCCGATCCCAGCACCCTGTACCGCTACTTCCGCGGCACCGACGACCTGACGCTGGCCATCGCCGACGAGCTGATCGGTCGGGCGATGCGGGACTGGCGAGCCACCGGCGACTGGCGTCGCGACCTGCGGGACATCGGCCTTCGCATCCACACGGCCTACCTCGACCATCCGGAGGCCGCCGTCCTGACCGCCAGCCGGGTCAGCGGCCGGGCGAACGAGATCGCCACCGACGAGGTCGTCCTGGGCATCCTGCGCGCCACCGGCCTGTCCGATTCCGACGTCGTCCGCATCTACCAGGCGTTCATCGACCAGACCCTCGCCTTCGCCGCCCTCGACGCCGCCGGTCTCGCCCTGCCCGCCGCGGCCCGCGCCGCCGACGAGGAGGTCTGGCGCGCCACCTACGCCCGTCTCTCCCCCGACACCCATCCGCACATCGCGGCCACCGCGCCCCTGCTGGTGGCCCGTATGAACCACAGCGCCTACCCGACCGCCCTGGAGATGCTGCTCGACAGCGCGGCGGCGACGCTCCGGGCGGGCTGAGCGGGCTGAGCCGGCTGAGCCGGCTGTCGCGCTCGGGGGCGGTCCTTACGGGTCGGGGTTCGTCGCACGATCTGGTCGATCGGCATGGGTGTCCCCGGTCGTGGAGGCGTCGGAAGCAGTACCGTGCGGGCCGTCAGCGAGCGTGGAAGCCGGTGCAGCCCAGGCGGCGCCAGCGGCTCCGGTCGTCGCTCTCGGCGTGGTAGACGACGACGGTCCAGTCGCCGGCCGCCGTCACCGCCGGTGCCCCGGCGAAGTCGGCGGGGTAGGCGAGCGCCGTACGGTCCGACGCGACGCGCACGGGTGCGGACGTGTGACCGAACCCTTCGGTCCCCGGCGGTTTCACGCCGACCACGACCCGGTACGGCCCGGCGCCCTCCGCCGACAGCCGTACGTCCGCCGTCCTCGCGCCGGCGCGGTACGAGACGGAGGTCGACGTCGAGCCCCGGGCGGGTCCTTGGGGCGGACGGTCGCAGTTGCCGATGCCCATCCGCGCCTCCTCGGTGTCGGCGGAGAGCTTCCAGCGCACGTCTTCGGCGGCGCCGTCCCGCGCCGGGCCCGGCTCGACGTCCAGGCTCCAGCTCCCCTCCAGGGTCCAGCCATCCGCGCTCGGACCGGCCGTCCCGCCGCCGGGACCCGGGGCCCGGGCGTCGTCCTCGCCGCCGTTCTGCGCCCACCACCGCGTCACGGTGACGCCGGCGGTGGCGACCACCGCCGACAGGAGCGCCGCGGCCATCGCCCTCCGCAGGGGGAAGCGCCGTTGCGGTGCCCCTGCGAGCAGGGTCTTGGGCAGGGTGCCGTCCGGGGTTTCGCAGCGGGTGGCGACGCGGGCCGGTGTCGGCCGTGCGGCCGGGTCCTTGGCCACGCAGGCCCGCACCAGGGCGAGGAGTTCCGGGTCGTCACCGGCCGCTCCCCCGAGGTCGACGTCCTCGTGGACGGCGCGGTAGGAGACCGCCTCGGCGGCGCCGCCGCCGAAAGGGGGCCGTCCGGTCAGCGCGTACGCCATCGTCGCCCCGAGCGCGAACACGTCGGCCGCGGGAGAGACCTCGTTGCGCAGCAGGACCTCCGGTGCGGTGAAGCCGGGGGTGCCGGGCGCCGTGCCGGTCGCGGTGAGCCGGGTGTCGTCCGCGCCCCGGGCGATGCCGAAGTCGATCAGCCGCGGGCCGTCGGGCCCCAGGATCACGTTCTGCGGCTTCAGGTCCCGATGGGTGACGCCGTGCGCGTGGACGCCCGCCAGGGCGCGGGCCAGCTCCGCGCCCAGCGCCCGGACCCGTACCGCCGGGAAGGGGCCTTCCGCGCCGACCGCCTGGCGAAGCGTGGGCCCCGGCACGTACTCGGTGGCCAGCCAGTACGGCGGTGCGTCCAGCGACGCGTCGACCAGGCGTGCGGTGCGGGGGTCGCGGATCGTCCGGACGGTGGCCACCTCGCGCCGGAACCGGGGCAGGGCCTCCGGGTGTCCGGTGATCTCCTCGCGGATCACCTTGACCGCCACCAGTCCGCCCCACGCCGACCGGGCCAGGTACACCTGGCCCATGCCGCCGGCTCCGAGGCGGCCGACGAGTTCGTAGCCGCCTATGTGCGAGGGGTCCTGACCGGCCTGCAGTGGGTTCACACCGCCGTACTGTAACGATGGACGGGCCGGGCGGGGCCGCTCGTCGGAAACGGTCGCGGATCGCCTGCCGGATCGGGGGCGGCGTTCTCGGCGCCCGGTCCTCGCGCCCTCCGTGCCCCGGCTCCCGTCCGACTCGCCCCGTGTCCCGAGCTCGTCGAGGACCACGCCGTACGGCCCGGCCCGGATCCGTGTCGTACCTCCGTGGTACCCATGTGCCATGAGCCAGTTCCGCGACTTCAACCTCAAGCTGCTCGTCATCGAGGAGCTCATGTACGGCCCCGAGCCGCTCCTCCCGGTCTACGACCTGCCCGCGCAGCTGGCCGAGCGCGGGATCGGCGACCCGGCGTCCTACGTCCTGGAGAACGGCCTCCACGCGGAGGTACTGCCGGAGGCCCGGGCCCATTTCGAGGCCCTGGAGATCCCGGCCGAGCTGCTCGCCCGCGTCGAGGAGCTGTGCTTCGACGCCGGGGCGGACGTCTTCCGGCACTGCGCCCCCGCCTGGGACGGCGAGGACGACCTGTTCGACGTCCGCTCGCTCGACGACCTCGCCCTGCTGCCCCGTCTGCGGGAGGTCACCTTCGTGGAAGACGGCGTCCTGGCCGTTCCGGACGCGGCGGAGGTCTTCGCCGCGCGCGGCATCGACACCGACTGATCCTCCGACACCCGTTCGTCACCCGGGTACCCGGCGGGGCCCTCGGGAGCCCCCGACGGGGAAGCCGCTCGCGTCGCCGTGCCCCGCGTCTGTCCGGCGCTCAGCCCTGGGGCCGGTCGAGTGCGTGCTCCACCGTCGTGTAGGTGACCCCGTGGTCGGCCAGGGTTTCGGAGACGACTCCCGGGCGGGCCGTCAGGGCCAGGAGGAGGTGTTCGTCGCCGATCTCCTTTTCTCGTCGGCCCAGGCAGACGCGGAGGGACTGCTCCAGGGCCTTCTTGCTTTCGCGGGTGAAGGGGCGGCGTTTCGAGCCTCGGGCCCGGCGGTCGGGTCCGGCGGTGAGGGCGCCGGGGCCGTGTGCCTGTTCGACCCGGGTGACGATCTGCGTCACGTCGATGCCGAGGTCCGCCAGCGCGTCCACCTCGACCGACGAGAGGCCGCCCCTGCGGCGGGCCGCCGCGAGCGCGGCCTCCAGGGACGGGCGCCGCTCCGTCGCTCCCAGGGCCCGCAGTACGGAGGCCGCCCTGGTGTCCTGTGCGTCGAGCAGCGCCAGGAGGAGGTGTTCCTCCGTGACCGCGGGGGCGCCCTCGCGTTCGGCCACCGCCACCGCTCCGGTCACCACCGCCCGGGCGCCCTTCGTGAACCTCTCGAACATCAATGCCTCCCGTGCTTCTTGTGGACGGCCTGGCGGCTCACGCCCAGTTCGGCCGCGATCTCCTGCCACGACCAGCCCTGGGCGCGCGCGCTGCGCACCTGGACGGCCTCCAGCTGTTCCAGGAGACGGCGCAGCGCGGAGACGGCACGCAGTCCGATCCGTGGGTCGCGGTCACCCGCCCGCTCGGCGAGGTCGGTCGCATCACTCATGCCGTCAACTTACGTTGACGCGCGACGCATGTCAACCATAGTTGACACGAAGGGTGTGCGACGCACACGGCCGAGGGGCACCTCCGTCTGCGGAGGCGCCCCTCGGACACGGTGGATCGGGGATCAGAAGACGCTGACGCCGTAGGCGCTGAGGGCTTCGGTGACGGGCTGGAAGAAGGTGGTGCCGCCGCTGGAGCAGTTGCCGCTGCCGCCGGAGGTGAGGCCGAGGGCCGTCGTCCCGGAGAACATGGCGCCGCCGCTGTCGCCGGGCTCGGCGCAGACGTTGGTCTGGATGAGGCCGTAGACGACGTCGCCGCCGCCGTAGTTGACGGTGGCGTTGAGCCCGGTGACGGTGCCGCTGCGCAGGCCGGTGGTGCTGCCGCTGCGCTGGACGGACTGTCCGACGTAGGCGTTGCCGGCGCCGGTGATGTCGCGGTAGCTGCCGTTGTAGAGGTAGACGCGCCCGTCCGCGGCGGAGGCGTTGGAGTGGCGGATGATGCCGTAGTCGTTCGTCGGGAAGCTGGTTCCGGCCCGGGTGCCGAGGACGGCGGTGTTGGCGGAGTTGGTGTACCAGGTGCTGCCGCCGTTGGTGCAGTGGCCGGCCGTCAGCGCGTAGTAGGTGCTTCCGCTGCGGACGTTGAAGCCGAGGGAGCACCGGCCTCCCCCGCCGTAGATGGCCTGGCCGCCCGCGATGAGCTTGTTGATCTTCCCCGCGGTCCGCTCGATCTTCAGGTTCGCGGCGTTGTCGCCGGCCGCCTCGCGCAGGGTCGCGATCTCGGCCTGGGAGACCGTGGAGTCGACGGTGACGACGACCTTCCCGGTGGCCCGGTCGGTGTACCAGGCGGAGCCGGCCACGTCGGCACGGAGGACGGCGTCGCTGGTGGAGGCCAGCGCGACGGCCGAGGCCTGCGCGGTGCCGGCCTGCTGCGCAGAGGAGGTGGGGGCGGTCAGGGCCGAGGCGGCCACGAAGGCGCCGAGCACGGCGATCAGCCGGCTGCCCCGGACGATCCTGCCACGACGGGACGAACGGTTCACTGCATCCTCCGGTGGGGGTGGTCGGGCCGCTGGGGTGAGCGGCCCGGTGGAGCACGAATCGGCGACGGTGGCCGCCATGAACCTGTCAACTGCTTGGGGGAATCATTGACTCCGCGCCGGGCCGCCACAAGGTGCCCTTTCAGCCGCTCTACGCGCGTCCGCACCGCGAGGCGAACTCGACAGGATCGAACAAATAACGACCGAGGGTTCACTCGTACCTGAGAGGCGTCAGTAAGTTGCAGAAGGCTTTTGCGATCCAGAACTCCGGCCCGACCTCCGGAACCGGCCCGCCGGAGCGGGAAGAGGCGGAAGGCGCAGCTCCACTCGGACGCGGCTTCGTCGGCCTCGCGCTTCAGGGCCGGGAAGCAATCGGACACTGCCGCAACGTCCGCGGGGCGCAAGGAGCCGTGGACGCGGCCGCGCGAGCCCCCTTCCCGTCGCCTCGAACTTCCAGGTCCGGACGTCGAGAACGGAGAAGCGATCACGCCGGCCGCGCGCGTACACGGCAATGATGGGCATTCACCCGTTCTGCCGGATGGCTGAATTCGTACGCCCGAAGGCGCGACAGGGGGCGGTCCGGTCCGGGGCCGTCCGTTCCGTACGCGGGACGATCGACGCCTCTCCTGCGCGGGGCGCGCCGAGCCGTACGGCAGGTCCCGTCGGGCGATCCAGGGGCGAACGCCGCGTGCCCCGACGCGTGATGCGAACAGAAGAAAACCACTTCACACATCTATTCCGTGAGCCACGGGGCCTGCTAGAAGAGTGACTCCCCCTCACCTCCAAGGAGCTCCTTGTCATGCGCGCAACCAAATTGAGATGGGTTCTGTCCGCGCTTCTGGCCGTGTCGGCCGTCACCGTGGGCCTCGCCCAGCCCGCCTCCGCCGCCGCGTCGGCCGGGGAGCGCTACGTCGCGCTCGGCGACTCCTACTCCTCGGGGGTGGGCGCCGGCAGCTACACGTCCGACAGCGGCAGCTGCCAGCGCAGCAGCAAGGCCTACCCGTCCCTGTGGGCGGCGACCAACGCCCCGGCCTCGTTCTCCTTCACCGCCTGCTCGGGAGCGACGACCGGCACGGTCAAGAGCGGTCAGCTGGCTCCGCTGAACAGCTCCACCACGCTCGTCAGCGTCACCGCGGGCGGCAACGACGTCGGTTTCGCCGACGTCATGCAGACCTGTGTGCTGCAGAGCGAGGCGACCTGCGTCAACGCGGTGAACAACGCCATCGCGCAGGTCAACGGGACCCTTCCCGGCAGCCTCTCGTCGCTCTACTCCACGATCCGCGGCCGCGCGCCCCAGGCCCGCGTGGTGGTCCTCGGCTATCCGCGCTTCTACCAGCTGAACGGCAACTGCGTCGTCGGTCTGAGCGAGACCGAGCGCGCCGCGATCAACCGGGGCAGCGACGCCCTCAACGCCGTGCTCGCCAAGCAGGCCGCCAACGCGGGCTTCGTGTACTCCAGCGTCGTGGACGAGTTCACCGGCCACGAGATCTGCTCCGGCAACGCCTGGATCCACAGCGTCACGGTGCCCGTCTCCAACAGCTACCACCCCACCGCGACCGGTCACTCCGGCGGCTACCTGCCGGCCTTCCGCTCCGTCGCCTGACCCCTCGTACGCGATCCAGCGGGGTGCGGCCTCGTCGGCGGAACCGCTCACCGGGTGCCGGTGAGCGGTTCCGCCGGTACTCCGGCGGGGCGGGGTTCATCCCCGGAGCGGGGTCTCGGGGTCGTCCGGCCCGCCCCGCTCCCCCGTAGCCGTCACGGGCAGTTCGCGCCGTTCGGGTTCACGACGCAGCTCACCTGCCAGCCGGTCCAGGAGCCGTCGGAGTGGCGGATCCGGAACCAGTAGTTGCCGTCGCTGCCTATGGCCGCGATGGAGAAGTTCAGGGGGCTGTCCTGGAAGTAGTCGATCTCGACCCGGCTCTTCACCCAGCCGCCCATGGACGTCCAGCCGTTCCAGGAGCCGTCGGTGCGGGTCCAGTTCGTCCACACACCGTGATCGGCGCCGACGACGAACTCCTGCTTCGTCCCGTCGGGGAACTTGGTGGTCGTGACGCCGTACTCGCAGAAGTACTTCTGTCCCTTGGTCGTGCAGTGGGTCGCCGCCTGTGCCGGTGCCGCCGCGACACCCACTCCGGCGAAGGCGGCCAGGGCCGCGACCGCCGCGAGGGCACTCTTGAGTCTGCGCATGTGCTTGTTCCTTTGCCGAGTGGCGTGGTCGTGCCGGGGAGGGGGCGGGCCGGCACCTCCGGCGTGACCCGGTGTCCTCGGCATTCCCCGGCATCCCCCGGCGAGTCAACATCCTCGGCCCCTCCCCTAACGTCCCGCTGACGATCCGCTTGCGTCCGCCCGGGACGGGTCTCCCCTGCGAGCCGACCAGGTGAACAGATGGGGTCATTCGCCTTTTTCCGGCGATTCGCGCAATCGGCCCGCCGAGAACCCATCCGACGGCGAGCCAAAAATCCTCAGGTTGAACACAATTCCATCACAAACGCCGAAGGTGGCATTTTCGGCCATCCGGTGGCTCATAGGCTTCGTTCGGCTGCCACGTCGACCGCGTGCGGCTCCGGGTACCAGGCCGCGCGCGCGTGCACCGGTCGCTCGGCGTGCGCGGCAGGACCAGACATGAGTGGGATTCCGTCCGGCGGGCGCGACGTGGCCGTGGTGCTCGGCACCCGCCCGGAGATCATCAAGCTCGCGCCGCTGATCCGACTCCTCGGGGAGCGGGCGCGCGTCGTGCACACCGGTCAGCACTACGACAGCTCCCTGTCGGGCACGTTCTTCGCCAACTTCGGTCTGCCGCGCCCCCACCTCCTGCTCGACGGCGCCACCGGGCCGTGGGGGCGCGGGGACCAGATCGGCTCGCTGACGTCCGAACTCGCGCGGGCCTTCGTCGCCGACCCGCCGCGCGCGGTCGTCGTCCAGGGCGACACCAACAGCACCTCCGCCGGGGCGCAGGCCGCGCACTACTGCGGCATACCCGTCGTGCACGTCGAAGCGGGCCTCCGCTCGGGGGACAGGGCGATGCCGGAGGAGATCAACCGGCTCGTCGTCGGCGTGCTCGCCGACGTCCACTGCGCCGCCACCGACCGGGCCGCCGCCAACCTCCTGGCGACCGGAACGGCACCCGAGCGGATCCGGGTCACCGGCAACACGGTCGTCGAAGCCACCCTGATGTCCTTGCCCGCGCCCGGGGAACGCGACCGCATCGCCCGCGAGCACGGCGCCCACGGGCCGTTCGTCCTCGCGACCGTCCACCGCCCCGAGAACACCGACGGTCCCGACCGCCTCCGGGCGCTGCTCACCGCCCTCGCCGGGATCGGCGAGCGGGTCGTGATGCCGCTGCACCCCCGGACCCGCGCCAAGGCCAAGCAGTTCGGCCTGGACGGCCTCCTGGACCCGCTCGACGTCATCGACCCGGTCGACCATCCCACCTTCCTGACCCTGGCCGACCGCGCCCGGCTGCTCGTCTCGGACTCCGGGGGCGTGCAGGAGGAGGCCACCGTGCTCAAGAAGCCGCTGCTGGTCGTCCGCACCAGCACCGAACGGCCCGAGGCGGTCGCCGCCGGGTTCAGCCGTCTGGTCGAGCCGGGCCGCCCGCTCCTGGACGCCGCCCGCGCCGCGCTCGACGACCCGGACCTGCACGTCCGGCTGGCCGGCACCGCGTCCCCGTACGGCGACGGCAGCGCCTCCCGGCAGATCCACGCCCTGGCGACGGCCCTCGCCGACCGCGCGCCCCTGCCCGGCGCGGCGCCGGTCCGCTGACCCCGCAGCAGCCGACGCGTACCGCGCGCCGGTGACCAGCGGAGCCCCGCCGGATCGGCCGGCCGGGCTCCCCGACGAAAGGAGGACCCGTGTACGGGTCGGTAGGAAAGGGCGCCGTGGGCGCCGGAGTGGTGGTCGGCGGAGGACAGCTCGCCGTGACCGGCGGAATGCCCGGCCTCGTCGTGACCCTGTTCGCCGCCGCCCTCGTGGTCGGCGGGGCCCTGATGATGCGCTCCGCCCGCCTCAAGGCCGCCAGGGCCTGACCCGGGCCCGGCCGGTCCGGCCGTCGCTCACCCGCCGGCCGGACCGGCCCTCTCCGCAGCACCCGCCCCTCTGGAACCAGGAACCTCCGTGACGTCCTCCGAGCCCTCCGGCCTGCTGGGCCTCCTGGCCGACTTCAGCCTCGTCCTGAGTCTCTTCTTCCCCCTCTACCTCCTCGGCCTGGTGCTGCCGCTCCTCGTGCGCCGCAAGCGCAGGCGCGGCAAGGCGAGCGACTACCAGTGGCACCTGTTCGTACCGTGCCGCGACGAGGAGGCCGTCATCGGAGACACCCTCACGTATCTGCGGGCCTCCTGCCCCGAGGCGCACATCTGGGTCATCGACGACGACTCCGAGGACCGCACCGGCGACATCGTCCGGCGGGCGGCGGCCGTCGACCCGGGCGTCCACCTCGTCCAGCGGCGCCGGCCCAACGCCCGCCTGGGCAAGGGCGAGGCGCTCAACGCCGCGTACGACACGCTCAGCTCGCTGCTTCCGCCCGGCACCGACCGCGACCGCGTCGTCGTCGGTGTCTTCGACGCCGACGGCCGGCCCGCGCCGGGCTGCCTGGACCACGTGGCCGCGCGCAGGTTCTTCGGGCGTCCGGGCATCGGCGGCGTCCAGATCGAGGTGCGGATGATGAATCGCGGCGAGCGCCGGCCCGCCCGGGGCAAGGGCGCCGGCCGCAACTTCTACAGCCGTCTGCTCATCCGGATGCAGGACCTGGAGTTCCGCGCCCCGGTGGCCGCGCTCCAGCACGCCCGCAAGTCCTCCCGTACCGTCTGCCTCGGCGGCAACGGGCAGTTCGTCCGCCTCTCGGCGCTCGACGACCTCGACGCCGAGCGCGGCCGTCCCTGGACCGGCCGGCTCCTGGAGGACTTCGAGCTCGGCATCCACCTCATGCTCGCGGGCTGGATCAACGCCTTCTGCGCCGACACCCACGTCGAGCAGGAGGCCCTGTTCGACACCAAGCGCTTCCTGACGCAGCGCACCCGCTGGGCCCAGGGGGTCATGCAGTGCGTCGGCTACATCCCCGCCATCTGGCGCAGCAACAAGATCCCGAACGTCGGCTTCCTGGAGCTCACCTTCTTCCTCAGCCAGCCCTGGCTCCAGCTCGTCGGCGCCCTGCTCTACCCGATCCCGCTGATCGCCCTCGTCGCCTCCTACAGCCGTCACCCCGAGGCGGCCGCCGCGTACCTCGCCGACGGCGGATGGCGCGGGATCGTCCTCTACGCCGTCATGGCCCTCGGCCAGTTCGTGATCTGGGGCCCGATCTACCGGCGCAAATGCGAGCCCGGCACCGGCTTCTGGCGCTCCCTGGGCTGGGGCCTGGCCTACCCCTTCTACCTGCTGTTCCTCTACGTCGTCTCCTGGCGCGCCGTCGGCCGCATGATCAGCGGCCGCAACGGCTGGGCCAAGACCCGCCGCAACGCCGAGGCCCCCACCAGCGGTCCCGTCGCCAAGGAGGCCTGAGCGCGGTACTGCCCGGCCGGTTCACCCGCCCGGCCGGTTCACCCGCTCGGCCGGTTCACCCGCTCGGCGGAGACCGGCGGGGCGGGGCCCGGGTTCGGGAGGCCGGTTCGGGTGGTCGTCGTGGTTCCGCCGGATGCCGACGGGCGAATGGCGGTGGTTCGGCGGGGCACCTGATACTTCCAGCAGATACCGCGTCCCTTGTCGTTCCGGAGGCATCGTCATGAGTCTTCTCCGTGTCATCGGCCGTCCGATGCTCGCCTCGATGTTCGTCGTCGGCGGTCTGAGCTCTCTACGGGATCCCCGGCGGGTGGCCCCGGTGGCCGAGTCCGTCGTGCGGCCCTTGGCCGAACGGATCTCCGTGCTGCCGGACGACACCGAGCGGGTCGTCCGGCTCAACGGTGCCGTGCAGGTGGTGAGCGGCGTCCTGCTCGGGCTCGGCCGCTGCCCCCGGCTGTCGGCGCTGGCCCTCGCCGCGACGCTGGTGCCCACCACGCTGGCGGCGCACCGGTACTGGGAGGTCGAGGACCCCGCCGACCGGGCCCAGCAGCGCGTCCACTTCTTCAAGAACGTGTCCATGCTGGGCGGCCTGCTGATCACCGCCGACGACACCGGCAGCGCCCCCTCGCTCCTGTGGCGCGGCCGTCACGCCGCCCGGGACCTGCGGCACGACGCCCGTCTGGTGCGCCGCTCGGTCCGGGCCACCGCGCCCACGGCGGCGGCGGTCGGCAGCGGCCGGGCCAAGCTGGGCATCTGAGCCCCGGCGGCGTCGGCGGTGTTCCGGCGGGTACGGGGCCGGTCTCCCACCGGAGGGTCCGGAAGGTTCGGAGGGTCCGGAGTCGGCCGACTTGGGGCTTGATGGTCGTTCCGGGTGCCCCATAGCGTCGGGGCGATGGAGACGCCGCACCGGCCCGCCGCCCGGGTCATCTGTCTGGACGCCGCCCACCGCCTGCTCCTTCTGCGCTGGCGGGATCCGCTCGACGGCACGTGGCTGTGGGAGCCGCCCGGCGGCGGCATCGAGCCCGGTGAGACGCCGCTGGCGGCGGCACGGCGCGAGCTGTTCGAGGAGACCGGGCTCGATCCGGCCGCCGTCCTCGACCGGTCGGTGCTCGTCGACCGCGACGGGTGGTGGAACGGCAAGCGGCACGTCGGGACGGAGCACTTCTTCGTCGCCCGGTTCGCCGTCGAGCGCCCCTCTCCGGTGCGCACCGGCCTGCTCCCCCACGAAGAGGCCAGTCTGGACACGCACGCCTGGATCGCGTGGTCCGATCTGGGCGCGCTGCCCGACCCGGTCGAGCCGCCGCAGTTGCCGAGCGTGCTCGACGCCCTGGCGCCGGACGGACCGTGGCACGGCCGGGGATCCGCGTGAGGCGCGGTCGCGGTGTCGGCCGTACGGGGGTGAGCGGGGCCGCGGTCAGGGGTGGTCGGTGGGCGCGGCCGTCCGGTCGAGCAGTTCCCGCTGGGAGTCGGTGAGCCGGAGGTCCGCCGCGGCGAGGTTCTCCTCCAGGTGGGCGAGCGAGGCGGTGCCGGGGATCGGCAGGACGACCGGGGAGCGGGCGAGCAGCCAGGCGAGGAGGACCTGGGCGGCGGTGGCGCCGAGGTCGGCGGCGACGGTGGTGAGCGCGGAGGGCCGGTCGGGTTCGGCCGCCGCGGCGACGGGGCGCCAGGGGAGGAAGGCGATGCCGGCGGCCTCGCACGCCTCCAGGACCTGCTCGTGCTCCCGGTCGAAGAGGTTGTAGCGGTTCTGCACGCTCGCGATCTCGGCGGTCCGCCGGGCCTCGGCGAGCTGCGCGGTGGTGACCTCGGACAGGCCGATGTGCCCGATCTTTCCCTCTTCCTGGAGTTCGCGGAGCGCGCCGACCTGTTCGGCGACCGGGACCTCCGGATCGATCCGGTGCAGTTGCAGGAGGCCGACGCGCTCGATCCGGAGGCGGCGCAGGCCCTGCTCGACCTGTTCGCGCAGGCTCTCGGGCCGCGCGTCGTACGCCCACCCTTCCGGGCCGGTCCGGAGGATCCCGACCTTGGTGGTGATCAGCAGCCCGTCCGGGTACGGGTACAGGGCCTCGGCCAGGAGTTCCTCGTTGGCGCCCCATCCGTACAGGTGGGCGGTGTCGATCAGGGTGACGCCCCGTTCGACGGCGCGCCGGGCGACCGCGAGGGCGGCCTTCCGTTCGGGGGCCGGTTCGGTCGGCAGGCGCATGGCGCCGAACCCGAGCCGGTTCACGCGGTGTTCGCCTCCGATGGAGAACGTGCTCGGAGTGCTCGATGTACTCGGCGTACCCGGTTTTCCGCTCATCGGCCCGACGATACCCAATCCCCTCTCGCGAGGGGTTCGAACGCGACGCCGCCGCATATTCGAAAGCACCATGCGAAATCATTCCGCTTGGAGATATGGCACAACCGTTCGGTAAGGGGGCGCGATATACGGCCTGACCAGGAGAGAATTCCGGTCGCACCACCCCAAAGACCAAGAGGAAGAACCCGTGCGCCCAAGACTCTTCGGCATGACCGCCTCCCTGGCCGCGTTCGGACTGCTGGGGTCCCTCGTCACCGCCTGCGGCTCCCCCGGGAGCGGCGGGACGACGCTGCGCCTGGTGGTCCCCGAGTACGGCGACGGCCCGGCGACCAGTTCCAAGACGTACTGGGACAGGCTGGCCACCGCCTTCGCCGCCACCCACCCCGGCAAGAAGGTCGAGGTGACGCTCTACCCGTGGGCCGAGGTCGACCGCGAGGTCACCCGCATGGTGGAGGAGGGCGACGCCCCGGACGTGGCCCTCCTGGGCGCGTACTCCGACTTCGCCGCGCAGGGCCGCCTCCACCCGGCCGGCGAGGTGCTGTCGATCAGGACGGAGGCGAACTTCCTGCCGCCGCTGGTGAAGGCCGGTTCGGTCGACGACACCCTCTACGGCCTGCCCTTCGTGGCCAGCAGCCGGCTGCTCTTCTACAACGAGGAGCTGTTCGACGGGGCCGGGGCGAAGCCGCCGAAGACCTGGTCGGAGCTGAAGGGAGCGGCCCAGGCGCTGAAGAGGGAGGGCGTGGTCTACCCGTACGCGCTGCCGCTCGGCCCCGAGGAGGCCCATGCCGAGGCCCTGATCTGGGAGCTCAGCAACGGCGGCGGGTACACCGACGTCCGCGGGGAGTACAGCCTCGCCTCCGAGCGGAACACGCAGACGTTCCGCTGGCTCAAGGACAACCTGGTCGAGCCGGGTCTGACCGGCCCGGTTCCGCCGGGCCGGCTCAACCGGCAGGACGCCTTCGACGCCTTCCTGCGCGGCGACGTCGGAATGCTCAACGGCTACCCCTCGCTCCTCCACCAGGCGCGGAAGAAGGGCATGAAGGTCGGCACGCTCCGTATGCCGGTGTCGGACACGCTGGACAGCGAGGAGACCCCGCCGGCGGCGGGCGTCGCCGACTGGATGATGGCCTTCAAGCGCGAGGGGAACCGCGAACTGGTGGGCTCGTTCCTCGACTTCGTGTACGAGGACAAGAACCTCAACGAGTTCGCCGAGCGCTACCGGCTGCTGCCGTCGACGGTGTCCGCCACCCAGGCGTCCCGGGCCGCGGCGGCCGACCCCAGCGCCGAGCAGTTCCTGAGCGCCCTGCGCGGTGCCCGGCTCTACCCGGTCAACGAACCGTCCTGGCTGCAGGTCAGCAACACCATCAAGCGGAACATCGGCAAGGCGGTCGAGCCGTCCGCCGACCCGAGGGCCGTACTGGAGCAGATCGCCCGGCAGGCCGAGGAAGCAGCGCGGCCGGAGTAGCGGCGCGGCAGGCAGCGCGGCCTGAGCAGCGGCCTGGCATCCTGGGGGCCATGCGTCCTGAGGATCCGGCCCTCCGTCCCCTGCTGGTGGTGGACGGGGCCAATGTCGTGGGTTCGGTGCCCGACGGCTGGTGGCGCGACCGGCGCGGGGCCGCCGAGCGGTTGCGCGACCGGCTCGCCGCCACCGGCGGTCCGGCCGACGGCCCGTACCCGGGGCCGTACGAGATCGTCCTGGTCGTCGAGGGCCGCGCCCGGGGCGTCGCCTCCGTGCCCGGGGTGCGGGTCGAGGAGGCTCCCGGCAGCGGTGACGACCTGATCGTCGAGCTGGCCCGGAGCGCGGCCGGCCGGCCGTGCCTGGTCGTCACGGCCGACCGGGAGCTGCGCCGCCGGGTGGAGGAGGAAGGCGCCCGCTGTACGGGTCCCCGCGGCCTCCCTCCGGCGCCCGCCCCCTGATCGTTCGGCAAGGGGCTCACTTCCCGGGCGTTCCGCCTTCGGGGAGGCCGTCCAGGAGGTGGCCGAGCGTCCCGAGGACCAGGCGGCAGACCTCGTCCGGGTCCGCGTCCGCCAGTGGCCGCTTGCCCGCGACCACCCGGGTCAGGCCGATGCCCAGGAGCCAGGACAGGGCGAGGTCCGCCCGCAGCGCCGCGTCGTGCCGGGTGCTCAGCTCCGCCAGGGCCTTGGCGTACGCCTCGCCCAGCCCGGCCACCGCCGTGGAGACCTCGTCGCCGCCACCCACCGAGCGCAGCATCGTCTTGAGCGACCGGCTCGCCCCCGGGGCCCCGGCCGGGTCCGCCGGGGAATGGAGCAGGCTGCGCAGCACCGCCTCCACCAGACGCTCCGGCGGAGTGCTCCGCAACTGGTCGTACCCGCCCTGTGCGACCACTTCGCCGAACAGCGCCTGCTTGGAGCCGAAGTGCCGGAACAGCAGGGCCTGGTTCACCCCGGCGCGGGCGGCGATCTCCCGTACCGTCGCCCGGTCGTACCCCCGCTCGGCGAAGAGGGCCGACGCCGCGGCGAGCAGCCGCTCCCGGGTGCCGCCGCCCCGTGCGCCGCCGTCCGGTACGGACCGCTCCCCCGCGCCCTCCCGCCGTACGGACCGCTCCCCCGCACCGTCCCGCCGTACGGGCACCCGCCCCGCCGTCTCGGCTCCGTCGGCCCTCGTCCGTGTCATCCCCGCCCCCTCCGCACCCCCGCCGTCGGCCACCCGAACGGCGCGAACGGCCCCATTGACCGCCTCCGGCGACCAGCCTAGGTTCTGTAAGCACCCGCTTACACAACGGAGGCGTTCCATGACCGCGACGGCGGACCACACCCCCCTGGACTATCCGTTCAACGAGCCCGAAGGACTCGGCCTCGCCGAGGCGTACGGCGAAGCACTGGAGCGGCCCGGACTGTTACGCGTCCGGATGCCGTACGGCGAACCCGCCTGGCTCGCCACCCGCTACGCCGACGCCCGTCTGGTCCTCGGCGACCGGCGCTTCAGCCGCGCCGAGGCCATCAAGCACGACGAGCCCCGCCAGTCCGAGGCCCAGCAGGACACCGGCATCCTCGGCATGGACCCGCCCGGCCACACCCGGCTGCGCACCCTGGTCGCCAAGGCGTTCACGGTCCACCAGGTCGAGAAGCTGCGGCCCCAGGTGCGCGAGCTGGCGCACGGGTTCCTGGACGAGATGGAGGCCGCGGGGCCGCCGGCCGACCTCGTGGAGTCGTACGCGCTGCCCATCCCGGTCGCGGTCATCTGCCGGATGCTCGGCGTGCCGGAGGAGGACCGCCCGAAGTTCCGGGTGTGGAGCGACGCGGCCCTGTCGACGAGTTCGCTGACCGCCGAGGAGTTCTGGCGCAGCCGGGAGGAGCTGCGCGCCTACATGGCGGCGCTCGTCGAGGACCACCGCGCCCGTCCGCGCCCCGATCTGATGACTGGTCTGATCGAGGCCCGCGACACCGGTGACCGGCTCACCGAGCTGGAGCTGATCGACCTGTGCGTGGGCATCCTCGTCGCGGGGCACGAGACGACGGCCAGCCAGATCCCCAACTTCGTGCACGCCCTGCTCGACCATCCGGAGCAGCTCGCCCTGCTGCGCGAGAGGCCCGATCTGATCAAGGGCGCCGTCGAGGAGCTGCTGCGGTTCGTCCCGCTCGGCAGCGGCGCCGCCTTCCCCCGGTACGCCACCGAGGACGTCGAGGTGGGCGGCACGCTGGTCCGGGCGGGGGAGCCGGTGCTCGTGGCGATCGGCGCCGCCAACCGCGACGCCCTGAAGTTCACCGGCCCCGGGCGGCTCGACGTCACCCGCACCGGGGTCCAGCACCTCGGCTTCGGGCACGGCGTCCACCACTGCCTGGGGGCGCCGCTCGCCCGGCTGGAGCTCCAGGAGGCGGTCCTGGCCCTCCTCACCCGCTTCCCGGACCTGCGTCTGGCGGGGGACGTCCGCTGGAAGGACCAGATGCTGGTGCGGGGTCCGCGCGAGATGCCGGTGGGCTGGTGAGCGCGGTGCGCTGGACCACCGCCGTCGACCGGGAGATGTGCATGGGCTCGGGCATGTGCGCCGGGCTCGCCCCGGACCTGTACCGGCTGGAGGGTGACGTCGCCGAGCCGGTGCGCCCGGAGATCGCCGAGGACGAACGGGCCCTGGACGCGGCCGACTCCTGTCCCGCGCTCGCCATCACCGTCCGCGCGGGCGCCCGGACGGTGGGCCCCCGGCGCTGACGGAACAGGACGCGGAAGAGGGGCGACGCGCGTCCTTCCCGCCGGCCGCCGCGAGGCGGGCCGGCGGGAAGGACGCGCGGGCCGTCCGGCCGGACTGCGCGCCGTCGCGGGCGGACGCGCGTCGCCCGGGCGTTCAGACTTCAGAAAATCCCTTCGTAGAGAATTTCAAATTTCTGCAAGTCTCGGGCACGCGAAAGGAGGGAGGGGGTCAGACCTCCATCTCCTCTTCGACACGGCGCAGTTGGTGCCGGGCCATGGCGAGGTTGGCCTTGTGCTTGTCGAGGACGAGGTAGAGGAAGAGGTTGGTCTTGCCCCGGCCCTTCCCGAGGGTGATGAGGTGGTACTGGTTGCCCAGGGTGATGAGGATGTCGTCGATCTGCTCCTGGAGGCCGAGGAGTTCCATGGTGTGGAGCTTGGCCCGGATCACGTCGGTGTTCCCCGCGACCGCGACGTGGACGTCGAAGTCGCGCCCGCCGCCGAGGGATCCCAGGGCCATGCCGCTGGTGTAGTCGCCCACAGCGGCGGCGAGGCTGCCTTCCACCCGGGTCATGATCTCTTTGAGAGAGACTTCCACGTTCGCCATGGGCTGCCGCCTTCCGTAGTGGATATGCCGGGCGCCTTTGCGGACCCGGTCGGTGCGACGCTACCCATCCCGCCCGCCCGGCGGGGGCGGTTTGCCCGAACACGTGGGTGCGGCGGACTCGTTCGGCCGGTCAGCGACGGGTCGAGGCGTCGAGGTCCGCGAGGAGCGCGGCCTGGCCCTGGAGCACTCCGGTGAGGATGCCGCGCGCGACCCGCAGGAGCTCCGCGACCTCGTCGTTCACCAGGCGGTAGTACACGCTGACGCCCTCGCGGCGCGTCAGGACGAGGTTCGACCTCCGCAGCACGGCGAGCTGCTGGGACAGCGCGGCCGGCTCCACGCCCACTTCCGTAAGCAGCTCGGAGACGGCGTGCTCGCGGACGCTGAGCAGTTCCAGGACCCGGATGCGGACCGGGTGCCCGAGGGTCTTGAAGAACTCGGCCTTCAGTTGGTAGAGCGGTGTGCTCACCTCGGTGGCCGGTTCGCCGCCCGCCGCCCTGGGTGCGCGTGTTGGCACGGTGGGCCCCTCCTTGGCTACGGGCGGCCGTCGTCGATCCGCCGGTGTGTTGCCCCCACGATCCCAGACTCCCGCACCACGGCACACCCGTCTTCGCACATCGGAGCCGCTCCGGCCCCCTCCGGCGGATCCGGCGGGGCGGGGACGGGGATAGCGTGGGGCCGGGATCCGGACGACGACGAGGAGGCCGTGTGCGGTTCGCGCTGGACGCACTGTACGCCGACGTGCCCGCGGAGCAGGTCGACGAGGCCCGCGCCTTCTACCGGTCGCGGAAGGCGGGTCGCGGGCCCGGCACGCCGGAGGAGCTGAGGGAGGCGCGGGCGAGGAGGTCCGTTCCGGCCGTCGTCGATCCGGCCGCCGTCGAAGAGACGGTCGAGGCCGCGGGGAGGCGCGTCCCCGTCAGGATCCTCACCCCTGCCGGCGGTCCCCCTCGGGGCGTTCACCTGGACGTGCACGGCGGCGGCTTCTTCATGGACTCCGCGGCGCACGGAGACCGGCGCAACCGCGCGCTCGCGGACGCCCTGCGCGTCGCCGTCGTCGGTGTCGACTACCGGCTGGCCCCCGAGCACCCCTGGCCGGCGGCCCCCGACGACTGCGAAGCGGCGGCGCTCTGGCTCGCCGAGGAGGCCGGGGCCCGCTTCGGCACGTCCCGGCTCACGATCGGCGGAAGCTCGGCGGGGGCCACCCTGGCCCTGGTGACCCTGCTCCGGCTGAGGGACGGGGGCGCCGCCGGCCGGTTCGCCGGGGCCGCCCTCCAGTTCGGCGCCTACGACCTGAGCGCGCGGACCCCGGCCGGGCGCCGCATCGCGGACGAGTACTTCCTCCGGGCGTACGCCGGCCACGTGGAGGACCGCACCGTTCCCGACGTCTCCCCCGTCTACGGGGCCCTCGACGGGCTTCCGCCGGTCCTGCTGGTCGTCGGGAGCGAGGACGTGCTCCTGGAGGACAACCTGGCGCTGGCGGGCCGGCTGTCCTCGGCGGGCAACGACGTCGAGCTCCGGATCTATCCCGGAGCGCCCCACGGCTTCACGGGCCACCCCACGGCCATGGCCGGGACGGCGCTCGACGGCGTCGACTCCTGGCTGCGGGACCGGATCGCGCGGCCGTAGGGCCCCGGGGCCGGGGGACGGTCGTCAGGTGCGGGTCGGGACGGGGCCGCACAGGTGGTTGCCCGGTTCGGACGGGTCGTCGCTGATCCAGAACTGGACCCACAGCTCGGTGAACTCGGGGCGGTCGAGGTAACCGTCCCCGTCCTGGTCGAGGCGGTCGAAGACGTCGGCGACGTCGACGCGCTCGCCGTGCCACGTGTCGACCAGTCGCCGGTGCTCGGCGGGAGAGATGCGGCCGTCGCCGTTCTCGTCGACGGCGTCGAAGACGGTCTCGGCGGTCGCGGCGACGGTCTCGCGCATCGTGGGAAGCAGGTCCACCATGGCGAGGAGCTCGTCCAGGTCGACCCTGCCGTCCCCGTCGGTGTCCACGTGGGTCGCGAGGTGGTCCCACCAGCCCAGCATGACCGCGTCCACGCGTGCGGCCAGTTCGGATCCCGGCCGCACGCGGGGCAGGTTCCTCCAGCGTTCCGCGAGGGCCTGGAAGTCGCGCCGGTCGAGGTAGCCGTTGTCGTCGGCGTCGAACGCGCGGAACATATTGACCAGCTTGTCGCGCTGGAACTCACTTGCCACGGTCGGCCTTTCTGTCGCTGTTCCCGGCGATCCTGCCCGCGAGCGGCCGTGCCCCAACGGCGCCCGGTGGCGCGCGGGGGCGTGCGCGCTGCCGTTCGCACCCCTGACGCCTCGTGCGCCCCGCACCTCCCTTCCCCCTCCCGCCACGAAATCGTCTGGGCGATCGAACAACGGTGGGTTACGATCACGGAGATGATGAACTTCTCCTCGTACCGATTGGGGGACTCGTTCGCACAAGGTGAGTGCTGATGGCACATCACCTCGTGAACGAGATTCCGACCCACCTGTCGATGTGGCGGCGCGTACGCGAGTACGCCGTGCCACCGTCCATGATCGAGACCGCGACCGCACGGCGTGCGGTCGGTGACTGGGCGGGGGCCTGCGCCGCCGCCCGGATCGACGTCGACCTCGATCTGCGCGCCGTGGCCGACCGCCGCGGCACTTCTCCCGCCGCCCGGCTCCGCGCCGACCTGCGCCGCCTGGCGCCGGATCTGCTCCGCTGGCACATGCCCCGCATCGCCCCCGACGGGCGGCTCCGGCCCGGCCTCACCCTGACGCTGGCCCGTTACGGGGATCCCGGCGCCGTACCGCTGAGCCTGGTGGTGCGGACGCCACCGGTCCGGGCGGACGCCGGGCAGCGGATGTCGCTCGCCGTGTGGGAGGGGACCGGGAACGACGTCCCCGGCGGCCCTCCGTACGTCCATCCGCATCCGCATCCCGAACGGCGTTTCCGGTTCGACCTGCACCGGCACCTCTGGGACGCGGAGCGGAGCGGCGACCTCGCGTCGCGGAGCGGCGCGCTCGGCCCGTCCGTCCCGCCCGACCGACCGGACGGGGCCTCCCCGTGGGCGGTCGCGAGGTGGGCGGCCGAGGCGGAGGCGCTGCTGCGGGCCGAGGGGCTCCCTCCGCGCGGGGCCTTCACCGTACGGCTCGGTGCGGGGCGGCGGGCCGTCTTCGAGCTCGTCGCTCCCGACGACAGCCACGCACCCGCCTTCCGACCGCTGCGGGAGCCGCTGCCGCCGCAGGAGGAGGCGGCGCTTCCCGTGCTGCCCGAAGCGGCGGCCCGGATCCTTCCCGACCTGGAGCTGCTGCGCGCGGGGCTGGTCACGGCGGAGCGGCTGCATCCCCTCGTCGCCGGGTCCCTGGCGGCGTGCGTGCCCGCCGCCCCCACCCCGGTGTCCGGGCCCTCCCACGACCCCGGTGATCCGCACCGGGTGGAGTGCGGGGGCGAGGTCCACCGGATCGCGCTGCGGGACGGGGTGCTGTCGGCGATCGACCACGACCCGGTCACCCTGCGCCGGGAGGAACTGCTGGTGGCCCTCGGCGGGCCGGCGCTGCCCTGCCTGCGGGTGATCGACACGGCGCACCGCAGTCCGGAGGCCCTGCCCGCGGTCCGGGAACGGCTCGGCCACGGCGACGTCTCCGGGGCACTGGCCGTCGTGGAGCGACTCCTCGGCCCCGGCGCGGTCCTGCGCGACGGTCCGCTCCGGGAGGAACTGGTGACCGCCGCGACCCGCCGCGTCGACCACGGCCTCTTCCGGGCGGGGCTGGTCGCCGAGCATCCCGCCGCCGCAGTGCCCGCCGGTACGGGGGCCGTGGGAACGAACCACCGTCCCCGGCTCGACCGCCGCACGCCCGTCGCGATGCGCCTCAAGCGCGGCGGTCCGGCCCGGCCCCGGACCGGCCTGCTCCCGTGACCCGCCCGGCCTTCTGAACTCTCCTCCCCACTCGGCACCTCGCGCTCCTTCACACCTCACGACATCCGGGACGGGTCGCCCGTCCCCCATTCCCCCAGGTGATGCCCATGACGTTCAGCACCCTCGTGCCCGCCCCCGCCCCCGTCTCCCCCGCCGCGTCCGATGCCGGCGGCCGCCTCGCCCTGGCCGACGACCTCCTCGGGCTGCTGCGGACGACGACCACCGAGCCGCGCCCCGACGAGCAGCTCGAAGCGCTCGCCCTGGCCGTCGCCGCCGACCTGCCCGTACTGCTCTGGGGCGAGCCGGGCATCGGCAAGACCGCGGCCCTGACGCAGCTCGCCGCCTCCCTCGACCTGCCCCTGACCACCGTCATCGCCAGCGTCCACGAGCCGTCCGACTTCTCCGGGCTGCCGATCGTGGGCGACGACCCCGCCGTGCGGGGGGTGCCGATGGCGCCCCCGCAGTGGGCCGTGGAGCTCGTACGCGCCGGGCGGGGCCTGCTCTTCCTGGACGAGCTCTCCACCGCCACCCCCGCCGTGCAGGCCGCGCTGCTCCGGGTCGTCCTGGAGCGGCGGGTCGGCACGCTGCGACTGCCGCCGGGCGTGCGGATCGTGGCCGCCGCCAACCCCCGGGCTTCGGCGGCGGACGGGTGGGAGCTGAGCCCTCCGCTGGCCAACCGGTTCGTGCACCTGCACTGGGTGCACGACCGGGAGGTCGTGGTGCGCGGCCTCGGCGGGGTCTGGCCCCGGGCGGAGCTGCCCCGGCTCGCCCCGGAACGGCTTCCGGAGGCGGTGGTCCTCGCCCGGCGCGCGGTCTGCGGCTTCCTGAAGGCCCGGCCGACGCTGATCCACCGGCTGCCGACCACCGAGACGCAGCGCGGGGGCGCCTGGCCCTCGCCCCGGAGCTGGGAGGCCGCGCTGACCCTGCTCGCCTTCGGGACGGCGGCCTCCGTCTCGCGGGAGGTGCTGGCGCTGCTGGTGCGGGGAGCGGTGGGTGACGGCCCCGGGCTCGAACTCATGGCCCACCTGGACCGGATGGACTTGCCCGACCCCGAGTCGCTGCTCGCCGATCCGGCCTCCGCCGAACTGCCGGAGCGGGGCGATCTGCGCCAGGCGGCCCTCGAAGCGGTGGTGGCGGCCGTCGGGGCGCGCCCGGAGCGGGAGCGGTGGGAGGCGGGCTGGGCCGTACTGGTCCGGGCCCTGGAGACCGGCGCCCCGGACCTGCTCGTCGCCCCGGCGACGACGCTGGCCGCGCTGCGCCGGGACGGCTGGGCGGTTCCCGAGTCGGTGGAACGGCTGGCCGGGGTGATCGGCCTCGCCCGGCGCGCGGACCGGTCGGTGGAACGCGCCACGGCCGCGGCCGGCACCGGGCGCACGGCGGGGGCGCGCCGATGACGGGGTCCGCGCGGCCCCGCGCGCCGCACCGGAAGGTCCCGCCGCCGCTCCCCCGCCCGATGGCCCCGCCACCGCCGCCGCGCCCGGTGCGCGCCACCGTACCGGCGGCACCGGGTCCTTCCGGCAGGCCGGCCGGCGCGCGCGAAGTCCCGCTGGACATGGAGAAGTTGATGGCGGCTCGGCTGCACGCGGTCACGGTGCGCCCCTATCTGGCGGGGGCGCTCTTCGCCCTGCACGTGGTGGAGGACGGGTCGGTGCCGACGATGGCGGTGGACGCGTACTGGCGCTGCTACGCCTCTCCGGCCTTCGTGGCGTCCACTCCGGTGGAGGAGCTGGCGGGCGTCTGGGTGCACGAGGTCTCCCACCTGCTCCGGGACCACCACGGGCGGGGCGAGCGGTACGCGAAGGAGTACGGCGAGCACGGGCCGGGAGAACGGCTGCGGCGCAACATCGCCGCCGACTTCGAGATCAACGACGACATCTACGGCGACGGCCTGTCCCGGCCGGCCGGGGCGGTGCTGCCGTCGATGCTGCGGCTTCCCGAGGGCCAGTTGATGGAGGAGTACCTGCGGACGGCGTCGATGTCCGGGCTCGCCGCCGGCCTGGCCTGGCTGGACTGCGGCAGCGGCGCCGACGGCCACGAACGGGCGTGGGAGCTGGGGCCCGACGGGGCCCACGGGCTGAGCAGGCAGCAACAGGACGCGGTCCGCTTCCGGGTCGCGGAGGGCATCAAGGGCCGGCCGGGCGACGCGCCGGAGGGGTGGCGCCGGTGGGCGGAGGAGGCGTTCCACCCGCCGCAGCCGTGGCGGCGCCTGCTGGGGGCGGCGATCCGTTCGGCGGCGGGCGGGCCGGGGGCGGGCGAGAACCACAGCTACCGGCGTCCGTCCCGGCGCTCGGCGAGCCTTCCCGGGGTGGTGCTGCCGAGTCTGCGCCGTACGCCCCCGAAGGTCTGCGTGGTGATCGACACCTCCGGGTCGGTGAGCGACGCCGAACTGGGCAGCGCGCTCCTGGAGGTGGCGGCGATCTCGCGGGCGGTGGGCGGGCGGCGCGACCTGGTCTCGGTGATCTCCTGCGACGCGGCGGCCGGTGTCGCCGTGCCGCTCTGCCGCGCGGAGAACATCGAGCTGATCGGTGGCGGCGGGACGGACCTGCGCTCCGGTTTCGCCCGGGCGCTCCGCTCCCGGCCGCGCCCGGACGTCGTCGTCGCCCTGACGGACGGCCAGACGCCCTGGCCGTCCGCGCAGCCGTCCTGCCGCACCGTCGTCGGTCTCTTCCCCCGCCCCGCCCGCGCCGTGGACGAGAGGGATCCCGACTACGTCCCCGACGCGCCGCCCGCCTGGGCGCGGGTCGTCTCCCTCACCTGAGCGGGTCCTCTCCCCGGCCCGCCGGCCGCACCAGTCCGCGGAACGGGCGGAACCACAGGTCGGCGCCGCCGGGTTCGTCCTCGAACCCGGCGAGCACGAGGAGCTGCCGTCCGTTCTCGGCGACGTAGAAGTACTCCGCCGGGGCGGCGGTGTCGCGCCCGGCCAGCTCGTCGGCGAGCGATCGGGCCGCTCCGGCGTCCTCGGTGTCGTGCCACGTCGCGGTGAAGCCGCGGGCGGTCCCCTCGCGACGGGCCGCGAGGCGGTGGGGCGCGTAACGGCCCGGCGGGCCGGCCGAGTAGAGCGCCTGGACGGCGCTGCCGAGGGTCTGCTGGTTGCGGGGGTCGGCGGCGAAGGCCCGGTGCTCCTCGGAGGCCGTCCACTGGGCGAAGTTGAGGATGGTCCGGCCGTCGGACCCCTCCAGGCAGTGTCGGGCGAGGTACGCGGCCGGCAGCCGGGTCGCCTCCCAGGCGTCCATGACGCCGGACATGACCTTCCGTTGCTGCTCGGGCCCCTCGGTGTGCCAGAGGGAGGCCAGGACGAGGCCCGCGTCGGGGCGGGCGGGATCGGGCGGTGCGACCGGCCGGAGGCCGGAGACGATGGCGTTCATGGCACCAGCCTCCGACCTCGACCGCGGTTGAGGTCAAGTCCCCTTCCGGATCATGGCCGTTGGCCCCGGAGAAGGTCAGGCGGTCGGGGTGATCAGGTCGCTCAGGGGACGGGCGGAGTCGGTGCCGGAGTGGCCGAAGGGGGCGTCGAAGCTCCAGACGAGGAAGAGCAGGAAGACCACCAGGGCGCTGAAGGTGGTGGCCAGCAGCAGTTCGCGGGCGGAGCGGCGGATCTGCAGGGTGTAGAGCAGGCCGAGGGTGACCACGGCACCGGCGACGAGGCCGAACCAGAGCGCGCCGGGCAGGGTGGTGCCGGCGCTGTCCAGACGCTGGTGGCGGGCGTTGTCCGCGGCGGCGACCTGGTCGAGGAGGGGCTGGTAGGCCTGGGCCTGGAGCTCGTCGGCCGGGGTGTGGTGGGCGATGTCGCTGCGGATGCGGCCGAGCAGGTCGGCGCCGGTGGAGTCGACGGGCGCGTCGTCCTTCATGGCGGGCCATTCGGTGGTGACGGCGTGCCGGGCGTAGGCGTCGATGTGTTCCTTGACCTTGGCGCGGAAGGCGACCGGGTAGACGTCCAGGCGCTGGTCGATCTCGTACAGGGCCTGGGCCTCGCGCTGGACGGTGTCCTCGGCCGCGCCGCGGGCCTCCCAGACTCCGGCGATCGCCAGGCCGAGCACGATGGCGTAGACGACGCCGACCATCATGACCATGTACTCCAGCACGTCCGGGGTCTCCGAAGTGTCCTCGTCCACGTCCGCCCGGCGGTGCCGCATGACGGTGGTCGTGATGACGAGCAGGCAGACCAGGACCGAGGCGAGGGTGTAGACGAGCCATTCCGGCACAGCACAACTCCAGTACGTGTGAAGGGGGAAAGAAAAAAGAAGGGGCGGGGCGTCAGCCGCGGTTGCGGCGGCGGGAGCCGGGGCGCAGGGCGGCGGCGGCCAGGACGCCCGGGAGGGTGACGACGACCGTGGCCATGGTCGTCGACAGTCCGGCCGGGGCCGGGCGGGTGGGGCCGCCGGTGTAGTGCGGGCGCGGTACCCAGCGGAAGGCCTGCCGGGCCTTCGCCGGAGCCGCGACCGGGATCGAGGCCGGTTCCGGGACCGGGGCCTGGGCCGAAGCCGGGATCGGGGTGCCGGGCTCCGGGTCGGCCGGTGGCGCGAGTTCCCCGGGGCGCTCGGCGGTCTTCGGCGCGGGGGCCCGGAGTGCCGCGTGACGGGCGGGCGGCGGGGCCGGCCGGTGCGGGGACGTCACGGGCGGTACGGACTCCGGCGCGGGCTCCGGCGCGGACTCCGCTGCGGGCGAAGGCGGTGCCGGGGGGTGCGGTGTGGGAGGGGGCGGAGACGGTGACGGTGCGGGAGGGGGCGGAGACGGTGACGGTGCGGGCGGAGGCACCGGCGACGGCGGTGCCGGGGGCCGGCATTCGGCCGGAGGGGTGGACGGGGGCCCTGGGGGTTCCGGGTCGCCGTAACCCATGTCGACCCACACGTCCGGGGCGCACACCACCAGGCGGTCGGCGGTCGGGGCGTGCTCCATGACGACCGTGGCGCCGCCGTGCTGAGGCAGCGGGCACAGGGCCGCCGCGGCTCCCAGGCCGACACCGATCCAGCTGCCCACACGCAGTCCTTTCCCCGCTACGACCTGTTCCCGTACGCCCCTCGGCAGGTGCGGGAGGGGCGGAGGCGTCGCCGCCGTGAAGCGGCGACACAGCGGGTAACGATCATGGACGGGGCAGGTCACGGGCCGTGTTTCACCAACCGGCGCTTCCCGGGTCGCTCACGCGGTTCCGCGCACGTCGCTCACGCGGTTCCGCGCGCGTCGCTCATCCCGTCCCGCGCACGGTGACGACGGGGCAGTGGGCGTACGTCATCGCGGCCTGGCTCACCGACCCCAGGAGCAGCCCGGCGATGCCGCTGCGGCCGCGGGCGCCGACGACGAGCAGCCGGGCCGTCCCGCTCGCCTCGATCAGGACCTCGTGCGGCTTGCCGTCCACCAGCTCGCGCCGGACGGTGACGTCCGGATGGGCGTCCGCGCGGCCGGCGACCGCCCGGGCCAGGGACCGCGCCTCGGACTCGGGGGTCGCGCCGGGCGGGGCCTTGTCCGGCTGCCAGGCGTGCACCGCGACGAGTTCGGCCCGGCGCCGCGCGGCCTCGGCGAAGGCGACGTCGACGGCCTCCTCGCCGTCCGGGGAGCCGTCGACCCCCAGGAGGACGGGCCCCGTTCCGGCGGACGTCGCGTGTTCTTCGCGGACGGTCATCACGGGGCAGTGGCTGCGGGCGGCCAGGGACACCGGGGTGGAGCCGAGGAGCAGGCCCGTGATGCCGCCCAGTCCCCTGGAGCCGACGACGATCAGGTCCGCGGCCTGCGACTCGGCCTCCAGGACGTGCACCACGTCGCCCGTCACCACGGCCTTGGTCACCGCGAGGTCGGGGGCCGTGCCGAGAGCGTGGGCCGCCGCCTCCTGGACCAGGGTCGCGGAGGCGGGGTCCGGCACCACGTACCGGGGCTTGATCGGGACCTCCACGTGGACCACGCGCAGCTTCGCACCGCGCCGTGCCGCCTCCGCGGCGGCCGCTTCCACGGCGGTGAGGCTCGTCGGCGAGCCGTCCACCCCGACCACGACCAGATTGCTCATAGCTGGCTGCTCCCCTTCACGGTGCGGGTTCCCAGCCTCGCCCCGTCGCCGGGCCGCTGCAATTCCTGCGCCGCCGTGGAGGGCGCGGGACCGGTGGGGCGGGGCCGGTGGGGCGGGGCCGGTGGGGCGGGTCAGCTCCTGCGGCCGGCGCGCAGCTCCAGCCGTTCCCCCTCGAAGCGTGCGCGGAAGCCCCGGTCGTGCGAGACCGCGACCACCGCTCCCGGGTACGCCGCGAGCGCGGTCCGCAGGTCCTCGACCAGGTCGAGGGCGAGGTGGTTGGTCGGCTCGTCGAGGACGAGGAGGTCCGCGGGCCGGGTCACCAGGGTCGCGATCTGCAGCCGCCGCCGTTGTCCCACGGAGAGGAGGCCGACCGGAACGTGCAGGTCCTCCTCGCGGAACAGACCCAGGGACAGGAGCCGTCCGGCGTGCTCGTCCGGCGGTCCGGGCCGGCCGGCGGCGAACGCGGCGAGCAGCGGGAGCCGTGGGGAGCGCGCGGGCGGTTCCTGCGGGAGGTAGCCGATCCGGGCGGGGCGGCGGACGGTGCCCGCGTCCGGTTCCAGGTCGCCCGCCAGGACGCGCAGCAGCGTCGTCTTGCCCGCCCCGTTCCCGCCCGTGACGAGGAGCCGCTGTCCGGGCGCGAGCGTCAGGAGGCCGTCCAGACGCAGCCGCTCCCCGACCCGTACGCCGTCGAGCTCGGTGAGGGGGCCCGGGGCCGGACCGTCCACCGACGTCTCCGTCGCCGTCGTCGGCGTCGTCGTGAAGCGGAGTGGTGCCGGGGGCTCCGGCACCGGGTCGCGCCGCAGCCGGGCCAGGTGCTCCCGGACGGAGCGCACCTGCCCGCCGAGTTTCGCCTCGCTGGACCTGCGGTGCTTGCCGAAGCCCTGTTGGGGGTCGCGGCCGGTGGTGGAGAGCCGCCTCGTCGCGGCGTCGAGCAGTTCCTCCGTACGGGTCACCTCTTCCGTCCAGTCCGCGTACCGCTGCTCCGCGCCGCGCCGGGCGGCGGCCTTCGCGGCGCGGTAGCCGGTCCAGCCGTCGCCGTAGCGGCGCACGGTGTGCTCGTCCCGGTCGACCTCCAGGATCGTGGTGGCGACGCGCTCCAGGAAATCGTGGTCGTGGGTGACGGCGACGACGGTGCCGCGGTGGGCGCGCAGGTGCGCCGCAAGCCAGTGCGCGGCCGCCGCGTCGAGGTGGTTCGTCGGTTCGTCCAGGAGCAGCAGTTCGGGGGCTGCGGCCAGGACGCAGGCGAGCGCGAGCCGGGCCCGCTCGCCGCCGGACAGGGAGCCGAGCGGGCGGTCGCGGGTGATCCGGGTGAGGCCGAGGGCGTGCGCCGTGGCGTCGACCCGGGCGTCCGCCTCGTATCCGCCGCGTTCCTCGTAGGCGATCAGGAGTTCGCCGTAGGCGGCGAGTTCCCCGTCCGACGCGTTCCCGAGGGTCTCCTCCGCCGCGCGGAGCCTTCGCTCCATGGCGCGCAGGTCGGTCAGGGCGAGGTCGACGGCGTCCTGCACGGTGCGGGACGGGTCGAGGTCGAGGGTCTGGGCGAGGTGGCCGGTGCCGCCGGGGAAGCCGACGGTGACCTCCCCGGTGTCGGGCGTCTCGGCTCCGGCGAGCAGCCGCAGCAGGGTGGACTTGCCGGAGCCGTTCTCGCCGACGACGGCGGCCTTCTCGCCCGGCCGGACGGTGAGGGAGACCTGGTCGAGGACGGTGCGGGTGCCGTAGGACTTGGTGACGTTCTTGACGGACAGCTGCGCCACGGCGGCGGAAGCGGTGCCTGAGGCCGTGGCGGTGGCGGTGGTGGGCAGGACGGTACGGGCGCGGTCGCGCATGGGCTTTCCCCGGGCGTGCGAAGGGTCTACGGGCGGCAGAGACGGCGGCGTCGGCCGTGCCCGGACTCAGACGAAGAAGAGGAAAGCCATGCCCCCACCATAACAAGACGTACCGTCTCGCCCCCAGTCGTTTTCTCCCGCCCCGGGTGGGGCCGGGTCTCAGCGCCGCAGGAGGGCGCAGACGAAGTCCTCCTGGACGGCCCGGACCTTGGTCAGCAGCTCCGGCTTGAGGGTCTTGCTGGTCTGGGTGTTGATCGTGAACGTCAGGGACCGCTTGCCGTCCGCCGTCGCGGCGGCCAACTGGGTGTAGCCGGGGAAGTTGCCGGTGTGGCCGTAGACCGTGCCGCACCGGGTCGTGTAGCGGAAGATCGCCAGTCCACCCGCGTTGGCCCCGGGCCCGGCGGGCTCCGACGCGGCGCCCGGGATGAAGCGCCGCTGCTGGTTCCGGACCTCCGGGGAGAGGTAGTCGCGGCCGCCCGCCCAGGCCCGGACGAACGCGTTCAGGTCCTTGGGCGTGGCCACGATGCCGCCGGAGGCCCACACGCCGGAGGCGCCGAGGGCCTCGCTGATGTCCTCGGGCGGGGCGGGCGGCGTGACGTCGTAGCCGTGCAGGTACGGCCTCGGCATCCGGTAGCCCTGCGGCAGGACGGTCTGCCGCAGGTCGAGGGGCCGGTACACGAGCTGTTCGAGCAGTCGCTCGTACGGTCGGCCGGTGACCGCCTCGGCCATGAGGGCGACGGCGATGTTGTCGGAGTTGGAGTAGGCGTAGCGCGATCCGGGCGGGAAGAGCAGTTTCCGGTCGGCGACGAAGTCGAGGAGCCGGCGCGAGTCGAAGCGGTGCCTCGGGTCCGCGGTCAGGATCTCCAGGAACGCCGGGGCGGTCGAGAAGTCGGGCAGCCCGCTGGTGTGGCCGAGCAGCTGCCGGAGGGTCACCTTGTGCCAGGCCTTCGGCAGGGCGGGGAGGCGCCGGCCGATCGTGTCGTCCAGGCCGAGGCGGTGCCGGTCGACCAGGCGCAGGGCGACCGCCCCGCTGTACGCCTTGGAGACGCTCGCGAGGCGCGTGTACTCGTCGGCCCGGGGCGGTCTGCCGGTCCTCGTGTCGGCCACGCCGGCCCAGTGGACCGTCGTCCGGTCGCCCACCTGCATGAGGGCGATCGCGCCGGGCGGTCCGCCGGGCGTCCGGACGAGGTCGTCCAGCCGCTTCTGCAGGGCCTCGGCCGAGGAAGGGGAGGGAGGCGGGGGCGTTCCGGCCGCCCGCGCGGACTGGCCGGCGCCGCCCAGCGCCAGGGCGCCGACGAGGGTGGCGACGGACAGGCGCAGACGTGCGCGCGAGCGGGAACGGCCTCCAGGGCGTGCCGACACGGGGGCTCCTTCTGGGGGTGACGCGGGGCGGACGGGCGCCCGGTGAGGGGGGTCCGCCCCAGCATCGGGCGCGCGGCCGCTCCGCGCCTTTCCGCTGCTCCATCCGGCCGAGATCCCCCACGGGCCCCGGGCCGGGCGTCCCCGGCCCGGTTCCGCCGCGCGTCACGGCCCGACGCGGGCTCAGAACGCGAAGGCCTCTCCGCCGTTCAGGGTGGCGCCCATGACACAGGCGTTGGAGAAGGTGTGCTGCCAGGAGGTGCGGGTCCCCGCCCAGACGCCGTCCACGGTGACGGTGACGGGGTCGAAGTGCAGCGGGCACGCCCGGTCGGGATCGGGGGAGGCGAGGAGTCCGTCGAACCCGTCGCCCGCGAACCGCGACGCGAGTTCGGCGCAGGCGGCCTCGGGGGCGGGGTGCGTTCCGCCGGGTCCGGGCATACAGCTGAGCGTGGTGGCGCGGAGGACGGTGACCGGACCGGCGTCGGCGCCCCTGCCGATCGAGAGGACGACGGCGGAAGGGGGGTAGAGGCTGGTGGCTCCGGTTTCCGCGGCGACGGCGGTGCCGGCCGTACCGGCGGTGCCGACGAGACAGAGGAGGGTGGCCGCGAAAGTTGCGGCAGAACGACGAAGCACGGGAAGATTCTCTTTCACATCGAAGGAAATGAGCGGTCTTTCTCCTGCGATTCCCGCTCATCTTGCGCTTCGGAGTGTGTCTGACACGCAGAGCTACCGCACCTTCATGACCGTTATTCGGACACGGGGGCACGATTACCGGTGGCCCGAGGGGTGTCGCGGCAGCTCAGACGCGGTACGGAGGGCCTTCGGGAGGCCCCCGTACGGGCTCCGCGCCGGGCCGCTCCCCTCCCCCACCGGCCGCCCACCTGCTCGAAGACGCGTCCGATTTACCGAACGGCCATTCAGTACGGCCGGTTACCGACGTACCACCGCCGGGTCCGCGCGGCGTCGGGCACGCGCCCGTCACGGAAAGCCGGGAACGGCGTTCTACTCCGTGAACGGCCCGATCCCGTGCGAGCAGAGGAGCCCCCGTGGGCAGGAAGAAGCCCGGCAAGCCCCGCCGGACCCGCGTTCACCGCGTCCCCCGCCAGTACACCCTCCGGGAGCTCGCCCCTCCCGGCGCCGCCTACCGCGAGTGGTACCAGGTCCGGCCCGGCACGGACGTCGGCCCGGTCGACGATCCCCGCCTCCGGGACGAGGACCTGGACCTGCTGCGCCGGACGGCCAGGCTCGGCCCGCTCTACGAGAACGCCGTGCCCCGCGCCGCGATCGGCCTGGACCTGCTGATCGACACCGGCGCCCTGCCCGTCGTCGGCCCGGACGGCACCGGCACGTCGTTCCCCGTGGAGAACCTGGTGAGCCGCTGCCGGGGAGAGGGTCCGGAGGAGATCCGCGAGGCCGTGCACCGGCTGCACTCGGCCGGCGTCCTCCTGGTCGAGGAGGGCGGGGAACACGACGCCCTCCACGTCCGGATGGTCGCCGAGCGCCCCGGCGCCCCCGGAGGGACCTGGCGCTTCGAGGGCGAGGGGGGCGTCTCGCGCGCGGCCACCTGCGTCCCCGAGGACATGTGGGACGAGATCCCCCTCGACGTCGCGGCCACCGTCGCCTTCCTGCGCTCCTACCGATCCCAGCTCGAGACCCCGGATCCGGAGGAGTACGGCAGGCACTCGGGGGTGAACGGCCCCGACCACGCCCGCGAACTGTTCGCGGCCGCCGAGGCGTCCGGGTACGTCGACGAGAAGGGTTGCGACGCCTGCCCCGCCGCCCACCTCTGCACCCGCCGGGACGCGGACGCCTGAGGCGTGTCCCTGCGGATCAGGGCCGCTGGACCGCCTCACCGGCGAGGGCCGGGCGCACCGCTCCCAGCCGGGTGACCAGCTCCTCCCGTTCCTCCGGCGTCGCGCAGTCGAGCAGGGCCCAGGCCAGGCGGTCCGCCGAGGAGCGCGGAGGGCGCACCGGAGTGCCCGGCGCCGCGTCGAGGCCGTGCCGGACCACCCCCGGCCACGCCGACCAGCGCGTCTCGTGCGCCGATTCCAGGACGCCTTCCCGGTCCGCGACCACGAAGGCGCTGCCGGTGCAACGGGGGGCGGGGTCGGACGGCGGTTCGTGGGGGGTGCCCGTGGCGAGGGCGAGGGCGTGGGCGAAGAGGTCCGTGCCGTAGGCGAGGGACATGGCGTCCATGCAGTGGTCCCCGGGGGCCCGGACCGCGACCTCCATGATGACCAGGTCGTCGCCGCGGGTGCGGAACTCCACGAACATGATCCCGGTGCGCATCCCGATCGCGTCCGTGACCGCCTGGCCCAGCGCGTCCGCGGCCTTGCCCAGGAGCGGGTCGGTCCGTTCGTGGGCGCTGAAGTGGGCCAGCTCCACGAAGTGCGGCGCGCCGGTGGTGAGTTTGCGGGTGAGGCTGCCGAAACGGACCCGCCCGTCGGAGACCAGGCCCTCCCAGGAGTACTCCTGGCCCTCCACGTACTCCTCGACGAGGAGCCGGCCCTCGGCGTCGCGGCGGGCGACCGCGTCCGCCCACTGCTCCGGGGTGGCGACGCGCTCCACTCCGTCGCTGCCCGCCCGGTTCAGCGGCTTCACCACCACCGGGAGGTGCGCGAGGGCCCAGTCCGAGGCCGCGGACAGGCGCGGGGCCTTGACGTGCAAGGGCTGGGCCAGGCCCGCGCGGGCGAAGCGGAAGCGCTGCTGGGCCTTGTCGCGCGAGACGGCGGCCGCGTCCAGGCCGGGGCCGGGGAGGCGGTGGCGTTCCTGGGCCATCGCGCCGGCCAAGACGTGGATCTCCGAGGAGGCGAGGACGCCGTCCGGGCCCAGCCGGGCCACCAGGGTCTCGGTGGGGCGGATCCAGGCGTCGTCCCGGCCCGTGAGCGCCGCGTCCACCTCCTGCGCGTCCACCACCCAGGGGTACGCGTCCCGGAGGGCGGCGACGCGTTCGGCGGTCTCCACCAGGCCCACGAGCAGGCCGAGTTGACCGGCGGCCTTCAGATAGCCCTCCGCGATCGGGGCGGCGCCGATCAGTACCACCGTGCGGGTCATCGCGGTCTCCGGTCGGTCAGCAGGGCGCCCAGGGCGCGGCGGTCGGTCTTGCCGTTGGGGCTCAGCGGGAGGGTGTCCAGGTGGGTGAAGCCGCGCGGCACCATGTAGCCGGGGAGCCGGCGTCCCAGACCGGTGCGCAGGGCCACCGGGTCCTGCGGGTCGCCGGTGTAGCAGGCCTCCAGGCCCACCTCGCCCAGGTCGTTGGGGAGCGCCAGGACCACGGCCTCGGTCACTCCCGGCAGGGCGCGCAGTCCCGCCTCGACCTCGCCCAGCTCGATGCGGTGGCCGCGGATCTTGACCTGCTGGTCGAGGCGGCCGAGGTGGACCAGGGTGTCGCCGGTGCGCGAGACGCGGTCGCCGGTGCGGTAGTACAGCTCGGGGCCGGGCAGTCCCGAGCAGGCGTGGACCACGGCGCGGCCGTCCTCGAAGCGGACGAACCGGCCCGCGTTGTTGGCGGGTTCGAGGTAGCCGGGGAAGCGCTGCGGGCCCCGGACGCACAGTTCGCCCTCCTGGGCGGGGAGTCCGTCCTCGTCCAGGACCAGGAAGTCCAGGTGCGGGTAGGGGGTGCCGATGGGCACGGTGCCGTTGGCGGACGCCGGCCAGTCCTCGGGGCGGGTGGGCAGCCGGTACTGGGTACAGGCGACGGTCACCTCGGTAGGCCCGTACAGGTTCTCCAGGACGCTCTGCGGCGCGGCGGCCCGCCAGAGCCGGATCTGCTCCAGGGTCAGCTGCTCGCCGCCGAACAGGCTCCAGCGCAGGCTGGGCATCCCGGACGGCGCCAGGTCCCGCAGCCGGTCGGCGTAGGAGATCACCGAGGGCACGGAGAACCAGTGGGTGACGGCCTTGCGCGCGATGAAGCGGGCCGGGCGGACCAGTTCGCCGCGGGTGGGCACCACGAGGGCCGCGCCGGAGGCCCAGGCGGAGAACATGTCCCAGACCGTCGGGTCGAAGGTCAGGTCGAAGGTCTGCGAGATGCGGCAGTCGGGGCCCAGGTCGTAGCGCGGGATGACGTAGTCGAGCAGCGCGGCCACGTTGCGGTGCAGCACGGGGACGCCCTTGGGCGTGCCGGTGGAGCCGGAGGTGAAGACGATGTACGCGATGTCGTCCGGGCCCGGCAGGCGCACCGGTCCGCCGTCCGCCCAGGCGTCGTCCAGGGGCGCGTCGGCGGCCACCACGGGCACCGGAAGGGCGGCGGTGGGCGAGTCGGTGAGCACCACGTCCAGCTCCGCGAGCCGGGCCGTGGCCGCCAGGCGCTCGGGCGAGAAGCCGGGGTTGAGGGGGACGGCGGCGCTGCCGAGGCGGTTGGCGGCGAGGTAGCCGGCGTAGGCGGCGAGCGAGCGGTTGGCGAGGACGCCGACGCGGCGCGGGCGCCGGCCGTCCAGGGCGGCGAGCAGCCGGCCGGCCATGCGCGCGGCCTGGTCGGCGAGCTGGGCGTACGTCAGGTGCTCGTCGCCCAGTTCGAGGGCGGTCAGCTCCGGGTGGCGGGCGGCGGTGTCGGCGAAGCGCTCGTAGAGGGTGGGCCGGTCGGCCATCACGCACCGTCCTCGACGTGGGCGTTGTAGTAGACGGGGGTGCCGAGGAAGGAGGAGGTGAACACCCCGCGCACCCGGGAGCCGGAGAGCGCGACGTGCAGGTAGGAGAAGAGCGGCACCAGGGGCACGTGGTCGCGCTGGAGCCGCTCGTCGAGCGCGGCCCACGGGGCGGCGGACTCGTGGGCGGGCAGCCGGCCGAGGCGGTCGATCTCGGCGTTGATCCCGGGATCGTCCAGGTAGACGAAGTTGTCGTTGCCGCTCTCGCCGATGGTGCGGCCGTCGAACATGCCGAGGAGCGTGGAGGCGCCCGGCCAGTCGGCGGCCATGCCCATCAGGTACAGGTCGTAGGCGTGGCCGCGGGTCTTGAGGACGGCGTTGTGCGAGGGGCGGTCGATCTCGACGACCTCGATCTCGAACCCGGCCCTCTCCAGGCTCGCGGCGAGGACCTTCGCCGGGGCGGTGAAGTACTCGCCCTCCCGGCTGAGGAGCCGCAGCTTGGGCCGGGCGCCCTTGAGGAGGGCGGCGGCGGCCTCGGGGTCGCCGTGCTCGCCCGCCGGGTACGGGTCGGGGTAGGCGCGGTGTCCGATGGTGGCCGAGGGCAGCAGGGTGTGCGTCAGGACGCCCTGGTCGGCGCCCATCGTGTCGCGGAACCCGGCCTTGTCCACGGCGTGGGCGATCGCGCGGCGCACGTCCACGTCGGTGACCCGGGCGGTGTTGATCGCCAGGTACCAGACGAGCGGGGTGGGGTCGCGGCGGAGCCGGCCGGCGAGGGACGGGTCGGCGATCAGCTCGGCGGCGACCCGCCGCGGCGCGTTGTTCTCGGCGACGGCCCACGCGTCGGTGCCCTCGTCCGCCCGCACCCGCAGGTTCTGCTCGCCCGCCTCCGGGCCCATCTCG
Source organism: Streptomyces sp. NPDC098101 (assembly GCF_044760185.1). Lineage (NCBI taxonomy): Bacteria > Bacillati > Actinomycetota > Actinomycetes > Kitasatosporales > Streptomycetaceae > Streptomyces > Streptomyces sp. NPDC098101. Next base: position 41,076 of record NZ_JBIWAS010000010.1, on the reverse strand, counting down.
ACCTCGACCCGGTCGACGTGGTCGTGGCGCACCGGGTCGGTGGCCGCGTCCCAGTGCGGGTTGCGCACCAGGACGAGCCGCTCGCCGGGGACGTGCTCCTCGATGCGGTACGGGCCGGTGGCGACCGGCGCGCGGCCGTAGTCGGCGCCCGTGTCGGCGTCGCGCGGGACGGGGGCGGTGACCGGCTGGGAGACGGCGAACGGCAGGTCGGGGCGGGGCTGCCGGAAGCGGAGGCGCAGGGTGTGGGCGTCGGGGACCTCCAGACCGGGCACGTCGGTCGAGCCGGTCGCGTACGGGCCCTCGTAACTCCCGTTCTCGCCGAGCCAGTTCTTCAGGTGGGTGGGGCCGTCGGAGATCTCCGGGGCGAAGCCGCGGGCGATGCCGTAGGCGACGTCGGCGGCGGTGACCTCGCGGCCGTCCTCGTACCGTACGTCCCGCTTGAGGGTGAACTCCCAGGTGCGTCCGTCGCCGTCGACGTCGCGGCCCGGCGTCTCGGCCAGGTCGCCGACCAGGACGCGCCCGCCCCGGCCGTCCTCGCGGAACATCGTCAGGGTGCGGAACAGCAGGTGTCCGATCGCGAGCGACTGGAGGGTGTAGCTGCGCTGCGGGTCGAGGTGGTCGTAGGCGGCGTCGCGCAGGATGCGCAGGGTGCCGCCCCGGCGGGCCCCGGGCTGCTCGGGGGCGGGGCCGCGCGAGGCGGCCGGGTCGAGGAGGATCACGTCGTCGGCGGCCGGGACGTCCGGGGCGGGGACGGTCACGCCGTCGGCGGCCGGAGCCTGGGCGGCGGGGTCCTGGGTGGTCGGGTCCTGGGTGGTCGGGGCGGTCATGCGGGCACCTCCGGGGTGGGGCGGGTGGCAGCGGGGAACGGGGCGTCCGCGCGCCGGAAGGACCGGGCGCCGGTGTCGGACCCGGTGCCGGTACCTGCTGCGGTACCGGTCTCGGCGGTGTTCACTCCACCGACCGCTTCAGCTCGTCGAGGACCTCGAGGCCCGCGAGGACCCGCTCGTGCGGGACGCCGAAGTCGATCAGGCAGGCCAGCTCGTCGACCCCGGCCTCGCGCGCCCGGGCGACGACCGCCTTCCCCTGCTCGACCGTGCCGAACAGACCGCTGGAGTGGTAGTACGTGTCGAAGGAGCGCCGTACCAGGAAGTCGATGTCCGACTCGCGCAGCTTGTCGACGTCGAAGCCCTGCAGGATGCTGCCGGCCGAGCGGGCGATCAGCCGGAAGGAGCTCTTGAGGTACGCGGTGAACGGCTCGCGGACCGTCTCGCGGACCTCGGCCGGGTCCTCGCCCAGGAAGGTGTGCAGCATCAGGGCGACGTGCCCGGGCCGCCCGTCGTGGCCGGGGCGGTCGGCCAGCGCCTTGCGGTACAGGGCGATCTTCTCGGCGAGCTGGTCGAAGTCCTGGCCGAGCAGGTGCGTGAGCACGCCCGCGCCGGCCCGCCCGGCGGCCTCGAAGGTCGCCGGGCCGCCCGCGCTGGTCACCCAGGCGGGCAGTTCGGCCTGGACCGGCGGCGGGAAGACCTTCACCTCGGCGGGCTTGCCCGCGCCGTCGGTGACGGCCAGCGGCTCGCCGCGCCACAGCGCGCGCACGGCGTCGAGGGTCTCGACGACGGCGTCCTTGCGGCCCGCGTAGCCCTCGGGGCGGAGCGCGAAGTCGACCGCGTTCCAGCCGGAGGCCAGCGAGATCCCGGCGCGGCCGTTCGAGAGGTTGTCGACGACCGACCACTCCTCGGCGATGCGCACCGGGTGGTGCAGGGGGGCGACGACGCTGCCGGCCCGGATGCCGATGTGCTCGGTGACGGCCGCGACGGCGGCCGCGGTGACCGACGGGTTGGGGTAGAGCCCGCCGAACTCGTGGAAGTGCCGCTCGGGCGTCCACACGGCGGAGAAGCCGCGGGCGTCGGCGAAGCGGGCGCCGTCCAGGAGCAGGTCGTAGCGGCCGCGCGGGCCGCCGGCCGAGCCGTCGGCGAAGTAGAACAGGCTGAAGTCCATGGGAGTGCCTCGGGTTGGCGCGGGCGGGTCAGCGGACGCTGAGCGGGCGGAGGTCGGTCCAAACGGACTCGATGTGGGCCAGGCACTCGGCACGGGTGCCCCGGTGGCCGGTCTCGGTCCAGCCGGCCGGGACGGGCGTGGCGACGGGCCAGAGGGAGTACTGCTCCTCGGCGTTGACGACGACGGTGTGCACGGCCTGGGACTCCTGCTCGGACATGGCGGAACGGTGCCTTTCGGTGGGGTGGAAGGGGTTCGGGCTACTCGGCGATCGGGTCCGGCAGCGTGTGCTTGATGCGCACCAGGGAGGAGGCGGCCAGCGGGATCAGGGCGAGGCAGAAGCCGAGCGTGGTGATCAGGATGGCGCCGCGCAGTCCGGCGGCGGAGCCGAGGAAACCGCCGGCGAGGGCGCCGAGCGGGGCGATGCCCATCGCGACGAAGCGGTTGGTGGCGGCCACGCGGCCCTGGAGGCTGTCGGGGGTGATGGACTGGCGGATCGTCAGCATGGTGACGTTGTTGGCCACGCCGAAGGAGGCGAAGAGGAAGTTGATGACCATGAGCGAGCCGACGGCCAGCCAGCTTCCGCCGTGGACCACGGCGATCAGCGGCATCACCAGGTTGGCGACGCAGGCGGTGAGGATGATGGTGCGGCCGTAGCCGAACCGCTTGGGGAGCTTGCCCGCGAAGAGCGCGCCGATCAGGAAGCCGGGCCCGAGCGCCGCCATCACCAGGCCGATCTCACCGGCCGACAGGCCCAGGGTGTGCGGCATGTACTGGACGAAGACGACCTCGAACGCGGTGAAGGACAGGTTGAAGACCGACGCCATGATCGTCATGGTGCGCAGCTGCTCGTTGCGGAAGACCAGGACGAGGCCGTCCTTGACCTGCTTCAGCGTTCCGGCCGCGCCGGTGCTCTCCGTGGGTTCGACGTGCTCGCGGTGGCGGATCAGCCAGATGTTGACGACCGAGACCAGGTACGAGACGGAGGCCGCGAGCACCGCGACGGGGGCGGTCAGCCACTGCACGAGCACGCCGCCGAGCGCCGGGCCGCCGATCGTCGCGGCCGACTGGCTGGAGCCGAGGGCCGAGTTGCCCGCGGCCAGGTCCTCGCGCTCCACCAGGCGCGGCAGGTAGGCCTGCGCGGCCACGTCGAACAGCACGGTGCAGCAGCCGGCCAGGAAGCCGAGCAGGTACAGCCAGCTGATGCCCAGCTCGTGCATCCAGTACAGGACCGGCACCGCGCCGAGGAGCACGGCCCGGCCGAGGTCGGCGGCCGCCATCAGGTTGCGCCGGTACATCCGGTCCACGAGCACCCCGGCGAACAGCGACACCAGGAGGTACGGCAGCCGGATGAAGGACGCGAGGAGGCCGACCTGCTCGGAGCTGGCGGCCAGGGCGAGGACGGCGGTCAGCGGCAGGGCGAAGTCGCTGATCTGGGCGGCGAACTGGGAGGCCGTCTGGCCGAGCCAGAGCTTGGTGAAGTCGGCGTTGCGCCACACGCTGGGGCGGGGCGCGGGGCCGCCGCCCGCCGGCGTCTCGGTGGTGGCGGTGGACATGGAGGGGCTCCTGGAAGGGGTCGGGGGGCGCGGCCGGCCGCGTGCTGCGCGGCCGGTCCGCGCCGGGGGCGTGGGGGGTGCGGATGGAACGGGAGGGGCGGGCGGACGGGGGACGTGCGGGCGTACGGGAGCGGGGGCGGGGGCGGGGGCTGTCTACCGGGCTACTGGGCTACTGGGCTACTGGGCGGGGACGCCGCTCGGGCGGCCCGCGGCGGCGGCCTCGATGCGGGCGGCGACCTTCGGGACGTTGGGCCGCTCCAGCATCGAGAAGTGGTTGCCGGGCGACTCGTCGATGAGCAGGGTGCCGTCGACGCGGTCCTTCCAGCCGAAGTCCCAGCCGGTGAACAGCTCGGTCTCGGCGCGGATGAGGAGCGCGTCCCCGTGGAACGGCTCGCGCGGGGTGTCCCGGTAGGTGATCAGCGCCCGGGCGTGCCGCTGGTACAGGCTCACCAGGCGGCGCAGGTCGTCGACCGTGGCCGCGTCGGCCCGCTCGTCGTCGGTGCCCCGGGTGAGCCGGATGACGTGCCGCAGGCGGCTCTCCTCGTCGAGCGCCTCCAGCTCCGCCTCGGTGGTCGGCAGCTTGTGGCCGAAGGCGCCGAGGATCGCGGCCGCCTCGGAGGTCACGTACCGGGGCGGTACGGGGTCGTCGATGCTGGCGCTGACGATGGTGAGCATCCCGACCTCCTCGCCCGCGGCCTGGAGCTGGCGGGCCATCTCGTACGAGACCATGCCGCCCATGCACCAGCCGCCCAGGTGGTAGGGGCCCTCGGGCTGGATCGCCCTGACCTCGGAGAGGTAGAGGGCGGCGATCTCCTCGACGCTCTCGGGCCGCGGCACGTCCGGGCCCGCGTACTCGGGGGCCTGGACCGCGAGGAACGGCTGGTCCGGGTGGAGCACCTCGACCAGTTCGGAGTAGCTGAAGACGCTGCCGCCCAGCGGGTGCACGAAGAAGATCGGCGGGCGGTCGCCGCCGGCCCGCAGCGGCACCACCACGCTCGCCCGCGCCTCCTGCTCGCCGTCGACGATCCGGGCGAGCTTCTCCACGGTGCCGCCCTCGATGAGGGTCGCCACCGGCACCTCCACGTCGGTGAGGTCCGGCAGGCGCATGATCACGCGCAGGGCGGAGATGGAGTCGCCGCCCAGGTCCATGAAGGCGTCGGTGACGCCGACGCGTTCGAGGCCGAGCACGTCGCGGAAGACCTCCGCGAGCGCCTCCTCCGTCGGGGTGCGGGGCTCCACGAACTCCCCCGCGCCGGTCTCCTCGCGGCCGGGCGCGGGCAGCCGGTTGCGGTCGACCTTGCCGTTGGGGGTGAGCGGGAAGGCGTCGAGGACCACGAACGCGGACGGCACCATGTACTCGGGCAGCGCGGCGGCGACCGCCGCGCGCAGGTCGGCCGAGGCCGGGGCCTCGCCCTCCGGGGTCAGGTAGGCGGCCAGGCGCTTGACGCCCGGCCGGTCCTCGCGGGCCACCACCACGACCCGGCCGACGCCGGGCTGCCGGGCGAGGACCGACTCGATCTCGCCCAGCTCGATGCGGAAGCCGCGCACCTTGACCTGGTGGTCGGAGCGGCCCAGGAACTCCAGCTCCCCGGAGGGCAGCCGACGGGCCACGTCGCCGGTGCGGTACATGCGGGCGCCGGGCGCGGCCGCGAAGGGGTCCGGCAGGAAGCGGTCGGCGGTGAGGTCCGCGCGGCCCAGGTAGCCGCGGGCCAGGCCGTCCCCGGCGATGTACAGGTCGCCCGCGACGCCGTCGGGGACCAGGGCGAAGGAGGCGTCGAGGACGTACACCCGCGTGTTGTCGATCGGCCGGCCGAGGGTGACGGGCGCCCCGGGCAGCACGCGCTGGAGGCAGGACCAGATGGTGGTCTCGGTGGGGCCGTAGGCGTTCCACACGACGGGGAAGCGCGCGGTCAGCTCGGCCGCCAGGTCGTCGGGGAGCGCCTCGCCGCCGGAGACGACCCGCAGGCCGGGGTCGGCGCCGAGGCCGGCCTCCACCAGGAGCCGCCAGCTGGAGGGGGTGGCCTGCACGAGGGTGGCGCCGCTGTCCTCCAGGAAGGCGCGCAGCCGGGGGCCGTCGACGGCGATGTCCGGCGCGAGCACCAGTTCGGCGCCGGTGATCAGCGGCAGGTACACCTCCAGGCCGGCGATGTCGAAGGAGAGGGAGGTGACCGCGAGCAGCCGGTCCCTCTCGCCGATCTCCAGGTCCCGTCCGAAGGAGAGGAGCAGGTTCAGCAGGGCGCCGTGCGGGATCTGCACGCCCTTGGGGCGTCCGGTGGAGCCCGAGGTGTAGATGACGTACGCGAGGTGGTCGGGGGTCACCTCGACCGGCGGGTCCTCGTCGGGGTGGCCGCTCACGGTGGACGCGTCGACGGCGAGGACGTGCGCGCCCGCCGGGTCAAGGGTCCCGGCCAGGCCGGGGTCGGTCAGGAGCACCGGGACGCGGGCGTCCGCCAGCATGTACTCCAGGCGGTCGGCCGGGTAGCCCGGGTCGAGGGGCACGTACGCGCCGCCCGCCTTGAGGACCGCGAGGAGGCTGACGACCAGTTCGGTCGAGCGGGCGAGGTGGACGCCGACCAGGGTGTCGGGTCCGACGCCGAGCTCGCGGAGGAGGTGGGCGAGGCGGTTGGAGCGGGCGCGCAGTTCGGCGAAGGTCAGCACGTCGTCGCCGCTGCGCAGGGCCACCGCGTCCGGGGTGTGCTCGGCCCGGCGGGCGAGGAGTTCGGGCAGGGTCCGTCCCGGCTCGCGCTCCACGGCCGTGGCCTGCCACTCGGCGGCCAGGCGCTCCAGCTGTCCGGCGTCGAGGAGCCGCGCGGCCTGGGCCGGGGCGTCGGGGTCGGCGACCAGGGCGGCGAGGGCGGCCGTGTAGTAGCCGCCGATCTCGGTGATCCGGGCGGCGGAGAACTGCGCGGCGTCGTAGTTGACGCGCAGGTTGACCTCGCCGGTGGCCGGGTCGGTGCCGAAGTTGGCCGTGAAGGGGAAGTTGGTCTGCTCGAAGAACGCGCCGCCGGTGACCGCGGTGTGGTCGAGGGCCATGTCGTAGCTGCGGAAGCTGCGGTGGTCGACGACCGTCTCGAACAGTTCGGGCCGCTGGAGGTCCTGGAGGAGCTGCGCCATCGGGTAGCGGCGGTGCGCGAGGGCGTCGCTCTCCTGGCGGTGGATCTGCCGGGCGAGGTCGGTCCAGCTGGCTCCGGCCACGTCCGCCACGAGCGGCAGCGTGTTGAGGAACAGGCCGACCACCTGGTCGCCGTCGGCGGTCTCGGGGCGGCCGTTGCTGACCCGGCCGGTGACCACGCGGGTGGCGCCGGACAGCAGGGACAGGACGCGGGCGTGGGCCGCGAACATCACGGCCTTGACCGGCACCTTGGCGCGGGCGGCGGCGGCGCGCAGACCGGCCGTCAGGTCCGGGGGCAGCGGCACCTCGTACACCCGGGCGGTGCGCCGGGGCTCCAGGCCCTCCTCCGCGAGCCGCGGCAGGCCGGTGAACTCGGTGCCGGCCAGGGTGCGGGCCCAGAAGTCGCGGGACGCGTCGCTGCCCAGGGCCTCCTGCTCCAGGGCCAGGTAGTCGCGGAAGCGGGTGACCGGCGCGACGGCTTCCCCGGTGCGGCCGTCGAGCCGGGCGTCGTACCCGGTCAGGAGCTGTGAGGTGACCAGGGACAGGCTCCAGCCGTCCAGGATGGCGTGGTGGAAGCTCAGGTTGAGCTGGAAGTCGTCGTCGGCGAAGACGTGGACGTGCAGTCTGAGCAGCGGGGCGAGCGCGAGGTCGAAGGCGGTGGCCTTCTCCCGGGCCGTCCAGCTGGCGGTGCGCTCCGTCTGCTCCGCGTCGGTCAGGCCGCGCAGGTCCTCGACGGTCAGCGGGGTGGGGACGGAGTCGTACACCAGCTGGACGGGGGCGCTGAAGTTGCTGATGTCGAAGGCGCTGCGCAGGACGTCGGAGCGTTCCACGATCCCGGCGAACACCGTGCGCAGCGCGTCCTCGTCGAAACGGCCGGCGATCCGGATGGTGGAGATGTCGTGGTAGGTGGGCGTCTTGCCGTCCAGCAGGCTGTGGTACAGCATCCCGGACTGCAGGCGGGTCAGGGGGTAGGCGTCGACGATGTCGCCGTGGCTCATTGCGGTCCTCTCAGGGACGGTCGGGAGAAGGGGTCACTTGGCGCGCAGCTTGGCCAGGTCCGCCGGGGAGAGCAGGCCGAAGGCGGCGACCTGCCGCGGCTCGGCGGGCCGCCCGGTGGCTTGCCCGGGGGTCCGTCCGGCGTTTTGCCCGGCGTTTCGCTCGGTGCGCGAGGCCAGCCACGCGGCGATCGCCTCGACCGTCTGGTGCGCGAACAGTTCGGTCAGCGGGATGTCGAGGCCCTGTTCCCGGGCGAGGCCGACGACCCGGACGGCGTGCATGGAGTCGCCGCCGATCTCGAAGAAGTTGTCGGTGGCGCCGACCCGGTCGAGCCGCAGCACCCGCTGCCACAGCTCGGCGAGCGTGCGCTCGGTGTCGTCGCGCGGGGCGACCCGGTCGGTTCCGGCGGGCCGCTCGGGCACGGGGAGCGCCGTGCGGTCGACCTTGCCGTTGGGGCTCAGCGGCAGACGGTCCAGGACGACGAACGCGCTCGGCAGCATGTGCTCGGGCAGCAGCCGGGCCAGACCGGCGCGCAGGGCGGTGCGGTCCGGGACGGGGACGGCGATGTCGGGGGTGTCAGAGGTGCGGTCCGGTGCGGTACCGGGGACGTCCGGGGTGCGGTCCGGTACGGCGCCGGTGGTGTCCGGGGTGAGGTACGCGACGATCCGGCGGTCGCCCGGGGAGTCCTCGCGGACGATCGCCACGGCCTGTCCGACGCCCGGCTGCCGCATCAACGCCGCCTCGATCTCGCCGAGTTCGATGCGGAAGCCGCGCACCTTGACCTGGTGGTCGATGCGGCCCAGGTACTCGACGACGCCGTCCGGGCGCCAGCGGGCCAGGTCTCCGGTGCGGTAGAGGCGGGCGCCGGGCGGGCCGAACGGGTCGGGCACGAACCGGTCGGCGGTCAGGCCGGGCCTGTCGCCGTAGCCGCGCGCCACCTGCACGCCGCCCAGGAAGAGTTCGCCCGCGACGCCGATCGGCACCGGGGCCAGGAGCCGGTCCAGGACGTACACCCGGGTGTTGGCGATGGGCGCGCCGATCGGCACGCTCGACCGGTCCTCGCCGGGGCGGCTGGACCAGCGGGTGACGTCCACCGACGCCTCCGTGGGCCCGTACAGGTTCTCCAGGGCGGTGTCCGGCAGGGTGCGGTGCAGGCGCCGGGTCAGTTCGAGGGGCAGGGCCTCGCCGCTGCACACCACGAGCCGTAGCGAGGTGCACCGCTCGGCCGGCGCGGCCGACAGGAAGGTGTCCAGCATCGGCGGTACGAAGTGGCAGACCGTGACCCGTTCGTCCTGGATCAGTCGGGCCAGGTACTCGGGGTCGCGGTGGCCGCCGGGCCGGGCGAGCACCTGCCGGGCTCCGGTGAGCAGCGGCCAGAACAGCTCCCACACGGACACGTCGAAGCTGATCGGCGTCTTCTGCAGCACCGTGTCGGAGGCGTCGATCCGGTAGGCGTCCTGCATCCAGAGGAGCCGGTTGACGATCCCCCGGTGCGGCACCTGCACGCCCTTGGGGCGGCCGGTGGAGCCCGAGGTGTAGATGACGTACGCGAGGTGGTCGGGGCCCGCGGTCGGTTCGGGCGCGTGGTCGGGCCGTCCGGCCGCCGGGTCCCCGTCCACGACCAGGACCTCGACGCCCTCGCCCGCGAGGGAGGCGGCGTCCGTGCCGGGTCCGGTGAGCAGCACCGGCACCCGGGCGTCGGCCAGCATGAACTCCAGCCGCTCGGCGGGGTAGCCGGGGTCGAGCGGCAGGTAGGCGCCGCCCGCCTTGAGCACCGCGAGCAGGGCCACCATCAGCGCGGCCGAGCGCTCCAGGTGCACGCCGACCACCACGTCCGGGCCGACGCCCAGGTCGCGCAGGTGCCAGGCGAGCCGGTTGGCGCGGCGGTGCAGTTCGGCGTAGGTCAGCCGCTCGTCGCCGCAGCGCACGGCGGTCCGTCCGGGGGTGCGCGGGGCCTGCTCCTCCAGGAGGGAGGTCAGGGTGCGCTCCGGGTCCCGGTCGGTGTCGGTGGCGTTCCACTCCTCCACCACCCGGCGGCGCTCGTCCGTGCCGAGCAGGTCCAGGGCGGTCACGGCCGCGTCCGGGTCGGCCGTCACGGCCGTGAGGCAGGTGACCAGGTGTCCGGCGAGCCGTTCGACCGTCTCCGCGTCGAAGAGGTCGGTGTCGTAGTCGAGCCAGCCCAGGATCCGGTCGCCGTCGTCCAGCATCCGGAGGTTCAGGTCGAACTGGCTGTTCGCCTCGGAGACCTCGACCAGTTCGCCGGTCACCCCCGGTGCGTCGAAGGTGCCGAGGCGGACGTTCTGCAGGGCGAACAGGACCTGGACCAGGGGGCTGCGCGACAGGTCGCGCTCGGGGGCCAGCTCGGTCACGAGCCTGCCGAACGGCACGCCCTGGTGCTCGAACGCCGTGAGGGCGTGGTCGGTGACCCGGCCGAGGAGTTCGCCGAAGCCCGGTGCGCCGCGCAGGTCGAGGGCGAGCGGCACGGTGTTGAGGAAGCAGCCGACGAGGTCCTCGAACTCGGCGCGCTCCCGGTTGGCGACCGGGGTGCCCACGAGCAGTCGTTCCTGGCCGGTGTGGCGGGAGAGCACCACGCCGAAGGCGGACAGCAGCGTCATGAAGAGGGTGCTGTCGCGCTCGCGGGACAACTCCCTGAGCTTCCGGGACAGTTCCGTGTCCAGGGCCAGGCGGTGGCGGGCGCCGCGGTGGGCCTGGACGGCGGGGCGGGGCCGGTCGGTGGGCAGTTCGAGCACGGTCGGCACGCCGGCCAGCCGCTCCGTCCACCGGCCGACCAGGTCCTCCAGCGGCCGTCCGTCGAGGGTCTCGCGCTGCCAGCGGGCCACGTCGGCGAACTGCAGCCCGGTGCCCGGGTCCGGGGTGCCGCCCTCGACGGCCGTGCGGTAGGCGGCCGACAGGTCGTCGAGCAGGACGGCGAACGACCAGCCGTCGAAGGCGATGTGGTGGGCCGTCAGGACGAGGAGTCGCTCCTCGTCGCCCGACCGCAGCACCAGGACGCGCAGCAGCGGGCCCGTCGCCAGGTCGAACGGCTCCTTGGTCTCCGCCATCGCCCGCGCGAGGGCGTCGGCGGCCGGGTCCGGCGCGTCGCGCAGGTCCCGCTCGCGCACCGTCACCCGCGCGTCCGCGTCCACCCGCTGGACCGGTACGCCGTCCTCCAGGGCGAAGCCGGTGCGCAGCACGGCGTGGCGGCGCACCACGGCGTCCACCGCCGTCCGGAGCGCGGCCGTGTCCAGGGGTCCGCGCAGCCGCAGGACGAGCGGCATGTTGTACGCGGCGTCGCCGGGCCGCAGCTGTTCCTCCAGCCAGAGCCGTTCCTGCGTCCACGACAGCGGCGCCGGCGCGTCCAGGGGGCCGCGCGGCACGCCCGGTTCGGGCACGGAGCGCGCGGTGGCGCCGGCTTCCCCGATCAGCGCGGCCTGCGCGGCGACCGTCGGGTGCCGGAACAGGTCCCGCAGCGTCAGCTCCACGTCCAGCGCCCGGCGCACCCGTACGAGGACCCGGCTCAGGAGCAGGGAGTGCGCGCCCAGGGCGAAGACATCGTCGCGGGCGCCGACCCGCTCCGCGCCGAGCACCTCGCGCCAGATTCCGGCGAGCCGCTCCTCCAGGGGTCCTTCGGGGGCGGCGTACCCGCCGACGGCGCTCTCCCGGCGGTCGGCCCCGAGCGCGCGCAGGGCGGCCCGGTCCGGCTTGCCGTGGGGGGTCAGGGGCAGCGCGTCGAGCACCACGAACGCGGACGGCACCTTGTAGTCCGGGAGCCGCGCGGCCAGCGCCGTGCGCAGCGCGGTCAGGTCGGGCCGGGCGCCGCCGGTCGCGAGGTGGCCGACCAGGCGGTGGCCGCCGTCCGGGTCGGGCTCGGCCAGGACGACGGCCTGGCGCACGCCTTCGAGGCCGGTCAGGGCGGTCTCGATCTCGGCGGGCTCGACGCGGAAGCCGCGCACCTTCACCTGGTGGTCGGCGCGTCCGAGGTGGTCGAAGAGGCCGTCCGGGCGGAGCCGGGCGAGGTCGCCGGTGCGGTAGACGGGGCCGGGGGCGAAGTCCAGGGTGCCGAATCCGGAGCCGTCCACCACGTCGGCGTACCGTGCGAGGTGGGGGGTGCGGACGACGAGTTCGCCGACCTCGCCGAGTGCGGCGGGCCGGTCCCCGGCCGCCACGAGGAGCTGCACCTGGTCGATGCCCCGGCCCAGTGGCACCGGGCCCTCGCCCTCGGGCGCGTCCTCGCCGCCGCGCCGGACCACGTGCACCGACACGGCCTGCGGGGTCTCGGTCGCCCCGTAGAGGTTGAGCAGGTCGGCGTCCGGGGCGAGGGCGGCCCAGGCGCGGACCGTGCGGTACGTCAGGACGTCGCCGCCGAAGCCCGCGAGCCGCAGTTCGGGCCAGCCCTCGGGGGCGGAGGCGGCGAGGGCGGAGGCCAGTGCCGGGGTCAGGTGCGTGACGGTGATCCCGTCCCGGCGCAGGGAGGCGGCGAGCGCCTCGGTGTCGCGCGGGTCGGCGCCGGGGAAGACGGCGGTGGCCCCGGCCCACAGCGGGGCGAGCACGTCCCGCAGGAACGGGTCGTGGCCCAGGCCCGAGAGCACCGAGAAGCGGTCCCCGGCGGTGACGCGGAACTCCTCGGTGTACCAGGCGAGGAAGTGCGCCAGCGGGCCGTGGGTGCCCAGGATCCGGCGCGGGCGGCCGGTGGTGCCGGAGGTGAACGCGACGTAGGCGGGGTCGCCCGCGGCGGGCGGGGCGGGGGTGTGCGAGGGCTTGCCGGCCGCCTCGTCCGTGTCGTCCGTGTCGTCCTTGTCGAGCGGGACGACCGGGGCCGAGGCGAACGGTGCGACGGTCCGGCCGGGGGCGGCCTCGATCCACGCGGCGGGCTTCGCCTCGGCCGCGCGCAGCTCCGACTCGGCCCGCGGGTGGGAGGCGTCCAGGATCGTGAACGCCGCCCCGGCCCGCAGTGCCGCGAGCAGTGCCACCACGGTCCGGGGGTCCCGGTCCGCGTGCACGGCGACCACGTCGCCGGGGCCCACGCCCACGGCGCGCAGCCGGGCGGCCGTGCGGGCGGCGGTCCGGGCGAGTTCTCCGTACGTCCAGACGCGTCCGGCGCCTTCGAGGGCGGGCCGTCCCGGGTGCAGTCGGGCGTGCTCGTCCAGCCGTTCCAGGACGGATCCCGGGTAGTCGGCGGGCAGTTCGGCGGCCAGGCCGGGGACGAGGGCGGCGGCGCGTCCGGTGGCCAGGGCGAGGTCGGCGACCGGGCGGTCCGGGTCGGCGGCGGCCTGGGCGAGCACCAGTTCCAGCTGTTCCAGGAGGTCGGCGACGCGCTCGGGCAGGAAGAGGCCGGAGTCGTACACCGCCTCCAGGGCGAGGCGTCCGCCCTCGGTGGAGACGTACAGCGTCAGGTCGAACTTGCCGTCGATCTCCGGGAACGGCAGCTGTTCCACCGTGCAGCCCGCCAGGGCGAGGGGGGTCGCGGGCGGCAGCACGTTGAAGAAGACCTGGACCGGTCCGCCGCGCCCGCCGTCGCCGGGCGTCCGGCCGGACGCGAGGCGGTGCAGCGGTGCCCGCTGGTGCGCGAAGGCCTCCAGGGCGCTGCGCTTGACCCGCTCGACGAGTTCGGCGAACGACGGCCCGCCGGTCAGGTCCAGGCGTACGGGAAGGGAGTTGAGGAAGCAGCCGAGCGCCCGGTGCTCCCCGGCGCGGCGGCTGGAGACGGGGGTGCCGACCAGCAGGTCGTGGCGGCCGGTCTGCCGGGCGAGGACCACGCCGAAGGCGGCGAGCGCGGTCATGAAGGGGGTGGCCCGGTGGGTGCGGCCGAGGTCGCGCACCGAGGCGCTCAGCTCCGGGGAGAGCAGCAGGCGCCGCTGGGCTCCGGCGCGGTGGCCGCCCTCCGCGCGGGGCCGGTCGGCGGGCAGGTCGAGGGTGCGCGGCGCGCCGTCGAGGTAGTCGCCCCACCAGTCGAGCAGGCCGTCCACCGCCTCGTCCGTCAGCCGCTCCCGCTCGGCGCGCACGGCGTCGTCGAACTGGCCGACGGGAGCGGCCGGTTCGGCGGGGTCCCGGCCGTACAGCTCCGACAGTTCGGCGAAGAGCAGTCCGAACGACGTGCCGTCGAACACGAGGTGGTGGGCCGTCACCACCAGCAGGTGCGCGTCGTCGGCGGTGCGCACGGCGAGGACGCGCAGCAGGGGTCCCGCCGCCAGGTCGAAGGGGCGGTGGGCCTCCTCCAGGGCGGCGGTCCGGGCGGCCCCTTCGGCGTCGGTCGCGGCGCGCAGGTCCAGGAGGGCCACGCGGACGCCTGCGGTCGGCAGCACCCGCTGCACGGGGGTGCCGTCCACGTCCGTGAAGACGGTGCGCAGGGCGGAGTGCTGGGCGACGACGGTGTCCACGGCGCGCTGGAGGGCGGCGAGGTCGAGGGGGCCGGAGACCCGGGAGATCACCGGCATGTGGTAGGCGCTGCCGCCGGGCCGCAACTGCTCCTCGACCCAAATCCGTTCCTGGGTGTACGTGAGCGGGAACGGGTCGGCCGCTCCGGCGACGGCGGTTCCGTCGACGAACGTGTCGGTCATGTCAGGTCCTTGGTGAGCAGCAGGTCCAGCTCGGAGGCGAACAGGTCGGTCAGCAGGGCGTGGGCGGCGGGCGGCAGCAGTCCCTCGGGCGCGTGGAGGGCGCCGGTCAGCTCCTCGCCGTCCTCCCACAGTTCGCAGACGAGTTCCGCCTGCGGGCCGAGCGGGGGCGCGGGACGGGGACGCAGGACGGTTTCGCCCAGGCGCACCGGGGCGTTGACCCGCTGGAGCGCGAGCACCGTCTGGTAGAGCGGCATCCGTCCGCCGGTGGGCCGGGGGGCCAGGGCGGCGATCTCGTCGGTGGGCAGCGCGGCGTGCGCGAGGGCCCGCAGCAGCCGTGTGCCGACCAGGTCGACGAGTTCCGCGCCGCCGGTGCCGGGCTGTCCCGTGACGCGTACGGGGATGCCGTTGGCGAGGTAGCCGACGGTCCGTTCGTGTGCAGGGGCGCGGTCGGCGACGACGGTGCCCACGGTGAGGTCGAGCTGTCCGGTCCAGGTGGACAGGGCCCGCCACCAGGCGGCGAGCAGCAGGGTCAGGGCGGGGGTGCGGTGGCGGGCGGCGGCCGCGTGGAGCCGGGGGGCGGTTCCGGCGGGCAGGGGGACGGCGCGGCCGGTGACCGGGGTGGTCCACAGGGTCCGCATGGCGGGGGCCGGGACGGGCAGGGCCAGGGGTTCCTGGCCGGCCAGCTCGGCGCGCCAGAAGTCCCGTTCGGTTCCGGTGGCGCGGCCGGTCGCCGGGGGCGCCGGGGCGGGGGCGGGCGCTGTGCCCGACCAGGCGGTGGCGAGGTCGGCGAGCAGCACCTGCTCGGAGTGGGCGTCGTAGACCGCGTGGTGGACGGCGATCAGGAGGGTGTGCCGGTCGGCGGAGCGGGAGAGCAGTCCGGCCGCGAGCAGCGGCCCGTGGGCCAGGTCGTGGACGGCGGAGGCGAGTTCGGCGGTCAGGGCCTCCTCGGTGGTCCCGGTCGCCGACGCGCGGACGAGCGGGACGGGCGCGGGGGCCGGGGACACGGCGCGCCGGGGGCGCCCCCGGTCCGGGGGGAACGTGGTGCGCAGCGCGGGGTGGGCCGCCGCGACGGCGGTGAGGGCCGCTTCGAGCCGGTCCGGGTCGACCGGTCCGGTGACCTCGACGCGGCTCGTCGCCACGTGGCCGGGCGCGCCGGGTGCCAGCCGTTCCGCGATCCAGAACCGCCTTTCGCCGGGAGAGAGCCGATCGCCGGGTTCGCCCCGCTCTTCGGCGGTCCGCTCCCCGGCGGTCCGGCGGGGGCGGTGCGCGGCGAGTTCCTCCAGGGCGCGGACGGTGGCGTGCCGGTAGACGTCGAGCGCCGAGAGTTCGACGTCGAGGAGGCCGGACAGGCGGGCGGCGATCCGGAGCACCTGGAGGGAGTGGGCGCCGAGGGCGAGCAGGTCCTCGTCCTCGGTGAGCGCGGGCGCGTCGAGGATGCCGCGCACCGCGCGCAGGGCCGGGGAGCCGTCCGTGACGGCGGCGGGCGTCGTCGGCAGGGGGCGTACGAGGGCTTCGACGGCCCGCAGGTCGGCCTTGCCGGTCGGGCCGAGCGGCAGCGCGTCGAGCCGGACGAACCGGTCGGGCCGCAGGTAGCCGGCGAGCAGTCCGCGCGCCGCCCGCGCGAGCTCCTCGGGGGCGGGGCCGTGTCCGGGTTCGGTGGTGTAGGCGCACACGGTGCCGGTGACGGTGCCCCCGGCGTCGCGCCGAGGGATCAGGAAGCACTCCTTGACGCCCGTGGTCCGGCCGAGCACGCGCTCGACCTCGCCGGGTTCGACGCGGAAGCCCCGGATCTTGAACTGGCGGTCGGCGCGTCCCACGTACGACAGGCGGCCGCCGGGGGTCATCCGGACGAGGTCGCCCGTGCGGTAGACGCGCACGGGGCCCCGGCCGGGGACGTCCAGGGCGGTGAAGCGCCGCGCGTCCTCCTCGGGACGGTTCAGGTAGCCGAGCGCGAGGCCGCCGCCGCCGACGAGGAGTTCGCCGGTCTCCCCGTACGGGACGGGGGCGCCGTCGGCGTCGACCACGGCGAGCAGGGTGTCGCGGATCGCGGTGCCGACCGGGATCCCGTCCGCCTCGTCCAGGTCGGCGGGGGTGACGGGGTGGGTGGAGACGAAGACCATCGACTCGACCGGGCCGTAGCCGTTGGTGAGACGTACGGCGGGGTGGGCGGCCAGGAACCGCGCCACGTGGGCGGGCGAGAGGCGTTCGCCGCCGGTCATGACGTGGCGGAGGCCCGTGAAGGCGCCGGGGTCCTCGTCGACGATCAGGTTGAGCAGGGAGCTGGTGAGCCACAGGGTGTTCACGCCCCGCTCGCGCACGAGGCGGCGCAGCGCGGCCGGGTCGAGGGGCCCCCGCGGCACCTCGACGGCGCAGCCGCCGTTGAGCAGCGGGCCGAAGACCTCCAGGGCGCCGCCGTCCCAGTAGGGGGCGGCGACCATGGGCATCACGGTGTCCGGGCCCAGCTCGCCGTACCCGCCGTGCAGGAAGGTGCGCACGAGGGCGCGGTGCGGCACGGCGACGCCCTTGGGGCGGCCGGTGGAGCCGGAGGTGAAGAAGACGCAGGCGAGCGCGTCGGCCCCGACGTCCGCCGCCGCCGCTCCGGTGGGGTCCTCTTCTCCGGTCGGCAGCGGTACGACGGGCAGTTCGCCCGGCACCGCGTCGGGCCGGCCGGTGCCCGCCGCGTCGAGCACGAGCCGGGCGTCCAGGTCGTCGAGGACGCCGGCCAGCCGCTCGGCGGGCCACTCGGGGTCGACGGCCGCGTAGGCCGCGCCCGCGAGCAGCACGCCGAGGGCGGCCACCGCGAAGGCCCCGCCGGGACGGGCGAGCACGGGCACGCGGTCGCCGGGGCGGACGCCGTGCCGCAGCAGCTCCGCGCGTACCGCCCCGGCCGAGGCGACCAGTCGGCGGTAGGTGACGGTTCCGCCGCCGGTCCGCAGGGCGGGGGCGTCGGGGGTGCGCGCGGCCACGTCGAGCAGCGCGCGGTGGGCGGTGGCGTCGTCGGGGACGGGGGCGCCCGGCCCGTGGGACAGTGATCGTTTCATGGTTACGGCGGCGGTGCCGCTCACGTCCGTTCCGCCTAGTCCCGGGCCCGCGCGCCGCGTGCGGTGTTCACGGCGGCGGCGAGCGTGTCGGGCGTGGAGTCGAGCACGGCGAGGAAGTCGACCTCGACGCCCCACCGCTCCTCGATCCGGGCCACGATCACGACCGCGTGGAACGAGTCGCCGCCGTGGCCGATGAACGAGCCGTCGCCGGGCACGTCGGTGCCGAGCACCTCGTTGACCAGGGCGCGTATCTCGGCCACGTCGACGTGCTCTGCGAATGCGTCAAGCACAGACACCTGTGGTACTCCGAATTCTCTACGAAAGGTATAGGCATGGACATGCCACGATTGCTTTCATGTGTCGCCGCGTGAACGCGTGCGAAGCGACCATGAAGAGTGTGTGAAATCTCGACCCGAGAGCAGGGCGAGCCCTGGTGAATTCCTTTTTACCGGCGTACTCGCCGAACCCCGGCCCGGGGAGGGGAATTCGATTAGCTCCAGCCGGTGTCGTCCAGGCGCGGCGTGATCGAGCCGCTGGTCACGGACGTACCCTTGCTCAGGTCGGTCACCGTGGAGGCCAGAGTGACGGCGAGAACCGTCGCGATTCCGGCGACGAATATCGTGAACTTCTTACGCATGGTGCTCATGGTTGCCCCCCGCAACGAGACGAGTGAATTCCGGAAACCGGCTCGACGGCCGCTCCTTCACTCCTCAAGTTTCTTCATTCGGGGGGCTCGTGGTCCAGTCCGGAAGGCCGCATCATGATGCCCTACACCAAGATGCAGGGCAGGCAAGAGTGACTAACGCTCCAAAAGCGGACATCATGGCTCGGCTGGAAACCCTCAGGGCCGAGGACATCCAGGTTTACGGGTGGGCCGTGGACCACGGCACGCTGGTGGCCCCGGACGCCGCCGTCGGTCTCGGGCTCTCCCCGGAGAGGGTCGCGCGCGCGGTGGAACTGCTGTCCGCCGTACCGCTGATCAGACCCGTCGGCGGCGCGGCGGACGGGCCGCCCGGCGCGTGGAGGCCGATGGACCCGCAGGTGGCCAGTGCGGAGGTGGCGGCCGCCGAGTCCCGCTTCCGGCGGGGCCTGGCCGGAATCTTCACCCTCTGGGACACCGTCGACTCGCTCAACGCGCTGTACGCCTCCGGGGCCCGCGACGGCATCCGCACGGTGCCGCTGGAACTGGTGGAGTCCCTGGGCGAGGTCATCGAGCTCCTGGAGGAGGCCAGCAGCGGCTGCCGGCTGGAGGTGATGACCTCCCAGCCCGGCGGCGGCCGGCCGGCGGCCGAACTGGAGCAGTCGATCGTCCGCGACCTGGCGATGATCGAGCGCGGCATCCGGATGCGGACGCTCTACCAGCACACCGCGCGCCACCACGCGCCCACCCAGGCGTACGTGGAGCGCGCCACGGCGGCCGGTGCCCAGGTGCGGACGCTCACCGAGCTGTTCGGGCGGATGATCGCCTTCGACCGCCAGGTGGTGTTCCTGCCCCACGCGCAGGTGAAGGGGGGAGCCGCGGTGATCCGCGATCCCTCCACCGTGGCGTTCCTGTGCGCGGCCTTCGACCGCAACTGGCAGATGGGCAGCCCCTACAGCCCGGCCCTGCCCGACGGGGAGGTCCGCGAGGACATCAAACTGGCCATCCTCACCATGCTCAGCCAGGGCCTGCGGGACGAGACGATCGCCCGCCGGCTCGGCGTCTCCCTGCGCACCTGCCGCAAGTACATCGCCGACCTCTTCGACCTGCTGGGCGCCGAGAGCCGCTTCCAGGCGGGCTATCTGACCCGGGCCGGGAACCTCCTGGAGAACACCGGGGACACGCCGCCGGGCGGCATCGGCGGGTGACGGACCGGTGGTGGCGATCGGCCGTCGCCCTCCGCGCGGAGGGAAGCCGGGAGCACGGACGGTGAAACGCGTCTTCGGGGGTACGGGCGGAGAAACCCGTCCTTTCCCACAGGAGGAGGAGACGTCCGTGGCGTCCTCGTTGCTGGAAGCGATCGACATCAAGGCACCGGTGGCCGTGAGCTGGTCCCTCTGGGCCGACGTCGAGCGCTGGCCCACGTTCCTGAGCCACGTCAAGCGCGTCGACCGGATCGACGCCGGAACGTTCGCCTGGCAGGTCTCCCTGCCGGGCGCCGACAAGGCCTTCGTGGCCGAACTGACCGAGGTGGTCCCGGAGAAGCGGATCGCCTGGCGGACGACGGAGGGGGTCCACCACGCGGGGGTCGTCACCTTCCACCGGCTCGGCGACACGGAGAGCCGGGTGACGCTCCAGGTCGAGTACGAGCCGAAGGGCTTCGTCGAGCACCTGGGTGCCGTGACGAACCTCGACGCGACCCTGGCCAACTACGACCTGGGCGAGTTCCGGCGGATGGCCGAACACGAGGCCGGCCACCGCTGAGGGCGGCCGAGGGCGGGGGCGGTCACGGCCGGGGGCGGTCGCCTCACGCGCGGGAGGGGCCCGGCGAAACCGGACCCCTCCCCCGTACACCGGCGGGCACCGCCCCGTGGGGCGCCCCGCCGGTTCCTCGCGGCCGGTGCTCGTCAGCCGCGGACGATGTTCTCGGCCTGGGGCCCCTTCTGGCCCTGCGTCACGTCGAAGGTGACCACCTCGCCCTCCACCAGCTCCCGGTAGCCGTTGCCGGAGATGTTGGAGTAGTGGGCGAAGACGTCCGGGCCGCCGTCCTGGGCGATGAAACCGAAGCCCTTCTCGGCGTTGAACCACTTCACGGTACCGCTGGCCATGCTGCATCCTTCGATCGCGCCGGGACTCCCGGCCGGGGTGAAAAGAACGGTGCCGCCCACCGGGGGAAGGCACCCGTCACCGCCCTACCCCGATCTTGGCCCCGTCAATCGATCTTGCGCCCTTCGGGTAACGGAAAAGCCGCCCACCGGCCGGCGACGGGGCCGAGGACGTCTCAGGCGGCCAGCTTCGGTGCCGTCCGGACGCCCCGCGCGCGGGCGGCCGCGAGCAGGGCGTCGGCGGCCGCCAGGGCGTCCTCGACGCGGGTCGTGCCGGTGGCCGCGCACAGGGCGCGGGAGATGTCTTCCAGCGGCTGCCCGTCCCTCTTCTCGCCACGCGCCTCGGCGATGCGCAGGTCCGCGTAACGGGTGAGCAGGGAACGGAGGGTGCGGGGGTCGGGAGTCAGCACGGGCCGGCCTTTCACGGTCCAACAAGTGGTGTCCGTCTTCCCCGGACGCGCCCGGCCATGCCCCCTCCGGACAGGAATCCCGTGGTGCCCGGGCCGGGCCGCGCGGGCTGTCGTCGTCGATTCCGGATCCGCGCGTGGGGATCGCGGCGGAGCGGGTAGCAGGGAAGGCACTCCCGGGCCTCGGACCGTCACCGGTCCGTGCGGGCCCGCCGCGGCGGTGGCGGGGCGCGGCCCCGGGTGACCGATCGGCCCGGCGGCTTGGAGAGACCACCATGCACCTCACGTACTCGGCTGCGCAGCGGCCCTCCGGCGGTCTCGCGGGCTGGGCGATCGGCCTCGTCGAGACCCTGGGCGGTCCCGGGGCCGGTCTGGCCGTCGCGCTGGAGAACCTCTTCCCGCCCCTGCCGAGCGAGGTGATCCTGCCGCTGACCGGGTTCGCGGCCGGGCAGGGCGTCCTCACGCTGTTCTCGGCGCTGTTCTGGACCACGCTCGGCTCGGTCGTGGGGGCCCTGGTCCTCTACTGGCTCGGGGCGCTGCTCGGCCGGGAGCGCGTGCACGCCCTCTGGGCGAGGCTGCCGCTGGTGAAGTCCTCCGACCTGGAGCGTACGGAGGAGTGGTTCGCCCGGCACGGCACCAAGGCGGTCTTCCTCGGCCGCATGGTGCCCGTCATCCGCAGCCTCGTCTCCGCCCCGGCGGGGGTGGAGCGCATGTCGCTGCCCCTGTTCGTCGCGCTGACCGCGCTCGGCAGCCTGATCTGGAACGCCGCCCTGATCCTGGCCGGTTACTGGCTGGGGGACCAGTGGGACGTGGTGGGGAGGTACGTCGGCTTCGTCTCCAAGGCCGTCCTGGTCCTGGGCGCCCTCGCCCTCGTGGTCTACGTGACCGTACGGGTGCGCGGCCGCGACCGGGACGGCGGGCGGCGCACCCCCTGACCCGGGCCCCGGGGAGGCGGCCTGGACGGAAAACGGTCCCGCCCGCCCCCTTCCGGGGGCGGGCGGGACCTCTTCGGTGGTGCGGTGCGGCGCGAAGGCGGCCGCCGGGCCCTACTTCAGGCCGTTGCTGATCGCGTTCACCAGTTCGCCGTCGACGGTGTCGCCGTTGAACTCCCAGAAGAACGCGCCGCCCAGGCCCTGACCCTTGGCCCAGGACATCTTGGTCGCGACCGTGGCCGGGGTGTCGTAGCTCCACCAGTCGGTGCCGCAGTGGGCGTAGGCCGTGCCGGCGATGGTGCCGGTGGCCGGGCAGGTGGTCTTGAGGACCTTGTAGTACTGGTTGCCCGGCTCGACGCCGGCCGCCGGGCCGGTGGCCGTGCCGCCGGGGGCGGACTGGGTGACGCCGGTCCAGCCGCGTCCGTAGAAGCCGATGCCGAGCAGCAGCTTGGAGGCGGGGACGCCCTTGGCCTTCAGCTTGGCGATCGCGTCCGCCGAGTTGAAGCCCTGGGCGGGGATGCCGGGGTACGAGGTCAGCGGGGAGTGCGGGGCGGTCGGGCCCTGCGCGGCCCAGGTGCCGAAGTAGTCGTAGGTCATCACGTCGTACCAGTTGATGTACTGGGCGGCGCCGCCGTAGTCGGCCGCGTCGATCTTGCCGCCGCTGGAGCCGTCGGCGGTGATGGCCGCGGTGATCAGGTTGTTGGCGCCGAACTTGGCGCGCATGGCCTGCATCATGTTCTTGATCGAGGCCGGGCCGCTGGTGTCACAGGTCAGACCGCAGGCGTTGGGGTACTCCCAGTCCAGGTCGATGCCGTCGAAGACGTCGGCCCAGCGCGGGTCCTCGACCAGGTCGTAGCAGGACTGGGCGAAGGCGGTCGGGTTCTGCACGGCCTGGCCGAAGCCGCCGGACCAGGTCCAGCCGCCGAACGACCACAGGACCTTGATGTGCGGGTACTGCGCCTTCAGCTTGCGCAGCTGGTTGAAGTGGCCGCGCAGCGGCTGGTCCCACACGTCGGCCTTGCCGTCCACCGACTGGTCGGCGGTGAAGGACTTCTCGTAGTCGGCGTAGGCGTCGCCGACGGTGCACTTGCCGTTCTGCACGTTGCCGAAGGCGTAGTTGATGTGGGTGATCTTCGACGCGGAGCCGGAGGTCACCAGGTTCTTCACCGTGTAGGGGCCCCAGTTGGTGAAGTAGCCCAGGTTGATCTTCCCGTTGCCGCCGGGGTTCTCGCCGCCGCCACCGCCGCCGGTGGTGCGGACCGGCGTGGCGGCGGAGGCCGGGCCGGTCTGGTCGGCGGTGTCGCGGGCGACGACCGTGTAGCTGTAGTCGGTGCCGGCGGTCAGGCCGGTGTTGGTGTACGTGGTGCCGGTGACCGTGGCGACGGTGGCGCCGTCGCGCTTGACGTCGTAGTTCTTGACGCCCTTGTCGTCGGTGGCGGCCGCCCAGGTGAGCTTCACCGAGGTGTCGGTGATGTCGCTGGCGGTGGGCTTGCCGGGGGCGGAGGGGGCGTTGTCACCGGGGTTGGTGGTACCGCCGTCGCAGGAGGCGCCGTTGAGCTTGCAGCCGGAGGGGGCGCCGGTGCCGGTGCCGTTGAACCCGAAGGAGATGGAGGCGCCGGGGGCGAGGGTGCCGTTCCAGCCCAGGTTCTTCGCGGTCCAGTGGTTCACGGAGTTGGTGACGGTGGCGTCCCACGCGGAGGTGACCTTGGTGCCGGTGGGGAAGTCCCACTCGACGGTCCAGGAGGAGAGCGTGGTGGTGCCGGTGTTCTTCACCGTCCACTGGCCCTCGAAGCCGGAGCCCCAGTCGGACTTCTTGGTGTAGGTCGCGGTGGCGGAGGCGGCCGCCTCCGCGGGGGCCGCGAGTCCGACCATGGCGGCCAGGGGAAGGACCAGCGCGGTGACGCCGGCGACGGCCCTGGCCCGGCCGGACCGGGTGACGCTCCGCGGCGACCGGAGTCGGCGGCGGGGTGTTTCGGTGCTCAACGATGCTCCTCGGATGGGATCCGGTGCGCGGGGGACGATCCGTGACCCGCACGCCCTGCATGGCCCTGAGTACGTGGTGCCCTGCCCTGCGATCACCGCAGTGCGTTGCGGCGACATTAAGAAGGTCTGGACCAATCGTCAAGAGGTCTGGACCAGTTTTCCGATCGGCGGGCAATCCCAAGTGCCCCGCGTGAGGAGCGGTTTGAACGGTGGCGGGTCACCGGTCCCGGAAGGGCCGGGCGCCCGGCTCCCGGGGGCCGCCGACCTCGGCGAGCAGACCGGCGCGCTGGGCGCGCAGCACCGCGTCGAGCCGGTCGGCGGCTCCCAGCTTGCGGTAGAGGGCCTGCAGGTGCTTGTGCACGGTGCGCGGCGAGATGCCGAGGCGGCGCGCCATCGAGTCGGCCGACAGGCCGGCGGCGAGCAGGTGCAGGACGGTCAGCTCGCGGGGGGTCGGCGGCTCGACCGGCGACCGGTCGGCCCGTCCCCCGTGGTCGCCGCCCGACGCCTCCCGCAGCGCGTTCAGGAGGGACCGGTGGTTCGCCGCCGCCTTGAGCAGCGGCTGTACGCGCGCGGCGTACCGCACGTCGTGGACGGAGAAGTCCCCGCCCGGGCGGTGCACCATGAACCCGCTGACGTGCGGGCCCGTGCCGGGGAACGGTATGCCGAGCGTGTGCCGCGTCCCGAAGGCCCGGTGGAGGGCGTCGGCCGTCGCGCTGTGCCGCCAGACGCGCCCTCCCGCGAGGCGCGCGGCGCTCTGCGGGATCCGCTCCCCGTGCCCTTCGTAGTACCCGGCGAAGGGGTAGCCCTCCCGGATGCGGCGCCGGACCGACTCGTCGAGGGGGCCTTCCGTCTCCGTCCCGTACGACCGGAGTTCGACGCGGCCCCGCTCCCGCGTCCAGGGCTCCTCCTTGACCACGACCAGCGTCGCGTCGAGCGCCGTGAGCAGCTCCTCGGTGAGCAGGGACCAGACGCGCTCCGGGTCGTCGGCGTCCATCACCCCGACCGCCAGGTCCAGCATCCGCGCGTACCGATCCCTCATGGCCTCTTCTCCCGGAGCCCCGGCGAACCGTGCCGGTCCACGGTAACGGGCCGCTGTCCATACGTACTTCTCCCCATGGCCCGGCCGCCGGGCCCGGGCCATGATCGGTCACCGGCGCACCGCGCCACCGCGCTGGACGGGGCTGAGCACGGTGGGCGGGAGCCGACGGACCGGTCGCGCGCCTGCTCCGCCGAGCAGGACGCGAACGGCCGCGCTCGCGCCCTCCGTACCGGTGGTCAGCGGGCCGCGCGCAGGGGCGGGGCGTCCGTGCGGCGCGCCCGTCGTTCGTGCTCCGCCCGTGCCGCGTCCAGCAGACGCCGCCAGGACGTCACGGCGGGGCGCCGGCGCAGCAGGGCACGCCGCTCCCGGTCGGTCATACCGCCCCACACGCCGTGCTCGATGCGCCGGTCGAGGGCGTGGGCCAGGCATTCGGTCCGCACGGGGCAGGCCGAGCAGAGCGCCTTGGCCTGCTTCTGGGCGGCGCCGTCGGCGAAGAGCTCGTCGGGGTCCGCCGTCCGGCACACCGCTCGCCCGCTCCAGCTCTCCCGGTCGTGTCCGTCCATCCCGTCCCCGCCCTCTCCCTGTTCGGCACGCCTCGCGGCACCGTCCGTATGACCGGTGCGGGGACATCGATGCGGACGAATCGCGCCGGGGCCTCCGGGTCGCGGGACAGAACACGGCGGAGCCCGCCTACGGCCCCGGGGTCAGCCGGTGGCGCTGTCGTACGGCTCGTGGTGGTCCGCCAGGATCTCGGCCGCCCTGGTCCGGTGGTCGCGGAAGCGGCGCAGGTACGAGCGGGCCATGGGGCCGGGCGGGACGCCCCGGGCGAAGAGGCGCATGTTGCGCGCGCCCGTGTTGTAGCCGAGGGCGAGCAGTTCGTCGCGGGTGTAGCGGCGCGCGTGGCGCTCCGGAAGGCTCCGGTCGAGGTCCTTCAGGTGCAGGGCGGCCGCGTGGACGGCGAAGGCGGGGTCGTCGCGGAGGTCCTGCCACCGCTCGGCCAGGCCGTGCGTCCGGCGGACCTGTTCGAAGGCCGCGCGGTGCATGTTGGCGAGGCCGAAGGACGCCCCGGGCTTCCACCACTGCCAGAGCCGTTCCAGCAGCGGGTGGTGCGGCTTGTACGCCTCGTTGTGGAGCACGGTCATCACCAGCAGGGGCGAGACGCCCGTCTCCTCCGCGCTGCGCAGGACGCACGCGGCGTAGGCGGCCGGATCGTAACCGCCCGGCCGCAGCGGCGGTGTCGGGACGTCGCCGCGATCCACCGGCCTCAGCCGTCGTTCCCGTCCCGGCACGGTCCGTCCGGTCATACGCGCTCTCCCTCGTTCCCTGTTCCGTCCTCGGCCGCGCCCGGGAGACCGGGCGACATGCCGTCACGGGGTTCACGTGCCCTCCGGATCCGCGCCCATTCCCGCACGCGGGGGCGTCGGGAGGGGAGAACGCGGGCACACGCCACGGTGTGAGGATCACCGGTGAGAAGACGAAGCCCGCCGTCGGCGGATGGAAGCCCTACGCGGCCTCGGCCGTGGCGGTCGCCGCGACCGCCGTGGTCGGCGCCCGCGCCGTGGACGCGGACGGCCCGTGGTACGCGTCGCTCGACAAGCCGCCGTGGCAGCCGCCGCCCTGGGCGTTCGGGGCCGTCTGGACCCCCTTGTACGTGTCGCTCGCCTGGGCCGGCGGACGGGGGCTCGCCCGGGCGCGCGGCGCGCGGCGCACCGCGCTGGCCGCCTCCCTGGGGGCGGACCTGGTGCTGAACGCGGCCTGGAACCACCTGTTCTTCCGCAGGCGCAGCCCGTGGGCGGGGGTGGTCGGCACCGTGCTCCTGGACGTCGGCAACGTCCGGCTCCTCCGGAGGACGTACGCCGTGGACCGCACCGCCGGCCGCGCGCTCCTCCCCTACGCGGCCTGGTGCCTGTTCGCCACCGCCTTGAACCTGTCCCTCGCACGGCGCAACCCCTCCCCCGGGCCGGGAGGCGTCAGCGCGGCGTCTCCGGGGGCCTTCTCCCCCAGGCGGTGAGCATCCCGGCCGAGAGCGCGGCGCAGTCGCCGGAGTCCAGGTACCGGACCGCCGCGTCGACGGCCTCGTCGTCGACCAGGCCAGTGGCGGTCATGGCCGCCCTGCTCCGCTCCCAGGTGTCGGCCCAGAAACGGCAGAGGGGGCTGCCGGGCAGCAGCGGCGGCACGTGGATCTCGGCCGCGACGGCTTCGAGCCCCGCCTCCCGCAGCAGGTGCGGGTAGGACGGCACCCAGGAGACGTCGGTGCCGATGGTGTCCCGCAGGCCCTGCCACATCGCCCGCATGGCCGTGGTGTACGGCGTACGGGGTGCCCGGTCGCTCGTCAGGTCCACGGCGTCGGCCAGCACCAGCACTCCCCCGGGTTCCAGCAGCTCGGCCAGCTTCCCGATCAGCCGGTCGTGCCCGGGCAGGTGCATCAGGACGAAGCGCGCGTGGACGAGCCGGAACCGGCCGGGGGCGAAGTCCGGGGCGGTGACGTCGGCCTCCAGGAGGTCGAGCCCGGGCGCGGGACGTTCCGCGAGGAACCGTACGTCACGGTCCACGGCGAGCACGCTCGTCACCCCGGCCTCGTCCAGCAGCCGCCGGGCGATCGTGCCCGTGCCGGCGCCCACGTCGAGGCAGCGCCACCCCGGGCCCGCTCCCAACGCCCGCAGCCGGTGCACGGTGAGGTCGTCGTAGGCGAGCGCGCCGTGGTCGATGCGCGCGTCCTCGCCGGTCCGGTCGGGCCGGAAGGCGGCTTCGCCGTAGCGGCCGCCCCCGGGCTCTCCCTCCGGCACGGCGGTCACGCCGTCGCCTCCCCGGCGCAGGGGAGGCCTCCTTGCCGGTCGGGTTCCGACCGATCGGGCCGGTCCATGGCAGCTCCTTCTCACGCGCCGGGGGAGCGCCGGCCGGGCCGTCGCGGGCCGTCGCCCCGCCATCGTCCACCGCCCTGGTCCCGTCCGGCCGAGGCGCGCCGTGCCGGGCCGTTTGCGCACCCGGAGGGCGGGCAGGCGGACGGTCCCTCCCCGGCGGAGGTCCGGGGACGACGAGGGGGTGTCACATGGTCGAGGCGAACGCGCCGGACGGGACCAGGGCGGTGTTCGGGGAGTTCGACACCGACGACGACTGGCTGCTCGACGTCCACGAGTTCGGCGGTGCCGTGAAACGGCTGACGGGGCGGGACCTCGACGCCGACGCGTTGCGGCGGCTCTTCCGCAGGGCGGACGTCGACGGCGACGGCCTGGTCTCCCTCCCCGAGTTCGAGGGAAGCCTGAAGGAGTTGTGACCCGCCGGGAAGGGCGGGCCGGTGCGGATCAGAGGTCGCTGTCGATGCCGGTGACGGTCGGCGGCCCGAGAGGGGCGTCGGCCTCCGCGACTCCCGCCTTCCCCAGCGCCCGCGAGACGATCCGGACGGCGTCCAGCTCGGCCTCGTAGCGGTCCGGGGCCTCCACTTCGAGACGGATCGAGAAGGTGCCCCCCTCGTTCAGCGTGAGGAGGTCCAGGCCCTCGCTCTCGCTCACGTCGGTGTGCTGGGGGGACAGCTCCCTTTCGAGGGCCGAACGGGCCGAGTCGCTGATGCCCGAGGTGAACGTACCGGGGACGGTGATGACGAACGTGGTCATGGCTGCTCCTCAACGGGACCCGGCCCGACCGTCGGGCCGGGTCCTCCTCATTCTCCTGACGAAGCCGTACCGGAGGGTTCCCGCGACATGCCGGGGAACGGCTCCGCGCGGGCCGGCCTCAGGCGTTCGCGTGACGGGGGGCGGACGCCCGTCGCGGTGCGGCGTGGTGCGCCGGACGGTGTCCGGCGGCGGCCCGCAGGCCGCGCAGCCACAGGGCGACGGTGCCCAGCAGGGCGACGAAGACCGCCAGCAGGGCCACGGAGACCCACATCTGCCGGGACCCGGGGTGCGTCCACGCCGTCCAGGTCGCCGCGACGGCCCACAGCAGGGCGGCCGCCGCGTAGAAGGTGCGGATCCGGCGCAACTGACGCGTGGCCCGCAAGGGGGTGAGGTGATCGGTCTTCGCTGCCATGCGGCCCCGTGTACCCCGTGCCGTGCGATTCACCGGGGTTCCGCGCGGCCCTTTTCGGGCGCGGCCGGGAAGCGGGGGCGCGGCTTCCGTCGCAGGATGGTGCGGAACCGAAGGGAGCCGGTGCCGATGACGTCGGGGTCCGGTCCGGAGCGCACGCCCGACGGGCGGTACGTCGTCGTCGGCGGCCGACGGTGGCCCTCGGGGAGCGCGGGGAGCCGTGGTGGGAGCGGAACGCGGCGGAGCGGAAGGCCCGTTGGAGCCGGGGCCTGGAAGCCCTGGACGGGTGACGGGATCGCGCGGAGCCCGATTGTCAGTGGTGGGTGGGACGGTAGGAGCATCCGGTCGGAGACTTGGGAACGAGGGGGAACCGTCATGTCCGGGAACCAGAACTACATCAATCACGTCGCGCTCGTGCTGGACGCCAGCTCGTCGATGCACCACCTGAGCGGCAAGGTCGTGGAGGTCGCCGACCAGCAGATCGCGTACCTCGCCCGCCGGTCGGAGGAGCTGGACCAGGAGACCCGGGTCACGGTGTACGTCTTCGCGGACAAGGTGGAGTGCGTCATCTACGACAAGGACGTGCTGCGGATGCCGTCCCTGAAGCAGCTGTACCGGGTCGGCGGGATGACGTCCCTGCTGGCGGCCACGCTGAAGTCGCAGGCGGAGCTGGCGCGGACGGCCCAGCTGTACGGCGACCACAGCTTCCTGACGTTCGTGCTGACGGACGGCCAGGAGAACGCGAGCCACCGCTGCCCGGACGCCCCGTCGAGGGATCCGCGCGAGCTGGTGAAGGCCGTGGCCGGGATGATCGAGACGCAGCAGGACAACTGGACGCTGGCCGTCCTCGTGCCGGACCAGGTGGGGAAGCGCGAGGCCGTGCAGTGCGGCTTCCCGAAGGAGAACGTCGCGGTCTGGGACGCCACGAGCACACGGGGCCTGGAGGAGGCCGGGCAGGTCATCCAGGAGGCCACCGAGAAGTTCATGGTGGGCCGCACCAAGGGCATCCGGGGGTCGCGGGCGGTGTTCTCCACGGGCGCGGAGGCCGTCAACAAGGACACGGTGGCGGCGGCCGGCCTCACCCCCGCGGACCCGTCGGCGTACCGGCTGGTGCCGGTGGTCCAGGACACGGCGATCCGGGACCGGGTCGTGGAGTCCGGGCACGCCTACCGCACGGGCTGCGCGTTCTACCAGCTGAGCAAGTCGGAGAAGGTCCAGGCGCGGAAGCGGATCGCGGTGCTGGAGAAGAAGACGGACCGGGTGTACACGGGGCCCGAGGCCCGGGCCCTGCTCGGTCTGCCGGACGTGGAGGTGCGCGTCAGGCCGGACCACAACGACGACTTCACCATCTTCGTGCAGAGCACCAGCGTGAACCGGAAGCTCGTGCCGAACACGCGGCTCCTGGTGATGGTCTGACGCGGGGCGCCGGGCGGGGTCGCGGGCCGGTCGGTGAGATCTTGCCCGCACATCCGGATACGGTTCCGGCTGCCGGGCATGTGGACTGCATGGAAACGGAAGCCAGTTCGACCGGGGGCCTGAGAGGCCTGCCGTTCACCGCGCCCGGGCCGGTCGGGCCCGGGCGTGCGCCACAGGCTTTCCGAACGGCTCGAAGGGGAACCGAATGACCTCCGTGGACCAGCGTCCCAGACCCGCCGAGGCCCGCATACGGCATCTGCGCCGGCGGCTGGAACGGCTGATGGGCGTCGCCGCGACCGAGGGGAACGAGCTGGTCGCGCTGCGCAACGGCGATCAGATCTTTCCGGCCATGCTGGACGCCATCAAGGCGGCCGAGCACACCATCGACATGATGACCTTCGTCTACTGGCGCGGGCAGATCGCCCGGGACTTCGCCGAGGCCCTGGCCGAACGGGCCGCCGCCGGGGTGCGGGTGCGGCTGCTCCTCGACGGCTTCGGCGCCATGCGGATCGAGCAGGACCTCCTCGACCGGATGGGCGAGGCCGGCGTGCGGGTCGCCTGGTTCCGCAAGCCGCTGTGGCTCTCGCCGCTCAAGCAGAACCACCGCTGCCACCGCAAGGCGCTGATCGTCGACGAGCACACGGCGTTCACGGGCGGCGTGGGCATCGCCGAGGAATGGTGCGGCGACGCCCGGAATCCCGGCGAGTGGCGCGACACCCACGTCAAGGTCCGCGGTCCGGCGGTGGACGGCATCGCCGCGGCCTTCTCGCAGAACTGGGCCGAGTGCCACGACGAGCTGTACGACGACCGGGACCTGTTCACCGAGCACGAGCAGTCCGGGGACTGCGTGGTGCAGGTGATCCGCGGCTCGGCGAGCATCGGCTGGCAGGACATGCAGACCCTGATCCGGGTCATGCTCACCAGCGCCGAGCAGCGCTTCCGGCTGGCCACCGCCTACTTCGCGCCGGACACCTACTTCGTGGACCTGCTGTGCGCGACCGCGCGGCGCGGCGTGACCGTGGAGATCCTGCTGCCCGGGCCCCACACCGATCAGCGGGCCTGCCGCCTGGCGGGCCAGTACCACTACGAGCGGCTGCTGGAGGCGGGGGTGACCATCCACCAGTTCCAGCCGACGATGATGCACGCCAAGATCATGACGATCGACGGCGTGGCCTCGCTGACCGGCTCGACCAACTTCAACCGGCGTTCCATGAGCCATGACGAGGAGGTGATGCTGGCCGTCCTCGACGAGGAGTTCACCGCCGGTCTGGACCGGGACTTCGACGAGGACCTGCGGCGCAGCACCCCCGTCGATCCGGCCCGCTGGCGGCGCCGTGCCGCGCTCCAGCGGCTGGGGGAGAAGGCCGTGCTGCCCATCCGCCGGTTCCTCTAGCAGGTGGCCGCTTCCTCCACCGTCCGCCGCACCTTCAGGACGGTGTCGACCCCGGTGAGCTCCAGGATCCGGCGCACCGGTGTCGTCGGTCCGGCCAGGCGCAGGTCCGTCGTCCGGTGGGTGAGGATCAGCAGGTTCAGGAAGGCCGAGTCCGCGAAGGTGACGGCGGAGACGTCCAGGACCACTCTCGGGTGGTGCCCGGCCGCGGCGCGCAGGGCGGTCGCCAGGGGGGCGACCGTCTGCATGTCGTAGGAACCGCGCGCGACGACGACCGGGGCTCCGTGCGCCTCGTACCGCTCAGGAGTCCCCGCGTCGCGCGGTCCGGTCCCCCGGTCCCCGCTCCCGTCGAGATCGCTCTCGCGCCCTGTCATGACGGCCTCGCCCAAGGACATCTCCGGACCCTTCCTGTGACTTCCACGGGAACACGTCATCTGTGACACGAAAATTATGTCACGTATTTGCCGTCCGACAATGCCGTTCCCTAGGATGCCGACCATGGCGGGAGTGCCCGGATCACACAGCGGCTGGACGTTCGTCACCAACCACGCGCGCGTGCTGGCGGCGATCGCCGACGACCCGAACGTCCGCATCCGCGACATCGCCGCCCACTGCAGGCTCACGGAGCGGGCCGTCCAGCGGATCATCTCCGACCTCGAACAGGACGGTTACCTCTCCCACACCCGCGACGGGCGCGGCAACACGTACCGCATCGAGCCGGACAGGGTGCTGCGCCACCCGGCGGAGGCGGGCCTGTCGGTCGCTTCCCTGCTCTCCCTGCTCGTCCAGGACGAGACGGCCCGCGCCGGACGGCCGGAGGAGTAGGGGGCGGGGAGTTCAGCGGGCCGGGGGGTGCTCCCCCGGGCCCTGCCGGGCGGGGGCCAGGGGCGTGGGGGAGAGGACGGTCGTCTCCTCCCCCGGTTCCAGCAGGGTGTCCGCCGCTCCGACGATGAGCGGGTCGGGCGTGCCGACGGCCTCCTCGTCCTTGTTCGCGTAGTCGACGCGGGACAGGAGGCTGCGCATGGCTTCGAGGCGGCCCCGGCGTTTGTCGTTGTTCTTGACCACGGTCCAGGGCGCGTGCTCGGTGTCCGTCGCCCTGAACATGGCGACCTTCGCGGTGGTGTAGTCGTCCCAGCGGTCGAGGGAGGAGAGGTCCGTGGGCGAGAGCTTCCACTGCCGCACCGGGTCGACCTGGCGGATGGCGAAGCGGGTGCGCTGTTCGGACCGGGAGACGGAGAACCAGAGCTTCACGAGGTGGATCCCGTCCTCGACCAACATGCGCTCGAACAGCGGGCACTGGTGGAGGAACAGCTCGTACTCGTCGTCGGTGCAGAATCCCATCACCCGCTCGACCCCGGCCCGGTTGTACCAGGAGCGGTCGAAGAAGACGATCTCGCCCGGGCCCGGGAGGTGGGCCACGTAGCGCTGGAAGTACCACTGTCCGGCCTCGCGCTCGGTCGGCTTGTCGAGGGCGACGATCCGGGCGCCGCGCGGGTTGAGCCGCTCGGTGAACCGCTGGATGGTGCCGCCCTTGCCCGCGGCGTCCCGTCCCTCGCACAGCACGGTGATCCGGGCGCCGGTCTCCTTGGCCCAGCGCTGCATCTTGAGCAGTTCGATCTGCAGGATCCGCTTCTCCCGCTCGTACGCGGCGCGGCGCACCTTGCGGGGGTACGGGTAGTTCTCCCGCCACGTGCGGATGGGCTCGCCCCCGGCGCCGAGCAGGAGCGGCTGCTCGGGCCGGCTGGTGTCCACGCTGAGGCCTTCGAGGAGGTCCGGTCCGGCGTCCCGGTCCTCTCCGCGGTCCTCGCCACCGGTGCCGTTCACGCCGGTCATCGGGTACTCCGTTTCCTCCGCGCGTTCTTTCGGACCCTGCCCCTACCCGCTGGTGCCGGTCTCACCCGGTCGGCCCCGTTCCGCGCCCGGGGTCAGGAGGTACTGGCCCCGCCGCGGGCCAGCGCGAACACTCCGAGGACGACGAGCGCCACCCCGGCCAGCTGGGGCAGCAGCCACCAGCCCGTGCGGACGTGCTCCTCGTACAGCAGGACGCCCAGGCTCAGGCTGACCGTGGCGTCGCCGAGGGTGAGGGCGGGTTGCGAGGCCACGAGCGGGCCGCCCTGCATGGCGTGTTCGAGCAGCAGGAGGGCCGCGATCCCCGCCGCGCAGAAGGCGTAGGTCTGCCAGGCCGTCAGGAAGGCGCCGAGTCCGCCGTCGTCGAGGATGTGCATGGACGTCTTCATGAGGGCGGCGGTGAGGGCGTAGCAGATCGCGGTGGCGGCGCCGAGGCAGGCCGCCCTGGCCCGGCCGGGCGGCCGGCGCAGTCCGGTGGCGGCGAGCGCCACCACGGCGACGGCGCAGGCCACCAGGACCGGCACCCAGCGGTCCAGGGCGACGTGGGTGCGGTTGCCGGCGGGCGAGGCGGCGACGAGGGCCACTCCGAGTCCGGCCACGACCGCCGCCACGGCCGCCCAGAGGCGGCCGGGCAGCCGTTCGCGCGCCATGAGGGAGGCGATGAGGAGGGCGAGGGGCAGTTCGAGCACGAACAGGGGCTGGACGAGGGCCAGCGGTCCGGTCGCGAGGGCCGCCGCCTGTCCGACGCCGGCGGCGATGACGGCGAGGATGCCCGCCAGCCAGAGCGGGCGGCGCAGCAGGTCGAGGATCAGTCCGGGCCGGAAGGAGTCGGACTGGGGGACGGTGAGCGCGGCACGCCGCTGGAGCACCGTGGCCAGCGCGTTGCTGAACGCGGCGAAGAGGGAGAAGAGGACCGGCAGGACGACGCCCATGCACCGATCCTGACCGGGCGGCGGCCGTACGGGGGCGGCGACACCGGCCGGACGCCCGTACGGGGGAACCGGCCGGGGACCCGGTCGGGCCAATGCCGGGTCCTGGTCGGGCGAATGCGGGCCCGCCGGTGTGGTCCGGCGCCGCCGCGGTGGTACGTCGTCGGTCATGCAGCCAGGCTCCCCACCGCAGGTGGCCCCGTTCCTCCGCACGGCCGCCGCGTACGCGTGGCGGCTGCTGGTCGTCGGCACCCTCGTCTACGCCCTGTTCGCCCTGCTCGGGCGGTTCCACGAGATCGGGGTGGCGCTGTTCCTCGGTCTGGTCGTCACCGCGCTGCTGCGGCCGGTCGCGGACCTCGTCGCCCGGGGGCTCCCCCGGTCGGCGGCGGTCGCCCTCACCCTGCTGGGCGGCATCGCGCTGGTCCTGGGCGTGCTCACGCTGGTCGGCGAGGCGGTGGCGGGGCAGCGGACGACGCTGGTGCGGGAGTTCCGGGACGGCGTCGGGCGGATCGAGCGGTGGCTGGAGCGGCCGCCGTTCCGGCTGAACCCCGAGGCGCTGTCGGACGCGCAGGAGAGAATCGGGCGGTTCCTCTCCGACCACCGTTCGACGCTGGTCAGCGACGCGGTGAGCGGGGCGCACCACTTGGTGGCGGTGCTGGCCACGCTGGCGCTCGCCCTGTTCTCCTCGGTGTTCTTCCTGCACTCGGGCGACCGCCAGTGGGCGTGGTTCCGGGAGCAGCTGCCGGCGTCCCTGCGGGGGCGGGTGGAGACCGGCGGGCGGGCGGCGTGGCGCACGTTCACCGGCTACACGCACGGGATCGTGCTCGTGGCCGCGACGAACGCGGTGCTCGTGGGGATCGCGCTGTGGCTGCTGGGGGTGCCGCTCGCGGTCCCGCTGGCGCTCCTGGAGTTCGCGGCCGCGTTCGTCCCGCTGATCGGTTCGCCGGTCGCCCTCGCGGTCGCCGCGGTCGTCGCCCTGGCGGCGAAGGGGCCGTTCGTCGCGGCGGTCGTGATCGCCCTGATCGTGGTGATCGGCCAGATCGAGGGACATCTGCTGCACCCGCTGGTGATGAGCTGGGCCGTACGGCTGCATCCGCTGGTGGTCGCGGTCTCGGTCCTCGCGGGCTCGATCGCGGCCGGCATCGTGGGCGCGGTGGTGGCGGTGCCGCTGGTGTCGGTGGTCTGGTCGGTGATCACGGCCCTGCGGGAGGCCCGCGCGACGGAACGGCTCTTGGGCGGGACCGATGCGTCTTCGGAGACGGGGACGGGGACCGGGACCGGGACGGGGACGGGGCTGGGTACGACGCCGGAGACGGGTCCGGGGCCGGGCGGAGGAGGGGGCCCGACGGTCTGAGACGAGGCCGGGACGGGAGGGAAGCGGAGGCCGACGGCCTGAGAGACGGGGCCGGGGCCGGAGGGAAGCGGAGGCCGACGGCCTGAGACAGGGACGGGGCCGGACGAAAGCGGGAGCCCAACGATGTGAGACAGGGACGGGCGGAGGCGGAGACCCGGCGGGGACGGGCGGAGGCCCAGCGAGGACGGGTGGAGGCGGGCGGAGGCAGAGGCCCGGCGGAGGCGGAGGCCCGGCGGGGTCCGGTGGGGTCCGGCGGGGGCGTCGTTCCCCCACCGCCATTGGGCCGACAAATGGCGGCGGCCAGGGCGGGTTGACGCGCGTCACACGGCCCGCCACTCTCTGAGTGCCCGCACCTGGGATCACATCCGATTCGTGAGGCACTGGAGGCCCGATGGCCGGACGCACCGCACGTTCCCTGCCCCTGCGCTTTCTTCTTTCCCTTGTCATGCTCCTGTCCGCCTCATTGGCCGGGGTGGTGGCCACCGCGGGCACCGCCCGGGCCGACGGCTGCTACACCTGGTCGCGCACCCTCTCCCAGGGGGCGTCCGGCGCCGACGTCACGGCCCTGCAGATCCGCGTCGCCGGCTACCCCGGCTACGGCGCGGTGCTCGGCATCGACGGCTCCTACGGCCCGGCGACCGCCGCCGCCGTCAAACGCTTCCAGGCCGCGTACGGACTGGCCGCCGACGGCGTCGCGGGCCCCGCGACGTTCAGCAAGATCTACGCGCTCCAGGACGACGACTGCACCCCCGTCCACTTCTCCTACGCGGAGCTGAACAACTGCAACAGCACCTGGGCCGGGGGCGCGGTGAGCGCGGCCACCGCCAAGTCCAACGCGCTGCGGACGATGTGGAAGCTGGAGGCCCTGCGGCACGCCCTCGGCGACCAGTCCATCCGCGTCACCAGCGGCTTCCGGAGCCAGGCCTGCAACAGCGCGGTCGGCGGCGCCTCCTCCAGCCGCCATCTGTACGGTGACGCAGCCGACCTCGGCGCCGGTCCCCACTCGCTGTGCCGGCTCGCCCAGCAGGCCCGCAACCACGGCTTCAACGGCATCCTCGGGCCCGGCTACCCGGGCCACGGCGACCACGCCCACGTCGACCACCGGCCCAGCCGCTTCTGGTCCGCCTCCGGCTGCGGCATCTGACCCGCGAACGGCCCGCGTTCCCCCGGGGGACGCGGGCCACGGCGTGCGCGAACGCCCCGGCAACCGGTCCCGCGACGGGCCGCGAAGGCCCGCGCATGACCCGGGCCCGGCGGGTAACACGGCGTCAATGACGAACGCACACGACGTGGGAGCGAGACCCGGCCGCACGCTCCTGCTGCTGCCCGTGCAGGCGGCCCTGGTGGCCGCCCTGGGACTGCTCGCGACCGGGCCCCTGACGCACCACTGGCCGCTGTCGGCCGAGGACGGCGTCAACCGCGCCCTGGCCGACCACCGCGACCCCTCCGCGACCGCGCTCACCGACTGGATGTCGCTGGTGGCGAACACCCAGACCGTGATCGCCCTGACCCTGCTCTGCGTGCTGGGTCTGCTCCTCGTGCCCCGGGCGCCCCGGTGGTGGGAGGCGGGGTTCCTGGCCGTGTCCGTGGCCGCGCAGTCCGCGATCTTCCTGCTCGTCACCCTCGTCGTGAACCGCGACCGTCCCGACGTGCCGCGCCTGGACGGGGCGCCGCCGACGTCCAGCTTCCCCTCCGGTCATGTCGGGGCCTCCATGGCGCTCTACGGAGGCCTGGCCGTGCTCGCGTTCCGGCACCTGCGGGGCGTCCGGCGGAACCTCGTCGTGGGGCTCCTCCTGCTGATCCCCCCGGCCGTGGCGTTCTCCCGCCTGTACCGGGGGATGCACCACCCCTCCGACGTGGTGGTGGGGCTCCTGAACGGCGCCTGCACGCTGCTGCTCGTGGGGGCCGCGCTGCTGCCCGGCGCCCGGAAGGACGAGGCGGCCCCGGAGCCGGAGCCGGCCGCCCCCGGCACGCGGCGGGCCGTCGTGGTCCGCCACCCGCACGCGTGCGGCGACGAGACCGCCGCCCGGGTAAGGGCCGTACTGCGCCGGCACGGGTACGCGGAGCAGCGGTGGACGGAGACGACGCCCGAGGAGCCGTCCGGCGCCCTGGCCGCACATCCGACCGGGACGGACGCGGATCCGCTCGGCCCGGTCGACCTGGTCGTCGTCTGCGGCGGCGACGGCACCGTGCGCGCCTGCGCCGACGTGGCGGCCGGGACCGGGGTCCCCCTCGCGATCGTCCCCTGCGGCACCGGCAACCTCCTCGCCCGCAACCTGGGGCTGCCGGTCGAACCGGTGGCCGCCCTGCGGGAGGCCCTGTCCGGGCGGGCCGCCGGGCTCGACGTGGCGCGCGTAGAGGGCGACGGGCTCGCACCGACCCGGTTCGCGGTCATGGCGGGCGCCGGGTTCGACGCCGCCATGGTCCGCGACGCCTCGCCGCGGCTCAAGGAGCGCCTGGGCTGGGCCGCGTACGTCCTCTCGGCCGCGCGGCACCTGCGGGACCCCCGGATGCGGTTGTCGATCCGGCTCGACGGGGGCGCCCCGCTGGAACGGCGGGCCCGCATGGTCGTCATCGGCAACGTCGGCTCCCTCCAGGGCGGGCTGCCGCTGCTGCCGGACGCCCGGCCCGACAGCGGCCGCCTGGAGGTCGTCCTGCTCGACCCGCGCGGGGTGACCGGCTGGCTCGCCACCGCCGGATACCTGGTCTCCCGCCTGCCGGGCGGACGGACCTCCCCCACCTCCGGCACGCGGGAGCGGACCGCCGCGCACGGCGCGCTGGAGTACTTCGGCGCGGCCCGCGTCGACCTCCGCTTCGTCCGTCCCCAGCCGCGCGAGCTCGACGGCGACGTCCTCCCGGCAGGCACGCGGCTGACGGCGGAGGTCGAGCCGGGGGCGCTGCGGGTGTGCCTGCCCGCGCCCGCGCGGACCGGCATACCGGCCGGGACGGGGAAGGAGGTGGCGGAGCATGGGCACCGCGACGCGCGTACCGCGGCTCAGTGAGGTCAGGGCCGTGGAGGCCGAGCTGCGCCTCCAGGGCGAGACCCTGTCCGGAGAGGACGCCTGGGCCACGCTCCGCCGCTACGGCGGCTGGGCGCTCGTACGGGACTCCTTCGTGCGGTTCCGCTACGCCGACGGGTTCAGCCACTCCCGGGCCCTCGCCCTGCAGACCGTCCTGGCGATCCTCCCCTTCGCCATCGCGGTCATAGGGCTCTCCGGGGTGCTGCACACCGAGGACGTCGGGCGGATCGCCGAGCTGCTGATCCGCCGGATCAGCGGCCCCAGCCAGGACGTCGTGGACGACGCCCTGCGGGCGAGCCGGCGGCACGCCGGGGACGGCGGCGCGGTGGCCCTCTGGTTCGGCCTGCTGTTCTCGATCTCCAACGTCACCACCGGCATGTGCCAGGTGGAGCGCGGCGCCAACCGGATCTACGGCGTCGAGCGCGACCGCCCGTTCCTCCACAAGTACGCGCGCGGGCTCGTGATGTCGGTACTGGCCGGGCTGCCCCTCGGGCTGAGCTTCTGCGTCACCGTCCTGGGGTCCGACCTGAGCCACGCCCTCATCGAGGTCTACCACCTCGGCCCGGGCACCCGCCTCGCGTGGGACCTGCTGCGCTGGCCCGTCGGGATCCTGCTGGCCGTCCTCGCCACCAGCGTCGTCTTCCGCCGCTCGCCCCGGCGCCCCCAGCCGGGCCACACCTGGCTGGCCTTCGGCGCCACCGTCCACCTGCTGCTGTGGCTGGGCGCGACCTGGGCCCTGAGCCTGTACGTCGGCTCCGGCGGCTCGTTCACCACCGTGTACGGCCCGCTGAGCGCGTTCGTGGCGCTGCTGCTGTGGTCGTACCTCACGTCGCTCTCGCTCTTCCTGGGCCTGTCCTTCGCGGCCCAGCTGGAGGCCGTACGGGCGGGGGTGGACGCCCCGATCAGCGAGGATCCCGGGGTCTGAACCGCTCCCCGCCCCCTCCGCGCACCAAGGAAAGGAACCGTACCGACCATGACAGAGCGTTCCTCCCGCATCCGGCGCCTCCTCGGGAGGCTCGTGACCGGGCACGGCGGGCCCGACGCCCGGTTCGGCGCGAGGCTGCTGGCGGGCACGGCCCTCACGGCCCTGGCGGCCGTTCCGTTCTCCCTCGCGCTGGTCCTGGTGGAGTCGCACTGGGCCCCGCTGCACCGGCTCGACCAGGGCGTGGCCGAGCGGCTGCACCGCTCCGCGCTCGACCATCCCGCCTGGGTCCGGGTCCTCGACCTCCTCACGCACGTCGCGTGGGGACCGGCGACCATGCGGATCCTGGTGGCCGGGGTGGTGGTGTGGCTCCTGTGGCGGCGGGCCTTCCGGCTGGCCGCCTGGGCGGCCGTCACGGCGATCGCCGGCGGGCTCGTGGGCCTGCTGGTGAAGAACGTGGTCGAGCGCGCCCGGCCGCACCTGCCGGATCCGGTCTCCCACGCGCCGGGCTTCTCCTTCCCCTCCGGGCACTCCATGACGGCCGTGACCTCCTGCGCCGTCCTGCTGCTCGTCCTGCTGCCGCTGGTCCCGCGCGCGTGGCGGCCGCTGCCGTGGGTCCTGGCCGCGGTGGCGGTGGTCGGCGTGGGCTACACGCGCGTCGCGCTCGGCGTGCACTGGGTGAGCGACGTGATCGGGGGCTGGCTGCTCGGCCTCGCCGTGGTCACCGCGACCACCCTCGCCTTCGAGGCGTGGCGCGGCGACGTCGGCCGCTCCCGCACCACGCCCGCCGAGGGCCTGGAGCCCGAGATCACGACGGACGACCCGGAGCCGGCCGTCAACTCCTGAGGTGGGAAGCTCCGTTGAGGTCGAGGATCGAACCGGACGCCCATTCCGCGTCGGGCGAGGCGAGCCACAGGACGGCCGCCGCGATCTCGGCGGGGTCGGCCACCCGGCCGAAGGGGCTCTGGGCGCGGATCGCGGCCCCCTCGGGTCCCTCCAGGCGCGGTGCGACCCGCTCGGTGGCGAAGAAGCCGGGCGCGACCGAGGCGACGCCGATCCCGTGGGGGGCGAGGGAGACCGCGAGCGACTGGCCGAGCGCGTGGACGGCCGCCTTGGTCGCACCGTAGGCCGGGTGGTCGGGCTCGCCCCGGAAGGCGCCCCGGGAGCCGATGTTGACGATCCGGCCGCCCGTGCCCTGGTCGATCATCCGCCGGGCCGCGAGGTGGCTGAGGTGCGCGGTCGCGAGCAGGTTCACCGACACGTGCCGCCGCCAGACCTCCACCCACTCCTCGTACGGGGTCTCGGCGAGGGGGTGGCGGAGGTTCACCGCCGCGTTGTTGACCAGCACGTCGATCCCGCCGAGCGCCCCGGCCGCCGTGTCGGCCACGGTCGCGGCCGCCTCCGGGTCCGCGAGGTCGCCCCCGACGAGGACGTGGCCCGTCCCTTCGAGGGAGTCCAGGGTCGCCCGGGCCTCTTCGGCGCGGGTGGCGAAGTGGACGGCGACCCGGTCGCCGTTGGCCGCGAACTTCCGTGCGACCTCGGCGCCGAGGCCCCGGGAGGCGCCGCTGACGAGGACGCGGCGGCCCGTTGCGGGCAGGGGGTTCATGGAGGTGCCTTCCGGTCGGGGACGTGCCGTCCGGCATTCTGCACGCCGGGCCCGGCGGCGGGGGGGGGGGGGGGGGGGGGGGGGGGGGGGGGGGGGGCCCCCCCCCCCGGGGGGGGGGGGTCGGTGTCGGTGCCCGGGGTCCCTCTCCGTACCGTTCCCGCCCGGACCGTGAGGTTCCGGACCGCCGGGCCGAGGGCCGCCGGGAGTCCGG
>NZ_JBIWAS010000009.1:0-182818 GCF_044760185.1 Streptomyces sp. NPDC098101 | reverse complement strand
CCCCCGCCAACCTCCTGCGCGTCGAGAAGGGTCACGCCGACCCCGAAGAACTCGCCGCCATCACCGCCGTCCTCCTCGCCCGCGCCACCACCCAGCCCACCACCACCCCCACCCACCAGGCCCGCAACGCGGCCGGCTGGCGCCGCCTGGAGCGCGAACACGGCTTCCGCGCCCCCCACAGCTGGCGCTAGCCGACACGGAGCACCAAAGAGCACGGCG
This sequence comes from Streptomyces sp. NPDC098101, assembly GCF_044760185.1. Lineage (NCBI taxonomy): Bacteria > Bacillati > Actinomycetota > Actinomycetes > Kitasatosporales > Streptomycetaceae > Streptomyces > Streptomyces sp. NPDC098101. Next base: position 182,599 of record NZ_JBIWAS010000009.1, on the reverse strand, counting down.
AAGGGCCGGAACCCGGTGGAGACCGGGTTCCGGCCCTTCGCGCTGCCCGTACACGGGAGAACGCACGCCGAAGGCCGCGCCCCCCTTCCGGGGAGCGCGGCCTTCGGGACGAGCGGGGGAGAACGGAACGCCTGGGGACAGCTACCGCAGTCGGGCCATGAGGGCGTGCTCGACGAGCGTGATGAGCGCGCTCTTGGCGTCGGCGCGGTGGCGGGCGTCGGTGGTGATGATAGGGGTGTCGGGGCCGATCTGCAGGGCCTCGCGGACTTCCTCGGGCTGGTAGGGCTGGTTGCCGTCGAAGCCGTTGAGGGCGATGACGAACGGGAGACCCGAGTTCTCGAAGTAGTCGACGGCGGGGAAGCAGTCGGCGAGCCGGCGGGTGTCGACGAGGACGACGGCGCCGATGGCGCCGCGGACGAGGTCGTCCCACATGAACCAGAAGCGGTCCTGTCCGGGGGTGCCGAACAGGTACAGGATCAGGTCCTGGTCGAGCGTGATGCGGCCGAAGTCCATGGCGACGGTCGTCGTCGTCTTGTCGCCGGTGTGGGTGAGGTCGTCGATGCCCGCCGAGGCGGACGTCATGACGGCTTCGGTACGCAGCGGGTTGATCTCCGAGACGGCGCCGACGAACGTGGTCTTGCCCACGCCGAAGCCGCCCGCCACCACGATCTTCGCGCTGGTGGTTGAACGGGCCGCGCCGCCGCTAGAGCTTGCGAAGTCCACTGAGCACCCTTTCGAGCAGTGTCACGTCTGGCTGACCGCCGGCGGCCTCGTCGCCGCCGGGCTGGTGGATGGCGACGAGTCCGGCCTCGGCCAGGTCGGCGACGAGGATTCGGGCGACGCCGAGGGGGATGGAGAGGAGGGCCGAGATCTCGGCGACCGACTTGATCTCGAAGCAGAGCCGGCAGATCCGCTGGTGCTCGGGCAACTGCCCCTGCAGCCGGGACGGATCGGCCGTCGTACTGACCAACGCCTCGATGGCGAGCTGGTAACGCGGCCGGGTCCGGCCGCCGGTCATCGCGTACGGGCGCACCAGCGGGTTGTGCCCGCCCGAGCCGCCCGAGGAGGACGGGCCGCGCGAGGCGGACGGTCCGGCGGGTGCCGCTGGGGCGTGCGGCTGCCGATAGGGCTGCGACGCACCCTGTCCGCTCGGTGCGGAGGGAAAGTTGAACCGGTTCTGCGCGGTGTCGCCCAGCGGTGCCTGGTGCGCGTCATAACCGTTGTAAGGGCTTCCGCCCGGGGGTGTTCCCACGTTTCCTCCTCCGACTGCCTCGCGGTCCATGTCCCTTGGAGCCGCGCCACCGCACCTTACGGGGCGGTGGCGCGAAACGCACTGTCTGTCTGTTGGTTGAGAACTGTTAGTTAAGAAGACTGCCCTGGAGCTCCGCCCGGAGGTCGGGGGTCAGGACGGTGCCCGCGCGGTCCACGAGCAGGGCCATCTCGTAGCCCACGAGACCGATGTCCGCCTCGGGGTGGGCGAGCACGGCCAGCGAGGAGCCGTCCGAGATCGACATGATGAAGAGGAAGCCGCGCTCCATCTCCACCACGGTCTGGTTGACCGCACCGCCCTCGAAGATCCTGGACGCGCCCGCGGTCAGCGAGGTCAGTCCGGAGGCGACGGCCGCCAGCTGGTCGGCGCGGTCCCGGGGGAAGCCCTCGGACATCGCCAGCAGGAGTCCGTCGGCGGAGACCACCACCGTGTGCGACACCCCGGGGGTGTTGTCCACGAAGTTGGTGATCAACCAGTTCAGATTCTGCGCCGCCTGGCTCATGCTCACACTAACGCTCCTGGTTGTAGGTACTGCCCGGGCCGAGGCCCGATCCGTTCGTGTCCGTTCCCGCGTTGCGTCCCTGCTGAACGCCCCGGCGCAGGTTGCTCAACCTGCCCCGTACGTCCTCGGGTGCGCGGGAGACCTGGGGGCCGCCCTGCGGGGTCTGCTCAGCCGTGCCCTCGACCAGGTTGGCCTTCGGGACGCGTCGGGGGAGACCGGACGAGGTGACCCCGCCCGCCTTCGGGTCCTTGAGCTTTCCGGCCCGCTGCCAGCGCTCGTCGTTGGTCGAGCGCCATTCGTCGGAACCGCCGGCTTCGTTCTGCTGCTGTTCCGGCTGCGCGGGCTTGGCCGGCTGCGGCGTCCGCTGCGTCGGCGGGGCGACGCTGCCGCGGCGCGGCAGTCCGGCGTCGGTCAGCGCGTGACCGGCGTCCGGGGCGGGATTCGGAGTCGGACCCGGACGGTCGAAGCCTACGCGGTCGGCGGCCTGTTCGGGAGCGGCCGGGGCAGATTCCGGTTCCGTCCGGTACTCCTGGGCGTAACCACCCTGGTAGGCGTTCTGATCCGGCCACTCCGCCTGGTGGGACTGGGGATCGAACGTCTGGCCGTACTGCTGGTGTTCGGTTCCCGGAGTCTCGTACGAGGCTTCCGCATACCCCTGCTGAGGGTACGCCTCGTAGCCCTGCTGCGGCGCCGCGTAGCCCCCGGTGTGGGAGGCGTCCCCGGCGTAGCCGTCCTGCTGCGGGTAGCCGGTCGCGTACTCCTGGCCGTACTCCTGCTGGGGCTGCTGCCCGTACTCCTGCGCGGGGGCGTACTCGGTCGCGTACTCCTGGCCCTGCGGCTGCCCCTGGCCGTACTCCTGGCCCTGGACGGCCTGCTCCTGCCCGTACTCCTGGGCCTGGGCGTACTCCTGCGGCTGCTCCGCCTCGTCGCGGAAGAGCGGGCGGTCGCCGGTCTGCGCGCGGTCGCCCAGGGCGGCACGCCGCCCCTCGCGCCGCAGCGAGCGGTCGACCGGGTCGAGGCTCTGCTGCTCCCCGTCCGGCTGCTGCTCGTAGCGCGAGTCGTCGAAGCCGAGGTCGGCCGCGGTCAGCATCGGCTGCGCGGGAGCCGCCTCGAAGGCGTTCTGCGGCTGCTGCTGCTGTTCCGGGATGATCTGGGAGACGGTGAAGTCGTCCTGGATCGGCTGCTCGCCGCCGCCGCCGTGCGTGATCGCGTCCGGCAGCATGACGAGCGAGGTCGTCCCGGCCTGCTCGCCCGAGGGGCGGAGCTGGACCCGGATGCCGTGCCGGTCGGCCAGCCGGCCGACCACGAAGAGGCCCATGCGCTGCGAGACGGCGGCGTCCACGGTCGGCGGGTTGGCCAGCTTGTGGTTGATGTCCGCGAAGTCCTCGGCGGTGAGGCCGATGCCCTTGTCGTGGATCTCGACCATCACGCGGCCGTCGGGGAGACGGGTCGCGGTGACGCGGACCTTGGTCTGCGGGGAGGAGAACGTGGTGGCGTTCTCCAGGAGCTCGGCGAGGAGGTGCACGAGGTCGGTCACGGCCTGGCCGTGGATCTCGGCCTCCGGGACGCCCGCCAGCTCGATGCGCTCGTACTGCTCCACCTCGGAGGAGGCGGCGCGCATGACGTCGACCAGGGGGACCGGCTGGTCCCAGCGGCGGCCGGGCTCCTCGCCGGCGAGAACGAGGAGGTTCTCGCCGTTGCGGCGCATACGGGTCGCCAGGTGGTCCAGCTTGAAGAGGTTCTCCAGCTGGTCCGGGTCGGCCTCGTTGTTCTCCAGGTCGGTGATGAGGGTCAGCTGGCCCTCGATCAGCGACTGGTTGCGGCGCGAGAGGTTGGTGAAGATCGCGTTGACGTTGCCCCGGAGCATGGCCTGCTCGGCGGCGAGCCGGACGGCCTCGCGGTGGACCTGGTCGAACGCGCGGGCGACCTCGCCGATCTCGTCCTGGGAGTCGATCGGGATCGGCTGGACGCGGGTGTCGACCCGGCCCGGCTCGGTGCGGGAGAGCTGGTCGACCAGCATCGGCAGGCGCTGCTCGGCGATGCCGAAGGCGGCGGTCCGCAGGGTGCGCATCGAGCGGCTCATCTGCCGGGCCATCATCCCGGCCAGGATGAACGCGGCGAGCAGGGCGATGACGACGATGGCGCCGTTCAGCCAGGCGTCCGACTTGGCGTCGTCGGAGATCTTGACGGCCTCGTTCACGGCCTTGTCGACGAGGGCCTTCTCGACCTCGCTGTAGCCCTCGAACTTGGCGGTGGCGATCGCCATCCAGGTCTCGGGCGTGATGCCCTTGGCCTTGAGCGCCGCGATGCCCTCGGGGCCCTTGGCCGTGCCGATCGCGTTGGCCACGCCGGAGTAGACGGAGCCGTCCTTGCCCTTGGGCAGCTCGACGTCGGCCGCCTGCATCTGTTTGGCGCCCTCGGCGGCCTTGCCGGCCATGACCTTCTTGAGCAGCTCGACGTCCTCGGGCATACCGCCGGAGCTGAACTCGCCGAGGGCGATCTGCTCCAGGTAGTTGTACGAGTTGAACGCCACGGACTGCTGGGCGAAGACGGCCTCGGTGGTGCTGGGCCGGACGAGCAGCTGGGTGCCGATGGACCGCTGGAGGGACTCGGCGCCCTTGGAGAGCTGGATCGCGTAGACGCTGCGGCCGTACGCGGTGACGTTGCCGGTGCCCAGGCCGAGCTCGTTGGAGAACTCGGTCAGGTAGTGCTGGACGCCGGTGTACGCGAGCTGGGTGTTCACCGGGTCGTAGGAGCGGGCGTACGCGCTCTTGCGGAGCGCTTCGAGCTTCGGCTCCTCGTCCCTGAACAGGCGGAGGCGGCGCTCCAGGCCCTGGCCCGAGGGCAGGTTCTTGGCGGCCTCGTCGAACTTCAGGCGGGCGGCGTCGGTCGCGGCGTACGCGCGCTGGACCTCGTCGGCCTTGCGGTCCTCGGGGCTCTTGGCGACGAGCAGCGGGGCGGCGGTGAGGTCGCGCTCGTTGAGCAGCGCGGTGCTGTACTCCGAGGCGGCGCGCACGATGAGCGCCGTCTTCTCGGCGTCCTGGGCCTCCTGCCAGGTGTCGATCGACCCCTTGACCTGGAAGCCGCCCATGACGAGGCCGACGAGCACGGGTATGAGCAGGATCGCGTTCAGCCGGGTGGGCACCCGCCAGTTGCGGGGCGACAGCTTGCTGGAGCTTCCCCCGGTCGCCTCGGCGGGCGGCGGCGGCGTCACGGGAACGTCCGCGGGCGACACCGCCGTGCGCGACGGCGGCGTGAAGTTGCCCCGCGTCTCCTGCTCCGCGGAGCTTTCCTTGCTTCGCCTCACTCGACCAACAACCTCTCGGCGTCGGCACCTACGTTGTGCCGGTGTTTCGTTCAGGGCCGTACTACTCGGGAGTTCATGAATTGCAGCACGTGAAGGGGGTCCCTTCCAAACAGTGGGACGCGGCTACTTTCCGTGGTGCATATGGCGAATAAAACGGGCATAAAGAGCGAGCCCCGCCAAAAAGCGGGGCTCATGTGAGCGCAGTGACACCGATCGGATGCGTCGGGTGTCCGAGGCGCCCCAATTCTCTGTCGAAACGTTATGAACACGGGGGCGGTCGTGTCGAACGACACAGACCGCCCCCGGACCGGCGGCGCGGGGCAACCGCCCGGCCCGGCCTCCTACTTGAGCCGCGCCATCAGGGCGTGCTCGACGAGCGTGATGAGCGCGCTCTTGGCGTCGGCGCGGTGGCGGGCGTCGGTGGTGATGATGGGGGTGTCCGGGCCGATCTGCAGGGCCTCGCGCACCTCCTCGGGCTGGTAGGGCTGGCTGCCGTCGAAGCCGTTGAGGGCGATGACGAACGGCAGGCCCGAGTTCTCGAAGTAGTCGACCGCCGGGAAACAGTCCGCGAGACGCCGGGTGTCCACGAGCACGACGGCGCCGATGGCACCCCGCACCAGGTCGTCCCACATGAACCAGAAGCGGTCCTGCCCGGGGGTGCCGAACAGGTACAGGATCAGGTCCTGGTCGAGCGTGATGCGGCCGAAGTCCATGGCCACGGTCGTCGTCGTCTTGCCACCCGTGTGCGTCAGGTCGTCGATGCCCGCCGAAGCGGACGTCATGACGGCCTCGGTACGCAGCGGGTTGATCTCCGAGACGGCGCCGACGAACGTGGTCTTGCCCACGCCGAAGCCGCCCGCCACCACGATCTTCGCGCTGGTGGTCGACCGGGCCGCACCGCCGCTAGAGCTTGCGAAGTCCACTGAGCACCCTTTCGAGCAGAGTCACGTCCGGCGTGCCGCCGGTCTCTCCGTTGCCCGGCTGGTGGATCGCCACCATGCCGGCCTCCGCCAGGTCGGCGACGAGGATCCTGGCGACGCCGAGCGGCATCGACAGGAGGGCCGACACCTCGGCCACCGACTTGACCTCGCGGCACAGGTGGCAGATCCGCTGGTGCTCGGGGAGCAGCGTGGCGAGGTGCGCCGGGTCGGCCGTGGTGCTGACCAGCGCCTCGATGGCGAGCTGGTAGCGCGGCCGGGTCCGGCCGCCGGTCATCGCGTACGGACGCACCAGCGGCTGGTCGCCCTCGTGCCCGTACTCGTCGACTGAGGAGCCGTACGGATCGTGAGAGGCGGGGGGCGGGGTCATGAATCCTCCGGGCGTGACAGCAAGACTTCTGCCGTCTGATGGGGCCGGTGGGGGGCCGGGTGGGGCGGCCGGACGGTGAACGGTTTCCAGGGCGGTACGGAGGGGCGTACCGCCCTGTCGGTCATTCGGTGCGGGGACGGGGTGTGTCCGGGTGAGGACCCCGCTAGTGGAGCAGGCTGCCCTGGAGCTCCGCGCGGAGGTCCGGGGTGAGCACGCTGCCGGCCCGGTCGACCAGCAGCGTCATCTCGTAGCCCACGAGGCCGATGTCGCACTCGGGGTGGGCGAGCACGGCCAGCGAGGAGCCGTCCGAGACCTGCATGAGGAAGAGGAAGCCGCGCTCCATCTCCACGACGGTCTGCGCGACCGGACCGCCCTCGAAGATCCTGGACGCGCCCGCGGTCAGCGAGGTCAGTCCGGACGCGACCGCCGCCAGCTGGTCGGCGCGGTCGCGGGGGAATCCTTCGGACATGGCCAGCAGGAGTCCGTCGGCGGAGACCACCACCGTGTGGGACACCCCGGGGGTGTTGTCCACGAAGTTGGTGATCAACCAGTTCAGATTCTGCGCCGCCTGGCTCATCGCGTTCAACTAACGCTCCTGCTGATGGTTCGGACCGAGGTGGTGATTACCCGTGGTCGAGTTACCGGCCTGACGGCCCTGCTGAATGCCGCGGCGCAGGTTGGTGAGCCGGCCGCGGACGTCGTCGGGTGCACGCGAGACCTGGGGGCCGGCCGTGTGGGCCTGCTCCTGGGCGGTCCCGGGTACGAGGTTGGCCTTCGGCACGCGCCGGGGGAGGCCGGAGGTGGTGACGCCGCCGGCCGCGGGCTTGCGCACCCGCTCGGCCTGGCGCACCAGCTCGTCGTTGGGCGAGGTCCGCCAGGCGGCCCCGCCGTTCTGGTCGCCCTGGCGGGGGGCCGGGGCGGCCGCGCGCGGTACGACCGGGGTCTGCGCCGTCTGCGCCGGGTCCTGGGCCTGGGCCTGCTGGGCCGCCTGGTCCTGGTGGAACCAGTTGGTCTCCAGGTTGTCGTACAGCGGCGTACGGCCGTCGCCCGCGCCGCTCGCCGGCGGCAGCGCCTCCGGACGGCGCGGCTGCTGGAGCTGCGGCTGCTGCGGCTGCTGACGGCCCGGCTCGGCCGGACGCGGGGCGCCGAAGTCGTTCCCGCCGGTCCGCTGACGCGGTGCCGGGGGCTGCGGAGCCTGCGGCTGCGCCTGCGGTACGAAGGGCTGCCGGCCGAACTGCTGCTGCTGGCCGCCCTGGTAGCCCTGCGGCTGCTGGGGCGCCTGCTGCTGCGGGGCCTGCGGGGCGCCGAAGTCGGGGCGCGGGAACTGGCCGGTGGAGCCGGGACCCTGCGGAGCGCCGAAGTCCGGGCGCGGGAACTGCGCCGTCGACGCCGGGTCCTGCGCGCCGCCCTGGTACCCCTGTGGGACCTGCGGCTGCTGGTGCTGCTGCGGGGCCTGCTGCTGGTGCGCCTGCTGACCGCCGAAGTCGGGGCGCGGGAACTGGCCCGTGGAGCCGGGACCCTGCGGAGCCGCGAACCGGCCCGCCTCCGGGTCCTCGTGGCCGCGCGGGGCGTCCAGCGGGGACATCTCCTGCTGCGGACGGCGCACCGGCTGCTGCGGGGCCTGCTCGTTGCCCCAGCTCGCGGCCTGCGGACGCTGCTGCTGGGGCGGGGTGCCGCCCGGCAGCTCGGCGCGCGGGAAGTCGTACCCGCCCTGCGGCGCCTGCTGCTGCGCGCCGGGACCGGCCTGCGGGGTGCCCTGGTTGCCCTGGCCGCCCTGGTTGCCCCACACGTCCGTGCGGGACGGGATGGCGCTCGCGGCGCCGCCGATGAGGCCGCCGCCGCCCGGGCGCGGGGCCTCGGGGGTCTGGGGCGCCTGCGGCTGCCGGCCGGTCTGCTCCAGCTGCGCGTTCTGCGGCTGCGGGGTGCGGGACTGCGGCGCGCCCTGCGGGCCGCCGGCGAGCGGGGCGCCGTCACGGGCGGGCAGCGCGGCCCGGGGGCCGCCCGCGCCGACCTGGCCGCGCGGGGCGCCGGTGCCGAGGCGTCCGGCCGTCGGGGACGGGGCGCCGCCCTGGCCCGGACGTCCGCCGGGACCGCCGGCCGCGCCGGGGCCGCCGGGCAGCCGGCCGCCCGGGGCGGAGGCGCCCGGAGGCATCGCGCCCTGGCCGCCCGCGCCCGGCTTGGGCATGGGCTTCTTGCCGCCCTGGGCGACGTCGACGGGGAGCATGACGAGCGCGGTGGTGCCGCCCGAGTCGGAGGGGCGCAGCTGGATGCGGATGCCGTGTCGCAGGGACAGGCGGCCGACCACGAACAGACCCATGCGGCGCGAGACCGAGACGTCCACGGTGGGCGGCGAGGCGAGCCGCTCGTTGATCGCCGCGAGGTCCTCGGGGGAGAGGCCGATGCCGGTGTCGTGGATCTCGACGAGCACCCGGCCGTCGGGCAGCGCGTGACCGGTGACCCGGACCTTCGTCTGCGGCGAGGAGAACGAGGTGGCGTTCTCCAGCAGCTCGGCGAGGAGGTGCACGAGGTCGTTGACGACCCGGCCGGCGACCTCGGTCGCCGGGACCGCTGCCAGTTCGATGCGCTCGTACTGCTCCACCTCGGAGGCGGCGGCGCGGAGCACGTCGACCAGCGGGACCGGACGGGTCCAGCGGCGGCCCGGCTCCTCACCGGCGAGGACGAGGAGGTTCTCACCGTTACGCCGCATACGGGTGGCGAGGTGGTCGAGCTTGAAGAGCGAGGAGAGCTGGTCCGGGTCGGCCTCGCGGGACTCCAGTTCGGAGATGAGCGAGAGCTGACGCTGGATGAGGCCCTGGGAGCGGCGCGAGAGGTTGGTGAACATCGCGTTGACGTTGCCCCGGAGGAGGGCCTGCTCGGCGGCGAGGCGGACGGCCTCGCGGTGCACGTCGTCGAAGGCCGCGGCCACCTGGCCGATCTCGTCCCGGGAGTGCACGCCGACGGACTCGACGGAGGTGTCGACGTCCTGCGGGTCGGACTCGGAGAGCTGCTTGACGAGCTCGGGCAGGCGTTCCTGGGCGACCTTGGTCGCGGTGTCCTGGAGGCGGCGCAGCGAGCGGATCATGGACCGCGCCACGACGAAGGCGCCGACGAGCGAGACGCCGAGGACGAGCAGGATCAGCGCACCGTTGATGATGGCCTCGCGCTGCGACTCCTGCCGCAGCTCACGGGCCATGGACTCCATGTCGCCGAGCAGGACGCTCTCGATGCGGTCCATCGCGGCGATCTTGGTGCCGTACTCGTCGGTGAAGTTCAGATGGCCGCGCCGGGGGCCGTTCTGCATCATGTTTTCCGAGCCGAGCACGCGTTCGGCGTACTTGTCGGCCGCGGTGATGGACGGGTTGCCCCGGTTCAGGGTCGACGTCAGGTCGTCGGCGTCGCCACCGGTCGACTTGTAGATCGCCTGGAAGGACTTGAGCTCGACGTTCTCACTGTTGAGCGCGGCCTCGCCGTACAGCCGGTCACCCTGCTCGATCTTGCCGCGGGTCCGGTCGCTCGGGGGCAGCGCCGCCGCGATGATCGCCTGCTGGATGGAGGCGTACTCCTTGGCGGACGAGAACGCGGCGAGCGCGCGGGTCCGCTTGATCATCTCGGGGTTGCTGGTCGCCTGCGCCATGTCCTGGGACAGGCTCAGGAGCGAGCGGATGAGACGGCTGTACGCCTCGACCGTCACCGAGTTGGAGACGTCCTTCTTGTACGCGCTGCCCCGGATGGAGTGGAGCTCGGTGACCTGGGAGGCGATCTGGCTGACGTTCTGGCGGATGCTGCGCAGCGCCTCGTCGCCCTCGGTGGAGGGGATCTCCTCGGTGGCGGCGAGGAAGGCCTTGTACTCCAGGTCCGTCTTCCGGCGCGGGTTGGCGACCTGGTAGTCGCTGACCGGGCGGCCGTTGGCCAGCGGGCCGGCGGAGTGGTCGCGCTCGGCCTGGAGGGCCTTGGCGAGGTCCGTCGCCTCACGCGTCAGCTTGGTGAGCAGCTGCATGTGGTCGAGCTGCTCCATGTCCTTGAGCGACTCGTTGATGCGGATGCCGCCCAGGGCGGTCGCCGCGACCACGGGGAGGGTGAGGAGCGCGACCAGACGCGTGGAGATGCGCCAGTTGCGAAGAGCTATTCGGGAGCCGACCTCGTTCTCGGCCTTGGGCGCGGGAGCGGCGGACGCCTCGGACGGCGTGCCCGCGGAGCCCGCGCGGCGGCCGCCGTCACCGCCCTCGCCGGACGGACCCTGACCCTGGTTCGGGGTGTGCGAGGCCGAGGGACCGCGGTCGGTCCCGGCACGCGGTTCCTGCTCCGCCGGAGCATCCGCTCGGCCCTGACGGGCCTGGGGAGACCCCGAGCCATCCCTCTTGAAACGTCCCTGCACTAGCGTCGCAACCTCTGGACCAGGCGCCCTTCCGGATGAACGGAGAGGACGGTGTCGGTGTCGATCGGGGTGTGTGGAGCACCCCAGGTGGTCGTCGGTGACCGGCGCAGTTCCCCCTTCGTGTCCCGCCACTCGGCCGGCGCTGCGTTGCGCCTCTGCGCGCCGGCTTGAAACCCGCGGCGGTGCGGGAATTCCAGCACAGTGCCGGATCTCCAACAAGGGCCGCGTGTCGCGCCGGGAAGCGTATGACAACCCGTGCCCGGCACGTCACCCCATGTAGAAGATGATCGCGGAGGAAACGGACTTTTCTGTGCCAATGGCCCGGCATCCCCGTGTGTCCCAGTCGACATGATCAGGAGCGGAATAGAGCATTCAGTGGCGGAATGTCCCTTTCCGGGGTGGCCGGTCGCTGTCCGTAATGCCTGGAATCTACCGTCACTGGTGAGCAAACTCACACGCCGATCGATGTCTTAGCCATGCATTCGAAGGGAATCCCATGTTTAGCCTGACGCTTTACGACCCCTACGCGCCCGCACGGGCGCCCGTCCCGGAACAAGGTCTGATCACCGCGATGAACAAGACGACGCTCCGCACCACGGCCAACCCCCGCCGCTCCACCCTCGTCCACCTCCAGGACGCCGCACAGCTCGGCCGGGGCGCCCAGCCGGAGTACGCCGCCGAGCTGCCCGGCCGGACGGCCAACCCGCGCCGCACCGTCCTCATGCAGGCCCCGGCCCCGTACGAGCCCGCCCCGTACGCCACGGTCGCCCGCTAGCACCCGCCCGGCGGGCCCGGGACCCGCTCCCACCGGCCCGTACGGCCCGTATGTCGCCGTTCGGCGGCCCCCCGCCGCGTTAGCCTGGAGCGTCAGACTCCAGCCAGTACCAAGTGAGGGGCGACAGCACTCGTGCGCATCGCCAGATTCTCCATCGACGGCAACGTGGCCTTCGGCGCCGTCGAGGGCGAGGGACCCGTCGAGTCCGGCGGCCTCGTCCTCGACATCATCAAGGGCATCCCGTACACCGACTTCGAACTCAGCGGCACCAAGGTCCCGCTGAGCAAGGTACGGCTCCTGCCGCCCGTGCTCCCCAACAAGGTCGTGGGCATCGGCCGCAACTACGCCGAGCACGCCGCCGAACTCGGCAACGAGGTCCCCGACGCCCCCGTCGCCTTCTTCAAGCCCACCACCTCGGTGATCGGCTCCGGCGACGCCGTCGAGTACCCCTCCTTCTCCAGCGAGCTGCACTACGAGGCCGAACTGGCCGTGGTGATCGGCCGCATGTGCCGCGAGGTCCCCCGCGAGCGCGTCCAGGACGTGATCTTCGGATACACCTGCGCCAACGACGTCACCGCCCGGGACGTCCAGAGGCGCGAGAACCAGTGGGCCCGCGCCAAGGGCTTCGACACCTCCTGCCCGCTCGGCCCCTGGGTGGAGACCGGCCTGAGCGTCGCGCAGGCCGGCGACCTGGCCGTCCAGGCCACGGTCAACGGCGAACAGCGCCAGCTCGGCCGCACGAGCGACATGATCCGCTCCGTCGAGGACCTGGTCGTCCACATCACCGAGGCCATGACGCTGCTCCCCGGCGACGTCATCCTCACCGGCACCCCGGCCGGGGTCGGCCCCCTCAACGTCGGCGACGAGGTCGCCGTCACCATCGAAGGCATCGGCACTCTCACCAATAAGGTGATCAAGCGTGGCTAACGCGAATATCCGCGTCCGTTTCTGTCCCTCGCCGACCGGCAACCCCCACGTGGGTCTGGTCCGCACCGCCCTCTTCAACTGGGCCTTCGCCCGGCACAACCAGGGCACCATGGTCTTCCGCATCGAGGACACCGACGCGGCGCGCGACTCGGAGGAGTCGTACCAGCAGCTGCTCGACTCGCTGCGCTGGCTCGGCCTCGACTGGGACGAGGGCCCGGAGATCGGCGGCCCGCACGCGCCGTACCGCCAGTCGCAGCGGATGGACATCTACAAGGACGTCGCCGACAAGCTGCTCGCCGGAGGCCACGCGTACCCCTGCTACTGCACCACCGAGGAGCTCGACGAGCGCCGCGAGGCCGCCCGCGCCGCCGGCCGCCCCTCCGGCTACGACGGCCACTGCCGCGACCTCACCGACGAGCAGAAGGCGGCGTACGAGGCCGAGGGCCGCACGTCGATCGTCCGCTTCCGGATGCCCGACGAGCCCATCACCTTCACCGACCTGGTCCGCGGCGAGCTCACCTTCACCCCGGAGAACGTGCCGGACTACGGCATCCTCCGGGCCAACGGCGCCCCGCTCTACACCCTGGTCAACCCGGTCGACGACGCCCTCATGGAGATCACCCACGTCCTGCGCGGCGAGGACCTGCTCTCCTCCACCCCGCGCCAGATCGCGCTCTACAAGGCGCTGATCGAGCTGGGCGTCGCCAAGGAGATCCCCGCCTTCGGCCACCTGCCGTACGTGATGGGCGAGGGCAACAAGAAGCTCTCCAAGCGCGACCCGCAGGCCTCCCTCAACCTCTACCGGGAGCGCGGCTTCCTCCCCGAGGGCCTGCTGAACTACCTCTCCCTGCTCGGCTGGTCCTTCTCGGCCGACCAGGACCTCTTCACGATCCCCGAGATGGTGGAGAAGTTCGACATCGCCGACGTCAACGCCAACCCGGCCCGCTTCGACCTCAAGAAGGCCGAGTCGATCAACGCCGACCACATCCGCCGCCTCGACGTGAAGGCGTTCGCCGAGGCCTGCGAGCCCTGGCTGCGCGCCCCGCACGCCCCCTGGGCGCCGGAGGACTTCGACCGGGCCGCCTGGGAGGCCGTCGCGCCGCACGCCCAGACCCGCCTGACCGTCCTCTCGGACATCACGGCCAACGTCGACTTCCTCTTCCTGCCCGAGCCGGTCTTCGACCAGGCCTCGTGGGACAAGGCGATGAAGGGCGAGCCGGCCGCGCTCCTCACCACCGCCCGGGAGAAGCTCGCGGGCGCCGACTGGAGCGACCCCGAGTCCCTCAAGAGCGCCGTCCTGGCCGCCGGCGAGGCCCACGGCCTCAAGCTCGGCAAGGCCCAGGCCCCGGTCCGCGTCGCGGTCACCGGCCGCACGGTCGGCCTGCCGCTCTTCGAGTCCCTGGAGATCCTGGGCGAGGAGAAGACCCTGGCCCGCATCGACGCGGCCCTGGCGAAGCTCGCCGCGTAGGCACCGCTCGTACGACGCGGGAGGGGTACGGCCACCGGCCGTACCCCTCCCGCGCGTCCGGGGCCCGGGCTCAGCCCTCCGCGATGATCCTCCGGGCCGCCGCCACCTTCCGGGCGTGCCGGTCGCGCAGCTCCTCCAGGACCGCCGACTCCGGGCCGATCATCCGCCGCTGGATCTCCGACTCCACGCCGAACCAGGTCTCCAGGAGACCGGTGCTCCGCTTGCAGGCGACGTCCGTTCCGGCGGTCGCCCGTTCCCCGGCCGTGACGGGCCCTTCGAGGTATTTCCCCAGCGGCTCCATCGGGGACGCGTAGGAATATCCGGACTCCGCCATGCAGGCGGACCATTTCCCGAGCGCGGCCCGCACCTTCGGATCGGTCAGGGATTCCTGATGGCTCCGCGTCGCTATCCGGCTCGCCGCCTCGGCCCCCTCGGGATGTTCGTACCCCTTGCGGAAATCCTCCATGGCCTGCCCGAGACAGCCCTTCTCCGGAACGGCCTTTCCTCGGTGTTCGAGCTTTCCCGCCCGGCCCCCGACGCCCTGCCGTCCGTACAGGACGAGAATTTCCGCCGCGCCGAGCCGCTCGTCGGCCGGAGCCGGGGAGGGCGTCGGGACCGGCGGCAGGCGATATCCGAAACGGTCGGCATTGCTTTTCTCCGCCAGACCGTAACGCCGGTCCACGGGCGGAGGCGGGGGAGTGGGCGCCGGCGGCCGGTAGGAGAGCGAATAGCGCGCCATGCACCGTTTCGCCAGCACGTGCTCGGCGGATTGGACAAGAGCGTATTCGGCCTCGGTGTAGCTGTAACGGGCCATCGGCAGCCGGAAGGTGTACGCGCTCTCGGCGGCGGGGGTCGCGGTGGACGCGGCGGGGGCGCTCGCCGTCGGAGCGGGCCGCGCGGACTGTCCGGACCGCTCGGGCGCGGAGCACCCGGCCAGGACGGCGCAGAGGAGGACGAGCGCGGTCGGCGCCGGGCGTCTCATCCCCGTCAGCTGAACTTGAAGCAGTTGACTCCGGACCGGCCGAAACCGAGCGAGGCGTTGTCGTTGTACGTGTTCCGGAGCTGCTTGGCCGTGGCGTGCGGCTCGAAGCTGTCGCACGGGCCGCCGTAGTTGCTGTTGAAGAAGACCGTGGTGATCTGGAAGCTGCCGTTGTAGAACGAGGCGGCGTTGTTCTTCACCGTCTGGCCCTTGCCGCTTCCATTGCCCAGGAACTTGTACGGGGCGAGGTCGGGAATGCTGCCCTGCTGGCCCTTCAGGCCGGTGAAGACGATGTAGGAGCCGCTGGTGTTGCTGTTGAAGTAGAAGGCGCCGCAATTGTCGTAGTAGTTGTTGCAGTAAAGACCCGTCTCGGCCTGGGCGGGCGTGACGCCGAAACCGACGGCGAGTACGGCGGGGATCGCTATGGAGGCGGAGCGGCGCAGCAGGCTCATCTTTTCTCCCCTTGAAGAATGGGTTGCGGGCAGGGCTGAAGGATCCTATCCGGGCCGTTCCGGCCAGCGTCAAGGTCAATCCTCGCCACAGGATGCGGAATTTCAAATTCCGGGTGCAATGGAATGTTTGGTCTCCTTCCGTGCCGTTCGGGTACGGTGAATGCCATGGTTATCCGGGCGGTTCTCTGGGACATCGACGACACGATCTTCGACTACGCGACCGCCGACACGGCCGGGATGCGCGGCCACCTCGCGGCCGAGGGCCTCCTCGAAGGGTTCGGCACGGTGGAGGCGGCCCTCGACCGGTGGCGGGAGCTCACCGTCCTCCACTGGCGCCGCTTCGAGCGCGAGGGCGGCGACTTCCTGGACCAGCGGCGCGACCGGGTCCGCGACTTCCTCGGCCGGCCGGGGCTCACCCCCGACGAGGCCGACGCCTGGTTCGACCGGTACGTCGTCCACTACGAGGCGGCCTGGGCGCTCTTCCCCGACACCGTCCCCGTGCTCGACCTGCTGGCCCGTGACTACCGTCACGCGGTCCTGTCGAACTCCAGCATCCGCAACCAGGAGCGCAAGCTCCGCGTCCTCGGCGTCCGGGACCGCTTCGAGACCGTCCTGTGCGCCGCCGAGCTCGGCGTGGCCAAGCCCGCCCCGGAGGCCTTCCACGCCGCCTGCACCGCCCTCGGCCTGCCCCCGCACCAGGTGGCATACGTGGGGGACCAGCCGGACATCGACGCCCGGGGCGCGGCGGAGGCCGGGCTCCTGGGCGTCTGGCTGGACCGCGCGGGCACCGGCGGCCGGCCCGAGCTGGAGCGGATCACGGAGCTGGGCCAGCTCCCCGGCCTGCTGCGCGGGCATACCCGTTTTGGAGCGCGGTCCACCTTCGGGTAATGTTCTTCCTGCGCCGAGGGGAGCAAGCCGAAAGGCAAGAACCCGGAAAGCGCAAGCCGAGCAGGATCCCCCTGGTGGGGGTGTTGCCCCGGTGGCCTATGGTGTAATTGGCAGCACGACTGATTCTGGTTCAGTTAGTCTTGGTTCGAGTCCAGGTAGGCCAGCTCGCAGAGCTTCATCTGCAATCCGCGGATCTTGATCCGCAAGGCCCCCGTTGTGTAGCGGCCTAGCACGCCGCCCTCTCAAGGCGGTAGCGCCGGTTCGAATCCGGTCGGGGGTACAGATCCATCCTGTAGGTCACTTGGGTAGCTCCCGGTGGATCTACGGTGACATCACCCGGCTCCGGCCGGGTGGGATCGCTAGGGCCCCCGTTGTGTAGCGGCCTAGCACGCCGCCCTCTCAAGGCGGTAGCGCCGGTTCGAATCCGGTCGGGGGTACCAACTGGTCTAAACCACCAGTGGCCTATGGTGTAATTGGCAGCACGACTGATTCTGGTTCAGTTAGTCTTGGTTCGAGTCCAGGTAGGCCAGCGGATCATTCCAGATCTTGCCCCCGTTGTGTAGCGGCCTAGCACGCCGCCCTCTCAAGGCGGTAGCGCCGGTTCGAATCCGGTCGGGGGTACGCACAGGAGAAGCCCTTCCCTTCGGGGGAGGGCTTCTTCGTCGTTCCGTCCCGCGGGAACGGCTCCGGACACAACTCCGGCCCACCGCTGCGGCGTTGAAGCGGTGGGCCGGGACGAACGGAGAAGGAGGGGTGCAGCGTCAGCCGTTGCGGCGGAGCGCCTCGGAGAGGCGGGCGGCGGCGTCGATGATCGCCTGGGCGTGCATCCGGCCCGGGTGGCGCGTCAGGCGCTCGATGGGGCCCGAGACCGACACGGCGGCCACCACGCGGTTCGAGGGGCCGCGCACCGGCGCGGAGACGGACGCCACGCCCGGCTCCCGCTCGCCGATCGACTGGGCCCAGCCGCGGCGCCGTACGCCCGACAGGGCCGTCGCCGTGAAGCGGGCGCCCTGGAGGCCGCGGTGCAGCCGCTCGGGCTCCTCCCAGGCCATCAGGATCTGCGCCGACGAGCCGGCCTTCATCGTCAGCGTCGAGCCGACCGGGACCGTGTCCCGGAGGCCCGAGAGCCGCTCGGCCGCCGCCACGCAGATGCGCATGTCGCCCTGGCGCCGGTAGAGCTGGGCGCTCTCGCCGGTGACGTCGCGCAGGTGCGTGAGCACCGGGCCCGCGGTCGCGAGGAGGCGGTCCTCGCCGGCCGCGGCGGCGAGCTCCGCGAGGCGCGGGCCGAGGATGAAACGGCCCTGCATGTCACGCGCCACCATCCGGTGGTGTTCCAGTGCCACGGCGAGACGATGTGCCGTGGGTCGTGCGAGTCCCGTCGCCGCGACCAGTCCTGCGAGGGTGGCCGGACCGGACTCCAGGGCGCTCAGGACAAGGGCTGCCTTGTCGAGAACGCCTACGCCGCTAGAGTTGTCCATGCAACGATATTCGCGTCTCACTCTGTGAAACGCAAGTTCAATTTTCCCGGGAACTTGTCACTCTGGTGGGGCGGCCGCACAACGGCCCGCGAAACGGGTCTCTAGTTGTGCCGACGCAGACGTCGGCCGGAGGGAAAGCGATGGGTAGGACACTCGCGGAGAAGGTCTGGGACGACCACGTCGTCCGGCGCGCCGAGGGCGAACCCGACCTCCTCTTCATCGATCTGCACCTGCTGCACGAGGTGACCAGCCCGCAGGCCTTCGACGGCCTCCGCCAGAACGGCCGCCAGGTGCGGCGCCTCGACCTCACCATCGCCACCGAGGACCACAACACCCCGACCCTCGACATCGACAAGCCGATCGCCGACCCGGTCTCCCGCGCCCAGCTGGAGACCCTCCGGAAGAACTGTGCCGAGTTCGGCGTCCGGCTGCACCCGCTGGGCGACGTCGAGCAGGGCGTCGTGCACGTCGTGGGCCCCCAGCTGGGTCTGACCCAGCCCGGCACCACCGTCGTCTGCGGCGACTCCCACACCTCCACGCACGGCGCCTTCGGCGCGCTGGCGTTCGGCATCGGCACCAGCCAGGTCGAGCACGTCCTCGCCACCCAGACGCTGCCGCTGGCCCGCCCGAAGACCATGGCGATCACGGTCGACGGCGAACTGCCCGAGGACGTCACCGCCAAGGACCTGATCCTGGCGATCATCACGAAGATCGGCACCGGCGGCGGCCAGGGCTACATCCTGGAGTACCGCGGCTCCGCCATCGAGAAGCTCTCGATGGAGGCCCGGATGACCATCTGCAACATGTCGATCGAGGCCGGCGCCCGCGCGGGCATGATCGCCCCCGACGAGACCACCTTCGCCTATCTGAAGGGCCGCGCCCACGCCCCCGAGGGCGAGGACTGGGACGCCGCCGTCGCGTACTGGAAGACCCTGAGGTCCGACGACGACGCGGTCTTCGACGCCGAGGTCGTCATCGACGCCGCCGCCCTGGCGCCGTTCGTCACCTGGGGCACCAACCCCGGCCAGGGCGCCCCGCTTTCGGCGAACGTCCCCGACCCGGCTTCGTACGAAGACGCTTCGGAGCGCCTCGCCGCCGAAAAGGCCCTGGAGTACATGGGGTTGACCGCCGGGCAGCCGCTGCGCGACATCAAGGTCGACACCGTCTTCGTAGGCTCCTGCACCAACGGCCGCATCGAGGACCTGCGCAACGCCGCCGGTCTGCTCCAGGGTCGCCGGGTCGCCGACGGGGTCCGGATGCTGGTCGTCCCCGGCTCCGTCCGGGTCGCCCTGCAGGCCGTCGAGGAGGGTCTGGACAAGGTCTTCAAGGAGGCCGGCGCCGAATGGCGGCACGCGGGCTGCTCGATGTGCCTGGGCATGAACCCCGACCAACTGGCCCCCGGCGAGCGCTCCGCGTCCACCTCCAACCGCAACTTCGAGGGACGGCAGGGCAAGGGCGGCCGGACCCACCTGGTCTCGCCCCAGGTCGCCGCCGCCACCGCCGTACTGGGCCATCTGGCCTCCCCGGCCGATCTGTCCGACGTCGCCACTCCCGCGGGGGTCTGAGGAACCATGGAAGCTTTCACCACGCACACCGGCCGGGCCGTCCCGCTGCGCCGCAGCAACGTCGACACCGACCAGATCATCCCCGCGCACTGGCTGAAGAAGGTCACCCGCGACGGCTTCGAGGACGGCCTCTTCGAGGCCTGGCGCAAGGACTCCGAGTTCGTCCTCAACCGCCCCGAGCGGCAGGGCGCCACGGTCCTGGTCGCCGGCCCCGACTTCGGCACCGGCTCCTCCCGTGAGCACGCCGTCTGGGCCCTCCAGAACTACGGCTTCCAGACCGTGATCTCCTCCCGCTTCGCCGACATCTTCCGCGGCAACTCGCTGAAGAACGGCCTGCTGACCGTCGTCCTCCCGCAGGAGACGGTGGACGCGATCTGGGAGCTGACCGAGGCCGACCCGACCGCCGAGGTCACCGTCGACCTGGAGCGCCGCAAGGTCCTGGCCGCCGGGATCGACGCCGACTTCGAGCTCGACGAGAACGCCCGCTGGCGCCTCCTGAACGGACTCGACGACATCAGCCTCACCCTTCAGAACGAAGCCGACATCGCCGCCTACGAGGCGGCCAGGCCCTCCTTCAAACCCCGTACAATTACGGTCTGAGCAGCGCTTTTCCACGACTGCGCCCCCCACCCTCCGGTGGGGGGCGCAGTCGCTTGTTGAGCCCCTGTCGGGCGACAACTCGCCCTAGATGGCACAATCGGTGCATGGAACGCGACAGCCAACTCGAGCTCTACGAGGCAGTCGCCGCCCGATTGAAGGAAGCGCACACAAGGGTGCGCTCACTGCAAGTCCCGGAGGGCGTAAGGATGGCGCTGTCCCGGAAGCTGCTGGTCGTGACGGCCGCGGCGAAGCACGATCTCAAGGACGCGGCGACGCGTCTGGACCGGTTGATGAAGGACCTCGACGAGGGCCGATTCCCAGAGGACGACTGACACCAGGAACTCCGCAACGGCTCTTCATCGTTGCGGCACTAGGGTGATTAGCCCGTTTCGTGTTTGATTTGCGGTATATACATGCCTAACGTGCGAAAAAGCTTGAACACTTTCGTTCTGGCAATGTCTCCGAAGGGGAAGACGTGAACAAGGCGCAGCTCGTAGAAGCGATTGCCGACAAGATGGGCGGTCGCCAGCAGGCCGCCGAAGCCGTCGACCACGTGCTCGACGCCATCGTGCGTGCCGTGGTCGGCGGCGACCGGGTCTCCGTCACGGGTTTCGGCTCGTTCGAGAAGGTCGACCGGCCGGCCCGCTACGCCCGCAACCCGCAGACGGGTGAGCGGGTCCGCGTGAAGAAGACCTCCGTCCCCCGCTTCCGCGCCGGTCAGGGCTTCAAGGACCTGGTCAGCGGCTCGAAGAAGCTCCCCAAGGGCGGCGAGGTCTCCGTCAAGAAGGCCCCCAAGGGCAGCCTCACCGGCGGCGCCTCCGCGACGGTCAAGAAGGCCGCCGCCAAGAAGGCCACCACCGCCAAGAAGGCTGCCGCGAAGAAGGCGACCCCGGCGAAGAAGACCACCGCGGCCGTCGCGAAGAAGACGACCCCGGTCAAGAAGACCACCGCGGCGGCCGCCAAGAAGGCGACCCCCGCCAAGAAGACCGCGACCACCGCCGCCGCCAAGAAGACCTCGGCCGCAGCGAAGAAGACCACCACGGCCGCCGCCAAGAAGGCGACCAAGGCCACGGTCAAGAAGACCGCGCCGGCCGCGAAGAAGGCCACGGCGACGAAGGCGCCCGCCAAGAAGACGACGGCGCGCAAGACCACCGCCAAGAAGACCGCTGCCAAGAAGTAGGACGTGCGGGAACGATCCGCCGGGCCGGGCTCCCCTCGGGGAGCCCGGCCCGCGGCGTGTCCGGGGACCCCCGGGACCCTCAGAAGGTCTGGAGCGTCACGAGGGTGATCCGGGGAACGGCCCCCGCACCGCCCGGCTCCGTCTCGATCCGCACCCGCTGCCCCGGCCGCAGCAGCAGCAGCCCGCCCGCCTCGAAAGCCTCCGCCCCGAACTCCACCGGGGTGCCGTCGTCGAGCAGCACGCTGCCGCTGCGGGTCTCGGGGTCGTACGTGTACGCGGTCGCCTGCATGGACCGCAGCCTATCCGGCCGCCGGCAGCCACCGGGCGGCCGTCCGCGGGCCCAGCCCCAGCTCCCGGGCCGCCGCCAGGTCCTCCCCGGTGTCCACGTCCCGGCGTACGGAATCCACCCCCGCGAGCCGGATTTCCACCGCCCCCGACGACAAATGCCGCAGCCTCGACGCACCCCCGAATGCCGGTGCCAATTCCACTCCCGGAGCAGCCGAGAGGAATGTCGTACCGATTTCGGCGGCGTCCGCGAGAAATGCCCTCGGAAATGCCAGGGCCGCGTCCAGGACCCGGGCGAGGTCCGCCGGGCGCAGCGCGGGGAGGTCCGCGTTGAGCGCCGCCACGCGCGCGTGCGGCCGCCGGATCCGCACGGTCCGCGCCCCGTGCGCGAGCGCCGCGTTGAGCCCCGCCGCCGGGAGGTCCGGCACGATCCGCGCGCCCAGCGCCGCCAGGGCCGCACCGGCCGCGGGGTCGTCGGTCACGACCACCGCCTCCCGCACCCGCGCGCAGTCCAGCACCGCCCCCACGGTGTCCTCGGCGAACGCGAGCGCGAGCCGGGGACGCAGCCGCGCGCCCGCCGCCGCGGCCAGCCTGCTCTTCGCCAGGGCAAGGGGCTTCAGGGGTACGACGAGGGACCAGCCGTCGTCCGCATCGGTGTTCATCGCGGACCATTCTGTCCCGCCCGTGCGGCCCGCCCGAGGGGCCGGGGCGTACGGTGTCACTCGACAGACCAGGAGCACGGGGCGACACTGACCCCCTGCCACCCAGTCCCGGAGAAAGGTGTCCGCGTGCCCCGCCGCAGAATCGGCTTCTGGTACCGCCTCGCGGCGGTCATCGCCAAACCCCCCCTGGTGGTTCTGTTCAAGCGGGACTGGCGCGGCACGGAGCACATCCCGGCCGACGGCGGATTCATCACCGCGGTCAACCACAACTCCTACCTGGACCCGCTCTCCTACGCGCACTACCAGTACAACACCGGCCGCGTCCCGCGCTTCCTCGCCAAGGCCGGCCTCTTCAAGGGCTCCTTCGTCGGCACGATGCTGCGCGGCACCGGACAGATCCCCGTCTACCGCGAGACGACCGACGCGCTCGACGCCTTCCGCGCCGCCGTCGAGGCCATCGAGCGCGGCGAGTGCGTCGCCTTCTACCCCGAGGGCACCCTGACCCGCGACCCCGAGATGTGGCCCATGGCCGGCAAGACCGGCGCCGCCCGCGTCGCGCTGCTCACCAAGGCCCCCGTCATCCCGGTGGCCCAGTGGGGCGCGAACCTCGCGATGCCGCCGTACGCGAAGGAGAACAAGTTCCGGCTGTTCCCCCGCAAGACGCTGATCGTGCAGGCCGGTCCGCCGGTCGACCTCTCCCGCTTCCACGGCCTCGACCCCACGCCCGAGGTGCTCCGCGAGGCCACCGAGACCATCATGGCCGCCATCACCGCCCTCCTGGAGGAGGTCCGCGGCGAGAAGGCGCCCGACGAACCGTACGACCACCGCAGGGCCCGCCTGGAACAGCGGCGCAAGGCCGCGGAAGGGGGCACCAAGTGACCAAGGCAGCCGTCTTCGGCAACGGATCCTGGGGCACCGCCTTCGCCATGGTGCTCGCCGACGCGGGCTGCGAGGTGAGCCTCTGGGGCCGCCGCGCGGAGCTCGCGAAGGAGATCAACGCCACCCGCGTCAACCCGGACTACCTGCCGGGGGTCGAACTCCCCGGGGCGGTCACGGCCACCGCCGACCCGGCCGAGGCCGCCGCCGGCGCCGACTTCACCGTCCTCGTCGTCCCCTCCCAGACCCTCCGCGGCAACCTCGCCGCCTGGACGCCGCTCCTCGCCCCCGACACCGTCCTCGTCTCCCTCATGAAGGGCGTCGAACTCGGCACCGCCAAGCGGATGAGCGAGGTCATCACCGAGGTCGCGGACGTCCCCGCCGAGCGCGTCGCCGTCCTCACCGGCCCCAACCTGGCCAAGGAGATCGCCGCCCGGCAGCCCGCCGCCGCCGTCGCCGCCTGCGTCGACGAGACGGTCGCCCGGCGGCTCCAGACCGCCTGCCTGACCCCGTACTTCCGCCCGTACACCAACACCGACGTGGTGGGCTGCGAGCTCGGCGGCGCCGTCAAGAACGTCATCGGCCTCGCCGTCGGCATCGCGAACGGCATGGGCCTCGGCGACAACTCCAAGGCCACGCTGATCACCCGCGGCCTCGCCGAGACCACCCGGCTCGGCCTCGCCATGGGCGCCGACCCGCTCACCTTCTCCGGCCTCGCGGGCCTCGGCGACCTGGTCGCCACCTGCTCCTCGCCGCTCTCCCGGAACAACACCTTCGGCACCAACCTCGGCCGCGGGATGACCCTCCAGGAGACCATCGAGGCCACCAAGCAGACCGCCGAGGGCGTCAAGTCCTGCGAGTCGGTGCTCGATCTCGGCCGCCGCCACGGCGTCGACATGCCCATCACCGAGACCGTCGTCTCCATCGTCCACGAGGGCAAGCCGCCCGTCGTCGCCCTCAAGGAGCTCATGTCGCGCTCGGCGAAGCCCGAACGCCGCTGAGCCGGAGCCGGTCCGGACGCGCGCGCGGCGGGGCGCTCAGGAGTTCGGGAACCGCAAGGTACCCTCATCGCGATATGAGCGAGAACACCCAGAGCCCCCGCAAGCCGCGCGTGGCCGTCGTCTTCGGCGGACGCAGCTCCGAGCACGCCATCTCCGTCGTCACGGCCGGCGCCGTCCTGAGCGCCATCGACCGGGACAAGTACGACGTGCTGCCCATCGGCATCACGACGGACGGGCGCTGGGCGCTCACCGCCGACGCCCCGGAGCGGATGGCCATCGCCGACCGCGCGCTGCCGAACGTCGCCGAGCTGGCCGAGTCCGAGCAGGGCGGCGTCGTCCTCTCCGTCGACCCCGCCAACCGCGAGGTCGTCCTCGCCGAGCCCGGCGCCGTGCCGCGCGCCCTCGGCGAGGTCGACGTGGTCTTCCCCGTCCTCCACGGCCCGTACGGCGAGGACGGCACCCTCCAGGGCCTCCTGGAGCTCTCCGGCGTCCCCTACGTCGGCGCGGGCGTCCTCGCCTCCGCCGTCGGCCAGGACAAGGAGTACATGAAGCGGGTCTTCGTCTCCTTCGGCCTCCCGGTCGGCCCCTACGAGGTCGTCCGGCCGCGCGAGTGGGAGCAGAACCCGGCCGCCGCCCGCAAGAAGATCGTCGAGTTCGCCGCCGACCACGGCTGGCCGCTCTTCGTGAAGCCCGCCCGCGGCGGCTCGTCCGTGGGCATCACCAAGGTCGACGACCTCTCCGGCCTCGACGAGGCCGTCGAGGAGGCCCGCCGCCACGACCCCAAGGTCATCGTCGAGGCCCTGGTCCGGGGCCGCGAGATCGAGTGTGGCGTCCTGGAGTTCGAGGACGGCCCGCGCGCCAGCGTGCCGGCCGAGATCCCGCCCGTCACCGACCACGACTTCTACGACTTCGAGGCGAAGTACATCGACTCGGCCTCCGGCATCGTGCCCGCCCCCATCGGGGACGAGGCCACCGCCGAGATCCAGCG
Organism: Streptomyces sp. NPDC098101; assembly: GCF_044760185.1. Taxonomy (NCBI): domain Bacteria; kingdom Bacillati; phylum Actinomycetota; class Actinomycetes; order Kitasatosporales; family Streptomycetaceae; genus Streptomyces; species Streptomyces sp. NPDC098101. The sequence continues at coordinate 157,713 of NZ_JBIWAS010000009.1, read as the reverse complement.
CCTGGCCGTCGCCGCCTACGAGGCCGTCTCCTGCGAGGGCCTGGTCCGCGCCGACTTCTTCCTCACCGAGGACGGCGACTTCGTCATCAACGAGATCAACACCATGCCGGGCTTCACGCCCATCTCCATGTACCCGCGCATGTGGCAGGAGAGCGGCGTGAGCTACCCCGAGCTGGTCGACCGGCTCCTCCAGGCCGCGCTGACCCGCTCCACGGGCCTGCGCTAGCACGACGTCTTCCGGGGCCGGCCGCGAGGACGCGACCGGCCCCGGAAAGACGTGTGCCGGAAGGCCCCTAGGAGCACTCCGGTTCGAGCGCGCACGGGACCGTCTCCGCCACGGGGGCGGCGAGATCGACGAGCGGTCCCGCGTCGTGCTCGTACCGCGCGTCGAGGCTCACCTCGACGTACGCCTCCCGGTACACCGAGGTGAACCGGGGCCCGGAACCCGCCGGCCGTTCGAGCAGCCAGCGCACGCCGTTCGCGGAGACGCCCTGCGCCTTCGCGTCGCTCATCTTTTCGGGCCGGGGGACCCCGCAGCGCAGTACGATCGCACCGTCACCCCACCCGGCGGTCAACTCGGAGCCGGGCTCCGGGTCACTCCGTTCCAGTCCCGCCACGGTGCCGGGCAGCTCCTTCGCCAGCGCCTGGCAGAGGGCGGCCTCCTCCGCCGGAGGGCTGGGGACCGCGACGGACGCCGAGGCGTCCGAAGGGGAACAGCCGGCGGACGCCAGCAGCAGCACGGCGGCCGCGACGGCGGCGGGCAGGCCGAAGGGCCGGTGGGAAGACGTCACCGGCCAAGCGTAGACGGGGGCTACAGATGAACGACCGGGCAGGTGAGGGTGCGCGTGATGCCGTCCACTTGCTGGACCTTGGCGACCACCATGCGGCCCAGCTCGTCGACCGTGTCCGCCTGCGCGCGCACGATCACGTCGTACGGACCGGTCACGTCCTCGGCCTGGATCACTCCCGGGATCTTGGAGATGGTGTCGGCGACGGTCGACGCCTTGCCCACCTCGGTCTGAATGAGGATGTACGCCTGTACCACGGAACCTCCAGGGCGACCACGAGGATCTTGTGGGAGAAAGGGACGCCACGGTACCGCGTCGCCGCGGGCCGCGGGGAGACCCGCGCGTCCGGGGGCACCCGGGGCGTGGCGTACGCAGGACAGAAGTTGACGGTCTACTTGACGGTACCCAGCACGGTGACGGCCCGCGACCCGCGGCGCGCCCAGACGCGCCCCCGCCCGCCGGCCGGCACGAAGACACGAGGTGAGACGCGGTGAAGGGCACAGTCGGAGAGCTGGGCGAGTTCGGGCTCATCAGAGAGCTCACGTCCCGGCTCACCTCCACCCCGGCGGTACGGATCGGGCCCGGCGACGACGCCGCGGTCGTCTCCGCCCCCGACCGGCGCGTGGTGGCCAGCACGGACATCCTCCTCGAAGGACGTCACTTCCGCCGCGACTGGTCGACGGCGTACGACGTCGGCCGCAAGGCCGCCGCGCAGAACCTCGCCGACATCGCCGCCATGGGCGCGGTCCCCACCGCCCTCCTCCTCGGCCTCGTCGTCCCCGCCGAACTCCCCGTCACCTGGCCCACCGAACTCATGGACGGCCTGCGCGACGAATGTCAGGTCGCGGGCGCGGCCGTGGTCGGCGGCGACGTCGTGCGCGGCGACACGATCATGGTCTCCATCACCGCCCTGGGCGACCTGCGCAACCACGACCCGGTCACCCGGGGCGGCGCCCAGCCCGGCGACGTCGTCGCCTACACCGGCTGGCTCGGCTGGTCCGCCGCCGGCTACGCGGTCCTCTCGCGCGGCTTCCGCTCCCCGCGCGCCTTCGTCGAGGCCCACCGCAGGCCCGAACCGCCGTACCACGCGGGCCCGGCCGCCGCCGGACTCGGCGCCACCGCCATGTGCGACGTCAGCGACGGCCTCATCGCGGACCTCGGCCACATCGCGGAGGCCAGCAAGGTCCGCATCGACCTGCGCTCCGGACTCATCGACATCCCCACCCAGATGAACGACATCGGCCAGGCCGTCGGCGTCGACCCCATGCAGTGGGTGCTCACCGGGGGAGAGGACCACGCCATCGTCGCCACCTTCCCGCCGGACGTGAAGCTGCCCGCCCGCTGGAAGGTCATCGGCGAGGTCCTCAACCCCTCGGCGCTGCCCCAGGTCACCGTGGACGGCGCGCCCTGGCACGCGACCGGCGGCTGGGACCACTTCGGGGAGACGGAGTGAGGCCGCCGCTGGTGCTCACCGTCGCCGGGTCCGACTCCGGCGGCGGCGCGGGCATCCAGGCCGACCTGAAGACGATGCTGGCGCTCGGCGTCCACGGCATGAGCGTCCTCACCGCCGTCACCGCGCAGAACTCCCGGGGCGTCCAGGGCGTCTGGGAACTGCCCGTGGAGGCCGTGCGCGCCCAGTACCGGTCCGTCGTCGACGACATCGGCGTCCAGGCCGTGAAGACCGGGATGCTGGCCACCGCCCCGCTGGTGGAGACCGTCGCGGAACTCCTCGCGGACACCGACGCGCCCGTGGTCGTCGACCCGGTCGGCGTCTCCAAGCACGGCGATCCGCTCCTCGCCGCGTCCGCGCTCGACGCCGTCCGCACGGAGCTGCTGCCCCGCGCGACCGTCGCCACGCCCAACCTGGACGAGGTGACGCAGCTCACGGGCGTGCACGTCGTGCACGAGAGCGACATGAGGACCGCCGCCGAGGGGATCCTGTCGTACGGGCCGCAGTGGGTTCTGATCAAGGGCGGGCACCTGCCCACGGGTCGGGAGGCGGTGGACCTGCTCACCGACGGCGAGGAGGAGCACTGGCTGCGCGCCCCGCGCCACGACAACCGGCACACCCACGGCACGGGCTGCACGCTCGCCTCGGCCATCGCCTCCGGGCTCGCCAAGGGCCTGACGGTGCCGGAGGCCGTACGGGGGGCCAAGGAGTACGTGACCGGGGCGATCGGCGCCGGATTCGGCCTGGGGACGGGCATAGGCCCGGTCGACCACGGCTGGCGGTTCAGGGACTGAGGGGGCCGGGGTCCGGGGGTTCACGAGCCCCCGGACCTGCTCCCGCTCCCGCTCCCGTTTCCGTTTTCGGGCATGGCAAAAGGCCGGTTCACCGAGGTGAACCGGCCTCTCAAGGCAACCGCAGGGGCTGCGCTACGACGGAACGTCGCGGTTAGCGCGAGACCTTGCCGGCCTTGATGCACGAGGTGCAGACGTTGAGCCGCTTCGGCGTCCGACCGACCACGGCACGCACGCGCTGGATGTTCGGGTTCCAGCGACGGGACGTACGGCGGTGCGAGTGCGAAATGTTGTTGCCGAAGCCCGGCCCCTTGCCGCAGACGTCGCAGTTGGCAGCCACGGGTCACTCCAAAGACTTCAGAATTACAGTGAAATCCGGCGCACCGGAATCAGGAGTCTGAAGTGGCTTGCCGGGGAACGGCCCGGATTGAACCGGGCAACCGAAGCAGCATACAACGACTGTCTCGGTGGAACGAAACTACCATGGTCTCCGCCGGCCTCGCCCCGGGCCCCGGTCACGCCCGGGACACCCCCGGTCTACCCTGCGGTGAGCTCACCGCCGAAGGAGGACCCCCCGTTGTCGCGAGCCCTTCAGCCTGACGAGGAGCTCGTCGAGCTCGACGCCGAAGCGGTCCGGACCTGGTGCGCGAGGGCCTTCGACGCCCTCGGACGGGAGCGCGAGGAGATCGACGCGATCAACGTCTACCCGGTCGCGGACGGGGACACCGGCACCAACCTCTACCTGACGGCGGAAGCCGCCCACCAGGCCGTCGAAGCGGTCTTCGCCGCCTCCGGCCCGGACACCGCCGAGACCGTACGGGCCATGGCCCACGGCGCCCTCCTCGGCGCCCGCGGCAACTCCGGGACCATCCTCTCCCAGCTCCTGCGCGGCATGGCGACCGTCCTCGCCGACGGACGCGACGGCGAGCACCTCGCCCGCGCCTTCGCCGAGGCCGCGCGCGCGGCCCGGCAGGCCGTCGCCCACCCCGTGGAGGGCACCATCCTCACGGTGGCGAGCGCCGCCGCCGAGGCGTGCGCGGCGGGCGGCACGCTCGTGGAGGTGGCCCGGGGCGCCTACGAGGGAGCCGCGACCGCCCTGACGGCCACCTCGGGCCAGCTGGACGTCCTCGAACGCGCCGGGGTCGTGGACGCGGGCGGCCGGGGCCTGGTGGCCGTCCTCGGCGCCCTCCTGGAGACCGTCACCGGACAGACCCCCGACCACCCCGGGACCGCGCCGCTCCCGCCCGCCGCCCCCCGCGAGAAGTGCGCGGGGGAGGACGGCCCCGCCTACGAGGTGATCTACCTCCTGGAGGCCGACGACGCGGCCGTCGCGCTGCTGCGCTCCCGCCTCGACGCCCTGGGGGAGTCCCTGGTCGTCGTCGGCGGCGACGGCCTCTGGAACGTCCACGTGCACGTGGACGACGCGGGCGCCGCCGTCGAGGCCGGCGTCGAGGCCGGCCGGCCCCACCGCATCCGGATCACCCACTTCGCGTCCGACGCGACCCCCGCGCCGGGACGCGACACCGCGCGAGGGGCCGGGAGCGACACCGGCGAGCGGTACGGGACCGACGACGGGTACGGACACCGGTACGGGACCGGCGACGGGTACGCGTACGCGTGCGGCGCCGCGGACGACGAGGCGCGCGGGGAACGCGCCGCGCGCGCGATCGTCGCCGTCGTCCCCGGCGAGGGCCTCGCCGGACTCTGCGCCGAGGCAGGCGCGACCACCGTCCGCGCCCGCCCCGGCGAACCCCCCGCCGAGGACGAACTCGTCGAGGCCGTCCGCCGGGCCCACGCGCGCGAGGTCGTCCTCCTGCCCAACGACACCGACCTGCGCGAGACCGCCGCCGCGGCCGCCGAACGCGTCAGGGCCGAGGGCGTCCGCGTCGCCCTCATCCCCACCCGGGCCGCCGTCCAGGGCATCGCCGCCCTCGCCGTCCACGAACCCGGCCGGCGCTTCGACGAGGACGTCGTCGCCATGACGGCCGCCGCCGGAGCCACCCGCTACGCCGAACTCGCCGTCGCCGAACACCGGTCCTTCACCTCGGCCGGCGTCTGCCAGGCCGGCGACGTCCTCGGCCTCATCGAGGGCGATGTCGCCGTCATCGGCGAGGACCTCACCGAGACCGCCCGCACCGTCCTGGACCGGATGCTCTCGGCGGGCGGCGAACTCGTCACCCTCGTCGTCGCCGACGACGCCCCGCCCGGCCTCGCCGCCGACCTCGAACGCCACGTCCGGAGCGCCCACCTGGCCGTCGACACCGTCACGTACCACGCGGGCGCGGAGGCCCCGCCGCTGCTCATCGGGGTGGAATAGGCCCCGGTTCCCGGGGTTGTCCACAGGCTTCGGCGCGGTTGTCGGTCCGGTGGTGTGCAATGGAACGCGTGCCCGCGCTCGACGAACCACTCAAGAAGTCCCTCGGCCCCGCCACCGCCAAGGTCATGGCCGAGGCGCTCGACCTGCACACGGTCGGGGACCTGCTGCACCACTACCCCCGCCGGTACGCCGAGCGGGGAGAGCTGACGACCCTCTCCGACCTGCCGCTCGACGAGCACGTCACGGTGGTCGCGCAGGTCGCCGACGCCCGCGTGCTGACCTTCAACGGCTCCAAGGGACGCGGCCAGCGCCTCGAAGTGACCATCACCGACGGCAGCGGCCGCCTCCAGCTGGTCTTCTTCGGCAAGGGGGTGCACAAGCCGCACAAGGACCTGCTGCCCGGCACCCGCGCGATGTTCGCCGGCAAGGTCTCGCTCTTCAACCGACGCCTCCAGCTCGCCCACCCCTCGTACGAACTCCTGCGCGGCGACCGCGAGGAGTCCGTGGACGTCTGGGCCGGGGCCCTCATCCCGATCTACCCGGCCACCACCAAGCTGGAGTCCTGGAAGATCGCCAAGGCCGTCGACGCGGTCCTGCCGAGCGTCGCCGACGCCGCCGACCCGCTCCCGGACGCCCTGCGCGAGGGCCGGGGCCTCGCCGAACTGCCCGACGCCCTGCGGATGATCCACCGGCCCCGCACCAAGGCCGACATCGCCGCCGCCCGGGACCGGCTCAAGTGGGACGAGGCCTTCGTCCTCCAGGTCGCCCTCGCCCGCCGCCGGCACGCCGACACCCAACTGCCCGCCGTCCCGAGGAAACCCGCCCCCGACGGCATCCTCGACGCCTTCGACGCCAAGCTCCCCTTCACCCTCACCGACGGCCAGAACAAGGTCTCCGCCGAGATCTTCGACGACCTCGCCACCGACCACCCCATGCACCGCCTCCTCCAGGGCGAGGTCGGATCGGGCAAGACGATGGTGGCCCTGCGCGCCATGCTCGCCGTCGTCGACTCCGGGGGACAGGCCGCGATGCTCGCGCCCACCGAGGTCCTCGCCCAGCAGCACCACCGCTCCGTCACCGAGATGATGGGCGAGCTGGCCGAGGGAGGGATGCTCGGCGGCGCGGACCGCGCCACCAAGGTCGTCCTGCTCACCGGCTCCATGGGCGCCGCCGCCCGCCGCCACGCCCTCCTGGACCTGGTCACCGGCGAGGCCGGGATCGTCATCGGCACGCACGCGCTGATCGAGGACAAGGTCAGGTTCCACGACCTCGGCCTGGTCGTCGTCGACGAGCAGCACCGCTTCGGCGTCGAGCAGCGCGACGCCCTGCGCGGCAAGGGCAAGCAGCCCCCGCACCTCCTCGTCATGACGGCGACGCCCATCCCGCGCACGGTCGCCATGACCGTCTTCGGCGACCTGGAGACCTCCGTCCTCGACCAGCTGCCCGCCGGCCGCTCCCCGATCGCCAGCCACGTCGTCCCCGCCGCCGACAAGCCGCACTTCCTCGCGCGCGCCTGGGAGCGGGTCCGCGAGGAGGTCGAGAACGGGCACCAGGCGTACGTGGTCTGCCCCCGCATCGGGGACGAGGAGGACCAGAAGAAGGCCGGCGCCAAGGCGCAGGCCGCCGAGGGGGACGACGCCGAGAAGCGGCCCCCGCTCGCCGTCCTCGACGTCGCCGAGAAGCTCCGCGCCGGCCCCCTCGCCGGCCTGCGGATCGCCGTCCTGCACGGCCGGATGCACCCCGACGACAAGGACGACGTGATGCGCCGCTTCGCCGCGGGCGAGCTCGACGTCCTCGTCGCCACCACCGTCATCGAGGTCGGCGTCAACGTGCCCAACGCCACCGCTGTGGTGATCATGGACGCGGACCGCTTCGGCGTCTCCCAGCTCCACCAGCTCCGCGGCCGCGTCGGCCGTGGCTCGGCCCCCGGCCTCTGCCTCCTCGTCACCGAGATGCCCGAGGCGAGCCCCGCCCGGCAGCGCCTCGGCGCCGTCGCCTCCACCCTCGACGGCTTCGAGCTCTCCCGCATCGACCTCGAACAGCGGCGCGAGGGCGACGTCCTCGGCCAGGCCCAGTCCGGCGTCCGCTCCTCCCTGCGGGTCCTCACCGTCATCGACGACGAGGAGGTCATCGCCGCCGCCCGCGAGGAGGCCACCGCCCTCGTCCTCGCCGACCCGGACCTCACCGCCCACCCGGGCCTGCGCACCGCCCTGGACGCCCTCCTCGACAAGGACCGGGAGGAGTACCTGGAGAAGGGCTGACCGCCCACCGGTCCCACCGCGGCCATATCCTGAGACGTACGCACTGGACGACGCAGGACGAGGACACCGATGACCCGCGTGATCGCCGGTACGGCCGGCGGCCGGCGCCTGGCCGTGCCGCCCGGCAACGGCACCCGCCCCACCTCCGACCGGGCGCGCGAGGGCCTCTTCTCCACCTGGGAGGCGCTCCACGGCACCCTCGACGGGACCAGGGTCGCCGACCTGTACGCGGGCTCCGGCGCCGTCGGCCTGGAGGCGCTCTCCCGGGGCGCCACCCATGCCCTCCTCGTCGAGGCCGACCCCCGCGCCGCGAGGACGATCCGGGACAACGTCCGCGCGATCGGCCTGCCGGGCGCGGAGCTGCGTACCGGCAAGGCCGAGCAGATCGTCACCGGACCGGCCCCCGCCGACCCGTACGACCTGGTCTTCCTCGACCCGCCGTACGCCGTCGAGGACGCGGGCCTGCGGGAGATTCTCCTCACACTGCGCTCGGAGGGCTGGCTGAGCGAGGATGCCCTCGTCACCGTGGAGCGCAGCACCCGAGGCGGGGAGTTCGGCTGGCCGGCCGGTTTCGAGCCACTGCGGGCCCGTCGTTACGGCGAGGGAACGTTTTGGTACGGTCGCGCCGCCTCTACGTGCGAAGACGCACGATGACCGGACCGGAGAGCGAGGGACCCAAGTTGCGCCGCGCCGTCTGTCCGGGGTCATTCGACCCCATCACCAACGGACACCTCGACATCATCGCCCGCGCCTCCAAGCTGTACGACGTCGTACACGTGGCCGTGATGATCAACCAGTCGAAGAAAGGTCTCTTCACGGTCGACGAGCGGATCGAACTGATCCGCGAGGTCACCGCCGACTTCGGCAACGTCGAGGTGGAGTCCTTCCACGGCCTCCTCGTCGACTTCTGCAAGCAGCGCGACATCCCCGCCATCGTCAAGGGCCTGCGCGCGGTCAGCGACTTCGACTACGAGCTGCAGATGGCCCAGATGAACAACGGCCTCTCGGGCGTGGAGACCCTCTTCGTCCCCACCAACCCGACGTACAGCTTCCTCTCCTCCTCCCTGGTCAAGGAGGTCGCGGCCTGGGGTGGCGACGTCTCCCACCTGGTCCCGCCGCTGGTCCTCGGACGGCTGACCGAGCGGCTCGCGGAGAAGTGACGCGCGGCCACCGCCGCTGACGCTCCGTCACCTGGTGTCGGACGGGCGCCGACTGCCCTTACAGTCGTCCCGTCCTTCTCCAACCGGCTGTAGAGAGTGGCGAGCACCAGGTGGACGTGCAGAAGAAGCTCGACGAGATCGTGGCGACCGTGCAGGGCGCCCGCTCCATGCCCATGTCGGCATCCTGCGTGGTCAACCGCGCCGAGCTGCTCGCCCTGCTCGAAGAGGTGCGCCAGGCCCTGCCCGGCTCCCTCGCCCAGGCCCAGGAGCTGATCGGCGGCCGCGAGCAGATGGTCGAGCAGGCCCGCCAGGAGGCCGAGCGGATCATCGAGGCCGCCCACGCCGAGCGCGGCTCGATCGTCTCCGACACCCAGGTCGCCCGGGAGTCGCAGGAGGAGGCCGACCGGATCCTCTCCGAGGCCCGCCGCGAGTCCGAGGAGATCCGCGCCGAGGCCGACGACTACGTCGACTCCAAGCTGGCCAACTTCGAGGTCGTCCTCAACAAGACCATCGGCTCCGTCGACCGGGGCCGCGAGAAGCTCCTCGGCCGCGGCCCGGGGATCGGCCCGGACGGCTACGCCGACGAGGACGCCCCCGAGTACAGCGCCGACCCGCAGACCCTGATCCAGCGGGCGGACGAGTACGTGGACGCCAAGCTGGGCGCCTTCGAGGCGGTCCTCAGCAAGACCCTGGAGGCCGTCGGGCGGGGCCGGCAGAAGCTGCACGGCCGGACCACCGCCGACGCCCTCGGCGAGCACATGGCCGCCCAGGACGGCCTCGGCGGCCCGGTCCACACCAGCGACGCCGACTACCTGGCCGGTCTCGCGGAGCTCTCCGACCCCGAGCCGGCCCGGATCCCGGCGCAGGCCCCGGCCGAGGTCCCGGCCCCGCCGCAGCAGCAGCCCGACCCGTACGGGTACCCGCAGCAGGACCCGTACGCGGCCTACCAGCAGGTCCAGCAGCAGCCGGACCCCTACGCGTACCAGCAGCAGCCCGACCCGTACGGGTACCAGCAGCAGGACCCGTACGCCTACCAGCAGCCCGCCCCGCCGACCCACCAGCCCCAGCAGGCCGCCGCGCTCGACGAGACCAGCTTCTTCGACACGAGCATGATCGACCTGGAACAGCTGCGCCGGTACGAGCAGCAGTACGACCAGGGGCAGCAGCAGCAGTAGGCGCGGCGGCCGGGCCGGAGCGGGCGATCGGCCCGGATTGGGCCCTGGGCGAAGCGTCCAGTATCCTGGCTCTTCGGTCACGCGTATGCCCGTGACCCGTGCTGCCCGTGATCGGCAGCCCCACGAACCTTCCACGACGCAGAACGATCCGAAAGCAGGAAGAGCCCTGAGCACGCGCCTCGACCACCGCAACCCCCTCGTGTTCGACACACACGAGCTGGGGCGGCGTCCTGGTGCCCTGCAGCGGCTCTCGCGATCGGTCGAGGCCCCCGCGGCCATGGGCGTCGAAGGAGTGATCGGAGTGCCCGAGGGCGCCCCGATCGACATCGATCTCCGTCTTGAGTCGGTCATGGAAGGGGTGCTTGTCACAGGCACCGCCCGTGCATCGGCCGAGGGGGAGTGCGTAAGGTGTCTGGAGCCCGTCGAGCTGGAGCTCGACGTGGACTTCCAGGAGATGTTCTCGTACCCCGACTCCGACGACCGGGGCCGCTCCAGGGCGGCCGCGGACGACGAAGCCGAGGAAGAAGAGGACATGATCCCCCTCGAGGACGGCATGTTCGACCTCGAACCCGTGCTGCGCGATGCGGTGGTGCTCGCACTGCCGATGCAGCCGGTGTGCCGGGAGGACTGTGCGGGTCTGTGTTCCGAATGCGGGACCAACCTGAACGAGAACCCGGACCACCACCACGACGCCGTCGACATCCGTTGGGCGGCACTGCAGGGACTCGCCGGTTCGCTGGGAACCGATGAGAAGGACAACATGAGCGGCAAAGCCTCTGACGGGGACGTCCGAAGCGCCGCCGAGAAGCAGGAGAAGTAGCCGTGGCTGTTCCGAAGCGGAAGATGTCGCGCAGCAACACGCGCCACCGCCGGTCGCAGTGGAAGGCTGCGGTCCCCACCCTGGTTTCGTGTGAGCGTTGCCAGGAGCCGAAGCTGCAGCACATCGCGTGCCCGAGCTGCGGCACCTACAACAAGCGCCAGGTCCTCTCGGTCTGATTGGGCTGGTGAGAGGCGCAATGTCTGAGTCCCGCAAGACGGACGACAAGACGGACCATGCCTCGTCCCACACGCTTCTGGAAGGGCGGCTCGGCTACAAGCTCGAGTCCGCCCTTCTGGTGCGTGCGCTGACCCACCGTTCGTACGCGTACGAGAACGGCGGTCTGCCCACCAACGAGCGGCTGGAGTTCCTCGGGGACTCCGTGCTCGGCCTGGTGGTCACCGACACGCTGTACCGCACCCACCCCGACCTGCCCGAGGGCCAGCTGGCCAAACTGCGGGCCGCGGTGGTCAACTCTCGTGCGCTGGCGGACGTGGGACGCGGACTCGAACTCGGCTCCTTCATCCGGCTCGGCCGGGGTGAAGAGGGCACGGGCGGCCGGGACAAGGCGTCCATCCTCGCCGACACCCTCGAAGCGGTGATCGGCGCGGTCTATCTCGACCAGGGCCTCGACGCGGCGTCCGAGCTGGTGCACCGGCTCTTCGACCCGCTGATCGAGAAGTCCTCGAACCTCGGTGCCGGCCTGGACTGGAAGACCAGTCTCCAGGAGCTCACCGCGGCCGAGGGCCTGGGCGTTCCGGAGTACCTCGTCTCCGAGGAGGGCCCGGACCACGAGAAGACCTTCACCGCTGCCGCCCGCGTCGGTGGTGTCTCGTACGGCACCGGCACCGGCCGCAGCAAGAAGGAAGCGGAACAGCAGGCGGCGGAGTCCGCGTGGCGCGCGATCCGCGCGGCCGCGGACGAGCGGATCGCGGCGGCGAAGGCCGCGGCCGAGGCGGGAGCGGTCGCCGACCCCTCTCCTGCCAAGGACCGGGCCTCGGCCTGATCCTCCGTCCTGCCCGTTTCCTCGGCTTTCCGGGAACCCCGCCCCAGGGCGGGGTTCCCGTCTTTCCGCGTGCGGTCGGGACGGAAGTAGGGTGGTTCCGGCCGCCGAAGAAGTGCCGCAGAAGCGCCGCGGAAGTGCCGCAGAAACGCCGAAGAACCGCTGAACGAGTCCGGAGGAACAGCCGTGCCCGAACTGCCCGAGGTCGAGGTCGTACGGCGCGGACTGGAGCGCTGGGTCGCCGGACGGACCGTGTCCGGGGTCGAGGTCCTGCACCCCCGGGCCGTACGACGCCACCTGGCGGGCGGCGAGGACTTCGCGGCCCGGCTGGAGGGGCAGCGGTTCGAGGGCGTGCGGCGGCGCGGCAAGTACCTCTGGCTGCCGCTGGCCGACACCGGCACGGCCGTGCTCGGACACCTGGGCATGAGCGGCCAGCTGCTCGTCCAGCCGCACGACGCCCCCGACGAGAAGCACCTGCGCATCCGGGTCCGCTTCGCGCCGTCCGACGGCGACGCCCTCACGGGCGCGACCGGCACCGAACTCCGCTTCGTCGACCAGCGCACCTTCGGCGGGCTCTCGCTCCACGACCAGAGCCCCGACGGCCTCCCGGACGTCATCGCGCACATCGCCCGCGACCCGCTGGACCCGGAGTTCGACGACGCCGCCTTCCACCGCGCGCTGCGCCTGCGCCGTACGACGATCAAGCGGGCACTCCTGGACCAGTCCCTGATCAGCGGCGTCGGCAACATCTACGCGGACGAGGCGCTCTGGCGCTCGCGGCTGCACTACGACCGGCCGACCGCCACCCTGACCCGGCCGCGCTCGGCCGAGCTCCTCGGACACGTCCGGGACGTGATGAACGCGGCGCTCGCCGTCGGCGGCACCAGCTTCGACAGCCTGTACGTGAACGTCAACGGCGAGTCCGGCTACTTCGACCGCTCGCTCGACGCCTACGGCCGCGAGGACGAGCCCTGCCGCCGGTGCGGCACCCAGATGCGCCGCCGCGCCTGGATGAACCGCTCCAGCTACTTCTGCCCGCGCTGCCAGCGCCCGCCCCGCGTCGTCACGGTGTGAACCGGGCCCCGGCGGCGGCTCAGTAGCCGAAGTCCTGGGTCCACCAGGGGCCGCCGTCGCCGAAGTGCACGCCCACGCCCATCGTCTTGAAGTCGCAGTTCAGGATGTTGGCGCGGTGGCCGTCGCTGTTCATCCAGGACTTCATCACGGCCGCCGCGTCCGTCTGGCCGCGGGCGATGTTCTCGCCGGCCAGGGTCGAGACGCCCGCCTGCTGGGCGCGCGTCCACGGGGTGTCCCCGTCGGGGTCCGTGTGGTCGAAGAAGCCGCGGGCGGCCATGTCCGCGCTGAACGCACCCGCCAGGGAGGCGAGCCGCGCGTCGGTGTTCACGGGGGTGCAGCCCACCGTGGCGCGCTCGGCGTTGACCAGGCGCAGGATCTCCGCCTCGGCGGCGTCGCCCCGGCTCGCGGTGGAGGCGGCCGCGGCCCTCCGGGTCGGCGCCTGGGTGGTCGGGTCCGGCTTCGGCGCGGGCGCCTCGGTGGTGGGCGCGGCCGAGGTCTTCGGCGCGGCGGGCTCGGGAGCGGCCTTCTTCGGGGCCGCCGTCTTCGTGACCTCGGGCTTCGGCTCGGACGACGGGGTCGCCTTCGGCTTCGGCTTCGCGCTCGGGGACGCCGTGGTCTTCGAGGGCTTCGCGCTCGGCTCGGCGCTCGGCTTCGCAGTCGGCTTCGCGCTCGGTTTCTTGCTCGGCGCCGCGCTCGGCTTCGCCGACGGGGCGGCCGGCTTCCCGGTGCCCGTTCCCGTGCGAGTGGACGCGCCCGTGCCCGCCGGGGTCTCCGTCGCCCCGCCCTGCGTCGTCAGCTCCGGCGCCTGCCGGGACTGGGACGGGGACTGCGTCTGGCGCTCGGCCGTGCCGGTGCTGCCGACCGTGAGCACGTCCCCGCCGGGCAGGAGGCCCGAGGTGACCGCGACCGCGCCGACCGCGACCGCCGCGGAGGCGCTGAGCAGACCGTTGCGCACGGACCGCCTGCGGCGGTCACCCCGGTGCCGGCGGTCCGTACCGGCCGCGTAGTCTTCTGCGGCGGGTGCGGCGCCGGAGCGACGGTGGCGTCCCATGGCTCTGCCCTCCTGCTGGTCTTCCCTGCGGATCTTTGCGAGTCTTTGCTGATCTTTGCGGTCGGTACCGTTGCGGTCCGATCGTCGAACGGCGCGCGCCCGAACGGGTGAGACGCGTTCGTCGGGACTGTACGCGAGTGGGAAGCGGGGGGCGATGTGCTCGTCGGGTGCCCTGCCCGTTAGCGTGCAGCCATGAGCGACGACGTACGGATGACCGCCTGGGTGCGCGGCCGGGTACAGGGAGTGGGCTTCCGCTGGTTCACCAGGGCAAACGCCCTGGAGATCGGCGGCCTGGTGGGCTTCGCCCTCAACCTCGACGACGGCCGGGTGCAGGTCGTGGCCGAGGGCCCGCGTGAGAATTGCCACCGTCTGCTCGACTGGCTGCACTCCGACGACACACCCGGACGCGTGGACGGAGTCACTGAGATCTGGGACACCCCGCGCGGCGGCTACGACGGATTCGCCATCCGCTGACGATCACTCTCCGACACCCCCTCCGGTGACCCGGAGGGGCCTCGTACGAACGCGCCGTAACGGGTGCGTGAAGGGGAAAGCGCCTGGTGGTTGCCAAGAAGCGCCCGCCGTGGAAGGCTGCCCGATGAGAATGATCGCGACGCCCCGAGGCGCCGGGTCGAGAGGCGCGACCGCCCCTGAGCGGCCGTGGACTCCCCGGTCGTCCCCTCGAACGGGGCGTGATCGTGTTGACCGTCAAACTTTTTGGTGAGACTCTGGAAGCCCCGCGCACCTTGGCTGTGGGGCAGTGGAACCGGCACAACAAGTCACTGCCGAACACCGCGGGTGCCAATCCCTCACGACCCACACCGCTTCGGTCGGTCACTCATTGTGGAGGACCATCCATCATGGCAAAGGCGCTTCTCGGTTACGTCGGCGGCTCCGACCCGCGACTCCTCGCCGAGATGCGACGGCTCCAGCAGCGCGTCCAGGACCTCGAATCCGAGCTGGTACGGATCCAGTCCGAGAACGACGCGCTCGCCGCTGCCGCCGCTCACCACCAGGGAGAGTCGCTGCTGGACAGCATCGACCTCGACGTACCCCAGGCGGAGCCTGCGCTCACCTGACAGCCCAGCCCCGAGGGGCCAGGTGGGAAACACAGGTCGGCGAGGCCGGCCGCCACACAGCCGCATATGGAGCCCGACGCATGTCGGCTGAACACGCAAGGGACGCTTCGGCGTCCCTTCTTGCTTTCACCCGCCGTTTCCCCGGAGTCCCCCCTGTCTTCCCCCTTCCCCTCCGAGGATCTGCCCTGCACGTTCGCGGGTGAAACGCGCGGGCCCCGGTAGAGTCCCCGACGTGCACCTCAAGGCCCTGACGCTCCGCGGATTCAAGTCGTTCGCCTCGGCCACCACACTGAGGTTCGAACCGGGGATCACCTGTGTCGTGGGCCCCAACGGCTCGGGCAAGTCCAACGTCGTGGACGCCCTCTCCTGGGTCATGGGCGAACAGGGCGCCAAGTCGCTGCGCGGCGGCAAGATGGAGGACGTCATCTTCGCCGGCACGACCGGGCGCCCCCCGCTCGGCCGCGCCGAGGTCTCGCTGACCATCGACAACTCCGACGGCGCCCTGCCCATCGACTACGCCGAGGTCACCCTCACCCGGATCATGTTCCGCGGTGGCAGCAGCGAGTACCAGATCAACGGCGACACCTGCCGCCTGCTCGACTTCCAGGACCTGCTCTCCGACTCCGGCATCGGACGCGAGATGCACGTCATCGTCGGACAGGGGCAGCTCGACTCCGTGCTGCACGCCGACCCGATGGGCCGCCGCGCCTTCATCGAGGAGGCCGCCGGCGTCCTCAAGCACCGCAAGCGGAAAGAGAAGGCGCTGCGGAAGCTCGACGCGATGCAGGCCAACCTCGCGCGCGTGCAGGACCTCACCGACGAACTGCGCCGTCAGCTCAAGCCGCTGGGCCGGCAGGCCGCTGTCGCCCGCCGGGCCGTCGTCATCCAGGCCGACCTGCGCGACGCGCGCCTCCGCCTCCTCGCCGACGACCTCGTCCGCCTCAAGGCGGCGCTCACCGCCGAGGTCGCCGACGAGACCGCCCTCCTCGCCCGCAAGGAGGCCACCGAGGCCGAACTCGAAGCCGCCCTCGCCCGGGAGGCCGCCCTGGAGGCCGAGGCACGCGCGCTCGTGCCCCGCCTGGAGCGCGCCCAGCAGACCTGGTACGACCTCTCCCAGCTCGCCGAACGCGTCCGGGGCACCGTCTCCCTGGCCGACGCGCGCGTGAAGAGCGCCACCACCGCGCCCCCCGAGGAGCGGCGCGGCCGCGACCCCGAGGACCTGGAGCGCGAGGCGGCCCGCGTCCGCGAACAGGAGGCCGAGCTCGAAGCCGCCCTGGAGGCGGCCGAGCGCGCCCTGGAGGACGCCGTCGCCCACCGCTCCGACCTGGAGCGGGCCCTGACCGACGAGGAGCGCCGCCTCAAGGACGCGGCCCGCGCCCTCGCCGACCGGCGCGAGGGCCTCGCCCGCCTCCACGGCCGGGCCGACGCGGCCCGCTCGCGCGCCGCCGCCGCCCGGGCCGAGATCGACCGGCTCGCCGAGGCCCGCGACGAGGCGGCCGAGCGGGCCGCCACCGCCCAGGAGGAGTACGAACGGCTCAAGGCGGAGGTCGACGGCCTCGACGCGGAGGGCACCGAGCACGCCGACCGGCACGAGGCCGCCCGCCACGGGCTCGCCGAGGCCGAGGCCGCCCTGAGCGCCGCCCGCGAAGCCCTCGACGCCGCCGAGCGCCGCCGCGCCGCGACCCGGGCCCGGCACGACACCCTCGCCCTCGGACTGCGCCGCAAGGACGGCACCGGAGCCCTGCTCGCCGCCGGACTCACCGGCCTCCTCGGCCCGGCGGCCGACCTCCTCACCGTCACCCCCGGGTACGAGGTCCCCGTCGCCGCCGCCCTCGGCGTGGCCGCCGACGCGGTCGCCGCCGGTCCCGCCGCCGCCGTCGAGGCCCTCCGCCTGCTGCGCAAGCAGGACGCGGGCCGGGCCTCCCTGCTCCTCACCGGCGCCGCCGACCCCGACCCGGAACCGGTGGGCCCCGCCCCCGGAGGCCGCCCGTACGCCGCCGACCTCGTCCGGGGCCCCGCCGAACTCATGGGCGCCGTCCACCGCCTGCTCGACGGCGTCGTCGTCGTGGACGACCTGGACGAGGCCGCGGAGCTGGTCAGGACCCGGCCCGCGCTGACCGCCGTCACCACCGAGGGCGACCTGCTCGGCGCGCACCTCGCGCACGGCGGCTCCGCCGGCGCCCCCAGCCTCCTCGAAGTCCAGGCCTCCGTGGCCGAGGCCGCCGCCGAACTCGACGAACTGGGCGCCCGGTGCGAGGAGTTGGCGACTGCCCGGGAGGAGGCCGGCGAGCGGCGCCGCGCCGCCGCCGCGCTCGTCGAGGAGCTCGACGCCCGCCGCCGTACCGCCGAGCGCGAGAAGTCCGCCGTCGCCCAGCGGCTCGGCGGGCTCGCCGGGCAGGCCAGGGGAGCGGTGGGGGAGGCCGAGCGCGCCGCCGCGGCCGCCGCCCGCGCCCAGGAGGCCCTGGAGAAGGCCACCGCCGACGCCGAGGAGCTGGCCGAACGGCTCCTGGTGGCCGAGGAGGCCGCCGCGGACGAGGGCGGCGACGAGGAGCCCGACACCTCCGCGCGCGACCGGCTCGCGGCCGACGGCTCCCGGGCGCGCCAGACCGAGATGGAGGCCCGGCTCCAGGTCCGTACCCACGAGGAACGGGTCAGGGGGCTCGCCGGGCGGGCCGACTCCCTCGACCGGGCCGCCCGCGCCGAACGGGAGGCACGCGCGCGTGCCGAGCGGCGCAGGACCCGGCTCCGCCACGAGGCGGAGGTCGCCGGAGCCGTCGCCGCCGGAGCCCGCACGCTCCTGGCCCACGTCGAGGTCTCGCTGTCCCGCGCCGAGCGGGAGCGGGCGGTCGCCGAGGCGGCCAGGGCCGACCGGGAGCGGGGCCTCACGGCGGCCCGGGCCCGGGGCCGGGACCTCAAGGCCGAGCTGGACAAGCTGACCGACTCCGTCCACCGGGGCGAGGTCCTCGGCGCCGAGAAGCGGCTGCGGATCGAGCAGCTGGAGGCGAAGGCCCTGGAGGAGTTCGGCGTCGGACCGGCCGCCCTGGTCGCCGAGTACGGCCCCGACCAGCTCGTCCCCCCGCCGCCCGCGGTCGAGGGGGAGGAGGGCGCGGAGCCCGCCGCGCCCCGGCCGTTCGTCCGTTCGGAGCAGGAGAAGCGGCTGAAGGCCGCCGAGCGGGCCCACCACCAGCTCGGCAAGGTGAATCCGCTGGCCCTGGAGGAGTTCGCGGCCCTGGAGGAGCGCCACAAGTTCCTCTCGGAGCAGCTGGAGGACCTGAGGAAGACCCGGACCGACCTGCTTCAGGTCGTGAAGGAGGTGGACCTGCGCGTCGAGCAGGTCTTCACCGAGGCCTACCGGGACACGGCCCGCGAGTTCGAAGGCGTCTTCTCGCGCCTCTTCCCGGGCGGCGAGGGCCGTCTCGTCCTCACCGACCCGGACGACATGCTCACCACCGGCGTCGAGGTGGAGGCCCGCCCGCCGGGCAAGAAGGTCAAGCGGCTCTCGCTGCTCTCCGGCGGCGAGCGCTCGCTGACGGCCGTGGCGCTGCTCGTCTCCATCTTCAAGGCCAGGCCCAGCCCGTTCTACGTGATGGACGAGGTCGAGGCGGCGCTCGACGACACCAACCTCCAGCGGCTGATCCGGATCATGCAGGAGCTCCAGGAGTCCTCGCAGCTGATCGTGATCACGCACCAGAAGCGGACCATGGAGGTCGCGGACGCGCTGTACGGCGTTTCCATGCAGGGCGACGGGGTATCCAAGGTCATCAGCCAAAGGCTGC
The DNA here is from genome assembly GCF_044760185.1 of Streptomyces sp. NPDC098101. Lineage (NCBI taxonomy): Bacteria > Bacillati > Actinomycetota > Actinomycetes > Kitasatosporales > Streptomycetaceae > Streptomyces > Streptomyces sp. NPDC098101. The sequence continues at coordinate 138,971 of NZ_JBIWAS010000009.1, read as the reverse complement.
GGTAGCGACGCCGCTCCCGACCACCGTCGAGTCGCCTTCAAGACTTGAACCTAAGTGGTACGACCCTGCCCTCAAATTCACAGGAGGGGAACTATTGACTTCGAAACTTGAACGCATAGTCTCTGCAACGTTGCTTTTACCTTCAAGTGGTGGGCGGCGTGAAGTTGTGCGCCACTTGAAGGGCTCGCCCCCCACGCCCCGACAACGCTGCCGGAGCATCCAGGAGTCCATGTGACCAGCACTGAGCAGGCGCCCCCGCCGCCGCCCTCCGAAGGCCGCGCCGCCCACCCGGACCACCTCGGTCACGTCATCTTCATCACGGCCTCCGCCGCGATGGGCGGCTTCCTCTTCGGCTACGACAGCTCCGTCATCAACGGCGCGGTCGAGGCGATCCGCCACCGGTACGACATCGGCTCCGGCACCCTCGCCCAGGTCATCGCGATCGCCCTGATCGGCTGCGCCATCGGCGCCGCCACCGCCGGCCGGATCGCCGACCGCATCGGCCGCATCCGCTGTATGCAGATCGCCGCCGTCCTCTTCACCGTCAGCGCCGTCGGCTCGGCACTGCCCTTCGCCCTCTGGGACCTCGCCTTCTGGCGGATCATCGGCGGCTTCGCCATCGGCATGGCCTCCGTCATCGGCCCCGCCTACATCGCCGAGGTCGCCCCCGCCGCCTACCGCGGCCGGCTCGGCTCCTTCCAGCAGGCCGCCATCGTCATCGGCATCGCCATCTCCCAGCTGGTCAACTACGGCATCCTCCAGCTCGCCGACGGCGACCAGCGCGGCAAGATCGGCGGCCTGGAGGCCTGGCAGTGGATGCTCGGCGTGATGGTCGTCCCCGCCCTCCTCTACGGCCTGCTCTCCTTCGCGATCCCCGAGTCCCCCCGCTTCCTGATCTCCGTCGGCAAGATCGACAAGGCCAAGGAGGTCCTCGCCGAGGTCGAGGGCAAGAGCGTGAACCTGGACCACCGGGTGAACGAGATCAAGCAGGCCATGCGCCGCGAGCACAAGTCCACCTTCTGGGACCTGTTCGTCACCGGCAGCCGCTTCAAGCTGCTGCCCATCGTCTGGGTCGGCATCGGACTCTCGGTCTTCCAGCAGCTCGTCGGCATCAACGTCGCGTTCTACTACTCCGCGACCCTCTGGCAGTCCGTCGGCATCGACCCGTCGAGCTCGTTCTTCTACTCGTTCACCACGTCGATCATCAACATCATCGGCACCGTGATCGCGATGGTCCTGGTCGACCGCGTCGGCCGCAAGCCGCTCGCCCTCGTCGGCTCCGTCGGCATGGCGATCGCCCTCGCCTTCGAGGCCTGGGCCTTCTCCGCCGACCTCGTCGACGGCAAGCTGCCCGAGACCCAGGGCGTCGTGGCCCTCGTCGCCGCCCACGTCTTCGTGCTCTTCTTCGCCCTCTCGTGGGGCGTGGTGGTCTGGGTCTTCCTCGGCGAGATGTTCCCCAACAGGATCCGCGCCGCCGCCCTCGGCGTCGCCGCCTCCGCGCAGTGGATCGCCAACTGGGCCATCACCGCCAGCTTCCCGTCCCTCGCGGACTGGAACCTCTCCGGCACCTACATCATCTACACGGTCTTCGCCGTGCTCTCGATCCCCTTCGTGCTCCGGTACGTCAAGGAGACCAAGGGCAAGGCGTTGGAGGAGATGGGCTAACCCCCGCTGCCCCTCTCCTCGTCCATCGAGACCGCCCCGCTCCGAGGCCCGCGCCCCGGACCGGGGCGGTCCTCGCGTCCGGCACCGCCGAACGGCGGACCGGCCCGGTGCGCGGGGGCGTGCCCCACGGGGAGTACGGGGGACGCGCGCGGGGTGACGCCATACTGGACCCGTTATGGAACTCATCCTTGCTGTAGTCATCGCTCTGGTCGTCGCGGTCGCCGTGACGAGCGGGCTCGTGGTCAGCGGCCGCAAGAAGAAGCAGCTGCCCCCGGCCGAGCCGCCGTCCACCCCGCCGACCATCACCGCTCCGCCCGCCGAACCGCACGTCGGCGAGGAGGCGGAGACACCGCGGGAAGAACCACGCCGCACGGTCGAGGAGGTCGAGCTCCCCACGGCCGAGGAGGCCACAGGGACGCCGACCGCCGTCGAGGACCCGGTCGTCGCCGAGCCCCCGGCCCCCGTGATCGAGATCCCCGAGCCCACCGCCGGCCGTCTCGTACGGCTCCGGGCCCGCCTCGCGCGCTCCCAGAACTCGCTCGGCAAGGGGCTGCTCACGCTCCTGTCCCGCGAGCACCTCGACGAGGACACCTGGGAGGAGATCGAGGAGACCCTCCTCACCGCCGACGTCGGCGTCGCCCCCACCCAGGAGCTCGTCGAGCGGCTGCGCGAGCGCGTGAGGGTGCTCGGCACCCGCACCCCCGAGGAGCTGCGCGGCCTCCTCCGCGAGGAGCTGATCACCCTCCTCGGCCCCGACCTCGACCGCACGGTGAAGACCGAGAGCCCCACGGACGTCCCCGGCGTCGTCATGGTCGTCGGCGTCAACGGCACCGGCAAGACCACCACCACCGGCAAGCTGGCCCGCGTCCTCGTCGCCGACGGCAAGTCCGTCGTCCTCGGCGCCGCCGACACCTTCCGCGCCGCCGCCGCCGACCAGCTCCAGACCTGGGGCGAGCGCGTCGGCGCCCGCACCATCCGCGGCCCGGAGGGCGGCGACCCGGCGTCGATCGCCTTCGACGCGGTCAAGGAGGGCATCGCGGAGGGCGCCGACGTCGTCCTCATCGACACCGCGGGACGCCTCCACACCAAGACCGGCCTCATGGACGAGCTCGGCAAGGTCAAGCGCGTCGTCGAGAAGCACGGCCCGCTCGACGAGGTCCTCCTCGTCCTCGACGCCACCACCGGCCAGAACGGCCTGATCCAGGCCCGCGTCTTCGCCGAGGTCGTCGACATCACCGGCATCGTCCTGACCAAGCTCGACGGCACCGCCAAGGGCGGCATCGTCGTCGCCGTCCAGCGCGAGCTGGGCGTCCCGGTCAAGCTCATCGGCCTGGGCGAGGGCCCGGACGACCTGGCCCCCTTCGAGCCGGGCGCCTTCGTCGACGCCCTGATCGGCGACTGACCGCGCCCCACGCGCCCGTATGAAAGGGCCCCCGCCGTTCCCCGGCGGGGGCCCTTCACACGTAACAAAGGCCATAAGCGCTTACGGGGCCGACAGCGCTCGCAGGCGTCAGAAGTGCGTGCGGTGGCAGATGTACGCCAGCGTCCCCAGCAGCAGCCGCGCCTGCGGCGGCGCGCCCGCCGTGTCCAGGGTCGGCGGCCGCAGCCAGCGCACCGGCCCGAGGCCGCCCAGGTCCGACGGGGGAGCGGTGACGTAGGAGCCGGGGCCCAGACAGTGCAGGTCCAGATCGGCGTCGTCCCAGCCCATCCGGTACAGCAGCTGCGGCAGTTCGGCCGCGGCGCCCGGCGCCACGAAGAACCGCGCCCGGCCGGTCGGGGTCGCGCACACCGGGCCGAGCGGCAGCCCCATGCGCTCGAGCCGGACCAGGGCCCGCCGGCCCGCGGCCTCCGCCACCTCGATCACGTCGAAGGCCCGGCCCACCGGGAGCAGCAGCGCCGCCCCCGGGTACTCCGACCAGGCCTTGGTCGCGTCGTCGAGCCCGGCGCCCGCCGGGACCGGCTCCGCGAAGGAGAGCGGGTGCGCCCCGGGGGCCGCGCACACCGGATCGCCGCAGGAGCACTGACCGGAGACGGCCCGCGCGCCGGGGACCACGTCCCAGCCCCACAGCCCCGTGTACTCCGCCACCGCTGTGCACTCCGTGGCGCGTACGCGGCGGCGTGCGCCGGACCGCATCTCACGAATGCCGCCGATCGTGAAACCCATGTCCCCTCCAACGGGTCGAGCGCGCCGGTGGTTACGACCGGGAGCACCTCCATCACTCCCCGTCACGCTCTGTCGCCGAGGGTGGCGCACGGTCGTGCGGGGGGTGGTGCGGGCCGGAACACGCGCCTCTCCGCGCATCCGTCCGCCGACTCCGGTTCGTCGCATGTCAAGTGAAGCGCGTTCCACGGGTGGCGGGTTCATTCGAAGGGGTGGCGAATGGTGGCGTTTCTTGAATCCCCCTCGTAGAGGGGTGATCGTAGGATTACTTTCGGTACTCGAACCGTGGGGCGCACTGCACCCGTGGGTATGCCGGTGGCAACCCGGTTTCCAGTTCGAAGGAGTGCGAACGCCGGACGGATGCCGCGAGACACGGCATTCTGATAAGGGTTCGCACGACAGGCAATCAGGTGGATGGGGGCGTTCCAGTGGGCGGCAACGGCGCAGACGGTACGACTGCCGGCAAGCGCCCGAACGAGCAGCTGGGCTCGTGGTTCGTGCGCAGCGGCTGGTCCAAGGGCGAACTGGCGCGCCAGGTGAACCGCAGGGCGCGCCAGATGGGCGCGCACCACATCTCCACCGACACCTCGCGCGTGCGCCGCTGGCTCGACGGCGAGCAGCCCCGCGAGCCCATCCCGCGGATCCTCTCCGAGCTGTTCTCCGAGCGCTTCGGATCCGTCGTCGCCGTCGAGGACCTCGGCCTGCGCGCCGCCCACCAGTCGCCGTCCGTCTCCGGGGTCGACCTCCCCTGGGCCGGTCCCCAGACCGTCGCCCTGCTCAGCGAGTTCTCCCGCAGCGACCTCATGCTCGCCCGCCGGGGCTTCCTCGGCTCCTCCCTCTCCCTCGCCGCGGGACCCTCCCTCATCGAACCGATGCAGCGCTGGCTCGTCCCCACCCCGACGGGCGAGGCCGAGCGCCCCACCCCCCTCGCCGACGCCCGCCGCCCGCACCGGCTCTCCGAGGTCGAGCTCAACCTCCTGGAGTCCACCACCGCGATGTTCCGCAAGTGGGACGCCCAGTGCGGCGGAGGACTGCGCCGCAAGGCCGTCGTCGGACAGCTCCACGAGGTCACCGACCTCCTCCAGGAACCGCACCCGGCCGACGTCTCCAAGCGCCTCTTCACCTGCGCCGCCGAACTCGCCGAGCTGGCCGGCTGGATGAGCTACGACGTCGGCCTCCAGCCCACCGCCCAGAAGTACTTCGTGCTCGCCCTGCACGCCGCCAAGGAGGCCGGCGACAAGCCCCTCGGCTCGTACATCCTGTCGTCCATGAGCCGCCAGATGATCCACCTCGGCCGGCCCGACGACGCCCTCGAACTCATCCACCTCGCCCAGTACGGCAGCCGGGACTGCGCCACCGCCCGCACCCAGGCCATGCTGTATGCGATGGAGGCCCGCGCCTACGCCAACATGGGCCAGCCCTCCAAGTGCAAGCGGGCCGTCCGGATGGCCGAGGACACCTTCGCCGACGTCGGCCTGGAAGGGGAGCCCGAGCCCGACTGGATCCGGTTCTTCTCCGAGGCCGAGCTCAACGGCGAGAACTCCCACTCCTACCGCGACCTCGCCTACGTCGCGGGCCGCTCCCCGACCTACGCCTCGCTCGCCGAACCCCTCATGGAGCGGGCCGTCGAGCTCTTCGAGAAGGACGCCGACCACCAGCGGTCGTACGCCCTCAACCTGATCGGTCTGGCCACCGTCCACCTCCTCAAGCGCGAGCCCGAGCAGTCCGTCGTCCTCGCCGAGAAGGCCCTCGGCGTCGCCCGCAGCATCCGCTCCGAGCGGGTCAACACCCGGCTCCGCAAGACCGTCGACCACGCGGCCCGGGGCTTCGGCGACGTCGCCGAGGTCGTCCAGCTCACCGACCGGCTCGCCCAGCTCCTCCCCGAGGCCGCCGAAGCCGTCTGACCCCCCCCGCCCGGGCCCCGGAGGGCCCGCCAGGACCCCGGCCGCGCCGGACGTCCCGTACTGCCCGACCCGGCTCCCCCGCCGCACGGACACACGGACGCCGACGCGGCCGGTTCGCGTTCCCCGCCCCGCACCGGCCGCCCGCCCGGCGCCGTCCGCGCGGAGAGTACGCCGTTACCTGCCCGTGACCCGCGTGTTCACGGTCACGTAACACGCCCCACCCCTTCGTCACGGCTCCGAAACATCGAGCGGCACCGCCGGAAACCGCGCTGCGCGAATCTCTGGCCCATAACCGGCCACCCCTCACGGCCGGCCGCTCTCCGGCCCCGCCCCGCACAGGCCGTACCGACGACGAGGAGACGCCGATGGCACCAGCCATCACGACCCTGGCCGCAGACGCCCCCGCGCTGTCCGCCGCCAACACCGGGTTCATGCTCATCTGCTCCGCCCTGGTCATGCTGATGACCCCGGGACTCGCCTTCTTCTACGGAGGCATGGTCCGCGTCAAGTCCACCCTCAACATGCTGATGATGAGTTTCATCAGCCTCGGGATCGTCACGATCCTGTGGGTGCTCTACGGCTTCAGCATCGCCTTCGGCACCGACGTCGGCTCGATCGTCGGCTGGTCCTCCGACTACGTCGGCCTCAGCGGCATCGGCGTCACCGAACTCTGGGACGGCTACACCATCCCCGTGTTCGTCTTCGCCGCCTTCCAGCTGATGTTCGCGATCCTCACCCCCGCCCTCATCAGCGGCGCCCTCGCCGACCGGGTCAAGTTCACCGCCTGGGCCCTCTTCATCGCCCTCTGGGTCACCGTCGTGTACTTCCCCGTCGCCCACTGGGTCTGGGGCTCCGGCGGCTGGCTCTTCGAGATGGGCGTCATCGACTTCGCCGGCGGCACGGCCGTCCACATCAACGCCGGCGCCGCCGCCCTCGGCGTCATCCTCGTCATCGGCAAGCGCATCGGCTTCAAGAAGGACCCGATGCGCCCGCACAGCCTCCCGCTGGTGATGCTCGGCGCCGCGCTCCTCTGGTTCGGCTGGTTCGGCTTCAACGCCGGCTCCTGGCTCGGCAACGACGACGGCGTGGGCGCCGTGATGTTCATCAACACCCAGATCGCCACCGCCGCCGCCATGCTCGCCTGGCTCGCGTACGAGAAGATCCGCCACGGCTCCTTCACCACCCTCGGCGCCGCCTCCGGCGCGGTCGCCGGCCTCGTCGCCATCACCCCCGCGGGCGGCTCCGTCAGCCCCCTCGGCGCCATCGCCGTCGGCGTCGTCGCCGGCCTCCTCTGTGCCATGGCCGTCGGCCTCAAGTACAAGTTCGGCTACGACGACTCCCTCGACGTCATCGGCGTCCACCTCGTCGGCGGTGTCGTCGGCTCCCTCCTCGTCGGCTTCTTCGCCACCGGCGGCGTCCAGTCCGACGCCAAGGGCCTCTTCTACGGCGGCGGCCTGGAGCAGCTCGGCAAGCAGGCCGTCGGCGTCTTCGCGGTCCTCGCCTACTCTCTGATCGTCTCCGCGCTCCTCGCCCTGATCGTCGACAAGACCATCGGGATGCGGGTCAGCGAGGACGACGAGGTCTCCGGCATCGACCAGGTCGAGCACGCCGAGACCGCGTACGACTTCAGCGGCGCCGGCGGCGGCACCTCCTCCCGCACCACCGCCGCCCCCGCCCCGGCCGTCACGGAGAACAAGAAGGTGGACGCATGAAGCTCATCACCGCGGTCGTGAAGCCGCACCGGCTCGACGAGATCAAGGAGGCCCTCCAGGCGTTCGGCGTCCACGGCCTCACCGTCACCGAAGCCAGCGGCTACGGCCGCCAGCGCGGCCACACCGAGGTCTACCGGGGCGCCGAGTACACCGTCGACCTGGTCCCCAAGATCCGCATCGAGGTCCTCGTCGAGGACGAGGACGCCGAACAGCTCGTCGACGTCGTCGTCAAGGCCGCCCGAACCGGCAAGATCGGAGACGGCAAGGTGTGGAGCGTGCCGGTCGAGACCGCCGTACGGGTCCGCACCGGCGAGCGCGGTCCGGACGCACTGTAGGGAACACGTGAGGAGCCGCCGGGTGACGAACCTCGAAGTCAGCGCAGAGAACGAAGACGCGGGACCCGGCGGCTACGCGGCGGCCCGGCTGCTCCTCCTCCACGAGAAGGAGCGGTCCGGGCCGCCGCGCCGTACCGCCCTCGCCCGCCTCACCGACGACTGGCTGGCCGCCCTCTTCGCCGCCGCCGCGCCGCCCCGCGGCACCGCCCTCGTCGCCGTCGGCGGCTACGGCCGCTCCGAACTCTCCCCCCGCAGCGACCTCGACCTGGTCCTGCTCCACGACGGCACCGCCGACAAGGCCGCCATCGCCGCCCTCGCCGACCGGATCTGGTACCCCGTCTGGGACCTCGGCCTCGCCCTCGACCACTCCGTCCGCACCCCCGCCGAAGCCCGCGCCACCGCCGCCGAGGACCTCAAGGTCCACCTCGGCCTCCTCGACGCCCGGCCCCTCGCCGGAGACGCCGGCCTCGTCGCCGCCCTGCGCACCACCGTCCTCGCCGACTGGCGCAACCAGGCGCCCAAACGCCTCCCCGAACTCGACGAACTCTGCCGCGAACGCGCCGAACGCGCGGGCGAGCTCCAGTTCCTCCTCGAACCCGACCTCAAGGAGGCCCGCGGCGGACTGCGCGACGCCCAGGCCCTCCGCGCCGTCGCCGCCTCCTGGCTCGCCGACGCCCCCCGCGAAGGCCTCGACCGCGCCCGCCGCCGCCTCCTCGACACCCGCGACGCCCTCCACCTGGCCACCGGCCGCGCCACCGACCGGCTCGCCCTCCAGGAACAGGACGCCGTCGCCGCCGAACTCGGCCTCCTCGACGCCGACACCCTCCTCCGCGAGGTGTACGAGGCCGCCCGGACCATCTCGTACGCCACCGACGTCACCTGGCGCGAGGTCAACCGCGTCCTCAAGGCCCGCTCGGCCCGCCCCCGCCTCCGGTCCCTCCTGGGACGGTCCGGCGGCAAGCCCCCGATCGAGCGCACCCCGCTCGCCGAGGGCGTCGTCGAGATGGACGGCGAGGTCGTCCTCGCCCGCACCGCCAAGCCCGAACGCGACCCCGTCCTGCCCCTGCGGGCCGCCGCCGCGGCCGCCCAGTCCGGCCTGCCGCTCTCCCCGCACGCCGTACGCCACCTCGCCGCCACCGCCAAACCCCTCCCCGTGCCCTGGCCCGCCGAGGCGCGCGAGGAACTCGTCACCCTCCTCGGCGCCGGAGAGGCCACCGTCCCCGTCTGGGAGGCCCTGGAGGCCGAGGGGATCGTCACCCGGCTGCTCCCCGACTGGGAACGCGTCCGCTGCCGCCCCCAGCGCAACCCCGTCCACACCTGGACCGTCGACCGCCACCTCGTCGAGACCGCCGTCCGCGCCGCCTCGCTCACCCGCCGCGTCGGCCGCCCCGACCTCCTCCTCGTCGCCGCCCTCCTCCACGACATCGGCAAGGGCTGGCCCGGCGACCACTCCGTCGCCGGCGAGACCATCGCCCGCGACCTCGCCGCCCGCATCGGCTTCGACCGCACCGACACCGGCGTCGTCGCCACCGCCGTCCGCCACCACCTGCTCCTCGTCGAGACCGCCACCCGGCGCGACCTCGACGACCCCGCCACCGTCCAGGCCGTCGCCACCGCCGTCGGCACCCTCGGCACCCTGGAACTCCTGCACGCCCTCACCGAGGCCGACGCCCTCGCCACCGGCCCCGCCGCCTGGTCCTCCTGGCGCGCCTCGCTCGTCGCCGACCTGGTCAAGCGGGTCGCGGGCGTCCTCGCGGGCGAACCCCTGCCCGACCCCGAGGCCGCCGCCCCCAGCGCCGAACAGGAACGCCTCGCCATCGAGGCCCTGCGCACCGGCGAACCCGTCCTCGCCCTCCACACCCGGGACGAGCACGCGGCCGACCCCGACGCCCCCGCCCCCGAGCCCGTCGGCGTCGAACTCGTCATCGCCCTGCCCGACCGGCCCGGCGTCCTGCCCGCCGTCGCCGGCGTCCTCGCCCTGCACCGCCTCACCGTCCGCGCCGCCGACCTGCGGGCCGTCGACCTCCCCACCGGACTCGGCACCGGCTCCGTCCTCGTCCTCGACTGGCGCGTCGCCGCCGAGTACGGCTCCCTGCCCGAGGCCGCCCGGCTCCGCGCCGACCTCGTCCGCGCCCTCGACGGCTCCCTCGACATCCCCGCCCGCCTCGCCGAACGCGAGGCCGCCTACCCCCGGCGCCGGGGCCTCACCGCCCCGCCGCCCCGCGTCACCGTCGCCGCCGCCGACTCCCGCCTCGCCACCGTCATCGAGGTCCGCGCCCAGGACGCCCCCGGCCTCCTCCACCGCATCGGCCGCGCCCTGGAGGGGGCGGCGGTACGGGTACGCAGCGCCCACGTCTCCACCCTGGGCGCCAACGCCGTCGACACCCTGTACGTGACCCGGCCGGACGGCTCCCTGCTGCCGCCGGAGGAGGCGGTGGACCTGGCGAGGGCGCTGGAGACGGCGCTGGGGTGACCCGGGGACGTGGCCCCCGCCCACCGGTTCCCGATGGGCGGGGACGTTTTCTTCGCGGGGCCGGATACCCTGGAGGGCGATTCCCCGCCCCCGACCTCAAGGACCGACGAGCGCCGTGTTCGATACTCTCTCCGACCGCCTGAGCGCGACCTTCAAGAGCCTCCGGGGCAAGGGTCGCCTTTCCGAGCAGGACATCGACAGCGCGGCCCGGGAAATCCGTATCGCCCTCCTCGAGGCCGACGTCGCCCTGCCGGTCGTGCGCGCGTTCATCCGGAACGTCAAGGAGCGGGCCCTCGGTGCCGAGGTCTCCAAGGCCCTGAACCCGAGCCAGCAGGTCATCAAGATCGTCAACGATGAGCTGGTCGGGATCTTGGGCGGCGAGACCCGCCGCCTCCGGTTCGCCAAGACCGCGCCGACCGTGATCATGCTCGCCGGTCTCCAGGGCGCCGGCAAGACCACTCTCGCCGGAAAGCTCGGCCTCTGGCTCAAGGGCCAGGGCCACTCCCCGCTGCTCGTCGCCTGCGACCTCCAGCGCCCCAACGCCGTCAACCAGCTCTCCGTCGTCGCCGACCGCGCCGGCGTGGCCTTCTACGGCCCCCAGCCGGGCAACGGCGTCGGCGACCCGGTCCAGGTCGCCAAGGACTCCATCGAGTACGCGCGCACCAAGCTCTACGACGTCGTCATCGTCGACACCGCAGGCCGCCTCGGCATCGACCAGGAGCTGATGCAGCAGGCCGCGGACATCAGGGACGCGACGTCGCCCGACGAGATCCTCTTCGTCGTCGACGCCATGATCGGCCAGGACGCGGTCAACACCGCCGAGGCCTTCCGCGACGGCGTCGGCTTCGACGGCGTCGTGCTCTCCAAGCTCGACGGCGACGCCCGCGGCGGTGCCGCGCTCTCCATCGCGCACGTCACCGGCAAGCAGATCATGTTCGCCTCCAACGGCGAGAAGCTGGACGAGTTCGACGCGTTCCACCCGGACCGCATGGCGTCCCGCATCCTCGGCATGGGCGACATGCTCTCCCTCATCGAGAAGGCCCAGCAGACCTTCGACGAGGAAGAGGCCGCCAAGATGGCCTCGAAGCTCGCGTCGAAGAAGGGCCAGGAGTTCACGCTCGACGACTTCCTGGCCCAGATGGAGCAGGTCCGCAAGATGGGCTCCATCTCGAAGCTGCTCGGGATGCTGCCCGGCATGGCCCAGATGAAGGACCAGATCAACAGCATCGACGAGAAGGACGTCGACCGCACGGCCGCCATCATCAAGTCGATGACCCCCGGCGAGCGCCAGGACCCGACGATCATCAACGGCTCCCGCCGCGCCCGCATCGCCAAGGGCTCCGGCGTCGAGGTCAGCGCGGTCAAGGGTCTGGTCGAGCGGTTCTTCGAGGCCCGCAAGATGATGTCCCGCATGGCCCAGGGCGGCGGCCTTCCCGGTATGCCCGGCATCCCCGGCATGGGCGGCGGCCCCGGCCGGCAGAAGAAGCAGGTCAAGCAGGCCAAGGGCAAGCGCAAGAGCGGCAACCCGATGAAGCGGAAGGCCGAGGAGCAGGCCGCGGCCGAGCGCCGCGAGCAGGCCCAGCAGGGCGGCGCCTTCGGCCTGCCCGGGGCGGGCCAGACCCCGAAGGACTTCGAGCTGCCGGACGAGTTCAAGAAGTTCATGGGCTGACATCCCGTACGACCCGTACGAGGGGGGCCCGGGGCGGCGGGAAACCGCCCCGGGCCCCTTTTCATCCCTCCGGACCGCCCGCGATGCCCGGTTCCTCCCGCTCTTCGATACTGGGGCCACTGCCGCCCCGAGGAGAGTCACGTGGCCGACCCCGCACCCCCGCGCGAGCGGACCGATCAGCCCTGGCGCTCGGAAGGGGCCCCGCCGCCCCCGTCGCCGAAGAAGCGGATGCCGGGCGGCTGGGGCGGACTGATCCTCACCGCCCTCGCGGTGTACCTGCTCACCAACATCGTCCTGTCGTTCTTCAACGACGGCGACGGTCCGACGATCTCGTACACCGAGTTCGACAAGCAGGTCGCCGCCGGGAACGTCACCAAGATCTACTCCAAGGGCGACGCGATCCAGGGGCAGCTGAAGGAGAAGCGGCCCGTTCCCGACGGCAAGGGCGACTACACCAAGTTCACCACCCAGCGGCCCGCCTTCGCCGACGACGACCTCTGGGCCCAGCTCACCAAGCAGAACGTCGTCGTCACCGCCGAGCCGGTCGTCCAGGAGCGCAGCTTCCTCGCCAACCTGCTCCTCTCGCTCGCCCCGATGCTGCTGCTCGTCCTGCTCTGGGTGTTCATCGCCCGCCGGATGAGCGCGGGCATGGGCGGCGCCGGCGGCATGTTGGGCCGCAAGCAGCCGCCCAAGCCGGTCGAGCTGGAGACCGGGAAGCGCACCACCTTCGCGGACGTCGCCGGCATCGACGAGGTCGAGGGCGAGCTGAACGACGTCGTCGACTTCCTCAAGAACCCGGACGCCTACCGGGCGATGGGCGCCAAGATGCCCCGGGGCGTCCTCCTGGCCGGGCCTCCCGGCACCGGCAAGACGCTCCTCGCGCGGGCCGTCGCGGGCGAGGCCGGGGTGCCGTTCTTCTCGGCCTCCGCCTCCGGGTTCATCGAGATGATCGTGGGCGTGGGCGCCTCCCGGGTGCGGGAGCTGTTCGCCGAGGCCCGCAAGGTCGCCCCGGCGATCGTCTTCATCGACGAGATCGACACCATCGGCCGGGCCCGGGGCGGCGGCTCCGGAATGGGCGGCCACGACGAGCGCGAGCAGACCCTCAACCAGATCCTCACGGAGATGGACGGCTTCACCGGCTCCGAGGGGGTCATCGTCCTCGCCGCCACCAACCGCGCCGACGTCCTCGACCCCGCCCTCACCCGGCCCGGCCGCTTCGACCGGATCGTCCACGTCAACCCGCCGGACCGGGGCGGCCGCGAGGCCATCCTGCGGATCCACACCCGGGAGATCCCGCTGGCCAAGGACGTCGACCTGGAGCAGGTGGCCCGGACGACCCCCGGCATGACCGGCGCGGAGCTCGCCAACCTCGCCAACGAGGCCGCGCTCCTCGCGGTCAAGCGCGACCAGCGGGCCGTCACCCAGTCCGATCTGTCCGACGCCCTGGAGAAGGTCCAGCTCGGTGCGGAGCGGCCCCTGGTGATGCCGGAGGAGGAGCGGCGGCGGACCGCGTACCACGAGAGCGGCCACGCCCTGCTCGGGATGCTCCAGCCCGGCGCCGACCCGGTCCGGAAGATCACCATCGTGCCGCGCGGCCGGGCCCTGGGCGTCACCCTGTCGACCCCGGACGCCGACAAGTACGCCTACACCGAGGAGTACCTGCGCGGCCGGATCATCGGGGCCCTCGGCGGGATGGCGGCCGAGCAGGTCGTCTTCGGGGTGATCACCACCGGCGCCGAGAGCGACCTGGAGCAGGTCACCACCATCGCCCGGGGCATGGCGGGGCGGTGGGGGATGAGCGAGCGCGTCGGCCGGCTCACCGCCATCCCGAGCGACGCCCAGCAGGCGTACGGCCTGTCGGCTGCCCCCGCGACCCTCGACACCGTCGACCGGGAGATGCGGCGGATCGTCGACGAGTGCTACGAGGTCGCCCTGCGGCGGCTGGACGACCACCGGGACAAGCTGGACGCCCTGGCCGAGGCCCTCCTGGCGAACGAGACCCTGGAGGAGGACGCGGCCTACCGGGCGGCGGGCATCACCCGCCCGGTCCCGGCCCCCGAGCCGGGCGTGGGCCCGAACCCGGAGCGGCCGGGGGCGTGACGGGGCGCTTCCCCGGGGGCGCGTACGGGGCTCAGGGCGTGCGGGTGATCACGTACCGGAAGACGTTCGGCATCCACACCGTCCCGTCCGGGCGGACGTACGGGGCGAGCGCCTCCTCGATCTCCTTCTCCACCTGGGAGGGGTCCGTCGCCCGGACCGCCTCGTCGAAGGCGCCCGTCGACAGGAGCCCCCGCAGCGCGCTGCCCTCGTCGGCGTAGCCGAAGGGGCAGGCGACCCGGCCGGAACCGGTCGGCAGCAGCCCCGCCGCGGCCGCGAGCGCGTCCAGGTCGGGTCCGGGGCCGGCCGCCGGGCGGCGGTCCGCGAGCCGGGCCGCGACCCGCAGGACCGGCTCCGTGGCGCACCGCTCCGGCGGCCCCCAGCCGGCGAGCACCACGGTCGTGCCCGGTTGGGCCGTACGGGTGACCGCCACCAGCTCCGGGAGCAGACCGTCCGTCGCGTGGAAGGCCGTGACCACGTCGTACGGGGCGCACTCCGGCGGTCCGTCGGTGACGGCGACGTCCTCCGGGAGCCGCTCCCTGGCCAGCTCCACGCGCGCGTGGTCCCGGTCCGCGCCGGCCACCCGGGCGCCCCGCGCGGCCGCCATCAGGAGGGCCAGGCCCGAGCCGCAGCCCAGGCCGAGGACCCGGGAGTTCCCGCCCACGCCGAGGCGGTCGTACACCGCCTCGTAGAGGGGGACGAGCATCCGTTCCTGGATCTCGGCCCAGTCGCGCGCGGGGTGGTGCGGGACGAGCGTAGGTGTCATGGAAAAGCGCCCCAATCAGTGCTCGGACGACAGCCCCCCGTAGTCAGGGAACTGCGCATCCGGGGCCGCGTCCAGTGGTCGGGGCGGACCGATTCGTCCGGGGGAGGGGCGGTGTGCGCCCGCGCACGCGCACCCGGTAATGTCCCCGCAACACTTCGCGCCCGTTCCGGGTCCCTCGGACGGCGGGGCGCGCGTGCGCGGGACCTCCGGATTCGGGGGCGCGCGTAGCCGGTGTACGCGCCGGGGCGTATGCGCCGCTACGTACGAGCTTGCGACGTCCCGCGTGGCTTCTCCGCAGTTCGGCGCACTGGCCCTCGTCGGGACGCATCAAGGGCAACTGACTGGTAAGTGCAAAATATTTGGGATGCCCCGGAATGGAACCCGGGGGCGCTCCGGCTCGTTGTACCCGACGTGAGCACGACACCACCTGTTCTCGCCGCAGAGCTGGCACAGGCGTGGGCCGACATTCAGCGGCACCACCCCGAGCTGCCCGATCTTGCCGCGCCCGAATCCCTCATCGGAGAGTCCTCGTCCGCCTGTGGCGCGGAACTCTCCTTCGAACGACTCCTCCACGAGGCGGTCCACGGCATCGCCGCCGCCAGAGGCGTCCGCGACACCTCCCGCGCCGGCCGTTACCACAACCGCCGCTTCCTCGCGATCGCCGAGGAAATGGGCCTCGACCACCCCGAGGAGCCGCACGCCAGCAGCGGCTTCTCCCTGGTCACGCTCAACGCGGAGGCCAGGCGGCGCTACCGGCCCACCATCGAACGGCTGCACCGCGCCCTCAAGGCCCACACGGTCGCCACGGCCGCCGACACCAAGCGGTCCTTCCGCGGACCGGCCGCCCGGCACGGTTCCTCGGGCGGCGGCGTGCGGGTCAAGGCCGTCTGCGACTGCGGGCGCAACGTGCGCGTGGTCCCGTCGGTGCTGGCCCAGGCCCCGATCGTCTGCGGCGGCTGCGGCAAGCCCTTCCGCATCCCGGAGACGGTGGGCGCCGCCAACTGACCCCGCGACGTGTGGCACAATGGCTAGCTGTACTCGACAGTCGCACAGGACCCCTCTCTCCTCCGGCTGACGCGTCCATCGGGCATCCGAGTACCGCAACCCCACGTGGCATCTCAAGTGCCCAACCACGTCATAGACCAGGAGACACCACTCCAGTGGCAGTCAAGATCAAGCTCAAGCGCCTCGGTAAGATCCGCCAGCCGCACTACCGCATCGTCGTCGCCGACTCGCGCACCCGCCGCGACGGTCGTGCGATCGAGGAGATCGGCCTCTACCACCCGACGTACAACCCGTCGCGTATCGAGGTCGACTCCGAGCGCGCGCAGTACTGGCTGTCCGTCGGCGCCCAGCCGACCGAGCCGGTCCTCGCCATCCTGAAGCTCACCGGCGACTGGCAGAAGCACAAGGGCCTCCCGGCCCCCGAGAAGGCGCTGCTCGTCCCCGCCACCAAGGAGGCGAAGCGCGCCTCGTTCGACGAGTTCGCGAAGACCCTCGAGGGCGGCGACGACAAGGGTGAGGCCATCACCCCGAAGGCCAAGAAGGCCGACAAGAAGGCGGACGAGGCCGAGGCCGCGTCCACCGAGTCGACCGAGGCCTGATCATGCTCGAGGAGGCTCTCGAGCACCTCGTGAAGGGCATCGTCGACAACCCCGACGAGGTGCAGGTCGCCTCGCGCACCCTGCGCCGGGGCCGCGTGCTGGAGGTCCGGGTCCACCCCGACGACCTCGGCAAGGTGATCGGCCGCAACGGCCGCACCGCGCGTGCGCTGCGCACCGTCGTGGGGGCCATCGGCGGCCGCGGGATCCGGGTCGACCTCGTCGACGTGGACCAGGTCCGCTGAGAAGTTCGGCAGCATCACCTTGAGTTGTGCCGGCACGGGCCGGGGAGGGCTTACGAGCCCGCCCCGGCCCGTTGTCGTACGAGCCGTGTGACAGGAGAGATGAAGCAGTGCAGTTGGTAGTCGCGCGGATCGGGCGCGCCCACGGCATCAAGGGCGAGGTCACCGTCGAGGTGCGCACGGACGAGCCCGAGCTCAGGCTCGGCCCCGGCGCCGTCCTGCTCACCGACCCGGCCTCCACCGGGCCGCTGACCATCGAGACCGGCCGCGTCCACAGCGGCCGCCTGTTGCTGCGCTTCGAGGGCGTCCGCGACCGCACCGGCGCCGAGGCGCTGCGCAACACCCTCCTCATCGCCGAGGTCGACCCCACGGAGATGCCCGAGGAGGAGGACGAGTACTACGACCACCAGCTGATCGACCTCGACGTCGTCCTCGCCGACGGCACCGAGATCGGGCGGATCACCGAGATCTCCCACCTGCCGTCCCAGGACCTCTTCATCGTCGAACGCCCCGACGGCACCGAGCTGATGATCCCCTTCGTCGGGGAGATCGTCACCGAGATCGACCTGGAGGAGCAGCGGGCCGTGATCGACCCGCCGCCCGGCCTCATCGACGACCGCGCCGAGATCGCCTCCTCCCGCGAGGAGACCGAGGGCGGGTCCGGCGAGGACGGGTCGGCCGAGGAGTCCGGCGACGGGTCCGCCGAGGAGTCCGGCGACGAGTCCCGTGAGGGGGACGCGTGAGGCTCGACGTCGTCACGATCTTCCCCGAGTACCTCGAACCGCTGAACGTCTCCCTCGTCGGCAAGGCACGCGCGCGCGGACAGCTCGACGTCCACGTCCACGACCTGCGCGCGTGGACGTACGACCGGCACAACACGGTCGACGACACCCCGTACGGCGGCGGCCCCGGCATGGTCATGAAGACCGGACCCTGGGGCGACGCGCTCGACCAGACGCTCGCCGACGGCTACGAGTCCGGCGCCCACGGCCCCGTCCTCGTCGTCCCCACCCCCAGCGGCCGCCCCTTCACCCAGGAGCTGGCCGTCGAACTCTCCGAGCGGCCCTGGCTGATCTTCACCCCGGCCCGCTACGAGGGCATCGACCGCCGGGTCGTGGACGAGTACGCGACCCGGATGCCGGTCTACGAGGTCTCCATCGGCGACTACGTCCTGGCCGGCGGCGAGGCCGCCGTCCTCGTCGTCACCGAGGCCGTCGCCCGCCTCCTGCCCGGCGTCCTGGGCAACGCCGAGTCCCACCGGGACGACTCCTTCGCCCCCGGGGCCATGGCCAACCTCCTGGAGGGCCCCGTCTACACCAAGCCCCCCGAGTGGCGCGGCCGGGGCATCCCCGACGTCCTCCTCAGCGGCCACCACGGGAAGATCTCCCGCTGGCGGCGCGACGAGGCCTTCCGCCGCACCGCCGCCCACCGGCCCGACCTCATCGAGCGCTGCGACCCGGCCGCCTTCGACAAGAAGGACCGGGAGATCCTCTCGATGATGGGGTGGGCCCCCGAGCCCGGCGGCCGATTTTGGCGCAGGGTCGAGGGCGTGGAAGAATAGGCCGCTGCCGTCCGTCCGGCGCGCGCCCCTGCCACAGGGGGAACGACGCCGCCAGGAGCGGACGGTCCTTGAAACCATTTCGAACGTACCGCTGATGACCTGTGGCATCAGCGAGGAAAGAGACCTCCATGGCCTCCCTGCTCGACCAGGTCAACGCGGCTTCGCTCCGCTCCGACCTCCCCGCCTTCCGCCCGGGCGACACCGTCAACGTGCACGTCCGCGTCATCGAGGGCAACCGCTCCCGCATCCAGCAGTTCAAGGGCGTCGTCATCCGCCGCCAGGGCTCGGGCGTCAGCGAGACCTTCACGGTCCGCAAGGTCTCGTTCTCCGTCGGCGTCGAGCGCACCTTCCCGGTCAACAGCCCGATCTTCGAGAAGATCGAGCTCGTGACCCGCGGTGACGTCCGTCGCGCCAAGCTCTACTACCTCCGCGAGCTGCGCGGCAAGGCCGCCAAGATCAAGGAGAAGCGCGACCGCTGAGCCCCGGCTCCCGGCACGCACCGCGCTTCCGGTTTCCCTCACAGACAGGCCGGATAGGCTTGCCCGGCGATGGACACCGAAGCACAGCACACGGAGCGCGGCCCCTCTTCCGACACGGACCCCGACGGGGATTCCGGTACGGAGGAAGGGCCGCGCTCCGCGCGCGTTTCCGGGGACTCCGAGGACTCCGCCGTGGTTTCCGGCTCCTCCGAGGGCGCGCCCTCCTGGCGGCGCACGGCCCTCCTGGGCGCCGCCTGTGTGGCCTTCCTGCTGCTCCTGAGCCACTTCGTGGCCCAGCCGTTCCTGATCCCCAGCCGCTCCATGGAACCGACGCTCCGGGTCGGCGACCGGATCCTGGTGAACAAACTGGCGTACCGCTTCGGGGACGAGCCGCGCCGCGGTGACGTCGTCGTCTTCGACGGCACGGGGTCCTTCGTGCGCGAGGAGGCCGGGGGCGACCCCGTCACCGGTCTGCTGCGCGACGGGGCCGCCGCCCTCGGGCTCGCGGAGCCCGCAGAGACCGACTTCGTGAAGCGGGTCGTCGGTACCGGCGGCGACCGGGTCGTCTGCTGCGACAAGGACGGCCGGCTCACCGTCAACGGCGTCACCGTCGTGGAGCGGTACCTGATGCCCGGTGATCCGCCCTCCGGCGTCCCCTTCGACATCGTCGTCCCCGCGGACAGGCTCTGGGTCATGGGCGACCACCGCAGCCAGTCCAGCGACTCCCGCGACCACCTGGGCAGCCCCGGCGGCGGCATGGTCCCCGTCGACAGGGTCGTGGGCCGCGCCGACTGGATCGTCTGGCCCTTCGGCCGCTGGAGCGGCGTGGCGGACACGGACGCCTTCGACGCCGTACCGGCGCCACCGGCCGGCGGACACCCGACGGGACCGGGGGCCGGCGGCGGAACGGGACCCGGGGGCGGCGGAACGGCGGGATCAGGGGACGGCGGGACCGGCGGCGGGGCGGGGCCCCGTGGGTAGCCGGGGCCGGCCGGCCGGCGGGGCCGCCCACGCACCCGAGCAGGGCGCCGTACTGCCCGGACGGGCCGAACGCCGCAAGCTCGCCCGCAAGGTCAAGCGGCGCCGCCGGCGCTCCGCGATCCGGGAGATCCCGATCCTGGTCACGGTCGCCGTGCTCATCGCCCTCGTCCTCAAGACCTTCCTCGTCCAGGCGTTCGTCATCCCCTCCGGCTCCATGGAGCGGACGATCCAGATCCAGGACCGGGTGCTCGTCGACAAGCTCACCCCCTGGTTCGGCTCCCGCCCGCAGCGCGGCGACGTCGTCGTCTTCAAGGACCCCGGCAACTGGCTCCACCAGGACCCCGTGCCGCCCGCCGACGACCCCGTCGGCATCAAGCAGGCCAAGCAGGCCCTGACCTTCATCGGACTCCTGCCCTCGGCCGACGAGCAGGACCTCATCAAGCGGGTCGTGGCCGTCGGCGGCGACACCGTCCGCTGCTGCGGCGAGGACGGGCGGCTCACCGTCAACGGCGTACCGCTGGACGAGCCGTACCTGCATCCGGGGAACGCGCCGTCCACCATCCCCTTCGAGGTGAAGGTCCCCGAGGGCCGGATCTTCGTCCTCGGCGACCACCGCTCCGACTCGGCCGACTCCCGTTTCCACTTGGACGAGAAGGACCACGGCACCATCGCGGAGGACCAGGTCGTGGGGCGCGCCGTGGTGATCGTCTGGCCCGTCGGCCACTGGCGGACGCTGGAGGAGCGGGGGACCTTCGCCGGAGTGCCGGACGGCAGTGCCGGTTCCGGTGCCGCGCCCGGTGCGTCGCATAGTGTGTCCCAGCGGAATCTGAACGGATTGCCCGGGCTCCCGACCCCTGCGGAACTTCTGCTCGTTATGGGAGTGGTGGGCCTGTCCCTGTTCGGGGACGGGCGTTCGCACGGACTGAGGAGTGGATGTGGGGGATTTGGCCGTCGGCGCACGATCCGGACACGATGGGCCCGAGAAGAGGGCCGACGAGGCCGGGGCTGACGACGTGACGGGTGGCAACGTGACGGGTGACGAGGGGTCGCACGGCGGCGGGACGCCGCACGACGACGGGACGGGCGGGACCGGCAGGGCCCCCAAGAAGCAGCGGTCCTTCTGGAAGGAGCTGCCCCTCCTCGTCGGCATCGCGCTGGTGCTCGCCCTGCTGATCAAGACCTTCCTGGTGCAGGCGTTCTCGATCCCCTCGGAATCGATGATGAACACCCTCAAGAAGGGCGACCGGGTCCTCGTCGACAAGCTGACCCCGTGGTTCGGCTCCGAGCCCGAGCGCGGCGAGGTCGTCGTCTTCCACGACCCGGGCGGCTGGCTGGAGACGGCGGAGACGCCCAAGCCGAACGTGGTGCAGAAGTTCCTCAGCTTCATCGGCCTCATGCCGTCCGCCGAGGAGAAGGACCTCATCAAGCGCGTCATCGCGGTCGGCGGCGACACCGTCTCCTGCAAGGAGGGCGGCAAGGTCGTCCTCAACGGCGTGCAGCTGGACGAGACCGCGTACCTCTACCCCGGCTCCGTGCCCTGCCAGGACTCCTTCGGCCCGATCAAGGTCCCCGAGGGCCGCATCTGGGTCATGGGCGACAACCGGCAGAACTCCCTGGACTCCCGCTTCCACCAGGAGCTCCCCGGCGGCGGCACCGTCGCCAACGACCTGGTCGTGGGCCGCGCCGTCGTCGTCGCCTGGCCGGTCACCCGCTGGGCCACGCTCCCGGTGCCGGGCATCTTCGACGACCCCGCGCTCAACAAGGCGGTGGCCGCCGCCCCGCTCGGCGCGGCGAGCCTCGCCGGAGCGCTTCCGCTGGTGCTGTGGCGCCGGAAGAAGCAGCTCGCGCGGCATACCGCCGGGTAACGACCCGCGGGTAGTGTGCCGTCCCGGACCGTCGACAGACCTCTGGGGTGCACATGAGCGGAACCATACGGAGCAAGGACGGCCACGGCCGCCTCGGCAGCGTGCTGTCGGGGCTGGCCGTGGCCGTCGGCTGTGCGCTCTTCCTCGGCGGGTTCGTGTGGGGCGCCCTGCTCTACCGGCCGTACACCGTCCCCACCGACTCCATGACCCCCACCCTCGACGTCAACTCCCGGGTGCTCGCCGAGCGCGTCGACGGGGACGAGGTGAAGCGCGGCGACGTCGTCGTCTTCAACGACCCCCTCTGGGGCTCCTCGCCCATGGTCAAGCGGGTCGTGGCCGTCGGCGGCGACACCGTCGCCTGCTGCGACGGGGAGGGACGGCTCACCGTCGACGGCAAGGCCGTCGACGAGCCGTACCTCGGGCCGGGGATGGACGGCCGGAAGGTCGCCTCCGACAAGGAGTTCTCCGTGACCGTCCCCGAGGACAGCCTCTTCCTCCTCGGCGACGACCGGCACACCTCGCTCGACTCCCGCACCCATCTGGAAGAGGCCGGCCAGGGCTCCGTGCCCCGCTCCACGGTCGTCGCCAGGGTCGACGCCGTCGTCTGGCCCGCCAAGGGCCTCCTCGACCGGCCGACGGGCTTCGCCGACCTGCCGGGCGGCCTCTCGCGGCCGGGGCCGTTCACGACCCTCCTCACGGTGATCGCGGCCGGCGGCATACTGGTCTTCGCGGGGGCCGCGTACGGGCCGGTGACGCGGCTCCTGACCCGACGACCGAACGGCCGGCGGACCGGGACGCGGGAGAGGGCAGGGGCGTGACGGAGCGGGTACGGGGCGCGGACGCGGGGCCGGACGGGGAGCGGGTGCGGGGTACGGGCTCGGAGTCGGTACGAGATACGGGCTCGGGCGCGGAGCCGGTACGGGGTACGGACGCGGAGTCGGTACGAGATACGGGTTCGGGCGCGGGGCGCGTGGTGCGGAAGGTCGCGCGGGTCGTCCTGCTCGACCCCGACGACCGGGTCCTGCTGCTGCACGGCCACGAGCCCGACGATCCCGGCCTCACCTGGTGGTTCACCCCCGGCGGAGGCCTGGAGGGCGACGAGACCCGGGAGGCGGCGGCGCTGCGCGAGCTCGCGGAGGAGACCGGCATCACCGACGCCGACCTCGGACCCGTCCTGTGGACCCGGAGCTGCTCCTTCCCCTTCGACGGACGCCGCTGGGACCAGGACGAGTGGTACTACCTCGCCCGCACCCGCCGGACCGGGGCCGAGCCCGGGCCGCGGGCCCTCACGGAGCTGGAGACCCGCAGCCTCTCGGGCCTGAGATGGTGGACCTCCGCCGAACTGTCGGCCGCCCGTGAGACGGTGTACCCGACCAGGCTCGCCGAGCTGCTGCGCACGCTGCTCGACGAGGGACCTCCTCCTGCACCGGTCGCCCTCGCCCCGGAAATCGTCTAGGGGCGCGTACGGCTGGCGCACAATGGGGGGACGCACGGCTGAAGGGGAACATGCCATGAGCGCCGAGGACCTCGAGAAGTACGAGACCGAGATGGAGCTGAAGCTCTACCGGGAGTACCGCGACGTCGTCGGGCTGTTCAAATACGTGATCGAGACCGAGCGGCGTTTCTACCTCACCAACGACTACGAGATGCAGGTGCACTCGGTGCAGGGCGAGGTCTTCTTCGAGGTCGGCATGGCCGATGCCTGGGTCTGGGACATGTACAGGCCGGCCAGGTTCGTCAAGCAGGTCCGCGTCCTCACGTTCAAGGACGTGAACATCGAGGAGCTCAACAAGAGCGACCTCGAACTCCCCGGCAGCTGAGGACGACGGCGGGGACGCCGCAGGCACACCACCCCGGGAGCCACCCCCACGAGTGAGGGAGTTCTCCACAGCCCTCTCGGCCGTCCACAGCCCCGCACACGAAACGCTCCACCCCGTCACAGTCGGTGACGGAGGTGGTTCGTATGAACACGACCGACAAGACCTGCGCCACCCGCGCGCTCGGACGGTACGGGGAAGAGCTGGCGACCCGCCGGCTCACCGCGACCGGGATGCACATCCTCGCCCGGAACTGGCGCTGCGGCCGGACCGGCGAGATCGACATCGTCGCCCGCGACGGCGACACCCTCGTCATTTGCGAGGTCAAGACCCGGCGCCACGGGGCCTACGAGCACCCGATGGCCGCCGTCACGCCCCGCAAGGCCGAGCGGCTCCGCCGCCTCGCCGACTGCTGGCTCGACCGCAGCGGCGCCCCGGCCCCCGCGGGCGGCGTCCGCATCGACCTCGTCGGCATCGTCCTGCCCCGTCGCGGCGCCCCCGTCCTCACCCACGCCCAGGGGGTGGCGTGATGGGATTCGCCCGCACCTGCTCCGTGGCCCTCGTCGGCGTCGAGGGCGTCGTCGTCGAGGTCCAGGCCGACCTCGAACCCGGCGTCGCCGCCTTCACCCTCGTCGGCCTCCCCGACAAGAGCCTCACCGAGAGCCGCGACCGCGTCCGCGCCGCCGTCGTCAACTCCGGCGCCGAATGGCCCCAGAAGAAACTCACCGTCGGCCTTAGCCCGGCATCCGTCCCCAAGGGCGGCAGCGGCTTCGACCTGGCCGTCGCCGCGGCGGTCCTCGGCGCCGCCGAGCGCATCGACCCGCGCACCATCGCCGACCTCGTCCTCATCGGCGAACTCGGACTCGACGGACGCGTCCGCCCCGTCCGCGGCACCCTGCCCGCCGTCCTCGCCGCCGCCGACGCCGGATACCGGCAGGTCGTCGTCCCCGAGCAGACCGCGGGCGAGGCCTCGCTCGTCCCCGGAGTCTCCGTCCTCGGCATCCGCAGCCTCCGCCAGCTGATCGCCGTCCTCACCGACGAACCCGTTCCCGACGAGGAGCCCACCGAGGAGGGGCGGCCCGACGCCATGCTCGCCGGACTCCTCGTCCCCGGCGCCGGCATCGGCACCGGAGTGGCCGCCGACCCCGCCGAAGGGCCCGACCTCGCCGACGTCGCCGGCCAGCACCACGCCCGCCGCGCCCTGGAGGTCGCCGCCGCCGGCAGCCACCACCTGCTGCTCTCCGGCCCGCCCGGAGCGGGGAAGACCATGCTGGCCGAGCGCCTCCCCGGCATCCTCCCGCCCCTCACCCGACAGGAGTCCCTGGAGGTCACCGCCGTCCACTCCGTCGCCGGCATCCTCCCGCCCGGCGAACCCCTCGTCCGCCGCGCCCCCTACTGCGCGCCCCACCACTCCGCCACCATGCAGTCCCTCGTCGGCGGCGGAAACGGACTCCCCAGGCCCGGCGCGGTCTCCCTCGCACACCGAGGGATCCTCTTCCTCGACGAAGCCCCCGAATTCTCGGGCAAAGCGCTCGACGCGCTCCGCCAGCCCCTCGAATCCGGGCACGTCGTCATCGCCCGCGCCGCCGGCGTCGTCCGCCTCCCGGCCCGGTTCCTCCTGGCCCTCGCCGCCAATCCCTGCCCCTGCGGACGGCACACCCTGCACGGCGCCGGCTGCGAATGCCCGCCGTCGCTCGTCCGCCGCTACCAGGCGCGGCTCTCCGGGCCCCTGCTCGACCGGGTCGACCTCCGCGTCGAGGCCGAGCCCGTCACCCGCGCCGACCTCCTCGGGCAGGGCGGCAGGGGAGAGGCCACCGCCACCGTCGCCGCACGCGTCCGCGAGGCCCGCGACCGGGCCGCCGCCCGTCTCGCCGACACCCCCTGGAGGGTCAACAGCGAGATCCCCGGCCACGAGCTCCGCACCCGCTACCACACCGCGCCCGGAGCCCTCGCCGAAGCCGAACGCGACATCGAACGCGGACTCCTCACCGCCCGAGGCCTCGACCGCGTCCTGCGCGTCGCCTGGACCGTCGCCGACCTGGCGGGCCACGACCGGCCCGACGGCCGGGACGTCGCCCTCGCCCTGGAACTACGCACCGGCGTCACCCGAGGCGTACCGGTCGGAACGGGGGACCGCGCATGACCTCCACCGACCCCGCCACTCCCGTCACCCCCGCCACCTCTGTCGCCCCTACCGCTTCCACGGCCTCCACGGACGAGCGGCTCGCCCGTGTCGCCCTCACCCGCATCGTCGAGCCCGGCGACGAGCACGCCGGTCGCTGGATCCGTCGCTACGGGGCCGTCGGCTTCCTCGAACGGCTCCTTCGGCCCGACAGCGCCTCCGCCGCCTCTCCGGGTTCGCCGGGGTCGTCGGGCCCTCCCGGGGAAGAGCCCTTTCCCGGTACCGGCCGTAAGCGCGTCGCCTCCTGGCGGTTGCGCGCCACCGCCGCCGAACCCGCCCGCGACCTCGACGCCGTCCACGCCCTCGGCGGCCGCTTCCTCATCCCCGGCGACACCGAATGGCCCCGGCAGCTCGACGACCTCGGAGACGCCCGCCCCCTCGGCCTCTGGCTCCGGGGCCCCGCCGACCTGCGCACCTGGGCCCTGCGCTCCGTCGCCCTCGTCGGCGCCCGCGCCTGCACCCCCTACGGCGCCCACCTCGCCACCGACCTCGCCACCGGTCTCGCGAGAAAGGGCTGGGTCGTCGTCTCCGGAGCCGCCTACGGCATCGACGGTGCCGCCCACCGGGGAGCCCTCGCCGCCGACGGCGCCACCATCGCCGTGCTCGCCTGCGGCGTCGACGTCCCGTACCCCCGGGGCCACGACCGGCTCATCCGGCGCGTTACCGAACAAGGCCTCGTCGTCGGGGAGCTGCCGCCCGGAAGCCACCCGACCCCCAGCCGCTTCATCCTCCGCAACCGCGTCATCGCCGCCCTCACCCGGGGAACCGTCGTCGTCGAGGCGCGGCACCGCAGCGGCTCCCTCTCCACCGCCCGCGCCGCCACCCGGCTCGGCCGCCACACCATGGGCGTCCCCGGGCCGGCCACCAGCGCGCTCTCCGCCGGCGTCCACGAGATCCTGAGGGGCGACGCCACCCTCGTCACCGACGCCGAGGAGATCGTCGAACTTGTCGGGGACATGGGCCAGCTCGCCCCGGAGCGCCGGGGGCCCGTCCTGCCCCGCGACCTCCTCGCCCCCGCCACGGCCCACGTCCTGGAAGCCGTACCCGCCCGCGGGCCCACCCCCACCACCGCCATCGCCCGCCGGGCCGGGACCCACCCCGACGAGACCCTCGCCAAGCTGTACGAACTCCACTCCCTCGGCTTCGTCGAACGGCACGGGGAGGGCTGGCGGTTGACGAACACCGCCACACAAGCGTCGAACGCGCGGCGAGGCGGTACTTGACCCGGAGCATTCGGGTGAAAAGGTGATGACGATGAACAATCGAGTTCTCTCGGCCGCGCCCGAGGGGCCGACCCGCGCCACGGCCCCGGTTCGAAGATGTGGCCGACGGTGTCCACCCGGAGCGGCGCGATCCACCGTTGTTCGCTCACCGCGACGGCGCACTCACGCTACGCTCACCGGGATTCCCTCCAGGACACCCACACCGACACACCCGACAGCAGAACGGCTCAAGGCAACGAATGCCCCAGCACACCTCCGGGTCTGACCGCGCTGCGGTGCCCCCAGCAGCCCGGGGCACCGTGCGACCACCCGCACCGACCTCCCTCGACGAGCTGTGGCGCTCGTACAAGGACACGGGCGACGAGCGGCTGCGGGAGCAGCTGATCCTGCACTATTCGCCCCTCGTCAAGTACGTCGCGGGACGGGTCAGCGTCGGGCTGCCGTCCAACGTGGAACAGGCCGACTTCGTCTCCTCCGGAGTCTTCGGCCTCATCGACGCCATCGAGAAGTTCGACGTCGAGCGCGCCATCAAGTTCGAGACGTACGCCATCACCCGCATCCGCGGCGCCATGATCGACGAGCTCCGCGCCCTCGACTGGATCCCGCGCTCCGTCCGGCAGAAGGCGCGCAACGTCGAACGCGCCTACGCCACCCTGGAGGCCCAGCTCCGCCGCACCCCCTCCGAGAGCGAGGTCGCCGCGGAGATGGACATCACGCTGGAGGAACTGCACTCGGTTTTCAGCCAGTTGTCCCTGGCCAACGTGGTCGCCCTGGAGGAGCTGCTGCACGTCGGCGGCGAGGGCGGGGACCGGCTCTCTCTGATGGACACCCTGGAGGACACGGCCGCCGACAACCCCGTCGAGGTCGCCGAGGACCGCGAGCTGCGCCGCCTGCTCGCCCGCGCCATCAACACGCTCCCGGAACGGGAGAAGACGGTCGTCACCCTCTACTACTACGAGGGCCTCACGCTCGCCGAGATCGGCCACGTCCTCGGCGTCACCGAAAGCCGGGTCAGCCAGATCCACACCAAATCCGTGCTTCAGCTCCGGGCCAAGCTGGCCGACGTCGGACGCTGAGCGCCGCGGTCCGGTCGTACAGTGGAGCCGTGCCCAGGATTCGAGCGGCCTCCGTGGCCGAGCACCGGACGATGCAGCGCGGCGCCCTGCTGGACGCCGCGCGTTCCCTGCTGTCCGAGGGCGGGACGGAGGCGCTGACCTTCCCCGCACTCGCCGAGCGCACGGGCCTTGCCCGCTCGTCGGTCTACGAGTACTTCCGATCGCGCGCCGCCGTCGTCGAGGAACTGTGCGCCGTCGACTTCCCGGTCTGGGCCGCCGAGGTCGAGCTGGCCATGGCCGACGCCGGGACGCCCCAGGACAAGGTCGAGGCGTACGTCCGCAAGCAGCTGGAACTGGTCGGGGACCGGCGCCACCGCGCGGTCGTCGCCATCTCCGCCGGCGAGCTGGACGACGGCGCCCGCGAGAAGATCCGCGCCGCCCACGGCGGCCTCGTCTCCATGGTCGTCGAAGCGCTCGCCGCCCTGGGCCAGCCCCAGCCCCGCCTGGCGGCCATGCTCCTCCAGGGCGTCGTCGACGCCGCCGTCCGCCGCCTCGAACTCGGCGCGGCCGAGGACCCTGCGGAGATCACCGAGGCGGCGGTCACGATGGCCCTCCACGGCGTCAACGGCTCCCCGGCCTGAGCGCCCGAAGGAACTCCGGGGGCTTACCCGCCCTCCTCAGGGGCCCAGCGGCAGCAGCCGTGACGGGCCCCTTCTCAGCAGGAGCAAGGGGTTCAGGTACTGGTCGCCTCTGCGGAGGCCCCAGTGGAGGCAGGTCTCCGGGCAGTGGGTGCCGGGGGCGACCCGGGCGATCGGGGTGCCCGCCGGGACGGTGGTGCCGGCCGGGACCAGGGGGGTCACCGGGGAGAAGGTCGTGCGCAGCGGGGGAGCGCCCGTGCCCGGAAGGGTCAGGGTCAGGACGCCCCGGCCGCCGACCGGGCCCGCGAAGGTGACCGTGCCCGCGGCGGGGGCCACGACCGGGGCATCCGGCGGTGCGGCGAGGTCGACGCCGCGGTGGCCCGCCGCGTACGGGCCCGGCGGCGGCTGCCAGCCGCGGACGATCCCGGGCGGGGGCGGACCCACCGGCCAGAAGGAGCCGAGGGTCAGGAGCAGGGTCGTGAAGTACGCTGTGAAGTGCATGGGGGGAGGCTCTCCCGGCCGTCCGGTTCACGGGAGTCGCGGGCGGTTTCTGTGGACTGCTCACCGGTTGTGGACAGCGCCGTCACCCGCCGCCCCCCGGGTCCCGTACACTTCCTATGGCGACTCGGGTCACCGGGTCGACTTCGCACGCCCCGCCACAGTCCTCAGACGGTGGCAGCGCCTTTCGGTCCCTCGTGGGCATGGCGCGCCGGGGCGTCAGGAACACAACCGAGAAACCCAAGGAGATACGGCCATGGCCGTCGTCACGATGCGGGAGCTGCTGGAGAGCGGCGTCCACTTCGGTCACCAGACCCGTCGCTGGAACCCGAAGATGAAGCGCTTCATCTTCACCGAGCGCAACGGCATCTACATCATCGACCTGCTCCAGTCGCTGTCGTACATCGACCGCGCCTACGAGTTCGTCAAGGAGACCGTCGCGCACGGCGGCTCCATCATGTTCGTCGGCACGAAGAAGCAGGCCCAGGAGGCCATCGCCGAGCAGGCGACGCGCGTCGGGATGCCGTACGTCAACCAGCGGTGGCTCGGTGGAATGCTCACCAACTTCTCCACCGTCTACAAGCGTCTGCAGCGCCTCAAGGAGCTCGAGCAGATCGACTTCGAGGACGTCGCCGCCTCGGGTCTCACCAAGAAGGAGCTCCTGGTCCTCTCCCGCGAGAAGGCCAAGCTGGAGAAGACCCTCGGTGGTATCCGCGAGATGCAGAAGGTGCCGAGCGCCGTCTGGATCGTCGACACCAAGAAGGAGCACATCGCCGTCGGTGAGGCGCGCAAGCTCCACATCCCGGTCGTCGCGATCCTCGACACCAACTGCGACCCCGACGAGGTCGACTACAAGATCCCGGGCAACGACGACGCGATCCGCTCCGTCACCCTGCTCACCCGCGTGATCGCCGACGCCGTCGCCGAGGGCCTCATCGCCCGCTCCGGCGCCGCGACCGGCGACTCGAAGCCGGGCGAGAAGGCCCAGGGCGAGCCGCTCGCCGAGTGGGAGCGCGACCTGCTCGAGGGCGAGAAGAAGGCCGACGAGACCGAGGCCCCGGCCGCCGCCGAGGCCGCCGAGGTCCAGACCTCCGCCGAGACCGAGAAGGTCGCGGACGCCGAGGCCGCCGAGGCTCCGGCCGCCGCCGAGGCCGCCGAGCAGGCCTGACCCTTCAGGAACAGGACCTTCGGGTGACGACGGCGGGGGCCCACGAAGCCCCCGCCGTCCACCCGTGGACCCGCCCGATCTTTCAGACTTCGAGAGAGAAACAGACTCATGGCGAACTACACCGCCGCTGACGTCAAGAAGCTCCGCGAGCTCACCGGCGCCGGCATGATGGACTGCAAGAAGGCCCTGGACGAGGCCGACGGCGACGTTGACAAGGCCGTCGAGGCCCTGCGCATCAAGGGCCAGAAGGGTGTCGCCAAGCGTGAGGGCCGCTCCGCCGAGAACGGCGCCGTGGTCTCCCTCATCGCCGACGACAACACCTCCGGCGTCCTCGTCGAGCTGAAGTGCGAGACGGACTTCGTCGCCAAGGGCGACAAGTTCCTCGCCGTCGCCAACGCGCTCGCCGCCCACGTGGCCGCGACCGCCCCGGCCGACATCGAGGCCCTCCTCGCCTCCGAGATCGAGCCCGGCAAGACCGTGCAGGCCTTCGTGGACGAGGCCAACGCCAACCTCGGCGAGAAGATCGTCCTCGACCGCTTCGCGCAGTACGCCGACGGCTCCGTCTACGCGTACATGCACCGCACGATGCCCGACCTGCCGCCGCAGATCGGTGTCCTCGTCGAGTTCGACAAGGCCGACGCCGCCGTCGCCAAGGGCGTCGCCCAGCACATCGCCGCCTTCGCGCCGAAGTACCTCACCCGTGAGGACGTCCCGGCCGAGGTCGTCGAGTCCGAGCGCCGCATCGCCGAGGAGACCACCCGCGCCGAGGGCAAGCCCGAGGCCGCGATCGCCAAGATCGTCGAGGGTCGCGTCAACGGCTTCTTCAAGGACGCCACGCTGCTCGGCCAGCCGTACGCCCTGGACAACAAGAAGTCCGTCCAGCAGGTCCTGAACGAGGCCGGTGTCACCCTGAAGCGCTTCACCCGCATCAAGGTCGGCATCTGAGTCCGGTCGCGAACGCGACGGACACCGGACCCCGGTAGGGTCTGAAGCAGTCGTCCGCGCCCGCGCAGGACGACCGCAGATCTGACGAGGAGGCCATTGCCGCACGGGATACCGCGAGGACCCAAGGCAATGGCCTCCTTCGTATGTGCACGAGGAGAGCTCCATGAACCAGGGCGCCGTACAGGGCGACGACAACAACGGCAAAAAGGCCGGCCGCTACATGCTGAAGCTGTCCGGAGAAGCCTTCTCCGGCGGCACCGGCCTCGGCGTCGACCCCGATGTCGTGCACGCCATCGCGCGTGAGATCGCGGCCGTCGTCCGCGACGGCGCGGAGATCGCCATCGTGATCGGCGGAGGCAACTTCTTCCGCGGCGCCGAGCTCCAGCAGCGCGGCATGGACCGGGCCCGTTCCGACTACATGGGAATGCTCGGCACCGTGATGAACTGCCTCGCCCTCCAGGACTTCCTGGAGAAGGAGGGCATCGACTCCCGCGTGCAGACCGCCATCACCATGGGCCAGGTCGCCGAGCCGTACATCCCGCTGCGCGCCGTGCGCCACCTGGAGAAGGGCCGTGTGGTCATCTTCGGCGCGGGCATGGGAATGCCGTACTTCTCCACGGACACCACCGCCGCCCAGCGCGCCCTGGAGATCGACGCCGAGGCCCTGCTCATGGGCAAGAACGGCGTCGACGGCGTGTACGACTCCGACCCGAAGCGCAACCCCGACGCGGTCAAGTTCGACGCGCTCGAGTACGGCGAGGTGATCGCCCGCGACCTCAAGGTCGCCGACGCCACCGCCGTCACCCTGTGCCGGGACAACAACCTCCCGATCCTCGTCTTCGAACTGCTCGCCGAGGGCAATATCGCGCGCGCGGTGAAGGGTGAGAAGATCGGCACGCTCGTGAGCGACCAGGGCACCCGGGCCTGACCCGAACCGGGAACCGCCCCGCCAGGGGATGGACAGAGCCCTGCCGGTCGTACACCGTGCAGGACACAACGCGACGACACGCAGGAGCAAGTGGTGATCGAAGAGACCCTCCTCGAGGCCGAGGAGAAGATGGAGAAGGCCGTCGTGGTCGCCAAGGAGGACTTCGCCGCGATCCGCACCGGCCGTGCGCACCCGGCGATGTTCAACAAGATCGTGGCGGACTACTACGGCGCCATCACCCCCATCAACCAGCTGGCCTCCTTCTCCGTCCCGGAGCCGCGGATGGCCGTGGTGACCCCGTTCGACAAGAGCGCGCTGCGCAACATCGAGCAGGCGATCCGTGACTCGGACCTCGGCGTCAACCCGAGCAACGACGGCAACATCATCCGGGTGGTGTTCCCCGAGCTGACCGAGGAGCGCCGCCGCGAGTACATCAAGGTCGCCAAGGGCAAGGCCGAGGACTCGAAGATCTCGATCCGCTCGGTGCGCCGCAAGGCCAAGGAGTCCATCGACAAGCTCGTCAAGGACGGCGAGGTCGGCGAGGACGAGGGCCGCCGCGCGGAGAAGGAGCTCGACGACACCACCGCGAAGTACGTCACGCAGGTGGACGAGCTGCTCAAGCACAAGGAAGCCGAGCTGCTCGAGGTCTGATGAACGACTCTTCCTGGGATGCCCCGGCCGGTTCCGGCCGCGGGGGACCCCACCAGGGTCCCGCCCCGGCGGGTCCCGCACACGATCGGCACCGGGCGGCGCAGACTCGGCCCATGCCCATCGTGCCCGACGTTCCCACCGGCGGATTCCAGGACGGTCACGGCCGGGGGGCCGCTCACCCGAGCGGTCCCCTGTTCCGTGACGAGACGCCGCACGAGCACCCGCAGGAGCCCATGCCCAGCCCCACCCCGCCTCCGCCGCCCGCGCCGCCGGCGCCACGGCAGAAGAAGAGCGCGGGGCGGAACCTGGGCGCGGCCATAGGGGTCGGGGTCGGCCTCGGCGCCGTCATCATCGCCTCGCTGTACATCTGGGCGCCGGCGTTCGTCGGGGTGATCGCGATCGCCGTGGTCGTCGGGCTGTGGGAGCTGACGTCCCGGCTCCAGGAGCGCAAGCAGATCAAGGCGCCGCTGGTGCCGCTCGCGGTCGGCGGCGCGGCGATGGTCGTCGCCGGGTACGTGCGCGGTGCCGAGGGCGCCTGGGTCGCGATGGCCCTGACGGCGCTCGCGGTCCTGGTGTGGCGGATGACGGAGCCGCCCGAGGGCTATCTGAAGGACGTCACGGCGGGCGTGTTCGCCGCGTTCTACGTGCCGTTCCTGGCGACGTTCGTGGCGCTGCTGCTGACCGCGGACGACGGTCCGGAGCGGGTGCTCACCTTCCTGATCCTGACGGTGGTCAGCGACACCGGGGCGTACGCGATCGGCTGGCGCTTCGGCAAGCACAAGCTGGCGCCGAGGATCAGCCCCGGCAAGACCCGCGAGGGCCTGGTCGGCGCGGTGACGTTCGCGATGGCGGCGGGCGCGCTGTGTATGCAGTTCATGATCGACGACGGGATCTGGTGGCAGGGCCTGATCCTCGGTCTCGCGGTGGCGGCGAGCGCGACGCTCGGCGACCTCGGCGAGTCGATGATCAAGCGGGACCTGGGCATCAAGGACATGGGCACGCTGCTGCCCGGTCACGGCGGCATCATGGACCGCTTGGACTCGTTGCTGCCGACGGCGCCGGTGGTGTGGCTGCTGCTGGCGTTGTTCGTCGGAACCGGCTGACCGGTCACGGCGCCAGGCGGCGGAGCCGCACGTCGACACAGCATGGACCGCTTGGACTCGCTCCTGCCGACGGCGCCGGTGGTGTGGTTGCTGCTGGCGTTGTTCGTCGGAACCGGCTGACCTGCGGTTCTTCGGAGGAGGGACCCGTTGTCCACAGGGCGGCGGGTCCCTCTTCGTATCTCTGCGACACTGGTAGCACCATGCCCAAGCCCGGAGAACTCACTTTCGTCGCCCCCCGCGGAGCCAAGAAGCCGCCGCGGCACCTGGCCGACCTCACGCCCGCCGAGCGGAAGGAGGCCGTCGCCGCGATCGGCGAGAAGCCCTTCCGCGCCAAGCAGCTGTCCACGCACTACTTCGCGCGGTACGCGCACGACCCCGCCGAGTGGACCGACATCCCGGCCGCCTCGCGGGAGAAGCTGGCCGGGGAGCTGCTGCCCGACCTGATGTCCGTGGTGCGGCACATCTCGTGCGACGACGACACCACCCGCAAGACCCTGTGGCGGCTGCACGACGGCACGCTCGTCGAGTCGGTGCTCATGCGCTACCCGGACCGGGTGACCATGTGCATCTCCTCGCAGGCAGGCTGCGGGATGAACTGCCCGTTCTGCGCGACCGGGCAGGCCGGCCTCGACCGGAACCTGTCGACCGCCGAGATCGTGCACCAGATCGTGGACGGCATGAGGGCCCTGCGCGACGGCGAGGTCCCCGGCGGCCCGGCGCGGCTTTCGAACATCGTCTTCATGGGCATGGGCGAGCCGCTCGCCAACTACAAGCGGGTCGTCGGCGCCATCCGCCGTCTCACCGACCCCGAGCCGGACGGCCTGGGCCTGTCCCAGCGCGGCATCACCGTCTCCACCGTCGGACTCGTGCCCGCGATGCTCCGCTTCGCCGACGAGGGCTTCAAGTGCCGCCTCGCGGTCTCGCTGCACGCCCCCGACGACGAGCTGCGCGACACCCTCGTGCCCGTCAACACGCGCTGGAAGGTCCGGGAGGTCCTCGACGCGGCCTGGGAGTACGCGGAGAAGTCCGGCCGCCGGATCTCCATCGAGTACGCCCTCATCCGGGACATCAACGACCAGGCCTGGCGCGGCGACCTCCTCGGCCGGCTGCTCAAGGGCAAGCGGGTGCACGTCAACCTGATCCCGCTGAACCCGACGCCCGGTTCGAAGTGGACGGCGTCCCGCCCGGAGGACGAGAAGGCCTTCGTGGAGGCCATCGCGCGGCACGGCGTGCCGGTGACCGTGCGGGACACCCGAGGTCAGGAGATCGACGGTGCCTGTGGACAGCTGGCCGCCGCCGAGCGCTGAGCTTGTACTCTGAGCTCGAACACATCTCCATATTCCGACAGGGGAGCGCCACAGCGCTGAGAGTGCGGTGTCCGTCAGACCGCAGACCCTCTGAACCTCGCCCAGGTCATTCTGGGTAGGAAGTTCGGTCGTAACTCGAGCTGTTGCGCCCTGCCCGCGTCCGGTCCGCCGGTCGTGGGCGGGGCCGCGTCTCTTCCTGGTCCCACCCAGGAGGAAAACTTCAGTGAGCATCAAGAAGCAGGCCGCCGTCGCGGTCCTCGCGGCGCTCGGCGTCACCGCCCTCGCCGCCTGCGGCACCGACGGTGCCGGCGAGGACGCCGGCAAGACCGGCGCGCCCGCGCCGAAGACCGTGACCCTCGTGAGCCACGACTCGTTCAACGCCTCCAAGGAGGTCCTGGCCGAGTTCACGAAGCAGACCGGCTTCACCGTCAAGGTCCTCAAGGCCGGCGACGCGGGCGAGGCCGTCAACAAGGAGATCCTGACCAAGGGCTCCCCGCAGGGCGACGTCTTCTTCGGCGTCGACAACACCCTGCTGTCCCGCGCCCTCGACAACGGGATCTTCGTCGGGTACCAGGCGAAGGGGCTCGACCGGATTCCGGCGGAGTACCACCTGGACAAGGAGCACCGGGTCACCCCGATCGACTCCGGCGACATCTGCGTCAACTACGACAAGAAGTACTTCACGGACAAGAAGCTGGCGCCGCCGGTGACCTTCGACGACCTGGCGAAGCCCGCGTACAAGGACCTGCTGGTGGTCGAGAACCCGGAGCGGTCCTCCCCGGGCCTCGGCTTCCTCCTCGGCACCGCCGCGAAGTACGGCGACGACGGCTGGCAGGACTACTGGAAGAAGCTCAAGGCGAACGGCGTGAAGACCGTCGACAGCTGGGAGCTCGCCTACAACCAGGAGTTCTCCGGCTCGGCCGGCGGCAAGCAGGCCAAGGGCGACCGGCCGCTGGTCGTGTCGTACGCCTCCAGCCCGCCGGTCGAGGTGCTGTACGGCGAGCCGCAGCCGAAGGTCGCCCCGACCGGGGTGTCCACGGGGACCTGCTTCCGGCAGACGGAGTTCGCCGGCCTGCTGAACGGCGCGAAGAACCCCGAGGGCGGCAAGGCGCTGATCGACTTCCTGATCTCCAAGAAGTTCCAGGAGGACATGCCGCTCCAGATGTTCGTCAACCCGGTGGCGAAGGACGCGGTGCTGCCGGAGCTGTTCACGAAGCACGGCGTGGTCGTGGAGAAGCCGGAGACGATGGAGCCCGGGAAGATCGCCGAGAAGCGCGACGCGTGGATCCAGCAGTGGTCGTCGCTCGTCCTGAAGTAAGGCGCGCCGAAGCGGGGCGCGACCCGCGGGGGAACGCGGCGCGGCTGGGGCTCATGGCCCTGCCCGTCGCGTTCTTCGCGGTGTTCTTCGCCTGGCCCGTCGTGTCCATCGTGGACCGGGGGCTGCGGCCCGACGGCAGCTGGCGGTTCGGCGGGATCGGCGAGACGCTGGGCCGTCCGGACATCCTCGACGTGCTCGGCTTCACCGTCTGGCAGGCGCTCGCCTCCACCGGCCTCACGCTGCTCGTCGCCCTGCCCGGCGCGTACGTCTTCGCCCGCTTCGACTTCCCCGGCAAGAGCGTCCTGCGGGCCGTGGTCACGGTGCCGTTCGTGCTGCCCACCGTCCTGGTCGGCACCGCGTTCCTGGCCCTGGTCGGCCGGAACGGGCTCACCGACGAGCTGTGGGGGCTGCGGCTCGACACCAGCGTGTGGGCGATCCTCCTCGCCCACGTCTTCTTCAACTACGCGGTCGTCGTCCGGACCGTCGGCGGCCTCTGGGCGCAGCTCGACCCGCGCCAGGAGGAGGCCGCCCGGGTCCTCGGCGCCTCCCGCTTCACGGCCTGGCGGACGGTGACGCTGCCCGCGCTCGTCCCGGCGGTGTCGGCGGCGGCCCTGATGGTCTTCCTCTTCACCTTCACCTCCTTCGGCGTCGTGCAGATCCTCGGCGGGGACGCGTACACGACCCTGGAGGCGGAGATCTACCGGCAGACCGCCCGGCTGCTCGACCTGCGGACGGCCGCCGTCCTCACCCTCGTGCAGTTCGTCGCGGTCGGCGCGATCCTCGCCCTGCACGCGTGGACGGTACGGCGGCGGGAGACCGCGCTGCGGCTCGTGCCGCCGGAGCGGACCGCGCGCCGGCCGCGCGGCGCCGGGCAGTGGGCGCTGCTCGGCGGCGTCCTCGCCTCGGTGGCGCTGCTGATCCTGCTGCCGCTGGGCGTGCTCGTGGAGCGCTCGTTCGCCGGTCCCGGGGGGTACGGGCTCGGCTACTACCGGGCGCTCGGCTCGCTCGACGAGAGCGGGACCTTCCTGGTGCCGCCCCTGGAGGCGATCGGCAACTCGCTGCGGTACGCGCTGGCCGCCACCGCCATCGCCGTCGTGATCGGCGGGCTCGCGGCGGCGGCGCTCACCCGGCGGGCCGGACGGCTCGTCCGGGGCTTCGACGCGCTCCTGATGCTGCCGCTCGGGGTCTCCGCCGTCACCGTCGGCTTCGGCTTCCTCATCACGCTCGACGAGCCGCCGCTCGACCTGCGGGCCAGCTGGATCCTCGTCCCGCTCGCGCAGGCCCTCGTCGGCGTGCCCTTCGTCGTCCGGACGATGCTGCCGGTGCTGCGCGCGGTCGACGAGCGGCTGCGGGAGGCGGCGGCCGTGCTCGGCGCCTCGCCGTGGCGGGCCTGGCGGGAGGTGGACCTGCCGCTGGTGCGGCGGGCGCTGCTGATCGCGGCCGGGTTCGCGTTCGCGGTCTCGCTCGGCGAGTTCGGCGCGACCGTGTTCATCGCCCGGCCCGACAGCCCGACGCTGCCGGTCGCGGTGGCCCGGCTGCTCGGCCGGCCCGGCGAGCTCAACTACAGCCAGGCGATGGCCCTCTCGACGATTCTGATGGTGGTGTGCGCGGTGTCCCTGCTGCTGCTCGAACGGCTCCGCACCGACCGGACCTCCGGGGAGTTCTGATGCTGAGACTCGACGGGGCGACCGTACGGTTCGGGGCGCGGGCCGTGCTCGACGCCGTGGACCTGGAGGTCGCCGACCACGAGACCGTGTGCGTGCTCGGCCCCAGCGGCAGCGGCAAGTCCACGCTGCTGCGGGCCGTCGCGGGCCTCCAGGCGCTCGACGCCGGCCGGGTGCTCCTCGATGGGGCCGACCAGGCCGGGGTGCCGACGCACCGGCGGGGCGTCGGCCTGATGTTCCAGGACCACCAGCTGTTCCCGCAGCGGGACGTCGCGGGGAACGTCTCCTTCGGGCTGCGGATGCGGGGGGACGGGAGGGCCGAGCGGACGGAGCGGGTGCGGGAGCTGCTCGACCTCGTCGGCCTTCCGGGCGCCGGGCGGCGGTCCGTCGCCGCGCTCTCCGGCGGCGAGCAGCAGCGGGTGGCGCTGGCCCGGGCGCTCGCGCCCCGGCCCCGGCTCCTCATGCTCGACGAGCCGCTCGGCCAGCTCGACCGGGGCCTGCGGGAGCGGCTCGTGGTGGAGCTGCGGCAGCTCTTCGGGCGGCTCGGGACGACGGTCCTCGCGGTCACCCACGACCAGGGCGAGGCCTTCGCGCTCGCCGACCGGGTCGTGGTCATGCGGGACGGCCGGATCGCCCAGTCGGGGACGCCCGTCGAGGTGTGGGGCCGCCCGGCCTCCGAGTTCGTCGCCCGCTTCCTCGGCTTCGACAACGTGGTGGCCGCCCGGGTCACCGGGACGGTCGCGGAGACCGTCTGGGGGAAGGTGCCGGTGCCGGAGGGCTCCCCGCAGGGCGAGCGGCGGCTCCTCGTCCGCCCCGGCGGAGTGCGGCCGGTTCCCGCCGGGGACGCGCCGGCCTGGACGGTGGAGTCCCGGACCTTCCGGGGCAGCCACGTCGTCGTACGGCTCCGCCCGGCCGACGGCCCGCCCCTGGAGGCCGAGCTCCCGTTGCGGGACGCGCCGGAGGAGGGCGCGGGGACGGGCGTCGCCTTCCGGACGGAGGACGTGGTGGTGCTGGGCGACGACACGCCGTAGGGCAGGGGCGGGGCCGATGAGTTCCGCCCGCCGGGGGAGTCTCCCGTACGTACGGCGTCTTCGCCGCCCGCACGTCCCGCAGGTTCCGCACGGGAGGAACACCATGGCCCAGCTGCTCAGAGTCCAGAACTTCAACGTCTCGTCCGACGGGTACGGCGCCGGGGAGGGCCAGACCCTCGAACGGCCCTTCGGGCACGCGGATCCGGAGGCGATGTTCGCCTGGGCCGGTGCCACGGCGAGTTGGCCCCGGCGCACCGCGCCCGGCGGCAGCCGGGGCCTCGACGACTACCTGACGCGGGACTACGGGCGGAACATCGGCGCCGAGATCATGGGCCGCAACAAGTTCGGGCCCCAGCGCGGTCCCTGGCGGGACCACGAGTGGCGCGGCTGGTGGGGCGACGAGCCGCCGTTCCACACCCCGGTCTTCGTCCTGACCCACCACCCGCGCCCCTCGTTCGCGCTCGGCGACACCACGTTCCACTTCCTCGACGCCGACCCGGCTACCGCCCTCGCGACGGCCCGGGAGGCGGCGGACGGCAAGGACGTGCGGCTCGGCGGCGGGGCCGCCACCGTCCGCGCCTTCCTCGACGCCGGTCTGGTCGACACCCTGCACGTCGCCGTCTCGCCGGTGGCGCTCGGCGGCGGATCGCGGCTCTGGGAGTCGCCCGACGAACTCCTCGACCGCTACCACCGCGACGTCGTGCCCAGCCCGGGCGGCACGGTCACGCACCACCTGTTCTGGCGGAGGTGAGCGCGGGAACCCGGTCCGGCTCCGCCGCGCGGCGGAGCCGGACCGGGGTTCCGTCAGCCCTTGAGGGGCAGCGCCGCCAGGGCCGCCACCAGCCAGGTCAGGGGGAGGAAGAGGGCGAGCAGGGCGCCCGTGCGCAGGAGGGCGGCCGCGCGGAGGGTCGCGGGCGGGGCGCCGGCGAGGAGGAGGGCCCCGGTGACCGGGGCGCGGCTCTGCCGGGACTCCAGGGCCGCGGTCAGGAGCGTGGCGCAGGTGCAGGCCAGGATCAGGGTGGCGCCCAGGCCGGTGAGCGGCCCGAAGGCGCCGGAGCCGGTGTCCGAGGCGTACAGCGTGGTCGCCGCGATCATGCCGGAGAGCACCGCGCAGACCACGCCGAGCGGCCGGCCGATGCGGCGGGCCTCCGCCGTCAGGACGCGGCCCGCGAGCAGCCGGACGGCGCCCGGGCGGACCGCCTGGAGGAGGCGGCCGCAGCCGTGGACGAGGCCGGGGCCCGCCATGGCGAGGCCGATCGCGGTGAGGACCCAGCCGGCCAGGACGGCCGCCGGGCTGCCGTCGAAGCGGCCCGGCAGCGGGAGGCCGTCCCCGCCGCCGCCCCGGCCCGCGTACGACTCCACCGCGAGGCCGATCGCGACCAGGGCGACGCCCCACGGAAGGCCGGACGGCATGGTCTCGTCCACGCCTTCGGAGTCCTCCGCGGGCGGCGCGGTGCGCGGGCGCAGGGCCAGGGCCGCCGCCGCGGCGGCGGTGACGGGGACGAGCGCGAGCAGGGTGAGGACGGCCGCGAGCGGCACCGGCCGGTCGGCGGCGAGCAGTCCGGCGGCCGCCCCGTCGAAGGGCAGTCCGGTGAGGTCGCCGCGCAGGTGCAGGTAGAGCAGGAGCGCGATCGCGGAGCCGAGCGCGCAGGTGACGGCCGTCGAGGCGGCGGCGAGCAGGGCGAGCCGGGCCGGTCCGAGGCCGATCGCGGAGAGCCCGGGGCGCGGCCGGGTGCTGGGGTCGGTGCGGGCCACCGCGACCGCGAACTGGACGGTGGCGGCGAGCGGCAGGACGCACCAGAGGAGCCGGAGCGTCGAGGCGGAGGACTGTTCCGGGTGCCCGAGGGCGTGGCCGAGGGTGCAGAGGAGGAGGAAGCCCACCCCGGCGGACGCGG
Source organism: Streptomyces sp. NPDC098101 (assembly GCF_044760185.1). Classification (NCBI taxonomy): domain Bacteria; kingdom Bacillati; phylum Actinomycetota; class Actinomycetes; order Kitasatosporales; family Streptomycetaceae; genus Streptomyces; species Streptomyces sp. NPDC098101. The sequence continues at coordinate 98,037 of NZ_JBIWAS010000009.1, read as the reverse complement.
CGGCGACGAGCAGCCGGCGCGTCAGGACGAGGGGGTGGGTGCCCCGGGTCAGACGGAGAGCGAGCACGCGGCGACGCCCTCCGCCCCGGTCGGGGGTACGGCACCGGCCCGGCGCCCGTCGAGGAGCGCGACCGCGCGGTCGGCGAGCGCCGCGACCTCCTCGTCGTGGGTGGCGAGGACCACGGTGATGCCGTGCGAGCGGGCGGCGGCCGTCAGGGTGCGCAGCACCTGGGAGCCGTCGGCGCGGTGCAGGGCGGCGGTGGGCTCGTCGGCGAAGAGCACCGGGGGAGTGGTGACGAGGGCGCGGGCGATCGAGATCCGCTGGCGCTGGGACCGGGTGAGGGCGCCCGGGCGCTTGCGGGCGCACGCCCCGGTGTCGAGCCGGTCCAGCCATTCCAGGGCGGCGGTCTTCGCGGCGCGGCGGGGGACCCCGCGCAGCAGCAGCGGCAGGGCGGTGTTCTCCCAGCCGGTGAGTTCGGGGACGAGCCCGGACTCGGGGCCGATCCAGCCGAAGCGCTCGCGGCGGAGCCGTTCGCGCTGGGCGGGGCCCAGGGTGTGCACGGGGCCGCTGTTGAACCAGACCTCGCCCTTCTGGGGGACGAGCTGGCCGGAGAGACAGCGCAGGAGGGTGGTCTTGCCGCTGCCCCGGGGGCCGGTCAGGGCGAGGATCTCGCCCTCGCGGACGCCGAGGGAGACGCCGCTGAGGGCCTCCGCGCCGCCCAGGGTGCAGTGCAGGGAACGCGCCCAGAGCACGTCGTTGTCCGGTGGGGCCATCGCGTACACCTCTGTCGGATCCGATCTGTGTTCCCCCGCGCGGGGGGATTCCCCCGTACGGGTGAACGAAGGACGGGCCTGTCGGTCACTCGGCACCGTAAGTATTCGGATCGGTTCGTACGGACAGCACACGGCCCGGGCCGCCGCCATCCACTCGGATGGCGGGCAGACCCGGGCCGGGGTCACGCCGTGAGGGCGGCGTGAGGTCCTGCTAGAGCTTGGTCCACGCCTCGGTGAGCACCGAGCGCAGGATGCCTTCGATCTCGTCGAAGGTGCCCTGGTCGGCGATCAGCGGCGGGGCCAGCTGGATGACCGGGTCGCCGCGGTCGTCGGCACGGCAGTACAGGCCGTTCTCGAACAGCGCCTTGGACAGGAAGCCGTACAGGACGCGCTCGGTCTCCTCGTCCGTGAAGGACTCCTTGGTGACCTTGTCCTTGACGAGCTCGATGCCGTAGAAGAAGCCGTTGCCGCGGACGTCGCCGACGATCGGCAGGTCGTGCAGCTTCTTCAGCGTCGAGAAGAAGGCGTCCTCGTTGTCCAGGACGTGCTGGTTGAGGCCCTCCTTGTCGAAGATGTCGAGGTTGGCGATGGCGACCGCCGACGACACCGGGTGGCCGCCGAAGGTGTAGCCGTGCAGGAAGGTGTTGTCGCCCTTGTAGAACGGCTCCGCGATGCGGTCGGAGACGATGCAGGCGCCGATCGGGGAGTAGCCCGAGGTCATGCCCTTGGCGCAGGTGATCATGTCCGGGACGTAGCCGAACTTGTCGCAGGCGAACATCGTGCCGAGGCGGCCGAAGGCGCAGATCGTCTCGTCGGAGACGAGCAGCACGTCGTACTGGTCGCAGATCTCGCGGACCCGCTGGAAGTACCCGGGCGGCGGCGGGAAGCAGCCGCCGGCGTTCTGTACCGGCTCCAGGAAGACGGCCGCGACGGTGTCGGGGCCCTCGAAGAGGATCTGCTGCTCGATCTGGTCGGCGGCCCAGCGGCCGAAGGCCTCGGGGTCGTCGCCGTGGATCGGGGCGCGGTAGATGTTGGTGTTCGGCACCTTGTGCGCGCCGGGGACCAGCGGCTCGAAGGGGGCCTTGAGGGCCGGCAGACCGGTGATGGACAGGGCGCCCTGCGGGGTGCCGTGGTAGGCGACCGCGCGCGAGATGACCTTGTACTTGGTGTGCTTGCCCTGCAGCTTGAAGTACTGCTTGGCCAGCTTCCAGGCGGTCTCGACGGCCTCTCCGCCACCGGTGGTGAAGAAGACCTTGTTCAGGTCGCCCGGGGCGTAGTCCGCGAGGCGCTCGGCCAGCTCGACGGCCTTGGGGTGCGCGTACGACCACACGGGGAAGAACGCGAGCTCCTGGGCCTGCTTGTACGCGACCTCGGCCAGCTCCTGGCGGCCGTGTCCGGCGTTGACCACGAAGAGGCCCGCGAGACCGTCGAGGTAGCGCTTGCCCTTGTCGTCGAAGATGTAGGTGCCCTCGCCCCGCACGATGGTGGGAACGGGCGAGTTCTCGTACGACGACATGCGGGTGAAGTGCATCCACAGGTGGTCGTACGCGGTCTTGGAGAGGTCCTTGCTCACGGCTATCGGGTTCCCCACATATAGGTCTGCTTCTTGAGCTTGAGGTAGACGAAGCTCTCGGTGGAGCGCACGCCGGGGAGGGTGCGGATGCGCTTGTTGATCACATCCAGCAGGTGGTCGTCGTCCTCGCAGACGATCTCCACCATGAGGTCGAAGGAGCCCGCGGTCATCACCACGTACTCGCATTCGGCCATGGCCGTCAGGGCTTCCGCAACCGGATCGAGGTCGCCCTCGACGTTGATGCCGACCATCGCCTGCCGCCGGAAGCCCACGGTGAGCGGGTCGGTGACGGCGACGATCTGCATGACGCCCTGGTCGAGCAGCTTCTGGACGCGCTGCCGCACGGCGGCTTCGGAGAGGCCGACGGCCTTGCCGATCGCCGCGTAGGGACGGCGACCGTCCTCCTGGAGCTGTTCGATGATCGCCAGGGAGACGGCGTCGATCGTCGGGGACGAACCGGTTCCGGTTCTGGAGTCTGCGCTTCGACTGGCCACACCTCACTGTGCACCGAGACTCGTCGGTCTCGCAACCCCGGAGCGATGTAATTCGTTGTGTTAGGGGTCTGATCTCACTGAATCCGAAGTTGTGGGGGGTCGGGCCTGTTGAAAGCGTCAGCCGAGCGATTAGGCTGGGGTGTCTCACCCATCGGGACAGCGCACGAGGACGTGCGAAGTCAGAACGTGACAGGAGGGGTGGCAAGTGACCACCGAGCTGCGCCGGCTGCGTAACTACATCAACGGGGAGTTCCGCGACGCGGCCGACGGCCGCACGATCGACGTGATCAACCCGGCCACCGGCGAGGTGTACGCGACCTCCCCGCTCTCCGGCCAGGCCGACGTCGACGCCGCCATGGAGGCCGCCGCGGCCGCCTTCCCCGCCTGGCGCGACACCACCCCGGCCGAGCGCCAGAAGGTACTCCTCAAGATCGCGGACGCCTTCGAGGAGCGCGCCGAGGACCTGATCGCCGCCGAGGTCGAGAACACCGGCAAGCCGATCGCCCTCACCGCGAGCGAGGAGATCCCGCCGATGGTGGACCAGATCCGCTTCTTCGCGGGTGCCGCCCGGCTCCTGGAGGGCCGCTCGGCCGGCGAGTACATGGAGGGCCTGACCTCCATCGTCCGCCGCGAGCCCGTCGGCGTCTGCGCCCAGGTCGCCCCCTGGAACTACCCGATGATGATGGGCGTCTGGAAGTTCGCCCCGGCCCTCGCCGCGGGCAACACCGTCGTCCTCAAGCCCTCGGACACGACCCCCGCGTCGACCGTCCTGATGGCCGAGATCATCGGGCAGATCGTCCCCAAGGGCGTCTTCAACGTCGTCTGCGGCGACCGCGACACCGGCCGCGCGATGGTCGAGCACCCGACCCCCGCCATGGCCTCCATCACCGGCTCCGTCCGCGCCGGTATGCAGGTCGCCGAGTCGGCCGCCAAGGACGTCAAGCGCGTCCACCTGGAGCTGGGCGGCAAGGCCCCCGTCGTGGTCTTCGAGGACGTCGACATCGACAAGGCCGTCGAGGACATCTCCGTCGCGGGCTTCTTCAACGCGGGCCAGGACTGTACGGCCGCCACCCGCGTCCTGGTCCACGAGTCGATCCACGACGAGTTCGTCTCCGCCCTCGCCAAGGCCGCCGCCGCGACCAAGACCGGACAGCCGGACGACGAGGACGTGCTGTACGGCCCGCTCAACAACGCCAACCAGCTGAAGCAGGTCTCCGGCTTCATCGACCGCCTCCCGGCCCACGCCAAGGTCGAGGCCGGCGGTCAGCGCGTCGGTGACAAGGGCTACTTCTACGCCCCGACCGTCGTCTCCGGCCTCAAGCAGGACGACGAGATCATCCAGAACGAGGTCTTCGGCCCGGTCATCACCGTCCAGTCCTTCACGGACGAGGCCCAGGCCCTGGCGTACGCGAACGGCGTCGAGTACGCCCTCGCCTCCTCCGTCTGGACCAAGGACCACGCGCGCGCGATGCGCATGTCCAAGGCGCTCGACTTCGGCTGCGTGTGGATCAACACCCACATCCCGCTGGTCGCCGAGATGCCCCACGGCGGCTTCAAGAAGTCCGGCTACGGCAAGGACCTCTCGGCCTACGGCTTCGAGGACTACACGCGCGTCAAGCACGTCATGACCTCCCTCGGCTAGTCACCGGGAAATCCGGCCGCGGCCCCGGCACCCCGCTCGACAGGGTGTCGGGGCCGCGCCGTGCCGCCCGCACGGACCGTCCATTGCCGTGGACACCGACCGGCCGGGATGCTGCCCGGATGAGAGCGACAGCCAGGAAGAACATGTCCCGCCGGTCCCTGCTGCGCGGCATCGGCGGCGCCGGGACCGCGGCCCTGCTCGCCGGGTGCGGGGTGCCCGCCGCCTTCGTCGAGGAGGGGGACCGGGCCGCCGCCCGGGACCTCTCGGCCCGCGACCGGATCCTCGACTTCGCCAACTGGCCGCTCTACATCGACACCGACGAGGACGAGGCGTCCCGGCGCCCCACCCTGGAGTCCTTCCGGAAGCGGACCGGGATATCCGTCCGCTACACCGAGGAGATCAACGACAACGACGAGTTCTTCGGCAAGATCAGCCCCTCCCTGATGAACCACCAGGAGACCGGCCGCGACCTGATCGTCCTCAGCGACTGGATGGCCGCCCGCTTCGTCCGCCTCGGCTGGGTCCAGGAGATGGACCGCGCCGCCCAGCCGAACGTCACGGCCCACCTCGACCCGCAGCTGCGCTCGCCCGCCTTCGACCCCGGCCGGCTGCACACCGTGCCCTGGCAGTCCGGCATCACCGGCATCGCCTACAACCGCCGGAAGCTGGGCCGGGAGCTGCGCTCGGTGAAGGAGCTGTGGGCCGACGACCTGCGCGGGAAGGTCACCCTGCTGTCCGGGCTCGACGAGTCCTTCGCCCTGCTCATGATGGGCGAGGGCGTCGACGTGACCCGCTGGAGGGAGGACGACTTCCACGCCCTGTGCGAGCGGGTCGAGCGGCTCGTCCGCGCCAAGCACATCCGCCGCTTCACCGGCAACGACTACATCAAGGACCTCTCCTCCGGCGACGTCCTGGCCTGCCAGGCGTACTCCGGGGACGTCATCCAGCTCCAGGCCGACAACCCCGACATCGAGTTCGTCGTCCCCGAGGAGGGCGCCGAACTCTGGGCCGAGTCCCTCATGGTCCCCAACCTCGCCCGGCACAAGACCAACGCCGAGAAGCTGGTCGACCACTACTACGAGCCCGAGGTCGCCGCCGAGCTGGCCGCCTGGGTCAACTACGTCTGTCCCGTCCCGGCCGCGCAGAAGGTCCTCGCGGACTCCGGCGACGAGGAACTGGCCGCGCTCGCCGAGGACCCGCTGATCTTCCCCGACTCCGCCATGCGGAGCAGGCTCGCCATCGCCCGGGACATCACCGCCGAGGAGCGCCTGACCTTCGCGAAGAAGTGGAACTCGATCGTGGGGTTGTGAGTTGGACCGGTCATGACGGAGACGCGCCTCAACCCCCTTGCCACGTACGGCCTGTTCCTCGCCTGGGCCGTCCACGACGTCGAGGAGCTCGCGTACGGACCGCGCTGGCTCCGGGAGAACCTGCCCGCCCTGCGCGAGCGGTTCCCCGGGGTGCCGGAGGGGGTGTGGCGGGCGGCCGGGAAGGTCGACGAGCGCGCATTCGCCGCGGCCGTGGGGGTGATGGGCGTGATCGTCGGCGCCGCCGCCGTCGCCGGGGCGCGCTCCGGCGGGCGTTCCGCCTTCTACCAGGGCGCGGTCGACGGCTTCGGGCTGCACGGCCTCGTCCACCTCGCCGCTCGTCGTCGTCCCCTTCTGCCTGTGGGCGCGCGGCCGGCTGCGCCGCGCCGGGGTGCTGCGGCCCGCCAGGGCCCGGGACGTGGTGGCGGGGCTCGCCCTCGCGGCCGGGGCGACCGTGGTCGCGCACGGTGCGGGGCGGCGGCTGGCCCGCGCTTTTTGAACGCGTTCCAAAAAATGCCACCCCGGCTTTTGAACGCGTTCAGAGCGGGCGTACGCTGTCCCCATGAGCGACACGAACGGGCCGAGAGCCCTTATCGAGCGCATCCGCCGCTGGCTGGTCCTCTTCGTCGTCTGTCTGGTCCTGAGCGGGCTCACCGCCTTCCCGCTCGTCACCGAACTCCGGCTCCTCGACTCGGCGTTGACCGGCTGGGCCGCGCCCGTCGCCGACGCCCTCCCCGGGCTCGCCGAGTGGATCCACCGGGTGCGGGGCGGCCTGGAGACCGCCGACCGGGACGCCCCCTACCTCCTCTACGGCAACGACTGGCTGGCCTTCGCCCACCTCGTCATCGCCGTCGCCTTCTACGGCGTCTGGCGCGACCCCGTCCGCAACGTCTGGGTCGTCGAGTTCGGCATGATCGCCTGCGTCGGCATCGTCCCGCTCGCCCTGATCTGCGGCCCGATCCGGGACATCCCCTTCTGGTGGTCGGTCGTCGACATGTCCTTCGGCGTCTTCGGGATCCTGCCGCTGCTCCTCGTCCGGCGGCTGATCAAGCGCCTGGAGGCCGTCACGGCGACGGCGGCGGCTCCGGAGGCCGTACCCGCGTAGCCGCCTCGCGGACCGCCGCCGCCACCCGGTCCAGGGGGACGCCGGTGGGGACGGTCACGCCGAGCGCGGCGACCGGCCCCGCCGGGCCGCGCAGCGGGGCCGCCACCGTCACCTCGCCGAGCCGGTGCTCCTCCGCGCAGACCGCGAGACCCGCCGCGCGGACCCGGTCGAGCTGCCGGGCCAGGACTCCCGGCACCACCACCGTGTGGCGGGTGTGGCGGGGAAGTCCCGCCGGGGGCGCGGAGATCGCGGCGAGCTCCGCCGGGAAAGCCGCCAGCAGCACCTTCCCGTACGCCGTCGCGTGGGCCGGCAACCGCTCCCCGCTCACCAGGCACAGCACCCCGCCGGCCGCCGGGCCCTGGAACACCGCCACGTCCGCGTGACCGCCCGTCCGGGCCCCGAGGGCCCGCAGCGCGGGCAGCGCCGCGTCCAGGAGGCCGCGCGGACAGGGCGCCGCCGCGCCCAGCGCCCGCAGCCGCAGTCCCAGCCGGTACGTGCCGTCCGCGCCCCGCTCCAGACCGCCCCAGGCCACCAGCTCCCGCACCATGCGCAGCGCCGTCGGCGCCGGGAGCCCCGTCCGCGCCGCGATGTCGGTGAGCCGCAGCGCCACCGGACCGGCGCCCCCGGAAGCGCCGCCCTCGAAGGCGTCGAGCACCGAGAAGAGCCGCCCCGCCACGCTCTCGCCCATGTCCCGGCCGTGCCTTTCACTCAGTGGAAGCCCGGCCTTCCCGCTCCGGCCCGGCCCGTACGAGGCTCAACGCATGAACCTCGGTCTCGCTTCCGACGCCCTGCTCTCCACCACCCGCGCCGTCCGCCACCGGCTCGACCTCACCCGGCCCGTGCCCCGCGCGCTCCTGGAGGAGTGCGTCGACCTCGCCGTCCAGGCCCCCACCGGCCGCAACCGGCAGCGCTGGCACTTCGTGATCGTCACCGACCCGGCCCGCCGCGCCGTCCTCGCCGACCTGTGGCGGGCCTCCCTCACCGTGCCCGGCGCCCACCAGCCGCTGCCCGACCGGGACGTGCGCCGGGCCGAGGTCGCGCCCGGCGTGATGGACCGGGTGTACTCGGGCGTCGGACACCTGCACCGGCACCTGCACGAGGTGCCCGCCTACGTCATCCCCTGCGTCGAGGGCCGGACCGAGGGCGCCTCCGTCACCCACCAGGCCGGCACCTGGGGCTCGATCCTGCCCGCTGCCTGGAGCTTCATGCTCGCCGCCCGCGAGCGCGGCCTCGGCACGGTGTGGACCACCGGGAACCTGCCCCTGGAGAGGGAGTTCGCGCGCTTCCTCGGCATCCCGTACGAGGAGGTCATGCAGGCCGCGTTCATCCCGGTCGCGTACACGATCGGCACCGACTTCAAGCCCGCCCGCCGCATCCCCCGCGAGCAGGTCCTCCACTGGGACGGGTGGTGACCGGGGCCCCGTACGCCCCTACGGCTTGCGGCCCACCGCGCCGAACTGCGCCACCACGTCGCCCTCCTCGGAGCGCCAGCGGGAGCAGGAGACGATGCCCGGGGCGAGGAGGTCGAGGCCGTCCAGGAAGGAGGCGAACTCGGCGCGGGTGCGGGCGGTGATCGGCGGGGTCGCGTTCTCGTTCCAGAAGGCCATCGCGGCCTCGTTGCCCTCGCCGCCGAGCTCCGGCTCCAGGGTCGGGTGGGTGAGGACCAGGAAGCTGCCGGAGGGGACGGCGTCCATCAGGGTCCGCACGATCGAACGGGCCTCGTCGGTGTCCATCACGAAGTTGAGGATGCCGAGCATCATCACCGCGACCGGCCGGGAGAGGTCGAGGGTGGCCGAGGCCGCCGCCAGGATCCGCTCCGGGTCGTGCGCGTCGGCGTCCACGTACTCGGTGACGCCCTCCGGGGCGCTCGTCAGGAGCGCGCGGGCGTGGGTGAGGACGATCGGGTCGTTGTCGACGTAGACGATCCGGGCCTCGGAGGCGATCCGCTGCGCCACCTCGTGGGTGTTGTCGGCGGTCGGCAGGCCGGTGCCGATGTCCAGGAACTGCCGGACGCCCTCCTCCGCGGCCAGGTGCGTCACCGCCCGGCCGAGGAACGCCCGGTCCGCGCGCGCCACTTCGCCGATGCTCGGGTAGAAGCCGGTGACCTGCGCGCCGACCGCCCGGTCCACCGGATAGTTGTCCTTGCCGCCCAGCCAGTAGTTCCAGACGCGGGCGTTGTGGGCGATGTCGGTGCGGATGCGGTCGTTGACGCTGTCGTTCGTCGGCTCGTTCACTTCAGAGGTCCTCTCGCAGGACGGCGGCGAGGGCGTCGACGCGGTTCGTGGTGATCGCGTCCGCCCCGTTCATGATCAGCTTACGCATGGTGCGCTTCGTGTCCGCCGTCCAGGCCGACAGGAGCAGCCCGTCCCGGTGCACCCGCTCGGCCAGCTCCCGACTCACCAGGCCGAAGCGGTAGTTGAGCCAGCGCGGGCGCACGGCGTCGAGGAGCGCGCGGCGGGGCGGGGCGAGCGTGGTCCAGGTCAGGGCGATCTCGGCGGCCGGGTCGGCGGCCCGCACCTGGAGCATGGCGACGGTCCCGGCGCAGTAGTAGACCCGCTCCCCGGCCCCGCACTCGCGGACCGTGCCGACGATCTTCCGGACCGATTGCTCGTTCCCGCCCGGCAGGTCCAGCATCAGCCGGTGGTCCCCGGCGGTGAGCAGCGCCTCCCGCAGGGTCGGCACCCCGCCCGCCGTCACCTCCTCCAGCTCCGCGTACGAGAACGCGGAGAGCGCCCGGTCCCGGCCCCACAGGCGCTTGAGGGTGTCGTCGTGCAGGAGGACGGGCACCCCGTCCCGCGTCAGCCGGACGTCGACCTCGACCGCGTCCGCGCCCCGTTCGATCGCGGAGGAGATCGAACGGAGCGTGTTCTCGCGGAAGCGGTACGGGTCCCCGCGGTGGCCTACGGCAGTGACGGATCGCATGGGGCCATTGTGGCCGGGGACCACCGCCCGTGTCGTCGGCGGCGCGGGGCCCCGACGGCCTCCCGTGCCGTCGGCGCTTCAGCGCGCCAGCCACTCCTCGGTGTACGCGTCGATCTCGCCGTTGATCCGGGCCTTGCCGGCCGCGTCCAGGAAGGAGGCCTCCACCGCGTTCTTGGCGAGGGCGGCGAGACCGCGCTCGTCGAGGCCGAGGAGACGGGCGGCGACCGCGTACTCGCTGTTCAGGTCGGTGCCGAACATCGGCGGGTCGTCGCTGTTGACGGTGACGAGGACCCCCGCGTCCACCATCCGCCCGATCGGGTGCTCGTCGAGGGTGGCGACGGCCCGGGTGGCGATGTTGGAGGTCGGGCAGACCTCCAGGGCGATGCGGTGCTCGGCCAGGTACGCGAGGAGCTGGGGGTCCCGGACGGAGCTGGTGCCGTGGCCGATGCGCTCGGCGCCCAGCTCGCGGATCGCGTCCCAGACGGTCTCCGGTCCCGTCGTCTCGCCCGCGTGCGGGACGGAGCGCAGTCCGGCCGCCCGGGCCCGGTCGAAGTACGGCTTGAACTGCGGGCGCGGCACCCCGATCTCGGGGCCGCCGAGGCCGAAGGAGACCAGGCCCTCCGGGCGCAGCCCGTCGGTCGTGGCGAGCCGCGCGGTCTCCTCGGCGGCTTCCAGCCCGGCCTCGCCGGGGATGTCGAAGCACCAGCGCAGGACCGTGCCGAACTCGGCCTCGGCCGCCTTGCGGGCGTCCTCGATCGCGGCCATGAAGGCGCGCTCCTCGATGCCCCGGCGGGTCGAGGAGTAGGGGGTGACGGTCAGCTCGGCGTAGCGGATGTTTTGCCGGGCCATGTCCCGGGCGACCTCGAAGGTCAGCAGCCGGACGTCCTCGGGGGTGCGGACCAGGTCGACGACCGACAGGTAGACGTCGATGAAGTGCGCGAAGTCGGTGAACGTGAAGTAGTCGGCCAGCGCCTCCGGGTCCGTGGGGACCTTGGAGTCCGGGTGACGGGCCGCGAGCTCGGCGACGATCCGGGGCGAGGCGGAGCCCACGTGGTGGACGTGCAGCTCGGCCTTGGGAAGGCCCGCGATGAAGGGGTGCAGATCGGTCATCGGGTCATCGTAGGCCGGACGGTTCCCCCGCAGGAGTGAGGTCGTAGCATGACGTGACCACGATGGGGGAGGCCCATGTCTGACAACCGAGACCAGCAGCCGGGCGGGTACGACCCGGCGGACCCGTGGGCTCCGCCGAACCGCGACGGGGTGGAACTGAGCAAGCCGGCGGAGCCGTCGCCCCCGCCGGTGCACGACCAGCGGACGGTCACGTCGATGCCGGCGGCGTCCGGCCCCGGCGGCGACGTCCCGCCGCCCCCGGTCGCGCCCGGCGGCCCGGCGGCGCCCGGCGCGTACGGCTATCCGGCGGACACGTCCGGTGGCTACGGCTACCCGGCGGATACCTCCGGGGGGTACGGCTACCCGACGGCCCCGGGCGCCCCGGCGCCCATGGCGACCTCCGGGTACGGCTACCCCGGTTATCCGGGGTACGCGGGCCAGCCCGGCTGGCAGCAGCCACCCTCCAACGGCACGGGCACGGCCGCGATGGTGCTCGGCATCATCTCGGTCGCGGGCTTCTGCCTGTACGGCCTGGGGGCGCTCCTCGGCATCCTGGCCCTGATCCTCGGCATCGTCGGGGTGAAGAAGGCGGGCCGGGGCGAGGCGACGAACCGGGGCATGGCAGTCGCCGGCATCGTGCTCGGCGCCATCGGCACCCTGATCGGCGCGGTCTTCCTCGCCTTCCTCGTGTGGGCGATCAACCAGGACCCCTCGACCTTCGAGGACTCCGGCTACGAGGACGACCCGTTCGCGTCGTCCCTGGTGGTGGAGAGCACCCGCTGAGGACCCGTACGCGCAAAGAGGGCCCCGCACCGGCCGGTTCCGGTGCGGGGCCCTCCCCGTGGCGTCAGGCGCCCCTGAGCCGCTCCCGCGCCTCCATGAGGGCGAAGCCCAGGAGGTTGAGGCCGCGCCAGCGGGCCGGGTCGTGGGCGCCGGGGTCGGTCGCGGCGAGCCCGATGCCCCAGATCCGGTCCACCGGACTGGCCTCCACCAGGACCCGGTCGCCGGTGCCGAGCAGATACGCGCGCAGGGCCCCGTCCGAGGAGAACTTGTGCACGCTCCCCTCGACGACGATCCCGAACCGCTCCCGCTCCCACACCGCGTCGTCGAAGCCCCGCACGAGGCGGCCCGCCTTCTTGGCCTCGGCGGGGGTACGGGCGCCCAGCGCGGCCCGCTCGGCGTCCGCGTCCCCGAAGAGCCGGGCCTTGCCGGCCATCATCCAGTGCTCGGCCGTCGCGTACGCCACCCCGTCGACCGTGAACGGGGACGGCCACCACTGGCTCAGGCAGCTCGCCGAAAGGTGTCCGTCCGGGTGCGGACGGTGACCCCAGAAGTGCAGCCACTTCACCGTGTCACCCCTGCTGACCTGCTGTGTCAGCTCCTCGATCGCGCTCATGCATGGGAGTCTGGCATCCGCCACGGACACTCCGTACGGAGATTTTCCGGCGACCTCGACACATGGTCGACCGAATCCGTCGCGTAACCAAAAGGCAACAACGGAATCACTTGTTGGGTAGTCGTCCCTCTGTCAGGATCGGCACTCAATTCGAGCTGGGACAACGGAGAGCGTCATGGGCAACCGCTTCCAGGTGACGGACCGCTTCGCGGACGGCGCACAGTACATCGGCGGTCGGCTCCGCCCCGGAACGTCCGGCGAGGACCACGAGGTGATCGACCCGGCGACCGGGAAGAGCGTGTACACCTACGCGCTCGCCTCCACCGCCGACGTGGACGCGGCCGTGGCCGCCGCCAAGGCCGCCTTCCCGGGCTGGGCGGGCGCCACCCCCGGCGAGCGCTCCGACGCCCTGCACCGCTTCGCCGCCGTCCTCGCCGAGCGGGCCGAGGACTTCGCCCGCGTGGAGTCCCTCCAGTGCGGCAAGCCGCTGAAGCTCACCACCGAGTTCGACGTGCCCGGCACGGTCGACAACACCGCCTTCTTCGCCGGGGCCGCCCGCCACCTCCAGGGCCAGGCCGCCGCCGAGTACTCCGGCGACCACACCTCCTACGTGCGGCGCGAGGCCCTCGGCGTCGTCGGCTCCATCGCCCCCTGGAACTACCCCCTCCAGATGGCCGCCTGGAAGATCCTCCCGGCCGTCGCCGCCGGCAACACGATCGTCCTGAAGCCCGCCGAGCTCACCCCGCTCACCTCCCTGATGTTCGCGCAGGCCGCCACCGACGCCGGCATCCCCGACGGCGTGATCAACATCGTCAACGGCGCGGGCCGGACCGTCGGCGAGCACCTCGTCGGCCACCCCGACGTCGTCATGACCTCCTTCACCGGCTCCACCTCGGTCGGCAAGCGGGTCGCCGAGATCGCCACCGCCACCGTCAAGCGCCTCCACCTCGAACTCGGCGGCAAGGCCCCCTTCGTCGTCTTCGACGACGCCGACCTGGAGGCCGCCGCCCACGGCGCCGTCGCCGCCTCCCTCATCAACAGCGGCCAGGACTGCACCGCCGCCACGCGCGCGTACGTCCAGCGCCCCCTCTTCGACGCCTTCACCGCCCGCGTCGCCGCACTCATGGAGTCCGTACGGCTCGGCGACCCCTTCGCCCCGGACACCGACCTCGGCCCGCTGATCAGCCACGCCCAGCGCGACCGGGTCGCCGGCTTCGTCGACCGCGCCCGCGGCTACGCCACCGTCGTCACCGGCGGCGAGGCCCCCGGCGGGGACCTGGAGGACGGCGCGTACTACCGTCCGACCCTGATCACCGGCGCCGCGCAGGACAGCGAGGTCGTCCAGTCGGAGATCTTCGGCCCGGTCCTGGTCGCCCTGCCCTTCGACACCGACGACGAGGGCATCGCGCTCGCCAACGACACCCCCTACGGCCTCGCCGCCTCCGCCTGGAGCCGCGACGTCTACCGGACGGGCCGCGCCACCCGGGAGATCAAGGCCGGCTGCGTCTGGGTCAACGACCACATCCCGATCATCAGCGAGATGCCCCACGGGGGAACCCGGGCCTCGGGCTACGGGAAGGACATGTCGGTGTACTCCTTCGAGGAGTACACGCAGGTCAAGCACGTCATGTACGACAACACCGCGGTCGCCGCGAAGGACTGGCACCGCACGATCTTCGGGGACCGATAGCCGACCGTCGCCCGACCGGCGACGCAACCCTCCCGAAAGGGCACAGCGCATGGAGCAGTACGAGCCCGACAGCCTGTCCGCCGCGCAGCTCGCGGCGATACGCCGCAGCATGACGAGCGGCCGGGGCGCCCTCAGCCGCCGTTCGATGCTGCGCGCGGGCGGCGTCGGCGCGCTCACCGTCGGCGGCCTCGCGTCCCTGAGCGCCTGCGGCATCCCGCCCGCCAAGCGGGAGGGCCCGGGCACCGCCTCCACGGACGACTCGGCCAAGGAGAAGACCGTCGCCTTCTCCAACTGGACCGAGTACATGGACGTCGGCGAGGACGAGAAGTCCCGCCCCACCCTGGAGGCGTTCCAGAAGCGCACCGGGATCAAGGTCAAGTACACCGAGGACATCAACGACAACGTCGAGTTCTTCGGCAAGATCAAGCCGCAGCTCGCCGCCGGCCAGGACACCGGCCGCGACCTCATATGCGTCACCGACTGGCTCGCCGCCCGGATGATCCGGCTCGGCTGGGTGCAGAAGCTCGACCCCTCGAACCTGCCCCACGCCTACACCAACCTCTCCGCCCAGTTCCGCAACCCCGACTGGGACCCGGGCCGCGCCCACTCGTACCCCTGGACCGGCATCTCCACCGTCATCGCGTACAACGTGAAGGCGACCGGCGGGAAGAAGGTCGACTCGGTCACCCAGCTCCTGGACGACCCCTCCCTCAAGGGCCGGGTCGGCTTCCTCACCGAGATGCGCGACACCGTCGGCATGACCCTGCTCGACCTCGGCAAGGACCCCGGCGACTTCACGGACGCCGACTTCGACGCGGCGATCGGACGCCTCCGGAAGGGCGTCGACAAGAAGCAGATACGCCGCTTCACCGGCAACGACTACACGTCCGACCTCGACAAGGGCGACATCGCGGCCTGTCTCGCCTGGGCCGGCGACATCATCCAGCTCCAGGCGGACAACCCCGACATCCGCTACTCCATACCGGCGGCCGGCTACATCACCTCCACCGACAACCTGCTGGTCCCCGCGCAGTCCCGGCACAAGACCAACGCCGAGAAGCTCATCGACCACTACTACGAGCTCCCCGTCGCCGCCCAGCTCGCCGCGTACATCAACTACGTCTGCCCCGTCGACGGGGTGAAGGACGAGCTCACCAAGATCGACCCCGAGCTCGCGGACAACACGCTGATCCTCCCCGACAAGGCCATGGCGAAGAAGTCGCGCGCCTTCCGCTCGCTCACCGGCGCGGAGGAGACGGCGTACGAGGAGAAGTTCGCCAAGCTCATCGGCGCCTGAGTCCGGCCTCGTCCACCCCTCTCACTCCCCGGGACCACGACCCATGACTGACAAGACTGCTCACACCGGAAAGAACACGGGCGGCGACGTCCGTCTCACCGGGATCAGCAAGACGTACGGCTCCTTCACCGCCGTCCACCCGCTCGACCTGACCGTCCCGCAGGGCTCCTTCTTCGCCCTCCTCGGCGCCTCCGGCTGCGGCAAGACCACCACCCTGCGCATGATCGCCGGCCTGGAGGACCCCAGCACCGGCACCGTCTTCCTCGGCGACACCGACGTCACCGACCTCCCGCCCTACAAGCGGCCGGTCAACACCGTCTTCCAGTCCTACGCGCTCTTCCCGCACATGGACATCACCGAGAACATCGCCTTCGGCCTGCGCCGCCGGGGCATCAAGTCGGTCAAGAAGCAGGTCGACGAGATGCTGGAGCTGGTCCAGCTCGGCGACAAGGCCCGGCACAAGCCGCACCAGCTCTCCGGCGGCCAGCAGCAGCGCGTCGCCGTGGCCCGCGCCCTCATCAACCACCCGCAGGTGCTCCTCCTCGACGAGCCGCTCGGCGCCCTCGACCTCAAGCTGCGCCGCCAGATGCAGCTGGAGCTCAAGCGCATCCAGACCGAGGTCGGCATCACCTTCGTGCACGTCACCCACGACCAGGAGGAGGCCATGACCATGGCCGACCAGGTCGCGGTGATGAACGGCGGCCGGGTCGAGCAGCTCGGCGCCCCCGCCGACCTGTACGAGAACCCGCGGACCACCTTCGTCGCCAACTTCCTGGGGACCTCCAACCTGATCGAGGCCGAGGTCCTGGAGACCGGTTCCGACGTGCTCGTCACGGCGGGCGGCGGCAAGCTCAGGGTCCCCGGCGAGCGCTGTACCCCCGCCGTCCGCGCGGGCGGCAGGCTGCTCGTGGGCGTCCGCCCCGAGAAGATCTCCCTGACGCACGCGGACGACGCCGGCGCGATAGCCGACGGCCGCAACCGCGTCACCGGCCGGATCGCCGACTCCTCCTTCATCGGCGTCTCCACCCAGTACGTGGTGAACTCGCCCGCCGGGGCCGAACTCCAGGTGTACGAGCAGAACATCGAGCGCGACACGCGGCTCGTTCCCGGCGCCGAGGTGGTCCTGCACTGGAACCCGGCCCATACGTTCGGACTCGACGCGGACCAGGACATCGACGCGGGTGTGGAGAGCGTGGAGGACGCCGGATGAGCGCGACCCTCGTGAAGGAAGCCCCGCCGACGGAAGACCTTCCCGTACGCAAGCCCGCCACCCGCAAGCGGCTCGTCCCCTACTGGCTGCTGCTCCCCGGTATCGTCTGGCTGCTCGTCTTCTTCGCGCTGCCGCTGGTCTACCAGGCCTCCACCTCGGTCCAGACCGGCTCCCTCGAAGCAGGCTTCCAGGTCACCTGGCACTTCCCGACCTACTGGGAGGCCCTCCAGGAGTACTGGCCGCAGTTCGTCCGCTCCCTGCTCTACGCCGGGACCGCGACCGTCCTCTGCCTGCTGCTCGGCTACCCGCTCGCGTACCTGATCGCCTTCCGGGCCGGCCGCTGGCGCAACCTGATCCTCGTCCTGGTCATCGCCCCCTTCTTCACCAGCTTCCTCATCCGGACCCTGGCGTGGAAGACGATCCTGGCCGACGACAGCATCGTGGTCGGCGTCCTGAACGCGCTGCACGTCCTCGACGTGACGAGCTGGCTCGGCTGGACCGAGGGCGACCGCGTGCTCGCCACCCCGATGGCGGTCGTCTGCGGCCTCACGTACAACTTCCTGCCCTTCATGATCCTGCCCCTCTACACTTCCCTGGAGCGGATCGACGGGCGGCTCCACGAGGCCGCGCGGGACCTGTACGCCTCCCCGGCCACCACCTTCCGCAAGGTGACCTTCCCGCTGTCGATGCCCGGCGTCGTCTCCGGCACCCTGCTCACCTTCATCCCGGCGAGCGGCGACTACGTCAACTCCGAACTGCTCGGCTCGACCGACACCAAGATGGTCGGCAACGTCATCCAGTCGCAGTTCCTGCGGGTCCTCGACTACCCGACGGCCGCCGCCCTCTCCTTCATCCTCATGGCGATCGTCCTGGTCATGGTCACCGTCTACATCCGCCGCGCCGGAACGGAGGACCTCGTCTGATGCGCTGGATCCGCAAGAACCTCGTCGTCGTCGCGGGCCTGCTGACGCTCGCGTACATGATCCTGCCGAACCTCGTCGTGATGGCGTTCTCGTTCAACAAGCCGAACGGGCGCTTCAACTACTCCTGGCAGAAGTTCTCCCTGGACGCCTGGAAGGACCCCTGCGGCGTCGCCGACATGTGCCAGTCGTTGTCGCTCTCGCTCCAGCTCGCCGCCTGGGCCACCCTCGGCGCCGTCGCCCTCGGCACGGCGATCGCCTTCGCGCTGGTCCGCTACCGCTTCCGGGCGCGCGGCGCGATCAACTCGCTGATCTTCCTGCCGATGGCGATGCCCGAGGTCGTCATGGCCGCCTCGCTGCTCACCCTCTTCCTCAACATGGGGATCGAGCTGGGCTTCTGGACGGTCCTGATCGCCCACATCACCTTCTGCCTGTCGTTCGTCGTGACGGCGGTCAAGGCCAGGGTCATGTCCATGGACCCGCGCCTGGAGGAGGCCGCCCGCGACCTCTACGCGGGGCCCGCGCAGACCTTCCTGCGCGTCACCCTGCCGATCGCCGCCCCCGGCATCGCCGCCGGCGGACTGCTCGCCTTCGCGCTCTCGTTCGACGACTTCATCATCACCAACTTCAACGCGGGACCCTCCACGGTCACCTTCCCCATGTTCGTCTGGGGCTCGGCGCAGCGCGGAACACCCGTTCAGATCAACGTCATCGGCACCGCGATGTTCGTCCTCGCGGTACTGGTGGTCATGGCCGGACAGATCATCACGAACCGGCGCAAGAAAACAGCAACAGCCTGAGCGAAGGCCGCCCAGGCACCGAAGGAGTTGGAAACCATGGCCCCAGTCGCCATGCGTCTCGCCGCCCAATCTCTCTCCGACGCCCAGCCCGTCCCCTTCTGGCTGGAAGACCCCGGCAAGCCCGGCGCCCTGCCCGCCCTCACCGGCACCGAGACGTGCGACCTCCTCGTGGTCGGCGGCGGCTACAGCGGACTGTGGACCGCGCTCCTCGCCAAGGAGCGCGACCCCTCCCGGGACGTCGTCCTCATCGAGGGGCGCGAGGTGGGCTGGGCCGCCTCGGGCCGCAACGGGGGCTTCTGCGCGGCCTCCCTCACCCACGGCTTCGGCAACGGGCTCGCCCGCTGGCCGGGCGAGCTGCCGAAGCTGGAGGAGCTGGGCGAGCGGAACCTCGACGCCATCGAGGAGGCCGTCGCCCGCTACTCCCT
Organism: Streptomyces sp. NPDC098101; assembly: GCF_044760185.1. Classification (NCBI taxonomy): domain Bacteria; kingdom Bacillati; phylum Actinomycetota; class Actinomycetes; order Kitasatosporales; family Streptomycetaceae; genus Streptomyces; species Streptomyces sp. NPDC098101. The sequence goes on along the minus strand of NZ_JBIWAS010000009.1, from coordinate 79,372 downwards.
GGACTGCGACTTCGAGCGCACCGGCGAGATCGACGTCGCCACCGAGCCGTACCAGGTCGAGGAGCTCCACGAGGTGTACGGGGAGCTCGACCGGCTCGGCCTCGCCGACGGCGTCGACCTCCTCGACCGGGACGCCGTGCGCGCCGAGGTCGACTCGCCGACCTTCCTCGGCGGCCTCTGGGACCGCCGGGGCGTCGCCATGCTGAACCCCGCCAAGCTGGCCTGGGGCCTCAAGCGGGCCTGCCTCGGCCTGGGCGTCCGGATCTACGAGAACACCCCGGGCCTCGACCTGGTCTCCGTCGGCGCCGGCACGGGCGTGCGCACCCCGTACGGCAAGGTCCTCGCCCGCCGGGTCGCGCTCGGCACCAACGTCTTCCCGTCCCTGGTCAAGCGCGTCCGGGCCTACACGGTCCCGGTCTACGACTACGCCCTGACGACCGAGCCGCTCAGCCCCGAGCAGCTCGCCTCGATCGGCTGGAAGAACCGGCAGGGGCTCGGCGACTCCGCCAACCAGTTCCACTACTTCCGGATCACCGCCGACCACCGGATCCTGTGGGGCGGCTACGACGCGATCTACCCCTTCGGCGGCAAGGTCAGCGCCGAGATGGACCACCGCCCGGAGACGTACCTCAAGCTGGCCGAGCACTTCTTCCACTGCTTCCCGCAGCTCGAAGGGCTCCGCTTCAGCCACGCCTGGGGCGGCGCGATCGACACCTGCTCCCGCTTCTCGGCCTTCTTCGGCACGGCGCACAAGGGGAAGGTGGCGTACGCGGCCGGGTTCACCGGCCTCGGCGTCGGCGCCACCCGCTTCGGCGCCGACGTGATGCTCGACCTGCTCGCGGGGGAGCGCACCCAGCGCACCGAGCTGGAGATGGTCCGCTCCAAGCCGCTGCCGTTCCCGCCCGAGCCGGTCGCCTGGGCCGGCATCGGCCTCACCAAGTGGTCCCTCGCCCGCGCCGACGAGAACGGCGGCCGGCGCAACCTGTGGCTGAAGGCCATGGACCGCCTGGGCCTGGGCTTCGACAGCTGATCGGGGTGAAGTGATGTACATCACAACCGACGAGTAGGCGAAACCGCGTAAGAGAAGCCGCCCTCCCCGCTCTCTCCGTGTGGACACCGTGTCCACACGGAAGGAGAACCTCGCGATGACTGGTACGGGGGCCGCGGGCGCCAGGAGTGCGGTGGAGTGGCTGGTCTCGGCCGCGCCCGATCCCGACGCCTGCCGGTGGGAGTGGGAGCGCAGCCCGCACGGGGTCGCGCTGCTGCCCGCCGGCGTGCGCTGGGACGTGCTGATCCTGCCGGCCGAGCTCGGCTATCCCACGCTCGACGTGCTGACCCGCCTGGTGGGCCGCCCCGGCCCGGTCCTGGCCGACTTCGGCGACTCCCGGATGGGCTTCTTCGTGCCGCCGGGCACCGCCGCCCGCTGGCTCGGCACCGGGATCCGCAGCGCGGGCGCCGGGACCTGGATCGTCGTCCCGTATCCGGGCCGGACCACCGGCGCGGTGCGCTGGCTGGTGGTGCCGGACGGCACCGGGACCCTCACCGACGCCCCGCTCCTGGAGCTGGCGATGCACGAGGCGGCGGGCCAACTGGCCCGGGGGGAGGGGGTGGTGGACGGGGACTGAACGAAGGGGTCGTGCGTACAGAGGTCTTGACCACTCGATTGGTCTGGACCATGCTGTGGCGCGCTCCCTTCGATTCCCCCACCTCCCCTCTCCCCTTCCCGGAGGCAGTCGTGGCCCGCTCCAGACCCCTCACCCTGATACTGGCGGGCGCCCTCGCCGCCGGTGGACTCCTCGCGCTCACCCCCGGCGCCCAGGCCGCCGACGCCGAACTCGCCCGCAACGGCGGCTTCGAGGCCGGACTCGACGGCTGGACCTGTACGGCGGGCAGCGGCGCCGTCGTCACGTCGCCCGTGCACGGCGGGACGAAGGCGCTCCGGGCCACCCCGGCCGGCAGCGACAACGCCCGCTGCTCCCAGACCGTCACCGTGAAGCCCGGCTCCACGTACGCGCTCAGCGGCTGGGTGCGCGGCAGCTACGTCTACCTGGGCGCCACCGGCACCGGCACCACCGACGTCTCCACCTGGACGGGCTCGGCCCCCGACTGGCAGAAGCTCTCGACCTCGTTCACCACGGGCCCCTCCACCACCTCGGTCACGATCTACACCCACGGTTGGTACGGCACCCCCGCCTACCAGGCCGACGACCTCTCCCTGTACGGCCCCGGCGGCGACCCGGTCCAGCTCCCCACCGCCCCCACCGGGCTCGCGGCCGGCTCCCCGACCTCCACCACCGTGCCGCTGACCTGGAGCGCGGTCTCCGGCGCCACCTCGTACCACGTCTACCGGGGCGCCACGAAGATCCAGACGGTCACCGGCACCTCCGCCACCGCGACCGGTCTGACCGCCTCCACCGCCTACACCTTCCAGGTCAGCGCCGTGAACGCGGCCGGCGAGTCCCCGAAGTCCGCCGCCGTCACCGCGACCACGACCAACGGCGGCGGCGGGGACGGCGGCAACCAGGGCCTGCCCGCGCACGCCCTCGTCGGCTACCTCCACGCCAGCTTCGCCAACGGCTCCGGCTACACCCGCATGGCCGACGTCCCCGACTCCTGGGACGTCATCAACCTGGCCTTCGGCGAGCCGACCTCGGTGACCTCGGGCGACATCCGCTTCAGCCTCTGCCCGGCCACCGAGTGCCCGAACGTCGAGTCCGTCGCCGAGTTCAAGGCGGCGATCAAGGCCAAGCAGGCCGCCGGCAAGAAGGTCCTCATCTCCATCGGCGGCCAGAACGGCCAGGTCCAGCTCTCCTCGACGGCCGCCCGCGACGCCTTCGTCACCTCCGTCTCGAAGATCATCGACGAGTACGGGCTCGACGGCCTGGACATCGACTTCGAGGGCCACTCCCTCTCGCTCCAGACCGGCGACACCGACTTCCGGAACCCGACCAGCCCGGTCGTCGTCAACCTGATCCAGGCGGTCAAGACCCTCAAGGCCAAGTACGGCGCGAAGTTCGTCCTGACCATGGCCCCGGAGACCTTCTTCGTCCAGCTCGGCTACCAGTTCTACGGCTCCGGCCCCTGGGGCGGCCAGGACCCGCGCGCCGGCGCGTACCTGCCGGTCATCCACGCCCTGCGCGACGACCTCACCCTGCTGCACGTCCAGGACTACAACTCGGGCCCGATCATGGGCCTGGACAACCAGTACCACTCGATGGGCGGCGCGGACTTCCACATCGCGATGACCGACATGCTCCTCGCCGGCTTCCCGGTGGCGGGCAACGCCGACCGCTTCTTCCCCGGCCTCCGCGCCGACCAGGTGGCCATCGGCCTCCCGGCCTCCACCCAGGCGGGCAACGGCCACACGACCCCGTCCGAGGTCAACAAGGCCCTGGACTGCCTCACGAAGAAGGTCAACTGCGGCTCGTACCAGACCCACGGCACCTGGCCCGCCCTGCGCGGCCTGATGACCTGGTCGATCAACTGGGACCGCTTCAACCAGTGGGAGTTCTCGAAGAACTTCGACGCGTACAACTGGAGCTGACGGCCAGGATCCACAGCCCCAGACAGAGACTGGCCACCACGTCCAGCGGCCAGTGGTAGCCCCGCAGCACCAGCCCGGTCCCCGTCACCGCCGTCAGCACGGCGGCGACGGGGACCAGGCGGTTCGAGACGAGGAAGGCCGCGCCGAAGTAGGCGACCATCGCGGTGGCCGTGTGGCCCGACGGGTAGTAGCCGTGCGCCCACGGCTCCAGGGGCCCGGGACGTCCGGTCCACACCTTCAGCGGAATCACGAGCAGCGGTACGGCGGCCATGGCGAGGCCCGCGCACAGGGCGGCCCGCCACCGCCCGCGCCACACCGCGTACGCCATGGCGCAGCCGAGGACGGGCAGGGCGACGGAGACGTTGCCGAGGTCGGAGGCGAGGTCGCTCAGGGGCCGGGGGACCGTGTCCACCAGGGCCCGGGACACCCGCTCGTCGAGCCTGGCCAGAGGGCCGTGGACGAGCACCTGCCAGGTCACGACGGCGAAGGCGACGAGCGCCGAGAAGAGAGCCGGCCGCCCTGGAACAGGGGGGGTGGTTCCAGGGCGGCCGAGGGGACCGGGCTGCCGCCCGCCCCGGGGGGTGTGGGGCGTGCGGCCATCCGATCGGTGAGGAGTGCCGGGGCACGAGGCGCCGGCGTCGTGCTCCGAGGCACGAGGTGGACGGGGCTGGGGAGGCTCCGCCCGGGGTGTTTCTCTCATCTGTGGGAACCGTACGCCAGAGAAGAGGGGACCGACAGCGCGAAACGCGTCCCGCCATCGGCCCCCCACAGAGTCTTCACACCGCGGCCCTCACGGGCCGGCGCGTCAGATCCCGGCGAACGCGTTCTCCAGGATGTCGAGGCCCTCGTTCAGCAGCTCCTCGCCGATGACCAGCGGCGGCAGGAAGCGGAGCACGTTGCCGTAGGTGCCGCAGGTCAGGACCAGGAGGCCCTCCGCGTGGCAGGCCTTCGCCAGGGCGCCGGCGGCCTCCGCGTACGGCTCCTTGGTGGCGGGGTCCTTCACCAGCTCGATGGCGATCATGGCGCCGCGGCCGCGGATGTCGCCGATGACCGGGAACTTCTCCTGCATGGCGGTGAGGCGGGTCTTCATGACCTCCTCGATGCGCTTGGCCTTCCCGTTGAGGTCGAGCTCCTTCATCGTCTCGATGGAGCCCAGCGCACCGGCGCAGGCCACCGGGTTGCCGCCGTAGGTGCCGCCCAGGCCGCCGCCGTGGACGGAGTCCATGATCTCGGCGCGGCCGGTGACGGCGGCGAGCGGCAGACCGCCCGCGATGCCCTTGGCGGTGGTGATGAGGTCCGGGACGACGCCCTCGTCCTCGCAGGCGAACCACTGGCCGGTGCGGCAGAAGCCGGACTGGATCTCGTCCGCGACGAAGACGATGCCGTTGTCGTTGGCGAACTTGGCGATCGCCGGCAGGAAGCCCTTGGCCGGCTCGATGAAGCCGCCCTCGCCGAGGACCGGCTCGATGATGATCGCGGCGACGTTGTCGGCGCCGATCTGCTTGCCGATCTGGTCGATCGCCTGGGCGGCGGCCTCGGGGCCGCAGTTCTCGGCACCGGTGGGCCAGCGGTAGCCGTAGGCCACCGGCACGCGGTACACCTCGGGCGCGAACGGCCCGAAGCCCTGCTTGTACGGCATGTTCTTCGAGGTGAGCGCCATCGTCAGGTTCGTACGGCCGTGGTAGCCGTGGTCGAAGACGACGACGGCCTGGCGCTTGGTGTACGAACGGGCGATCTTCACCGCGTTCTCGACGGCCTCGGCGCCCGAGTTGAACAGCGCCGACTTCTTGGCGTGGTCGCCCGGGGTCAGCTCGGCGAGCGCCTCGCAGACCTCCACGTAGCCCTCGTACGGCGTCACCATGAAACAGGTGTGGGTGAAGTCCTGGAGCTGCGCGGAGGCGCGGCGCACGACGGCCTCGGCGGAGGCGCCGACCGAGGTCACGGCGATGCCGGAGCCGAAGTCGATCAGACGGTTCCCGTCGACGTCCTCGATGATGCCGCCGCCGGCCCGCTTGGTGAACACCGGCAGCGTGGAGCCCACGCCACCGGCGACCGCGTCGAGACGGCGGGCCTGAAGCTCCTGCGACTTCGGACCGGGGATGGCGGTGACGACGCGCCGCTCCTGCGGGACAGCGTTCATGCGGGGCTCCTGGGGGTGTTCTGGACGCACTTGTGGGTTTCCTCCGCAGGCTAGGCGCGGCGGCGGGGGAGAGGCACGCGCCGATCGGGAGTGATGGAGGGTGTGTCGTTGTCCGGGATGGACAGGAAGCGGTGACGGGAGGGCCCGGCGCCGCGCACCGATGGGCATCCGGCCGCACGGGTGGTCGAAATCCCTCCGGGGCGCCGCGGGCCCACTAGATTGACGGTGGCACAGACGCGGCGACCTGGCTGGTCAGGGGGCGGGGATTCATGGAGACCGACGGCACGTACGAGTCACGCGACACGAGGGGGGGCGGGGTGCCGCGCCCGGCGGGACCACCGCCCGCCCGCCCGCCCGCGGCGCCGCCGACTCCGCCCGCGCAATCGGTGCCGCCCGTGCCTCCCTCGCCGCCGGTCGTCCCGCCCCGCCCGCACGCGGCGCCCGGCGCGGCCGCCGCGCCGGCGGTCGCCTGGCTCGACGCCCCGCGACCCGAGGCCCCGCCCGGCGTCTGGCGGTTCCGGCACGTGCCGCCGTCGCCGCCCCGGGAGGCCCGCCGACTCCCGCCCGTCACCGTGGCCGGACTCCTCATCCCCCTGGTGGTGGGACTGCTCCTGTGGTCGGCCTGGCGGCGCGGCGCCGTTCCGTACCAGTCGGTCCCGCTGATCGCCTTCACCCCCGCCGACTGGTGGTACGCGGGGACCACCTCACCCCGGGACTGGCACGGCGAGGAGGCCCGGGCCGTCTACGAGGGCGTCTTCTTCGCGGTCCTCCTCTACGCGATCGCCCGGCTCGGAGCCTGGGCCGAACTCGCCCGCCATCTGCTGGCGGACCGCCGTCCTCCCGTGCGTGCCGGAATCACCGCCGGAGCGGCCCTGATCGCCCTGACGCTCGTCTGGCCCCGTGCCTTTCCCGGCGTCGGCTGGGAAGCGCTGCCGATCGCCGGACCGGTCTTCTCCCTCGTGACGTTGATCGGCGGTGGGTACGACGTCCTCACCTCGCCGGTCCTCGTGTACACCGTCTACGCGCTGATCGGTGCGGCCGTCCTCTGGCCCTTCGCCCGTCTCGGCGCCTGGCCCGCCCTCGTCCGGGAACGGCTGCGCTCCCGTGCCGACACCGCCGCCCCGCCGCGCGACCAGGCCGTGCCCGTGCCCCTCTCGCAGTGGCCCGAGCTGAGGGCGGCGGGGGAGTGGCGGACGGCGGACCTGCTCTTCGCCGAACTCGCCGCCGGACGCATGAACGACGTGGACTGCGCGCGCATCCGCCGGAACCTGGACCGGGGACGGACCGACGCGGGCGGGTTCGCCTCCTTCGTCGACACCGTGCTGCGCCAGGGCGCGGCGGCCTGGACGCACCCGTCGGGCGACCGGGACCTGCCGGCCCGCGCCGCCGCCCACGACCTCCTCCTGGGCCAGGTACGCATCGGGCGCTGCGCGACCGAAGAGCGGAACCCGGCCGCCTACCGGGGCGCAGGCCTGGCCCTCGACCCGGCCGCCCTCGGCACCTCGCTGCTCGTCGTGGGACCCTCCGGCACCGGCGGGACGGGCCGTCCCGTCGGTCAGGTCGTCGAGTCCCTCACCCTCCAGGCACTCACCGGCACCTGCGCGGTCGTCGCCGTCGGCACGGCGGAAGCGCGGTTCGGCCCCGACGCCGCGTACGACGTGGTGATCCGGCCGGGCGACCCGTCCTCGCCGTACGACCTCGACCTGTACGCCGGCCTCACCGACCCCGACGAGGCGGCGGCCCTGCTCGCCGAGGGGCTGGCGGGGGACATCGAGAACGTCGACGCCCGGCGCGCCGCCACCGTCCTCGCCCAGCTCGTCGGCCCCTACCGGGCGGTGCACGGCCGCTTCCCGTCCGTGCCGGTCCTCCGCGAACTGCTCGAAGCGGGCCCGGGGGCGCTGACGGCGCTGCTCGACCGGCTGCCGGCAGACGCCGCCGCGATGCGACGCGAGCTGGAGGCGCGCATCCGGCAGGCCGGCACCGCGGCCGACGCGGGGCCGCTCCTCGCGGACCGCCTGTCGCTCCTCGACCGGCCGGCGTTCGCCGAGTTCTTCGGCGCCGACGGGGGAGCCGTACGCCCCTTCTCGCTGAAGTCCGTCGCGCACCATCCGCTGCGCGTCCGGATCGAGCTGCCCGAGCACGGGCACGAGGAGGCGTCACGGCTCCTCGCCCGGCTGATCCTCGCCCAGTTCCTGACGGCGGCCCGGGCCGGCACCGGCCGCACGCACTTCGTCTCCCTCGTGCTCGACGACGCCACCGGGGCACTCACCCCGGGCACCGTCCGCTCCCTCCAGCGGCTGCGTCCGCACCACGCCGGAGTCGTCCTCGGTCTCCGCACCCTCGGCGAGGTGCCCGAGCCGCTGCACGGCCCGCTGCTCGGCGCCGTCGGCTGCCGCGTGGCGCTCTCGGGCATCAGCACCTGGGACGGCCGGGGCTTCGCCGAGACCTGGGGCAAGGAGTGGGTGGAGACCACCGAGGTGGCGCACCACACGGTCTTCGCCGACCAGCCCATGACCCGGTTCATCCACGCCCTGCGCAAGAAGATCACGGGCAAGGCCGTCACCACCGACGCCGTCACGACACGGAAGGTGGAGCGCGAACGCTGGTCCGCCTCCGAACTCGCCCACTCCGTGCCGCCCGGCCACGCGGTCGTCTCCCTGAGCACGATCACCGGCGCGCACACCCCTCCCCTCCTCGTGGACCTCCACAACTGACGCACCCACCCCCCACCCCTGGCACAATCGGGGACGCCGCTCGGCTGAGCGGCGGCCCCTCCCCCCAAAGGTCCGACGGTCCCCAATGCCGCCCACCCTCGCCTCGCTCGCGCAGCACTCCGCCCTCAAGCTCGTCGTCCGCGCAGGGGAGGACCGTCTCGACACCCCCGTGCGCTGGGCGCACGTCAGTGAGCTCGCCGATCCCGTGCCGTACATGGAGGGGGGCGAGCTGCTGCTCACCACCGCGCTCACCCTCGACGCGGAGGACCTGGAGGCGATGCGCCGCTACGTGCGGCGGCTGCTCGGGGCCGGGGTCGTCGGGCTCGGGTTCGCCGTGGGGGTGAACTACGAGGAGATCCCGGCGGCGCTGCTCGAAGCGGCCCGCGAGGAGCACCTGCCGCTCCTCGAAGTGCCGCGCCGCACCCCGTTCCTCGCCATCAGCAAGGCCGTCTCCGCCGCCATCTCCGCCGACCAGTACCGCGCCGTCACCGCCGGCTTCGAGGTCCAGCGCGAGCTGACCCGCGCCGCGCTCGCCGAGGGCCCCGACGCCGTCGTCGCCCGGCTCGCCGCCCACGTCGACGGCTGGGCCGCCCTCTACGACACCTCCGGCAAGCCCGTCGCCGTCTCGCCCGAGTGGGCCGCCCGCCGGGCCGCCCGCCTCACCCCCGACGTGGAGCGGCTGCGCGAGCGCCCCGCCCCCGCCAGCGCCGTCGTCGGCGGCACCGACGACCGCGTCGAACTCCAGTCGCTCGGCACCGGCCGCCGCGTCCGGGGCGCCCTCGCCGTCGGCACCGGCGCCCCCCTCGGCACCGCCGAGCGGTACGCCGTCCACTCGGCCATCGCCCTGCTCACCCTCACCACGGAACGCTCCCGTTCCCTCCAGGCCGCCGAGCAGCGCCTCGGCGCCGCCGTCCTGCGCATGTTGCTCGCCGGACAGCCCGACCACGCCCGCGCGGTGGCCGGCGACGTGTACGGCGGGCTGCTCGACGCCCCCTTCCGGCTCCTCGTCGCCGAACCCGCCGGCGGCGAACCGGCCGCCGAACCGCCCCTCCCCGTCCTCGCCGAGGCCCTGGAGGCCGCCGCCGCCCGCGCCGGGGAGGCGGTCCTCGCCGTCCCCGAGGGCGAGCAGCGGCTCGTCGTCCTCGCCGGTGACGGCGGCGCGGTCGTCGCCGCCTGCGAGGGGTACGCGGAGCGCGAGGCCGAGGAGGCCGGCCTCGCCGTCGGCCTCTCCGCCCCGGCGGGTCCGATCGCCGCCGCCGCCGCGTACAAGCAGGCCGAACAGGCGCTCTCGGTCGCCCGCCGCCGGGGCCGGGCGCTCGTCGAGCACGAGGACCTCGCGGCCGGCTCGGTCCTGCCGCTCCTCGCCGACGACGCCGTCCGCGCCTTCGCCGACGGAATGCTCCGGGCCCTGCGCGACCACGACGCCACCGGCCGCGGCGACCTCGTGGTCTCCCTGCGCGCCTGGCTCTCCCGGCACGGCCAGTGGGACGCGGCGGCGACCGACCTGGGCGTCCACCGGCACACCCTGCGCTACCGGATGCGCCGCGTGGAGGAGATCCTCGGCCGCTCCCTGGACGACCCGGACGTACGGATGGAGCTGTGGCTCGCCCTGAAGGCCACGGGGGAGGGGGGCGAATAGCCCCGGGCGTTCCCGGGTGTTAGGGAGGCCTCGCCCCCCGGCCCCGCCCTCAGCCGTCCGAGCCGCCCCCGCCGTCCGAACTCCGCGATCCCTGCCCGGACGCGGGCAAATTTTTGGCCGTACCGCCCCCCGCTCCCTACTCTCCTGCTCATGACAAAACCCGCCGCCGACCCCGCCCCCGGCACCCGCGCCGTTCTCCCCGCCGCGCCCCCGGCCCCCGCCCGCCGCATCACCGGCGCCGTCTGGGCCGCGCTCGGCATCGTGTACGTCGTGTGGGGGTCCACCTACCTCGGCATCCGGGTCGTCGTCGAGACCCTGCCGCCGTTCCTCTCCGGCGGCGCCCGCTTCGTCACCGCCGGACTGCTGCTCGCCGGGATCATCGCCTGGCGCCAGGGCCCCGCCGCCCTCAAGGTCACCCGCAGGCAGCTCGGTTCGGCCGTCCTCGTCGGTCTGCTCCTCGTCCTCGGCGGCAACGGCCTCGTCGTCCTCGCCGAGACCTCCGTCCCCTCCGGTCTCGCCGCGCTGCTCATCGCCGTCGTCCCCGCCTGGGTCGTCGTCCTGCGCGCCGTCGCGGGCGAGCGCCCCGGCCCCGGCGCGATCGGCGGCGTCCTGCTCGGCCTCGCCGGGCTCGGCGTCCTCACCCTGCCGGGCCTGACCGGCGAGGTGCGGATCGGCGGCGTCCTCCTCGTGATCGCCGCCGCCCTCAGCTGGTCCGTGGGCTCCTTCACCTCCTCGCGCCTCCCGATGCCCGCCAACCCCTTCACCGCCAGTGCGTACGAGATGGTCGCGGGCGGCCTCGCCGGGGTCGCCGTCGGCCTGCTGCGCGGCGAGCACCACGGGCTCGACCTCGCCGAGGTCTCCACCCGTTCCTGGACGGCCCTCGCCTACCTGGTCGTCTTCGGCTCGCTGGTCGCCTTCACCGCCTACGCCTGGCTCCTCCAGGCGGCCCCGATCTCCCTCGTCGCGACCTACGCGTACGTCAACCCCGTCGTCGCGGTCGCCCTCGGCGCCCTCGTCCTCAACGAGGCCCTGACCCGGCCCGTCCTCCTTGGCGGCGCGATCGTCGTGGCCGGCGTCTGTCTGATCGTGTCGACCGAGCGGAGGGGCTGAGCCGGCACCCCGGACGGCCGCCCCGGATCCCCTTCGGCCAATTCGGACAGGGGTCCCGCCCCACCACTCCACACCGGACAAGCCCACACCCGCCGCCCCGGCCCTAACGTGTCACGAGAGCAACCGCTCGCACCCCCCGATACGGAAAGGGCCGGGACGCAATGACGACCACCCACGCCTTCTGGCTCGCCGGCCGCGAGGCCACCGGCGAGGCCGCCTTCGACGTCACGAACTCGTACGACGGACGTCTGGTCGGCAAGGTCAGCGTGCCCACCGAGGCCCAGGTCGAGGAGGCCGTCGCCGCCGCGCACGCCGTCGTCGACGAGTTCGCCGCCACCCCGGCGCACGTCCGCGCCGCCGCCCTCGACCACGTGTCGAAGCGCCTCGCCGAGCGCACCGAGGAGATCGCCCAGCTGATCTCCGCCGAGAACGGCAAGCCCATCAAGTGGGCCCGCGGCGAGGTCGGCCGCGCCGTCTCCGTCTTCCGTTTCGCCGCCGAGGAGGCCCGCCGCTTCAACGGCGGCGAGGCCCAGCGCCTCGACACCGAGGCCGGCGGCGTGGGCCGGCTCGCGCTGACCCGCCGCATCCCCAAGGGCGTCGTCCTCGGCATCGCGCCGTTCAACTTCCCGCTGAACCTCAGCGCCCACAAGGTCGCCCCGGCCATCGCCGTCGGCGCCCCGATCATCCTCAAGCCGGCCCCGTCGACCCCGATCTCTTCCCTGGTCCTGGGCGAGATCCTGGCCGAGACCGACCTGCCGGCCGGCTCCTGGTCGATCCTCACCGTGCCGAACGACCGGATGCCCGCCCTCGTGCAGGACGAGCGCCTCCCGGTCATCTCCTTCACCGGCTCCGACACCGTCGGCTACGCCATCCAGGAGTCCGTGCCGCACAAGCACTGCACCCTGGAGCTCGGCGGCAACGCCGCGGCCGTCGTCCTGCCCGACTGGTCCTCCGAGGCCGACCTGGACTGGGCCGCGACCCGCATCGCCACCTTCTCCAACTACCAGGGCGGCCAGTCCTGCATCTCCGTCCAGCGCGTGATCGTCGACTCCTCCGTCCACGACCGCCTGCTGCCGAAGATCGTCGCCGCCGTCGAGGCCCAGGTCACCGGCGACCCGGCGGACGACGCCACCGACGTCGGCCCGCTCGTCGACGAGGCCGCCGCCAAGCGCGTCGAGTCCTGGGTGGACGAGGCCGTCGCGGCCGGTGCCACGCTCCTGGCCGGCGGCAAGCGCGAGGGCGCCACCTACGCCCCGACCGTCCTCGCCGACCTCCCGGCCGGCGTCACCCTGGCCCGCGCCGAGGTCTTCGGCCCGGTCCTGACCATCGCGAAGGTCGACGGCGAGGCCGAGGCGTTCGCCGCGGTCAACGACTCCGACTTCGGCCTCCAGGCCGGCGTCTTCACCCACGACCTGCAGGCCGCCTTCCGCGCCCACCGCGCCCTGGAGGTCGGCGGCGTGATCGTCGGCGACGTCCCCTCGTACCGCGCCGACCAGATGCCGTACGGCGGCGCCAAGCGCTCCGGCGTGGGCCGCGAGGGCGTCAAGTACGCGATGGACGACTACACCTACGAGCGCGTCCTGGTCCTGACCGGCCTGGCCCTCTAGGACGCGGGGCCGTACGGCCCCGGGGCGCGCGCCCCACCCGGACCGGGCGGTCCGGCTCCACTGTGCGGGGAGCCGGACCGCCTTTCCCCCTGCCCGGAGAGCTGTCCGGAAGCTGCCCGGAGAGTCCCGTTCCGGCATCCGGGACGTTGGTCCGTGCACCCCCGCCGAGACGGCAGGATGGTGCCCGTGACCGTCATAGACATTCCCGGCTCCAAGTCCGTCACCGCCCGCGCGCTCTTCCTCGCGGCCGCCGCCGAGGGCACCACCACCCTCCTGCGGCCCCTCGTCTCCGACGACACCGAGGGCTTCGCCGAAGGGCTCGCCGCCCTCGGCTACGCCGTCCGCCGCGAGCCCGGCGCCTGGCACATCGAGGGCAGGCCCGCCGGACCCGGAGCGGAGACCGCCGACGTCTACTGCCGCGACGGCGCCACCACCGCCCGCTTCCTGCCCACCCTCGCCGCCGCCGGCCACGGCACGTACCGCTTCGACGCCTCCGCCCAGATGCGCAGGCGCCCCCTCGGCCCGCTCACCACCGCCCTGCGCACCCTCGGCGTCGACCTCCGGCACGGCGGCGAGGAGGGCCACCACCCGCTCGACGTGCACGCCCGCGGCGTCAAGGGCGGCGCGCTCACCCTGGACGCCGGGCAGTCCTCCCAGTACCTCACCGCCCTGCTCCTGCTCGGCCCGCTCACCGCCGAGGGCCTCGACGTCACCGTCACCGACCTGGTCTCGGAGCCGTACGTCGAGATCACCCTCGCCATGATGCGGAGCTTCGGCGCCGAGGTCCGGCAGGAGGGCCGCACCTACCGCGTCGCCCCCACCGGCTACCGGGCCAGGACGTACGGCATCGAGCCCGACGCCTCCACCGCCAGCTACTTCTTCGCGGCCGCCGCCCTCGAACCCGGCCGCTCCGTCACCGTCCCCGGCCTCGGCACCGGCGCCCTCCAGGGCGACCTCGCCTTCGTCGACGTGCTGCGCCGCATGGGCGCCGACGTCGAGATCGGCGCGGACGCCACCACCGTCCGCTCCACCGGCACCCTGCGCGGGCTCACCGTCAACATGCGGGACATCTCCGACACCATGCCGACCCTCGCCGCGATCGCGCCGTTCGCCGACGGCCCGGTCCGCATCGAGGACGTCGCCAACACCCGGGTCAAGGAGTGCGACCGCCTCGACGCCTGCGCCGAGAACCTGCGGCGCCTCGGGATCACCGTCCGCACCGGCCCCGACTGGATCGAGATCCACCCCGGCACGCCCGCCGGACCGGTCGAGATCGCCACCCACGGCGACCACCGGATCGTCATGTCCTTCGCGGTCACCGCCCTGCGCACCCCCGGCGTCACCTTCGACGACCCCGGCTGCGTGAAGAAGACGTTCCCCGACTTCCACCGGGCCTTCGACACGTTCGTCCGCACCCCGTGAAGACCGCGCCGCGTTTGACGCAAGAATGGGGGGCATGACCGACCGCCCCTCACCCCTCGCCGACCCGCACGTCGCCTTCGACGTCTCCGAAGGACGCCGGGACATCGTCGTCCTCGGCTCGACCGGGTCCATCGGCACCCAGGCCATCGATCTGGTGCTGCGCAACCCCGACCGCTTCCGGGTCACCGCCCTGGCCGCCTCCGGCGGCCGGATCGGACTGCTCGCCGAGCAGGCGCACCGGCTGGGGGTCGCCGCGGTCGCGGTCGCCCGCGAGGAGGCGCTGCCCGAGCTGCGCGAGGCACTGAAGGCGCTGTACGGCTCCGAGCCCCTGCCGGAACTCCTGGCGGGGCCGGACGCCGCCACCCGGCTCGCCGCCTCCCCGTGCCACACCGTCCTCAACGGCATCACCGGCTCCATCGGCCTCGCGCCCACCCTCGCCGCCCTCGAAGCCGGCCGCACCCTCGCCCTCGCCAACAAGGAGTCGCTGATCGTCGGCGGCCCCCTGGTGAAGGCGCTGGCCCAGCCGGGCCAGATCATCCCGGTCGACTCCGAGCACGCGGCCCTCTTCCAGGCGCTCGCCGCCGGCACCCGCGCCGACGTCCGCAAGCTGGTCGTCACCGCCTCCGGCGGCCCCTTCCGCGGCCGTACGAGGGAGCAGCTGGCCCACGTCACCCGCGAGGACGCGCTCGCCCACCCCACCTGGGCCATGGGCCCGGTGATCACGGTGAACAGCGCGACCCTGGTCAACAAGGGCCTGGAGGTCATCGAGGCCCACCTGCTCTACGACATCCCCTTCGACCGCATCGAGGTCGTCGTCCACCCCCAGTCGTACGTCCACTCGATGGTCGAGTTCACGGACGGCTCCACGCTCGCGCAGGCCACCCCGCCCGACATGCGCGGCCCGATCGCCATCGGCATCGGCTGGCCCGAGCGGGTCCCGGACGCGGCTCCCGCCTTCGACTGGAGCAAGGCCTCCACCTGGGAGTTCTTCCCGCTCGACACCGAGGCCTTCCCGTCCGTCGGCCTGGCCCGGCACGTCGGCGAGCTGGGCGGCACCGCCCCCGCCGTCTTCAACGCCGCCAACGAGGAGTGCGTCGAGGCGTTCCTGGCCGGGCGGCTGCCGTTCAACGGCATCATGGACACGGTCACGGCGGTCGTGGCGGAGCACGGCGTTCCCGCCGCGGGAACCTCCCTCACCGTGCCGGACGTCCTCGAAGCGGAGACCTGGGCACGGGCCCGGGCCCGAGAGCTCGCAGCGAAGGCAACAGCGGAGGCCCGCGCATGAACGAAACGCTCCTGTACGTCCTGGGCATCGTGCTGTTCGCGTTCGGACTGCTCGTCTCCATCGCCTGGCACGAACTCGGCCACCTCTCCACGGCCAAGCTCTTCGGCATCCGCGTGCCGCAGTACATGGTCGGCTTCGGCCCCACGCTCTGGTCGAAGAAGCGCGGCGAGACCGAGTACGGCATCAAGGCCATCCCGGCCGGCGGCTACATCCGCATGATCGGCATGTTCCCGCCGGGCGACGACGGACGGATCGAGGCCCGCTCCACCTCGCCGTGGCGCTCCATGATCGAGGACGCCCGCGAGGCCTCGTACGAGGAGCTCCAGCCCGGCGACGAGACCCGGCTCTTCTACACGCGCAAGCCGTGGAAGCGCGTCATCGTGATGTTCGCCGGGCCGTTCATGAACCTGGTCCTGGCGGCGGCGCTGTTCTTCGGCTCGATGATGACGCTGGGCATCGAGGGCCAGACGACCGGGGTCGCCGGCGTCCAGAAGTGCGTCATCAAGCAGAGCGAGAAGCGCGAGAAGTGCGCGGCGGGCGACCCCGTCTCCCCGGCGTTCAAGGCCGGCCTGAAGGAGGGCGACCGGATCGTCGCCTTCAACGGCACCCCGGTGAATGACTGGGACACCCTCTCCGACCGCATCCGCGACACCATCGGCCCCGCCACGGTCACCGTCGAGCGGGCCGGGCAGCGGATCGACCTGCACCCCACCCTCGTCACCAACGAGGTGCCCCTGAAGGACGAGGACGGCCGGGTCGTCCAGCCGGTCGCCTACGGGCCCGCCGGCTACCTCGGCTTCGCCTCCAAGACCGAGGTCGCGCCCCTCACCTTCGGCGAGAGCGCCGACCGGATGACCGACCTCCTGGAGAACGGCGTCCACTCGGTCATCGCCCTCCCGGGCAAGATCCCCGGCCTGTGGGACGCCACCTTCGGCGACGGCGAGCGCGCCGACGACTCGCCCGTCGGCGTCCTCGGCGCCGCCCGGCTCACCGGTGAGCTGATGACCGTCGAGGCCCCGCCGGAGCGGATCCTCGTGTGGTTCATGAACATCCTGGTGATGTTCAACGTGTCACTCTTCCTCTTCAACATGCTCCCGCTGCTGCCGCTCGACGGCGGCCACATCGCGGGCGCCCTGTGGGAGTCCGTGCGCCGCCACACGGCACGGATCTTCAAGCGCCCCGACCCCGGCCCGTTCGACGTGGCCAGGCTGATGCCCGCCGCGTACGTGGTGGCCGGCGTCTTCGTCTGCTTCACCCTGCTCGTCCTCGCCGCCGACATCGTCAACCCGGTGAAGCTGACGTGAACCCCCGGAGGGCCGGACCCGGTGGTGTCCGGCCCTCCACCGCCGGGGCGGTAACCTCGGAGACCTGAGCCCGCCGACGCACAACCTTGAGGTTGCACAACAGATGACCGCGATTTCTCTCGGTATCCCTACCGTCCCGACCCGGCTCGCCGAGCGGCGCAAGAGCCGCAAGATCCAGGTCGGCACCGTGGCCGTCGGCGGTGACGCACCCGTCTCCGTGCAGTCGATGACCACCACTCGTACGTCCGACATCGGCGCCACGCTCCAGCAGATCGCCGAGCTGACGGCCTCCGGCTGCCAGATCGTGCGCGTGGCCTGCCCGACCCAGGACGACGCCGACGCCCTCTCGACGATCGCCCGGAAGTCCCAGATCCCGGTCATCGCCGACATCCACTTCCAGCCCAAGTACGTCTTCGCCGCGATCGACGCGGGCTGCGCGGCCGTCCGCGTCAACCCGGGCAACATCAAGCAGTTCGACGACAAGGTCAAGGAGATCGCGCGGGCCGCCAACGACGCGGGCACCCCGATCCGGATCGGCGTCAACGCCGGCTCCCTCGACGCGCGGCTCCTCAAGAAGTACGGCAAGGCCACCCCCGAGGCGCTCGTCGAGTCCGCCCTCTGGGAGGCGTCCCTCTTCGAGGAGCACGACTTCCGCGACATCAAGATCTCGGTCAAGCACAACGACCCGGTCGTCATGGTCGAGGCCTACCGCCAGCTCGCCGCCCAGTGCGACTACCCGCTGCACCTCGGCGTCACCGAGGCGGGCCCGGCCTTCCAGGGCACCATCAAGTCCGCCGTCGCCTTCGGCGCGCTGCTCTCCCAGGGCATCGGCGACACCATCCGCGTCTCGCTCTCCGCGCCCCCGGCCGAGGAGATCAAGGTCGGCATCCAGATCCTGGAGTCGCTGAACCTGCGCCAGCGGCGCCTGGAGATCGTCTCCTGCCCGTCCTGCGGCCGCGCCCAGGTCGACGTCTACAAGCTCGCCGAGGAGGTCACCGCCGGCCTCGACGGCATGACCGTCCCGCTGCGCGTCGCCGTCATGGGCTGCGTCGTCAACGGCCCCGGCGAGGCCCGCGAGGCCGACCTCGGCGTCGCCTCCGGCAACGGCAAGGGCCAGATCTTCGTCAAGGGCGAGGTCATCAAGACCGTGCCCGAGTCGAAGATCGTCGAGACCCTCATCGAGGAGGCGCTGAAGATCGCCGAGCAGATGGAGAAGGACGGCGTCGCCAGCGGCGAGCCGTCGGTCGCCGTCGCCGGCTGACGGCCCGGACCGCTTCCGGAAAGCACCCGGAAAGCACCCGCGAAGCCCTTGGAAAGCCCTTGGGAAGCCCCGCCGCCCGCTCCGGGAGGCGGGGCTTCCCGCTGCCGGAGGCGTGCCCCGGGGCCCTCCGGGTAAAGTGCGTGGAATCAGCGGAACCGCACGGTGAGGCCCCCTCGTGTTGACAGAGACCACCACTCGGGTCCTCGAACCCACCGACCTCGGCGCCGCCCTCGCCGTCCTGGAGAGCGCCCCCGTCGAGAACGCCTTCGTGACCGCCCGCGTCCAGCTCGCCGGGCTCGACCCCTGGCGCCTCGGCGGCGAGATGTGGGGCTGGTACAGCGAGGGACGTCTGCGCTCGCTCTGCTACTCGGGCGCCAACCTGGTCCCGATCTGCGCCACCCCCCAGGCCGTCCGCGCCTTCGCCGACCGGGCCCGCAGGACCGGCCGCCGCTGCTCCTCCATCGTCGGCCCCGCCGAGGCCACCACCGAGCTGTGGCGGCTCCTGGAGCCCAGCTGGGGCCCCGCCAGGGACGTCAGGGCCAACCAGCCCCTGATGGTCGCCGAGGAGCCCTCCACCACCGTCGAGCCCGACCCGCTGGTGCGCCGCGTCCGCAAGGACGAGATGGAGGTGATCATGCCCGCCTGCGTCGCCATGTTCACCGAGGAGGTCGGCGTCTCCCCGCTCGCCAACGACGGCGGCCTGCTCTACCAGGCCCGGGTCGCCGAACTCGTCGGCGCCGGCCGCTCCTTCGCCCGCGTCGAGGACGGCAAGGTCGTCTTCAAGGCCGAGATCGGCGCCGCCACCCGCCAGGCCTGCCAGATCCAGGGCGTCTGGGTCGCCCCCGAGCACCGCGGCAAGGGCCTCTCCGAGACCGGCATGGCCGCCGTCCTCCGGTACGCCCTGGCCGACGTCGCCCCCGTGGTCAGCCTGTACGTCAACGACTACAACACCCCCGCCAGGGCCGCGTACCGCCGCGTCGGCTTCCGGGAGACCGGGGCCTTCATGAGCGTGCTGTTCTGAGGGGCCCGGCCGCTTGTAAGGTGCGCCGCATGGATGACGCGGAGATCGTGATCGGACCGGTCGACCTCGCCGCCCGGGTGGACGAGGCCCTCGCCGTGCAGGCGGTCGCCTTCGGCCTGGACGCCGACGAGGTCGCCGTGCGCCGCCACATCGTGCTGCGCCACCTGCTCGCCCCCGGCGCCCGCGCCTACGGGGCCACCACCCCCGGCGGACGGCTCGTCGGCTTCGTGTACGGGATGCCCAACGACCGCTCCCACTGGTGGTCCACCGTCGTCGAGGCGTACCTGCGCACCACCGGCACCGCCGACTGGCTCGACGGCTCCTTCACCATCACCGAG
Source organism: Streptomyces sp. NPDC098101 (assembly GCF_044760185.1). Classification (NCBI taxonomy): domain Bacteria; kingdom Bacillati; phylum Actinomycetota; class Actinomycetes; order Kitasatosporales; family Streptomycetaceae; genus Streptomyces; species Streptomyces sp. NPDC098101. The sequence continues at coordinate 59,987 of NZ_JBIWAS010000009.1, read as the reverse complement.
CTCCACGTCCACCCCGACTTCCAGGGCCGGGGCGCGGGCCGCTCCCTGATCACCACCATCACCGACACGGCCGACGAGCCGCGCTCGATCCTCTCCGCGATCGACACCGAGAGCCCCGCCCGCGCCCTCTACCGCTCCCTCGGCTACCGGGACCTCGCCCGCCGGGTGCACTTCCCCAGCGCCCCCCGCCCGTACGCCGTGATGGGCGCCCCGCTGCCGCTGCCGCGCCGGAACTGATTTCCCGTCCCCGGGGCCGCCCGGCTAACCTCGGGCCCATCAACCGCAGTCCCGGCAGGAGTACGAGAACCATGGCCAACGCACCGGTCCAGCGCATGTCGAAGTTGATGGCGAAGACGCTGCGCGACGACCCGGCGGACGCCGAGGTCCTCAGTCACAAGCTCCTCGTCCGCGCGGGATACGTGCGCCGCACCGCCGCCGGCATCTGGAGCTGGCTGCCCCTCGGCAAGAAGGTCCTCTCCAACGTGGAGCGGATCGTCCGCGAGGAGATGGACGCCATCGGCGCCCAGGAGGTCTCCCTGCCGGCCCTGCTGCCCCGCGAGCCCTACGACGCGACCGGCCGCTGGGACGAGTACGGCGCGGAGCTCTTCCGCCTCCAGGACCGCAAGGGCGGCGACTACCTCCTCGGCCCCACCCACGAGGAGATCTTCACCCTCCTGGTGAAGGACCAGGCGTCCTCCTACAAGGACCTGCCGGTCATCCTCTACCAGATCCAGAACAAGTTCCGCGACGAGGCCCGCCCCCGCGCCGGCATCCTGCGCGGCCGCGAGTTCCTCATGAAGGACTCGTACTCCTTCGACACCGAGGACGAGGGCCTCGCCCACGCGTACGCCCTGCACCGCCAGGCCTACCAGCGGGTCTTCGAGCGCCTCGGCCTCGACTACCGCATCTGCGCCGCCACGGCGGGCGCGATGGGCGGCTCGAAGTCCGAGGAGTTCCTCGCCCCGGCCGAGGCCGGCGAGGACACCTTCGCCGACTGCCCGAACTGCGACTTCGCCGCCAACACCGAGGCGGTCTCCTTCGCGCTGACGGCCGTGGACGGCTCCGCCGTGCCCGCCGCCGAGGAGATCCCCACCCCGGACACCCCGACCATCGAGACCCTCGCGGCCTCCCTCGGCGTCCCGGCCTCCGCCACCCTCAAGAACCTCCTGGTGAAGGTCGACGGCGAGATCGTCGCCGTGGGCGTCCCCGGCGACCGCGAGGTCGACCTCGGCAAGGTCGAGGCGCACTTCGCGCCGACCGCCGTCGAGATGGTCACCGAGACCGACTTCGCCGCCCGCCCCGACCTCGTGCGCGGCTACGTCGGCCCGCAGGGCCTCGACAAGGTCACGTACCTCGCGGACCCGCGCGTGGCCCCGGGCACGGCCTGGATCACGGGTGCCAACAAGGAGCACACCCACGCGAAGAACGTGGTCGCCGGGCGCGACTTCGAGGTCACCGAGTACGTCGACGTGGTCGTCGTCGAGGAGGGCGACCCCTGCCCGAAGTGCGGCACCGGCCTCAAGCTGGACCGCGCCATCGAGATCGGCCACATCTTCCAGCTGGGCCGCAAGTACGCCGACGCCCTCAAGCTCGACGTCCTCGGCCAGAACGGCAAGCCGGTCCGCGTGACCATGGGCTCCTACGGCATCGGCGTCTCGCGCGCCGTGGCCGCGCTCGCCGAGCAGACCGCCGACGAGAAGGGCCTGTGCTGGCCCGCCGAGGTCGCCCCGGCCGACGTCCACGTGGTCGCCGCCGGCAAGGCCCTCCAGATCGAGCTGGCCCTGGAGGTCTCCGACAAGCTGTCCGCCGCGGGCCTGCGCGTCCTGGTCGACGACCGCGCGGGCGTCTCCCCGGGCGTCAAGTTCACCGACGCGGAGCTGATCGGCGTCCCGAAGATCCTCGTCGCGGGCCGCCGCTCCGGCGAGGGCGTCGTGGAGCTGAAGGACCGCCGCACGGGCGAGCGCGAGGAGCTGACGGTGGACGAGGCGATCGCCCGCCTGACCGCCTGATCACGCCGTACGCGACGGCCCCGCCCCCTGCGCAGGGGGCGGGGCCGTCGCGGTGTTCCTCAGTCCTCCCGGGGCGCGGGCTCCACCGACGTGCCCGTCAGGTCCTCGATGGCGTCCTCCGCCGCCGCCCGGCTCCTCGGGTACGCGTCGCCGAGCAGCGGCGGTATCTCCACCTCCGCGCCCCGGTGCGCCGTGTGCGCCGCGCCCGGCTTGGCGTCCGGGGTCGCGCGCTCCAGGAAGCGGAGCAGCTCCACCGGGAACGGCAGCACCAGCGTGGAGTTCTTCTCGGCGGCCACCGCCACCACCGTCTGCAGCAGCCGCAGCTGGAGCGCCGCCGGCTGGTCGGACATCATCGCCGCCGCCTCGGACAGCTTCTTCGACGCCTGGAGCTCCGCGTCCGCGTTGATCACCCGCGCCCGCCGCTCCCGGTCCGCCTCCGCCTGCCGGGCCATCGACCGCTTCATGGTCTCCGGCAGCGACACGTCCTTGATCTCGACCCGGTCGATGGCGACGCCCCACCCCATCGCCGGGCTGTCGAGCATCAGCTCCAGGCCCTGATTGAGCTTCTCCCGGTTGGACAGCAGGTCGTCGAGGTCGCTCTTGCCGATGATCGACCGCAGCGAGGTCTGCGCCATCTGCGAGACCGCGAACCGGTAGTCCTCCACCCGTACGAGGGCGTCCGCCGGGTCGACCACCTTGAAGTACACGACCGCGTCCACCCGGACCGTCACGTTGTCCCGGGTGATGCCCTCCTGCGCGGGCACCGGCATCGTGACGATCTGCATGTTCACCTTGTGCATCCGGTCGACCACCGGAACGATCATCGTGAACCCGGGGGAGCGCACCCGGCCGCGCAGCCGGCCGAAACGGAAGACGACCCCGCGCTCGTACTGCTTGACCACCCGCGCCGCCGCGCCCGCGTACACCGCCGCCGCCGCGCCCGTGGCGCCCACCGCCATGAGCAGCTCTTCGATCATCACGGCCCCCTGGAGTCGGGCCGAACGCCGATGCCCGGCTGCCCGGCGAACGGTACAAAAGGGGTATTCCCCTCCAGTCCGCCCGTGAACAGTCCGTCTGCGAACAGCCCGTCCGCGCCCTTACAGCCAGCCCGCGAACTCCAGGAGCAGCTCCGCGTCCTGCCGCCGCCCCGCCGTCAGCGCCCGCGTCCCCGACTCCACCGCGCGGAACAGGGTCCAGCCCCGCAGCCGCTCCCGGTCCAGGTCCAGGGAGTCCGCCAGCTTGTTCACCCGCCGCCGGGCCGCCGAGGCGCCCGCCGAGGCCGCCACCAGGTCCTCCACCCGGTCCCGCACCAGCCGGGCCAGGTCGTAGGCCCGCTCGCCGACCAGTGGCTCGGGCCCCACGGCCAGCCAGGGCGCCCGGTCGCCGGCCAGGACCTTGCCCTGCCGGAAGTTGCCGTGCAGGAGCGCCGTCTCGGCCTCCCCGGCCACCAGCTCCTCGCGCGCCGCGAGCGCCGCCGCCGTCAGCCCGCCCGCCACCGGGTCGGACCGGTACGGCTCCATCGCCTCCGCCTGCCGGGCCGTCCGCACGGCCACCGACTCGAAGCCGTGCTCCGCCGGGGGCTCGACCCACAGCTTCCGCACGGTCCCGGCCGCCTCCAGGAGCGCCTTCGCCTCCGGCAGGGAGCGCAGGGACACCTCGGGGTGGAGCCGTTCGAGCAGGATCTCCTGACCGGTGCCTCCGAGCAGCCGCACCGCGCCCCAGCCGTTCCAGTGGGCGAGCGCCTCCCGCTCCCGGTCGGGCCGGGCGAACGGCGGCGCCACCTTGAGCGCGGCGGGGGAGCCGTCGGGCCGCCGGACGAGCACCACCAGGCTGCTCCGCCCGCCGGGGGCCATCACCCGCCCGGCCTCCAGGGAGCCCCGGTCGAGCGCGGTCCGCGCCCGCTCCGGCAGCTGCCCGAGCCACTCGGCCGCGAGGGCCTCCCCGTACGTCTCACCGAGCGTCCGGACGAGTCGCTGCGGTGGTTCGAAAGCCATGCGTACGCTGTTCCATTCGGTCGGGGCGGGGCTCAGGCCCGCTCGGCGAGCCCAGGAAAGGTTACGTCGCCGCCGCGCCAGCGCACGGCGCGTACCGCCGCCTCCCTGAGCGCGGCGGCCGCCTCCCGCCGGGCCGGGCCCTCGGTGGCCCGCACCAGGTCGGAGTAGACGCCCGCCACCCGGTCCTCCAGGACGGCGGCGAGCCGCACCGCGTCCGCCGGGTCCGTCACCCGGAACGGCAGCGCGTACGCGGCGGCCGCCACCACCGGCGCGCCACCGAGGTCCCGCACCGCGCGGCGCAGCACCTCCCGGCGGGCCCGGTGGGCCTCGTACGCCGCCGTGGCCTCCGCCCGGCGCTCCGCGCCGATCCGGCCGCCGACGGCCCCGTACCCGTACACGGCCGCGTGCTCGGCGGCCAGCGCGGCCTGGGTGGCGTCGAGGGCGCTCACGCGCGGGCTCCTTCGCTCAGCAGGTAGGCGTGGACGGCGCCCGAGGCCGCCACCGAGGCGAGCAGCCGGGCGTACTCGGGCGGGGCGGCGAGCAGCGCGTCCGCGTGTCCGTCGGAGGAGGTCCGCTCGGCCGCCGCCAGCTCCTTGAGCGCCGTCGCGGGGTCGGACGCGACCGGGACGGGCGCGGGGGAGGGCGTGGGGCGCGCGGAGGCGGAGGGCGTCGGGGAGGCCGCGGCGGGCTCCACCGCGCCCGTGCCGCCCTCGCCGAGCGCCTTCACGTGCGCCGCCACCGAGCGCCGCAGCGGGGCCAGCCGGGGCGCCAGGGCGGGGTGCGCGGCGAGCACCGCGTCGTACCGTTCGAGCAGTCCGCGCGCGACCGTCACCGAGCGTGCCCGCAGCGCCGCCTCGGCGCGCGCCACCCGTTCGGCCTCCCGCTCGGCGGCGCTCGGCCGCCGGGGCCCCTCCTCACCGGAGGTACAGCCCACCAGGGCCGTCGCCCCGGCGGCCGCCCCCGCCGCGAGGAGCGCGCGTCTGCCCGTCGTCGTCACGCCTTCTCCCTCGGCCGCCGTCCACCGTCGAGGATCCGTACGCATCGGAAGACCGTTCGGATCACCGCAGGCGAGCGTACCCGCGGGCCCCCGGGCGATGGACGGCAACACCCTCCCGGACCGGATACCCTTTGGTCTGACACGCGACGACACACAACAGCACACGCGGCCGAGGAGTCACCCGGATGAGCACCACCCAGAGCGACAGGCTGCGCGGACTCGTCGAGCCGCTCGTCCGCGCAAAGGACCTGGATCTGGAAGAGATCGAGGTGTCCCGGGCGGGCCGCCGCGGACTGCTGAGGATCGTCGTCGACTCGGACGAGGGCGTGGAGCTGGACGCCTGCGCCGAGCTGAGCCGCGCGATCTCCGAGAAGCTGGACGAGACCGACGCGATGGGCGAGGGCGAGTACGTCCTCGAAGTCAGTTCCCCCGGCGCCGACCGCCCCCTCACCGAGCACCGCCACTACGTGCGCGCCACCGGCCGGCTCGTCCGGCTCCAGCTGGCCGACGACGGCGAGCTGGTCGCCCGGATCCTCGCCGTGGACGAGGACGGCCTCGACCTCGAAGTGCCGGGCGTGAAGGGGCGCAGGCCCACCGCCCGCCGGGTCGAGTTCGCCGACGTCTCCAAGGCGCGTGTCGAGATCGAGTTCAACCGCAAGGACAAGAAGGAAGAGGAGGCGTAGCCGTGGACATCGACGTGAAGCTTCTCAAGGGCTTGGCGCATGAGAAGGAGATCTCCTTCGACCTGCTGGTCGAGGCGATCGAGTCGGCCCTCCTCATCGCCTACCACCGCACCCCCGACGCCCGCCGCCACGCGCGCGTGGAGCTGGACCGGCACACCGGCCACGTGACCGTCTGGGCCAAGGAGGACCCCTCCGAGCTGGAGGAGGGCCAGGAGCCCAAGGACTTCGACGACACCCCCTCCGACTTCGGCCGGATCGCGGCGAGCACCGCCCGCCAGGTGATCCAGCAGCGGCTGCGGGACGCCGAGAACGACGTGACCTTCGGCGAGTACGCGCGCCGCGAGGGCGACGTCGTCGCCGGTGTCGTGCAGCAGGGCAAGGACCCGAAGAACGTCCTGGTCAAGCTGGACGACAAGCTGGAGGCCATCCTCCCGGTCCAGGAGCAGGTGCCGGGCGAGGAGTACACCCACGGCCTGCGCCTGCGGACGTACGTCGTCCGGGTCGCCAAGGGCGTCCGCGGCCCCTCCGTCACCCTGTCGCGCACCCACCCCAACCTGGTGAAGAAGCTCTTCGCCCTGGAGGTGCCGGAGATCGCGGACGGCTCGGTCGAGATCTCGGCCATCGCCCGCGAGGCCGGCCACCGCACCAAGATCGCCGTCCGCGCCACCCGTTCGGGCCTGAACCCCAAGGGCGCCTGCATCGGCCCGATGGGCAGCCGCGTCCGCAACGTGATGGCGGAGCTGCTCGGCGAGAAGATCGACATCGTCGACTGGTCGGACGACCCGGCCGAGATGGTGGCGAACGCGCTCTCCCCGGCCCGGGTCTCCAAGGTCGAGATCGTCGACCTGGCCGCCCGCTCGGCCCGGGTGACGGTGCCGGACTACCAGCTCTCCCTGGCGATCGGCAAGGAGGGCCAGAACGCCCGCCTCGCCGCCCGGCTCACCGGCTGGCGGATCGACATCCGTCCGGACACCGAGCAGACGGACCAGGACGACCGGGCCTGAGACCGTTTTTGGCCAACGACTGTTCGATTCTTGCCCCGAACGGGCGGGGTCGGTACGGGGAGGTAGACTTAATCGTGTCTGGCCGGACGCACGCCCGCGTGTGCCCTGAGCGAACCTGTGTGGGATGCCGGGAGCGAGCGGCCAAGAGCGATCTGCTGCGGATCGTGGTGAATAAGGACGAGTGCGTTCCGGATCATCGCGGTACGCTGCCCGGCCGGGGTGCGTACCTGCACCCCGCCGTGGTCTGCCTCGATCTGGCGGTCCGCCGCCGAGCGTTCCCGAGGGCCTTCAGGGTCCAGGGCCCGCTCGACACCGCGGCACTCCGCCACCACGTCGAGCGATCGGCACAGCAGTGAAGAAGTACGGCACGGAACACCGTGCGGTCAGGTACCTCGCGAGTTGGAAGTAGGTCGAGATTGCGATGAGCACTCGATGAGTACGCGATGAGTACGCCCATGAAGTAGCGACGGTCCGGCGGTAACCGGACCTCAAAGGAGCGAAGTGGCTAAGGTCCGGGTATACGAACTCGCCAAGGAGTTCGGCGTGGAGAGCAAGGTCGTCATGGCCAAGCTCCAAGAACTCGGTGAATTCGTCCGTTCGGCGTCCTCGACGATCGAGGCGCCGGTCGTGCGCAAGTTGACTGACGCTTTGCAGGGTCCCGGCGGCAACGCCGGCAAGACCGCTGCCAAGCCCGGCGCGCCCCGCAAGGCGACGCCCACCCCCGCCGCGCCGAAGCCGGCGCAGGCGTCCCCCGCGCCGTCCCCGGCGCAGACGGCTCGACCCGCCGCCCCGAAGCCTGGCGCGCCCACCCCGGCGCCCAAGCCCGCGGCCGCGGAGAAGCCCTCGACCCCGGCCCCCGCCGGCGGTCGTCCCACTCCGGGTCCGAAGCCCCCGGCCGCGCCGAAGCCGGCGCCGGCCTCCCCGGCTCCGACGACCCCGGAGTTCACCGCGCCTCCGGCGGCCCCGGCCGCCCAGCAGCAGCGTCCCGCCGGCGCGACCCCGGGCCCCCGCCCGGCCGCCCGTCCGGGCCAGCAGGCGCCCCGCCCGCAGGGCCAGGGCGCTCCGCGCCCCGGCGGCCAGCAGGCCCCCCGTCCGGGCGGTGCCCGTCCGGCCGGTCCCCGTCCGGGCAACAACCCGTTCACCTCGGGCGGCTCCACCGGCATGGCGCGTCCGCAGTCGCCGCGTCCCGGTGGCGGTGCCCCGCGTCCCGGCGGCCCCGGTGCCGTTCCGGGCGCCCCGCGTCCGCAGGGCGGCCCCGGCGGCGCCCCGCGTCCGCAGGGTCAGGGCGGCGCCCGTCCGACCCCGGGCGGTATGCCCCGTCCGCAGGCTCCCCGTCCGGGCGGCGCGCCCGGCGGCAACCGTCCGAACCCGGGCATGATGCCGCAGCGTCCCGCTGCCGGCCCGCGTCCCGGCCCCGGCGGTCGTGGTCCCGGTGGCCCCGGCGGCCGTCCGGGTGGTCCCGGCGGTGGCGGCGGCGGTCGTCCCGGCTTCGCCGGTCGTCCGGCCGGTCCCGGCGGTGGCGGCGGCGGCTTCGCCGGCCGTCCCGGTGGTCCCGGTGGCGGCGGCGGTCGTCCGGGTGGTCCCGGCGGTGGCGGCGGCTTCGGCGGTCGTCCCGGCGGCTTCGGCGGTCGTCCCGGTGGTCCCGGTGGCCGTGGTGGCACGCAGGGCGCCTTCGGCCGTCCCGGCGGTCCCGCGCGTCGCGGTCGCAAGTCGAAGCGTCAGAGGCGCCAGGAGTACGAGGCCATGCAGGCCCCGTCCGTGGGCGGCGTGATGCTTCCCCGCGGTGGCGGCGAGGTCATCCGCCTGTCGCGCGGTGCGTCCCTCACCGACTTCGCCGAGAAGATCGGCGCCAACCCGGCGTCGCTCGTCGCGGTGATGATGAACCTCGGCGAGATGGTCACGGCCACGCAGTCCGTCTCCGACGACACGCTGCAGATGCTCGGCGACGAGATGAACTACACCGTTCAGATCGTCAGCCCCGAGGAGGAGGACCGCGAGCTCCTCGAGTCCTTCGACATCGAGTTCGGCGAGGACGAGGGCGGCGAAGAGGCCCTGGTCTCCCGTCCGCCGGTCGTCACCGTCATGGGTCACGTCGACCACGGAAAGACCCGACTGCTCGACGCGATCCGCAAGACGAACGTCGTCGCGGGCGAGGCCGGTGGCATCACCCAGCACATCGGCGCCTACCAGGTGGGCACCGAGGTCAACGGCGAAGAGCGTCGCATCACCTTCATCGACACCCCGGGTCACGAGGCGTTCACCGCCATGCGTGCCCGTGGTGCGAAGTCGACCGACATCGCGATCCTCGTGGTCGCGGCCAACGACGGCGTCATGCCGCAGACGATCGAGGCGCTCAACCACGCCAAGGCCGCCGGCGTCCCGATCGTCGTCGCGGTCAACAAGATCGACGTCGAGGGCGCGGACCCGACCAAGGTCCGCGGTCAGCTGACCGAGTTCGGTCTGGTGGCCGAGGAGTACGGCGGCGACACGATGTTCGTCGACATCTCCGCCAAGCAGGGTCTGCACATCGACTCCCTGCTCGAGGCCGTCGTCCTCACCGCCGACGCCTCGCTCGACCTGCGGGCCAACCCGAACCAGGACGCGCAGGGCATCGCGATCGAGTCCCACCTCGACCGCGGCCGCGGTGCGGTCTCGACCGTCCTGGTCCAGCGCGGAACGCTGCGCATCGGCGACACCGTGGTGGTCGGCGACGCGTACGGCCGCGTCCGGGCGATGCTCGACGACAAGGGCAACAACGTCGAGGAGGCGGCCCCGTCGACTCCCGTCCTGGTGCTCGGTCTCACCAACGTGCCGGGTGCCGGCGACAACCTCCTGGTGGTCGACGAGGACCGTACGGCGCGTCAGATCGCCGAGAAGCGCGCGGCGCGCGAGCGCAACGCGGCCTTCGCCAAGCGCGTCCGCCGGGTGTCCCTCGAGGACCTCGACAAGGTGCTCAAGGCCGGTCTCGTCCAGGAACTCAACCTCATCATCAAGGGCGACGCGTCCGGTGCGGTCGAGGCCCTGGAGGCCTCGCTGCTCCAGCTCGACGTCGGCGAAGAGGTCGACATCCGCGTCCTGCACCGCGGTGTGGGTGCGGTCACGGAGTCGGACATCGACCTGGCCATGGGCTCCGACGCCATCGTCATCGGCTACAACGTCCGCGCGGCCGGCCGTGCCGCGCAGATGGCGGAGCGCGAGGGCGTCGACGTCCGGTACTACTCGGTCATCTACCAGGCGATCGAGGAGATCGAGGCGGCGCTCAAGGGCCTCCTCAAGCCGGAGTACGAAGAGGTCGAGCTCGGTACGGCGGAGATCCGCGAGGTCTTCCGCTCGTCCAAGCTGGGCAACATCGCCGGTGTCCTCATCCGCTCCGGCGAGGTCAAGCGCAACACCAAGGCGCGCCTCGTCCGCGACGGCAAGGTCATCGCCGAGGACCTCACGATCCACGGTCTGCGCCGCTTCAAGGACGACGTCACCGAGATCCGCGAAGGCTTCGAGGGCGGTATCAACCTCGGAAACTTCAACGACATCAAGATCGACGACGTCATCGCGACGTACGAGATGCGCGAGAAGCCGCGCGCCTGATCGCGTCCGATCGCAGCAGTGAGCCGGGGCCGGTCGGCGGAAAGTATTCCGTCGATCGGCCCCGGCCGTTGCGTGTAGCGTTTCCGGTGTCCCCGCCGAGTGGTCGGCGGGAGCACCGAACCCGAACCGGCGGGACATCCGGACACACATGTACGTGGGGACACTGTCCTTCGATCTGCTCCTGGGCGACGTACGGTCGCTGAAGGAGAAGCGCTCCGTCGTCAGGCCGATCGTCGCCGAGCTCCAGCGCAAGTTCGCGGTGAGCGCGGCGGAGGTCGGCGGCCAGGACCTCCACCGGCGGGCCGAGATCGGCGTCGCGATGGTGACGGGGGACCCGGGACACCTCAGCGACGTGCTGGACCGGTGCGAGCGGCTCGTCGCCGCCCGGCCGGAGGTGGAGCTGCTGTCGGTGCGCCGCAGGCTCCACACTGATGAAGACTGATCGAGCAAGGCGAAGAAGGAGAAGGACCAGTGGCCGACAACGCGCGGGCGAAGAAGCTGGCGGACCTCATCCGGGAGGTGGTCGCCGAGAAGCTGCAGCGCGGCATCAAGGACCCCCGCCTGGGTACGCACGTGACCATCACGGACACCCGCGTCACCGGTGACCTGCGGGAGGCCACGGTCTTCTACACGGTCTACGGCGACGACGAGGAGCGGGCGAGCGCCGCCGCCGGCCTGGAGAGCGCCAAGGGCGTCCTCCGTTCGGCCGTGGGCCGGGCCGCGGGGACCAAGTTCACCCCGACGCTGACCTTCGTGGCCGACGCCCTCCCGGAGAACGCGCGCACCATCGAGGACCTCCTCGACAAGGCGCGGGCCTCCGACGCCCAGGTGCGGGAGGCGTCCTCGGGCGCCGGTTTCGCGGGCGACGCCGACCCCTACAAGAAGCCGGGCGAGGACGAAGCCGCCGAATGAGCAACGCAGCCCCCACGCCCGACGGCCTTGTCATCGTCGACAAGCCGTCGGGCTTCACTTCGCACGACGTCGTGGCCAAGATGCGCGGGATCGCGAAGACCCGCCGCGTCGGCCACGCCGGAACGCTCGACCCCATGGCCACGGGCGTCCTCGTCCTCGGCGTGGAGCGGGCGACCAAACTCCTCGGCCACCTCGCGCTGACCGAGAAGGAGTACCTGGGCACCGTCCGCCTGGGCCAGAGCACGATCACCGACGACGCCGAGGGCGAGATCACGGCGTCGGTCGACGCGTCGAAGGTCACCCGCGAGCGGATCGACGCCGGAGTCGCGGAGCTGACCGGCGCCATCATGCAGGTGCCGTCGAAGGTCTCCGCGATCAAGATCGACGGCAAGCGGTCGTACGCGCGCGTGCGCGGCGGCGAGGAGTTCGAGATCCCGGCCCGCCCGGTCACCGTCTCCTCCTTCCACGTGTACGACGTCCGCGAGGCCGTCGCCGAGGACGGCACCCCCGTGGTCGACCTGGTCGTCTCGGTGGTCTGCTCCTCCGGTACGTACATCCGGGCGCTCGCCCGTGACCTGGGCGCCGGGCTCGGCGTGGGCGGCCATCTGACCGCGCTGCGCCGCACCCGGGTCGGCCCGTACAAGCTGGACTCGGCCAGGACCCTGGACCAGCTCCAGGAGGAGCTGACGGTCATGCCGGTCGCGGACGCGGCCTCGGCGGCGTTCCCCCGCTGGGACGTCGACGAGAAGCGGGCCCGGCTGCTGCTCAACGGCGTCCGCCTGGAGATGCCGGAGTACCCGAAGGGCCCCGTCGCGGTCTTCGGGCCGGAGGGGAAGCTGCTCGCGCTGGTCGAGGACCAGCGGGGCAAGGCGAAGAGCCTGGCCGTCTTCGGCTGAGGAGCCGACGGGCCCCGGGCCCAGGAGTGGGGCGGGTACGCGCGCGCGTACCCGCCCTACTCTCGTTCCCCCACGGCACCCTGTCCGCGAAAGTCACGGAAATTCACTCCACCGGGGAGGCGCTCGGAGCGAAAGGGGGAGTGCGAGGGGGCGCGTTCGCCCTCGCGCGCCGTCGTGCGATCGCGGGCCGCCTACCGTCGTCACCATGGGACGCGGGGACCTGGCGACGCTGGTGCGGATCTGCGATCAGGCGGGCCGGACGCGCGGCACCGGATTCCTCGCCGACCACCACGGAACGGTCGTCACCAGCCACGAAGCCGTCGACGGGCTCAGCCGCGTCCTGCTGCGCGCGCCCGGCGACCGCAGCTGGCTCGCCGAGGCCGGGGCCGTCACCGCCCTGCCCGAGAGCGGGCTCGCCCTCGTCCGCAGCGAAGGGCTCGGCGTCCGCCCCCTGCCGCTCGCGACCCGCCCCGAGATCGAGCCCGGCACCTACGTCCGGATCGAGGCCCACGGCTGGCGCGAGGCGCGCGTCCTCGGCCCCGCCACCGTCACGTACACCGCCGCCGACCGCTTCCACGACCTCGACGAGGCCCTCGAACTCGCCATCGGCACCGAGGGCGCCGAGGCGCTCCGGCGCGGCGGCCGGGCCGCGGGGAGCCCCGTCCTCGACACCGCCACCGGCACCGTCCTCGCCGTCCTCGGCACCGCCCTGCACGGCGGCCGCAGGGCCGCCGGATACGCGGTCCCGCTCCGCCCCGACGGCCCGCTCACCGCCCTGCTGCGGCGCAACGCCGCCACCGTCCCCGCCTACGGCCCCGACCTCAACCTCGCCGGGATCCTGGAGCTCACCGCCACCTCCACCGGCCCCGTACGGGACCCCGGCCCCTGGCCCGAGCCCGTCGAGCGCGCCGACTGCGCCCGCGAACTCGACCGCTTCGCCGCCGGGGACGCCCCCGTCCTCGCCCTGGTCGGCACCCCCGGCAGCGGCCGCACCACCGCCCTCGCCGCGCTCTGCGACCGCCGCGCCCGGGGGGAGGCCCCGGCCCCCACCGTCCGGCTGCGCGGCGCCGACCTGCGGGCCGAGGACCACTCCCTCGCCGACGCCGTCGGCCGCGCCCTGGACCAGGCCGGCCGCATCGTCGCCGCTTCCGGGGCCCTCGGCGACACCACCACCGCCACCCCCGAGCGGGCCGCCGCCCTCGCCCGGGAGGCCGGCCGGCCGCTCCTGGTCGTCCTCGACGGCCCCGAGGAGATGCCCCCGCTCCTCGCCCACCGGCTCCCCGCCTGGACCGCGGCCACCGAGCGGTGGCTCCGCGCCCACGGCGCCCGGCTCGCCACCGCCTGCCGCCCCGAGCACTGGGAGCGGGCGGGCGCCCTCTACGGCCCGGAGGCCCTGCACCGCCCCGCGACCGGGCACAACGGGAGCGGACTCCCGCCGGCCGTCGTCCTCGGCCCGTACACCGAGGCGGAGGCGCGGGCCGTGCGCGAGGGGTACGGGCTCCGCGGGACGGACCTCGCCGAGGCGGACGCCCGGCACCCGCTTGCCCTGCGGCTGCTGGCCGAGGTCCGGGCCGCGCTGCCCGGCGAGGTGCCGGGGCGGCCCCGCCGCGAGGAGATCTTCACCGCCCACCTCGACCTGATGTGCCTGCGGACCGCCGTCCGGATCGCCGCCGGGACCCGGCCCCTGGTCCGGGGGACCGCCGTCCGCCGGCTCGCCGCGCGCGTGACCGGCCGGGTCCACGAGGCGGCCCGCCGGTGCCTCGGCCCCGGCCACGGCGTCCTCGACCGGGCCTCCTTCGAGGAGCTGTTCCCCTGGCGGGAGGGCTGGGCCCCGGCCGTCCTCACCGAGGGCCTCCTCGTCCCGGCGGGCTCCGGCTACCGCTTCGCCCACGAGGAACTCGCCGACTGGCTCCAGGCCGCCCACCTCGACCTGGACACGGCCCTCCACGCCCTGGTCCACACCCACCACGAGAACGCCCCCGCACCCGGCGCGTCCACGGACCCGGGGGCCGTACTCGGGAACCCCGCGCCGGGTCCGGGACGCGCGCCCGGGAGCACGGGCCCGGGCCTCGGGACCGCGCCCGGCAACCCCGCCGGGGGCCTCTGGCACGTGCCCGGAAGCACTGGCTTGCCCCCCGGGCCCGTGAGCACCGGCCCAGGCGCCGGGTCGCTGCCCGGGAGCACCGCCCTGGACCTCGGGCCCGCACCGGGGGACCCCGCCCCGGGCCCAGGCCCCGCACCGGCGAGCACCGCCCCGGACTCCGGGCCCGTCCCCGGAAGCACCGCCCCGGCCGCCCCCACTGCCCCGGCCGCCCCCGGCGACCCCGCCCCCGAGGCGCCCCCCGTCCCCCGGCACCGGATCGGGCCCGTGCTCCAGGCGCTGCTCCTGGAGTACGGGGAGCGGGGTGCGGGCGGGTTCGTGCCCCGGCTCGCCGGGCTCGTCGAGGCGCTCGCGCGGTTCGCGGACGCCGGGGAGGACGGGGACGGGGCCTGGTGGGCCGCGCGGCTCCTCGGGGAGAGCCTGCGCCGGGTGCCGGACCCCCGGCCCTGCCTGCCCGTCCTGCGGCTGCTCGCCGACCGGATCGGTGCCCGCCCGGGCCGCCGCCCCGCCTTCGCCGCCTTCGGGCCGGACTTCTGGCGGGGCCTCGCCGTCGGGGAGGACGAGCGGATCGACCTGCTCCGGCGGCTGGTCACCGCCGACCCGCCGGGCGAGGACCGCTGGTTCGGCACGGTCGCGGAACTGCTCGCGGCAGACCCCCGGGGCGTCCAGCCGCTCCTGTGCCGCTGGTTCGGCGACGCCCGGCCGCTGCCCGCCGCCCCGCACGCCACCGTCGCCACCGCCGCCCAGGCCCTCCTGCACGCCCACCGGGCGCTCGCCGTCGACGACCTGTGCGAGGTGCTCGTCGCCACCGCCCACCCCCTCGCCGAGGCCCTCCTCGCCACGCTCGCCCGGGACGAGACCTCCGCCCTCTGCCGGGCCGTCGACCGCTGGGCCCACGACGACGGGCGCCCGGAGCGCCGCGCCGCGGCCGCCGCGTACGGACGGCTGGTCACCGGCCGCGCCACCGCCCCCGCCGACCGCGAGCTGCTGCGCTACGCGGCCCTCGCCCTCCTCGCCCGCCCCGCCGACCGGGCCCTGCACGGCGCCGCCCTCGGCCTCCTGATCCGCGACCCGGAGAGCCGCGGCCGCCACCTGCCCCGCGCCGCGACCGAGCCCGGCGTCCCCGTGGACGCCCTCGTCGAGGCCCTCGCCACCCACCCCGAGCAGGTCCTCGACGCCTTGCGGACCCGGCTCGACGCCCCCGGCGGGGACCCGGCCGCGATCCTCGCGGCCCTCGCCGGGGTCGACGCGCCCGCCCTCGCCCGCCGCGCCGCCGCCCTCGTCCGCGACCACGCCCTCCGCCACCCCGGGGACGCCCTCCCCGTGGCCGCCTTCGTGGACCGGCGCCTCGAAGCCGGACCCGGGGCCAGGGCGGTCCTCTTCCCCCTGACCCGCGACCTGATCCGCGACCGGTCCGTCCTCCTCCGCCGCGCCCTCGCCCCCGTGCTGGCCGCCCCCGGCACCGGCGCCTCCCGCCACCTGCGCGACGAGCTGCTCGACGTACTCCTGGAGCAGGAGGAACACGAGGGGGACGGGGCCGGGGACGGGGAGCCCTCCGTCCCGGAGGTGCTCCTGACGGCCGCCGCCGGGGAGGCCGAGCGGAACGGCGGGGCCCGCACCCGGCGGCTCACCCACCGGGCCGGCCTCCTGTGCGTCCGCACCCCCGAGGGCGCCGCACGGCTCGACCGGCTCCTCGCCGCCCTCGTCGACGAGCGGCCCTTCTTCACCGAACTCCTCTGCGGCTGGATCGTCGCCGCCCCCGGCGACTGGGCGCCGCTGCTCGGCATCGCGACCCTCGACGCGCTGCGCGGCCCCGGCACTCCCATGCCGATGCGTGCCGACGGGCGTGGGCATGGCAGTCTTAGACCTGCTTAATCGGCGAACAGGCGGACGAGGAGCGGTCACAGTGCAGCGCTGGCGTGGTTTGGAGGACATCCCCCAGGACTGGGGGCGCAGCGTCGTCACCATCGGCTCCTACGACGGGGTGCACCGAGGGCACCAGCTGATCGTCGGACGCGCCGTCGAGCGAGCCCGCGAGCTCGGCGTCCCCTCCGTCGTGGTCACCTTCGACCCGCACCCCTCCGAGGTCGTGCGGCCCGGCAGCCACCCGCCGCTGCTCGCCCCCCACCACCGGCGCGCCGAGCTGATGGCCGGGCTCGGCGTGGACGCGGTGCTCGTGCTGCCGTTCACCGCCGAGTTCTCCCAGCTCTCCCCGGCCGACTTCATCGTCAAGGTGCTCGTCGACAAGCTGCACGCCCGGGCCGTCATCGAGGGCCCCAACTTCCGCTTCGGCCACCGGGCCGCCGGAAACGTCGCCTTCCTCGCCGAGCTCGGCGCCACCTACGACTACGAGGTCGAGGTCGTCGACCTGTACGTCAGCGGCAGCGCGGGCGGCGGCGAGCCCTTCTCCTCCACCCTCACCCGCCGCCTGGTCGCCGAGGGCGACATGGCCGGGGCCGCCGAGATCCTCGGCCGCCCGCACCGCGTCGAGGGCGTCGTGGTCCGCGGCGCCCAGCGCGGCCGCGAGCTCGGCTTCCCGACCGCCAACGTCGAGACCCTGCCGCACACCGCGATCCCGGCCGACGGCGTCTACGCGGGCTGGCTGACGGCCGCCGGCGAGCGGATGCCGGCGGCCATCTCGGTCGGCACGAACCCGCAGTTCGACGGCACCGAACGGACCGTCGAGGCGTACGCGATCGACCGCGAGGGACTCGACCTGTACGGGCTGCACGTGGCCGTCGACTTCCTGGCGTACGTGCGCGGGATGCTCAAGTTCGACACCCTGGACGACCTGCTCCGGGCGATGGCGGGCGACGTGGAGCGCTGCCGCGAGCTGACCGGGGAGTACGACCGGGAGCACCCGGAGCGGGCCTGACCCGCCGGGGCGGTCAGTCCGCCTTCCCCCGCCCCGACGGCCCCCGTCCCGCCTTCTCCCGCCCCGCCCAGTGGCAGGCCACCGCGCCCGCCCCGCCGCCGGGCAGGACCGGCAGGTCCTCGCCCCGGCAGCGGTCCGCGACCTCCGCCGCCGCGCCCGAGGCGAGGACCTGGCAGCGGACGTGGAAGCGGCACCCCGAGGGGATCCGCGACGGGTCCGGGGGCTCCCCGGTCAGCACCACCGGCGCCCCCTCGGACTCCGGGAGCACCGACAACAGCGCCCGCGTGTAAGGATGCTGAGGATTCGTCAGGACGGACTCCACCGGGCCCGTCTCCACGACCCGGCCCAGGTACATCACCGCCACCCGGTCCGCGATGTTCCACGCGAGGCCCAGGTCGTGCGTCACCACGAGCGCCGACAGGCCCAGTTCGTCGCGCAGCCGCAGCAGCAGCGCCAGGATCTCGCCCCGTACGGACGCGTCCAGGGAGGCCACCGGCTCGTCCGCGACGATCAGTTCGGGCTCCAGGACCAGCGCGCCCGCGATGACCACCCGCTGCCGCTGCCCGCCGGACAGCTCGTGCGGGTAGCGCAGGAAGAAGCGCTCCGGCGGACGCAGCCCGGCCCGCGCGAGGGCCCCGGCGACGGCGGCCCGCTCGTCCCCCGCGTACCCGTGGATCCGCAGCCCCTCCGCCACCGCGTCGTACACCGTGTGCCGGGGGTTCAGCGAACCGCTCGGGTCCTGGAGGACCAGCTGCGCCCGCTTCCGGTACGACTTCAGCGCCCCGGAGGAGTACGCGAGCGGCTCCCCGTCGAAGGCGACCGTGCCCGAGGTGGGCCGGACCAGGCCGAGCAGCGAGCGGGCCAGGGTCGTCTTGCCGCAGCCCGACTCCCCGACGAGGGCCACGATCTCGCCCGCGCCGACGTCCAGGTCCACCCCGTCCACCGCCCGCGCGGGCGGCGCGCCCCGGCGTCCGGGGAAGACCACGCGCAGGTCCCGGGCCGAGAGCAGCGCCCCGGTCGCCGTCTCCGGGCGCGCGGTGGTGTCCGTACTCATGAAGCGCTCCCCACGTGCACGCAGGCGGCCCGGCGCCCCGCGCCCGCCTCCCGCAGTTCCTGGTCGAGGTCCCCGCAGGCGTCGAGCGCCACCGGACAGCGCGGGTGGAAGGTGCAGCCGCCCGGCAGGTCGGCCGGGTCCGGCGGATCGCCCGGCAGGCCGCGCGGCGCCCGCCGGGAGGCAAGGTCCCCGATGCGCGGGAACGCCGAGGACAGCGCCCGCCCGTAGGGGTGCGCGGCCGCCTCGTACACCTCCCGCGCCGGGCCCTCCTCGACGACCCGGCCCGCGTACATCACGGCGAGCCGGTCGCAGGTGTCGGCGAGGACCGCCAGGTCGTGGCTGATCATCAGGAGGCTGATGGACTGCTCGGCGACCAGGCCCTCGATCAGGCGCAGGATCTGCGCCTGGATCATCACGTCCAGGGCGGTCGTCGGCTCGTCCGCGACGATCAGCCGGGGGTCGCAGGCGAGCGCCATCGCGATCATCACGCGCTGCCGCTGCCCGCCGGACAGCTCGTGCGGATAGGCGGCGGCGCGGGCGGCGGGCAGGCCGACGTGGTCGAGCAGCTCGCCGACCCGCTTGCGGGCCGCCGCCGGGGTCGCCCGGCCGTGCACCAGCAGCGGCTCCGCGATCTGGTCCCCGATCCGGTGCACCGCGTTCAGCGAGTGCATCGCGCCCTGGAAGACGATCGACGCGCCCGCCCAGCGCACGGCCCGCAGCCGTCCCCACGACATCGCGAGGACGTCCTCGCCGTCGAGCAGGATCTCGCCCTCCAGGCGCGCCGACGCCGGGAGCAGCCGGAGCAGCGCGAGCGCGAGCGTGGACTTGCCGCAGCCGGACTCCCCGGCCACGCCCAGCTTGGTGCCCGCCTCCAGGGTCAGGTCGACCCCGCGCACGGCGGGCACGGCCGCCGGGCCCGAGCCGTACGTCACCCTGAGGCCGCGTACTTCCAGGAGGCTCATCGCCCCACCCCCAGCTTCGGGTTGAGCACGGACTCGACGGCCCGGCCGCACAGCGTGAAGGCGAGCGCCACCAGGGCGATCGCGATCCCGGGCGGGGCCAGGTACCACCAGTGCCCGGAGGAGACCGCGCCGGCCTCCCGGGCGTCCTGGAGCATCCCGCCCCAGGAGACCACCGTCGGGTCGCCCAGGCCGAGGAAGGCGAGGGTGGCCTCGGTGAGGATGGCGGTCGAGATGCCGAGCGTGGTCTGCGCGAGGACCAGCGGCATCACGTTCGGCAGCACGTGCCGGGTCATGACGTGCCGGTGGCCGCCGCCGAGCGCGGTCGCCCGCTCGATGTACGGACGGGACTCCACCGCGATGGTCTGCGCCCGCACCAGACGGGCGGTGGTCGGCCACGAG
Organism: Streptomyces sp. NPDC098101; assembly: GCF_044760185.1. Taxonomy (NCBI): domain Bacteria; kingdom Bacillati; phylum Actinomycetota; class Actinomycetes; order Kitasatosporales; family Streptomycetaceae; genus Streptomyces; species Streptomyces sp. NPDC098101. The sequence continues at coordinate 40,516 of NZ_JBIWAS010000009.1, read as the reverse complement.
GTCACCCCGATGGCCAGGACCACCGTCCACATCGAGCGGGACATGACGGTGGCGAGCACGATCGCCAGGACGAGCGTCGGCATCACCAGGAACCAGTCGGTGATCCGCATGACGACGGTCGAGAACCAGCCGCCGTAGTGCCCGGCGACGACCCCCACCAGGGTGCCGATGGCGACCGAGAGGGCCGCCGCGAGCAGGCCGACGAGCAGCGAGATCCGCGCGCCCCAGATCAGCAGCCCGAGCAGCGAGCGCCCGAACTGGTCGGTGCCGAGCGGGAACTCGGCGCTCGGGGACTCCAGGGCCGTGCCCGGCGCCGCCGTCACCGACTGCACGTCGGCGCCGACGAGCAGCGGGGCGGCGAGCGCGAGCAGGGCGATCAGGACGAGCCCGGCGAGACCGTAGAGGCCGGCCCGGTGGGTGCGGTACCGCTTCCAGAAGCGGACCGCCGAGGCCTTGCGGCGCTGCCGGGCGAGGGAGGCCGCCGAGGGCGGCTTCCGCGCGGGTTCCGGGACGGCGGGAGGGGGTTCCAGGGGCTCCGGCGCGGGCGTCGCGGAGGTCGTGGAGGAGGTCATCGGCCCACCCGGGGATCGAGCAGCGGATAGAGCAGGTCGGCGAGCAGGTTCATCAGGATCATCGCTCCGGCGAAGACCACGAACAGGCCCTGCACGAGCGGCAGGTCGGGCACACTGAGCGCCTGGTAGAAGAGCCCGCCGAGCCCCGGCCAGGAGAACACCGTCTCCACCAGGATCGAGCCCGCCGCCACGTGGCCCAGATTGATGAAGATCATGGTCACGGTCGGGAGCAGCGCGTTCGGCACGGCGTGCTTGCGGCGCACGGCGTCGTCGCGCAGCCCCTTGGCCCGCGCCGTCGTCAGGTAGTCGCCGCCCATCTCGTCCAGGAGCGAGGAGCGCATCACGAGCAGCGTCTGCGCGTAGCCGACCGCCACCAGGGTCACCACCGGCAGGACCAGGTGGTGGGCGACGTCCAGGACGTACGCGAAGCCGGTCTCGCCCGTGCCCGACTCCATGCCGCCGGTCGGGAAGAGCCCCGGGACCGGGCCCGCGCCGACGGAGAAGACGATGATGAGGAGCAGCCCGAGCCAGAAGGACGGCACCGACCACAGGGTCAGCGCGACCCCGGTGTTCAGCTTGTCCCCGAGGCCGCCGTGGCGCCAGGCCGAGCGGGTGCCGAGCCACAGCCCGAGCGCCGAGTAGATCACCACGGCGACCCCGGTGAGCAGCAGCGTCGCCGGGAGCTTCTCCCAGATCAGCTCCCCGACGGGGGCGCGGAACTGGAACGAGGTGCCGAGGTCGCCCGTCAGGGCCTTCGCGCAGTAGTCGGTGAACTGCTGCCAGAGCGGCAGGTCGAGCCCGAACTGCCTTCTCAGCGTCGCCAGTTGCTCGGCCGAGGTGGGCAGGCCGTGGGTCATCGCCTTCACCGGGTCCCCGGGGATGATCCGGAACAGGAAGAAGCTGGTGACGAGCACGGCGAAGAGCGAGACGAGCGCGCCGCCCAGCTTCCCCGCCGCGTGGCGGAGGTAACCGGAGGCGGCGCCGGTGCGGGACGCGCCGTCCGTGGTGCGGGCCGGGTCGGCCCGCACCACGTCGGCGGGGGTGCTGGTCGTCGTCACGGACTACTCGCGGTCGTCGGCGGTGGACCGGCGGCGCAGACCGAGCAGGACGCCGAGGCCGACCACGACCACCACGGCCGCGCCGATGCCGACGATCACCCCGGTGGAGGAGCCGCCGCTCTCGGACCCGCCGGAGGCGGAGGCCGCGGGGACGGCCGACCACCAGCTCCAGTAGCCGTCCTGGCCCCACAGGTTCCCGGCTGCCTCGGGCATGGTCGTGATGGACGCGATCTGGTCCGTGCGGTACGCCTCCAGGGCGTTCGGATAGGCCATGACGTTCATGTACCCCGTGTCGTACAGGCGGGACTGCATCCGCTTCACCAGATCCGCCCGCTTGGCCGTGTCGTACTCCACCGCCTGCTGCGCGTAGAGCCCGTCGAACTCCTTGTCGCAGATGAAGTTGTCGGTGGCCCCGCTGTCCTTCGGGGTGGCCGGGAGGGCGCCGCAGGTGTGGATGGAGAGGACGTAGTCCGGGTCGGGGTTGACCGACCAGCCGTCGAAGGCGAGGTCGTAGTCGCCCTTCACCCACGGGTCCGAGACGCTGTCCAGACACTCGACCTCCAGGCCGATGCCGAGCTCGCCCCACCACTCCTGGAGGTACTTGCCGACCGCCTTGTCGTTGGGGTCGGTGGCGTGGCAGAGGATCCGGAAGTCCAGCGGCTTCCCGTCCTTGCCCGCCCGCTTGCCGTCGGCGTTCTTCCGGTACCCGGCGGCGTCGAGGACCCTGGCCGCCTCCTCCGGGTCGTACGTCCGCTTCTGGTCCCCGTCGGGCCGCCAGAAGTACGAGCCGAAGCGGGGCGGGATGTATCCCTCGCCCTCGACGGCGTGGCCCTGGAAGACCTTGTCGACGAGGGTGGCGCGGTCGACCGCGAGGAAGAGCGCCTTGCGCACCGCCGGGTCGAGCAGCGCCTTGTGCCCGTTGCCGAAGGTCCTGCCGTCCTGCGCCCGGGCGCCCGGGTTGGTGGCGAGGGCGAAGAAGCGGCGGCCGGGGGCGTCGTTGACCTTGACGTTCTTCTGGGTCTTCAGCGCGTCGGCCTGGGCCGGCGTCAGGTTCGGTACGAAGGACACCTCGCCCTTCTGGAGGGCGGCGACGGCGGCGTCCCCGTCCTTGTAGTACTTGAAGACCAGCTCGTCGAACTTGGGGGCGCCCCGCCAGAACTTCTTGTTCGGCTTGAGCTTGATGTACTGGTCGACCTTGTAGTCGGTGATGACGAAGGGCCCGTTGCCCACGATGGGGAACTGCTGGTCGTTGTTGAACTTCGAGAAGTCGCCGACCTTCTCCCAGACGTGCTTCGGCACGATCGGCACGTCGAGCGCGGTCATCGTCGCCTGGGGCTTCTTCAGCTTGACGACGAGGGTCTGCGGGTCGGGCGCGGTGACCTTCTCGAAGTTGGCCGTGAAGCTGCCGTTGGCGGTGGCGGCGTTCGGGTCGGTCATCATCTTGTTGAAGGTCCAGGCCGCGTCCGCGGCGGTGGCCTGCGTCCCGTCCGACCAGAACGAGTCCCCGCGGATCGTGTACGTCCACGTCAGCTTGTCGGGCGAGGGCTTCCACGCGGTCGCCAGACCCGGGACCGTACGGGCGTCCTTCGGGTCGTAGTTCGTCAGGTACTCGTAGGCCAGGCGGTGGATGCTCGTCGAGGTGAGCTTCTGGGCGAGGAACGGGCTCAGCGAGTCGATGCTCTGCGAGACCGCCACCGTGAGGGTGGTGCCTCCGGACTTCCCGTCCTCCGCCTGCGCGGTGCCGGGGACGACGACGAGCGAGGTGGCGGCGACGCCGGAGGCGAGCAGGAGCCGGAGGGCTCCGCGGGCTCTGCGCGCGGGCGCGGGACGGGGTGGAACCTTCGTGACCATGACCATGGGACGTGACCTCGCGTCGGAGTTTCTGTCGTGGATCTTGGGCTGACGGTGAGTGAAGCGAAGGTGTATCAGCGGTGGTCTGCCGTCGTCAACGATGACTCAAACCCCTTGTGGACTGCGGGAACGCCAAGAGGCTCCGTATCGGATGACCGATACGGAGCCTCATTGGTCTACTCCTGTGAAGCCCTACTGCTGAGGGGCTGGCGGCGCCTGCGGAGGGGCCTGCGGGCCGGCCTGCGGGGGCAGCGGCTGTCCGGCGTGCCGCTCGGGAAGCTCCTGCGACGGAGCCTGCGCCGGGGCCTGCGCCGGGGCCTGCTGCTGCTGCCAGGCCGGGGGCACGCCGGGAACGCCGGGCTGTCCGGAATGCGCCGGGTAGGGCTGACCGGGGTACGGCGCCTGGGGCGCGTACGGCTGACCGGGTGCGGGGTGGCCGGGCGGGGTCTGTGCGGGTACGGGCTGACCGGGGTTCGGCTGACCGGGTACGTGCTGGCCGGGGTTCGGCTGGGCCGGGGCGAACTGACCGGGCATCGGGCCGGGGCCCTGTCCCGGCGCCGGGTACGCCTGCGGGGGATAGGGCTGGCCGGGCTGGGGCGCCTGGGGGGTGTACGGCTGACCGGGGGAGGGCTGACCGGGCGCGAACTGCCCCGGGGGGAACTGTCCGGGGAGCGGCTGGCCGTGCTGTCCGGGCCGGCCGTGTGCTTCAGGCTGTCCCTGCGTGAACTGACCGGGGACCGGCTGTCCCGCGTACGGCTGACCGGGAACAGGCTGACCGGGGACGGGCTGTCCCGCGTACGGCTGTCCGGGGTACGGCTGCCCCGGGCCCGGTTGGCCGGGCATCGGCGGGGCCATGTGCGGAGGCACCGCCCCCTGGCCGTCGCCGGTCCACAGGCCCTGCGCCTGCTGCGCCCGTACGAAGTCCTCGGCCACCATCGCCGACAGGTGGAAGTACGCCTCGCGGGTCTTCGGCCGCATCATGTCGAGGTCGACCTCGGCGCCGGCCGCCAGGTGCTCGTCGAAGGGCACGACCACGACCCCGCGGCAGCGGGTCTGGAAGTGCTGCACGATGTCCTCGACCTTGATCATCTTGCCGGTCTCGCGGACGCCGGAGATGACGGTGATGGAGCGCTGCACCAGGTCCGCGTAGCCGTGCGCGGAGAGCCAGTCCAGGGTGGTCGACGCGCTGGAGGCGCCGTCCACGGAGGGGGTCGAGATGATGATGAGCTGGTCGGCGAGGTCGAGCACCCCGCGCATCGCGCTGTAGAGCAGGCCCGTGCCCGAGTCGGTGAGGATGATCGGGTACTGCTTGCCCAGGACGTCGATCGCCCGCCGGTAGTCCTCGTCGTTGAAGGTCGTCGAGACGGCCGGGTCCACGTCGTTGGCGAGGATCTCCAGACCCGAGGGCGCCTGCGAGGTGAACCGGCGGATGTCCATGTACGAGTTGAGGTACGGGATCGCCTGCACCAGGTCGCGGATGGTCGCCCCGGTCTCGCGCCGCACCCGGCGGCCGAGGGTGCCGGCGTCCGGGTTGGCGTCGATCGCCAGGATCTTGTCCTGCCGCTCGGTCGCCAGGGTCGCGCCGAGCGCGGTGGTCGTCGTGGTCTTGCCGACGCCGCCCTTGAGCGAGATGACCGCGATCCGGTAGCAGGAGAGGACCGGCGTCCGGATCAGGTCCAGCTTCCGCTGCCGCTCCGCCTCCTCCTTCTTGCCGCCGATCTTGAAGCGGGAGGCGGCGCCGGGGGTGCGGCTGGACTTGGGCTTCTGCTTGTTGTTGCGGAGCAGTCGGTCGGAGGAGAGCTCGACGGCCGCGTTGTAGCCGAGCGGGGCGCCCGGCACGGACCGCTCGCGCTGGTCGTGCGTCACGGGCGAGGGCCAGGCGGCACCGGTCCGGGGGTCGACGGGCTGCTGCGCGTCGTAGGGGGACGGGGACTGCGGCTGCTGCGGCTGCGCAGGGGCCTGGGGCTGGGCCTGGGGAGCCTGCGCGGGTACGGCGCCGGGGTGCGGGTAGCCGTATCCGCCCTGCTCCTGGGCCTGCGGCGGCACGCCGCCGGGCTGCTGCGGATAGCCGTAACCGGGCTGCTGCGGGGGAGTCCCGGGGTGCGGGAAGCCGTAACCGCCCTGCGGGGCCGGGTGCTGGGGTGCCTGGGGAGGCTGCGGGGCCTGCGGGTAGCCGTACCCGCCGGGTTCCTGGGCCTGCGGCGGCACGGGGCCGGGCGGCGCGGCGGGCGCTGCCGCGGGCGACGGCCAGGGGGCGGTGGGCGGCAGCGGCGCGGCCGGGGGCACCGGCTGGGCCCCGGCGACCGGCGGCGCGGGCCACTGCTGCGCGGGCGCGGGCGCGGCGGGCTGGAACGACGGCGGCAGCGGGGGCAGTCCGGGCGCGACCCCGGGCTGCGGGCCGGGCGCCGGAGGGGCCTCGGGCGCCGGGGCGCTCTCGGCGGGGGCGCCACCGGAGGAAGTACCGCCGGGCGGGGTGCCCTCGGAGGAAGTGCCGACAGGTGAGGAAACCCCCTCGACGGAAACGCCCTCGACGGAAGCGGCATCGGGGGAAGCGTCGTCGGCGGCCGGGCCGGCCTCGTCGCGGGCCTCGCCCGGGGCGGAGTCCGTCACGTCCTCGTCGTCCCGGTCCGCCGGGGCCGTCGTGCCCTCGCCGTCCCCGGAGACCTGTCCGGACGGAGCGACGGCGTCATCGGCCGGCTCCTCCCGTACCGCGTCGGGGGTCGTGTCGGCCTCGGGCCGGTCGTCCGTACCAACGGAACCGGAACCGGAACCGCCACCCGAACCGGCACCGGCACCGGGCGACGGCTCGGCGGCCGGACCCGCCGACGGTGCCGCCGACGCCGTCGGCGCGGAGCCCGCGTCCGGAGAATCCGCCGGGGTCCCGTCCCCGCCGTCCGCCGACGCGGCCCGCGCCGCCGCCGCGCGCTCCGCGATCTCCTCCATTTCCCGCCGCATCGTCACGGGGGAGAACCGCATGGTCGCGCCGCTCTCCAGATCGCCGCCGCCGAAGGGCTGCGAGGACGCTTCGACCGGCGGGGGCGGGGCCGGGGCGGCCGGCATGGTGGCGGGCGGCACGGGAACGGCCGGCGGGTTCGGCTGGAAGCCGCTTCCGGCGGGCAGGCCGGGCACGGCGACCGGCGCGCCCGTCGGCGGCGGCGGATACTGCTGTCCGGCGACCGCGCCGGAGGCTTCGCCCGACGCGCTCTGCGCGTACCAGGCGGGCGGCGTGTAGTCGATGGTGAACTCGCCCGTGAGCTCCACGGGGTCCACGTCGGAATCGTCGGCAGGAGGGTTCCAGCCCCCGTGGATGTCGTCCCGATCGCCGCTCACTCTTGCCTCCTGGTGTGGTCGAGCACCCTTGTGCCGTCGTGGGTGGGGGCCACCGTTCACTTCCGATGGGCCCGGCTCTCCCCCTGGAGCACGGCGGACGGGTCCGAGGGTTCTCCTGCCGTGCCCCGACCCAGCCTAATCGCCCGCGCCACCGCCGCGGCAGGCCCGTCCGCCCCCGTCCGCACCCCCGCGCCCCGAGGTGCCCCGAAGTGACGCGGGTACGGCGGAGCGTGAGGGAGAAACCGGGCAAAGTGGTACGACCGCGCACGATTTCGGGCCCGTGACGACGGACCGGCGGCCGTGGGCCCCTTCGGCCGCACGACCGCCGGTCCGCGGAACCGTCCGGAGACCGCCGGAACTCCCCGGCTCCCGAACGCCCCGACGCCTCAGCGGAGGTCGAACTCCCCGTCCCGCGCGCCCAGTACGAAGGCCCGCCACTCGGCCTCGGTGTACCGCAGCACGGTGTCGTGGTCCAGCGAGGAACGCATGGCGACGCCTCCGCCCGGCAGATGGGCGATCTCGACGCGCTCCTCGTCCGGGCTGGTGCCCGGGGCGCCCTGCCATTCGACGCCGGAGATGTCGAGGGCGTACAGCTCGTCCTTTTCCTGCGCGCTCCCCATGGGGATTCCTTTCGCTCGCGGCCGGCGGAACGGCCCACGTCCCGCACGGTGCCGGGCCGTTCGCCGTGGCCCGGCGGTCACCGGGGCCATAGTAGGCAGCCCGGGTTCCGGGCGGGGGCGGTTCGGCCGCCCGCTCACCCGGTGGTGGCTCAGTCCATCCGGCGGGCGGTCCCGAGCAGGCCCGCCTCCGCGTCCGTGGGGCTCGTCATGACCCACTGCCGCTCCCCGCCGGAGGACCAGAGCGTCACCCCGTCCGCCAGCGTCGGCAGCGCCTCGACCTCGCCCCGCGTCAGCCCCAGGATGGTGCCGATCTGCTGCGCCTCCTGCGGGGAGACCCGCTGGACGCCCACGAGCGTCGCGGACCGCATGAGGCGCGGTGCCACCGGGCTGAGGTAGGGGAGGAGGGTCAGCACCGACTGCCAGGGGGAGGAGACGACGCGTCCGCGCGGCGGCCGCATCCCGCAGTCGCGCACCACCACGGCGGGACTGCCGACGGTCGCGCCCAGCGGCGGCACCCGCCCCACGTCGTGGAGGGTGATGCACTCCAGGCCCGCCCCGGCCGCCTGCGCCAGGCCGACCCACCCGTGCGGCCGCCCGGTCTCCACGACCACGCGCGCCCCGGTGCCGGCCGCGCGCAGCGCCAGCACCTGCGCCGTCCACAGGCCGCCGATGAGAAGTACGTCGTACGGCGTCGAGCGGTGGAACCCCACCAGCTGCGACCGCCCCTCGGCGTCCTCGCCGATGACCACGCCGTCGTCGCCCACGGGCAGGGACAGGGCGGAGAGGTGGTCCGCGGGCAGGGTGTGCCCCGCCTGCCGCGGGCCGATCAGACCACGCGGCCGGCTCTGCTTCCGGCCACGTCCGATCATCGGGCGCCTCCCAGCGGCATCGTCGCCAGTACGCCCGGCAGTTGTTCGCGGTCCAGGCGCAGCAGGCCGACCTTCGCGGCGCGCGCCGCCTGTTCCAGGGTCCGGCGCACCCGGACCAGTTCGTTGTCGGAGCCGCCGGTGACCCGCACGTGGCCGTCGAGGTCCATGGCGCCCTGGCGGGTGCCGCGCCGGACGGTGAGGCTGAACGTCGTGGCGTACGCCGGTACGGAGGTCAGCAGCGAGACCAGCCGGGGCAGCGGCGTCGCCCCCCGCCCCAGCTCGGGCCAGCGGCCGATCGCGTACGTGGTGTGCCAGCGGTCGTCGCACCGCCAGACCCGGGAGGTCTCGGCCGTCCGCCGCTGCGGGGCCGCGTCGGGCCGGCCCGCGCGGGCGACGGCGCGCGGGTTCGTGCAGACCGCCGTGGCGATGGTGGAGTTGAGCTCCTCCTGGTCCATCACGGTGGCCTGGAAACCCGCGCCCGTGATGCGGCTGGCCAGGTGGTCGGCGATCCGCACCAGACAGCGCTGCGCGCCCTCCAGCCCGCCGCCGCGGGCCTCCACGGCCTCCCGGCACAGCTCCGGGTCCAGCTTCACGGCCACCCAGGTCAGCCGCAGCGCGGGGGCGCCGGTCCGCTCCTGGAGCGGGGCGTACGAGAGCCGGGCCACGGCCTGCTGGGGAAGGTGGAGGGCCGGGGCCGGGCGCACCTGCTGCACCAGCTGCACCGACTCCACCACGATGTCGTCGACCTCCAGGGCGCCGCCCAGGACGGAGAGCGGGAAGGCGCGCGCGCCGAAGACCGGACGCAGCGCCGAGCCGCTCGCCTCGACGCGCAGCACGGCGGTCAGGAAGGTGCCGTCGCCCAACATGCCGACGGTGCGGTGGTTGCGGTCGACGTAGGGCGAGGCGCGGAAGCCCGGCACGTTCTCGCCCACCGGGGCGAGGGCGGGGTCCGCGTCGACCGCGGCGGGGGCGGCGGCGCTCCGGCGCGCGCGGAGCGCGAGCACGGTCCCCAGCCAGTCCTGCACGGCCTGCCCCCGGCGGCGTATGACGGCCAGCAGGACCAGGACGCCGGCGACCACACAGGTGGGCACGAGCCAGAGGCCGCCCATCACCAGGCCGACCGCCACGAGGGCCAGCGCCGACTCCACCAGGACGAGTTGCCGCAGCTGGAACGGACCCACGCGGCCGGCGCGCGACAGCGGGCGGGGGGTGGTGGTCGCGGGGACGCCCCGGGGGGCGGCCGTCGTTCGAACGTCGCCCCGGTCATTGCTGCGTTGCCGTCGGGAAGTTCCGGGTGCCGGGTCGCCGGCCTGCCCGTGCCGTGCACGCGTCGCCGTACCCGTCGCCACGTTGCCCCCTCGTGTCCGTAATAGCCGAATTCCCATGGGCGTTGACTGGGCGATCACCCTACCTGAGCAGTGGGACGCAAGCGCCGACAGGCATAGTAGGGGGCGGCGGGACGGCTGACCGGGCCCGTGGGTCGTGGGACCCTGGTCGCCCATCGGGGAGAGGGACGAGCGAACAGATGGCATCACGTCGGGACGAACTGAACGCCTACACCTTCGCGAAGCGGAGGCTGATCGCACAGTTCGTGCAACCGAACGCGACGGGCTCGGAGGAGGGCGCCCCCCGCCCCCTGCGCGCGGTGGTGCCGGGGGCCATCGTCGGCGCGGTGGTCCTCGCGGTCTTCGGGGCCTGGGGCATGTTCAAGCCCGTCGCCCCCAAGGACTGGGACAAGCCCGGCGAGAACGTCATCATCGCCAGCAAGTCGACCACCCGTTACGTCGTGCTCAAGACCGGCGAGAAGACACAGCTCCACCCCGTCCTCAACATGTCGTCGGCCAAGCTGCTCCTCGACCCCGACAAGGGCAAGGTCATCAACGTCGACGAGTCCGTGCTCGACAGCGGCAAGATCCCGCACGGCGCCACGCTCGGCATCCCCTACGCCCCCGACCGCCTCCCCGGCGACAAGGAGGCCGGCGCCGCCAAGCGCTGGGCCGTCTGCGAGCGTCCCGGCGAGGGCGGCCGGGCGATCCAGAAGGCCGCGTTCGTCCTCGCCGCCCGCGAGGAGGGCAGGACCGACGGCGCGGAGCGCCTCACCGGCGGCGAACTGCTGTACGTCGAGGGCTCCGACCGCAAGCGCTACGTGGTCGACGCGAAGGGGACCGCGTACCCCGTGGAGAAGGACGAGCTGCTCCTGCGCCAGCTCGTCGGCCAGGGCCGCGCCGCCCAGCGGGTCTCCGAGGCGTGGCTGAACACCCTCCACAAGGGCGACGCCATCTCCTTCCCGGAGGTCCCGGGCCGGGTCGGCGAACCCGCCGGAATCTCCGACCTCCCCTCCGGGGCCGACAGGATCGGGACGGTGCTGTCCGCGACGGACGGCACCCGGAAGCAGATGTACGTCGTGCTCCGGGGCACGGTCGCGCCCGTCTCGGACTTCACGGCCAAACTGCTGCTCAACAGCCGGCAACTGGTCGAACTCGGCCAGGCCGGCCAGGCGACCTCGGTCAGCGGCGGCGCCTTCCGGCCGGGCCGCGCCTTCGGCCGGGACAAGAAGTGGCCCGAGGCCGTCCCGGTGCCCGTCAACGAGGCGAGCACCGACGAGGGCAGCCGGAACACCGTGTGCAACGTGCTGCGCGAGGTCGACGCGGACAACGGGTCGACCACGCTGAGCACCTGGGCGGGGAAGGACTTCCCCGCCGCCCTGCCGACCGGCTCCAGCAGCGCGTACGTCACCCCCGGATCCGGGCAGCTCTTCCGGCAGTTCAAGGGCTCCACGACCTCCAGCGGCTTCCTCTTCCTCGTCACCGACACCGGCCTGCGCTACGCGATGCAGTCCAACGGCGACAGCGCCACCGACGACTCCGGGATCGGCTCGTCCGGCTCGGAGGAGGAGAAGAAGGCCCGGCAGGCGGAGGCGCAGCAGGCCCAGAACCGCCTCGGCTACAAGAACGTCGAGCCGCTTCCCGTCCCCGCCGAGTGGTCGACCTTCCTGCCCACCGGCCCCCGCCTCTCCACGGGCGGCGCACGTCAGCCGCAGGGCTCATGAGGACCGGGACGCCGGCGAACCGGCTCTCCGGACCCTCCCGGCGCGCGCTGGCCGTCGGGGCCGCGACGACGCTCTGCGCCCTCGGCCTGCCGCTCTCCACGGCGGCGGCGGACGACGGCTCCCAGTGCACCTACCCGGGCAAGACGTACGAGGGCCGCCCCTGGTCGCTCCAGCGCGTCCTGCTGGACGAGCTGTGGTCGCAGTCCACCGGCAAGGGCGTCCGGGTCGCGGTCATCGACACGGGCGTCGACGTGAAGAACCCGCAGCTCGCCAAGGCCGTCGACGTCAAGAGCGGGATCAACCTCCTCCCCAAGGACGCCAAGGACGCCAACGGGTACAAGCTGAAGCGGGGCAACGAGAACGGCACCACCGACACCGTCGGCCACGGCACCAAGGTGGCCGGCATCATCGCCGCCCGCCCCGCCAAGGGCACCGGATTCGTCGGCCTGGCGCCGGACGCCGTGATCATCCCCGTCCAGCAGAACGACGCCGAAGGCCACGGCACCGCGGAGACGCTCGCGACGGCGATCCGGCACGCCATCGCCAAGGAGGCCGACGTGATCAACATCTCCCAGGACACGGCCGACGCCGTGAAGCCCACCAAGCTCCTCGAAGACGCCGTGAACGAGGCCCTGAAGCGGGAGATCGTGGTCGTCGCGTCGGCGGGCAACGACGGCCTCGGCGGCAACGTCAAGCGCACCTACCCGGCCTCGTACGAGGGCGTCCTCGCCGTCGCCGCGTCGGACCGCAACAACGAACGCGCGCAGTTCTCCCAGTCCGGCGACTTCGTCGGCGTGGCCGCGCCCGGCGTCGACATGGTCTCCACGGTGCCGGGCGGCGGCCACTGCGCCGACAACGGCACCAGCTTCTCCGCGCCGTACGTCGCCGGCCTGGCCGCGCTCGTCAAGGCCGAGCACCGCGACTGGACGCAGGAGCAGATCGTCGCCCAGATCCAGCAGACCGCCGAACGCTCGGTCGCGGGCCACGACCGCCTGGTCGGCTGGGGCGTGGTCGACCCGGTCAGGGCCCTGACCGAGGACGACAAGCCGATCGAGAAGCCCGTCGCCCACGAGGGGGTGACCCGCGCCGAGGCCCCGACCCCGGCCGCCCTCCACCTGGGCGAGACCCCGGAACAGCGCGCGTCCCGCCTGGCGACCTACGTGGTGGTCGGCGGGGGCGTCCTGGTGGCGGCGATCGCGGGGACGGCGGTGGCCCTGCGGGACCATCGCCGCAGGACCGTGCGGGAGTCCGCCCGGTGAGGGTTGCAGCCGCACACGGCTGATAGCGTCGATGCGGAGAAGTCTTGTGCGGCGCAAGTCACTTGGGACTGTCGGTCCCAGTCATTACAGTGATAGGCGCGCGATCGGTGGACGGGGAGTCGTCACGATCGCAATGTGGGGCAGTAGGAGTGAACGGGGAGGAATGGCTCGTGTGTGAGGCGACGGGGGACGGGGGCGACGGTGACGAGTGACCTTGAGCGCGGTGTCGGCGAGCTGAAGAAGTTCCGTGACCGGGTCGACGGGATCATCACGGACCTTGCGAGCGGCGCGGGCGGCGCGACCCGGCTGGGCGCGAACCGGGTGACGCGCGACTCCCTGGGCGTCGGAATCCCCTTCAAGGAGGCGGACGGCTTCTTCGGGGAGTACGACCGGGTGCAGAAAGCGCTCGTGGCGCTGTCGAAGTCCCTCGGCGGCCAGATCGAGCTGCTGCAGATCGGGGTCCACGCGGCCGACGTCGGCTACGACAACGTGGAGGACGACCAGCGCCGGCGTTTCCACGAGATCCAGACACGCCTCGCGGACGAGCGCAGGGACGCGATCGAGTCCGAGAAGAAGGAGATCGAGCGCCAGCAGCAGGAGCGGAGCGGCGACCCCGCCCAGCCCGCCCCGGCTCAGCAGGCCGACAAGACCGGCGAGGAGAACCTGCGGTGACGACCCATGAGTGACGAGAAGCAGCCCAGTGCGACGCCGAACCTGACGCCCCAGGAGCAGCAGCAGGCGAAGGACACGACCGACATCCAGCGGCGTTACGCGGTCACGAACTTCCTGGAGAACATGGAAGAAGTCCTTCCCTTCAACGTGGGGTTCAAGGGAAGCGTCTACGGTTCGACGTCGTTCGAGGGCCACCGGCTCAACGCGATGCTCGACCTCCTCGACAGCGCGAACCCGTCCGACCTGGAGCAGGCCGGCGAAGCCCTGGAGAAGGCGACGACCGCCCTCAACCAGGCCGCGAAGGACCTGAACACCTTCGTCCGCGGCGTCGACTGGAAGGGCGTCGCCGCCACCGAGTTCCAGCGGTACGGCTCCGAGGTCGTGTCCTACGCCTGGGGCATCGGCAAGGTCGCCAACGCGGTCGGCGCCCAGATGAAGGTGGCCAGCACCGGCCTCTCCTCGGTCCGCAACGCCAAGCCGCCCCGCGACCACCGCCTCGTCCAGAAGAAGCCCGAGGACTTCGCGCCCCCGGAGCGCACCCAGGACAACAAGGACTACCAGAAGGCCCTCCAGGTCGAGAAGGACCGCCAGGAGGCCATCAACCAGATGAACCGCCTGGCCTCGTTCTACGTGGTCTCCCAGGAGGTCCTGGGGGCCCAGACGCTGCCGAAGCCGCCGAAGTCGTACCGGGCGGCGGTGCCGCCGCCGGCCGGTGGCATCGGGAACGTGAGGGATTCCGCCGCTTCGCGTGACGGAGGCCTGTCGCGTGACGGCAGCCTGTCCCGGGAGGTACCGGGCCACATCGGTGCCAGTGAGGACCGCGCCACCCCGACGACGCCCCGCACCGGGCACGAACTCGACGGCTCCGAGCCGATCCGGGAGGGCCGGCCGGGCACGAAGGTGCAGATCGACTCGGTCGCCACGCCTCCGGCGCCCCCGATCACGACCACCGCGCCCACACCGACCGCGCCCACGAACACCCCGGGCCCGACCGGCCCCACGCTGCCGCCGCCGGTCGCGCTCGGCACCCCGCCGCGTACCACGGGCCCCCGGATCACCGGAACGCCCGGCGGACAGCAGCCCATCGGGCGGACCGCCGTGGGGCGTTCGGGCGGACCGACGAGCACCTCTCCGGCCGTGGGCCGCTCGGGCGGACCGGGGACCTCCCCCGCCGTGGGCCGCTCGGGCGGACCGGCGGGCTCACAGGCCGTGGGACGTTCCGGCGGCCCGACGAACGCGCAGGCCATGGGACGTTCGGCCGGTCCGGCGGGCTCGCAGGCGATGGGGCGCTCCGGCGGCCCCGTGGGACGGGCGGGCGGGCCGCAGGCCACCGGTCAGTCCACCCCGGCCGGACGCGCCACGCCCCAGACCGGCCGCCCCGGCGGCCCGGGGCAGTCCGCCACCGGCCGTACGGGCGGCGGACGGTCCAACCCCATCGTCGGCGGCACTCCGCAGCGCACCTCCGCCGGGGGCACCGGATCGCGGATCCCCAAGGGCACCGTCGTCGGCGGCGACGGCCCGGCGGCGGGCCGTACGGCCGCGGCCCGGCCCACCCAGGCGGGAGTGGTGGGCGCCCCCACCGGCAAGGGGACCGCACGCCCCGCCGGCCGTGGCACCCCCAGCACCAACGGCGTCGTCGGAAGCCCGCGCGGCACCGGCACGCCCGTCGGCGGCGGGCGCGGCACCCGGCGTCCGGACCGTGACGAACAGGACCGCGAAGGCTCCTCGCGCCCCGACTACCTGACGGAGGACGAGGAGACCTGGACGAACCGACGGCACGGCACCGTGCCGCCGGTGATCGGCTAACCACCCGGAAGGCTCGGAAGTCAGGATGACGGCAGGAATGATCGGGAGCGGCAGGCTTCGGCGAGCGCTGCTCGGCGCCACGGCGGCAACGGCGCTGACGGCGGCTCTCGTCGGAGCCGCCCCGGCGGCGGTCGCCGCCGACGCCCATCCAGGGCAGTGGTACCTGGACGCCATGGGCGCCGAGGACATCTGGAAGAAGGCGACCGGCAAGGGCATCAAGGTCGCCGTCATCGACAGCGGAGTCAACCCGAACACGCCCTCGCTCAAGGGCAAGGTGCTCAAGGGCTGGGACGCCTCCGGGACGAAGGGCGACGAGACCGACGACTACACGGGCCACGGGACGACCATGGCCGAGTTGATCGTCGGCTCCGGGGCGAACGGCGGTATCAGAGGTCTGGCGCCGGACGCCCAGGTGATCCCCTACCGGGTGAGCGACACCGAGCGGCAGCACGAACGCGGCATCAATGCCTTCGACATGGAAGAGTCGATCAAGGCCGCGGCCAACAGTGACGCGCAGATCATCAGCATCTCCTGGGCCTCCGATTACTCCAACACCTACACCCAGGATGCCCTCCGACTCGCGAACGAGAAGGGGAAGCTGGTCTTCGCGGGAGCGGGAAACACCGCCAAGAAGGGCAACAAGCCGCAGTACCCGGCGGCCTACCCCGAGGCGGTCGCCGTCGCGGCGACCGACCGGAAGGGCGTCGTGGCGGACTACTCGCAGCACGGCGACTACATCGACATCGCCGCACCGGGCAGCGACATTCCCGCCTGGTGCGACAAGGAGCTCAAGCGCTACTGCACGAGTGACGGCACCAGCAACGCCACCGCCATCGCCTCCGCCACCGCCGCCCTCGTTTGGTCCGTGCACCCCGACTGGACCGCCAACCAGGTCCTCCGGGCCATGCTCGAGTCCGCGGCACGCGGCAGCGACTGGACGCCGGGAACGATCAGCAGCTACCTCGGCCACGGGATCGTCCGGCCCAACGCCCACATCAACCGCGGCCTCGGCAAGCCGGGCGACCCGAACGTCAACCCCCTGACCAACACGAGGACCATCGGCGCACCCGGGCCGACCCCGTCATCGGACCCGTCTGCATCAGATGTGACACAAGCTCCCGACGGCAAGCCGACTTCCGACCCCGTTGTGGCAGGCTCCAGCGGGAGCACGGAGGGCGGCGGACGGACGGGACTCGTCATCGGCGCCGTCGCTGCCGTCGCCGTCGTGGCCGGAGCGGGCTTCGTGATCGTGCGCCGACGGCGCACCGCCTGACCCGTGTCCGGCGCCGACGGAGCCGGCGGCACGGGCCGAACCGACCGAACCACGTGCGCGTGAACCGGGCGCACGCGATCTCAACGAGAAACCCAGAGAGGGAGAGCGACACATGTCAGTCTTGAAGGTTGGCGATCAGAGTCTCAAGGATTTCCAGGACGAGCTCACCCGCAAGTTCGACGACGTCAAGGGGCAGCTGCAGTCCCTCCAGGGCGTCATCGACAGCCTCGAAGGCCGCTGGAAGGGCATCGGCGCCGGCGCCTTCGACGTCAAGCAGAACGAGATCAACCAGGGCATGGTGCGCATCGCCAAGCTGATGCTCAACTTCCAGGAGGCCATCCAGGTCACCCGGACGACCTCCAGCAACACCGACGACGAGGTCGAGGCGGCCCTGCGGGGCGTCGACGTGACCGCGGGCTTCTCCGGCGACGCCGGGGCCGAGCGTGCGGCCAGGTCGAACATCGCCGGTCTCTGACCCGGCGCGACCCGGCACCAGCCAACCCGTACACCCACCGACACCCGGAGGAACCATGTCGTCCAAGAACGACGGCGTCATGCTCGTCACGTACTCCTCGCTCGATGACGCGGCGAACACCATCGAGGCGCAGGCGAAGCGTCTGGACCAGGCTCTGGAGGACATCCAGACGAAGATCCGCTCCGTCTCCAACACCTGGGAGGGTGAGGCGAAGATCGCCGCGGACGGCGCTCACGCCAAGTGGGACAAGGAGACCCGCGCCATCCACACCGCCCTCCAGGGCATCTCCAAGGCGGTCCGCCAGGCCTCCCCGGCCTACCAGGCGGGCGACAAGCGCGCCGCGGGCTTCTTCTAAGCCGAGACGGCACCGGCAGCACACGGGGTGGACGCGCGCGGGAGGCGTCCACCCCGTTCCGTGCCTACCGGCCCAGGACCTCGTCACAGGCGCCCGACGCGCCGACGGCGTCGGCGTACGCCGTGACGAGGTCCTTCATCTGCTCCCCGGTCGTCCCGTCGCGCGTCGTCCTGACCGTCGCCCACACGGACCTGCCCGCGTCGTCCGCGGCCCGGCAGTCCACCCTCCCGACCGCGCCCGCGGCCGAGTAGACGAACCGACCGTCCTCGCTCCGCGCGTCGCCGGGACCGACCGACTGCGCCGGACCGGCCACGTCCCGGGCGGACGCGTCCTTCTCCCACCGCTCGACACTGGCCGAGAACACCGACTTCCCGTCGACGTGCAGCCGACAGCGCGCGATTCCGGTGCCCTCCGGGTCCGTGGGATGCGCGCTGATCTCCTTGCCGGGCGGCAGCACCGGCTCCAGCACCGAGGCCGGAACCCCGACACCACACAGCTCGGCGGGCACGGCGTACTCACGCGCGGGGGACGAGCACGAGACCGTCAGCACGAGCACGGCCCCCGCGCAGGCACCGGCCCCCAACAGACGCGCCAAACGACGCGGAGCTGTACGCATCGGCTTCATGAACCCTTCCGGTTCGCCCGATCGCCGAACGGCCCGGAGGCCGACGGCGCGGGCAGTGCCGTACTTCCGCGGTGTACGGGCACGCATCAGATGTCCGTCTGCAGTTCCGGCGCGACCCGGCCCGAGAAGTCGCCGCCGTGCTGGTAGCCGTCGCGCGCGCCCGTGCGGGCCCACTCGGCTATGTCGTCGGCGTCCGTCAGGCCATGGGCCTTGGCGGCCTCGGCCGCCGCTGCCTGGGTGTACTTGATGTTGTTGTCCAGACCGTTCTCCCAGTGCTCACCCATCTTCGCGCCCGCTTCCTCCTTGGCGCTCCCCTCGGCGTCCTTGAAGACCGCTTCGAGAACGGAACCGCTCACGGTGGTGGCGACACCGCCCACCGCCGCACCCACGATCGGGCTCGCGATGAAGGAGGTGCCGACGCCGATGCCCGTGCCGATGCCGCCGGAGATGCCGTTCTTCCACTGCGCCACGGACTGCTCGTACTTCTTGTCGGACTCCTCCGCAGGGCCCGCCACGGCCTCCTGCCGTCCCACGTTGAGCGTGCCGGAGACCTCGCCCGACGCGTGGGCGATCTCGCCGATCAGCAGCTGCTTGTTGCCGCTGTAGCGCTGGTCGGCCGGAAGGTCGGGGTTGAGGTGGTAGTCCATGAGGTTGGCCATGTACTCCTTCTGCCGCACCTCGACGGCCGCGTACCCCTCCGGGTCCTGGCCGACGGTCAGCAGGAAGCGGGAGACGTCCCTGTGGTCCATGACGGCCTCCGTGCCGGCCACGGGGAAGAGCTTCTCGATCCTCTCCCGGGCCTCCTTCTCGGTCGCGGTGGCGTCGGCGGCGGGGTTGGTGTCGGTCGTCGCCCGGTTGATGTCCGGAAGGTACTCGGAAGCGATCTGCCCGATGCTGTCCGACATATAGCCGTGGTCCGTCAGGCGCTTGTTGTCATCGGAGATCGACTTGACCAGGCTCTCCATCAGTTTGGCCTGGTCCGCGTTGTGCGGCGGAGTGTTCGCGGTCGGCAGCTCGCCCGCCGGGTGTCCGGTCGTCGCCGCCTCCAGGGCCTGGGCGAGGTTGTTGCGGCCCTCGATGCTGTCCTTGCCCTTGTCGTCCTGTTCCTGGGGCCAGTGCCGCTCTTCGAAGAGGTAGTCGAAGTTGCTCAGCTCGCGCTTCTCGTTCTTGCCGTTGTCGTCGGCGTCCTCCTCGAAGTCGTGGTCCTCGTCCTTGGTGACGAAGTCCGCGTTGAAGAAGTCCGTGGCGGCGTCGGGGCTGTTGGAGAGCGCCTTGAGGAAGCCGGTCATGGGGTCCGAGCCGGAGTCGGTGCCGGTGCGGTTGAGGTACGGATCCATGCCCATGCGCTGCCAGCCGATCGGCACGTGGCGACCGTTGTCGCTCATCTTCTTCTCGGTGTCGATGAGCTTCGTGCCGTAGTCCGTGAGGAACCGGTCGTCGAAGTTGCCCCAGCGCATCAGGTTGCTCATGACCTGCGCCCCGAACGTGGTGCTGTTCTTGGAGAGCGGCTGGTCCGCCAGGTTGACCATGTCGTACTTCCAGCGCGACATCTCGGGCGTGTCCGCCTGGGACGCGGTGGCCAGTGTGAGGCTCAGGTTCTTCTGGAGCTCGGCGTACTTCTCGTGACGGTCCGGGAAGACGTCCCTGTTCTTCGGCATCTCGTTCAGGCCCGCCCAGAGGTCGAGGGTCCCCTTGGGGCCCACCGTCGAGGCGAAGTGCTCGGCGAAGATGGGATCCCCGGAGTACTTCCCGAGCCCGGCGTTGAGCGCGTCGAAGTCCGCCGGCGTGAGGTCCTCGGGCTTCTTCTTCGCGATCGCCGCCAGCTTCTCGGCCTCCTTCACGGCGTTCGCCGCCGAGTCGCGGTCCTTGTACACCGCGTCGGAGAAACCGTGGTCGGTGAGGTCGACCAGCGCCTTCAGGGAGGTGGAGGCAGAGGTGTCGATCTCCGTCGCCTTGTTCAGGATCCCCTGGAGCTCGTCCCGGAGGCCGTCCACGTCGCTCTGCCCGTTGGGGGCCTTCTTGTCAGGGTTCTCCCGTACGGTGAACCCGCCGCCGTTCGCGGTGACGGTGAGGTTCTTCCCCCGGCCGCGCTCGACGGCCTCCTTCAGGAGCCGCTGCTGCGTCTTCAGCTCGTCCCGGGTGTCGAGCATGATGTTGCGTATCGACGTCGCCTGGGTGAGGGCGTCGCCGAACTCGCCGGCGGTCTTGCCCACGAACGCACGGCCGATCACCGCGTTGTCGCCGGCCCAGTCGGCCTTCAGGGCCTTGCCCTGCAGGCCGTCGTGGGCGTCCTTCTTCAGGGACCGGAGTTTGGTGAGCATGGCCGTCCAGTCGGAGACCGTGTCGTCGAGCAGCTTGAAGTTCGCCGAGTGAAGGGCTTCGAAATCCATCGGGGTCTCCTCTAGTCCTTCTTGTCCTTCTTCTCGGCGTAGACCGGATTGGGCTTCCCGCGGCCCGCCCAGTCCTCGTCGAAGCCCGCCTCCAGTGTCTGAATGCCGGAGACGTGCCGCTCGATGAAGATCTCGTCGCCCGCGTGGGCGTTCTTCGTGAAGTCCATGTGGTTCGAGATGAGCGCGCAGGCGTCCATCACCGAACCGAGCTGCTTGTCCCAGCGCGTCGACACGTGCTGGAGGGCACCGCCGAGCGCGAAGCCCTGGGAGGAGAGGTCGGACGCGGCCGTGTCCGTGGAGGTGACCCGCGCCTCCTTCCACAGCCGGTTGTACAGCTTGAACGCCTCGTCACCGATGGCGGCGAGGTCCTGCTGGTCGACCTCGAGGAACCCTCCGGACGGATTGCCCGCGTTGGGCCTGTCCTCGGGCGGCAACCCGTTCAGCTGCATCCGTGCCGCGTCCTTGCCGGCCGCGGAGGCCTTCAGCTGTTCCCACTCGTCCCATGCCATGGACGTCACATCTCCTTGCGGTTGCAGGCTATTCGGAACCTATTCGGGGGAGTTCCTCGGGAAACGTCCGCTGCTCCTGGCATTCACCCGCCTCGTACGAATGCCGCGCGAGCTGATAGGCGAAGTCAAGCACCACCCGGCGCAAGGCGTCACCGTGCAGCCGGGTCTCTCCGATGGTCCTGGCTTCGACGGTCAGGGATCGCGGTCTTTTCGTTTTCTCCGTGAACCGGCGAGGAGTGCAGGGCACGTACACCCAGGCGACGGTCGGCAGGGCCAGCGCCTGCACTCCGCCCTCCGACACCGCGACGGCGCCTTCCGCCAGGTCGGACCGGTGCGCCTCTCGCCAGTCGGCTTCCGTCCCCCCTCCGGACTGAGCCTCGCCGGAGATAGCCGAATCGGCGGTGCGCACGTAACAGGCGAACAGGAAATCCCCGTCCCCATGCGTGTTGAGCTTCCCGCGCTCCTCCGCCTTCCGCGCGGAAGGCAGCGCGTCGGCCGCGAGACCGCGGTCGACGGCGCCCCCGCACGGCCTCTCGGGAAGCCGGTCGATCCCCTTGGTGAAGACCTCCACGTACCCGAAGACCGCCCCGGCCACGACGACGCAGGCCGCTCCCGCCGCCGCCAACCGCTTCCTGATCACGATCCGCATCGCCTTCCTGGTCCCTGGGCCCTCCGTACGGGGAGACTCGTCGACCGCGCCGGGCGCGGGATCACGCCGCCGGCCGGACATGGGCGTCCTCGAGGATCGAGTCACTGTCCACCCAGCCGTCGTTCACCGCGTCGCGGACCTGGTTGCCCGTCGACTGGGGCGGCAGGTCGGAGCCGTACTTCTCGATGGCGTCCAGGGCCGACTGCCTGGTCTGGCTCTGCGCCGAGGCCTGGTAGTCGTTGAGTTCCCGGCCGGTCTGGTAGAGCGCCCGGTCCGTCGCGCCCTGCGCCTGCTGACCGTCCATGAGCCGGTCGATCGCCATGCCGGCGATCCCGCCGAAGTAGCCACTGGCCCCGGCCCCCGCCAGCGATCCGGCCGCGGTCGCCGGGGCGAGCGCCACCGCGCCCACGCCGATGGCCGCTCCGGCCAGCGCCTTCATGTAGTCGCCCTTCGCCTTGAGGGCATCGTTCTGCTCCTTCTCGCTGGCGATCTCGGCACTGATGCCCTCGTCCGCGTTGGCGTGGCCGACGATCCCCTGGATGACGCCGGTGCTCTCCGAGATCGTGCGGATGGCCTCGGCGGGCCCTCCGTCGTACAGGGACGGGTCGGAGACGTGGGCCTCCATCAGGCTGGAGGTGTAGACGCCCTGGCCGAGGATGATGCCCGCCCGGCCGTTGGGGTCCTGGGAGACCTCGTACAGGAACCGCGTCACGTCCGTCTTGTCGAGTCCGTCGGGGAGGGCGCTGTCCGTCAGGAAGATCGACTCCGCGCCCTTGCCGGCCATGGACCTGCTGATCTCCGGCATGTAGGCGCTCGCCATGTTCCCGAAGCTGTCCCCGAGCCCCTTGCTCACCAGGTCCGAACCGCCGTCCGGCTGCGCCACCATGTGCATGACGTTCTTCATGATGCCGACCTGGGTCGCGGTGTGCGGAGCGGGGCCGTCCGGCTTCTCGCCCACGCCGACGCCCATGACGGCGGCCTCCAGGGCATGGCCCACCGAGGCGTCCCGGTCGGTGTACCGGGTGCTCTCCAGGACGTGCTCCAGGACCTTCTTGTCGTCGAAGGTGTTCGTCGCGGCCTCGGAGTTGTGGGACAGCGCGTCCATGAACCCCACCAGGGGGTCGCGCCCGTCGTCCTTGCCGAACACCAGGTCCGTGAGCTGGTGGTTGTCGCCGTGCCACAGGTTCTTGGAGCCGATGCCGGGCGGGCCGGCCGGTGCCATGTCCTGCTTGAGGAGCTGCTTGCCGTACGCGTCGAGGAACTCCGCGTCGTACTTCCCGTGGTGCATCAGACTGCTGATCACCTGGTAGCCGTACGCACCGACCGTCCGCCCCGGCACGTTGACGGCGTCGGAGACGAAGTTCTTGTTCGACTGGTCGACGAGCTCCTTCTTCCAGGACTGCATCGCATCGGTGTCGGAGAGCGTCGCGGTGGCGAGCGTCATGCTCAGGTTCTTCTGGAACTCCTCCATCCGCTTGAGCTCGCCGTCGCGGGCGCCCATGTGGATGTCCGACATCTCGGTCCAGAACCGGAGCGTGCCCTCGGCCCCCAGCCGCGTCGCGAACCGGGCCGAGAAGAGCTGGTCGTCCTTGTACTTCGCCAAGGTGTCGTTGAACTCCTTGAGCTCCGCGTCGGACATCTTCTCGGGGTGCTTCGCCAGCTTCGCCAGGTCGTCGGCGCGCTGCATCGCCTCGGCGGCGGAGTCCCGGTCCTTGTACGAGACGCCGGAGAAGCCGTAGTCGGCCTGCTCCGCGATGGCCCGCAGCACCTGGGAGGCGGTCGAGTCGCTGGTCGTGGCCTTCGTGAGGATGCCCTGCAACTCGTCCCGCAGGTCCTTGACGGCCTGCTCGCTGTTCGGCGGCTCGGGATGGACGTTCACGAAGACCCGGAAGCCGCCGCCCTGCTCGCCCACGACCGAGAGCTTCTTCTCCCAGCCCCGGTCGATGGCCCGGTTGAGCTCGTCGCGGTATCCCACGAGCTCGTCGCGGGTGTCCCGCAGGATGTCCCGGATGCTGGTGGCCTGCGCGAGCGCGTCCGCGAACTCGCCGGCCGTCTTGGAGATGAACTGCCGCGACACCGTGGCGTTCACCCCGGCCCACTTGGCCCGGTCCGCCTTCGCCTTCAGGTCCTCGCGGGCGTCCTTCTCATAGCCCTTGAGGTGACCGACGACCTTCGTCCAGTCGTCGATCGCCGTGCCCAGTGCCGCGAAGTTGCCTTGGCGCAGTGCTTCGAGGTCCATCAGCGCTTCACTCCCTCGTCGAAGCCCTTGTCCAGCGTCGCGATGCTGCTGACGGTCGTGGCGATGAAGTACTCGTCGCCGGCGTGCGCGTTCTTGGTGAAGTCCATGTGGTTGGAGATGTGCGCGCACGCGTCCAGCAGGGTCTTCAGGGACTTTTCCCACCGGTCCTGCACCACCTGCAGGGCGCCGCCCAGCGCGAACTCCTGCGCCGTGAGGTCCTTCGCCGCCGCCTGACTGCTGGACCACGCGTCACGGCCGTGATTCCCCAGGCCCTCGAACAGTTTGAACGCGCTGTTCCCGACCGCGGCGAGGTCCTGGTCGTCCACCGCGAGGTCGCCCCCGGTGCCGCCGCCGCGGTTCTCCTCCCGCTCGTCGGGCAGCCGGTTCAGCCGCATCCGCGTCGAATCCTGATCGGCGGCCGAGGACTTCAGCTGTTCCCACTCGTCCCATGCCATGTCGTGATTCCTTCCCCCGTGTGTACGTATGGATGGATCGTTCCAGGGCCGCCCCCGCGGCCCCCGTCATCAGCCGGGCCCCGGACGAGAACGCGGCCGGCCGTCACCCTCACACCTCCGGCACACGACCGGTCTGCACCAGCGGATTCCCCCGCTGCCGCGACACGTAGATGCCCCGGCCCGCCGGCATCGGCCTCATGCGCACGCCGCCGAGCACGTCGCCCTCCTGCGGGTCGCCGGAGAGCAGCACGCCCTGGGCGCCGAGCTCCATCATCCGCTGCATGAAGGACTCGTACGCCGCCCGGCTCGCACCGGCCGCGCTGCGGGCGATGATGAAGCGGACGCCGACGTCCCGCGCGAACGGCAGCAGCTCCGTCAGCTTCGACAGCGGGTTGCCGCTGGACGTGGACACCAGGTCGTAGTCGTCCACGACCACGAAGAGGGACGGGCCCTGCCACCAGCTGCGCTCCCGCAGCTGCTGCGCCGTGACGTCCGCCGACGGGGAGCGGCGCCGCATCAGGTCGGCGAGCGCGTCCACGTGGTGCTCCATGTTGTTCGACATGGGCACGTACTCCGCGAGGTGGCTCGCCGGGGCGACGTCGAGCAGCGCCCGCCGGTTGTCGATCACGAAGAACTTCGCCGCGCTCCCGTCGTACCGCTCCGAGATCTGCTTGATCAGCAGCCGCAGCAGGTTCGACTTGCCCGACTCGCTCTCGCCGAAGACCAGGAAGAACGGATCGCGGTCGAAGTCCACGAAGACCGGCTCCAGGCCGTTCTCGTCGATGGCGAACGCGACCCCGCGCCCCGGCTCCGCGTGACCGGCCGGCAGCTCGCGCACGTCCAGCTCGCGCGGCAGCAGACGCACCTCCGGCGCGCCCGGCGCCGTCCAGTGGCGCGTGACCTCCTGCGTCATCGCGGCCGTCGCCTCGGACAGGTCGCTGTCCGAGCTGATGCCGTCGATGCGCGGCACGGCCGCCATGAAGTGCAGCTTCTCCGGCGTCAGACCGCGGCCGGGCACGCCCGTCGGCACGTTGGCGGCGATCTTGCGGTCCAGCTCGGAGTCCATCGTGTCGCCGAGCCGCAGTTCCAGCCTGTTCATGAGGTGGTCCTTGAGGTTGGCGCGGACCTCCATGGAGCGCGAGGCCGTCAGGATCACGTGGATGCCGTAGCCGAGCCCGCGCGCGGCGATGTCGACGACGGCGGCCTCCAGGCCCTCGTACTCGGTGCGGAAGTTGCCCCAGCCGTCGATCACGAGGAAGACGTCGCCCCACGGCTGGTCCTTCACCGAGATGTCGCCCCGGCCCCGGAGCCTGCGGTACGTCGCTATGGAGTCGATCCCGGCACTGCGGAAGTACTCCTCGCGGCGGGACAGGACGCCGTAGACCTCGGCCACCGTGCGCCGCACCCGCTCCGGGTCGAGCCGGGACGCCACCCCGCCGACGTGCGGAAGGCCCGCGACAGACGACAGACCGCCACCACCGAAGTCGAGTCCGTAGAACTGCACCTCGTGCGGGGTGTGGGTCAGCGCGAAGGCGGAGACGATCGTCCGCAGCAGCGTCGACTTGCCGGACTGCGGACCGCCGATGATCTGCATGTGGCCCGCGGCGCCGGAGAAGTCCCGGTAGAGCGTGTCGCGGCGCTGCTCGTACGGCTTGTCCACCACGCCCAGCGGTACGACGAGCCTGCCGGCCCCCTCGTACCCCTGCTGCGTCAGGCCCCGGCCCTCCACGCCCGCGAGACCGGGCAGGACCGAGTCGAGCGGCGGCGGGTTGTCGAGCGGCGGCAGCCACACCTGGTGCGCCTCGACCCCGCGCCCCTCCAGCCGGCGCACGATCACGTCGAGCACCGAGTCGGCCAGCGCGTCGTCCTCCGGCCTCCGGGCCTCGGGCACCCGCCCCCGGGCGGCCGGTTCGACGTGGTGCACCGGCACGTGCGCCGCGGTGAACAGGGCGGGCCGCCGGTCCACGGGCAGCGGCCCGCCCGGCACGACGGCGTGCTGGTTCGCGCGGTACACCCCGGAGACGTACGCCGCCTTGAAGCGGACCATCTCGTCGGTGCCGTACTTGAGGTACCCGGAACCGGGCACGTTCGGCAGCGTGTAGGCGTCGGGAACGCCGATGGCCGCGCGGGACTCGGCCGCGGAGAAGGTCCGCAGACCGATCCGGTACGACAGGTACGTCTCCAGACCGCGCAGCCGGCCCTCCTCCAGGCGCTGCGAGGCCAGCAGCAGGTGCACGCCGAGCGAACGCCCGATGCGGCCGATCTGCACGAACATCTCGATGAAGTCCGGCATGGCCGTGAGCAGCTCGCTGAACTCGTCGATGACGAGGACGAGCGACGGGATCGGCTGGAGCGGCGCGCCCGCCGCGCGGGCCTTCTCGTAGTCGTGGATGTTGGCGTAGTTGCCCGCGTCGCGCAGCATCTCCTGGCGCCGGTTCAGCTCGCCCCGGATGGAGTCGCCCATGCGGTCCACCAGCGTGAGGTCGTCCGCCAGGTTGGTGATCACCGCGGCGACGTGCGGCATCTGCGACATGCCGGCGAAGGTCGCGCCGCCCTTGAAGTCCGCGAGGACGAAGTTCAGCGTCTCGGAGGAGTGCGTCACCGCCAGGCCGAGGACGAGCGTGCGCAGCAGCTCCGACTTGCCGGAACCGGTCGCGCCCACGCACAGGCCGTGCGGCCCCATGCCCTCCTGCGCCGCCTCCTTGAGGTCGAGCATCACCGGGACGCCGTCCTCGCCGACACCGATCGGCACCCGCAGCCGCTCCGAGCGGGAACGGGGCCGCCAGGTGCGGGCGACGTCGACCGAGGCCGCGTCGCCGAGGTTCAGCAGGTCGGTGAAGTCCAGGTTGGCGAGCAGCGGTTCGTCGTCGTCCGAACCGGACGCGACCCGCAGCGGGGCGAGCTGGCGGGCGAGCGCCTCGGCGACGTCCGGGTCCAGCCGGTCGGGCGTCCCGTCGTACACGTGCCCGTGCCCGGACTCCAGGCGCAGCGAGTCGCCCTCCACGACCACGGCCAGGTCGCCGCGGGCCCCGGTGTTCCGGCCCTGCACGACCTCGATGATCGTCACGCCCTGGATGCCCTCGGGGGAGGCGAGCGCCGAGGTCTGCGGGACCGACTGGCCGTCGAGCACGACGACGAGGTGCGGGTGGTCGAGCAGCGGATGGCCGGCGCCCTGGAAGCGAGGGCGTCCTTCGAGCCGGGCGTCCAGCATCTCCTGGAGCTCGCGCGCGTCCGTGGTGATCAGACGCCGGCTGCCCGCGCCGTCCCCGGGCCCCGAAGCCTGCGCGTGCGGCAGCCACTTCGCCCACTCCCAGGCGGGCGCCGCCCCGCCGTCCGCGGCGACGGCGACGACCAGGTCCTCGGGGGAGTGCAGCGCCGCGAGCGAGCCGATCATGGCGCGCGCGGTGGAGCGGGCGGAGTCACCGTCCCCGCTCACGGTGAGGTGGTAGAAGGCGCGCAGCGACACGGCCATGGGCAGGCCGTCCAGGGTGCCGTGCGCGGTGAGGAACTGCCGCATCGCACCGGCGGTCAGCGGCTCCAGCTCGTCGACGGGGGCGGTTTCGGGGGCCACGAGCGGAGTCGCGAGCTGCTGGCTGCCGAGCCCGACGCGGACCTGCGCGAAGTCGTCGTCGCCGATGCGCCGTTCCCAGACCCGGCTGCCCTCGGCGACCAGCGCCCACAGCTGCTCGGGCGCCGGGTGCAGATAGAACTGCGCGTCGCGCTGGAGGCGGGCGGTCCGCAGGACGGCGCGCCGCGTCTGGGTCAGGTACTTCAGGTAGTCGCGCCGCATGTCGGCGAGCTGCCCCTGCGTCCCGCGCCGGTAACGCACCAGCATCGCGATGGCCATGGCGACCGTCGAGGCGATCATGATCATGCCCATGATGCGCATGATCGGGTTCGGCGTCATGAAGAAGAAGACCACCGAACCGCCCATGCCGAGCATCGGCAGGAGCTGCATCAGGGCGCCCTCCTGCTGTCCCCGGGGGAGCTCCGGAGGAGGTTGCAACTGCACCTGTTCGCTCGGCACTTCGGAGGGCAGGGCCCGTGGTGGGCGCTTGACGACGATCTGACTCACAGCTCACCAATTTCCGTTGCCGGACGGAAAGTTCCTCTGGGCGCCCCCGTGGCGACGAGATCCATCCGCGGGGACGGATCTTACTTTGGTGCGGAGTCACGGGTGGGCGGTAGGGTGACCCGAAACGTTTGCGCACCCATGAGCTATCGCAAAATAAAGGGTCATTCGGAGCGCATCGTCCGGAGCGCGGCGCACCCGGCCCCACGGCGCCCGGAGCGCGCGCCGGGCCTGCCGGCCAGGATCACCACGAGGGGAAGCAGCAGGTGAGTATGACGGCCCCAGCCACGGCCAGCGGACCGGGCCAGTCGGCCCCCGCGCCCGTCTTCCACGGCGGCACCGGCTTCTGCCGCGTCACGGTCGTCGCGCCCGACGGCCGCGTCGACGTCGCCCTGCCCGAGGACGTCGCGGTCGCGGACCTCTACCCGGAGGTCCTCCGCCTGTCCGGCCAGACCCCGGAGCCGGGCGCCCCGGTCGGCTACCACCTGGTGCGCCGCGACGGCACCGTCCTCGACGCCGGCCGCTCGCTCGCGGCCCAGCGCATCCTCGACGGCGAACTGCTCTCGCTGCGCCCCTTCGCCGAGTCCCTGCCGCCCGCGGTCTTCGACGACGTCTCGGACGCCGTCGCCTCCGCCGTGGCCCGCGACCGCACCCTCTGGTCCGACGCCCTGATGCGCGGCGCCGGACTCCTCGGCGGCTCCGTCCTCCTCGTCCTCCTCGCGTTCGTGCTGTGGACGGCCGACCCCCGGCACGACACCCACGGCCTGCCGGGCATCCTCGCCGCCGTCACCGGCGTACTGCTCCTGGCGCTCGCCGGCGTCCGCGCCCGGGTCTACGACGACCGGGGCTCCGCCGTGGCCCTCGGCACCGGCGCCATGGCGAACGCCGCCGTCGCCGGCGCCGGACTGCTGCCCCTGGCGGCCGGACAGGGCATAGGAAAGCTCCAGTTCCTCCTCGCCTGCGCCGCCGTCCTCGTCTTCGCCGTGATCCTGACGATCGTCTCCCCGGGCGGCGACGGCCCGTTCGTCGCGTTCGTCCTCGCCTCCGCCGTCGGCCTCCTCGTCGGCTTCGTGGCCGTACTGACGAACCTGAAGCCGTCCGAGACCGCCGCCGTCTGCGCGCCCCTCGCCGTCGGCGCCCTCGCCTTCCTGCCCGGACTCTCCACCCGCTTCGCCCGGCTCCCCATCGGCTTCGACCCGCCCAGGACCGCCGTCGGCGGCTACGGCACCGAGGCCGAGCCGCAGGGCCCGGTCGACGCCGTCCGCATCGCCGCGCAGGCCCGCCGCGGCCACGAGCTCCTGGTCGGCCTGGTCGGCGGCTGCGCCCTCGTCGCCGTCGCCGCCGCGGCCGTCCTCGGCTTCTCGGAGAACGTCTGGGGCCAGCTCCTGGCCCTCGCCACCGGCGTCGCCATGCTGATGCGCGCCCACCTCTTCCGCTACACCGCGCAGGTCGGCTGCGCGCTCGGGGCCGGCCTCGGCGCCCTGGTGCTGCTCGGCCTCGGCCTCTGCCTCAATCCGCCGCCGGAGCTGATCCAGGAGGCCCTCAAGGGCGACGGCACCGGCCTGGACATCCGGACGATCTGGCTCTCGGCCGCCGTCGCGGGCGTCGCCGCGCTGATCACCGCCATCGGCCTGATCGTCCCCCGCAAGGGCGTCACCCCCTTCTGGGGCCGTTTCCTGGAGATCGCCGAGACCTTCGTTCTCCTCACGCTGCTGCCGCTCTGCCTGGCGGTCTTCGACGTCTACCACTCCGTCCGGGCGATGACGTCCTGAGCCCTGGTACGCTGTGTGACGGCCGTTTGTGTACGCGCTCCCGGAAGACCCCCGACCCGCTCGGGAACCCTCTGGAAGCTGCGCCCATCGGACCTTCGCCCGTCGAGTCACGGAAGCTTCCCCTGAGACCTAGACCAGGGGCACTCGCGGGCGCACGAACCAAGAGGAGATCCGCGTGGCTCTCGACGCCGCCGTCAAGAAGCAGATCATGGCCGAGTTCGGCACCAAGGAGGGCGACACCGGCTCCCCCGAGGTCCAGGTCGCGATGCTGTCCCGCCGCATCTCGGACCTGACCGAGCACCTCAAGCAGCACAAGCACGACCACCACTCCCGCCGTGGTCTGCTGATCCTGGTCGGCCAGCGCCGCCGCCTGCTGCAGTACCTGGCCAAGAAGGACATCCAGCGCTTCCGTACGCTGGTCGACCGCCTCGGCATCCGCCGCGGTGCGGCCGGCGGCGCCAAGTAAGACGCCGTGGAGGGAGCGGTTCCCGCGTTCAGGGGGCCGCTCCCTTTGCCGTACACGCGCCCGTACACACGCCCGTACGCGCCGCACACACGGTCGTACGGGCCGTCGCACACGACCGTACGGTCCGTCGCACGCGCTGCCGTACGTGCGCGAAGTGCACCCGGACATTTAGTCTGGTAGCTACAACCCCATAACGACGAGCGAGAAGCCGCCGGCCAGCCGCCGGTCCTCGGTAGTGGCCCCCGGAACCGAATCCCGGGTGCTTCGATCGAAGACCGGCCCGCCCTCCGAGTGCGAGCTTCTCCGCCGCCGTCGCACACCGTCCCCGGCCACACGGGCCCCGGACGCAAAGACGAACACGTAGGAGAACCCCATAGTGGAGAACGAGACCCACTACGCCGAGGCCGTCATCGACAACGGCACCTTCGGCACCCGCACCATCCGCTTCGAGACCGGCCGCCTCGCCAAGCAGGCCGCCGGCTCCGCCGTCGCCTACCTGGACGACGACACGATGGTCCTTTCCGCGACCACCGCCTCGAAGCGCCCCAAGGACCAGCTCGACTTCTTCCCCCTCACGGTGGACGTCGAGGAGCGGCAGTACGCGGCCGGCAAGATCCCCGGCTCCTTCTTCCGCCGCGAGGGCCGCCCCTCCGAGGACGCCGTCCTCACCTGTCGCCTGATCGACCGCCCGCTGCGCCCCTCCTTCAAGAAGGGCCTGCGCAACGAGATCCAGATCGTCGAGACGATCATGGCGCTCAACCCCGACCACCTGTACGACGTGGTCGCGATCAACGCCGCCTCCGCCTCCACGATCCTGGCGGGCCTGCCCTTCTCCGGCCCGATCGGCGCCACCCGCGTCGCCCTGATCAAGGGCCAGTGGGTCGCGTTCCCGACGCACACCGAGCTCGAGGACGCCGTCTTCGACATGGTCGTCGCCGGTCGCGTCCTGGAGGACGGCGACGTCGCGATCATGATGGTCGAGGCCGAGGCCACCGAGAAGACCGTCCAGCTCGTCAAGGACGGCGCCGAGGCGCCGACCGAGGAGGTCGTCGCCGCCGGTCTCGAGGCCGCGAAGCCCTTCATCAAGGTCCTCTGCAAGGCCCAGTCGGACCTCGCCGCCAAGGCCGCCAAGCCCACCGGCGAGTTCCCGGTCTTCCTCGACTACCAGGACGACGTCCTGGAGGCGCTCTCCTCCGCCGTCAAGGGCGAGCTCGCCCAGGCGCTCACCATCGCCGGCAAGCAGGAGCGCGAGGCCGAGCTCGACCGCATCAAGGAGCTCGCCGCCGAGAAGCTCCTCCCGGCCTTCGAGGGCCGCGAGAAGGAGATCTCGGGCGCCTACCGCGCGCTGACCAAGAAGCTGGTCCGCGAGCGCATCATCAAGGACAAGGTCCGCATCGACGGCCGCGGCATCACGGACATCCGTACGCTCGCCGCCGAGGTCGAGGCCATCCCGCGCGTGCACGGCTCGGCGCTGTTCGAGCGTGGCGAGACCCAGATCCTGGGCGTCACCACCCTCAACATGCTCCGCATGGAGCAGCAGCTGGACACCCTCTCCCCGGTGACCCGCAAGCGCTACATGCACAACTACAACTTCCCGCCGTACTCCGTCGGCGAGACCGGCCGCGTGGGCTCGCCCAAGCGCCGCGAGATCGGCCACGGCGCCCTCGCCGAGCGCGCCCTCGTGCCGGTCCTCCCGACCCGCGAGGAGTTCCCCTACGCGATCCGCCAGGTGTCCGAGGCCCTCGGCTCCAACGGCTCGACGTCGATGGGCTCGGTCTGCGCCTCCACCATGTCGCTGCTGAACGCCGGTGTGCCGCTCAAGGCCCCCGTCGCCGGCATCGCCATGGGCCTGATCTCCGAGGACGTCGACGGCCAGACGCACTACGTCGCCCTCACCGACATCCTCGGTGCGGAGGACGCCTTCGGCGACATGGACTTCAAGGTCGCCGGCACGAAGGAATTCGTCACCGCCCTCCAGCTCGACACCAAGCTGGACGGCATCCCGGCCTCCGTCCTGGCCGCGGCCCTCAAGCAGGCCCGCGACGCCCGCCTCCACATCCTCGACGTGATGATGGAAGCGATCGACACGCCGGACGAGATGTCCCCCAACGCCCCGCGGATCATCACCGTCAAGATCCCCGTGGACAAGATCGGCGAGGTCATCGGCCCCAAGGGCAAGATGATCAACCAGATCCAGGAGGACACCGGCGCCGAGATCACGATCGAGGACGACGGCACCATCTACATCGGTGCCCAGCAGGGCTCGCAGGCCGAGGCCGCCCGCGCCACGATCAACGGCATCGCCAACCCGACCATGCCGGAGGTCGGCGAGCGCTACCTGGGTACGGTCGTCAAGACCACCACCTTCGGTGCCTTCGTCTCCCTCATGCCGGGCAAGGACGGCCTGCTGCACATCTCGCAGATCCGCAAGCTCGCCGGTGGCAAGCGCGTGGAGAACGTCGAGGACGTGCTCGCGATCGGCTCCAAGGTCCAGGTCGAGATCGCCGAGATCGACCAGCGCGGCAAGCTCTCCCTGGTCCCCGTGATCGCGGACGAGGACGCCGAGGGTGACAAGGACGACACCGCCAAGTGACGTCCCGTAGTTCCCGCGCGACGGCCCGCCCCTCCTCGGAGGGGCGGGCCGTCGCCCGTACCCAAACGCTTCTCCCGGGCAAGGACGGCATCGGCACGGTCCGTCGCACGACCCTCCCCGGCGGCCTCCGCATCGTCACCGAGACCCTCCCCTCCGTGCGCTCCGCCACCTTCGGCATCTGGGCGCACGTCGGCTCCCGCGACGAGACCCCGGCGCTCAACGGCGCGACCCACTACCTGGAGCACCTCCTCTTCAAGGGCACCCACAAGCGGTCCGCCCTCGACATCTCCGCCGCGATCGACGCGGTCGGCGGCGAGATGAACGCCTTCACGGCGAAGGAGTACACCTGCTACTACGCGCGGGTCCTCGACACCGACCTGCCGCTCGCGATCGACGTCGTCTGCGACATGCTCACCGGCTCGCTCGTCCTCGACGAGGACGTGGACGCCGAGCGCGGCGTCATCCTCGAAGAGATCGCGATGACCGAGGACGACCCCGGCGACGTCGTGCACGAGCTGTTCGCGCAGACGATGTTCGGCGACACCCCGCTCGGCCGCCCGGTCCTCGGCACCGTCGACACCGTCAACGCGCTCACCCGCGGCCAGATCGCCCGCTTCTACAAGAAGCACTACGACCCGACCCACCTGGTCGTCGCCGCCGCGGGCAACGTCGACCACGCCACGGTGGTGCGCCAGGTCCGCCGCGCCTTCGAGAAGGCCGGCGCCCTCACCCGCACCGACGCCGTCCCCGTCGCCCCCCGCGACGGCCGGCGCACCCTGCGCGCGGCGGGCCGCGTCGAGCTCCTCAACCGCAAGACCGAGCAGGCCCACGTGGTCCTCGGAATGCCGGGCCTGGCCCGCACCGACGAGCGCCGCTGGGCCCTCGGCGTGCTGAACACCGCCCTCGGCGGCGGCATGTCCTCCCGCCTCTTCCAGGAGGTCCGCGAGAAGCGCGGCCTGGCCTACAGCGTGTACTCGTACACCTCGGGCTTCGCCGACTGCGGCCTCTTCGGGGTGTACGCGGGCTGCCGGCCCGGCCAGATCCACGACGTCCTGAAGATCTGCCGGGACGAGCTCCACAAGGTCGCCTCCGACGGCCTCACGGACGAGGAGATCCGCCGCGCCGTCGGCCAGCTCTCCGGCTCGACCGTGCTCGGCCTGGAGGACACCGGCGCGCTGATGAACCGCATCGGCAAGAGCGAGCTGTGCTGGGGCAGCCAGATGTCGGTCGACGACATGCTGACCCGGATCGCCGCCGTCACCCCGGACGAGGTCCGGGAGGTCGCCCGCGATGTACTGGAGCAGCGACCCTCGCTCGCGGTGATCGGCCCGCTGAAGGACAAGCAGGCCGACCGCCTCCGGCAAGCGGTCTCCTGACCCACGAGTCCCCCTAAGGAAGAGCAATGAGCAAGCTGCGCGTGGCGGTCCTCGGAGCCCGGGGCCGCATCGGCTCCGAAGCGGTCCGGGCCGTCGAGGCCGCCGAGGACATGGAACTGGTCGCGGCCCTCGGCCGCGGCGACGGGCTGGAGAAGCTCGTCGAGGCCGACGCCCAGGTCGTGGTCGAACTGACCACGCCCGACTCGGTGATGGAGAACCTCGACTTCTGCCTGCGCCACGGCATCCACGCCGTCGTCGGCACCACCGGCTGGACCGAGGAGCGCCTCGCGCGGCTGCGGACCCTGCTCGACGCCGCCCCGGGGACCGGCGTCCTCATCGCCCCGAACTTCTCCATCGGCGCGGTCCTCACCATGAAGTTCGCCCAGATCGCGGCCCCGTACTTCGAGTCGGTCGAGGTCGTCGAGCTGCACCACCCGAACAAGGTGGACGCCCCCTCGGGCACCGCCACCCGCACCGCCCAGCTGATCGCCGAGGCCCGGTCGAAGGCAGGCTGCGCCCCGCAGCCCGACGCCACGACCACGGCCCTGGACGGCGCGCGCGGCGCCGACGTCGACGGCGTCCCGGTGCACGCCGTGCGCCTGCGCGGGCTCCTCGCCCACCAGGAGGTGCTGCTCGGCGGCGAGGGCGAGACCCTCACCGTCCGGCACGACTCCCTGCACCACTCCAGCTTCATGCCGGGCATCCTGCTCGGGGCCCGACGCGTGACCGGCACCCCCGGCCTCACCTTCGGCCTGGAGCACTTCCTGGACCTGGGCTGACGGCCGTGGGCGGAAAGATCACGTACGTCTTCCTCTCCACCGTGCTCGTGCTGGTCTTCGGCGTGGTGGGGATGGAGGGCGTCCTACTGCTCCTCACCGGCGAGCCGGCCGCCATGGGCATGGGCGCGGTGGCGTTCCTGCTGCCCCTGGTCGGCGGCTGGTTCCTCTGGAAGAACACCCGCTTCGCCCGCCGGGCGAACCGCCTCGCCGCCGAGCTGGAGGCGGAGGGCGGTCTGCCCGTCGACGAGCTGACGCGCACGGCGGGCGGCCGGATCGACCGGGACTCGGCCGACGAGGTCTTCGCCCGGCGCAAGGCCGAGACGGAGGACTCGCCCGAGGACTGGCGCTGCTGGTTCCGGCTCGCGGTCGCCTATCACGACGCCCGCGACACCCCCCGGGCCCGTCAGGCGATGCAGCGGGCCATCGCGCTCCACGAGGGGCGCCCGGTCAGCGCGTAGCGGCGACCGGGGCCGTGCCGTACTCGGCGTTCCATGCCTCGACCGTGTCGGCCGCCCGGTCGAAGGCCTCGACCCGGGAGAGGAAGTCGGCGTTGTGGTCGGTGAGCAGCAGCAGCTGCTCACCACCCTGCCGGCCGAGCACCAGGGCCTGTCCCTGGACGGTACGGGGGAGCCCCAGCCAGCGCACCGGCTGCTGGGCGGTCCGTACGGAGGTCACCTTGGCCCACGGCACGGTGACGGTCGAGAGGAAGCCCACGCGCCGCACGCCGGCCCGGCTCACCCAGGTGCCCATCCGCAGCATCCGCAGGGTGGCCAGGATGATCAGTCCGGCGATGCCGAAGGTGACGGTCGCGCCGCCGAAGGAGCCCGCCGCGGCGACGATCACCGCGGCGAGGAGGACGAAGGAGGCGAGCAGCAGCGAAAGCGCTGCCGCCCCGACCCGCCAGGACCCCGGCCGGTACGGACGACGCCACTGGTCGTGGTCGTCGAACGGCAGGGCGACCTGGTCGTTCGCGTCAAAAGCACGGTCGGCCGTCAGAAAGGGCAGGGGCACGACAGATCCTCACTCACAAGCACGCTCGAAGGGGCGATGCCCGGTGAGGCTACCTCAGCGGTTGTCGGAGGCCTCGGACTGCTGCTGACGAGTGGCCGAGTCACCCGACTGGAGCGAGGGCATCCCGAGGACCAGCGACCCGACGAGGCCGGCCACGACGGTCAGCCCGAGCAGGGTGCGGCCCACGAGCTGCGAGGCGCTGGGGCGCTCCCGGGGCGGTGGAGTGACGTTACTGCGAAAGTGGTCGGCCTCCGCGACGAACGCGAACGGTACGGGCTCTCGCCGGCGGAACATCAGGTCCACTCTCCTCGGGTGTCGTCGTGCTTCACAGGTACAGACGACAGAACCGGTCCTTTGGTGCCCGATTTCGCCAAGGATTTCACCAAACCGGCCGAATGTAGTCCTCCGGTAGGAGGGGGTCCGCCCTAGGGGGGATCCCCTCCCCGGCCCTCGTTAAAGTGGGCGGCTGCACCCCGACTGGAAGGACCGCTGGTGAGCGACAGCCCCACCGAGAACGTGAAGATCGACTTCCGGAGCGACGTCACCGTCGACCTGGTCAAGAGCGCGGCGGCCGACTCCGACGTCCTGTGGGCCGCCCGGGTCTCCACGGCGGGCGAGCAGTCCCTCGAAGAGCTCCAGAAGGACCCGGAGCGCTCGAAGGGCCTCATCAACTTCTTGATGCGGGACCGCCACGGCAGCCCGTTCGAGCACAACTCGATGACCTTCTTCATCAGCGCCCCGATCTTCGTCTTCCGCGAGTTCATGCGGCACCGCGTGGGCTGGTCGTACAACGAGGAATCGGGCCGCTACAGGGAGCTCCAGCCGGTCTTCTACGTCCCCGACGCCTCCCGCAAGCTCGTCCAGGAGGGGCGCCCCGGCAAGTACGTCTTCGTCGAGGGCACCCGGGAGCAGCACGACCTGGTGAGCCGCTCGATGGAGGACTCGTACCGGCAGGCGTACGAGACGTACCAGGAGATGCTGGCCGCGGGCGTCGCCCGCGAGGTCGCCCGCGCGGTCCTCCCGGTCGGCCTCTTCTCCTCGATGTACGCCACCTGCAACGCGCGCTCGCTCATGCACTTCCTGGGCCTGCGCACCCAGCACGAACTGGCCGCGGTCCCGTCCTTCCCGCAGCGGGAGATCGAGATGGTCGGCGAGCGGATGGAGGAGCACTGGGCCCGGCTGATGCCGCTGACCCACGCCGCCTTCAACAAGAACGGGCGCGTGGCCCCGTAGGGCACACATGTCCGACCTCGTCACGCGAAGTGTCCGTATTGCGACGTTTCACGAAGTTCATCTAGGCTGATCAAACGGACCCGGCGCTGTCTGAACCCCCGAGCAGGCAGCGCCGGGCTCCCTTTCTCCCGTCCCCCAGGGGGACACCCGGCGCTGAGCAGCGAGTAGCGTGTTACCCATGGCTCCGATCTCCACTCCGCAGACCCCCTTCGGGCGGGTCCTCACCGCCATGGTCACGCCCTTCACGGCGGACGGCGCACTCGACCTCGACGGTGCCCAGCGGCTCGCCACCCATCTGGTGGACGCGGGCAACGACGGCCTCGTCATCAACGGCACCACCGGCGAGTCCCCCACCACCAGCGACGCGGAGAAATCGGAGCTGGTACGAGCGGTACTGGAGGCGGTCGGCGACCGCGCCCACGTCGTCGCCGGCATCGGCACCAACGACACCCACCACTCGATCGAGCTCGCCCGCACGGCCGAGCGCGACGGCGCCCACGGCCTCCTCGCGGTCACGCCGTACTACAACAAGCCCTCGCAGGAGGGCCTCTACCGGCACTTCTCGGCCATCGCCGACGCCACCGAGCTCCCGGTGATGCTCTACGACATCCCCGGCCGCAGCGGCGTCCCGATCGACACCGAGACGATCGTCCGCCTCGCCGAGCACCCGCGCGTCGTCGCCAACAAGGACGCCAAGGGCGACCTCGGCCGCGCGAGCTGGGCCATCGCCCGCTCCGGCCTCGCCTGGTACTCCGGCGACGACATGCTCAACCTGCCGCTGCTCTCCGTCGGAGCCTGCGGCTTCGTCTCCGTCGTGGGCCACGTCGTCACCCCGGAGCTCCGCGCCCTCCTCGACGCCCACCTGGGCGGCGAGGTCCAGAAGGCGACCGAGATCCACCAGAAGCTGCTCCCGGTCTACACCGGCATGTTCCGCACCCAGGGCGTCATGACCACCAAGGCCGCCCTCGCCCTCCAGGGCCTCCCGGCCGGCCCCCTCCGGCTGCCGCTCGTGGAACTCTCCGCACAGGAGACGGAGCAGCTCAGGCTCGACCTGGCCGCCGGCGGGGTAGAACTCTGACAACGGACTTCACAACTGAACACGGTCTGGACAACTGAACACCCACAACAGCAAGTGCACGATTGTCATGCGCGCCACGTGCCAGGGGGTACGTGGCGCGCGTGGTGAGGAGAGTCTTTTGAGTCATCCGCATCCCGAACTCGGCGCCCCGCCCAAGCTGCCCAAGGGCGCCCTGCGCGTCATTCCGCTCGGCGGCCTTGGCGAGATCGGCCGCAACATGACGGTCTTCGAATTCGACGGCCGTCTGCTCATCGTCGACTGCGGCGTCCTCTTCCCCGAGGAGGAGCAGCCCGGCGTCGACCTGATCCTGCCGGACTTCACCATCATCCGGGACCGCCTCGACGACATCGAGGGCATCGTGCTCACGCACGGCCACGAGGACCACATCGGTGCCGTCCCCTACCTGCTCCGGCTCAAGCCGGACATCCCGCTGATCGGCTCCAAGCTGACCCTCGCCCTGATCGAGGCCAAGCTCCAGGAGCACCGCATCCGCCCCTACACCCTCGAGGTGAAGGAGGGCGACCGGGAGGTCCTGGGAGCGTTCGACTGCGAGTTCATCGCGGTCAACCACTCCATCCCGGACGCGCTCGCGGTCGCGGTCCGCACCCCCGCGGGCATGGTCGTCGCCACCGGCGACTTCAAGATGGACCAGCTGCCGCTGGACGGCCGCCTCACCGACCTCCACACGTTCGCCCGGCTCAGCGAGGAGGGCATCGACCTCCTCCTCTCCGACTCGACGAACGCCGAGGTCCCGGGCTTCGTCCCGCCGGAGCGGGACATCTCGAACGTCCTGCGGAACGTCTTCGCGAACGCGCCGAAGCGCATCATCGTGGCCAGCTTCGCCAGCCACGTGCACCGCATCCAGCAGATCCTCGACGCCGCCCACGAGTACGGCCGCCGGGTCGCCTTCGTCGGCCGCTCGATGGTCCGCAACATGGGTATCGCCCGCGACCTGGGCTACCTCCGGGTCCCGGCCGGCCTCATCGTGGACGTGAAGACCCTCGACGACCTGCCGGACGACGAGGTCGTGCTCGTCTGCACGGGCTCCCAGGGCGAGCCGATGGCGGCCCTGTCCCGCATGGCCAACCGCGACCACCAGATCCGGATCGTCCCCGGCGACACCGTGATCCTGGCGTCCTCCCTGATCCCGGGCAACGAGAACGCGGTCTACCGCGTGATCAACGGCCTGACCCGCTGGGGCGCGAACGTCGTCCACAAGGGCAACGCCAAGGTCCACGTCTCGGGCCACGCCTCGGCCGGCGAGCTGCTGTACTTCTACAACATCTGCCGGCCGAAGAACCTCATGCCGGTCCACGGCGAATGGCGCCACCTGCGCGCCAACGCCGAGCTCGGCGCGATGACGGGCATCCCCAAGGACCACATCGTCATCGCCGAGGACGGCGTCGTCGTCGACCTGGTCGACGGCCGCGCCCGGATCACCGGCAAGGTCCAGGCGGGTTACGTGTACGTCGACGGCCTCTCGGTCGGCGACGTCACCGAGTCCTCCCTCAAGGACCGCCGGATCCTCGGCGAGGAGGGCATCATCTCGGTCTTCGTCGTGGTCGACTCGTCGACCGGCAAGATCGTCGGCGGCCCCCACGTCCACGCCCGCGGCTCCGGCATCGAGGACTCCGCCTTCGACGCGGTGCTCCCGAAGATCGACCAGGCGCTCAACAAGTCCTTCCAGGACGGCGTCGTCGAGCCGCACCAGCTCCAGCAGCTGATCCGCCGCTCCGTCGGCAAGTGGGTCTCCGACACCTACCGCCGTCGCCCGATGATCCTTCCGGTCGTCGTAGAGGTCTGACCAGCGCGGGAACGGAGCGGGGCACCTCGATTTGCATCGGGGCGCCCTGCTCCAGTACGTTTACGGCTCCGCCAGAACAGGAAGCCCCGGCGCCGACGTGCGCCCGGAAGGTTGAACGGGAGGCGGGAAAACCGACTCAGAACTTCTGATAAAGTCGGAACCGCCGAAAGGCCCCCGGAGCGAAAGCGAAAGGGACCGGAAAGCACCGAGGAAATCGGATCGGAAAGATCTGATAGAGTCGGAAACGCAAGACCGAAGGGAAAAGCCCGGAGGAAA
>NZ_JBIWAS010000008.1:0-296758 GCF_044760185.1 Streptomyces sp. NPDC098101 | reverse complement strand
AACGCCCGGTTACATTCCGAACCCGGAAGCTAAGCCTTTCAGCGCCGATGGTACTGCAGGGGGGACCCTGTGGGAGAGTAGGACACCGCCGAACACCTGCCCTTTTAGCTCAGTCGGTAGAGCGTCTCCATGGTAAGGAGAAGGTCAACGGTTCGATTCCGTTAAAGGGCTCCAAAGAAAAAGGCCCCCGCCTCAGGCGGGGGCCTTTTTGCGTTCCCCGGAAGGAAGAAGGACATGCGTAAGGCGCCTCCCCAGGAGG
Source organism: Streptomyces sp. NPDC098101 (assembly GCF_044760185.1). NCBI lineage: Bacteria > Bacillati > Actinomycetota > Actinomycetes > Kitasatosporales > Streptomycetaceae > Streptomyces > Streptomyces sp. NPDC098101. The sequence continues at coordinate 296,499 of NZ_JBIWAS010000008.1, read as the reverse complement.
GAAGGCGCCTTGCCGTCAGCGGTCGTCCGGCTCGCGCAGGCGCATCGCCAGGATGGCCATGTCGTCGGAGGCCGGGGCCTGGGCGAAGCGTTCGACCGCGCGCAGGACGCGGGCGGCGACCGCGCCGGCCGTCAGGCCCGTACACGTCTTGAGGACGTCGGCGAGGCCGTCGTCGCCCAACATGCGGGAGCCCTCGCGGCGCTCCGTCACGCCGTCCGTGACGCACAGGAGGACGTCGCCCGGGTCGAGCGTGACCGTCTCCTCGTACAGCTCCAGGTCGTCCATGACGCCCAGGAGCGGCTGGGGCTCGGCCGCGGGGCGGACCGTGCCGTCGGGGCTGAGGCGCAGGGGCAGCGGGTGGCCGGCGCAGACGACCTTGAGGATCGCGGAGCCGTCCTCCTGCGGGCGCATCTCGCCGTAGAGGAGGGTGAGGAAGCGGCTGCGGGCGCCCTCGTCGAGGATCGCCGCGTTCAGGCGCTCCAGGACGGCCGGGCCGCCGAGGCCCTCGCGGGCGAGCAGGCGCAGGGCGTGGCGGGCCAGGCCGGTGACGGCGGCCGCCTCCGGGCCCGTACCGCAGACGTCGCCGATGGCGAATCCGTACGCGCCGTCGCTGATCGGGAAGAGGTCGTAGAAGTCGCCGCCGACCTCGTTGCCCTCGCCGGCCGCGCGGTAGATGACGTCGACCTCGACCCCCGGGATGTCGGGGAGGCCGGGCGGCAGGAGGCTGCGCTGGAGGGACTGGCTGATCGCCACGCGCTCCGAGTAGAGGCGGGCGTTGTCCAGGGCCAGGGCGGCCCGGCGGGACAGGTCCTCGGCGAGCTCCAGGATCTCCTGGCGGAAGTGGTCCTCGGAGGGCCTGCCGAGCGTCAACATGCCGATGACCCGGTTCCGGGCCACCAGGGGCAGGACGACCGTCTCGCCGGCGACCGTGCTCGCCGTGGCCAGCGTGGTGTCGATGCCCGGCGAGAGCGGGCTCGACGGGTGATCCAGGGCGTGCACCGAGGCGGTGAGCGCGGCCCGGTGGGCGGCTTCGCCCGGCGCGGTCCAGACCCGGGCGCCGGGCGTCGGCACCGGGTCGGGCGGCGTGATCGAGGAGAGCAGCTCCTTGAGGCCGTCGATGCGGTCCTCGTCCTCGTGGAGCACGTACGAGAGGTACGGGTCGGAGGACTGGTCGGCGATCGTGTAGACCGCGCACCAGGTCGCGAGGGTGGGGACCGTCATCTGGGCCATCAGGGCCAGGGTCTGGTCGCGGTCGAGGGTGCCGGCCAGGAGGTCGGAGGCCTCGACGAGGAAGCTGAGGGAGCCGCGGCGCAGGCGCTCCAGCTCGCCGAGCCGGGCGGACTCCACGGCCAGGGCGATGCGGTCGGCGGCGAACTGGAGGCGCAGGGCCTCCTCGTTCGAGTAGCGGTTCGCGGCCTCGGCGGCCACGCCCAGGGAGCCGGTGAGGCGGCCCTCGACCTTGAGGGGGACGGTGACCACCGAGCGCATCCCGGTGTCCTCCAGGAGCGGGACGGCTCCGGGGACGGCGGCCAGGTCCTCGTGGACGGCGGGCATCCGGGCGGAGCCGTACCGGCTGGCGCCGGTTTCGACGGGTACGCGCGCGAAGCGCTGGCGGGCGGCCGGGAGACCGGTGGTCGCCCGTACCTCCAGCTCCGTCTCGTCGTCGGTGGCGAGCAGGAGGAAGGCGGCGTCGCCGTCGAGCATGTCACGGGCGCGCTCGACCGTGCGCTGGAGCAGGCCGTCGAGGTCGTCGGGGGCCGGGGAGCCGATGAAGACCTCGAAGGGGTCGGTGGCGCGGCTCTCGGCGCCCGGCTCGGCCGCGGGGCGCTGCGGGGTCTGGAGGACGGCCCGCTCGTGCTCGCGGACCAGGAGGCAGACGGTGGAGGGCTCGCCCTGGGAGTCGCGGACCCGCAGGTGCGCGGCGTAGACGGGGACGACCCGGCCGTCGGCGCAGCGGATGCCGTAGCTGCCCTCCCAGCGGGAGAGGCGCAGGGCCTCGGCGAGGCCGGTGCCGATGCCGGGGGTGTGGGGCCAGGCGGCGAAGTCGCCCAGGGGCTTGCCGGTGACCTGCTCGGGGCCGTACCCGAAGAGTTCCCCCGCGTCCTCGTTCCAGGCGGTGATCGCGCCGGCCCGGTCGATCTGGACGACGGCGACGCGGACGCGGCTGTCGGCGACCGGGAGGAGGGCGTCGGGGAGGACCGGCCCGGCGGAGCGGGTGCCGACGGGGCGCTGCGGGAGGTCGAGGTGGAACCAGACGTGCTTGCGCGTGGGGGAGTAGTCGACGCCCCAGCGGTGGGCGAGGGCGGCGCAGAGCAGCAGGCCGCGGCCGTTCTCGCGGTCCGGGGAGGCGAGGGTGCGGCCGCTCTGGACCGGGATCTCGCGCTCGGGGTAGCGGTCGGAGACCTCGACGCGGATGCTGTCGTCGGAGCGCAGGCAGAGCACGTCGGCGGCGGTGCCGGCGTGGATGACGGCGTTGGTGACGAGTTCGCTGGTGAGGACGACGGCGTCGTCCACCAGCTCCGGGTGCCCCCAGCCCTGGAGGGTGTCCCGGACGAAGGCCCGTGCGGCCGCGACGGACCGCCCGACGGGCTCGAAGCTGGCAGTCGCCCGCGCGGTGATCACAGCACTCCTCGTACGCGTCTCGACGCCCGGCTCTGCCATGCTCGGTCTTGTCCTTCCCGCTGCCCGGTGGTCGTGCGCGCACCACACCGTCCCCGCCGGGCGGACCGGGGCGGCTGGACAGCCGGATGCCAGGTTACTTACCTTCGCTGTCCGAGCGGATGCCGGTCACCGCTGATTCCGTCCCTCGGGGGTAGGGACGCCGTCGAAGCTGCCGAACTGTTATCGCCTGGTTCGGTCACGGTGAAACACTGGGCAGGCTACCGGCAGAGCCGGAGCGGTACGGTCGACCCCTTTCGGGAGGGACACGGTGGAGTCTGGCACGGCGGCGCGTCGCGGCGGAGGCAGCGGTACGCGCACGAGGGGCGGGCGTTCCCGTGGGGGGACGGTCCAGGTGGACGCCGCGGCGCTGGAGCGGTTGCTCTCCGCGTTGGTGTCGATGCGGGACGGGAACTTCCGCAGGCGGCTCACGGTGTCCGGCGACGGGGTCATGGCGGAGATCTCCGCCGTGTTCAACGAGGTCGCGGACCGGCAGCTGCACGTGACCGGGGAGCTGTCGCGGGTCCGGCGGGTCGTCGGGCGCGAGGGCAAGCTGTCCGAGCGCCTGGAGGCCGGGGCCAGCGAGGGGGCGTGGGCGGCGGCGATCGAGGCCGCGAACGCGCTCGTCGACGACCTGGCCAGGCCGGTGTCCGAGGTGGGCCGGGTGCTGTCGGCGGTGGCCGAGGGCGATCTGGAGCAGCGGATGGACCTGCGGTCGGAGGGTTCCGACGGGACGGTCCGGCCGCTGCGGGGCGAGTTCCTGAAGGTCGCGCGTACCGCCAACAACCTCGTCGACCAGCTGTCGGTGTTCGCCTCCGAGGTGACCAGGGTCGCCGTCGAGGTGGGGACCGACGGCAAGCTGGGCGGTCAGGCGCAGGTGCGCGGGGTGTCCGGTTCGTGGAAGGACCTCACGGACTCGGTCAACACCATGGCGAACCGGCTGACGGCCCAGGTGCGGGACATCGCCCTGGTGACGACGGCGGTCGCCAACGGCGATCTGTCGCAGAAGGTCACGGCGAACGTGGCCGGCGAGATGCTGGAGCTCAAGAACACCGTCAACCGGATGGTGGACCAGCTGTCGTCGTTCTCCTCCGAGGTGACCCGGGTCGCGCGCGAGGTGGGCACCGAGGGCGAGCTGGGCGGTCAGGCCGAGGTGGCCGGGGTCGCCGGCGTGTGGAAGGACCTCACCGACTCCGTCAACACGATGGCGGGCAACCTCACCAATCAGGTGAGGGGGATCGCCGAGGTGACGACCGCCGTCGCCAACGGCGACCTGTCGCAGAAGGTGCGGGTCTCGGCGCGCGGCGAGATCGCGCAGCTCGCGGACACGATCAACCAGATGACCAAGACGCTGCGGACGTTCGCCGACGAGGTGACCCGCGTCTCGGGGGAGGTCGGCGCGCAGGGACTGCTCGGCGGCCAGGCGCAGGTGCCGGGCGCGGCGGGGACGTGGAAGGACCTCACGGACTCCGTCAACACGGTCTTCCGGAACATCACCACGCAGGTGCGGGACATCGCGCAGGTGACGACGGCCGTGGCCAACGGTGATCTGTCGCAGAAGGTCACGGTGGACGTGGCCGGGGAGATGCTGGAGCTGAAGAACACCGTCAACACGATGGTGGACCAGCTCTCCGCCTTCGGCTCCGAGGTGACCCGGGTGGCCCGGGAGGTCGGCGTCGAGGGTCTGCTCGGCGGCCAGGCCGAGGTGCCGGGCGCGGCGGGCACGTGGAAGGACCTCACCGATTCGGTGAACACGGCCTTCCGCAACCTGACCGGTCAGGTGCGGGACATCGCGCAGGTGACGACGGCGGTCGCCAACGGCGATCTGTCGCAGAAGGTCACGGTCGACGTGGCCGGGGAGATGCTGGAGCTCAAGAACACCGTCAACACGATGGTGTCGCAGCTGTCGTCGTTCGCGGACCAGGTGACCCGGATGGCCCGGGACGTGGGCACCGAGGGCCGGCTCGGCGGTCAGGCGCGCGTGGACGGGGTCTCCGGGCGCTGGCGGGAGCTCACCGACTCGGTGAACTTCATGGCCGGCAACCTGACCTCGCAGGTGCGGCAGATCGCGCAGGTGACGACGGCCGTGGCGCGCGGTGACCTGTCGCAGAAGATCGACGTGGACGCGCGCGGCGAGATCCTGGAGCTGAAGAACACCATCAACACGATGGTTGACCAGCTCTCCGCGTTCGCCGACCAGGTGACGCGGGTGGCCCGCGAGGTGGGCACCGACGGGCGGCTCGGCGGTCAGGCGCAGGTGCCCGGCGTGGCCGGTGTGTGGCGGGACCTGACCGACTCGGTGAACGGCATGGCCGGCAACCTCACCACCCAGGTCCGCAACATCGCCCAGGTCGCCACGGCGGTCGCGCGCGGTGACCTGTCGCAGAAGATCGACGTGGACGCGCGCGGCGAGATCCTGGAGCTGAAGAACACCCTCAACACGATGGTGGACCAGCTCTCGAACTTCGCCGAGCAGGTGACCCGGGTCGCCCGCGAGGTGGGCACCGAGGGAATGCTGGGCGGCCAGGCCGAGGTGCAGGGCGTCTCGGGCACCTGGAAGGACCTCACCCAGTCGGTGAACTTCATGGCGAACAACCTCACCATCCAGGTGCGGAACATCGCCGAGGTCACGACCGCGGTCGCCATGGGCGACCTGTCGAAGAAGATCACGGTCGACGCCCGGGGCGAGATCCTGGAGCTGGTGACGACCGTCAACACGATGGTGGACCAGCTGTCGAACTTCGCGGACGAGGTCACGCGCGTGGCGCGTGAGGTGGGTACCGAGGGCATTCTCGGCGGCCAGGCGCGCGTGCGCGGGGTCACCGGCACCTGGAAGGACCTCAGCGACAACGTCAACCTGATGGCCAACAACCTGACCAGCCAGGTGCGGAACATCTCCCGGGTCTCCGCGGCCGTCGCCAACGGCGACCTGACCAAGAAGGTGACCGTCGAGGCGCGCGGCGAGGTCGCCGAACTCGCCGAGACCGTCAACACGATGGTGACGACCCTGTCGTCGTTCGCGGACGAGGTCACGCGCGTGGCGCGCGAGGTGGGCACCGAGGGCGAGCTGGGCGGCCAGGCCCGGGTGCCGGGGGTCTCCGGCACCTGGAAGGACCTGACCGAGTCGGTGAACTCGATGGCCTCCAACCTGACCGGTCAGGTGCGCCAGATCGCGGCCGTCACGACCGCCATCGCCAAGGGCGACCTGACCAAGAAGATCGACATCGACGCGCGCGGCGAGATCCAGGAGCTGAAGAACACCATCAACACGATGGTCGACCAGCTGTCGAACTTCGCCGAGGAGGTCACGCGCGTGGCGCGCGAGGTGGGTACGGAGGGCATCCTCGGCGGTCAGGCGCGCGTGCGGGACGTCGACGGCACCTGGCGCGACCTGACCGAGTCCGTGAACGAGATGGCCGGGAACCTGACCCGCCAGGTGCGGGCCATCGCGGCCGTGGCCACGGCGGTCACCCGGGGCGACCTCAACCTCAAGATCGACGGCGTGGACGCGGCGGGCGAGATCCAGGCGCTCCAGGACAACATCAACACGATGATCACCAACCTGCGCGACACCACCCTCGCCAACGAGGAGCAGGACTGGCTGAAGGGCAACCTGGCCCGCATCTCCGGCCTCATGCAGGGCCGGCGGGACCTGGACGACGTGGCCTCGCTCATCATGAGCGAGCTGACGCCGGTGGTGTCGGCCCAGCACGGCGCCTTCTTCGTGGCCATGCCGACCGGCTCCGCCCACGGCGACGCCGAACTCGTCGGCGAGGGGGACGGCTCGTACGAGCTGCGGATGCGCGGGAGTTACGGGTACTCCGCCGGTTCCATGCCGACCTCGTTCCGTCCCGGCGAGACCCTCATCGGGACGGCGGCCGAGGAGAAGCGGACCATCCAGGTCAACGTGCCGCCGGGCTACCTGAAGATCTCCTCCGGGCTCGGGGAGGCCTCGCCCGCGCACGTGATCGTGCTGCCGGTCCTCTTCGAGGGCAAGGTCCTCGGCGTCATCGAGCTGGCCTCCTTCCAGCCGTTCACCCAGATCCAGCGCGACTTCCTCAACCAGCTCGCGGAGCTGATCGCCACCACCGTCAACACCATCAGCGTCAACACCAAGACGGAAGTGCTGCTCCAGCAGTCGCAGGAGCTCACCGAGCAGCTCAAGGAGCGCTCGGCCGAGCTGGAGCACCGGCAGAAGGAGCTCCAGGGCTCCAACCTGGAGCTGGAGGAGAAGGCCGAGCTGCTCGCCCGGCAGAACCGCGACATCGAGGTGAAGAACACCGAGATCGAAGAGGCCCGGCAGGTCCTGGAGGAGCGGGCCGAACAGCTCGCGGTCTCCATGCGGTACAAGTCCGAGTTCCTGGCGAACATGTCGCACGAGCTGCGCACCCCGCTCAACTCGCTGCTGATCCTGGCCAAGTTGCTCGCGGACAACGCCGAGACGAACCTGACGCCCAAGCAGGTCGAGTTCGCCGAGACCATCCACGGGGCCGGTTCGGACCTGCTCCAGCTGATCAACGACATCCTCGACCTGTCCAAGGTCGAGGCGGGCAAGATGGACGTCTCGCCGACCCGGATCGCGCTCGTGCAGCTCGTCGACTACGTGGAGGCGACCTTCCGGCCGCTCACGGCGGAGAAGGGGCTCGACTTCTCGGTGCGGGTCTCGCCGGAGCTGCCGGCCACGCTCCACACCGACGAGCAGCGCCTCCTGCAGGTGCTGCGCAACCTCCTGTCCAACGCGGTGAAGTTCACCGACACGGGCGCGGTGGAGCTGGTGATCCGGCCGGCCGGCACGGACGTGCCGCAGTCGATCCGCGAGCAGCTCCTGGAGGCCGGTTCGCTGCGCGACCCGGAGGCCGAGCTGATCGCGTTCTCGGTCACCGACACCGGGATCGGGATCGCGGCGAGCAAGATGCGGGTCATCTTCGAGGCCTTCAAGCAGGCCGACGGCACGACCAGCCGGAAGTACGGCGGTACGGGTCTGGGGCTCTCGATCAGCCGGGAGATCGCGCGGCTGCTCGGCGGCGAGATCTTCGCCGCGAGCGAGCCGGGCCGCGGCTCGACGTTCACCCTGTACCTGCCGCTGAACCCGACCGAGCTGCCCGCGCCGGGCTACGGTCAGGGCGCGCAGGACGGCGAGGACCAGCAGCAGGGCGCCGAGGAGGGGACGGCCGGGGCCGTCCACCCGTTCCCGCACTTCCCGCCGGCGCCGGTACGGACGGAGTCGCGCTCGGGGGCCGGGGCGCTGTTCCGGCACCGGCGGAAGGCGGCCGCGGAGGCGACCGGGGGGCGGAGCGCGGTGCCGGGGCAGCCCGGGCAGCAGCCCGCGCCCGAGCGGGAGGAGCAGCAGGAGGCGGCGCCGCGCCGCACCTTCGGCTTCTCCGGCGAGAAGGTGCTCATCGTGGACGACGACATCCGCAACGTCTTCGCGCTCACCAGCGTCCTGGAGCAGCACGGGCTCGCGGTGCTGTACGCGGAGAACGGGCGGGAGGGCATCGAGGTCCTGGAGCAGCACGACGACGCGGCGGTCGTCCTGATGGACATCATGATGCCGGAGATGGACGGGTACGCGACGACGACCGCGATCCGGCGGATGCCGCAGTTCGCGGGTCTTCCGATCATCGCCCTGACGGCGAAGGCGATGAAGGGCGACCGGGAGAAGGCGATCGAGTCGGGCGCCTCGGACTACGTGACCAAGCCGGTCGACCCCGACCACCTGCTGTCGGTCATGGAGCAGTGGATGCGGGGGGAGTGACCCGGGCGGGGCCGCGCGGAGCGCCGCGCGGCCTCGGGACCTCCCCGGACACCTCCCCGGACACCTCCCCGGGCACGCCCCGGAAAGATCTCCGGCGGGGTGTCGCCACGGGCGTGTGAGAGGGCGGGATACGGGGAACCTTCTGGTCTCCCACCGCGTTTTTCCTCCGTGCACAGTGACATCGCGGTGACAGGGTGTGGCGACGGGCGGGGTGCGGCTACGATGACCGGCACAAGGACGGACGGCGCTAGGGAGTCGTCTTCTGGGGCGGCGCCCGGTGCCTCCCCCGGTTCGGGGGACCGGGCGGAGCCGTCGCCGGGACGAGGAGGACGGGGCATGGTGCAGAAGGCCAAGATCCTCCTGGTCGATGACCGGCCGGAGAATCTGCTGGCGCTGGAGGCCATTCTCTCCGCGCTCGATCAGACGCTGGTGCGGGCATCGTCCGGGGAGGAAGCGCTCAAGGCGCTGTTGACGGACGACTTCGCGGTCATTCTGCTCGACGTCCAGATGCCGGGAATGGACGGTTTCGAGACCGCCGCCCACATCAAGCGGCGCGAGCGGACCCGGGACATCCCGATCATCTTCCTCACCGCCATCAACCACGGTCCCCACCACACCTTCCGGGGATACGCGGCGGGAGCGGTCGACTACATCTCGAAGCCCTTCGACCCGTGGGTGCTGCGCGCCAAGGTCTCCGTCTTCGTCGAGCTCTACATGAAGAACTGCAAGCTGCGCGAGCAGGCCGCCCTGCTGCGGCTCCAGTTGGAGGGCGGCGGCGAGAGCGGTCACGGCAAGGAGTCCGCCGGTCTGCTCGCCGAGCTCTCCGCCCGCCTCGCGGCCGTCGAGGAGCAGGCGGAGGCGCTGTCGAAGCAGCTCGACGACGACTCGGCCGACGCGGCCGCCGTCGCCACCGCCGCCCACCTGGAGCGCAAGCTCACCGGGCTGCGGCGGGCCCTGGACGCCCTGGAGCCGGGCGCCGGCGCCGCGCCGACCCTGCCCAGCCAGAGCTGACGAACCGTCACGAAGCGCCCCGGCCCGTCGAGGTCCGGGGCGCTTCGTCGTGATGCGGCGTCAGCATCGCGCCTCCGCGCGGACGACACGAACGGGTGAGGCGGACAGCCGGTTCCCACACGGGTAACCTCGGCATCATGGCTTCACGTACGTCCGGCAAGACCCAGGGCACGGCGGGCACCGCAAAGCCGCGCGCCGGCCGTACGGCGGGCGCCGCGAAGAAGGCGGCCCCCGCGAAGTCCCCCGCCAAGCCCCCCGCGAAGAACGCGAGGAACGCTCCGGCGAAGAAGGCCTCCGCCAAGAAGGCCGCGCCCGCCAAGCGCGCGCCCGCGCGGAAGCCGGCGGCGAAGAAGGCCCCGCCCCGTCCCGCCCCGTCCCCGACCGGGGGCGTCTACCGGCTCGTGCGCGGCGCCTGGCTCGGCCTCGCCCACGCGGTGGGGGCGGTCTTCCGGGGCATAGGACGCGGGGCCAAGGGGCTCGACCCGGTCCACCGCAAGGACGGGGTCGCGCTGCTCCTCCTCGGCCTCGCGCTGATCGTCGCCGTGGGCACCTGGTCCAATCTGCGCGGTCCGGTCGGCGACCTCGTCGAGATGCTGGTCACCGGGGCCTTCGGACGGCTCGACCTCCTGGTGCCGCTGCTGCTCGCCGGGATGGGCGTGCGCCTGATCCTCTATCCGGAGCGGCCGGAGGCCAACGGCCGGATCGTCATCGGCCTCTCCGCCCTCGCCCTCGGCGTCCTGGGCCAGGTGCACATCGCGTGCGGCTCGCCGGGCCGCGGCGACGGCGCGGGCGCCGTGCAGGACGCGGGCGGCCTCATCGGCTGGGCCGCGTCCCAGCCCCTCGTCTTCATGATGGGCGAGGTCCTCGCCGTACCGATGCTGGTGCTGCTCACCGTCTTCGGCCTGCTCGTCGTCACCGCCACCCCGGTCAACGCGATCCCGCAGCGCCTTCGCGCCCTCGGCGTCCGGCTCGGCGTCGTGGAACCGCCCTACGACCCGGCGGAGGCCGAGGAGTACGCGCGCGAGGAGTACGACGAGCAGTGGCGGGACGCGGAGCCGGGGCCCGCGCGGCCCGTCCGGCGGCGTGCCACCGGCCCGGCGGAGCCGTACGACGTGGACCGGGCCGAGGAGGAGATGCTGGAGCGGCGCGGCCGCCCGGCGCGCCGGACCTCCCGGCGGAGCGGCTTCGAGCCCGGCCTCGACCCGGTGGACGTCGCCGCCGCGGCGGCCGCCGCGCTGGACGGCGCGGTGCTCAACGGGATGCCCCCGTCCCCGATCGTCGCCGACCTGACCAAGGACGTCACCGCCGAGCGGAACGCCGCCCTGGCCGCCTCCGGCACCGAGGAGGCCGGAGACGGCGGAGCCTCCGCGGCCGTCGGGAAGCCGGCGCCGACCGCGCCCGTGCCGTCCGCCCGGGGCGAGGACGCGCGCGGCGGAGGCGTACCCGATCTGACCAAGCCCGCGCCCGAGCCGACGGACCTGCCGTCGCGGGCCGAGCAGCTCCAGCTGTCCGGTGACATCACCTACGCGCTGCCGTCGATGGACCTGCTGGAGCGGGGCGGGCCGGGCAAGACGCGCAGTGCGGCGAACGACGCCGTGGTCGCCTCGCTGTCCAACGTCTTCGCCGAGTTCAAGGTCGACGCGGCGGTCACCGGTTTCACCCGGGGGCCGACGGTCACGCGGTACGAGGTCGAGCTCGGGCCCGCGGTGAAGGTCGAGAAGATCACGGCCCTGGCCAAGAACATCGCCTACGCGGTGGCCTCCCCGGACGTGCGGATCATCTCGCCGATCCCGGGCAAGTCCGCGGTCGGCATCGAGATCCCCAACAGCGACCGCGAGATGGTCAACCTGGGGGACGTGCTGCGGCTCGCGGACGCGGCCGGGGACGACCATCCGATGCTGGTCGCGCTCGGCAAGGACGTCGAGGGCGGCTACGTGATGGCGAACCTGGCGAAGATGCCGCACATCCTGGTCGCCGGCGCCACCGGCTCCGGCAAGTCCTCGTGCATCAACTGCCTCATCACCTCGGTGATGATAAGGGCGACCCCCGAGGACGTCCGGATGGTCCTCGTCGACCCCAAGCGGGTCGAGCTGACCGCGTACGAGGGCATCCCGCACCTGATCACCCCGATCATCACCAACCCCAAGAAGGCCGCCGAGGCCCTGCAGTGGGTGGTGCGCGAGATGGACCTGCGCTACGACGACCTGGCGGCCTTCGGCTTCCGGCACATCGACGACTTCAACGAGGCCATCCGGGCCGGCAAGGTCAAGCTCCCGGAGGGCAGCGAGCGCGAGCTCAGCCCCTACCCGTACCTCCTGGTGATCGTCGACGAGCTCGCCGACCTGATGATGGTCGCGCCCCGGGACGTCGAGGACGCGATCGTGCGCATCACCCAGTTGGCCCGTGCCGCCGGCATCCATCTGGTCCTGGCCACCCAGCGGCCGTCCGTGGACGTCGTCACCGGTCTGATCAAGGCGAACGTGCCCTCCAGGCTCGCCTTCGCCACCTCCTCGCTCGCCGACAGCCGGGTCATCCTCGACCAGCCCGGCGCCGAGAAGCTGATCGGCAAGGGCGACGGGCTGTTCCTGCCGATGGGCGCCAACAAGCCCGTCCGGATGCAGGGCGCCTTCGTCACCGAGCACGAGGTCGCCACCGTCGTGCAGCACTGCAAGGACCAGATGACGCCCGTCTTCCGGGACGACGTCACCGTGGGCAGCAAGCAGAAGAAGGAGATCGACGAGGAGATCGGCGACGACCTCGACCTGCTGTGCCAGGCCGCCGAGCTGGTCGTCTCCACCCAGTTCGGCTCCACCTCCATGCTCCAGCGCAAGCTGCGCGTCGGCTTCGCCAAGGCCGGTCGGCTGATGGACCTGATGGAGTCCCGCAACATCGTCGGACCCAGCGAGGGCTCCAAGGCCCGCGACGTCCTCGTCAAACCCGACGAACTCGACGGGGTCCTCGCCGTCATCCGGGGCGAATCGGCCGGGTAGCCGGAGGCCCGCGGCCGGGGCCGGGTGTGGGCGCCGGAAGGCGGGGTACCCGTTCGAGATCCGGCCGAGACTCACTCGTAAGAAAAGGGTGAGCAACCGTTTCCCCTGGCCGTACGTCAAGTTGGAGGGAGGGACAGAAGGATGTCCCAGCCTCATGGCGTACAAACAGCACCCGCCCGGTTGCCCCACCCTTTCGTACCACCCATAGACTGAACGTCCAGCAGGTGGCTACACGCTCGAAAGGCGCTCTCGTGTCCATCGGCAACTCCCCCGAAGACGACCGGACCTTCCCGGCAGACGACCGGGACCCGATCGGTCGTGCCCTCCAGCAGGCCCGTATCGCCGCCGGTCTCACCGTCGAAGAGGTCAGTGCCTCCACCCGTGTCCGGACCCCGATCGTGCACGCGATCGAGGAGGACGACTTCTCGCGCTGTGGCGGCGACGTCTACGCCCGCGGCCACATCCGTACCCTCGCGCGCGTCGTCGGCCTCGACCCGGCTCCGCTGATCGAGCAGTTCGACGCCGAGCACGGCGGCCGTCCCGCACCCACCCCCGCCGCCCCGCTGTTCGAGGCGGAACGCATCCGTCCCGAGCCGCGCCGGCCCAACTGGACCGCCGCGATGGTCGCGGCCATCGTCGCCGTCGTCGGGTTCGTCGGCTTCACGATGTTCGACGACAACGACGCCCCGAAGGGGACCACCGCGGCCGACGGCGGCCCGGCGCCCGCCCCGGAGCAGGCGACCTCGGCCGCCAAGCCGAAGCCGGTCAAGCCCGTCGCGCCCAAGCCCACCGAGAGCGCGATCGCCGCGGTCCCGCAGGACAAGGTCACGATCAAGCTCTCCGCCGTCGACGGCAAGAGCTGGATCTCGGCCAAGGCCCACGACGGCAAGCTGCTCTTCGACGGGCTGCTCCTGGAGGGCGAGACCAAGACCTTCCAGGACGACGAGCGCATCGACCTGGTCCTCGGCAACGCCGGTGCCATCGAGCTCTACGTCAACGGCAAGAAGGTCGCCGACAAGTTCGAATCCGGCCAGGTCGAGCGGCTGACGTACACCAAGGGCGACCCCCAGGCCGGCTGAGCCGGTCCGGTCACCGCCCCGATGTGACCTCCGTCGCGCGGGTGAACCCTGCGCGACGGGGGAACGGCCGGGACGAAGTAGTCTTGAGTCCATGCCCGAACGCCGTACCGTCGCCCTTGTCACTCTTGGCTGCGCCCGTAACGAGGTGGACTCGGAGGAGCTCGCAGGCCGCTTGGCAGCGGACGGCTGGGAGCTCGTCGAGAACGCCGAGCAAGCGGACGTCGCCGTCGTCAACACCTGCGGATTCGTCGAGGCCGCCAAGAAGGACTCCGTCGACGCCCTGCTCGAAGCCAATGATCTGAAGGACCACGGCAGGACCCAGGCCGTCGTCGCCGTCGGCTGCATGGCCGAGCGGTACGGCAAGGAGCTCGCCGAAGCCCTCCCGGAGGCCGACGGCGTCCTCGGCTTCGACGACTACGCCGACATCTCCAACCGCCTCCAGACCATCCTCAGCGGTGGCAGCGTCGAGGCCCACACCCCGCGCGACCGGCGCAAGCTGCTGCCGCTCTCGCCCGTGGAGCGCCAGGAGGCCGCGGCCGCCGTGGCCCTGCCCGGACACGGCGACGGCGCCGAGGCGCCCACCGACGCCCCGGCCGACCTGCCCGAGGGCCTCGCGCCCGCCTCCGGTCCGCGCGCGCCGCTCCGCCGGCGCCTGGACGCCAGTCCCGTCGCCTCCGTGAAGCTGGCCTCCGGCTGCGACCGCCGCTGCACCTTCTGCGCCATCCCCTCCTTCCGCGGCTCCTTCGTCTCGCGCCGCCCCTCGGACGTGCTGAACGAGACGCGCTGGCTCGCCGAGCAGGGCGTGAAGGAGATCATGCTGGTCTCCGAGAACAACACCTCCTACGGCAAGGACCTCGGCGACATCCGCCTCCTGGAGGGCCTGCTGCCCGAGCTGGCGGCCGTGGACGGCATCGAGCGCGTCCGCGTCAGCTACCTCCAGCCCGCCGAGATGCGCCCCGGTCTGATCGACGTCCTCACCTCCACCGAGAAGGTCGTCCCGTACTTCGACCTCTCCTTCCAGCACAGCGCCCCGGACGTGCTGCGGGCCATGCGCCGCTTCGGCGACACCGACCGCTTCCTGGAGCTCCTGGAGACCATCCGCTCCAAGGCCCCCACGGCCGGCGCCCGCTCCAACTTCATCGTCGGCTTCCCCGGCGAGACCGAGGCGGACTTCGCCGAGCTGGAACGCTTCATCACCCACGCGCGCCTCGACGCCATCGGCGTCTTCGGCTACTCCGACGAGGACGGCACCGAGGCCGCCACGTACGAGCACAAGCTCGACCAGGAGGTCGTCGACAAGCGGCTCGCCCACCTCTCCCGGCTCGCCGAGGAGCTCACCGCGCAGCGCGCGGAGGAGCGGATCGGCGAGACCCTGGAGGTACTCGTGGAGTCCCTGGACGAGGAGGACGGCTGGATCGGCCGCGCCGCCCACCAGGCCCCCGAGACCGACGGGCAGGTGGTCCTCGTCACCGCCGACGGCACGGACCCCGACCTGGCCCCGGGCCGTATGGTCAGGGCGAAGGTCGTCGGGACGGAGGGCGTCGACCTGGTGGCCGAGTGTCTTTTCGAGGAGGCGGGCAGATGACCGGAGTCCCGGCATCCGCGACGGGCGGGACCGGTAGGCCGACGCCCCGCGGCAAGCTGGGCGCGGCGGCCGTCAACCAGGCCAGCCTGTGGAACATCGCGAACATCCTCACCATGATCCGGCTGGTGCTCGTGCCCGCCTTCGTGGTGCTGCTGCTCCAGGACGGCGGGCACGACCCCGCGTGGCGGGCCTGGGCCTGGGCGGCATTCGCGGTGGCCATGATCACGGACGTCTTCGACGGGCACCTCGCCCGTACGTACAACCTGGTCACCGACTTCGGGAAGATCGCCGACCCGATCGCGGACAAGGCGATCATGGCGGCCGGTCTGATCTCCCTGTCCTCGCTCGGGGATCTCCCCTGGTGGGTGACGGCGGTCATCCTGGCCCGGGAGCTGGGGATCACCCTGATGCGGTTCTGGGTCATCCGGCACGGAATCATTCCCGCCAGTCGCGGCGGCAAGATGAAGACCCTGGCCCAGGGCACGGCCGTCGGCATGTACGTGCTCATGCTCACCGGGCCGCTGGCCACCCTCCGCTTCTGGGTGATGACGGTGGCCGTCGTGCTGACGGTCCTCACCGGCCTGGACTACGTGCGGCAGGCCGTCGTGCTGCGGCGCAGGGGCCTCGCCGCCGAGCGGGCCGCCGCCGAGCGCGCGGAGGCGGCCGCGCGATGACCGAGGCCGCCCGGGTGCTCGCGCTGCTCGCCGAGCGGGGCCAGACACTGGCCGTCGCGGAGTCGCTCACGGGCGGTCTGGTGGCCGCCGAGCTCACCGGCGTCCCCGGCGCCTCGGCGTCCTTCCGGGGCTCCGTCACCGCCTACGCCACCGCCCTCAAGCACGAGCTCCTCGGCGTCGACGGGGCCCTGCTCGCGGAGCGCGGAGCGGTGGACCCCGAGGTCGCGTCGCAGATGGCGGCCGGTGTACGGGCCCGGCTCGGCGCCGACTGGGGCATCGCGACGACCGGGGTCGCGGGCCCCGACCCGCAGGACGGACAGCCCGTCGGAACCGTCTACGTGGCGGTCGCGGGACCGGCCGGGGCGGTCGCGGGACCGGCCGGGGAGGCGTCCCCTACGGGGTCCCCCGCCGGGTCACGGGCGGGGTCACGGGCGGGTTCGCCGACGGGGAAAGTGGTCCCGTTGAGGTTGAACGGCGATCGTGGGGAAATCCGTAGGGAGAGCGTACGGATCGTGCTCGCACTGCTCCACGGGGAACTCTCGGGAAATGCGCGGGCACAGGATACGGAACAGAACGGGGGGAATTGATGTTTGCAGCCCTGAGTGAACACGACATCGCTCCCCGCACGGCCGCGGCGCGAGGCGGTACGGTGGGGCGTGAAGGATGCGGCTACGCGGTCCGAGGAGGGAGCCACCGATGATTCTGCTCCGTCGCCTGCTGGGTGACGTGCTGCGTCGGCAGCGCCAGCGCCAGGGCCGTACTCTGCGCGAAGTCTCCTCGTCCGCCCGAGTCTCGCTCGGCTATCTCTCCGAGGTGGAGCGGGGGCAGAAGGAGGCTTCCTCCGAGCTGCTCTCCGCGATCTGCGACGCGCTGGACGTACGGATGTCCGAGCTCATGCGCGAAGTGAGCGACGAGCTGTCGCTGGCCGAACTGGCCGAGTCGGCAGCAGCGAGCGAACAGGTGCCGGCACCGGTTCGTCCGATGCTCAATTCGGTGTCGGTGACGTCGGTGGCGGGTGTGTCCCCCGAGCGGGTGACCATCAAGGCGCCCGCGGAAGCGGTCGACGTCGTCGCCGCCTGAACCGAAACGAGGGTGAGGCCCCGGTCCGTGTCCCGTCAGGGACGCCGACCGGGGCCTCACCTTTTTCCGGTATTCCTTTGAGCTGATTTGTTTGAGATGCCGGGTTCCGGAGAGGCGTGCCATGGTGGGAGAACGTTCGACTGGTTGGAGATTCCGCATGTCTGTCGTGAAGAGCACGCTGTCCGAGACCGACCTCAAGACCGTGGGGAACGCTCTCCAGGGAGCCCTCGTCGACCTGGTCGACCTCTCCCTGGTCGCCAAGCAGGTGCACTGGAACGTCGTCGGACCGCGCTTCCGCTCCGTCCACCTCCAGCTGGACGAGGTGGTCACCACGGCCCGGACGCACTCCGACACCGTGGCCGAGCGCGCCTCCGCCCTGGGCGTCAACCCGGACGGGCGAGCGGCCACCGTGGCGTCGTCGAGCGCGATCGGAACGGTGCCGGAGGGCTGGATCAAGGACGTGGACGCGGTGAAGATCCTCGTCGACGCCCTCGGGGCCGTCACCACCCGGATGCGGGAGCGGATCGACGCGACCGGCGACCCCGACCCGGTCACCCAGGACATCCTGATCGCCCTGACCGGCGAGCTCGAGAAGCACGCGTGGATGTTCCAGGCGGAGAGCGTCTGAGGAGGGCCGGGGCGTGCTGATACGCACGGTGTGCGCCGGGGCGGGCCCTGGTGCGCCCTCCCGCAGGGTGATCCTGTCGGTCTAGCGTCGACCGCAGGAGGCGGCCATGGTACGGCGACGGTTTCCGCCGGCAACGCTCGCGCTGGTCGCGGTCGGGCTGGTGGCCGGGGGGCTCTGGTGGTGGGCGGTGCTCCGCCTGTTGCTCGTGCCCGGCGAGGCCGGACCGGTCGAGGCGGTGATGGTCGCGGGCGGCTGGGGACTGAGCCTGCTGCCCGTGCACGTGGCGGCCTCGTCGGGGCGGCCGGGCGCGGCCGCCCGGCGCCTCGGCCGGGTGCCGTGGCGCCGGCGGTGGGGCACGGGCTCCGGGGCGGCGTGAGGACGCGGGGATGTGCGTGAGGGTGCGGGGAGTGTGACGGGACGAAGAGCCGGGCCCGACGGAGGGTCAGCTCGACGGGCTCGTGCCGGTGTCCTGCCGGTGCGGGCCCTTTTGGCATTCCGGGCACCAGTACGTGATCCGGTCCCCCAGCTCCGCCTTGCGGATCCGGGCGCCGCAGCGCAGGCAGGGGCGGCCCGCGCGGCCGTAGACGTGGAGCGGGGTGCCGGGGCGGCGCACGGTGGTGACGCGCCGGTCCGGATGGTCCTTGTTGACGTCGAGCAGCCGGTGGGCGGTCGCCACCAGACGCGCGGGGACCCCGGGCTCCAGCTCGCCCACGGGGAGCCAGGGGGTGACGGCGGCGAGGAACGCCAGCTCCGACTTGTAGATGTTGCCGATGCCGGCCAGGTTGCGCTGGTCGAGGAGGGCCTCGCCGAGCGTCCTCGCAGGATCGGCCGTCAGCCGGCGCACGGCCTCCTCCGGATCCCAGTCGGGGCCCAGCAGGTCCGGGCCGAGATGGCCCACGACCTGAGATTCCTCGTCGGTCCGGAGGAGCTCCACGATGGGGAGCCGGTAGCCGTACGCGGTGGACTCCGCGTTTCCCAGGACCGCCCGGATCTGGTGGTCGGGACCGCCGCGGGGCCGCTCCCCGGTGGCGTACACCCGCCAGGCGCCGTCCATCCGCAGATGGGAGTGGAGGGTGAGCCCGCCCTCGATCCGGGCGAGCAGGTGCTTGCCGCGCGGGGTGACGTCGAGGAGCGTGCGGCCGGTGAGGTCGGCGGTGGCGAACCGGGGCACCCGGAGGTCCGAGCGGGTCAGCACCCGCCCGGCGAGCGCGGCGTGCAGACGGCGGGCCACCTGCCAGACGGTGTCTCCTTCGGGCACGGTCCTCCTCGGGTCATGGTCCTTCGCCCACGGTTCCGCCGAGCCTGGGCGGTGGGCGCCGGGCGGT
The DNA here is from genome assembly GCF_044760185.1 of Streptomyces sp. NPDC098101. Classification (NCBI taxonomy): domain Bacteria; kingdom Bacillati; phylum Actinomycetota; class Actinomycetes; order Kitasatosporales; family Streptomycetaceae; genus Streptomyces; species Streptomyces sp. NPDC098101. The sequence continues at coordinate 277,714 of NZ_JBIWAS010000008.1, read as the reverse complement.
CGGGGGCCGGGCGCGCCGGGGGTCTTTCGGGCTTCTTCCCGGATACGCGCCGACTACGGCCTGTCCGGCGCATCGGGGGCGCGGCCCTCGTCGTGATCCGCCGGACGAGCCCTAGGCGCGCAGGCGCAGGCCTCTGGGGGTGGCCAGGAAGCCCGCCGCCTCCAGGGGGCGGGCCAGGGGGGAGGTCAGGGCCGGGACGCCGTTGAGCCGCTCCACCGTGACCGTGCCCAGGGAGCCCGCGCGGGCGGACGCGGCCAGGGCCTCGGCCGCCGCTGTCAGGGCCGGGTCGTCCGGGTCGTCCGGCCAGGACAGGAGCGTCTTGCCGCCGCGCTCCATGTAGAGCGTCAGCTCGCCGTCGACCAGGACCACCATCGCGCCCGCCTTGCGCCCCGGCTTGTGCCCGGCGCCGGTCGGCGGCTCGGGCCAGGACAGGGCGGCCCCGTACGCGTTCGCTGGATCGGCCGCCGCGAGGACGAGGGCGCGCGGACCGGCCGCCGCCTCGACGCCCCGGTCACGGGCGGTCGCCGCGGCCCGCAGCCGGTCCACCGCGCCGTCCATCGCGAACTGGGCCGCGCCCAGACCTTCCACGACGTAGCCCCGGCGGGCCTGGCCGCTGTCCTCGAAGGCGGCCAGGATCCGGTACACGGCCGAGAAGCCGCCCTCCACGCCCTCGGCGGCCACCGCGCCCCGGGTGACCACGCCGTGCCGGTCCAGGAGGGTGCGGGCCAGGGCGTGCGCCCGGTGCGTCGGCTCCGGCTCGGGCGGCGGCAGCAGCGACCAGCGGCCGGAGACCGTGGGCGGACCCGTGCGGGACACCGGCCGGGCGGACGCGGTCAGGGTGCCGTACCGGCCCCGGGGGACCGTGCGGCGCGCGCGGTGCGCGGTCGAACCGGCCGTGCGGCCCGAGCCGAGCAGCGCGCGCAGCGGGGCGAGGGTGTCGTTGGTGAGCCGCCCCGACCAGGCCAGGTCCCAGAGCGCGTCGGCGAGCTGGGGATCGGTGGCGTCCGGATGGGTGGTCGCCCGGACCTGGTCGGCGATCTGGCGGAAGAACAGGCCGTACCCGCCGGAGAGGGCGGTGAGCAGCGACTCGTGCAGCGCGGACAGCTCCAGCGGGTGCGGCGGGGGCAGGAGCAGCGGGGCCGCGTCCGCGAGGTGGAGCGAGACCCAGCCGTCCTTGCCGGGCAGCGAGCCCGCGCCGGCCCACAGCACCTCGCCGGTGGTCGTCAGCTCGTCCAGCATCGCCGGGGAGTAGTCCCGGACCCGGGACGGCAGGACCAGCTTCTCCAGGGCGGAGGCCGGGACGGGCGCGCCCTGGAGCTGCTCGACCGCCCGGGCCAGGCCGTCGATGCCGCGCAGGCTGTTGCTCCCCAGGTGCTGCCACTGCGGCAGGAAGGAGGCGAGGGCCGCCGGGGGCACCGGCTCCAGCTCGTGGCGCAGGGCCGCGAGGGAACGCCTGCGCAGTCGGCGCAGGACGGTGGCGTCGCACCACTCCTGGCCGATGCCCGAGGGGTGGAACTCGCCCTGGACGACCCGGCCGGACGCGGCGAGCCGCTGGAGGGCGCCGTCGGTGACGGCCGTGCCCAGGCCGAAGCGCTCGGCGGCGTGGGAGGAGGTGAATGGGCCGTGCGTGCGCCCGTACCGGGCGAGGAGGTCGCCCAGCGGGTCCTTGACCGGTTCGGTGAAGGCCTCGGGGACCCCGACCGGCAGGGCCGTGCCCAGGGCGTCCCTGAGGCGGCCCGCGTCCTCGATCGCGGCCCAGTGCTCCCGGCCCCCGATCCGCACCCGGATCGCCCGGCGGGCCGCTTCCAGCTCGCCCGCCCAGTCCGCCTCGGCGCCGCGCTCGGCCAGCTCGGCGCCGGTGAGCGGGCCCAGGACCCGCAGGAGGTCGGCGACGCCCTCCACGTCCTTGATCCGCCGGTCCTCCGTCAGCCACTGGAGCTCCCGCTCCAGCTCCGTCAGGACGTCCGCGTCGAGCAGCTCGCGCAGCTCGGCCTGGCCGAGCAGCTCGGCGAGCAGCCGGGAGTCCAGGGAGAGGGCGGCGGCCCGCCGCTCCGCGAGCGGCGAGTCGCCCTCGTACAGGAACTGCGCCACGTAGCCGAAGAGCAGCGAGCGGGCGAAGGGGGACGGCTCGGGGGTGGTGACCTCGACGAGGCGGACCCGGCGGGCCTCGATGTCGCCCATCAGCTCCGTCAGGCCGGGGAGGTCGAAGACGTCCTGGAGGCACTCGCGGACGGCCTCCAGGACGATGGGGAACGAGCCGAACTCGCTCGCCACCTGGAGGAGCTGGGACGCGCGCTGCCGCTGCTGCCACAGGGGGGTGCGCTTGCCCGGGTTCCGCTTCGGCAGCAGCAGGGCGCGGGCTGCGCACTCGCGGAAGCGGGAGGCGAACAGCGCCGAGCCGCCCACCTGGTCGGTGACGACCTGCCCGATCTCGCCCTTGTCGAACAGGGCGTCGGCCGCGCCGACCGGCGCCTTGTCCGCGTCGTACGCGGCGTCCGCGTGCCGGCCCGGGTCGACGGGTTCGTGGTCGAGGAGGTCCAGGCCCATGTCCAGGCCCATCAGGTCGGCGTCCGGCAGGCGCAGCACGATCCCGTCGTCCGCGTGCATCACCTGCGCGTCCATGCCGTACCGCTCGGCGAGCCGGGCGCCGAGCGCCAGCGCCCACGGGGCGTGCACCTGCGCCCCGAACGGGGAGTGGATGACGACCCGCCAGTCCCCGAGCTCGTCCCGGAAGCGCTCGACCAGGATCGTCCGGTCGTCCGGCACGTGGCCGCAGGCCTCGCGCTGCTCCTTCAGGTACGCGAGGACGTTCTCGGCGGCCCACGCGTCGAGCCCGGCGGCGAGCAGCCGCAGCCGCGCGTCCTCCTCCCCGAGGGCGCCGACCTCGCGGAGGAACGCGCCCACCGCCCGGCCCAGTTCGAGCGGACGGCCCAGCTGGTCGCCCTTCCAGAACGGCAGCCGGCCCGGCGCGCCGGGCGCGGGGGTGACCAGGACCCGGTCCCGGGTGATGTCCTCGATCCGCCACGAGGTGGTGCCGAGCGTGAACACGTCGCCCACCCGCGACTCGTACACCATCTCCTCGTCGAGCTCCCCGACCCTGCCCCCGCCCTTCTTGGGGTCCGAGCCCGCCAGGAAGACGCCGAACAGGCCCCGGTCGGGGATCGTGCCGCCCGAGGTGACGGCGAGTCGCTGCGCGCCCGGCCGGCCCGTGACCGTCCCGGCCACCCGGTCCCAGACCACGCGCGGGCGCAGCTCGGCGAAGGCGTCCGAGGGGTAGCGGCCGGCCAGCATGTCGAGGACGCCCGTGAACGCCGACTCGGGCAGCGAGGCGAACGGCGCCGCCCGGCGCACCACCGCGAGCAGGTCGTCCACCTGCCAGGTGTCGAGCGCGACCATCGCGACCAGCTGCTGCGCGAGCACGTCGAGGGGGTTGGCGGGGATCCGCAGGGACTCGATGGCCCCCGACCGCATCCGCTCGGTGACCACCGCCGCCTGCACCAGGTCGCCCCGGTACTTGGGGAAGACCACGCCCGTGGACACCGCGCCGACCTGGTGGCCGGCGCGGCCCACCCGCTGGAGCCCGGAGGCCACCGAGGGCGGCGACTCGACCTGCACGACCAGGTCGACCGCGCCCATGTCGATACCCAGCTCCAGGCTGGAGGTGGCCACCACGGCGGGCAGCCGGCCCGCCTTCAGATCCTCCTCGACCTGGGCGCGCTGCTCCTTGGACACCGAGCCGTGGTGGGCCCGGGCGAGCAGCGGCGGGGCGCCCTGCGCCGCCCCCGACTGGGCCATGACCTCGGCCGGGGGAGCCCCCTCGGGCAGGGGCTCGCCGGTCGCCCGCTCGTACGCGATCTCGTTGAGCCGGTTGCACAGGCGCTCGGCCAGCCGCCGGGAGTTCGCGAAGACGATCGTGGAGCGGTGGGACTGGACCAGGTCGGCGATCCGCTCCTCCACGTGCGGCCAGATCGACGGCCTGTCGCCGCCCTCCTTGCCCTCGGAGGCCGGGGAGCCGCCCAGCTCGCCCATGTCCTCGACGGGCACGACGACGGAGAGGTCGAACTCCTTGCCCGACGGCGGCTGCACGATCTCCACCGCGCGCCCCGGCGAGAGGTAGCGGGCGACCTCGTCGACCGGCCGGACCGTGGCCGACAGGCCGATCCTGCGCGCGGGCCGGGGCAGCAGCTCGTCGAGCCGCTCCAGGGAGAGCGCCAGGTGCGCGCCCCGCTTCGTGCCCGCGACCGCGTGGACCTCGTCCAGGATGACCGTCTCCACGCCTTCGAGGGCCTCGCGGGCGGCGGAGGTCAGCATCAGGAACAGCGACTCGGGGGTGGTGATCAGGATGTCCGGCGGCTTGGTCGCGAGCGTCCGGCGCTCGGCGGCCGGGGTGTCGCCGGAGCGGATCCCGACCCTGATGTCGGGCTCGGGCAGCCCGAGCCGCACCGACTCCTGGCGGATGCCGGTCAGCGGGGAGCGCAGGTTCCGCTCGACGTCCACCGCGAGCGCCTTCAGCGGGGACACGTACAGCACGCGGCAGCGCTTCCTCGGCTCGGCGGGCGGGGGCGCGGACGCCAGCCGGTCCAGGGAGGCGAGGAAGGCGGCCAGCGTCTTGCCCGAGCCGGTCGGGGCGACGACCAGCACGTCGGAGCCCGCCCCGATGGCGGTCCAGGCGCCCTCCTGCGCCGCCGTGGGCGCGGTGAAGGCCCCGGTGAACCAACCACGGGTCGCGGGGGAGAACGAGTCGAGCGCGGACCTGACCATGCCCCCCATCGTGCACCCGGCCACTGACAAGCGCCCGGACCTGTGGAAAACCCGCTGGGCAGCGCGGCGGGCGTCCCTCTTCGGAGTGGTCCCCCAGGGAGTGGCGGCCCGTCCGTCCCCGGCCCGTCCGTTCCCGGCCCGTCCGTCCCCCGCCCGTCCGTCCCCGGCTCGTCCGTCCCCCGCCCGTCCGTCGCCCGCCCCGGCCCGTTTGCTCCCCGGCGCGGCGGCCGGTGCTCCCGCCGGCGCGGACCGGAGCGGCGGTCCCCGCCGCCCCTGGCGCAGAATGGAGGCATGGCGAGCGGGGAGCGGGCACGGTACTGGCAGTACCCCGAGCTGCCCGGGGTCGACCTGCTGCACGCCCACTACGTCCGCAAGGCCTTCGCCCGCCACACCCACGAGACCTTCGTCTTCGCCGCGATCACCGAGGGCGTCGAGGCCTTCCACCACCACGACGACCTGGTCCACGCGGGACCCGGCCAGATCGCCCTGGTCAACCCCGACACCCCGCACACCGGGCACGCGGGGGTCCCCGAGGGCTGGACCTACCGGACGATCTACCCCGACGCGGAGATCGTCCGGTCGATCGCCGCCGACACCCTCGCCCTGCGCGGCTCGGTCGGTTTCACCTCGCCCGTCGTCGACGACCCGTACGCCGCACGGCTCGTCGTCGGCGTCCACCGGGCCGCGGAGGAGGGCAACGCCCTCGCCGCCGACAGCCTGCTCCGGCTCGTCACGGCCCGGCTGCTGCGCAGCCACGGCGGCCCGATCACCGCGCTCCCGCCCCGCTCGGCGGGCGCCCGGAACGCGGCACGCGCGCGTGAGGTCCTGGAGGGCCGGATGGCCGAGCCGCCGACCCTGGAGCGCCTCGCCGCCGAACTGGACACCAGCCCCTTCGCCCTGCTCCGGTCCTTCCGCGAGACGTACGGGATGCCGCCGCACACCTGGCTCACCGACGCGCGCGTGCGCCGGGCCCGGCAGCTGCTCGACGCCGGTGTGCCCCCGGCGGAGGCGGCCGCCGTCGTCGGCTTCACCGACCAGTCGCACCTCAACCGGCACTTCACCCGCAGCGTGGGCGTGCCGCCGGGCGCCTATCAGCGCGCGCGTGGCGGCGGAAAACCCGCGAGGCCGGGCAGGTCCGGCTGACCGGGCGGCTCCGGCCGGACCGGCAGGGCCCGCCCGGTCCGGCGCAAGAACGTACAAGACCCGGTGGTCCCGGCCGCCGTAGCGTCCCTGACGTGGCAGAACAGACAGCACCCCCCGTGATACCCGACGACCCCCCGGCCAAGCCCGACGCCGCCGTCGTCCGCGACGCCCTCGGCGTCGGCGTCGCCGTCGGGCTCTCCGGCTTCGCCTTCGGCGTGACCTCGGCGGGCTCCGGACTCAGCCTGCTCCAGACCTGCGTCCTCAGCCTGCTCGTCTTCACCGGCGCCTCGCAGTTCGCCCTCGTCGGCGCGCTCGCCGCGGGCGGCAACCCCTTCACGGCCGCCGCCGGAGCGTTCTTCCTGGGCACCCGCAACGCCTTCTACGGGCTGCGGCTCTCCCAGCTCCTCGCCCTGCCGAAGGCCGTCAGGCCCCTCGCCGCGCACTGGGTGATCGACGAGACCGCGGCGGTCGCGCTCGCCCAGCCGTCCCGCCGGGCCGCCCGCATCGGCTTCACCGCCACCGGGCTCACGCTGTACGTCCTGTGGAACGCCACCACGCTCCTCGGGGCCCTCGGCGCCGAGGCGATCGGGGACACCGCCGCCTGGGGGCTCGACGCGGCCGGGCCCGCCGTCTTCCTGGCCCTGCTCGCCCCCATGCTCAAGTCCGCGACCGAGCGGGCCACCGCCGGACTCGCCGTCCTGCTCGGCCTCGGCCTGCTGCCCGTGCTCCCCGCCGGAGTGCCGGTCCTCGCCGCCGCCCTCGCCGCCCCCGCGGTGCTCTGGGCACGGGGCCGGCGCACCGCGTCCGAGCGAGAGGAGGACCCCCGATGAACGTCTGGATCGCGATCGCCCTCACCGTCGCCGGGTGCTACCTGGTCAAGCTCGTCGGCCTGCTCGTCCCCGCCGGGGCCCTGGAACGCCCGCTCGTCCAGCGGCTCGCGGCACTGCTCCCCGTCGCCCTGCTCGCCGCGCTCACCGCACAGCAGACGTTCAGCACGGGCGGCGACCTCGTCCTGGACGCCCGGGCCGCCGGACTCGCCGCGGCCGCCGTCGCACTCGTCCTGCGGGCGCCGTTCCTGGTCGTCGTGGGCGCCGCCGTGGCCGTCACGGCGGGGGTACGGGCCCTGGGCTGGTGAGACCGGCCCGGAGGACGTAACCCCGGAAGACCCCCGTACGCCCGCCCCGTCAGCCGATGGGGCGGCCGTGCGCGCGAAGGGTGCGCAGGGCCTCGACGGTGACGATCGGGCGCCACTCCAGGGCTGAGCCGGGGGCCCAGGCGCGCCAGCGGATCGGCCAGCCGCCGTCCTCCTCCTGGTCGGCCGCGAGCCGGTCGAGCGAGCGGGCCGTCTCCTCCTCCGTGAACCAGCGCGCGGCCAGCGAGTCCGGCACGCGCGCGTAGTCGTGCGGGAAGTGGTGCTCCCCGGGCGCGTACCCGTCCGCCACCGGCCAGTCCTCGGGCCGGTCCGGGTCGAGGACGGCCAGTCCCTGCTCCCGGACGAGCCGGCCGAGGCGGTCGGCGGCCGCCTCCGCGCGCGAACGGTCCGGGACCCCGTCGAGGAAGGCGACGGCGGCCTGGATCTCGTACGGGTGGGACTTCTCCAGGGACTCCACGGCCGACCAGCAGAACTCGGTGGCCCGGAACAGCCACGCGTGCCACACCTGGTTGCGGTGGAGCAGCCCGACCGCCGGGCCGGTCGAGAGCAGCGCGCTCGGCGGGGAGTCGACGACCGGGACGAACGGCGCCGAGGGATAGCCGCGCTGGGAGGGGTGGATCGCGGGGAGGGCGCCGTCGTGCGTGGACACCGCCGTGAGGTAGCGGCAGATCCGCTCGATCCGCGGCCCGCCGCAGCGGCCGACGGAGTCCAGGACCCGCAGCGCGTGCGCGGTGTGCAGCGGCTGGCTGACGGGCCCGCGCAGATCCGGTTCGAGCGCGTGACCGTAGCCGCCGTCCTCGTTGAGGTACGCCGTGAGCGCCGTCTCGACCTGATCCGCGCCGCCGCGCTGGAAGTGGTAGGCGAACCGGCGCTGTTCGAGGACGCGGGCCGTCAGCCAGACGAAACGCTCGGCGCGGGCCAAGGGGGTCGAGGACGCGGAGGGGAGGGGGTTTTCGGCCATGCTCCGACCGTAGGGCGGAAAGCCGTGCTGACAAGACCTCCGGAGCGGGCTGCACTCTTCGGAGCGGGATACTGGGGTCATGCGGTTGACGATTTTCTGGGAACGAATGGCCGACCACTTCGGTGCGTCGTACGCCGAGTCCTTCGCGAGCGATCACGTGATGGCGGAACTCGGCGGCCGGACCGTACGGGAGGCGCTGGACGCAGGCTGGGAGGCGAAGGACGTGTGGCGCGCCGTCTGCGCCGCCGTCGACGTGCCTGCCGACAAGCGCTGACCCACCGCCGGAAGGGGCTGGCCCGGGGATCGCCCGGCGGACCGGCGGACGGATCGCCGGGCGGAGGAGCCGACGGGATGCGCGGGGGCCCCGGAGGAATGTCCGCGCGGTGCGCGAGACTGGCGGGGTGGCCCCGACTGACGACAGCGACGACACCGACAAGACGCACGACACCGACGAGTCCCGGGGGACCGGCGAGCCGGGCGGCACCGGCGAGAAGTCCCGGAACACCGGCGAGTCCGACGGCACCGGCAGGACCGGTTCGACCGATGTGACGGCCGCTCCGGCCCCGACCCCGCCCGCCGGGACCGGCACCGGCGGCAGCGTCCTCGTGGACGCGCCCCCCGCCCGGGAGACCGCGCCCCCGGACCCCACCGCGCGGATGCCGCGCTGGCTGCCCCGCGCGCTCGTCCTGGCCTTCGCCCTCTACTCCTGTTTCCTGCTGGGCAACTGGGCCTTCCACCAGCTCATCGGCCTCCTCGTCAACATCCTCCTGGCCTTCTTCCTCGCCCTCGCCATCGAACCGGCGGTCGGGCGCATGGCGGCGCGCGGGATGCGCCGGGGCCTCGCCACCTTCCTGGTCTTCCTGGCCGTCCTCGTCTTCAGCGCCGGCTTCGTCGTCCTCCTGGGGTCGATGCTGGCCGGGCAGATCGTCGACATGGTCGAGAACTTCCCCAAGTACCTCGACTCGTTGATCAAATGGATCAACGACAGCTTCCACACGGACCTGTCGAGGGTCGAGGTCCAGGACAGCCTGCTCAAGTCCGACTGGCTGCAGAGGTACGTGCAGAACAGCGCGTCCGGCGTCCTCGACGTCTCCGCCACCGTCCTCGGCGGCCTGTTCCGGCTCCTCACGATCTTCCTGTTCTCGTTCTACTTCGCGGCCGACGGGCCCCGGCTGCGGCGCGCGCTCTGCTCCGTCCTGCCGCCCGCCCGGCAGGCCGAGGTGCTGCGGGCGTGGGAGATCGCGGTCGACAAGACCGGCGGCTATCTGTATTCGCGCGGTCTGATGGCCCTCATCTCGGGCGTCGCGCACTTCGTGCTCTTCGAGATCCTGGACGTGCCGTACGCCCCGGCGCTCGCCGTGTGGGTCGGCCTGGTCTCGCAGTTCATCCCGACCATCGGCACCTATCTGGCCGGTGCCCTGCCGATGCTGATCGCCTTCACCGTCAACCCCTGGTACGCGGTGTGGGTGCTCGGCTTCGTCGTGGTCTACCAGCAGTTCGAGAACTACATCCTCCAGCCGAAGCTCACCTCGAAGACCGTGGACATCCACCCGGCGGTGGCCTTCGGCTCGGTCATCGCGGGGACGGCGCTGCTCGGGGTCGTCGGCGCGCTGATCGCGATCCCGGCCGTCGCCACCCTGCAGGCCTTCCTCGGCGCGTACGTGAAGCGGTACGACGTGACGGACGACCCGCGCGTCCACGGCCACCGCAGGTACGGCGAGGCGGTGGTCGCCCGGCTCCAGAAGGCCCTGCACCACAAGAAGGAGTCCGCGCCGGAGGAGTGAGGCGTTCCGGCCGGAGCCCCGGGAGCGCGGGGCTCAGAGGTACGAGGGCCGGGTGACCCGGTGCCGGAAGGCGTACCAGGTCCAGGCCTGGACGGCCACGAGCAACGGGGTGACGACGAGGAGCGCGGGCACGAGCAGGGCGAGCGTGGCCGGGTCGGCCGCCCGGTCGGCCAGCGGCAGCGCGCTCCCCGCCCAGAGCGGCAGCCAGGCGAGCAGGGCACCGGTGAGCGCGAAGGACTGCCACGGGTGCCCGGTCCGGCCGACGAGCCGGCGGGCCCGCTCGTACGGCGGTCCCGTGAGCCGCAGCGCGGCGAAGCCGAGGCCGTGCGCGGCGAACAGCGCGGCCACGGCGAGGGCGATGAGGACCGCCGCCGGGCCGGTCGCCGGGGTGTACGGCCGTCCGGTGAGCAGGGCGGCGAGCAGCCACCCCCAGGAGAGCGCGACGGTCCAGCTCCCGCAGACCACGGCGGCGTCGCAGTAGGCGCGCCCACGCGGTCCGGCGCCCCGGCCGCGCGACCAGAGGCCCGTGTCGCGCACGACCCACCCGGCGAGCAGGGCCACGACGACCGGGAACTGACCGCTCAGGAGGTCCCCTTCGAGGTCGGGGAAGCAGCCGACGAACACTCCGGCGGCGGCCACCAGCCAGACCTCGTTGCCCAGGAAGAAGGGGGCGAAGGAGGCGAGGACGAGCCGCCGTTCGCGGTCGCTCCGGCCGAGCCACGGGGCGAACATGCCGGTGCCGACGTCCGTCCCCGCGAGGACGAACCAGCCCGCGGTGAAGAAGGCGAGCAGGGCGATGGCCGGGGTCTCCACGGGGGACTCCTCTTCCGGTAGGGGCGGAGAGCGAAAACTCAGTAGCGGGGGGCCGGCAGCGCGTCGGCCGGATCGCCCGGCCCGCCCGGTCCGTTCGGGTCGCCTGGACCACTCGGCCCGCTCGACCCGCCGTCCGTGCCCGGCCGTTCGTCGTGTCCGAGGCCGGAGTCGACGGGACCCCGGCGGGCGTGCCGGGCGAGGAGCCGGGCGTTGAGGACGGCGAGCAGGACGAAGAGCGTGGTGAAGACGGTGAGCGAGAGGCGCATGGCGCCGGGGGAGAGGTCCGAGACCGCGTCCTCCGTCCTGAGGAGCCCGTACACCACCCACGGCTGTCGGCCCGCCTCCCGGAACACCCAGCCGCTGATCATCGCGAGGTACGGCAGCGGCACGGCCGCCATCAGGACGACGTGCCAGAGCCGGAACCGGAAGACGGCCTTCTTGAAGCAGGCCAGGACCACCCCGGCGAAGCACAGGTACATCATCAGGGCGAAGCAGAGGAGCATCACCAGGCCGCCGCCCCGGGTCCAGGCCTCCGAGGGCACGTAGTCGCCCGGACCGAAACGTTCCGTCATCTCCGCCCGGAGACGGGCGACCTCGGCCGCCTTTCCGCCGAAGACCGCCGCCTTCATCGGCTGGAGGGTGGCGAGGGCCCCGAGCTGGAGCCCGCCGAAGACGGCCGCCGCCATCAGCGCGGGCGCCGACAGGAACACCCCGATCCGCAGGCTGCGGCCGAAGAACTCCCACTCCGGACTGCGGCGGAAGAGGTGGTACGCGCTCACCCCGGCCATGAAGAACCCGGCGGTGAGCAGCGCCCCCGCCAGGACGTGGCCGAAGGCGAGGAGCGCCGAGGGGTTGGTGAGGACGGCGACCGGGTCGTCGAGCACGAGCCCGCCGTCCCCGGAGGAGCCGTACCCCACGGGGTGGTTGAGGAAGCCGTTGGAGACGAGGATCCAGTACGCCGACAGGTATGCGGTCAGGACGACGATCCAGATCGCGGCCAGGTGGGCCCAGCGGTTGAGCCGGTGCCGGCCGAAGATCCACAGGCCGAGGAAGGTCGACTCGACGAAGAACGCCACGACCGTCTCGACGGCGAGCGAGGCCCCCAGGACGTTGCCCGCCTCGTGCGTGAGCCCGCTCCAGGCCATGCCGAACTGGAACTCCATCACCAGGCCTGTGACGATCCCGACCGCGTAGTTGATCACGTACAGCTGGCCCCAGAAGCGCACCATGCGCGCGTGGACCGGGTTCCGGCCGAGCGTCGCCCGCGTCTGGAGCACCGCCACGACCGTCGCGAGCCCGAGGGTGAGGGCGACGAAGAGGAAGTGGCCGCCGGCGGTGAGGGCGAACTGCAGCCGCGCGAGATCGAGTACGTCCTGGTTCACCCGTTCAGCGTCGGCGTACGACGGGGGGCCGGGCGTCACCCCGGGGTGGACACCGGCCGTACCCCGGGGGTTGCGCCGGTCCCCGCGCGCGTACCCCGTGAGTTGTCCCCGCCGGAGCCCGTCCCCTAAGGGACGTCAGGCAAGCCAGCCCGGCGTGATCATCCCGGACTCGTACGCCAGGATCACCAGCTGCGCCCGGTCCCGTACGGCCAGCTTGGTCATGATCCGGCTGACGTGGGTCTTGGCGGTGGCGGGGGAGAGGACCAGGCGACCGGCGATCTCGTCGTTGGAGAGCCCCGCGCCCACCAGGCCGAGGACCTCGCGCTCCCGCTCGGTGAGGGCGTTCAGACGGGGGCTCGGGTCCGGCCGCCGGTCGGCCCGTCCGGCGAACTCGGCGATCAGGCGGCGGGTCACGGCCGGGGAGATCAGGGCGTCGCCGCGCGCCACCACCCGCACCGCGTGGAGCAGCTCCATCGGCTCGGTGTCCTTGACGAGGAAGCCCGAGGCGCCGGCGCGCAGCGCCCCGTACACGTGGTCGTCCGCGTCGAAGGTGGTCAGGACGACCACCCGGACCCCCTCAAGCCGCTCGTCGGCGGTGATGCGGCGGGTGGCTTCGAGGCCGTCGAGCACCGGCATCCGGATGTCCGTCAGGACCACGTCCGGGCGCAGTTCGCGGGCGAGGCCGATCGCCCGCTCCCCGTCGCCGGCCTCTCCGACGACCTCGATGTCCTCCTCGTCCGAGAGGATCGACCGGAAACCGGCCCTGACCAGGGTCTGGTCGTCGGCCAGCACGACACGGATCATCGGGCGCCCTCCTGGGAGCTCTCCTCGGGTACGGCGCGGGTCATCGGGTGTCCTCCCGAGGGGGTTCCCCGGACCCGGGTACGGCGTACGGCAGCCGGGCGTCCACCAGGAAACCGCCGCCCTCCCCATTCTCGGCGGTCAGCTCGCCGCCGAGCGCGCGGGCCCGCTCGGCCATGCCCCGGATGCCGCTGCCCGGTGGCCGGCCCTCCGGCGCGCCCCCGCCGTCGTCCGCGATCCGCAGCCGCACCGCGTCCGGGCCCCAGTCGAGGGCGATGTCCACGGTCCTCGCGCCCGCGTGCCGCGCGATGTTCGTCAGCGACTCCTGCACGATCCGGTACGCGGCGAGGTCGACGGGCGGCGGCAGCGGCACGGGGGTGCCCGTGGCGCCCGTACGGACGTCGAGACCGGCGCTCCGGGCCCGCCCGGCGAGGTCGCCGAGGAGCGCGAGGCCCGAGGAGGCCGGGGTCGTCGGGGTGGCCTCGCCGGCCCGGCGCAGCACCCCTAGGGTCGCCCGCAGCTCGCGCAGCGCGTCCTTGCTGGTGGCCTTCACCGCCTCCAGGGCCTCGGTCGCGGTGGCGAGTCCGGACTCGGGGGCCGGCTTCTTGCCGAGCCGGTGGAGCGCGGCCCCGGACTGCACGTTGATCAGCGAGATGCTGTGGCCGAGGACGTCGTGGACCTCGCGGGCGATCCGCAGCCGCTCCTCGGTGGCGCTCTGCCGGGCCCGTGCCTCCTGCTCCCGCTCGGCGGCCAGCGCCCGCTGCTCGGCCTCGTGGAGGTAGGCGGCCCGGGTGCGCTGGGCGCGGCCCACCGCGACCAGGCTGATCAGCCAGCCGGCCAGCATGGCGAGCGAGGTGTCGTCGATCTGCCGGTGCCCCGGCTGCTGCCGGATCTCTCCGGCGCCGACCGCGACCAGGGTGACGGCGGCGAGCGCGACGGCGGCGGCGAAGCGTCCTTCGGCGGCGGTCGTGTAGAGCGCGAGCGCGAAGGTGATCATCAGCGGGCCGTCCTGGGCGGACAGCGGGTAGTAGACGGCACAGGCGAGCAGTGTGACGACGGCGACCGCGACCGGCTGCCGCCGCCGGAAGTACAGGGCCCCGCAGCCGGCCAGGACGAGGGCCCAGCCGAGCGCCGCCCGGAGCGCGGGCTCGCCCGTGTGGCGCGCCGCGACCAGCGTCCAGACCGCCACGACGAGCAGGACGGCGCCCGCCACGAGGGCGTCGGCGGCACGCGGCGACGGACGGCCGCCGCCGGGGGCGCGGAGGGGGAGGGACATGCGTCGAAGGATAGGACGGAGGGCGGGTACGGGGAGTAATAGCACAGTTGCCTAGTCAAGGAAGTGAGTAGGGTGAGGGGAGGGTGAAGGACGGACTCGCGAGTCCGCTCGCCCGCCGGGTCGATCGACGGTGAGGGAAGGCGGAGGTCCGATGACGGACGGCACGTTTCTGCGGTACGTCGCGCTGGGGGACAGTCAGACGGAGGGCGTCGGCGACGGCGACGACACCGGCGGCCTGCGCGGCTGGGCGGACCGGCTCGCCGAACTGCTCGCCCGGGACCGGCCCGGCACGCTCTACGCCAACCTGGCCGTACGGGGCCGCCTCGCCGGACAGGTGCGCGCCGAACAGCTCGCCCCCGCCCTCGCGCTCCGGCCGGACCTCGCCACCGTCGTCGCCGGCTTCAACGACCTGCTGCGGCCCCGCTTCGACCCGGACGCGACGGTCGGGCACCTGGAGGAGATGTTCGCCGCGCTGACCGGGCAGGGCGCGCGCGTGGCGACGCTCACCTTCCCCGACGTCGGCCGCATCACCCCGCTGGCCCGGCCCCTCGTCCCGCGCGTCCGGGCCGTCAACGCGCGCATCCGCGAGGCCTCGGCCCGGCACGGCGTCATCGTCGTCGAGACCGGCCACCACCCGGTCGTCACCGACCCCCGGCTGTGGAGCGCCGACCGGCTGCACGCCGGTCCGCTGGGCCACGCGCGCATCGCCGCCGCCGTCGCCCAGGCCCTCGGCCTGCCCGGCGCCGACGACTCCTGGACCCGCCCGCTGCCACCGCCGGCCGTCCCCCTCCCGGTGGGACTCCGTGCCGAACTGCGCTGGGCCGGTGACTTCCTGGGCCCCTGGCTGGGCCGCCGGCTGCGCGGCCGCTCGTCCGGCGACGACCGCGCGGCCAAGCGCCCGGAACTGCTGCCGGTGGTACGGGGCTGAGGGAGCCTCGCGTACGGCTCCGCTCGCCCCCGCCGCGCCGCGCGAGCGCCTTCGCGGGTGCGGCGGGTGCGATGGGTACAGCGGGTCCGGTGGGTACAGCGGGTTCGGTGGGTTCGGCGGGTTCAGAGCGTGAGGACGGGGCGGACGGAGGCGTCCTCGACGAGGTCCTCGCCGTCCGGGCCGTACACGAACTCGGCCGTGTGGGGATTGCGGTGGGCGGTGGCCAGGGGGAGCCACGCCAGCAGGTTCCCGTAGCCGCCGCACACCGACTCGCCGCCGTCCCCGCCGTGCACCGAGGTGGGGTCGCTCGTCAGCTCCATGTCGTACGTGTCGTGGGCGATGCGCGGGCCGAAGGCGCTCGGCAGGCGGTGCGGGCCGGTGTCGTCCCCGTAGGGGATCCGGTCGAGGGGGCACTCGTCGCCCCAGCGGAACAGGGTGTCGGCCCCGGCCCCGCAGGCGTGCTCCCACTCGTCGGGGTCCGGCATCCGCAGACCGCGCTCCGCGAGCGCGGCGGGCACGGCGGCGGGCGGCTCCGACAGGCGCTCGCTGTCCACGGCCATGAGGACCGTGGACAGCGTGACCTCGCGCCGGGGGCTGAGCACGCGCGCGAGGTGGGCCCGCAGGTCGGGGCCGTCGCCGAAGCCCTGCTCCACGCTCTCCGCGTAGTCGGCGAGCTGTGCGGGCGTCGGCCGCCAGGCGGCGGTGTCGAAACCGAGGGCCACGGGGCCACCGGGTATCAGGGCGAACTCCCGGCCGTCCCGCTCCACGCGGGCGCGGTGCAGCGGGGCGCCGAGGTGCTCGACCGTGTCGACGGCGGTCACGCGCCCGTCCACCCGGCGCGCGGCCTCCTGGGCGAAACGGCGTGCCGTGGACAGGTCGAAGGACCGCCACTGGTGGAGGGTGAGATCGGCGAGGGACATGCTCTGCAGGGTGGCACAGGGGTGTGACAGCGGCCGGGGCAGTGACCCGGGACGCCTCTCAGTGCCGGATCAGGCCTCCGACCGGGACCGGGCCGACGTGGCCGGTCGGCGGGAGGGAGCGCGCCAAGGCCAGGCCGATGTCGACCAGGGACGACCGGCGCAGGCCGGTGACGGCGGGCAGCGGGGTCCAGACCGATTCGGGGGTCTCGCCGTTCGGCTCGGGGCGGAGGCGGCCGGGGGCGAGCCGGATCCGGTAGAAGACGCCCACGTTCTGGTGCTCGACGCCCGCGCGGGCCTCGGCGGCGGGGATCGTCCGCGAGTCCACGCCCAGCAGGCGCTCGACCACCGCGTCGCGGCCGGTCTCCTCGGCGACCTCCCGGACCACCGCGTCGAACGGGTCCTCCCCGTGCTCCACCCCGCCGCCCGGGAGCGTCCAGGTGGACTCGCCCTCCGGTGACACGTGGCGGGCGAGCAGCACCCGCCCGTCCTCCACGCACACGGCGTACGCCGCCAGCCGGAAACTCATCCTTCTGCCTCCTGGGAGAGCCGGGCGCGGCCACCGCGGGGGCCCCGGCGGGGCCGGCCGGGTCCGCGTGGCGCGCTTGACACTGAAATCGAACATCCATTCTGATGGAGTTCCGGCCCTTGGAAACGCGGGGTTGTCGCGGAGTTGTCCACAGGTCGGGCGGGACGCCGGGGCCCATTGTCAGTGGCAGGGGTTAGCGTCTTTCACATGAAGCGATCGACTCAAGCAAACCGGGTGGAACCCATGGCAGGAACCGACCGCGAGAAGGCGCTCGACGCCGCGCTCGCACAGATTGAACGCCAATTCGGCAAGGGCGCCGTGATGCGCATGGGCGACCGCACCCAGGAGCCGATCGAGGTGATCTCCACCGGCTCGACCGCCCTGGACGTCGCCCTCGGCGTCGGCGGACTGCCGCGCGGCCGCGTCGTGGAGATCTACGGACCGGAGTCCTCCGGCAAGACGACCCTGACCCTGCACGCCGTCGCCAACGCGCAGAAGGCCGGCGGCCAGGTCGCCTTCGTCGACGCCGAGCACGCCCTCGATCCCGAGTACGCCAAGAAGCTCGGCGTCGACATCGACAACCTCATCCTGTCCCAGCCGGACAACGGCGAGCAGGCCCTCGAGATCGTCGACATGCTGGTCCGCTCCGGCGCGCTCGACCTGATCGTCATCGACTCCGTCGCCGCGCTCGTCCCGCGCGCGGAGATCGAGGGCGAGATGGGCGACTCGCACGTGGGTCTCCAGGCCCGTCTGATGAGCCAGGCCCTCCGGAAGATCACCAGCGCGCTCAACCAGTCCAAGACCACCGCGATCTTCATCAACCAGCTCCGCGAGAAGATCGGCGTGATGTTCGGCTCGCCGGAGACCACGACCGGTGGCCGCGCCCTCAAGTTCTACGCCTCGGTGCGCCTCGACATCCGCCGCATCGAGACCCTCAAGGACGGCACGGACGCGGTGGGCAACCGCACCCGCGTCAAGGTCGTCAAGAACAAGGTCGCGCCCCCCTTCAAGCAGGCGGAGTTCGACATCCTCTACGGTCAGGGCATCAGCCGCGAGGGCGGCCTGATCGACATGGGCGTGGAGCACGGCTTCGTCCGCAAGGCGGGTGCCTGGTACACCTACGAGGGCGACCAGCTCGGCCAGGGCAAGGAGAACGCCCGCAACTTCCTGAAGGACAACCCCGACCTCGCCAACGAGATCGAGAAGAAGATCAAGGAGAAGCTGGGCGTCGGCGTCCGTCCCGAGGCCCTGTCGGCCGAGCCGGGCGCGGACGCGGCGGCCACCGACCCGGCCGCCGCGGACGACGCCGCCAAGAGCGTCCCGGCCCCCGCGGCCAAGACCGCGAAGGCGACCAAGGCCACCGCGGTCAAGAGCTGAACCGGTGACCGGGCGCACCGAATGGCCGGGTGACAGCCCCGACTCGTCGAGGGCCGAGAAGGAGCTGTCACCCCAGGATCCGGCTGAGCGGGCGCGCGCGATCTGCCTGCGCCTGCTCACCGGGACCCCCCGCACGCGCAAGCAACTGGCCGACGCGCTGCGCAAGCGGGAGATCCCCGACGAGGTGGCGGAAGAGGTCCTCTCCCGCTTCGAGGACGTCGGGCTCATCGACGACGCCGCCTTCGCGGGGGCCTGGGTGGAGTCCCGCCACCACGGCCGGGGCCTGGCCCGCCGCGCCCTCGCCCGGGAGCTGCGGACCAAGGGCGTCGAGCCCACCCTCATCCAGGAGGCGGTGGACCAGCTCGACTCCGAGCGGGAGGAGGCCACGGCGCGCGAGCTCGTGGCCCGCAAGCTGCGCGCCACCCGCGGCCTGGAGCGCGACCGGCGGCTGCGGCGGCTCGCCGGGATGCTCGCCCGCAAGGGCTACCCCGAGGGCATGGCCCTCCGCGTCGTCCGCCAGGCGCTGGAGGCGGAGGGCGAGGACACGGAGGGACTGGACGAGCCCCTCTGAGAGGGGGCTGCTGTTACCGGGGTCTTCTGCTGAGACGGAGGCCTCATGACACCGGGGTCTGTTGAGACGGGGGTCTGCTGACGCCGGCGTCTTGCGATGCGGAGAGCTTGCGGTACGGGGGAGCCTCCCGGGGCGAGGGAGCTTCTGGACGGACGGGCTTCTGGCGCGGGGGAGCTTTCGGCACCGAGAAGCTTCTGGCGTGGGGGGACAGAAGGGTTCGTCCGGTTCGGGCGGCAGGGCCGGGGGAGGCCCCGGCCGTCCACATCAGGTCCGGGCCGCCGGAAGGAGGACCGGGAGACCGGCCGCCTTCCAGGCCTGGAAGCCGCCGATGAGGTCCGTCGCCCGATGCAGGCCCAGGCGGCGCAGGGACTCGGCCGCGAGGGAGGAGGCGTAGCCCTCGTTGCAGAGGACCACCACCCGCAGGTCGTGGCTGTCGGCCTCCGCCGCGCGGTGGCTGCCCAGGGGGTCCAGCCGCCATTCCAGCTCGTTGCGCTCCACGATCAGGGCGCCCGGGATCAGCCCGTCCCGCTCGCGGAGGGCCGCGTAGCGCGTGTCCACCAGGAGCGCGTCACCCGCCTCGTACGCCTCGTAGGCCGCCCGGGGCTCGATCCGGTCGAGCCCCGACCTGACCTGCTCCAGAAGCTCGTCGATGCCCACCCGGCCCGACACTTGGCTCGACACCCGACCCGCCACCTGATCCGTCACCCGATCCGCCACTCGCTCCGTCACCCGGTCCTCCCGCTCCTCGACGCTCACTGCCAGTCCTCCGGCCGCTCGACCTGCTCGAGACGCAGCACCGCGCCCGTGCGGCTGAAGCGCCGGATCAGCGGGAGCGGCGGATAGTAGGCGTGCACCGACACCGCGTGGGTGTCCGGGGAGTCGTTGAACACCTCGTGCACGTGGTGGCGGCCGAAGGCCCGGCCCACGCCCTCTCCCAGACGGCGGGAGCGGTCGACCCCGTCGGCCAGTTCCAGGGTCTTCCAGCCGCTCGCCGGCAGCCGGACCGCGAGCGCGTTCTCGGTCAGCGTTCCGCGCGCGGTCGCGAAGGCGCCCTGCGACTCGGCGTGGTCGTGCCAGCCGGTCCCGGTGCCGGGCGGCCAGCCGATGAGCCAGGCCTCGCTGCCGCCGGGGCCGTCGAGCCGTACCCAGGTACGGCCCTCGGGGTCGAGCGGCAGGGAGGCGATCAGTTCCCGGTCGGCGGCCGTGCGCCGGACGAAGTCGAGCAGCTCGGTCGCCGTCGGAGTTGTCGGAGCCGTCGGAGTCTTCGGGGCGGCCGGAACGGACGAAGCCGGGGCGGCCGGGGCGGTGGTGGGTGGAAGCGAGGTGGCGTGCTGGGACACGGGTGACCGTCCTGTGGGTTCGCGAAGAGCGCGCGACGGCACACGGCACACACGGACCCGCGTCGGCGGACGCGGAAGGGGGCGGCGGGGCGCGCGCGGGGCAGGGGCGAGATCAGCAGGACGGGCGACACACGCAGCCCGCATAGCGGAGCAGGTCCATGTGGACCCTCCGCCACAGGCGCACATCGGTGTCGGTCACGCTCCGGAGTACACCACGCGGCCCCGGCGGAATCAATGCATGTCCGCCGTGCGGTCGCTCTCCGCGGGCACCTCGGAGGGTGCTCCGGAGGACCTTCCGGAGGCCACCTCGGCGGGTTCCCGGTCGGTGAGGGGGCCGCCGCGGACCGCGTCCGCCGCCGCGTACAGCTCCTCGGGGCGCACCCCGGAGAACGCCGCGACGAGGTGCCCGTCGGGCCGTACGAGGAGGACGGCGTGGGCCGGCGCCCCCGGGTAGGACTCCGACACCAGGACCTCGGACCGCACCGGGAGGGCGCGTACGGCCTCCTCCAGGCGGGGCATCACCCCGGCGGTCCGCCAGTGGCGCCGGTCCCACACCCCGGTGCCGGGTGCGATCAGGAGGACCAGGAGGCGGCCCTGACCGAGCCGGTCGCGGAGCCGTACGGTCGTGCCGTCGGGGGCGGTCACGCGGACGTCCTCGACGGGGGCGCCCGGCGGGGTCCCGACCGGGATCTGCCCGTCGGCGTACGGAGGCGCGAGGGGGGAGTGCGGGTACGCGGGGGGCGCGCCCAGCGGCCCGCGCCCCACGTGCCCGTCGGTCAGCAGCGCGTCGTGACCGCGCGCGGCCCCCGGCAGGTACGTCCGCAGGCCCCCGCCGCCGCGCAGCACCGGCAGCGACTGGTCCGCCGCGCGCAGCCGGGTGGCCACGGCCGCCCGCCGCTCGCTCTGGTAGCTGTCGAGCAGCCGGTCCGAACCGCCGTGGTGCCAGGTGAGGGCGAGCTTCCAGGCGAGGTTGTCCACGTCCCGCAGGCCCTCGTCGAGCCCCTGGGTGCCGACCGCGCCGAGCAGGTGCGCCGCGTCCCCGGCGAGCAGGACCCGGCCGACCCGCCAGCGCCGGGCCAGCCGGTGGTGCAGTGTGTGCACCCCGGTGTCGATGAGCTCGTACGGGGGCGTCACGCCGTCGCACCAGCCGGCCAGGGTCTCGCGGATGCGGGCGATCAGGGCGTCCGGGGTGACCAGGTCGCCGCGCGGCGGAAGCAGCCAGTCGATCCGCCACACCCCGTCGGGCAGCGGGCGCGCGCCGATCTCCTCGGCGGCGCCGCGCCACGGCGGCTGACGGTGCAGCAGGGCCTCGCCGGGCCAGGGGAGTTCGGTGCGCAGTGCGGCGACGGCGTGCCGTTCCACCGCCGTACGGCCGGGGAAGCGGATCCCGAGCAGCTTGCGCACCGTCGAACGGGCGCCGTCGCAGCCCACGAGGTGGCTGCCGCGCCACCAGGTGCCGGCCGGGCCCCGGGTGTGGGCGACGACCCCGTCCCGGTCCTGCTCGACGCTGTCGAGCCGGGCCTCGGGGACGAGTTCGATCAGCTTCTGCCGGGCGACGGCGTCGCGCAGGCCACGGGCCAGGGCGTGCTGGGGGATGTGCAGCGGGGCCGCCGGGGCGGCGGGCGCGGCGGGGTCCTCGGACCACTCCTCCGTACCGCCGAGGCCCAGGTCGAGCTCCAGGTGGCGCACCACCTGGCGGCGGCGCATACCGCGCCAGCCGACCCAGCGGACCCCCTCGTCACGGAGGGTCGTGCAGCCGAGGCGCTCGACCATCGCGGCCATGTCGGCGCGCAGCACGACGCTCCGGGCCGGACGGGGCTCCTCCTTGCCGGGGCCCTCGTCGAGGACGACGCTGGGCACGCCCTGCGCGGCGAGCGCGAGGGAGAGCGCGAGGCCGACCGGCCCCGCGCCCACGATGATCACCGGGTCCACGGCGCGGCTCCTGAAGGCCGGACGGTCATGAGGGCAGCACGGTCGAGTGTGGCACGGGCCCGGTGGTTGATCACAGACCGTATGCAACCCACTGAGGGTGCTTGCGTCAAGCGACGGGGTGGGCGCGGTGCGACCGACCTCAAGTCGGTGCCGCGAACGGCGGGCTGGGGGCGGCCTGCCGGGCTCGTGACGGGGGCGTACGCGAGGGGCGGGGCGGGCTGACGGGGGCTCTGGGGCGGTGTCGTACGCGAGGGTGGAGGCGGCTGCTGGGCTTGGAGCGGAGCCGTACACGAGACGCAGGCGGACGGGACGCCTGGGCAGTGTCGTACGCAAGGAGCGGGGGCGGGCTGCCGACCCAGAGGCCCCGTCAGCCCGTCCCGCGATGCCGCCGTACGCGGAAGAGCGGGCGGGGCGGCCGATCTGGTGTCGGTGCCGCTCCGCCCGCTCTTGTGGCTCCAGGCCCCGCAGGGTCACGCGCCGCTGACGGCCTCCGCCGGGGCCTCGCCGGTCTTCGTGACCGCGCTCTCGGTGACGCCGGCCGTCTTCCGGCCCTGACGGAGCCGCCGCTCCAGCCAACCGGCCAGGGTGGTCAGGGCGAAGTTGAGGGCGATGAAGATCAACGCGATGACCGTGAAGGTGGCGATCGTGTTGGCGCCGTAGTTGGCGGTGATCTGCCGGTTCTGGCTGAGCAGTTCGGGGAAGCCGAGCAGGGCGCCGCCGAGCGCGGTGTCCTTGACGATCACGACGAGCTGGCTGACCAGGGCCGGGAGCATGACGGTCACGGCCTGCGGAAGCAGCACGTACAGCATGGTCTGGCCCTTGCGCATCCCGAGCGCGACGGCCGCGTCGCCCTGGCCCCGGGGCAGCGAGAGGACGCCGGCCCGGACGACCTCGGCGATGACCGAGGCGTTGTAGAGGACCAGGCCGGTGACGACCGCGTACAGCGGGCGGAAGTCGGAGCTCACGGGCGTGAACTGCGCGTACACGGCGCTCGCGAACATCATCAGGAGCAGGACCGGGATGGCGCGGAAGAACTCCACGACCGTGCCGACGGGCACGCGCACCCAGCGATGGTCGGAGAGCCGGCCGATGCCGAGGAGGGCACCGAGCGGCAGCGCGATCAGGATGGAGAGCGCGGCTGCCTTGAGGGTCTCGACCAGACCCGGCAGCAGGTACGTCGTCCAGACCCGGACGTCGGTGACGAACGGGCTCCACTTGTCGGCCGACAGCTGGCCCTTGTCGGCGAGGGCGGAGAGCACCCACCAGGCCACCAGGGCGAGGACCGCGAGGAAGCCGACCGTGTAGAGGACGTTGCGCCGCTTGGCGCGCGGGCCGGGGTTGTCGTACAGGACGGAGCTCATCGCTTCACCGCCAGTCGCTTGGCCGCCCAGCCCAGGGCCAGGCCGGTGGGGAGGGTGAGGACGATGAAGCCGAAGGCGAAGATCGCGAAGACGGTGAAGAGCGCCTGGGCCTCGTTCTCGATCATCTCCTTCATCAGGAACGCCGCCTCGGCGGCGCTGATGGCCGCCGCCACGGTGGTGTTCTTGGTGAGGGCGATGAGGACGTTGGCGAGCGGGGTCACCGCGGCGCGGAAGGCCTGCGGGAGCACCACCAGGGTGAGGACCTGGAAGAAGCTCAGGCCGAGCGCGCGGGCGGCCTCGGCCTGGCCGGGCGGCACCGTGTTGATGCCGGAGCGCAGCGCCTCGCAGACGAACGTGCCGGTGTACGCGACCAGTCCGAGGATCGCGAGGCGGAAGCCGACCTCCTTGAAGTCGGAACCGCCGAGCGTGACCCCGAGAGTCTGGTCGAGGACCAGCGAGCAGGCCACGATGACCACGGTCAGCGGGGTGTTCCGGACGAAGTTGACGTACGCGGTGCCGAAGGACCGCATGAGCGGGACCGGGCTGACCCGCATGGCGGCCAGGGCCGTGCCCCAGATCAGTGAGCCGATCGCCGAGTAGAGGGCGAGTTGCGCCGTCACCCAGAAGGCGCCGAGCAGGTCGTACTGCCCGGAATCAAGAAAGTCGAACACGATGCCCCGCGCTCTCCCCTGGTGGTCGGTCGGTGTGGAGGCCGTCGCGGTGGCGGCGGCCGGTGTCGGAGTGACGGCCGTCCCCGTGCGGGACGGCCGTCACTCCGGAGGCGGGGTGGATCAGCCCTGGACCTTCGGCGCGGGCTCGTACTTGTAGCCGGACGGGCCGAAGTGCTCCTTGACGAGCTTCTCCCAGGTGCCGTCGGAGACCATCTTCTCCAGCGCCTTGTTGATCTTGCCGCGCAGCTCGTCGTCGCCCTTCTTGACGCCGATGCCGTAGTTCTCGTCGCTCATCCGGAGGCCGACGAGCTTGAACTTGCCCTGGTGCTCCTTCTGCGAGGCGTAGCCCGCGAGGATGGAGTCGTCGGTGGTCAGGGCGTCGACGCGCTTGTTCTGCAGGCCGGTCAGACACTCGGAGTAGCCGCCGAGCTGCTGGAGGTCGGCCTTCGGGGCGAGCTTGTCGCGGACGTTCTGCGCGGAGGTCGAGCCCGTGACCGAGCAGAGCTTCTTGGAGTTGAGGTCCTCGACCTTGGTGATCGAGGTGTCGTCGGCGCGCACGAGCAGGTCCTGGTGGGCCAGGAAGTACGGACCGGCGAAGTCGACCTCCTTCTTGCGCTTGTCGTTGATCGAGTAGCTGGCGACGATGAACTTCACGTCGCCGTTCTTGATCAGGTTCTCGCGCTCGGCGCTCGGCGCCTGCTTGAAGTTGATCTTGTCCTCGGCGTAGCCGAGCTCCTTGGCCACGTAACGGGCGACGTCGACGTCGAAGCCGGCGTACGTGCCGTCCGGGGTCTTCAGGCCCAGGCCGGGCTGGTCGAACTTGATGCCGACGGTGATCTTGTCACCGTTGCTCCCGGAGTCGGACCCGCCACCACAGGCCGTCGCGGTCAGCGCGAGCAGGACGACGGCCGCGGCGGCGGCGGAGGTGTTGCGAAGCTTCATCGAGGAAAGTCCCTTGCGTAGGCGTGAGTTGGGAAGAGTAAATCCGAACTCGCTCAGTGGTGAAGGATCTTGGAGAGGAAGTCCTTGGCGCGATCGCTGCGCGGGTTGCTGAAGAACTCCTCGGGGGAGGCCTGTTCGACGATCTTCCCGTCCGCCATGAAGACGACGCGGTTGGCGGCGGAGCGCGCGAAGCCCATCTCGTGGGTCACGACCACCATCGTCATGCCGTCCCGGGCCAGCTGCTGCATGACCTCCAGGACCTCGTTGATCATCTCCGGGTCCAGGGCCGAGGTCGGCTCGTCGAAGAGCATGACCTTCGGGTCCATCGCGAGCGCGCGGGCGATCGCCACGCGCTGCTGCTGGCCGCCGGAGAGCTGGGCCGGGTACTTGTCGGCCTGCGTGCCGACGCCCACCCGGTCGAGCAGGGCGCGGGCCTTCTCCTCGGCCGCCTTCTTCTCCGTCTTGCGGACCTTGATCTGCCCCAGCATCACGTTCTCGAGCACCGTCTTGTGCGAGAACAGGTTGAACGACTGGAACACCATGCCGACGTCGGACCGCAGCCGGGCGAGCTCCTTGCCCTCCTGCGGCAGCGGCTTGCCGTCGATGGTGATGGTGCCGGAGTCGATGCTCTCCAGCCGGTTGATCGTGCGGCACAGCGTCGACTTGCCGGACCCCGACGGTCCGATGACGACCACGACCTCGCCGCGGGTGATCGTCAGATCGATGTCCTGGAGGACATGCAGTGCGCCGAAGTGCTTGTTCACGTCGGACAGTACGACCAGGTCGTCCGCGGCACGCGGGGTGTCCTGCGAACCCTTGGACAGGGCGTCCTTCGGCTCCTTGGACACTGACTCTCCGCTCATCGGCCTCTTGCTCCGTCCTCCTCGGTTGGGGAGGACACTAGAGACCCGATGTGACGACCGTCATCACATCTGAGCGGAAATTGAGGATAACGATCCGGCCGCAACCGGACACACTGCGTGAAGTCGGCACCGGCCGTCGTACCAGGTGCATCACGGAAACGCCCACGTAACGGGGGGACACTTGACTGTGACGCCGTTGTCCGGTGTTCATGCTCGGGTACCACCTGGTACACAGAGACCCGGTATCCGGCGCGCGACCCTCAGAACGGCCCAGGACGGCGCGGAGACCCCGGACGGGACCACGGAAGATCACGGAGGAGGTACGGATGCGACTGCTGCTCGTGGAGGACGACGACCACGTCGCCGCCGCCCTCTCCGCGATCCTCGCGAAGCACGGCTTCGCCGTCACCCACGCCCGCAACGGCGAGGAGGCGCTCCAGGCCGTCCTGCCCACCGCGCACGGCGAGCGCCCCTCGTACGGGGTGATCCTGCTCGACCTCGGCCTGCCCGACCAGGACGGCTACCAGGTCTGCGGCCGCATCCGGAAGCTCACCACCACCCCGGTGATCATGGTGACCGCCCGCGCGGACGTCCGCTCCCGGATCCACGGGCTCAACCTCGGCGCCGACGACTACGTCGTCAAGCCCTACGACCCCGGCGAGCTCCTCGCCCGCATCCACGCCGTCAGCCGGCGCAGCCCCGGGCCCGAGGAGACCGGCGCGGCCGCCGGAAGCGCCGAAGGGACCCGGCTGCGGCTCGGCTCCGTCACCATCGAGCTGCCCACCCGCCGGGTCAGCGTCGAGGGCGAGAGCGTCCAGCTGACCCGCAAGGAGTTCGACCTCCTCGCCCTCCTCGCCCAGCGGCCCGGCGTCGTCTTCCGCCGCGAGCAGATCATCAGCGAGGTCTGGCACACCAGTTGGGAGGGGACCGGACGCACCCTGGAGGTGCACGTGGCCTCCCTGCGCTCCAAGCTGCGGATGCCCGCCCTGATCGAGACCGTGCGGGGCGTCGGCTACCGCCTGGTCGCCCCCGCCGCGTAACCCTCCGGCGGTCCCTCCGTGCGCACCCGACTCCTTCCGCTGCTCATCGTCCTCATGGCCGGCGTCCTGCTCGCCCTGGGCTTCCCGCTCGCCGCCAGCCTCGCCGCCTCCGAACAGCAGCGGGTCGTCGTCGACCGGCTCGACGACGCCGCCCGCTTCGCCGCCCTCGCCCAGTTCGTCGACGAGCGCAGCTTCGGCACCGACGAGCGGGGCGCCGTGCTCAGCGGCGAACTCGCCAGCTACCACGACGTGTACGGCATCCGGGCCGGGATCTTCTACCGCGACAACCGCGCCATGGCCGCCGCCCCCGAGGAGTGGGTCGTCCCGTACGACGGCGAGGGCAGGCGCGCCTTCAACGAGGCGCTGCTCGGGCGCCGCAGCCACGACCCGCCCCAGGTGTGGCCCTGGCAGCCCGACGCGCGGCTCACCATCGCCTCCCCGGTCGTCCGGGACGGGGACGTCGTCGCCGTCGTGGTCACCGACTCGCCCACCGGCCAACTCCGCTCCCGCATCCTGCGCGGCTGGCTGCTGATCTTCGCGGGCGAGGCCGCCGCGATGCTGCTCGCCGTCGGCGCCGCCTTCCGGCTCACCGGCTGGGTGCTGCGGCCGGTCCGCGTCCTCGACGCCGTCACCCACGACATCGCCACCGGCCGGATGAACTCCCGGGTCGCCGCCACCGGGGGCCCGCCCGAGCTGCGGCGCCTCGCGCGCTCCTTCAACGAGATGGCCGACAACGTCGAGGAGGTGCTCGAACAGCAGCGGGCCTTCGTCGCCGACGCCTCCCACCAGCTGCGCAACCCGCTCGCCGCGCTGCTCCTGCGGATCGAGCTGCTCGCCCTGGAGCTGCCCGAGGGGAACGAGGAGATCGCCTCCGTACGGACCGAGGGCAAGCGCCTCGCCCGGGTCCTCGACGACCTCCTCGACCTGGCGCTCGCCGAGCACGCGGCGGCCGAGCTGAGGCTCACCGACGTCGGCGCGCTCACCGCCGAGCGGGTCGCGTCCTGGCGGCCGGTCGCCGAGGACAAGGGGGTCGTCCTGGAGGGGGAGTGCGGGGCGGTCACGGCCTGGGCGGACCCGGTGACCCTCTCCAGCGCCCTCGACGCGGTCATCGACAACGCGCTGAAGTTCACCCCGGCCGGGGAGCGGGTCGCGGTCACGGTCGGGCTCGTCCCGGACGGGACGGCGGTCGCCGTCGTCGTCGCCGACCGTGGGCCGGGCCTCACGGAGGAGGAGCTCGGCCGGGTCGGGGACCGCTTCTGGCGCGCGGGCCGCCACCAGAACGTCAAGGGCTCGGGCCTCGGCCTCTCCATCGCGCGCGTCCTGCTGACGGCGGGCGGGGGCGGGGTGGCCTTCGCGCCGAACGAGCCGCACGGCCTGCGGGTGACGGTCGCCGTCCCCCGGCACGCCCCGGCGGAAGCGCAGGGCCAGGGCTTCACCGGGCGGTAGCGGCGCGAAGCGGTGCCGTCAGGGCTTCACGGGGTGGTGGCGGCGCGGAGCGAGGGCAGTCAGGGCTTCACGGGGTGGTGGCGGCGCGGAGCGAGGGCAGTCAGGGCTCCACGCCGTCAGGGTTTCACCGAGCGGTAGTAGCGCCGGGCGCCCTCGTGGAGCTCCAGGGGGTCCGTGTAGACGGCGGTGCGCAGGTCCACCAGCTGGGCCGGGTGGACCTGGCGGCCGATCCCGTCCCTGCTCCTGATCACCGTACGGGTGAAGCCCTCCACCAGGTCCGCGTCGGCCTCCTCCGTGGTGACCAGGAGGTTCGCCACGGCCAGGGTCTCGACCCGCTGCCCGTCCTGCGCCTTCGCGTACGCGTCGGCCGGGATCACCGCCGAGCGGTAGTGGCGGGTCGACTCGCCGACGTCGTGCAGCTGGTCGACCAGCTTCCCGTCCAGCGGGATCAGCCGGACCGAGGCGCGGTCGGCCAGCTTCTGCACGGCCTCGGTGGGCAGCCCGCCCGACCAGAAGAAGGCGTCCAGCCTGCCGCGCTCCAGGAGCCCCGGCATGGTGTCGATGCCCGCCGAGACCGCCTTCACGTCCCGTACGGGGGCCAGGCCCGCCGCCGCGAGGACCCGGTCCGCGATCAGCCGCACGCCCGAGCCGTCCTGGCCCACGCCGACCCGCAGGCCCTTCAGGTCCTCCACCTTCTGCAGCGACGACCCCTTGCGGACCACGAGCTGTACGTAGTCGTCGTACAACCGGGCGCAGCCGCGCAGCCGCTCGAAGCCGGGCCTGCGCTCGCGCTGGTACTGGGCCACCGCGTCGGCCGTGGCGATGGTGAAGTCCGCCTTGCCCGACGCCACCCGGGCCAGGTTCTGCTGGGAGCCCTCGCTGTCCGTGAGCCTTATCGACACCTCGGGCAGGTCCTGGGCCAGGGCCTGCTGGAGGAGCTTCCCGTACCGCTGGTACACGCCGGTGGGGACGCCCGTGCTGAAGGTGACCGAGCCGCTGGGGGCGGGAGGGCCGAAGGGGACCAGCCACCACACCAGCGTCCCGCACACCGCGAGCAGCGCGGCCGCGACCGCCAGGACACGGCGGCGGGCGGAACGGGACGGGGAGGTGAACATGGGGCCGATCCTGCCAGCCCACCGCCGCTCCTGGCCAGGGACGACCGGGGCGGCGCCGTGCTCCCGGGCCCCGGAGCGCGCTCCGCCGAAGCGGTGAGCGCCCCCGGCGGCGCGGACCGCGCCGTGTGTCCTGCCGGGGCGGTGCCGCCCCGGCGGTTAGCGTCGGAAGGCGTTCGGTGATCTTGAGGACAGTCCCCTGTCCGCCCCTGGCGTCCCCTTCCGAACGCACCGGTCCCGTCCGTCCCCGCCCCGGTCCCGATCGCCGGGGCGCGGCCGTGCGGGACCACCGGGTCTTCTGGCCGGCGCGGCGGGCCCGTACGGCTCCCCGGGCGGTCTCAGGCCGCGAAGGCGGCGGCGATGGCGTGGCTGTCCTCGTGCATGTGGTAGCCCGTGATCTTTCCGTCGACGACGGTGAAGTGCAGGGCGAACGGGTTGGTGAACGTCTTCCCGGTGGCGACGACGCCGAAGCGGCTGCGCCCGGTGACGACCGCGTGGACGCCGTCGACGACGGTCGCGGTGACCGTGAACTCCTCGGGCGGGGTGAGGGCGGTGCCCAGGACGGTGAAGAACCCGGCGATCTCGTCGCGGCCCGAACGGGCGCCGGTCCAGGGGACGTCGGGGGAGCCGGGGACGTCGAAGTCGACGGTGTCCGCGAAGAGTTCGAGCAGACCGGGTAGGTCCCCGGCGCCGAAGCGCTCGAAGAAGGCGTCGACGGTACGGAGGGTCTCGGGAGTGCGGGTCATGGCGGCGGATCCCTTGCTTCGTGACGGGCGTCGGGGCGTGTGGAACGGAGCCGTACGGAGGTCGTGCCGAGGGCGGGCCGGATGACTCCAACCGCCCGGTTGGAGTCTGGCACGCGCCCGGACCGAAGTCCAACCATCTGGTTGGGAATGGTTAGGGTGGGGGCATGGCCTGGGACACAGCACGCACCAAACGCCTCCTGCTGGACGCCGCCGTGGAGGAGTTCGCCGCCTTCGGCCCCGAGGGCGCCCGGGTGGCCCGGGTGGCGACCCGGGCGGGCGTCAACAAGGAGCGGATCTACCAGTACTTCGGCAGCAAGGAGAAGCTGTTCGCCGCGGTCCTGGAGTCCGAGCTGGGCAAGATCGCGGCCGCCGTGCCGCTGACCGCCGAGCACGCCGCCGACCTGGGCGCCTACGCGGGCCGGGTCTTCGACTACCACCGCGCCCATCCGCACTTCGTGCGCCTGCTGGCCTGGGAGGGCCTCCAGGGCGGGGACCGCGTGGCGGCCGAGGACGAGCGCGCGGGCCACTACGACGAGAAGATCGCCGCCGTCGTCCGCGCCCAGCGGGACGGCGTCCTCACCGACGAGGTCGCGGCCGGGCAGCTGGTGCACGCGGTCATCGCCCTGACCGCCTCCTGGTTCATGCTGCCGCAGCTCACCCGGATGCTCGTGCCCGCCCTCGCCGGGGCCGGGCCCGAGGCCCAGCGCGAGTCCCTCGTCGCCCTGGTCCGCCGCCTGACCGCCCGACCGCCCGGCGCGGGGCGCGGGCGGGGCCCGGCCGCCGGGAAGGGGGCCGCCCCGGACCGCCTACCCTTGACGCATGACGAGCAGCAGCGACCGGAGCACCGCAGTGAGCGTTGACGGCACCAAGACCTATGAGATCCGCACCTACGGGTGTCAGATGAACGTCCACGACTCCGAGCGGCTCTCCGGTCTGCTGGAGGAGGCGGGCTACGTACGGGCCCCCAAGGGCGCCGACGGCGACGCCGACGTCGTCGTCTTCAACACGTGCGCGGTCCGCGAGAACGCCGACAACAAGCTGTACGGCAACCTCGGCCGGCTCGCCCCGATGAAGACCACCCGTCCGGGGATGCAGATCGCCGTCGGCGGCTGTCTCGCCCAGAAGGACCGCGACACCATCGTCAAGAAGGCCCCCTGGGTCGACGTGGTCTTCGGCACCCACAACATCGGCAAGCTGCCGGTCCTCCTGGAGCGCGCCCGCGTCCAGGAGGAGGCGCAGATCGAGATCGCCGAGTCCCTGGAGGCCTTCCCCTCCACGCTGCCGACCCGCCGCGAGTCCGCGTACGCCGCCTGGGTCTCGATCTCCGTCGGCTGCAACAACACCTGCACCTTCTGCATCGTCCCGGCCCTGCGCGGCAAGGAGGAGGACCGCCGGCCCGGCGACATCCTCGCCGAGATCGAGGCACTGGTCGCCGAGGGCGTCTCCGAGATCACCCTGCTCGGCCAGAACGTCAACGCGTACGGCTCCGACCTCGGCGACCGCGAGGCGTTCTCCAAGCTGCTGCGCGCCTGCGGGCA
This sequence comes from Streptomyces sp. NPDC098101, assembly GCF_044760185.1. Lineage (NCBI taxonomy): Bacteria > Bacillati > Actinomycetota > Actinomycetes > Kitasatosporales > Streptomycetaceae > Streptomyces > Streptomyces sp. NPDC098101. The sequence continues at coordinate 246,327 of NZ_JBIWAS010000008.1, read as the reverse complement.
GATCGAGGGCCTGGAGCGGGTCCGCTTCACCTCCCCGCACCCGCGCGACTTCACCGACGACGTCATCGCGGCGATGGCCGAGACCCCGAACGTCATGCCGCAGCTGCACATGCCGCTCCAGTCCGGCTCGGACACGGTCCTCCGCGCGATGCGCCGCTCGTACCGCCAGGAGCGCTTCCTCGGCATCATCGAGAAGGTCCGCGCGGCCATCCCGCACGCGGCCATCTCCACCGACATCATCGTGGGCTTCCCCGGCGAGACCGAGGAGGACTTCCAGCAGACGATGCACACCGTCCGCGAGGCCCGCTTCGCGAACGCCTTCACTTTCCAGTACTCCAAGCGGCCCGGGACCCCGGCGGCCGAGATGGAGGGCCAGATCCCCAAGGAGGTCGTGCAGGACCGCTACATGCGGCTCGTCGCGCTCCAGGAGGAGATCTCCTGGGAGGAGAACAAGAAGCAGGTCGGCCGCGTCCTGGAGGTCATGGTCGCCGAGGGCGAGGGCCGCAAGGACGGCGCCACCGACCGCCTCTCGGGCCGCGCCCCCGACAACCGGCTCGTCCACTTCACCAGGCCGGACGGGGACGTGCGCCCCGGCGACGTCGTGACCGTCGAGATCACCTACGCCGCCCCGCACCACCTGCTCGCCGAGGGCCCGGTCGCGTCGGTGCGCCGCACGCGCGCGGGCGACGCCTGGGAGAAGCGCACCGCCGAGAAGCCGAAGGGCGTCCTCCTCGGCCTGCCCAAGATCGGCGCCCCGGCCCCCCTCCCGGCGGCCGAGGTCCCGGCCTGCGGGGCGTCCCACTGACCTGAGGCCCGGCGCTCCCGGGGCCGGCGGCTCGGGTCCGCCGGGTTCGGGAGCCGCGTCGGTTCCGGGGCCGCGTCGGTCCGGGGGGTTGTGCCGGTCCCGGGGGGGGGCGTGTCGGCCGGAGGGCTGTCGAGTCTGAAGGCTGTGCCTGCCCGAGGGCTGTCGAGCCTGGCGGTCGTGCCTTGCCCGAGGGGATGTGCCGGTTCCGGGTCTGCCGGTCCTGGGGCCGTTTCGGACCGCAGGGCCGCAGGCACACAGGCCCGGAGGTTGGCCGTTCCCGGGTCCCGGCCGGGTCCCGGACAGGCCCGGAGCCGTTCCCGGGTGCACCGGGAGCCGTCCCCGACGGGACCAGGAGCCGTCCCCGTACGGCTCCGGCCCGGCGCAGTAAGGTGCGGATCATGCTTGTCGCCGCAGCCGTCTGTCCCTGTCCGCCGCTCCTCGTGCCCGAGGTCGCGACCGGCGCCGCCCCCGAGCTGGACGCCGTGCGGGCCGCCTGCGCGGACGCCGTCGGGCTGCTCGCCGCCGCCCGGCCGGACCGGCTGTACGTCGTCGGGCCCGCGGCCGGGGGCGCGGGCGGCGTCTTCCCGGCCGGTGCCACGGGCTCCTTCGCCGGATTCGGCGTCGACCTCTCCGTACGCCTCGGCGACGGACCGGCCGGCGACCGCCCCCTCCCCGTCCCCCTCGCCGTCGGGGCCTGGCTCCTCGACCGGGCCCGCTGGGCCGGCGCGCCCGTCGAGGGCCTGGCCGTGGAGGAGGAGGCCGCCGCCGAGGACTGCGCCGCGACCGGCCGCGAGCTCGCCGCCTCCGCCGGGCGCGTCGCCCTCCTCGTGATGGGCGACGGCAGCGCCTGCCGGACCGTGAAGGCCCCCGGTTACCTCGACGAGCGGGCCGCCGGCTTCGACGCGGAGGCCGTCCGCGCCCTCGCCGGGGCCGACGCGCCCGCGCTGCTCGCCCTCGACGCGGGGCTCGCGCACGAGCTGAAGGTGTCCGGTCGCGCCCCCTGGCAGGTCCTCGCGGGCGCCGCCGAAGGTGCCGGGCTCGACGGCCGGCTGCTCCACGAGGACGACCCCTACGGGGTGGAGTACGTCGTCGCCGCCTGGTCCTGAGCGGACCCGGAGGACAGTCCCGGACACGACGACGGCGGGCGGCCGCGAAGCACGTGCGCTCCGCGGCCGCCCGCCGTCGTCCTTCCGGAGGGGGACCGTCAGGCGGCCGGCGGCGGAGTCACACCGCCACCACCGGTCCCCGGAGCCCCACCGGTCCCGGGCGTGCCGCCGGTGCCAGGGGTTCCGCCGGTCCCCGGCGTCCCGGTGCCCGGCGTGCCGTCGGCCCCCGGAGCGCCACCGTCCTTGTGGCCCATCCGGTCGATGGCCTCCTTCGCCTTGCCCGTACCGGAATGGATCTTGTCGCTGTACTTGCCCTTGGTCTTCTCGTCGACCACCTTCGCCGCCTTGTCCAGGCCCTGGTCGATCTTCCCCCCGTGCTGCTGCGCGAGATCGGCGACCTTGTCCTTGGCCGGGGCGAGCTTGGCCTTCAGCGAATCCAGGAGACCCATGGGGCACCTTCCCTCCGCGGACCCCACGGGTCCGTCCTTCGTGTCCTGCCCCCAGCACCCGGGGGCCTGCCTACGCGCCTTCGGCCGCCTCGGCGCCCTCCGTACGGACCGCGTTCCCGTTCTTCTCCGAAGAACGCGCGACCACGTCCGCCTTCTTGCGCCGCTCAGGGCGGGAACCTATGGCAAAACCTTGCCAAAACACCCATATCCACTCCTCAGCCTACTCGGAGGGAGGGGCCCCCGCGACGACCGACGGCCGGGCGCCGCGTACGGGGCAACGAAGCCGGCCGGGGCCCGTCACGTAGCTCGTTCGGGGACGGGCCCCGAGGTTTGCGAGACTGGGGCGGTGAGAAGCGCAGCTCCCGCCCCGCGGGTCATCGCCGTCGTCGGCCCCACGGCGGCCGGAAAGTCCGATCTGGGTGTCTTCCTGGCCCAGCAGCTCGGCGGCGAGGTCGTCAACGCCGACTCGATGCAGCTCTACCGGGGGATGGACATCGGGACCGCCAAACTGACCCCCGAGGAGCGCGGCGGCGTCCCGCACCACCTCCTCGACATCTGGGACGTCACCGAGGCCGCCAGCGTCGCCGAGTACCAGCGCCTCGCCCGCGCCGAGATCGACCGGCTGCTCGCCGCCGGCCGCACCCCGGTCCTCGTCGGCGGCTCCGGCCTCTACGTGCGGGGGGCCGTCGACGCCCTGGAGTTCCCCGGCACCGACCCCGCCGTCCGGGCCCGTCTGGAGGCCGAGCTCGACGAGCGCGGCTCAGGCGTCCTGCACGCCCGGCTCGCCGCGGCCGACCCCGAGGCGGCCCGCGCGATCCTGCCCAGCAACGGACGTCGCATCGTCCGGGCCCTCGAAGTGATCGAGATCACCGGCAAGCCCTTCACCGCCAACCTCCCCGGACCCGACTCCGTCTACGACACCGTCCAGATCGGCGTCGACGTGGCCCGCCCCGAACTCGACGAACGGATCACCACGCGCGTGGACCGGATGTGGGAGGCCGGCCTGGTCGACGAGGTGCGCGCCCTGGAGGCCCGGGGACTGCGCGAGGGCCGCACCGCCGCCCGCGCCCTCGGCTACCAGCAGGTCCTCGCGGCGCTTGCGGGGGAGTGCACCGAGGACGAGGCGCGCGCCGAGACCGTACGGGCCACCAAGCGCTTCGCCCGCCGCCAGGACTCCTGGTTCCGCCGCGACCCGCGCGTGCACTGGCTCAGCGGAGCCGCCGACCACCGGAGGGAACTCCCGCGAGAGGCGCTGTCGTTGGTCGAACGAGCGGTTACAGCCTGATCACGTGATGGCATCGGGACGCACTGCCCGTCATTCCGGCGGTCGGGAGCGTGCCATCATCGAGCATCGATCGACCAAGTGGAGTCCGAGTGGGGAGGGCGCGTGGCGATGGAGGCCGGCCCTCGCGACAGAGAACAGCACGAAGCGGTCCTGGGCGACCCGACGGCGGACCCGTCGGGTGACGCCCCCGGGCACCCGGTGGACGACGCTCCGGCCGGGCCCCCGGGACTGACCCCGGACGGACCCGACGACGCGGTCGGCACCGCCGTCGAGGTGGACGCCGACGAGGTCGAGGTCGAGCTCCGCCCCCAGCGGCGGCTGCGGATCTGGCAGCTGGCCCCGATCGTGGGCCTCGCCGCCGTCGGCTCGCTGATGTTCGCCTTCCCGCTCGCCTTCGGCTCCGGGGACGGCGGCGCCGTCGTCGCCATGCTCGGCCTGCTCATCAGCTCCTGCGCGGCGGGCTGGGGCGTGATGGCCGCCCGCAAGGTCGGCCACACCTGGCCCGGCCTCCCGGCGCGCGGCTCCGGCGAGCGCCCGGACTGGCGCGTCCTCGCCCTGTACGTGGCGACCATCGGGGCCCTGGTGACCCTCGCGGTCTGGCGCGTGGCCCGCCTCCGCTGACCCCGCGCAGGGGCCCGTACGCCCCGGCCCGCCCCCGCCGGGCCCGCCCCGCGGCACCCGCACGCCCCCGCCCCGTACAGTTGATCTCGTGACCAGCGCGCAGACCTCCCCGCTCCGTTTCCTCAAGGGCCACGGCACCGAGAACGACTTCGTGATCGTCCCCGACGCGGACAACGCCCTCGACCTGCCCCCGGCCGTCGTCGCCCGGCTCTGCGACCGGCGGGCCGGCATCGGGGGCGACGGGCTGCTGCACGTCGTGCGCAGCGCCGCCCACCCCGAGGCCCGGCACCTGGCCGACGAGGCCGAGTGGTTCATGGACTACCGCAACGCCGACGGCTCGGTCGCCGAGATGTGCGGCAACGGGGTCCGGGTCTTCGCCCGCTACCTGGAGCACGCCGGGCACGTCACCGCCGGCGAGGTCGCCGTCGCCACCCGGGGCGGGATCAAGCGCGTCCACCTCGACAAGGACGGCTCCGTCACCGTCGCCATGGGCCGCGCGGTCCTCCCCGAGGCCACCGCCACGATCACCGTCGGCGGCCGCAGCTGGCCCTCCCGCAACGTGAACATGGGCAACCCGCACGCGGTCGCCTTCGTCGAGGACCTCGACCACGCCGGGACCCTGTTCACCGAGCCCGCCCACGCGCCCGCCTCGGTCTACCCGGACGGGGTGAACATCGAGTTCGTCGTCGACCGGGGCCCCCGCCACGTCGCCATGCGCGTCCACGAGCGCGGCGCCGCCGAGACCCGCTCCTGCGGCACGGGCGCGTGCGCCGTCGCCGTCGCCGCCGCCCGCCGGGACGGCGCCGACCCCGCCGACACCGGCACCCCCGTCACGTACACCGTCGACGTCCTCGGCGGGACCCTGGTCATCACCGAGCACCCCGACGGGCGGATCGACATGACCGGCCCGGCCGTCATCGTCGCCGAGGGCACCCTCGACCCCGCCTGGCTCGCCGAGGGCCCCGCGAACGCCGCAGCCCCCGGAATCGAAACTGTCAACGACTGAATTATCGCTCGAATGGGTGATCCGATTCACGCTGAGCGAGAGCGTGACTGCGCCGCGTGGTGGGGTCGGTAGCATCAAGCACCGGCCCCCGGGCACGCCTGGCCCGCCCACCGCCGGTCTGTCGCCGGAGGTGCCCCATGAGCGCAGAGGCCACCAACCCTGTGAGCGCGGCGGAGGACGCCGCCGCCGACACGACCGTCCGCAGACGCGGACGCGCCCGCATCGACCTGCGCCGGCTCGGCCGCGCCGCCCTGCTCGGCGCCACCGCCGGACCGGCCCCCCGCGACCGGCTGCCCGACGCCATCGGTCACGTGGCCGAGGCGCACCGCGCCCACCATCCCGAGGCCGACCTGACGGTGCTGCGCCGGGCGTACGTCCTGGCCGAGTCCTCGCACCGCGGCCAGTTCCGCAAGAGCGGCGAGCCGTACATCACCCATCCGCTCGCGGTCACCCTCATCCTGGCCGAGCTGGGCGCCGAGACCACCACCCTGACCGCCTCCCTCCTCCACGACACCGTCGAGGACACCGAGGTGACGCTCGATCAGGTCCGCCGGGAGTTCGGCGACGAGGTCGCCTACCTCGTCGACGGCGTCACCAAGGTCGAGAAGATCGACTACGGCGCCGCCGCCGAACCCGAGACCTTCCGCAAGATGCTCGTCGCCACCGGCAACGACGTCCGGGTCATGTCGATCAAGCTCGCCGACCGCCTCCACAACATGCGGACCCTCGGCGTCATGCGCCCCGAGAAACAGGCCCGGATCGCCAGGGTCACCCGGGACGTCCTCATCCCGCTCGCGGAACGGCTCGGCGTCCAGGCCCTCAAGACCGAGCTGGAGGACCTGGTCTTCGCCATCCTCCACCCCGAGGAGTACGAGACCACGCGCGCGCTCATCGCCGGAAACCCGCACGCCCCCGACGCGCTCGGCGCCGTCGCGGAGCAGGTCGACGCCGTCCTGCGCGAGGCGGGCATCGCCGCCGAAGTCCTCGTCAGGCCCCGGCACTTCGTCTCCGTCCACCGCGTCCGCCTCAAGCGCGGCGAGCTGCGCGGCTGCGACTTCGGCCGGCTCCTCGTGCTCGTCGCCGAGGACGCCGACTGCTACGGGGTCCTCGGGGAGCTGCACACCTGCTTCACCCCGGTGATCTCCGAGTTCAAGGACTTCATCGCGGCGCCCAAGTTCAACCTGTACCAGTCCCTGCACACCGCCGTCGCCGCCCCTGACGGGGCCGTGGCCGAGGTCCTCATCCGCACCCACCGGATGCACAAGGTCGCGGAGGCCGGGGTCGTCGCCCTCGGCAACCCCCACGTGGGCCAGGAGCCGCCCGAGCAGGCGGACGGCACGGCGCCCGAGGACGGCGAGCGCGTCGACCCCACCCGGCCCGGCTGGCTCTCCCGCCTTCTCGACTGGCAGCAGTCCGCCCCCGACCCGGACACCTTCTGGACCTCCCTGCGCGCCGACCTCGCCGAGGACGACGAGATCACCGTCTTCCGCGCCGACGGGAGCGCCCCCGGCACGATCAGCCTGCCCGCCGGCGCCAGCTGCGTCGACGCCGCCTACGCCCAGTACGGAGAGGCCGCCCACTCCTGTCACGGCGCCCGCGTCAACGGGCGCCTCGCACCCCTGAGCACCGTCCTGGGCGACGGCGACACCGTCCAGCTCCTGCTCGCCCAGGACCCCGTCTCCGGCCCGTCCCCGGAGTGGCTGGACCACGCCCGCACCCCCGCCGCCCGGATCGCCATCGCCGAGTGGCTGCGGGCCCACCCCGAGACCGCCGAACCCCGGCTCCCGTCCCGGCCCGACGCCCAGCCCGGGACACGGCCCGACCCCCGCCCGGCCACCGCCCGCCGCTCCGGCGCCGAACTCCACGCCGACCTGGACGGCGAGCCGCCCGCCGCCGTCCGGCCCGCCGGGTGCTGCACCCCCGTGCCCCCCGACGAGATCACCGGCTTCCGGGTGCGCGGCGGATCGGTCACCGTCCACCGCTCCGGCTGCGCCTCCGCCGACGCCATGCGCCGGGTCGGCCGCGCCCCCGTCGCCGTCCGCTGGGGCGACACCGCCCAGGGCAGGGTCACCCTCGTCGCCGAGTCCTTCGGCCGGCCCGGACTCCTCGCCGACCTCACCGAGGCCATCGCCGCCGCCGGGGCCGCGGTCGTCTCCGCGACCGTCGAGCCGCCCAGCGAGCAGCGGGTCCGCCACACGTACACCCTCCACCTCCCCGACGCGGCGGAGCTGCCCGCCCTCATGCGGGCCATGCGGGACGTGCCCGGGGTGTACGACGTCAGCCGCGCCCGCCACCGCGCGTCACCCCGCCCCCGCCGGACGTGACCGGCGCACGGGAGACCGGCACGTGACCCCCGGGCGCGACCCCCTTCGGGTGGCGGGCGGGCGAGCCGCCGGGGCGCGCGGCGAAAGCCCTGGTAGCCGTAGGTCCAGTCCTCCGGAAAGGCCCTGGCCCATGCCGTTCGCCCGTCCCCCCGTGCCGTTCGACCACGCCCTCCCGCCCCGCGCCCGGTGGCTCCGCTCCGCCGCCCTGGTCGCCTCCTCGGCCGGGCTCGTCGCCGCCGCCCTGCCCGCCCCCGCGCCGCTCGGCATCGGCGACCCGCTCTTCCCGCACCTCGGCAACCCGGGCTACGACGTCCTCGCGTACACCCTCGACGTCGCCTACCCCGGCGCGAACGACAAGCCGCTCTCCGCCGTCACCAGGATCGACGCGCTCGCCACCGACGACCTGGAGCGGATCAACCTCGACTTCACCCACGGCGAGGTCTCCGCCGTCACCGTCGACGGCCGCCCCGCCGCCCACACCAGCCGCGGCGAGGACCTGGTCGTCACCCCCGCGGTCCCCGTCGAGGCGGGCGAACCGGTCCGGATCACCGTCACCCACACCAGCGACCCCTCCGGTCCCGCCGACACCGGCGGCTGGGTCCGCACCGGCGACGGCCTCGCCATGGCCAACCAGGCCGACGCCGCCCACCGGGTCTTCCCGTCCAACGACCACCCGGCGGACAAGGCGTACTTCACCTTCCGGATCACCGTCCCCGACGGCCTCACCGCCGTCGCCAACGGACTGCCCGCCGGCCGCGTCCGCCACGGCTCCACCACCACCTGGACCTACCGCACCCGCCACCCCATGGCCACCGAGCTCGCCCAGATCTCCATCGGCCGCTCCACCGTCGTCCACCGCGCGGGCCCCCACGGCCTGCCCCTGCGGGACGTGGTGCCCACCGCCGACCGGGAGCTCCTGGAACCCTGGCTCCGCAGGACGCCGGGGCACGTGGAGTGGATGGAGCGGCAGGTCGGCCCGTACCCCTTCGAGACGTACGGGGTGCTCGTCGCCGACGCCACCACGGGCTTCGAGCTGGAGACCCAGACCCTCTCGCTCTTCGAGCGCCGCCTCTTCGCGGACACCGCCCTCCCCGAGTGGTACGTCGACTCGATCATGGTCCACGAGCTGGCCCACCAGTGGTTCGGCAACAGCGTCTCGCCCCGCAGCTGGTCCGACCTGTGGCTCAACGAGGGACACGCCAGCTGGTACGAGGCCCTGTACGCCGAGGAGACCGCCGGCCGGTCCCTGGAGCGGCGCATGAAGGCCGCCTACGCCGCCTCCGACGGATGGCGGGCGGCCGGCGGGCCCCCGGCCGCCCCCGAGCCCCCCTCGCCGGACCACAAGATCAGCCTCTTCCGGCCCGTCGTCTACGACGGCAGCTCCCTCGTCCTCTACGCGCTCCGCCAGGAGATCGGCACCGACGCCTTCCGGCGCCTGGAGCGGGCCTGGGTCACCCGGTACCGCGACGGGAACGCCACCACCGCCGACTTCGTCGCCCTGGCCGGCCGCACCGCCGGCCGCGACCTCACCGGCTTCCTCCGGGACTGGCTGTACGGGGAGAAGACCCCGCCCATGCCCGGGCACCCGGACTGGCGCAGCAACCCGGCGGGAGGCGCGCCGAAACCCGGATGACGGGTCCCGGCGGGGCGTGTCACCATCGTCCGGTCGGCGGCGCGGCCGGGTCCGGGAATCTTCCGGCGCCCGCGCGCGTTGTCACCGGCACACACTCTTTCTCTCCTCAGACGTAAGGATCCAATGACCTCCTCTTCATCCCCTTCCCAGGACAACCAGAGCTTCGCGGAGACGAGCCGTACCGAGAGCCTTCGGGCCGATGCCCTGATGGAAGAGGACGTCGCCTGGAGCCACGAGATCGACGGAGAGCGGGACGGCGACCAGTTCGACCGCTCCGAGCGCGCGGCCCTGCGCCGCGTCGCCGGCCTCTCCACCGAGCTCGAGGACGTCACCGAGGTCGAATACCGCCAGCTGCGCCTGGAGCGCGTCGTGCTGGTCGGCGTCTGGACCTCGGGGACGGTGCAGGACGCGGAGAACTCCCTCGCGGAGCTCGCGGCCCTCGCCGAGACGGCGGGCGCCCTCGTGCTCGACGGCGTGATCCAGCGCCGCGACAAGCCGGACCCGGCCACCTTCATCGGCTCGGGCAAGGCGCGCGAGCTGCGGGACATCGTGGTCGAGACCGGTGCCGACACCGTCGTCTGCGACGGCGAGCTCAGCCCCGGCCAGCTCATCGCCCTCGAAGACGTCGTCAAGGTCAAGGTGGTCGACCGGACCGCCCTCATCCTCGACATCTTCGCCCAGCACGCCAAGTCCCGAGAGGGCAAGGCGCAGGTCGCGCTCGCGCAGATGCAGTACATGCTGCCGCGACTGCGCGGCTGGGGCCAGTCGCTCTCCCGGCAGATGGGTGGCGGCGGCGGTGGCGGCATGGCCACCCGCGGTCCCGGTGAGACCAAGATCGAGACCGACCGGCGCCGCATCCGCGAGAAGATGGCGAAGATGCGCCGGGAGATCGCCGAGATGAAGACCGGCCGCGACGTCAAGCGGCAGGAGCGGCGCCGCAACAACGTGCCGTCGGTCGCCATCGCGGGCTACACCAACGCCGGCAAGTCCTCCCTGCTCAACCGGCTCACGGGCGCGGGCGTCCTCGTGGAGAACGCGCTGTTCGCCACGCTCGACCCGACCGTCCGCCGGGCCGAGACGCCCACCGGCCGGGTCTACACCCTGGCCGACACGGTCGGCTTCGTCCGGCACCTGCCGCACCACCTGGTCGAGGCGTTCCGCTCCACCATGGAGGAGGTCGGCGACTCCGACCTCATCCTGCACGTGGTGGACGGCTCGCACCCCGCCCCGGAGGAGCAGCTGGCCGCCGTGCGCGAGGTCTTCCGGGACGTCGGCGCGGTGAACGTGCCGGAGATCGTCGTCATCAACAAGGCGGACGCGGCGGACCCCCTGGTCCTCCAGCGGCTGCTGCGCGTGGAGAAGCACTCCCTCGCCGTCTCGGCCCGCTCGGGCCAGGGCATCGAGGAGCTGCTGGCGCTCATCGACGCCGAACTGCCGCGCCCGAAGGTCGAGATCGAGGCCCTCGTGCCGTACACGCAGGGCGGTCTGGTCTCGCGGGTGCACGCCGAGGGCGAGCTGGAGTCCGAGGAGCACACCCCCGAGGGCACCCTGCTCAAGGCCAGGGTGCACGAGGAACTGGCGGCGCTCCTGGCGCCGTTCGTGCCCGCCGCGCACTGACGCTCCCGCATCGCGTACGCCGAAGGCGCCGGCCTCCTCCCTTCCGGGAGGGGACCGGCGCCTTCGGCCGTTCTCCGTGCGGTGCGGGTCAGCCGGCGAACTTCTTGCTGACCATCTCGTGGGCCGCCCTGGCGCCGCTGCCCAGCTGCGGTCCGGCGAGCCAGCCGTTGCTGCCGGCCGGGCCGATCGAGGTGTTCGACACGAGCGCCGTCTTCCCGTTCGGCAGCACCCGGAACCAGCCGCCGCCGGACGAACCGGCGGTCATCGTGCAGCCGATCCGGTACATCACCGGGGTCGCGGGCGCCGTGGTGAGCCGCGTCGCCCGGTCCAGGCACTTGTGCATGATCACGCCGTTGTACGGGGTGGCCTGCGGGTAGCCCCAGGCGCCGATCGTCCCCGCCCGCGCGGGCGCCGGGGCGGAGAAGTCCACCGGCAGGGCGGCGCCGACGGTCTCCTCCAGGGACTTGCCGCCCCGCTGCGGCTTCACGTGCAGCACGGCGTAGTCGTACGGCCAGGCCTGGTTGGTGCCGCCGGACCTGATCCAGTCGTTCGAGGTCACGGCCCAGTCGGCCCAGTACTGGCCGTACGGGTACACCTCGTGCGGCTTCGCATTGCTCAGCGCGGCGGGGGACTTGCCCAGGTCGTTGTAGGCGGGCACGAAGGTGATGTTGCGGTACCAGCCGCCCTTCTTGCCCGCGTGGACGCAGTGTCCGGCCGTCCAGACCAGGTTCGACTTCCCGGGCCGGCGGGGGTCCTTCACGATGGTGCCGGAGCAGACCATGTGGCCCTGCGGCGCGTCGAAGAAGATCTTGCCGACCGGGGCCGCGTTGCGGTGGTACGGGGTCTTCTCGCGCTGCGCCCGCACGGGCCGGGGGGTCGGGTCGGTGCCGCCGGTGCCGGCCTGCGCCGTGATCGTCTGGTCCGGGCTCTTCGCGGACTGCATCCGCGCCGGGTCCCAGAGCCCCTCGATCACCGGGTTGACGAAGTCCTCGGCCTCACGGAGCCAGGCGTCCCTGTCCCAGTTCTTCCACTCGCCGTCCCTCCACTTGTCCGGGTCGACGCCGTGCTTCCTGAGCTTGTCGGCGAGGTCCCCGGTGAGGCCCGCGTCGCCGTTCCCGGCGTCGGCGGGTGCGGAACCGCTCGTCCCGCCGGCCGGCTTGCCGGCCGCCGGGGTCTCGGTGGGGCCGCAGGCCGTGGCGGTCAGCGCGAGCGCCGTCACCAGGCCGAGGGCCGCGGGTATGAGTCGTACGGAGCGCATGTGGTGGTTTCCCCCTGAGGTGTGGCCCCGGGCCCGGGGCCGGCCGCGATCCGGCGCGGCCCTCGGGACGGGTGGGACATGGGTGGAGGCGGGACCCGGGGGTCCCGCCTCCGCGCCGTCCTACTGTCCGGCGTACTTCTTGCTGACCTCGTCGAAGATGCCCTTGGCCTCCGGGCCGAGGCGCGGACCCGCGAGCCAGCCGGCCGAGGCCGGGCCGATCGAGGTGTTCGACACCAGCGCCGGCTTGCCGTCGGCGCCCTTGGCCACCCAGCCGCCGCCGGACGAACCGCCGGTCATGGTGCAGCCGATGCGGTACATCGTCGGCTGGTTCGCCTTCAGGGACAGCCGGCCCGGCTTGTCCTGGCACTGGAACATCTTCTGGCCGTCGAACGGCGCGGCCGCCGGGTAGCCGGTCGCCGTCATGCTCGCGATCTTCGGCACGGCGGGCGCGTTGAACTCCACCGGAAGCGCCGAGCCGACCGTCTCCTCCAGGGACTTGGCCGAGGAACCCTTCTCCGGGGTCACCTTGATGACGGCGAAGTCGTAGGGAGCGCCCGCGCCGCCGGTGTTCGCGCCCTCGGCGATCCACTGGTCGGAGGTCTTGACCCACTCCGCCCACCACACGCCGTACGGGGCGATCTGCTCGCGGGACGCCTTCTCCAGGTCGGAGGTCGCCAGCGCCGCGTCGTTGTACGAGGGCACGAAGGCGATGTTGCGGTACCAGCCGCCCTTCTTGCCCTTGTGCACGCAGTGGCCGGCCGTCCAGACCATGTTGGACCTGCCCGGGTGCGCCGGGTCCTTCACGACCGTGGCCGAGCAGACCATGGAGCCCTCGGGGCCGTCGAAGAAGACCTTGCCGGACTCGGGGGCGTTGTCGTGGTACTTCGCGTCCACGGGCTTCGCCCGCACCGGGGCCGGAGTCGGGTCGGTGACGCCCTCGTCGCCCGAGATGTCCTCCTCCTCGACCGGCTTGTCGGGGCGCTCGGCCTCCCGCATCCGGTCCGGGTCCCAGAGGTCCTCGATGATCGGGTTGACGAAGTCCTTGGCCTCACGCAGCCACTTGTCGCGGTCCCAGTTCTTCCACTCGCCGTCGCGCCACTTGTCGAGGTCGATCCCGTGTTCCTTCAGGCGGTCCTTCAGGTCCTCCGGAATCTTGATCTTCTCGGCCGGGTTCGGGCTCGCGGGCGCGCTGGGCTTGTCTCCCGCGTTCTCCTCGCTCGGCCCGCAGGACGTAACGGTGAGCGTCAGCGCCGCGACGGCGGCAGCCGCCGTCAGCAGCGGACGAATCGATCGCATCTCGTGATCCCCCTGGGACTACGTCAACTTGTACGGCTTGCTCGTCGGTGAGCAGTGGCCGGATCCCGGCGGATCGCGGCCGACGGCCCCCACTATGCCGGTGACGGAGGGGACGGTACGCGCCCCGCCGGTGGTTCCGGGCACCGTTCGGCCGTTGCCGTGCCGTGATCCGGGACACGCCAAGAACTTGCCTCCGGCCCGTGATCCCGGGGAGTTCCCGTCGTTGGTACGTACGGGGGACACAACGGAGGCGCCGGGGAGGGCCCTTGCGGCAGCTCCACGATGTCCCGATGTGCAACGCAACTGTTACAGCGGGAGGACACCGAGCCGTGGCCGTGACCGAATCAGCTCCGGCCGTCCCGGCGGAGCCGCACGCCCCGCCGGCCCCGGCGGACGCGCCGAACCGGGCGGACGCGCCGAACCAGGCGAGCGCGCCGAACCGGGCGGGCGAAAGCCCCGAACCGCCCGAAAGCGCCGAAGGGGGACAGGTCTCCCCGTCGGGACGGACGGTGCGGGGCACCGGGTACGAGGGGATCCTGCGCCGCCAGTCCCTGCGCGAGTCCGCCGCCCGCACCTACGCCCGCTCCCTGCCGATCGTGCCCGTGCGGGCCCGGGGCCTGACCATCGAGGGCGCCGACGGCCGCCGCTACCTCGACTGCCTCTCCGGCGCCGGGACGCTCGCGCTCGGCCACAACCACCCCGTGGTCCTCGAAGCCGTCAAGAAGGTCCTCGACTCGGGCGCCCCCCTCCACGTCCTCGACCTCGCCACCCCCCTCAAGGACGCCTTCACCACCGAACTGTTCGCCACCCTCCCCGGCGACCTCGCCGACGACGCCCGCGTCCAGTTCTGCGGACCGGCCGGCACCGACGCCGTCGAGGCCGCCCTCACCCTCGTCCGCACCGCCACCGGCCGCGACGGGCTCCTCGCCTTCACCGGCGCCTACCACGGCATGACCTCCGGAGCCCTCGCCGCCTCCGGCGGGGCCCGCGACGTCCGCGTGACCCGGCTGCCCTACCCCCACCCCTACCGCTGCCCCTTCGGCGTCGGCGGCGAACACGGCGCGGAACTCTCCGCCCGCTGGACCGAGAGCCTCCTCGACGACCCCAAGAGCGGCGTCACCACCCCTGCCGGAATGATCGTCGAGGCCGTCCAGGGCGAGGGCGGCGTCATCCCCGCCCCCGACGACTGGATGCGCCGGATGCGTCGCATCACCGCCGACCGCTCCATCCCCCTCGTCGTCGACGAGGTCCAGACCGGGGTCGGCCGCACCGGCGCCTTCTGGGCCGTCGAGCACAGCGGCGTCGTACCCGACGTGATGGTCCTCTCCAAGGCCATCGGCGGCTCCCTCCCCCTCGCCGTCGTCGTCTACCGCTCCGCGCTCGACGCCTGGGAACCCGGCGCCCACGCCGGCACCTTCCGCGGCAACCAGCTCGCCATGGCCGCCGGCACGGCCACCCTCGCGTACGTCCGCGAGAACAAGCTGGCCGAACGGGCCGGCACCCTCGGCGCCCGCATCCTCGGACAGCTCCGGGGCCTCGCCGCGGCCCACCCGTGCGTCGGCGACGTCCGCGGCCGGGGCCTGATGATCGGCGTCGAACTCGTCGACCCCGACGCGGCCGGACCGGACGACACGGTCCCGCCCGCCGCCCCCGCCCTGGCCCTCGCCGTCCAGCAGGAGTGTCTGGCCCGCGGACTCATCGTCGAACTCGGCGGCCGCCACTCCGCGGTGGTCCGGCTCCTGCCGCCGCTCACCCTCACCGACGAGCAGGCCACCGCCGTCCTGGACCGCTTCGCCGACGCCCTCGCCGCCGCCGAACGGGCCCGCATCCCCCACCCGCCCCCCTCCCGCCGGGCCCCCGCCCCCAGGCCCGCCCCCGGGCCGTCCCACCGCCCCCGGACCGCCCCCGGCCCCACCCCCCAAGGAAGCCCGTGAACGCCACGCCCACCTCCCCGGCGCCCGCCACCGCACCCCTCCTCGCCGCCGACCCCCTCGCGGCCGGGACCTTCGCCCCCGGAGCCGAGTGCCCCCGTTCCGGGGACCCCACCGTCCCGCACCAGCACGCCGGACCGCACGGCCCCCGGGCCTCCCGGACCGCCGACCCCCTGGACGATCCCGACGCGGCGCGCGCCGCCGACACGGCCGCGGTCGAGAACCTCCTGCGCTGCTGGGTCCGGGAGAAGAACCTCCCCGCCCCCGCCTCCACCACCCTGCGCGTCCCCCTCGACGCCAGCGGCACCGCCCTCCTCGTCCCCGTCCACTACTGGTCGCCCACCGGCTGGCACCGCTTCGGCGCCCCCGTCCTCGAAGGGCTCCCCTCCTCGGCGCCGCCCGCCGACGCGGTCACCGTCGCCGCCCTCCTCAGCCGGGAGACCGGCCGCCCCGAGGGCACCGAACTCGTCGGCCGGGTCGCCGACTCCGCCCGCCGCACCGCCGACTTCATCACCGAACGCCGCCGCCGGCCCCAGCCGCACCCGGACGCCGACCTCTTCCTCGCCGCCGAGCAGTCCCTCCTGCTCGGCCACCCGCTCCACCCCACCCCCAAGAGCCGCGAAGGCCTCACCGAGGCCGAGAGCCGCCTCTACTCACCCGAGTTGCACGGCGCCTTCCCCCTCCACTGGTTCGCCGTCGACCGCTCCCTCCTGGCCTCCGACTCCGCCTGGACCGAACAGGGCCGCCCCGTCACCGCCGAACAGCTCGCCCTCGGCCTCGCGGAAGGGCTCGCGGTCCCCACCGGCACCGTGCCCCTGCCCCTCCACCCCTGGCAGGCCCGCGAACTCCGCCACCGCCCCGACGTCCGCGCCCTCCTCGACGGCGGCCTCCTCCACGACCTCGGACCCCACGGCACCCCCTGGCACCCCACCTCCTCCATCCGCACCGTGCACCGCCCCGGCGCCCCGGCCATGCTCAAGCTCTCCCTCGGCCTGCGCATCACCAACTCCCGCCGCGAGAACCTCCGCAAGGAACTCCACCGGGGCGTCGAGGTCCACCGGCTGCTCCGGACCGGCCTCGTCGACGAGTGGCAGGCCGCCCACCCGGGCTTCGACATCGTCCGCGACCCCGCCTGGCTGGCCGTCGACACCCCGGACGGCACTCCCGTCCCCGGCCTCGACGTGATGATCCGCCACAACCCCTTCGGCCCCGGCGACGACGCCGTCTGCATCGCCGCCCTCACCGCCCCCCGCCCCTGGCCCGGAGCCACCGCCATGCGCTCCCGGCTCGCCGACGTCATCGGCCGGCTCGCCGCCCGCACCGGCCGCCCCGCCGCAGCCGTCGCCACCGAGTGGTTCCTCCGCTACCTCGACCAGGTCGTCCGCCCCGTCCTCTGGCTCGACGGACACGCCGGCATCGCCCTGGAGGCCCACCAGCAGAACACCCTGGTGCTCCTGGACCCGGACGGCTGGCCGGTCGGCGGCCGCTACCGCGACAACCAGGGCTACTACTTCCGCGAGTCCCACCGGAGCGAGCTGGAGAGCCGCCTCCCCGGCATCGGCGCCCACAGCGACACCTTCGTCTCCGACCAGGTCACCGACGAACGCTTCGCCTACTACCTCGGCATCAACAACGTCCTCGGCCTGATCGGCGCCTTCGGCGCCCAGCACCTCGCCGACGAACGCGTCCTGCTCGCCGCCCTCCGCAGCTTCCTCACCTCCGCCACCGGCCTGGGCTCACCCCTCCCGCACCGGCTCCTGGAAGCCGCGACCCTGCGCAGCAAGGCCAACCTCCTCACCCGTCTGCACGGCCTGGACGAACTCGTCGGCCCGGTCGACACCCAGTCCGTCTACGTCACCGTCACCAACCCCCTCCGCGCCTGACCCGCCGACGACCCCACGCCCGACCGCACCGCCGAGAGGAGAGCGACACCGTGTCACCCACCCGCCCCCCGGTCGACCCGCCGGGGGACGACACCCTCGACCTGAGGGTCGACGACCTCGTCGCCCTCCTCACCCGGGGAGCACCACCCCAGCCCCCGGCCGCCCCCGATGCCCCCACCACCTCCACCCCCTCCGTTTCCGACACACCCGCTCCCACCCCTGTCGCTCCCACTCCCGTTGCCCCTACCCCCGGCGCCCCCTCCGGCGTCCTCTTCCGGGGCGGCCTCCCGCACCGGGAGCTCCTCGACGGCGACCTGCTCGACTCCGTCGCCTCCTGGAGCCCCGCCGTCACCCCGGCGGGCTCCTTCCGGCTCGTCCCCGTCCGGCTCGAACGGGACCTGCCGCTCCTCGTCCGGTGGATGAACGACCCCGCCGTCTCCGCCTTCTGGGAACTCGCCGGACCCGAGACCGTGACCGCCGAACACCTCCGCGCCCAACTGGAGGGCGACGGCCGGAGCGTCCCCTGCCTCGGCCTGCTCGACGGCACGCCCATGAGCTACTTCGAGGTCTACCGCGCCGACCTCGACCCGCTCGCCCGGCACTACCCGGCACGCCCCCACGACACGGGCGTCCACCTGCTCATCGGCGGCGTCACCGACCGGGGCCGGGGCATCGGCACCACGCTCCTGCGGGCGGTCGCCGACCTGATCCTCGACCACCGTCCCCGGTGCACCCGGGTCCTCGCCGAACCCGACCTCCGCAACACCCCCTCCGTCTCGGCCTTCCTCGGCGGCGGCTTCCGCTACGCGGCGGAAGTCGACCTGCCCGACAAGAAGGCCGCCCTCATGATCCGTGACCGCGCCCTGCGGCACGTCCTCTGAACCCGTCCCCTCCCTTGCGTACACCGCTCGTCCCACAGCGGTTCCCACCCCGAGGAGTCCTCGTGTCGACGTCCCCTGCACCCCACGACTCCGTACGACCCGTCCCTCCCGTCCCGGCCCCGATCCCGGCCCAGGCCCCCGCACCCGCACCCGAACGCCCCGCATCCGAGCCCCCCGTGCCCGAACTGCTCGCGCCCCCCGAGCTGAACGCCGCCGCCTGGGCCCGCGCCTCCTCCCGCCTCCTCGCCAAGCTCCTCGCCGAGTTCGCGTACGAGGAGGTCCTCGAACCCGTCCCCGCCGTGGACGAGGACAGCGCCCCCGACCGTCACACGCTGCGCCTCGACGACGGCACCACGCTCAGCTTCCGCGCCCGCCGCGGCGCCTACGACGGCTGGCGCGTCGCCGCCGACTCGATCACCCACGAGGGCCGGCCCCTGACCGATCCCTTCGACTTCCTGGTCCGTGCCCGCGGCCTCCTCCGGCTCGACGGCGCCACCCTCGGCCACCTCATCCGCGAACTCTCCGCCACCCTCGCCGCCGACACCCGCCTCGACCACACGGCCCTCCCCGCGCACGAGCTGGCCGAGCTCTCCTACGCCGAACTCGAAGGCCACCAGACCGGCCACCCCTGGCTCGTCCTCAACAAGGGACGCATCGGCTTCTCCGCCTCCGACGCCGCCCGCTGGGCCCCCGAGGCGCGCCGCCCCGCCCGGCTGCCGTGGATCGCCGTCAGTACCCGCCTCGCCGCCTACCGGGGCGTCCCCGGCCTGGAGAATCCCGACCTCCTCTACACCCGGGAACTCGACCCCGAGGTCCGCGCCGCCTTCCGCGCCGCCCTCACCGCCCGCGGCCACGCGCCCGACGACTACCTCCTGCTCCCCGTCCACCCCTGGCAGTGGGACGAGATCCTGCTCCCCCTCTACGCGCCGGCCGTCGCCGCCGGGGACGTCGTCCCCCTCCCCGCCGACGGCGACCTCCGCCTGCCGCAGCAGTCCGTCCGCACCTTCCTCAACACCAGCCGCCCCGACCGGCACACCGTCAAGCTCCCCCTCTCCGTGCTCAACACCCTCGTCTGGCGCGGACTGCCCACCGAACGCACCCTCGCCGCCCCCGCCGTGACCTCCTGGGTCCACGGACTGCGCGACGCCGATCCGTTCCTCCGGGACGAGTGCCGCGTGATCCTGCTCGGGGAGGTCGCCTCCGTCACCGTCGAGCACCCGCTGTACGACCGGCTGCCCGAAGTCCCCTACCAGTACAAGGAACTGCTCGGCGCGATCTGGCGCGAGCCCCTGAGGCTGCCGCCGGGCGAGCGAGCCCGCACCCTCGCCGCCCTCCTCCACACGGACCCGGCCGGCCGTGCGTTCGTCGCCGAACTCGTCGAGCGCTCGGGGCTAGCCCCCGCCGTCTGGCTCCAGCACCTCTTCACCGCTCTGCTCCCTCCGCTGCTGCACTTCCTCTACCGCTACGGCACCGTCTTCTCGCCCCACGGCGAGAACGCGATCGTCGTCTACGACGCCGACGACGTCCCCGTCCGCCTGGCGATCAAGGACTTCGTCGACGATGTGAACATCAGTGCCCACCCGCTTCCCGAACACGCCACCCTTCCGGACGACGTCCGCGACGTCCTGTTGACGGAGGAGCCCGGTTTCCTGACCCAGTTCATCCACTCGGGGCTCTTCGTCGGCGTCTTCCGCTACCTGGCGCCGCTCTGCGAGGAGCAACTCGGAGTGCCCGAGGAGGACTTCTGGGCCCTCGTCCGCGCCGAGGTCCTGCGCCACCAGGCGCGCTTCCCCGAGCTGAAGGAGCGCTTCGAGCTCTTCGACCTCCTCACCCCCCGCATCGAACGGCTCTGCCTCAACCGCAACCGTCTGCACCTGGACGGCTACCGGGACCGGTCCGAGCGCCCCCACGCGGCCGTCCACGGAACCGTCCCGAACCCACTCGCGTGACCGGGCTGTCAGCACCTCCCCTTAGGGTGGGAGGGCTATGACGAAGCCATCCCTCCCCGACCTCCTCCACGCCGCCGTCGCCGCCGTCGGCGGCACGGAGCGACCCGGCCAGGTCACCATGGCCGAGGCCGTGGCCGAGGCCATCGACGACAGCTCCCACCTCCTCGTCCAGGCCGGCACCGGCACCGGAAAGTCGCTCGGCTACCTCGTGCCGGCGCTGGCCCAGGGGGAGCGGGTGGTGGTGGCCACGGCCACCCTGGCGCTGCAGCGCCAGCTCGTCGAGCGCGACCTCCCCCGGACGGTCGACGCGCTGCACCCGCAGCTGCGCCGCCGCGCCCAGTTCGCCATGCTCAAGGGCCGGTCGAACTACCTCTGCCTGCACCGGCTCCACGAAGGGGTGCCGCAGGACGAGGAGGAGGGGCTCTTCGACCCCTTCGAGGCGGCCGCGCCCAGCAGCAAGCTGGGCCAGGACCTCATCCGTCTGCGGGACTGGTCGGACGAGACGGAGACCGGCGACCGGGACGACCTGACGCCGGGCGTCTCCGACCGGGCCTGGTCCCAGGTCTCGGTCTCCTCCCGGGAGTGCCTCGGCGCGAGCAAGTGCGCCTACGGGGCGGAGTGCTTCGCGGAGGCGGCCCGCGAGCGCGCCAAGCTCGCGGACGTCGTCGTCACCAACCACGCCCTGCTCGCCATCGACGCCATCGAGGGCGCCCCGGTGCTCCCGCAGCACGAGGTGCTGATCGTCGACGAGGCCCACGAGCTGGTCTCCCGCGTGACCGGCGTCGCCACCGGGGAGCTCACCCCCGGCCAGGTCAACCGCGCGGTGCGGCGGGCCGCGAAGCTCGTGGACGAGAAGGTCGCCGACCAGCTGCAGACCGCCGCCGAGGGCTTCGAGCGGGTCATGGAGCTGGCGCTGCCGGGCCGTCTGGAGGAGATCCCGGAGGACCTCGCGTACGCCCTGATGGCGCTGCGGGACGCGGCCCGCGCCGTGATCACGGCCCTGGGCTCGACCCGCGACCGGTCCGTGCAGGACGAGGACGCCGTGCGCAAGCAGGCCATGGCCTCGGTGGAGACCGTCCACGGCGTCGCGGAGCGGATCACGCAGGGGTCCGAGTACGACGTCGTCTGGTACGAGCGCCATGAGCCCCGCGGCGGAGCCGCATATCGACACAGTGGCGCCTCGTTGCGGGTCGCGCCGCTCAGCGTCTCCGGTCTGCTCCGGGAGAAGCTGTTCACCGAGCGGTCCGTGGTGCTCGCCTCGGCCACCCTCAAGCTGGGCGGCGACTTCAACGGGGTCGGCGCCTCGCTCGGCCTGGCCCCCGAGGGCACCACCGGGGACGACCTGCCGGTCTGGAAGGGCCTCGACGTCGGCTCCCCGTTCGACTACCCCAAGCAGGGCATCCTGTACGTCGCCAAGCACCTCTCGCGCCCCGCGCGCGACGGGGACCGGGGCGACATGCTCGACGAGCTCACCGAGCTGATGCAGGCGGCCGGCGGACGGACCCTGGGCCTCTTCTCCTCCATGCGCGCGGCGCAGCAGGCGGCGGAGGAACTGCGGACCCGGGTCCCCGAGCTGCCGATCCTGCTCCAGGGCGAGGACACCCTGGGCGAGCTGATCAAGAACTTCGCCGCCGACCCGCGGACCTGTCTCTTCGGCACGCTCTCGCTCTGGCAGGGCGTGGACGTCCCGGGTCCCAGCTGCCAGCTGGTCGTCATGGACAAGATCCCGTTCCCGCGCCCGGACGACCCGCTGATGAGCGCCCGGCAGAAGGCCGTCGAGGAGGCCGGGGGCAACGGCTTCATGGCGGTCGCGGCGACCCACGCGGCCCTGCTGATGGCCCAGGGCGCGGGCCGTCTCGTGCGGGCCACCGGCGACCGGGGCGTCGTGGCGGTCCTGGACCCCCGGCTCGCCACGGCCCGCTACGGCAGCTACCTCAAGGCCTCGCTGCCCGACTTCTGGTACACCACCGACCGCAACCAGGTGCGGAAGTCGCTCGCGGCCATCGACGCGGCCTCGAAGGCGGCGAGCGTCTGAGAACCGGGCCCGGGAGCGACCGGGCCCGGACACGGCAGGGCCCCGGAACCGGCGCAGGGGTTCCGGGGCCCGGTCAG
Organism: Streptomyces sp. NPDC098101; assembly: GCF_044760185.1. NCBI lineage: Bacteria > Bacillati > Actinomycetota > Actinomycetes > Kitasatosporales > Streptomycetaceae > Streptomyces > Streptomyces sp. NPDC098101. The sequence continues at coordinate 224,171 of NZ_JBIWAS010000008.1, read as the reverse complement.
AGCCGACGGGGTGCGGTCACACCCGTCGCAGCACCGCCACGACCTTGCCGAGGATGGTGGCCTCGTCGCCGGGGATGGGCTGGTACGCGGCGTTGTGCGGGAGCAGCCAGACGTGGCCGTCCTCGCGCTTGAAGCGCTTCACCGTGGCCTCGCCGTCCAGCATCGCGGCGACGATGTCGCCGTTCTCCGCGACGGGCTGGCGGCGGACGGTGACCCAGTCGCCGTCGCAGATGGCGGCCTCGATCATCGAGTCGCCGACGACCTTCAGGACGAACAGCTCGCCGTCGCCGACCAGCTGCCGGGGGAGGGGGAAGACGTCCTCGACGGACTCCTCGGCCAGGATCGGGCCGCCGGCGGCGATCCGGCCGACCAGCGGGACGTACGACGCGGCGGGCTTGCCGGTGGTGTCCGTGGGCTGGGTGCTCGGCTGGTCGGAGCCGCGCACCTCGTAGGCCCGGGGGCGGTGCGGGTCGCGGCGGAGGAAGCCCTTGCGCTCCAGCGCCATGAGCTGGTGCGCCACCGAGGAGGTGCTGGAGAGGCCCACCGCCTGCCCGATCTCGCGCATCGACGGCGGGTAGCCCCGCCGCTGGACCGAGTCGCGGATGACCTCGATGACCCGGCGCTGCCGGTCGGTGAGGCCGGAGCTGTCGGCCCGGATGCCGGGAGGTCGTCCGGGAAGGGCGCGGGCGGGGCGCCCGGGCTCCTCGCCGGTCATGTTTACGTCACTCATGGCGTGCACCGCCTCGAGTCGGCCCTGGGAGCGGTCCTGGGCGGTGATGGTGGCACTGTCTGCGGTGGTGGTCACGTCGTCGGCCCCTCTCGAATGGTCTCCCTGGCTGGCACAACGGTAGTAGCTTTCGAAAGGTTGCGCCAAACACACGTTCGAGTGAAAATTCGCGGATTGTCTTACACCTGTCTAGTGAGAGGTGTATGCGCACCGCCGTCCGGGGTACCGCGCCGCCGTCCCGAACGGGGCCTTCCGGTAGCCTTCGGCGCTGGGTCCCCTCGCCCTCCGATCGCCCGCGACAGCCCGCGATCCCTTCGGCGAACCCTCGCAGTGTCACACCCGGCGGGGCGGAATCCCGGGAGTGGGCGCGCCGCGACACGCGGAGGGCCCGGAAGCGCCCGCAACCCAAGATCTAGTGGTTGGATGTCATCGGCCACCCAGGGGTAGTGGTCCCGGTCCGCCGGGGGTGCTCGCATCACCTATGCTGGTGGTCGCTTCGCAGGGCCTTGACGGGCCGCGCGAGGCTCGTCAGCCGTGCCATGAGGGAGGCCTTGGAACCAATGCACTGCCCCTTCTGCAGGCACCCCGACAGCCGTGTCGTCGACAGTCGCACCACCGACGACGGGACGTCCATCCGACGCCGTCGCCAGTGCCCCGACTGCTCCCGTCGTTTCACGACGGTGGAGACCTGCTCGCTCATGGTGGTGAAGCGCTCCGGCGTCACCGAGCCCTTCAGCCGTACCAAGGTCATCTCCGGCGTGCGCAAGGCGTGCCAGGGGCGGCCGGTCACCGAGGACGCCCTCGCCAAGCTCGGCCAGCGGGTCGAGGAGGCGGTGCGCGCCACCGGCAGCGCCGAGCTGACCACCCACGACGTGGGTCTGGCGATCCTCGGCCCCCTGCGGGAACTCGACCTCGTCGCGTACCTGCGCTTCGCGTCCGTCTACAAGGCCTTCGACAGCCTGGAGGACTTCGAGGCCGCCATCGCGGAGCTCCGCGTGCGGCCCCCCGTCGAGAACCCCGGGAGCGGTGCGACCCCAGAGGTCCCCGTTCCCGCCACCGCCGCCGACTGACCGGCGGTCCGGGCCGCACGACGGCCCGGTGCGACCGGCCGCCGTCGCGCGGCCCGGCAGACGTGCCCCGAACGGCCCTCCGGCCCTCGTGGCAGCAGTACTGAACGACGTACCAGAAGACGGTGCCCTGGGACTATCTGGGCGCCAAAGTGTGTTTTGCCCGTATATGGGAGGCGGCATGACAGAGACGGCGAGCGGCCCGGCACGTGGTTCCCGCACCAAGGGAGCCAAGTCGGCGAGCAAGGGCCTGCGGATCGAGCGCATCCACACCACCCCCGGCGTGCATCCGTACGACGAGGTGACGTGGGAGCGCCGGGACGTCGTCATGACCAACTGGCGCGACGGCTCGGTGAACTTCGAGCAGCGCGGCGTCGAGTTCCCCGACTTCTGGTCGGTGAACGCGGTCAACATCGTCACCAGCAAGTACTTCCGCGGCGCGGTCGGCACCCCGCAGCGCGAGACCGGTCTCAAGCAGCTCATCGACCGGATCGTGAAGACGTACACGAAGGCCGGCGAGGAGTACGGCTACTTCGCCTCGCCCGCCGACGCCGAGATCTTCGAGCACGAACTGGCGTACGCCCTCCTGCACCAGATCTTCAGCTTCAACTCGCCGGTCTGGTTCAACGTCGGCACCCCGCAGCCCCAGCAGGTCTCCGCCTGCTTCATCCTGTCCGTCGACGACTCCATGGAGTCCATCCTCGACTGGTACAAGGAAGAGGGCATGATCTTCAAGGGCGGCTCCGGCGCCGGCCTGAACCTCTCCCGCATCCGCTCCTCCAAGGAGCTGCTCTCCTCCGGCGGCAACGCCTCCGGCCCGGTCTCCTTCATGCGCGGCGCCGACGCCTCCGCCGGCACGATCAAGTCCGGTGGCGCCACCCGCCGCGCGGCCAAGATGGTCATCCTCGACGTCGACCACCCCGACATCGAGGACTTCATCCAGACCAAGGTCAAGGAGGAGGAGAAGATCCGCGCCCTGCGCGACGCGGGCTTCGACATGGACCTGGGCGGCGACGACATCACGTCCGTCCAGTACCAGAACGCCAACAACTCCGTCCGCGTGAACGACGCCTTCATGAAGGCCGTCGAGGAGGGCGGGAAGTTCGGCCTGCGCGCCCGCATGACCGGCGAGGTCATCGAGGAGGTCGACGCCAAGGCGCTCTTCCGCAGGATGGCCGAGGCCGCGTGGGCCTGCGCCGACCCGGGCATCCAGTACGACGACACGATCAACCGCTGGCACACCTGCCCCGAGTCCGGCCGCATCAACGGCTCGAACCCGTGCAGCGAGTACATGCACCTGGACAACACGTCCTGCAACCTCGCCTCGCTGAACCTGATGAAGTTCCTCAAGGACGACGGCAAGGGCAACCAGTCCTTCGACGTCGAGCGCTTCGCCAAGGTCGTCGAGCTCGTCATCACCGCGATGGACATCTCCATCTGCTTCGCCGACTTCCCGACCCGGAAGATCGGCGAGAACACCCGCGCCTTCCGCCAGCTCGGCATCGGCTACGCCAACCTCGGCGCCCTCCTGATGGCGACCGGCCACGCGTACGACTCCGACGGCGGCCGCGCCCTCGCCGGCGCCATCACCTCCCTGATGACCGGCACCTCGTACAAGCGCTCCGCCGAACTCGCCGCCGTCGTCGGCGCGTACGACGGCTACGCCCGCAACGCCGAGCCGCACCAGCGCGTCATGAAGCAGCACGCCGACGCCAACACCACGGCCGTCCGCGTGGACGACCTGGACTCCCCGATCTGGGCCGCCGCCACGGAGGCCTGGCAGGACGTGATCCGCCTCGGCGCCAAGAACGGCTTCCGCAACGCCCAGGCCTCGGTCATCGCCCCCACCGGCACCATCGGCCTCGCGATGTCCTGCGACACCACCGGCCTGGAGCCCGACCTCGCCCTGGTCAAGTTCAAGAAGCTCGTCGGCGGCGGCTCGATGCAGATCGTCAACGGCACCGTCCCGCAGGCCCTGCGCCGCCTGGGCTACCAGGAGGAGCAGATCGAGGCGATCGTCGCCCACATCGCCGAGCACGGCAACGTGGTCGACGCCCCCGGCCTCAAGACCGAGCACTACGAGGTCTTCGACTGCGCCATGGGCGAGCGCTCCATCTCCGCGATGGGCCACGTCCGCATGATGGCCGCCATCCAGCCGTGGATCTCGGGCGCCCTCTCCAAGACCGTGAACCTGCCGGAGACGGCCACGGTCGAGGACGTCGAGGAGGTCTACTTCGAGGCCTGGAAGATGGGCGTCAAGGCGCTCGCCATCTACCGCGACAACTGCAAGGTCGGCCAGCCGCTCTCCGCCAAGAAGAAGGAGGACGAGAAGGCCGAGGTCACCGCGAAGACCGAGGCGACGATCCGCGAGGCCGTCGAGAAGGTCGTCGAGTACCGCCCGGTCCGCAAGCGCCTGCCCAAGGGTCGCCCGGGGATCACCACCTCCTTCACCGTCGGCGGCGCCGAGGGCTACATGACCGCCAACTCCTACCCGGACGACGGTCTCGGCGAGGTCTTCCTGAAGATGTCGAAGCAGGGCTCGACCCTCGCCGGCATGATGGACGCCTTCTCCATCGCCGTCTCCGTCGGCCTCCAGTACGGCGTCCCGCTGGAGACGTACGTCTCGAAGTTCACCAACATGCGCTTCGAGCCGGCCGGCATGACGGACGACCCGGACGTGCGGATGGCGCAGTCGATCGTCGACTACATCTTCCGCCGCCTGGCGCTCGACTTCCTGCCCTTCGAGACCCGGTCCGCCCTCGGCATCCACTCGGCCGAGGAGCGCCAGCGCCACCTGGACACCGGCTCGTACGAGCAGCCCGGGGACGACGAGGTCGACGTCGAGGGCCTGGCCCAGTCGGCGCCCCGCACCCCGGAGCTGAAGGCCGTCGCCACCGCCCCGGCCCCCAAGGCCGAGGTCCCGGCCCCGAAGCAGGCGCACACCTCGGCGGAGCTCGTCGAGATGCAGCTCGGCATCAGCGCCGACGCCCCGCTCTGCTTCTCCTGCGGCACGAAGATGCAGCGGGCCGGCTCCTGCTACATCTGCGAGGGCTGCGGCTCCACCAGCGGCTGCAGCTGATCCGTCCGTGAGAGGGGCGTCGACCGACCGGTCGGCGCCCCTTCCGCGTGCCCCAGGGGGATCAGGGGGCCTCGGAGCCGAGCAGCGCGCCGAAGGCCTGGGGGTCGGCGTCGAAGCCGCGGAGGACCGGGCGGTACGCCCAGCCGTCCGGTCCGGTGCGGGTGAACTCCACGACCGTCGCCGACAGGGCGCCCGGGACGTCCGCGAAGTCGTGGGTCAGGAGGTCCGTGTAGCCCTCGCGGACCCGTACGCCCGTGCCCGTGACGTCGCCGAAGGAGATCCGCCCGCCGCTCTGCTGTATCGCCACGCCCACCACCACGCGCGCGTACCTCGGGGCCAGCCGGTCCAGCTCGACGGTCATGGCCTCGTCGTAGCCGAACCCCTGGCCCGTACGGCTGTCGCGGTGGAGCGTGATCGTGCCGTCCGGGGAGCGGCTGCCGAAGTGCACCAGCTGGGCCGGGGCGCCGTGCGGGTCGTCGGCGGTGAAGACGCCGGCGACGAGGTCCAGGTCGTGGGCCGGCGCGCCGGCCGGGGCGGGGTCCCACTTGAGCGTCACCTCGACGCGCCCCACCCCTTTGTTGAGTCCGCTCATGGTGCTTCCCCTCTCCGCGCGCCCCCGCGCGCCTCGCCTCGTACCGCCGGCCCCTGCGCGGGGCCCGGGTCGCGTGCCGGTCACTCATGGTGTCATGCGCCGGTGACAAAGGGTCCGGCGCCGGAGGGGGCGGGCGGTGACGAGCCGGATCTCGTCGTCCTGCTGGCTCGAACCGGACGGGTCGGAGAACTCGGCTCCCACAGAAGGTTTCTGACGGGTGCTCATGGGAAGTCCGGTCGACGCGTCCGGTCCGGGCGCGAGGGAGCGCGCGCGGCCGGAGCGCGTGCGCCCGCCGGGGACTGCCGGGGTGCCTCCCGGCCCCGTACGATGGCGCGGTGCTGGTCAAGTGGATTCGCTGCACCGTGGTGGACCGTCGAGGGTTCGAGCGGGGGCAGCGGAAATGGGCGGGGCTGCTCGGTGAGCCGGGCTTCCGGGGGCAGGGCGGCGGGTGGAGCCGGAGCCGGCCGGACGTCGCCCACGTCTTCGCGTTCTGGGAGAGCCGGGCCTTCTACGACTCCTTCATGGCGCGGTCGCACGACCGGCTCGCGGCGTCGCAGGTCGGCACGTTCCGCGACGGCCGGGTCAGGCTGTTCGACCACCGCTTCGACGTGAAGACCGGATTCGAGCCGCGCTTCTCCGACGCCGACGTGGCGCGGGTGGCGCACTGCCGTGTCCACGAGGACCGCGCCGAGCACTTCGCGCTCATGCAGGAGAAGGTGTGGAACCCGGCGATGGCCGGATCCCCCGGGATGCTGCGGGGCATGTTCGGCGAGGCGCCCGGCAGCGAGTTCCTGGTCCTCTCGATGTGGCAGTCCGCCGCCGAGCACGGCAAGTACCGCGAGGAGCGGGTCGAGCGGCTCGGGCTGCGGGCCAGGACCGCGGCCGACGTGGCGGCGCTGAACGGGGACGTCGTACGGCTCGAACCGTCCTGGACGGTCTGAGGACCCCCGCCGCCCCGCCGGTCGACCCCCTCGGCCGAGCCTTCCGGAGGACGGCGATCTAGGGTCGGGGTATGGCACGACCGCGACGCATCGTCCTCGTCCGGCACGGAGAGTCCGAGGGCAATGCCGACGACACGGTGTACGAACGCGAGCCCGACCATGCCCTGAAGCTGACCGCGACCGGACTGCGGCAGGCGGAGGAGACGGGGGAGCGGCTGCGGGAGCTCTTCGGCGACGAGCCGGTCAGCGTCTACGTCTCGCCCTACCGGCGCACCCACGAGACCCTCCGCGCCTTCCGGTTCCCCCCGGAGCAGGTCCGGGTCCGCGAGGAGCCGCGCCTGCGGGAGCAGGACTGGGGCAACTGGCAGGACAGGGAGGACGTGCGCCTCCAGAAGGCCTACCGCGACGCGTACGGGCACTTCTTCTACCGCTTCGCCCAGGGGGAGTCGGGCGCGGACGTCTACGACCGGGTCGGGGCCTTCCTGGAGAGCCTGTACCGCAGCTTCGAGGCCCCCGACCACCCGCCCAACGTCCTCCTGGTCACCCACGGACTGACCATGCGCCTCTTCTGTATGCGCTGGTTCCACTGGACGGTCGCGGACTTCGAGTCGCTGTCGAACCCCGGCAACGCCGAGACGCGCGTCCTCCTGCTCGGGGAGGACGGGAGGTACCGTCTGGACAGGCCGTTCGACCGCTGGCGCACCCCGGAACCGTACGGCAGCACCGGATAGAGTGGCAGACCGATGACCGCTGACTCCTCACCCGACCGGCGCTTCGACCGCGCCCTGGCCAGCCTGCGCGGGCTGTCCGTGGGAGACGCCCTGGGCTCCCAGTTCTTCGTACCCGTCCACTACCCCCTCCTGAAGCGGCGCGAGCTGCCGCCCGGACCCTGGCAGTGGACCGACGACACCGAGATGGCCTGCTCCGTCCTGGCCGTCCTCGCGCGACACGGCCGGATCGACCAGGACGCCCTGGCCCTGTCCTTCGCGCACCACCACGACTTCGACCGGGGCTACGGCCCGGCGGTCAACCGGATGCTCAGGCTCGTCCGGGAGGGCGCCGACTGGCGGGAGCTGGCCGCCGCGCTCTTCAAGGGGCAGGGCTCCTGGGGCAACGGCGCCGCGATGCGGATCGCCCCGCTCGGGGCCTGGTACGCGGACGACCCGGAGCAGGCGACCCATCAGGCCGAGATCTCCGCGTACACGACGCACCAGCACCGCGAGGCCGTGGTCGGCGCCATGGCCGTCGCCGCCGCGGCCGCCCTCGCGGCCGACCCCGCAGGGCCGCCCGCGCCCGAGGCGCTGCTCGACGGGGTGATCGCCCTGGTGCCGCGCAGCGCGGTCGGAGCGGGGCTGCGCAGGGCCCGCGACATGCTCGACTACGGCGACCCCGGCACGGTCGCCGCCGTGCTCGGCAGCGGACGGCGCACGAGCGCGCACGACACGGTGCCCTTCGCCCTCTGGTCGGCCGCGCGGGCGCTCGGCGACTTCGAGCGGATGTTCTGGACGACCGCGCAGGTCGGCGGCGACGTCGACACGACCTGCGCCATCGCGGGGGGCGTGGTGGCCGCCACGGCGGCCGGCGCGCCGCCGGCGGACTGGCTGGGCCAGACCGAGGACCTTCCGGAGTGGGTGCCCGTCACGACCTCCTGAGACCGGGGTCCGGTCTCGCCGGGTCCGGGGGGTGACCACCTGCCGGGCCCGGTGTTTTTTCGTGCCTTCGCGTGTGCGACTTCCCATGGGGTGATGGGGGGTTGACGCTGATCATTTCTCGGTGTCCAGGGCTTTGGCCCGACCTCTTTCCATGGTGTGCGGAAGCGAATTCCGGGGCGGCCGGAGTGCGGTGACGGCGGAGCCGGGAGACGAGGCGGCGGCGCTTTGCGGGAGCTTGGCGGGAATCCGGGTATCGCGGGCGGTCCCGGGCGGCGTAACCTGTCTGGCGCCATGCCGTACGAACCCCCCACCCACACCGTCGAGCGATCGCTCCGAGCCACCACCGGCGCCAGGATCGTCGCCGGAGTCGACGAAGTCGGGCGCGGGGCGTGGGCCGGTCCCGTCACGGTCTGCGCGGCCGTCACCGGACTGCGCCGGCCCCCCGAAGGACTCACCGACTCCAAGCTGATCACCCCCGGCCGCCGTGCCGCCCTCGCGGTGGAACTGGAGCGGTGGGTGACGGCGTACGCGCTCGGCGACGCCTCCCCGCAGGAGATCGACGACCTCGGAATGACCGCGGCGCTGCGGCTCGCGGCGGTCCGGGCCCTCGAAGGCCTCCCCGTGCGGCCCGACGCGGTGATCCTCGACGGCAAGCACGACTACCTCGGCAGCCCCTGGCGGGTCCGTACGGTGATCAAGGGCGACCAGTCCTGCGTCGCCGTGGCCGCGGCCTCCGTCCTCGCCAAGGTCCGCCGGGACGCCCTCATGGCGGAGCTGGGCGCCGGGGCCGGCGCCGGTCCGGGGGAGTACGCGCCGTACGCCTTCGGCGCCAACGCGGGCTACCCCTCGCCGGTCCACCGGGCGGCCCTCGAAGAGCTGGGCCCCACCCCGCACCACCGGCTCTCCTGGTCCTACCTGGACGCGCTGCCCCGGTGGCGCCACCTCAAGAAGGTCCGCCTCTCCGTCGAGGCGGCCGCGCTGGAGAGCGGGGGCCAACTCGGCTTCGACTTCTGAACTTCCGGTCACGGGGCCGCCGAAGGGCCGCCCACGTGTCCGGGGCGCACCTGTGCGCCCACCCGCCGGTGCCCCGCGCAGCGGCGTTTGATAGACATCCACCCATGCCTCTCATCCCCGAGGAGCCTCAGATTCACGAGAGCGCCCAGGGTCCCCGCGCCACCGCGGCCGCCGGCCGCCCCGCGTCGACCCCCCGTCCCGTACCCGGTCCGCGTTCCGCGGCCTCCCCGCGACCCGGACAGCCCGTCCCCGGACCCGCCCGGCCCGCGCCGCCCAAGCCGCGGCCCGCGCCCGGGAAGGCCCCGGCCGGTCGCACGGAGAATCGTTCCGACCAGCGGTCCGCCCCCCAGCTGCAGCTGATCCCGGCCCCCGTCGACGGCGCGCTCGACGCCGCCGAGGAGGCCCTGGACCTGCTCCTGGAGAGCGGCCGGGCCCCCGGCGAGGTCCTGCTGCTCACCACCGGCGAGCAGCACCCCTGGACGGCGCACGAGCTGTCCTTCGGCGAGGCCTCCTACTGGGCCCAGCAGGACAGCGGCGACGACGTGTTCTTCGCCGACGCCTCCGCCGTGGAGCGGGCCGCCGCCCGTCCCGTGGTGATCGTCGCCGTCAACGGCGGGGACGACGGGGCGACCGCCCGCGCCCTGCCCGCGGCGATGGCCCGCGCGGGCGCGCTGCTCGTCGTCTGCGGCGACCCGCAGCGGATCACGGAGCTCCTCGGAGCGGGCGCCGGCGTCTGACCGGCGGCCCTTTCCCCGGCCGTTCCTCCGCCGGGCCCCGAGGGGTCCGGCGGAGGCCGGTGGCGGCCGTACGACGCCCTTGTGGCGTCCGTACGCCGTCGTCCGTGCATCGTGTGTCGCGTGCCGCCCGTGCGCTCAGCGCGCGGCGGCCCGGCGCAGCGGCTCGGCCGCGCCGCTCGCGGTCCTCGGCGTGATCCGGTCGAACTCGGCCGGGCCGTCGTCGAGCGGCACGGGAAGCGAGTCGGAGCTCGGCCTGCGGCCTCCCCGGCCCTCGCCGAGCACCTGCCAGCCGCTCTTGGTCAGCGTGATGTACGCCCCGCAGCGCAGCCCGTGCAGCGTGCAGGCGTCCCGGAGCCCCCACATCCAGGCCCCGTCCTCCTCCGTCCACCGCTCGTCGCCCTCGCGGCAGTACAGCAGCACCGCGGTCCGCACCGGTGCCCGCCGCCGCAGGTCGTGCGGGATCACCCGCCGCAGGTGCGCCAGCAGCGCGTTGCGGAACTCCCAGCCGTCCGCCGGCGCGGGGCGGTGGACGAACGAGGCGCTGGCGGCGATCCGCTCCTCGTGGTCCAGGACCGCGAGGACCGCCGTCGAGGGCCTGGGTGCGTGACGGGAGTGCAGGCCGCCCACGACCTCGCGCGGATCGCCGAGCAGGGGGATCCCCGCCGCGGCCCACTCGGAGGGTTCGAGTATCCGGGCCAGGCGGCTGGCGGACCCGGACGACGATCTGAGCGAGGCGGCTGTGGGCGGAGCGAATCCGAGGGTCACGGTCCTCCCTTCGGATACGCGCCCGCTGAGCGGGCAAGGTCGGGTGAGGGCGCACCACGGCACAGTCCTTCCGGACCGCTGACGGGCCTTGTGGGGCGGTGGTCCAATTCTTGCGGGCCCGTGCGCGAGCGGCAATGAGCAATTGAGGCCGCTGACGGGAATGCGTTGGTATGCCACTCATATCCCTGCCCAGTTGCCCATTGTTCACTCCCCGTTCGTCCGCCGGTTTCCTCTCCACGCGCCGGACACCCCGCGGGCACCAGCGGAAACACGCCTTCCGCTCGTGGACGGGCCGTCACGCTGGGTGAGTTCGCCGATTGTCAGTGGCATCGGGTTGCATGGGGGCATGGACAACCTGGAGCTCCGCGCCGAAGCCGATGCCGTTCTCGCCGGGCTGGTCGGCGCCCCCGAGGGGACGGCGCGGCTGCGGGAGGACCAGTGGCTGGCGGTGGCCGCCCTGGTGGAGGAGCGGCGCCGGGCCCTGGTGGTGCAGCGCACCGGCTGGGGCAAGTCGGCGGTGTACTTCGTCGCCACCGCGCTGCTGCGCCGCCGCGGCTCGGGACCCACCGTGATCATCTCGCCGCTCCTCGCGCTCATGCGCAACCAGGTCGAGGCGGCGGAGCGGGCCGGCATCCGGGCCCGCACCATCAACTCGGCCAACCCCGAGGAGTGGGACGCGATCCACGACGAGGTCGAGCGCGGCGACACCGACGTCCTCCTCGTGAGCCCCGAGCGCCTCAACTCCGTGGACTTCCGCGAGCAGGTGCTCCCCAAGCTCGCGGTCACCACGGGCCTCCTGGTGGTCGACGAGGCGCACTGCATCTCCGACTGGGGCCACGACTTCCGCCCCGACTACCGGCGGCTGCGCACCATGCTCACCGAGCTCGCCCCCGGGGTGCCCGTCCTCGCCACCACCGCGACGGCCAACGCCCGGGTGACCGCCGACGTGGCCGAGCAGCTCGGCACCGGGGCCGGCGAGGCGCTGGTGCTGCGCGGCTCCCTGGAGCGCGAGAGCCTGCGGCTCGGCGTGGTCCGGCTGCCGGACGCCGCGCACCGGCTGGCCTGGCTCGCCGAGCACCTGGACGAGCTGCCGGGCTCCGGCATCGTCTACGCGCTGACGGTCGCCGCCGCCGAGGAGGCCACCGCCTTCCTGCGGCAGCGCGGCTTCGCGGTCGCCTCGTACACGGGCCGCACGGAGAACGCCGACCGGCTCCAGGCCGAGGCCGACCTCCAGCAGAACCGGGTCAAGGCGCTCGTGGCCACCTCCGCCCTCGGCATGGGCTTCGACAAGCCCGACCTCGGCTTCGTGATCCACCTCGGCTCCCCGTCCTCCCCGATCGCCTACTACCAGCAGGTGGGCCGGGCCGGGCGCGGCGTGGAGCACGCGGAGGTGCTGATGCTGCCGGGCAAGGAGGACGAGGCGATCTGGCGCTACTTCGCCGACACCGCCTTCCCTCCCGAGGCGCAGGTCCGCCAGACCCTGGCCGCCCTAGCCGACGCGGGACGGCCGCTGTCCGTGCCCGCCCTGGAGGCGGCGGTGGACCTGCGGCGCACCCGCCTGGAGACGATGCTCAAGGTCCTCGACGTGGACGGCGCCGTGCGCCGGGTCAAGGGCGGCTGGGAGAGCACCGGGCGGCCCTGGGCGTACGACACCGAGCGGTACGCGTGGGTGGCGCGGCAGCGGGCCGCCGAGCAGCAGGCCATGCGCGACTACGTGAGCTCCTCCGGGTGCCGGATGGAGTTCCTGCGCCGCCAGCTGGACGACGAGGGCGCGGCCCCGTGCGGCCGCTGCGACAACTGCGCGGGCGCCTGGGCCGACGCCTCCGTGTCGCAGGAGACGCTGACGGGCGCGACCCGGGAGCTGGACCGCCCGGGCGTGGAGGTCGAGCCGCGCCGGATGTGGCCGACCGGGATGCCCGCCCTGGGCATCGAGCTCAAGGGCCGCATCCCGGCGGGCGAGCAGTGCTCCACCGGGCGGGCCCTGGGGCGGCTCTCGGACATCGGCTGGGGCAACCGCCTGCGCCCCCTCCTCGCCGAGCACGCGCCCGACGGGCCGGTCCCGGACGACGTCCTCAAGGCCGCGGTGGCGGTCCTCGCCGACTGGGCGCGCTCCCCGGGCGGCTGGGCGCCGGACGTCCGGGACGCCTCCGCGCGGCCGGTGGGAGTCGTCGCCGTGCCCTCCCTGGCCCGCCCGCAGCTGGTCGGCTCCCTCGCCCGGGGCATCGCGGACATCGGCCGCCTCCCGTACCTGGGCACCCTGACGCACACCGGGCCGGACGGCGCGCACGCGGTGCGCCGCAGCAACTCCGCACAGCGCCTCAGGGCGCTCTCCGGGGCCTTCTCCGTCTCCGGGGAGCTGTCCGGCGCCCTGGCGGCCGCTCCCGGCCCCGTGCTGCTCGTGGACGACTTCACCGACTCCGGCTGGACCCTCGCCGTCGCCGCCCGGCTGCTCCGCCGGGCGGGCGCCGCGCAGGTGCTCCCGCTGGTCCTCGCCGCGGCCGGGTGACCTCCTCGGATTCCTGACACGGCGTCTAACTGGGCTTTCCGCCCTCCGAGTTCGGGTTCCGGTTGTCCGTGCAGGGCTAAGATCGACCGAAACCGAAGGGACCGCCCGCGTTTGCGGCGTCATGGGGGGACGATGGTCAGAATCCTGCTTGCCGAGGACATGCTCATGCTGCGCAGGGCCCTGGTGGCCCTGCTGGAGCTGGAGGCGGACCTCGAAGTGGTCGCCGAGGTGGACGCCGGGGACAAGGTGGTGCCCAGGGCGCTCGAAGTACGGCCCGACGTCGCGGTCCTCGACATCGACCTGCCCGGGATGGACGGCATCCGGGCCGCCGGGCTGCTGCACGAGCGGCTGCCGGAGTGCCGGACCGTGATCCTGACGAGCCTGGGACGGCCCGGCAACCTGATGCGCGCCCTCCAGGCCCACGCCTCGGGCTTCCTGCTCAAGGACGCCGACCCCTCCCAACTGGCGGCGGCGATACGGGACGTGGCGGCCGGGAAGCAGGTCATCGACCCCCAGTTGGCCGTCGCCACGCTCCAGGTCGGCGACAACCCGCTGAGTCCCCGCGAGACCGAGGTGCTCCGGCTGGCCTCCGAGGGGGAGGACGTGCCGGAGATCGCGCGGCGGCTCTTCCTGTCCGCCGGGACGGTGCGGAACTACCTGACGACCAGCGTCACCAAGCTCAACGCCCGCAACCGCATGGACGCGGTCCGCATCGCCCGGGACATGGGCTGGCTCTGAGACCGGCCCGGGAGCGGGAGCCGGAGCCGGCGCGGGAACCGGCTCCGGAGCCGACCCGTCTCCCGGGAGGGGCGGCCCGGCTCAGCGGCCCGGGTCAGCGGCCCGGGAGGGCGGCCACCTCCTGCTCGTCGTCCGGGGGCACGCAGACGCCTGCCCGCCGGGGGACCTCCGCGCTCAGCCGGAACCGGCCGTCCTCGCGCAGCCCCGACGTGAGCCGCCCGCCCAGCGCCTCCACGCGCGTGGTCATGTTGTTCAGGCCGCTGCCGCCCGTCCCGGGAACGGCCGTGTGGAAGATCGAACGCTCTTCCCCCACGCCGTCGTTGACGACCGTGATCCGCACGTGGTCGCCTTCCTCGGCCGTCTCGATCACGCAGTGCTGGGCCTTGCTGTGCTGGAGCACGTTGGTGATGCCCTCGCGGAGCACCGTCGCCAGGACCGTGTCGACGGGGCCCGGGGGCAGCTCGACTCCGGCGCGCACCTCGGTCCGTATCCCGATCGTCCGCAGCAGCGACTCGGCCGAGTCGAGCTCGCGGCGCAGGCTCATGTGCAGATAACTGCTGGCCACGGCGCGGACGTCGGCCAGGGCCTGACGGGCCGTCTGGAGTATCTCGGTGATCTCGGTCTCGGCCCGCTCCGGGTCCAGCCGGACGAGGCGCGAGGTGAGCTCGCACTTCAGGGTGATGGTCGACAGGCTGTAGCCGAGCAGGTCGTGCAGGTCGCGGGCGAAGCGCAGACGTTCCTGTGTGATGGCCAGATGGGCGAGCTCCTCGCGCGCGGTCTGCACCTCGCGGATCAGGGAGGCGAGCCGGCTCACCCCGTAGACCACGAGACCGGTGAGGGCCGTGGCGACGCAGTTGTACGCCAGCTCGCCCACGCCGAAGCCGACCGCGAACTGGAGCACCCCGGTGGACACCACGACGGCGCCGAAGGCGAACCAGCCCAGCGCGGTGCGCAGCACGAGCAGCGAGGACGCGGCGAGGAAACCGGGCATCCCCAGCCAGGCGGCGCCGAAGACGCTGAACGGCGCGTACGTCAGCAGGACCTGCGCGGCCAGCGTCCAGCGGCGGTACCGGGTCACGGCGCACGGCATGAACGAGGGGAAGGAATGGCACAGTTGCAGGCCCATCAGGACCAGCAGCAGCGCGAAGCAGGACACCAGGCCGAGCGTGGTGTAGCGGGCCTGGAGCACGTACGTGACGGCGACCGCGAAGAAGCCGCAGATCACCACCGTGGTGATGGCGACGGCGACCCGTGGCGCCATCTCCGCCTGGGGAGCCAGACCTTCCTCGAGCGGTGTGTCACGGGAGGGCGACGCTGTCCGACGCATGATGGCTCCTCGCCTGAAGACGCTCCGGTACCCGCAGCATAAGTAGTACCGGGCGCTCCGTGGCCGGAAGCACACGTTCCTCAGCGGACCGTCACTCGGTGGCCCGCGCGAGGCTGCGTCGCAGTTCCTCGGTGCAGCGGACGTGCCAGTCGTATCCGCGCACCTCCACACCGGCCGACGACGGGCCGTCCGCCCCCGGCGCGGAGGGCAGCGTGCCCAGGACGAACTCGCCCACGGCCGACTCGGTCCGCCAGTCCAGGCCGAGCGCGTGCGCGGACAGGTCGCTGTCGCCGGTGGCCAGCGCGCACGGCCCCAGACCCATCGCCGTGGACACCAGGTACAGCGTCTGCTGGAGCACCCCCACGTCCTTGAGCAGCCCGCTGTACGCGAGTCCGCTGTACTTCAGCGTCATCCGGCGGAACCGCGCCGTCATGGTGATCAGCACGTGCGGCTCGGCCGTCAGACCGGCCGTCGCGCGCGCCCCGGCCAGCAGCTCGTCCAGGCTCTCCGCCGCCATCTCCACCCGGCTCAGGGCGTGTTCCACCGGGTCGTAGTGGTAGGTGCCCCGCTCCAGGCCCGTGCACCTGCTCACCGTCAGGTACAGCTCCAGCGCGTACGCGCCGCCCGTGCTCGGGTACGGGCGGCTGGTGAGGACCGGCTCGCCGTCGTCGGACCCGAAGTCCCCCATGGACCGCACGCGCGCGGAGCGGTACAGCAGCTCGCCCAGCCGGTCCAGGTCCAGGGGGCGTTCGCCGTAGTCGCGCACCGAGCGGCGCGCCTCCAGGGCCACGGTGAAGGGCGGATCGCGGTCGAGGACCCGGTCGAGCTCGGGCACGGGCAGGGGCACCTGCCCGGGGCCCGGGTTGGGGCGGGCGACGACGGGCTCCGCCGCCAGCACCTCCGCGAAGCCGTCGGTGGCGCCCACCGGGTCGTCGTGGCGGCCCTCCCGGCTGCGGGAGTGCAGCATCAGGTCGTGCGGCGACCACGGCAGCAGCGCGGGATCGTGGTCCTCGGCGAAGGCGTACGGCTCCTTCGCGGTCGCCCCCGGGGTCCCCCTGACCACCATGCCCGACGCCTCCAGGTACGACACGGCCCGGCGCACGGTGTCCACCGGCATCCGCAGCCGCCCCGCCGCCTCCTCCGGGGTGGAGGGGCGGGCGAAGCAGCTCACCAGCCAGGCCGAGCGGGGCCGGTGCAGGACCACGCGCTGCCCGGAGAGCGGCGACTCGATGCACAGGCCGTCCTCGTGGGCGCGCATCGCGGCGAAGCGGGAGAGCCGCAGGACGGCCCCCGCGGGCGTGACGGCCGGCCGGAAGCGGGCGTACCGGGAGATCGGGACCACCGAGAGCAGCGTCCTGCCGTCCTTCGTGGCCAGCGAACGCACCAGGACGTTCTCCATGGACCGCAGGAGGGGCGCCAGGACGTCCCGCTCCGGGCTCCCCGGCCCGTCCGGCGCGCTGATGCCCGCCACCACGTTGTCCAGCGACACCGGTCCGTACGACAGGCGCTCCAGGGCGAGGAGGACCACCGGGTCCGTGATCGGCAGGCGGGTCTCGCCCCAGCGGGTCGACAGCAGCGCCGCCCCGTCGGGGAAGCCGCTCGCCCGCGGGTTCCCGGTGGGCTCGTCGGGCAGTTCCAGCAGGGTGTCCTGGCGCAGTGACCACAACTCGACCGGACCGGATTCCGACCCGGCGGGGGGCCATGGGGATGGGGACACGGCTCAGGACCTCTCTTGCGGGAACGCGGGGTTCTACGGAGTCAAAGGAACAGCGGGACCGGGTTGAGGTCCTCGTAGCGGGTGGGGGCGGACAGCCGGCCGAGCCGCACCGGGACGTCGTAGAGCCGCCCCGGACCGAACCGCGTCCAGAAGGTCCGCAGCCCCGGCACGACCACCTTCACCACCGGCAGCCCGACGTCGGGGCGCGTCTGGTCGAGGACCAGCAGCTCCATGCCGTGCGCGGCGACGAGCTCCCCGATCGCCGCCACGTCCTCCCGCAGGTCCCCGCGGCGGACGGACGCGCGGGAGCCGGGGACGGCGACCGGGAGCGCCGGATCGGGCAGCAGATAGGGCTGGTTCGCCACGGTGGCGCCCTGCCACCAGGACAGCGCGGCCGGGTCGTCGCAGGAGTACCCGGTGCCGTCCGCCCGCACCCGCGCCACGGGCGGCAGCATCTGGTTGACCTCCGCCAGCGCCCGGCGCAGCGCGAGCCGGGGGTCGAAGTGCGCGCCGAACCCCAGCGTGATGTCCTCCCCGGGCTTGTCGGTGCGCCGCGAGAGCGCCGCGAAGACCGGGACGCCGAGGTCGCTGGTGAGGTCCAGGGCCCACAGCTCCCGGTGCAGGCCGGCGTGGCCCTCCCGCACCTCGCGGATCCACGGCTCGTCGAACGCCCCCAGGTCGACCGCCGGCTGCCGGGTGCGGTTGTACCACCACAGGCCGACGGCGTCCCGCTCGACCAGCTCCAGGAAGCCCTGGACGATCGCGTCCTCGACGCAACTGCCCGCCGCGGAGCCGTTGGAGTTCGCCGAGGCGAACCGGCTCCCGGGGGTGCGGGGGGCGTTGTAGTACAGCATCGACGTCGGCAGCAGCCGCTGCCCGCCCCCGGTCAGCGACCACACCGGCGTCCAGTCCAGCGGTACGGAGTCGTCGACGGGCTCGCAGATCCGGTGCGCCGGGCCGTGCGCGGCGTTCCACGCCTCCCGGTCCTCGAACTGGCGCGGGTGGAAGAGCTGCACCTCGTCCGGGTGCACGGCGCGGTCGGCGACCTCCCGGTAGGAGGCGCGGAGCGTCGGCTCGTCGCCCTGGAAGAAGCCGCTGTGCCGCTCGACCGCCTCGCACAGGGCGCTGACCCGGGCGTGCAGCGCCGTGGTGCCCTTGCCGGAGCTGGTGCTGCGCAGCCCCGCCCGCACGGAGGAGAGCCCGTCCGGCGCGTGCACCGGATTGTGCCCGGCGTGGAAGCAGTTGAGGAACTCGGGGCCGCGGCTGTCGCGCCGCACCTCCTTGACGACGCCGGTCAGCGGATCCACCAGGTGCCCGTACCGGCGCAGCATCTCCTCCGGCGGCAGCCACCGGTCGCCGCAGTCCACGGCCGCCTTGGGGCGGCTGCGCAGGACCGGCGGGGTGCCGGCCCGGCGGGCGACGATCCCGGGGTCCCCGCACGCCGGGCACTGCGGGCGGCGGCGCACGGGATGGTGGCGGCCCTCCAGGGTGAGCGTGTCGAGCCGCCATATGGCGTCCTGGCCGGGATGCCGGTGCCCGGCGAGCCACTTGACGGCCTCCAGGGCCGCCAGGTGCAGCCCGGCGGCGCGGCCCGCGGCCAGCGACGAGGGCGGGGTGAAGGCGCGCCGGCCCAGCGCCCGGTCCAGATAGGTCTCGGCCGGGCGGTTGCGGCGCAGCGCGTCCGTGACGCAGGTCCAGCAGGGGCCCTCGCCCGGCCGGAACACCGGCCCGATCCACGGCTGTTCGCCCACGAACCGGACCAGCAGCCACGGCACCCCGGAGGCACGGTGGGCGGCGTCGACCGCGCCGAGCGCCGGGTCGGTGTAGTCGTCGCAGACGACGAGGGCGAGACCGGGAGCGGCGGCGGCGCCCGTGCCGCTCGCGGTGTCCGGACGGTGCAGCCTGACGCCCGACGCCGCGAGCGCGTCGGACAGTTCCGCGACGCTCGCGCGGCTCGTCTCCCCGACGCCGACGACCTCCACCGGGGTACCGGCGGTGCGCCGGGTGGCGGCCGCGCCGTCCATCCCGGCCAGCTCCCAGAACGCCCGCTCGGCGGCCGGTCCCGCCGCCGACGGGTCCCGGTCGTCGAGCAGTCCGGCCGTCAGCAGCCCGGAGACGATCCTCTCCGCCTGCTGCGCGGGGATCGTCCGCCCCGCGTCGGCCACCAGCCGGTCGCGGCTGCGGGTCCCGTCGAGCAGGGGCGCGAGGGCGGTGACGCCCTGGCCCCGCAGCGCCGTCACGCCGCGTTCCGACACGAGGTACACCCCCTCACCGGGGACGACCTCCGCCTTGAGGTGGGGTTTGAAGGCGAGACCCGGTCTGCCGGTCCGTTCATCCATCACTGTTTCCCCCTTGACGCGTGGAACGGGAACTTTCGCTTCGGCGTGCGTACGCGTCGCGCGCCCGGGCCGTTCGGTCACGGTCACGGAACGGCCGGCGGGCGCGCGGCGACGGTGGAACTCCGGAACGCTTTCCCGGCGCCTCAGTCGCCGTAGACGTCGACCCAGCAGATGCAGGTTCCCGGCCGGAACTGCTCGGCGGTCTGCGGGACCAGCTCCTCCACGACCAGTTCCTCGTACACGGCGGGAGTGGTGGCGACGGCGGCGGTGGCGACTGCGTGCGTGATGTTCATGACTCCCCCTCGGACGGTTCCGCCGCACCCTGCGGCGGTGGCAGGAGTCTGTCCCCCGGCCGAGGGCCCTGGGCAGGTGCCTGGCTCATGAGCCTTCCGTGAAGTTCTCATGGTCGTTCCGGGTGTGCCTCACCCCCGCCCGAGGAGCCCTGCACTGGCCCTGGAGAACGCCTTTTGGAAGCCTCGACGGAGTGGAGAGGAGAAGCGATGGACCTGAAGGTTCTCGGTATGTTCGACGTACGGGTGGGCGGTGTTCCGGTGGCACCGTCCGCGTCGAAACCGCGCCAGCTGCTGGCCACCCTCGCGGTGCACGCGGGCCAGGTCGTGTCCGTGGGCGCGCTGATCGGTGAGCTGTGGGGGGCGAAACCGCCGAGGAGCGCCCAGGCGACGCTGCAGACGTACGTGATGCAGCTGCGCGGAGCCGTCGGCACGGCCCTCGAAGCCGGCGGCGGGTCCGCCGGGGACGCGAAGCGGATCCTGGTGACGCGGCCCGGCGGATACCTGCTCGACCGGGGGAACGGCACCAGCGACGCCCAGGAGTTCGAGCGCCTGTCCGGCACGGCCTTCCAGGCCCTCGCCGACCGCGACGACGACACGGCGGCGCGGGCCCTGCGCGCGGCGCTCGGACTGTGGAGGGGCCCCGCCTTCGGGGACGTCCAGGCCGGGGCGCTCCTCGCCCTGGAGGCCAGGCGGCTGGAGGAGGCGCGCCTGTGCGTGCAGGAGCACCGCATCGAGCTGGACCTGCGGCAGGGCCGCCACCGCGAACTCATCGGGGAACTGAGCGTGTTGGTGCAGCAGCACCGCACCCACGAGAACCTGCACGCGCACCTGATGCTCGCGCTGTACCGCTCCAGCCGGCGCACCGAGGCGCTCGGCGTCTACCAGCGGCTGCGGGGCACCCTGGTCCACGAACTCGGCCTGGAGCCCTCGGAACAGCTCCGCGAGCTCCAGCACGCGGTGCTCACCGCCTCGCCCAAGCTCCTCGACGTGCCGGAGGCGGACGGCCGCCGTCTCATACGGGTGGGGTGAGGGGACGATGCAGGAGCGATCCGAGCGCACCCGGGCCCGGCTCGTCGCCGCCGCCGCGGAGCTCTTCGACCGGTACGGGTACGCCGAGGCGCGACTGGGGGACATCAGCCGGGCCGCCGGGGTGACCAAGGGGGCGCTGTACTTCCACTTCGAGAGCAAGCAGGAACTGGCCGCGGCGGTCCAGGAGAGCGGCTGCCTGCTCCTCGACGAGACGGTCCTCGCCCTCCGCCGCGACGGGCGGCCGGCGCTGCAGTCGCTGATCGACACCACCCACGCCCTGGCCGTATGGGCGACGGGTGAGCCGGTCGTGCGGGCCAGCTTCCGGCTCGGGCGCGAACGCGCCGACGGGGAGAGACCGGTGCTCAACTACCACCTGGTGTGCGTGGCGGCGGCGGGGCGGCTGCTCGCGCGGGCCGCCGAGGAGGGAGCGTTGCGGCGCGGCGTGGCGGAGGACGCCGCACGGACGCTCGTGGCGGGGATGATCGCCGGGATCGAGGCGGCCGCGTGGAGCGGCGCCCCGTACCCGGAGCTCTCCTCCTGCCTGGGCGAGGCCTGGACACTGGTGCTCCGGGCGGTCGCGGAGGAGGGGGCGGCGCGGGGGCTGCGCACCGCCCCGCCCCCGGGCCCGACGGCGGGTCCGACGGCGGGCCCGGATCCGGTGGTGGACCTGGATCCGACGATGGACCTGGATCCGAGGGTGGGCCCGGATCCGGCGGTGGGCCCGGCGGGTCAGGGCAGCAGGGCCGTCACCGTCTCCACCGTGTCCGCGTCCGCGGGGAGCTTGTCCTCGCGGTAGCGGACCACGCGGGCGAAGCGGAGGGTGACGCCCGCCGGGTAGCGGGTGGAGCGCTGGACGCCGTCGAAGGCGATCTCGACGACCAGCTCGGGTCGTACGGCGACCCCCCAGGGCTCCTCCGTGACCGTCAGCTTCCGCAGCCGCTCGGTCTGCCAGGCGAGCAGGGCGTCGGTCAGGCCCTTGAACGTCTTGCCCAGCATGGCGAAGGAGCCGTCGGCCGTCCGCGCGCCCAGGTGCAGGTTGGAGAGCGTCCCGGTGCGCCGGCCGTGGCCCCACTCGGCGCCCAGGACCACCAGGTCCAGGGTGTGCACCGGCTTCACCTTCAGCCAGGAGGTGCCCCGGCGCCCCGCGCTGTAGACCGCGTCGAGGGACTTCACGACCACGCCCTCGTGGCCTCGCTCCAGCGCCCCGGCGGCGAACGCCGTCGCCGCCGCGCGCTGCTCCGGGTCGGCGGGGTCGGCCACCACGAGCCGGCGCACGCGCTGCGCCTCGGGCACCAGCCGGTCGAGCAGCGCCCGCCGTTCGGCGGCCGGGGTGGCGAGCAGGTCCTCGCCGTCGGCGTACAGCACCTCGAAGAAGACCGGGGAGAGCGGCACCGCCGTCTGCGCGCCGGCCACGTCGAGGGTGGAGCCGGTCCGTCCGGACGTCTCCTGGAAGGGCCGGGGCCGCCCCCGCTCGTCGAAGGCCAGCAGCTCCCCGTCGAGCACCACCTGGCGCACCGGCAGCGCGCGGGCCAGCGCCACCACCTCGGGGGTCCGGCCGGTGATGTCGGCGAGCGTACGGGTGAAGACGCGCACCTCGTCGCCGTCGCGGTGCACCTGGATGCGGATGCCGTCGAGCTTCTCCTCCAGGGCGCAGGGGCCCGTCCGGTCGAGGGCCTCGTCGACGTCCTTGGCGGTGTGGGCCAGCATCGGCAGGACCGGGCGCCCCACCGTGAGCCGGAACCCGGTGAGGGCGGACGGGCCCTCGGCGAGCAGCACTTCGGCGACGGCGGCCGGCGAACCGCTCAGCATGACCGCCTGCCGGACGTCGGCGACCGGCGCCCCGGCGGCCGAGGCGAGGCCCTCCACGGCCACGGCGTCGAGGGCGCCCTGCCGCAACTCGCCGCTGATCAGCCGGAAGAGGAACAGCTGCTCCTCCTCGGTGGCGGCGCCCATCAGCTCGTCGAGGAGCCGCTTGCGCTCGCCCTGGGCGCCCTTGCCGGACACGGCGGCGATCCGGCCGAGGAGCGCGTCGACCTCCCGCACCCCGAGCCGCGGCTCGGCGGCGGGCTCCCGCCGCTCCTTGAGGGTGTTCCAGCCGACGCCGATCCTGCGCTGCGGCAGCCGTCCGGCCATGTACATGATCACGATGGGGGCGTCCGCCGGTTCGGCCGCCCGGAACAGCTCGGCCAGCAGCGCGACCTTCTCCGTGCGCGCGGAGGCGGCGCCGATGTCCCGGGACGCCCGTGCGATGTCGGCGAGTCTCATGCGGAAAGCCCTCTCAGTCGATACTGCCCTGCTTGCGCAGTCTGCTCACCCAGGCCTGCGCGGTGTGGCGCGGCACACCGAACCGCTTGGCGACGGCGCCGACGCTTCCGCCGAGTTCCCCGTAGGCCGCCACGACCACGTCGGTGTCGGGCATCTTCCGGTAGGGCCGCGGACGGTCCTCGGCGGAGACCGCGGAAGCCGGGGCGACCGGGGCGAGGGGGACGGGGGCGGCGGGCGCGGGCTCCGCCGCCGGGGCGGCCGAACCGGGGCTGATGGCACGGACCAGCAGGTCGAAGTCGACCGTGGGAAGCGCGCGGTTGTGCAGTCCCGCCCCACCCGCGGCACGCACGGTGAGCTCCACGATGCGGGGCCCGTCCGTGGTGTCGACCCGCACGGTGGTCTGGGGGCCGGTGAGGTCCGGCTCCCCGTCGCTGCCGGTCGGAGTGATGACGATGACGTATTCGCTCATTCTGCGCCTCCTCGAGAGATCGTCAGTCTACTCTCGATGGAGACTGTGACGGGTTCGACGGGAAGCCTCCCTCACGGACGAGAAGCCTCCCCCAGGGACGGGAAGCCTTCCCACGGACGGGAAGGCTTCCCGCGAACCCACCACGGAGTCCTTCCGGACCCGTCACACCGTCGTCAGTGGCCGCCTCCGCCGCCGCCCTTGCCGCGCAGGCGCGGGGCGTCCACGAGGAATGCCACCAGGACGGCGGCGGCCGCGATCAGGGCGCCGGCCGTCAGCGCGCCCGTACGGGTGTCGAGGGTCAGCATCAGGGGGACGCCCACGGCCCCGCCGAGCTGGGTGGTGATGTTGACCATCCCGCCCGCCGTCGCCATGTCCCGGGGTTCGGTCCGCTGGGCGAGGGTGCCGTTCGCCGAGATCATGATCCAGGTGATCCCGAAGCCCATCAGCAGCACCGAGGGCAGCACGCCCGTGGCGTACGGGGTGCCGGGCCCGGCCGAGGCGAGCCAGGCGGTGGCCGCCGCGACGAGCGCGGTGCCCGAGGCGAGGAGGGCCTTCGGGGTGAGCGTCCGCAGCAGGAGGGGCGCGCCGAACACCGAGTTCGCCACGACCACCGCCGCCAGCGGCAGGATCGCCAGACCCGCCCCGGTGGGGGACCAGCCCGCCCCTTCCTGGAGCGTGTAGCTGATCACCGTGAAGCCGCCGAAGGTGCCGATGTTGGCGGCGAACACGGCCAGGAAGACCCCGGCCCTGGTGCGGTCCCGCAGCACCCGGAGGGGGAGCAGCGGGCCCGTGGTGCGGGGCCCGGCCGGCTCGTCCGCCGGGATCGCGTACAGCGCGACGGCGACCGCGAACACGGCGAGCGGAGCGAGCCCGTACATGCACCACCGCCAGCTCGCGTGCTCGGTCAGCAGGCCGCCGAACAGGACGCCGAGCCCGCCCCCGCCGCCCGCCACGGCGGTGAACACGCCGATGGCGGTGACCCGTTCGCGCGGGTCGGGGAAGGTCCTGGCGAGCAGCGCCATGCTGGCCGGGGCGAGGGCGAGTGCTCCGAACGCGCCCTGGAGGGCGCGCAGGAGGAGCAGTTCGCCGGAGCCGTCGGCCGTGCCGGTCAGCAGCGAGGCGGCGCCGAAGCCGGCCAGGCCGGTGACGAACGCGCGGCGCCTGCCCAGGCGTTCCGAGAGCCGCCCGGCGGGCAGGAAGAGCAGCCCGAAGGCCAGGGTGTACGCGGAGACCACCAGGGCCCGCTCCGTGCCGGTCAGCCCCAGCTCCCGCTGCACCGAGGGGAGCGCCACCGGCACCAGGTTCATCTCCATCACCAGGGTGAGCTGGGCGGCGGCCAGGGCCGCGAGGGCCCACCAGCGCAGCGGGGAGGCGGCGGGGGGATCCCCGGCGGCCCCGGCCCGCGCGGGAGCGGTGTGGGCCGTGGTCATCGCTCCTCCGCGATCAGCCGGGCGAAGGGCAGCCGGGGGGCGACCTCCTCGGCGAAGAGGGTGAGCGCGCGCGCCGACTCCTCGTAGGACACGTGCCCGGAGTGGGTGGTGAGGGTGAGGTCGACGTCCTCGCCGTACCAGCCGGCGATCCGCTCGATCTGGGCGGCGACCTCGGCCGGGTCGCCCGCCAGCACCCGGCCCGCCTCGACCCGGTCGTCGAAGTCGGAGGAGCCGCGGGTCGCGGCGTCGGCGAGCTTCTCGTACCCCGGGTAGGCGGAGCTGCGGGTGCCCGCCCAGGACAGCGTGGCCGCGGAGATCTTCTCGCCGTACACGCCCTCCAGACGGCGGCCCGCGGCGCGGGCGCTCTCGCCGTCCTCGGCCACGTAGCAGGGGTAACTGAGCTCGATCCGGCCGGTGTCGGGCTCCAGACCGGCGTCCACCCGGCCCTTGCGGTAGGCGGCGATCAGCTCCTGGACCCGCTCGGTGGGGGAGACCGCGGCGATGACCTGGAGGCCCCGGCCCGCCCGCCCGGCGGCGGCGCAGGAGTCGACGCTGGTGGTCACGGCGGAGAACACCGGCGGGTGCGGCAGCTGGGCCGGGCGGGGCAGCAGGGTGACCGGGCCGAAGCGGTGGAAGTCGCCCTCGAAGACGACGTCCTCCTCCGTCCACAGCCGCACGCAGGCCTCGGCGCCCTCCTCGAACCGCTCGCGGCTCTCGTCCATGGGGATGCCGAACGCGGCGAACTCGTCGGGCAGGAAGCCCCGGCCGAAGCCGACGTCGACCCGGCCGTGCGAGATGTTGTCCAGCATGGCCAGCTGGCCCGCCAGCTTGATCGGGTGCGCGAAGGCCGGGATCACGGCGCCGGTGCCGAGCCTGATGCGGTCGGTCACCGCGGCCGCGGCGGCGAGGAACGTGGTGGGGGAGGGGCTGTAGCCGCCGTAGTCGAAGAAGTGGTGCTCCACCACCTTCAGCTGGAAGTAGCCCAGCTCCTCGGCCAGCCGGACCAGGCGCAGCCCCTCGTCGTAGTACTCGGCCGGGTTCTTTTCCCCGGGCCCTGCCGTCGGGAAGTACAGGATGCCGAACCTCATACCGCTCCTCGTTCCGTCCGCCGGTGTGGTGTCGCGTGCCGGTGTGGTGTTTCGTGACGGCTTCCGAGGCTGCCAAGTCCGCCTGGACGGGCCGTCGACGCCGGAGCGGGGAGCGCTGGGCTCCCGATAGAGACTCTCAAGACTTTATTGTTGTGTGTGCAGAGTTTGGGTGTAGTCTCTTGATGTGTTCTCGCGAACGGAGGACCGCTGGAGGATCCACGCCGAGGACCCGGAGGAGTGCACTGATGGGACAGTCCGGAAACGACCGCCGCTCCGTGGTGATCACCGGCGGAGGCACCGGCATCGGCCGGGCCGCCGCCCACGCCTTCGCCGACGAGGACCACGACGTCCTGATCGTCGGCAGGGACGAGACGGCGCTGAAGGAGGCCGCGCACGGCCGGCCCGCGATCCGCCACCTGGCGCTCGACATCACCGCGCCGGGCGCCCCCGAGGAGATCGTGCGCACCGCCGTCGCCGAACTCGGCGGCCTCGACGTCCTCGTCAACAACGCCGCCGTGGTCAAGCGGCAGCCGCTGGAGGACGTCGACCGGACGATCGCCGAGGAGCAGATCGCCACCAACCTGCTGGCCCCGCTGCTGCTCACCCAGGCCGCGCTGCCGCACCTGCGCGCCGCCGGCGGCGTCGTCGTCAACGTCAGCGCCTCCGCCGCCGTCCGCGGCTGGGCGGGCAGCTCGGTGTACGGCGCGACCAAGGCCGGTCTCGACTTCCTCACCCGTACCTGGGCCGTCGAGCAGGCGCCGCACGGGGTGCGGGTCGTCTCGGTCTCCCCGGGGCCCGTGGAGACCGGCATCGCCCGCGCCTCCGGCCTCGACGACGAGCAGATCGCCCGGCTGCGCGCCGCCCAGAAGGCCGGGGTGCCGATGGGGCGCATCGGGCAGCCCGAGGAGATCGCCTGGTGGATCGTCACCATGGCCCGCCCCGAGGGCGTCTTCGCGACCGGCGTGGTGCTGCCGGTCGACGGCGGAGCCGCGACCAAGCTCTGACCGGTCCGGACCGAGCTCTGACCGGTCCGGACCGAGCCGCACCGGTCCGCGCCGAGCCGCACCGCACCAGCCCGGACCAAGCCGCACCGCACCGCACCGCACCGGCCCGGTCCGAGCCGCGCCCGCCCACCCGCACCGGCCCGCGTCGGGTCGGACCCGTCCGCACCAGATCCGTCCCTTCCCCCCTTCAGCTCTGAGGAGACGCATGAGACTCACCGGACCGCGCCTCGACGGGCGCGTGGCCGTCGTCACCGGCGCCGGACGCGGCCTCGGGCGGCGCATCGCCGAGGCGTTCACGGCCCAGGGCTGCCGGGTGGTGGCCTCCTCCCGCACCGTCGACCAGCTCAAGGACTGGGTGGAGGCCCACCCCGGCCGGGCCGCCGCCGTGGCGGCCGACGTCCGCGACCCCGAGGCGGTGGAGGCCCTGATGCGGACCGCCCACGAGCGCTTCAACGGCCTGGACATCGTGGTGGCCAACGCCGGGGTCAGCAGGCCCGGCCCGGCGGCGGCGCTCACGGCCGAGGCCTGGGACGAGGTGATGGGCACCAACCTCGGCGGCGTCGTCAACTGCACCCGCGCGGCCGTCCCCTACCTGGAGGACTCGCCCGCCGGGCGGATCGTCAACCTGTCGTCCGTCCTCGCCTCCCGGCCCGTCAGGGGCGGAGCCGCCTACTGCGCCTCCAAGGCCGCGGTGGAGGCGTACACCAAGGTCTGCGCCCTGGAGCTGGCCGCCAAGGGCATCACCGTCAACTGCCTCGCCCCCGGCTTCATCGACGACGGCATGGGCCGCGAACTGCGTGCCAACGAGGCGGTGTGGGCCCAGTACCGGACCAAGCTCGCCACCGGCCGGATGGGCACGGGCGACGAGGTCGCCCAGGCCGCGGTCTTCCTGGCCGGCGGGGACAGCGGCTACGTCAACGGACACGTCCTCGAAGTCAACGGGGGCGTGTCGTGGTAGCCGACCCCTTCCCCTCGTCCCCCTTCCCCCTGTCCCTCTTCCCCCCGTCCCTCTTCCTCCCGTCCCGTCGTCCCGGCCGTCAGGAGAACCCGCGATGAAGGCGCTGATCACCACCGGCGAAGGCCCGTTCGGCCTGCGGCACGAGGAGGTCCCGGACCCGGTGCCGGCGCCCGGCGAGGCGCTCGTCCGCGTCCGCGCCGCCTCCGTCAACCGGGGCGAGCTGGCCCTCGCCGCCGTCTCCCCGGCCGGCACCCGGCTCGGCTGGGACGTCGCCGGAACGGTCGTGCGGGCCGCGGCCGACGGCTCGGGACCGGCCCCCGGCACCCGGGTCGTCGGCCTCGCCGACGGCGGCGGCTGGGCGGAGCGGGTCGCCCTGCCGGTCTCCCGGCTGGCCGCGATCCCCGACGCCGTCACCGACGAGCGGGCCGCCGCCCTGCCCGTGGCCGCCCTCACCGCCTGGTACGGGCTCCGCAAGGCGGGCCCGCTCCTCGGCCGCACCGTCCTGGTGACGGGCGCGGGCGGCGGGGTCGGCCGGATCGCGGTGCAGCTGGCCGCCGCGGCCGGTGCGCGCGTCGTCGCGTGGACCGGCTCCCCCGACCGGGGCCGGGGCCTCGCCGAACTCGGCGCGGAGGTCGTCTCCACCTACGAGGAGGCGGCGGGCGGCGGCTCGGACGTGCTGTTCGACAGCGTCGGCGGGGAGGTGCTGACCCGGGCCTTCGTCACCCTCCGGCGCGGCGGGACCGCCGTCGTGTACGGGAACACCACCCGCTCCGAGCTGGTGCTCCCGCCCGACTGGGGACGGGCCAGGCCGGGGGTCTCCCTGCACAACGTCTTCCTCTTCGACGAGATCGAGCGCCAGGACCCCGCCGCCGACCTGGGCACCCTGCTGGGGCTCTGCGCGGCGGGCCGGCTCGACCCGCAGGTCGCGGCCACGGCCTCCTGGGACGACCCGGCCGAGGTGCTGAAGCGGCTGGAGGGCCGGTCCGTGAACGGGAAGGTCGTCCTCCGGCTGGGCTGAACCCCCGAGGGACTCCCGGGTGATTCCCCGAGCACCTTCACGAGCGACCACCTCACGAGAGACCGACGAGTGAGCGGGCCCGTCCGTCCTCCGGGCGGGCCCGCCGAGGAGCTGAAGCCATGGTTGTGACGGCACACCGTCCCGCCTCCACCCCCCTCTGCACGTGCACCCGGGGAGCCACGATCTGGCTCACCGGCCTGCCGAGCGCCGGCAAGACGACGATCGCGTACGAGCTGGCCGGACGACTGCGGGGCGAGGGCCACCGCGTCGAGGTCCTCGACGGCGACGAGGTCAGGGCCTTCCTCTCGGCCGGGCTCGGCTTCGGCCGGGAGGACCGCGACACCCACGTACGGCGGGTCGGCATGGCCGCCGAGGTCCTCGCGCGCAACGGCGTGAAGGTCCTGGTCCCGGTCATCGCCCCGTACGCCGACAGCCGCGAGGCCGTCCGCGCGCGGCACCGGACCGCCGGCGTCCCGTTCCTGGAGGTGCACGTCGCCGCCCCGGTGGAGGTGTGCGCCGCGCGGGACGTGAAGGGCCTGTACGCGAAGCAGGCTGCGGGCGAGATCAGCGGGCTGACCGGGGTCGACGACCCGTACGAGGCCCCCGAGGCGCCCGACCTGCGGATCGAGTCCCAGAACCAGACCGTGCGGGAGTCCGCGGCACGGCTCCACGCGCTGCTCGTAGAGAGGGAACTGCTGTGACCGTCGCCGCCGTCCCCGGCACCCCTTCCGCGTACGCGCCCGTCGCCGCCCCGGCGGAGACCCCGTTCGCGCTGTCGCATCTGGACTCGTTGGAGTCCGAGGCGGTGCACATCTTCCGTGAGGTGGCGGGGGAGTTCGAGCGGCCGGTGATCCTGTTCTCCGGTGGCAAGGACTCCATCGTCATGCTGCACCTGGCGCTGAAGGCGTTCGCGCCGGCCCCGGTGCCCTTCACGCTGCTGCACGTCGACACCGGGCACAACTTCCCCGAGGTCATCGACTACCGCGACCGCACCGTCGCGAAGCACGGCCTGCGCCTCCACGTCGCCTCGGTGCAGGAGTACATCGACGCCGGGACCCTGCGCGAGCGTCCCGACGGCACCCGCAACCCCTTGCAGACCGTGCCGTTGACCGAGGCCATCCAGCGTCACCGGTTCGACGCGGTCTTCGGCGGCGGACGCCGTGACGAGGAGAAGGCACGGGCCAAGGAACGCGTCTTCTCGCTGCGCGACGAGTTCTCCCAGTGGGACCCGCGCCGCCAGCGTCCCGAGCTGTGGCAGCTCTACAACGGCCGCCACGCCCCCGGTGAGCACGTCCGCGTCTTCCCGCTGTCGAACTGGACGGAGCTGGACGTGTGGCAGTACATCCAGCGCGAGGGGATCGAGCTCCCGGAGATCTACTTCGCCCACGAGCGCGAGGTGTTCGCCCGCAACGGCATGTGGCTCACCGCGGGCGAGTGGGGCGGTCCGAAGGAGGGCGAGAGGGTCGAGACCCGTCTGATCCGCTACCGGACGGTGGGGGACATGTCCTGCACGGGTGCGGTGGATTCCGACGCCACCACGCTGGACGCGGTGATCACGGAGATCGCCGCCTCCCGGCTCACCGAACGGGGCGCCACTAGGGCCGACGACAAACTCTCCGAAGCCGCGATGGAAGACCGCAAGCGCGAAGGGTACTTCTGATGACTGTCGACACACTGCGTCTCGCGACCGCCGGCTCGGTGGACGACGGCAAGTCCACCCTCGTCGGGCGGCTGCTGCACGACTCCAAGTCGATCCTCACCGACCAGATGGAGGCGATCGTCCGGGCGTCGCGCGGCGACGTCCCCGACCTGGCGCTGCTCACGGACGGTCTGCGGGCCGAGCGGGAGCAGGGCATCACCATCGACGTGGCCTACCGCTACTTCGCCACCGCCCGGCGCCGGTTCATCCTCGCCGACACCCCCGGCCACGTGCAGTACACCCGCAACATGGTCACCGGCGCCTCCACCGCCGAACTCGCCGTCGTCCTCGTCGACGCCCGCAACGGCGTCGTCGAACAGACCCGCCGCCACGCCGCCGTCGCCGCCCTCCTGCGCGTCCCCCACGTCGTCCTCGCCGTCAACAAAATGGACCTCGTCGACTACGCCGAACCCGTCTTCGCCACCATCGCCGAGGAGTTCACCACCTACGCCTCCGAGCTGGGCGTACCGGAGATCACCGCGATCCCGATCTCCGCGCTCGCCGGGGACAACGTCGTGGAACCCTCCGACCGGATGGACTGGTACGGCGGGCCCACCGTCCTGGAGCACCTCGAAAGCGTCCCCGTGGGCACCGACCCCTCCCTCTTCCCGGCCCGCTTCCCCGTGCAGTACGTGATCCGGCCGCAGACCGCCGAACACCCCGACTACCGGGGCTACGCCGGGCAGATCGCCGCCGGCGTGCTGCGCGTCGGGGACGACGTCACCGTGCTGCCCTCCGGCCGTACGACGCGGATCACCGGGATCGACCTGCTCGGCCGTCCCGTCGACACCGCGTGGGCGCCCCAGTCCGTCACGCTGCTGCTCGCCGACGACGTCGACGTCTCCCGGGGGGACGTGATCGCCCCCTCCGGGGCCGCGCCGGACACCACGCGGGACATCGAGGCCACCGTCTGCCACCTGCACGAACGCCCGATCCGGCCCGGGGCCCGGGTGCTGCTCAAGCACGGCACCCGGACCGTCGGGGCGGTGGTCGGGGAGCTGCCGGGCAAGCTGGACCCGACCCGGCGGGACGGCCGGCACGAGCGGCCGGAGAGCCTCGGCGCCAACGACATCGGCTCCATGGTGCTGCGCACCTTCGAGCCGCTGCCCCTCGACCCGTACGCGGACTCCCGCCGCACCGGCTCGTTCCTCCTGATCGACCCGGCCGACGGCGCCACGCTCACCGCCGGCATGGCCGGGGGGTGACGGGCACCGGTCAGCCGGTGAGCACCGCCTCGGACTCCGGGGCCGCCGCGGCGGCGGGCGGCTCCGGGGCGGTGAACTCCGGCATCACCTCCCGGGCGAACAGCCGCATGGTGCGCTCCGACTCCTCGTGCGGCATGTTGCCCGAGATCACCTGGAGGCTGACCGTGCAGTCGCCGTACCACTCCCGGATCCGCCGCACCTGCTCCCGCACCTGCTCGGGCGAGCCGACCAGGGCCTTGCCCTCGTCGACCTGCTTGTCGAAGTTGGCGCTGTTCACCTTGGCCACGATGCGCCGGTAGCCCTCGTAGTCGCCGCTGCTGGTGTGGGCCCAGGCGGACACCGCCTTCACCATCTTGGCGTTGGTGTGGGCCGAGTAGCCGCGGCCGAGCTCCCGGGCGGCGGCCGCGTCCTCGTGGAGGTAGCTGCCGTAGCTGAGGTGGACCTCGCCGGCGGCCGGGTCGTGGCCGGCCTCCGCGAGGGCCCGCCGGTACAGGTCGATCATCTCGCGGGTGCGCTCCGGCTTGTTGATCGAGGGCACCAGCATCAGCCCGCGTCCGGCCCGGCCCGCCGCCTCGCAGGACTCCGGGGTGATCGACGCGGCGACCAGCACCCTCGGGTGCGGGCGCTGGGCCGGGCGGGGCAGCAGGGTGACCGGGCCGAAGCGGTGGAAGCGGCCGCTGAAGACCACGTCCTCGCCCGCCCAGAGGCGCTCGCACGCCTCCACGCCCTCCTCGAACCGCTCGCGGCTCTCGTCCATCGGGATCTCGAAGGCGGCGAACTCGTCCGGCAGGAAGCCGCGGGCGAAGCCCACGTCGAGCCGCCCGTGGGAGAGGTTGTCCAGCATGGCCAGCTGTCCGGCCAGCTTCACCGGGTGGGTGAAGGCGGGGATCACCGCGCCGGTGACCAGCCGGATCCGCCGGGTGCGGGCGGCCGCGGCGGCGAGGAAGGTCACCGGGTCGGGGCTGTAGCCGCCGTAGTCGAAGAAGTAGTGCTCGACCGTCTTCACGTGGTGGAAGCCCAGCTCCTCGGCCAGGACGGCCAGGCGCAGCGCGTCGTCGAAGTGCTCGACCGCGCCCTTGTCGGCGGGCCCGGTGGTGGGGAAGAGGTTGATTCCGAACTTCATGGCTTCTCCGGGGGCCTAGGGGGTGGTGACGAGACGGTGCGCGGACGGGGTGTCGTACGTCCGGCGGTAGTACGTCAGGGGGGTGGCGTCCGGCGCGTGGCCGCCGTGCTCGATGCTGCCGACGAGGACCCAGTGGTCGCCCACGAGCTCGGCGGTCCGCAGCCGGCACTCGGCCACCGCCACGACGTCCTCGGTGAGGACGGGGGCGCCGCAGGCGTGCGGGGACGGGGTCCAGGCCGTGCCGGTGAACTTGTGCTCGTCGGAGGAGGCGAAGCGGTCGGCGAGCGCGCCGCGGCCCGCGGCGAGGAAGTTCACCGCGAAGCCCTTCGCGTCGAGGATGGCCGGCAGGGTGTGGGACCCGCTGTCGGCGCAGACGAGCAGCAGGGGCGGGTTCTTGGACACCGCGGTCACCGCGGTGCAGGTGAAGCCCTTCGGGCCGTCCGCCGCCGCCGTGGTGACGACGGCTACGGAACTGGAGAGCGCTCCGAAGATGCTCCGGAACTGCTCGGGTTCGACAGGCATGGACGCTCGCCCCCAGAGGTGTGGCCTGAGACCTGGACGGGTGGTGGACCCGAGCAGCGTGTCAGGGGCGGCTGGAGCGCAGGTCGAGCCCGGATCGCCCCGGTCAGGAGCGGCCGGTGACCCGGTCGAGGGCCCGCCGCAGCTGCGCCTTGGCGTTGGCGTGCAGGACGAGGGGGACGCCGGGCGGCATCACCCGCGCGGCCAGGACGAGCCGCTCCACCCGGCTGGTGATCAGCGCGAAGCGGAAGCCGGCCAGCACCTCGTAGTAGGGGAGCGGGCCGAGGGGGCGGCCGAGGAGCTCGCCGTAGCGCTCCGCCGTCTCCTCGTGGCCGGGCAGCCCGGCGAGCCGTTCGCCGCCGACGCCCTCGCTCAGGAAGCGGTCCATCCACAGGAACCAGCCGAGGTCGACCTCGGCCGGTCCGAGCCCCGTCATCTCCCAGTCGATCAGCGCGGCGGGCCGCAGGTCCTCCCCGTAGACGACGTTCCCGAGCCGGGCATCGCCCCACAGCAGCCCCGGCGGGCCGGGCTCCGGCGGCAGGTGGGTCCGCAGCCAGGCCAGCGCCTCGGTGAGGACGGGGTCGCCCGCGCGGCCGAAGAACGCCGTGTGCCGCGCGTAGTGTTCGAGCTGCTGCGCGGTCCCGGGCGGGCCGCCGTCCGGCGGGGCCGCGAAGCCGAGCCCGAGCCGGCCGGCGTCGAGCCGGTGCACCCCGGCCATCGCCTCCAGGGTCGCCCACCACAGCCGGGCGCGGTCCTCCTCCGGCAGCCCGGCGATCCAGCCCTGCCGGTGGTACGAGGGGAAGTCCGGCGGCACCCTGCCGGGCACCAGGTCCATGACGAGGAACGGGCCGCCGAGCAGCCGCGCGGAGGGCTCGCAGTGGTGCACGGCCGGGACCGGGACGCCGGTCTCGCAGCCCAGGATCCGCAGCAGCTCGTACTGCTCGGCGATCCTCGGCTCCGGGTAGACGCGGGTGTCCCACGGGGCCGCCCGGACCACGAACCTCCGCTCGGTGCCGTCGGGTTCCTCGGCCGTCACGAACAGGGTGAGGGCGGCGAAGCCGGTGGCCGTGGGCCGCTCGGTGCCGGTGATCCGCAGGCCGTCGAAGGGGGGCGTCCCGGCCAGGGCCGCGGCGTACGCGGAGCCGGTCGTGGCGTGCCGGGCCGTCGTCTCCCGCACGGGCGCGGTCTTCTGCGTGGGAGCGGTCTCCTGTGCGGGCGCCGTCATCGCCGTACCGCTTCCAGGGGCTCCGGGGCCCCGTGGGGGGAGAGCAGGTCGAGCGAGAGGGCCGCGTCGCGGGCGGTCTCCACGCTGAGCGCCGGATTGGCGGCGAGGATCGCCGTCTGGAGGTGCCGCAGCCGGGGCGAGGGCTCCAGGCCCAGCTCGTCGTTCAGCCGCTCGCGGAGCGTGTGGTAGACGTCCAGCGCCTGCGCCACGCGCCCCGACCGGTACAGCGCCAGCATGTACTGGGCGTGCAGGCTCTCGTGCGTCGGGTGGTCGGCGGTCAGCGCGCGCAGCTCGCCCAGCAGCCGGTGGTGCAGGCCGAGCCGCAGCTCCGCCTCGACGCAGCGCTCGAACGTGGTCAGCCTGGTCTCCTCCAGGCCCGCGATCCGCGCCTCCAGGCGCGGCCCGGCCGGCACGTCGACCAGCGTCGGACCCCGCCACACCCCGAGGGCGGCGCGCAGCGCGGCGGCCAGCGCCCGGTCGTCGCCGGACGCCTGGGCGGCCCGGGCGTCGCCCATGTGCCGCTCGTAGCGGTGCAGGTCGAGACCGCCCGGCTCGACGTCGATCAGATAGCCCTGGTGCCGGGTGACGAGGATCCGCTTGGCCTCCTCGGCGCTCGCGACCGAGGGGCAGCCGGCGAGGGCGCGCCGGATGTGCAGCACGTAGGTGTGCAGGGTCTGCACCGCGCTGCGCGGCGCCCGCGTCCCCCACAGCTCCTCTATGCATATCGAGGCCGGTACGGGCGTGTTCGCGTTCAGCAGCAGCAACGCGAGCAGCTGCCGCGTCTTGGGTGCGGACGGAAGATGCGAAATTCCACCGTCATTCATGACGACAGGGCCGAGAACTCCGAATTCCACGAGGGCTCCTCAGGAAGGTGATGGCCGGTGCATCCGAGAACGACCGCGACGCTAGCAATCCGCTCGGACGGATGTCCATGCTCGAAGTAATGCTCTGACCAGGGGCATTGGTCCGGCCGAACGTACCGGCCGGCCGGATTTGTCGGGGAGCCGGTGAAAGCCCAGGTGAGCGACGATGGAGGCGTCCTCGCGCATAGGGAGTGACGAGATCTGTTCCATGTGTTCTCACTTGGCCTTCCAGCGGCCGCTCCTAGTGTTTTCCGGGTCGAACACCCTCCGGATGGGAGTCACTTCTGTGGTTGTATTCATGAACCGCCTCACGATGATCGGGGAGCCCTCGGAGTTCGAAAGGATCTACGCGGAGATCGGCAAAATCATGAGCGCCCGCCCGGGCCTCATCCGGTTCCGGCTCGTCCGCTCCACCAAGGAGGCGGACGTCTACTTCAACATCGCGGAATGGGAGTCCGAGGAGGCGTTCCAGGACGCGCTCAAGACGCCCGAGTTCCGTGCCCAGTTCGAGCAGCTGCTGCCGATCATCAAGGGCGATCCGCACGTGTGCGAGGTCGTCCAGGAGGGTCTGCCGGCGGTCCATGCCTGACCTCGGCCCTGAGCGGGTCGCCGACGGCGTGCACGCGTGGGTCCAGCCCGACGGGGGCTGGTGCCTGAACAACGCGGGTGTCGTCGTCGGCGACCGTTCCGTCCTCCTCGTGGACACGGCGGCCACCCGGGCCAGGGCGGAACGGCTGCGCGACGCCGTGCGCGGCCTGACCCCGCTGCCCGTGCGGACCGTCGTCAACACCCACCACCACGGCGACCACACCCACGGGAACCTCGTGTTCTCGGCGGGGGCGGTCGTCGTCTCGCACGAGCGGACCCGCGCCGAGATGGCGGAGCGCGGGCTCGCCCTGACCAAGGTGTGGCCCGACGCGGACTGGGGCGACCTCGACGTCGTCCTGCCGGACCTCACCTACGCGGACTCCCTGTCCGTGCACCTCGGCGGGGGCCGGACCGCCGAGCTGCTGCACCCCGGCCCGGCCCACACCACCAACGACACCGCCGTGTGGCTGCCCGGCAGCGAGGTGCTGTTCGCCGGCGACCTGCTGATGTCGGACTGCACCCCGTTCGCCCTGATGGGCTCGGTACGCGGGCTCGTGCGGGCCGTCGGCCGGCTGCGCGCCCTCGGTGCCCGCAGGATCGTCTGCGGCCACGGACCGGTGTGCGGTCCCGAGGTGTTCGGGGTGACCGAGGCGTACCTCGCCCGGGTCCTCGACCTCGCCGCGTACGGTCTGCGGCGCGGCCGGGACCCGCTGGCCGTCGCCCGCGAGGCGGGCTACGGCGAGTTCGCGGAGCTGCGGGACCCCGAGCGCCTGGTGGCCAACCTGCACCGGGCGTACGCCGAACTGGAGGGCGCCCCCGAGGGGGCGTACCTTCCCTCGGCCCCGGTGTTCCGCGAGATGGTGGAGCTCAACGGCGGACGCCCCCTGACCTGCCTCGCCTGAGGCCGGCCGGGGGCGTCGCCCTCGTAGGAAGCCCCGGAAGCGGTGTCCGCTCCGGGGCTTCTTCGCGTACCGCGCCGTACGGGGGGAGTTACGGGGGAGCACCGCCGTACCGCAGTACGCGCGCGTGCGTGTGCGCACCGCCGTCGTCCGGCCGTGCGCACACGCCTCCGCGTCACACCGCCCCGTCGTGCTCCACCAGGCGGTAACGGATCCGCAGCCGGCCGTCCTCGCCGCGGACCAGCAGGTCCTCGCCGGGAGCGCTCAGGTGCGGGCGCGGGTCGCCGCCGTCCGGGACCTCGAACACCAGGGCGTAGAACCGGCAGCGCCAGGTGCCGGGCTCCTCGCCCTCGTCCACGATCAGCATCCCCAGCCAGTGGCGCCGGGTCACCGGGCGGGCCGCGAGCCGATCCAGACCGACCCGCATCCGCGCCACGATCTCCGCGCGCCCGCGCCAGGGCTCCGGCTTGACGTTCTGCTCGAAGACGCCGTCCTCGGTGAACGTCTCGGCCCACTCCTCGGCCCGGCCCTCGTCGAGCAGCCGCATCTGCCGGGCGTAGAAGTCCTGGACCTCGATCTGGATCTCCGGCGGCGCGGGCCGCACCGGCCCGGCCGTCCGCACGGGCGCGGTCACGACGCCTCCACCAGGGTCGCGCGGGACTCCGCGTACGCCTTGGCCAGGCCCAGCGTGGCCAGGCTGTTGGTGCCGAGCGCCTTGCGGACGTACGCCTTGGCGTCGGCGAGCGTGCGGTCCGCGCCGAGCACGGCCGTCACCTTCCCGGGGATGACCGTCACCGTGTGCCGGGACGTGGCGACCACGCCGCCGTCGGTCTCGGTGAACGTCCACAGGCCGGTGTGCGCGGCGAGCAGGCCGGGCAGGACCAGCTGCTTGTAGACGATGCGGTCCGGGCCGAGGCTCAGCCGGACCGAACGGGTGGTGTGCACCGAGCCGTCCGGCGCCCGGGTGTCCATCTCCAGGACCTGCACCCCGCCCGGTCGCTCGGTGAAGTCGACCCGGGCCACGTGCGGGAGGCGCTCCTCCCAGGCGTCCGCCCGGTCCACGAAGTCGAACAGGTCGGCGGCCGAGCCGGCGACCGTCACCGAGTCCTCGAAGGAGAAGGTCACCTCCTCGCCGTCCACCACCGCGTTCTCCACGACGTCCTTCAGCCGCGCGAGTTCGGCGGTGCTGTTGCTCTCGACGGCCCGCGCGATCCACTGCTGGTGCTCGGGGGAGTCGTCCACGGCCCGGTAGTCGTGGGTGAGGCGCACCAGGGTGCCGCCGTCACCGGACGGCTCGGCGAACCAGTCGCCGCCCATCGCCGCCACCGGGTGGGCGCTGAGCTGCTGCCGGAAGCCGACCCGCAGGTTCTGCGGGTCGAGGGTGCGGCGCGAGGTCCAGTCCTTGACCTCGCCGTTGGCCTGCGCCCACAGGTGGATCAGTTCCTCGCTCGTGCCGTCGTCGTGCGCGACGGTCTCCAGGACCTCCGCGTGGACGGTCGGGGTGAACGCGGCCGGCCACCGGGTCACGTCGGCGATCACCGCGTAGACCTCGGACGGCGGGGCGTCGATCAGAACGGTGTGCTCGGTGTGGTGCTCCACTGCTGCTGACATCTGCTGCGTGTCCTCTCGCTCCTCGACTGCGGTGCGGTCAGTAGTTGCCGAGTCCGCCGCAGACGTTGAGCGCCTGCGCGGTGATGGAGGCCGCGACGTCGCCGGCCAGGTAGCCCACCAGGCCCGCCACCTCCTCCGGGGTGGAGTAACGGCCCAGCGGGATCTTGGCGTTGAAGCGCTCCTGCACGTCGTCGACCGTGGTGTCCCAGGCGGCGGCGTAGCCCTGTCGGACCCGCTCGGCCATCGGGGTCTCGACGTAGCCGGGGCACACGGCGTTGACGGTGATCCCGGTCTTCGCCAGCTCCAGGCCCACCGCCTTGGTGAAGCCGATGACCCCGTGCTTCGACGCCGAGTACGGCGCGCCGAGCACCACGCCCTGCTTGCCGCCGGTGGAGGCGATGTTGATGATGCGGCCGCGGCCGCTCTCCCGCATCCCGCCGGTGGAGAGCACCTCGCGGGTCGCCCAGAAGACGCTGTTGAGGTTGGTGGACATGACGTCGAGCCACAGCTCGTCGGCGATGCCCGCGGTGGGGCCGCCGCCGCTGCGGCCGGCGTTGTTGACCAGGACCCCGACCGGGCCGTGGCGCTCGACGGCGGTCCGGACGAAGTCGTGGACCGACGCGGGGTCCCGCACGTCCGCGGCGACGCCGTCGGCGTCGATCCCCTCCTCGCGCAGGATCTTGACGGTGGTGTCGACGTTCTCCCGGGTCCGGGAGCACAGGAACACCCGGTGGCCGTCCCGGCCGAGGCCGCGCGCGACCGCCAGTCCGATGCCGCTGGTGGCACCGGTGACCAGGGCGAGCCGCTGAACCGTTTCGGGCATGATGGTCCTTCCGTTCGGAGTACGGGCGTCGGTGGGCGGCCGGGTCACGGCCGGAGCAGGATGCGGCCGAGCTGGGCGCGGTCCTCGATGATCCGGTGGGCGGCGGCCGCCTCGGTGAGCGGCAGCTCCGCGTGCACGTGGACCTTCAGACGGCCCTCGGTGACGTGCGCGATCAGCTCCTGGAGACCGCTGCGGATGTCGTCCGGGCGGTGCTGCCACCACTGGTCGAGGCCGCAGCCCACGACGTGCTTCATCGGGATCAGGCGCATCGCCGGGACCTGCGGCAGGGTGCCGCCGGAGGCGCCGTAGAAGACGAGCCGGCCGAAGGGCTTGAGCACGTCCAGGCCCGCGAGCAGGATGTCGCCGCCGACGCTGTCGAGGATGACGTCGACGCCCTCGCCGTCGGTGGCCTTGAGGACCTCGTCGGTCCAGCCGTCCGTGCTGTAGTCCACGACGACGTCGGTGCCGTGCTCCCGCGCGAAGTCGGCCTTGGCGGGCGAGCCGACCGTGCCGATCACCCGGCCCGCCCCGTAGTGGCGGACCAGCTGGGTCATCAGGTGCCCGATGGCCCCGGCGGCCGCGTGCACGAGCACCGTGTCGCCGGGCTGGATGCGGGCCGTCTTCAGGACGCACAGCGCGGTCTGCGCGGGGGACGCCAGGATGCTGGCCTGCGCGGCGTCGATGCCGTCCGGCAGCGGGGCGAGGAAGGTGGCGTCCGCGAGGACCAGGTCCGCGTACGCGCCGCCCATCACGGGCGCCGCCACGCGGTCCCCGACGGCGACCGTGGTCACCTCGGGGCCCACCGCCTCGACCCGCCCCACGACGTCGCCGTTGGGGGTGGCCGGCAGCGGCGGCGGGAACGGTCCGGTGCCCCTGCGGCGCTGCGTCTCGACGAAGTTCACGCCGATCGCCTCGGACCTGATCAGGACCTGCCCGGGGCCGGGGGAGGGCACCGGGACCTCCTCGACGGTGAGCACCTCGGGGTTTCCGTAGCTGTGGTAGCGGATGGTCCGCATGTGTGGCCTCCATGGGTGGTCTGCGAGCCTGACCGGACCGTAGGGCGGCGTGCTGGAGGCTCGCTCGCCGTCCCGTGGAGAGCGCCGGGCGCCCCGCGGCGTGCAGCCTCCCTCCAGTCCCGCTCCATGCCCCGGTGCCACCGTCGAAGCACCAACGACAGGTCGCAACGGGAGGAGTACGGATGACTCGACGAGTCGTCATCACGGGACTGGGGGTCGTCGCTCCTGGCGGAATCGGCGCGAAGGCGTACTGGGACGTACTGGCGAACGGCCGCACCGCCACCCGCGCGATCACCTCCTTCGACGCCTCCCGCTACCGGTCGCGGATCGCCGCCGAGTGCGACTTCGACCCGGAGGAGTCGGGGCTCACCCCGCAGGAGATCCGCCGGATGGACCGCTCGGCGCAGTTCGCGGCCGTCGCCGCCGACGAGGCCGTGGCCGACAGCGGCCTGCTCTTCGCGGACCTGCCCCCGCACCGCACCGGCGTGGCCATCGGCACCGCCGTCGGCTGCACCACCAGCCTGGAGAAGGAGTACGTGGTCGTCAGCGACGGCGGCCGCAAGACCCTCACCGACCACCGCTACGGCGTCCCCCACCTCTACGACTACCTGGTGCCCAGCTCGGTCGCGGCCGAGGTCGCCTGGCGGGTCGGCGCGGAGGGCCCGGTCAACACCGTGTCCACCGGCTGCACCTCCGGCCTCGACGCGGTCGGCCACGCCACCGCCCTGATCCGGGAGGGCTCCGCGGACGTCGTCGTCGGCGGCGCCACCGACGCCCCGATCTCGCCCATCACCCTGGCCTGCTTCGACGCCATCCGGGCCACCTCGCCGCGCAACGACGACCCGGCCCACGCCTCCCGCCCCTTCGACCGGAGCCGCAACGGCTTCGTCCTCGGGGAGGGCGCGGCCGTCTTCGTCTTCGAGGAGCTGGAGCACGCGCTGCGCCGCGGCGCCCACATCCACGCCGAGGTGGCCGGCTTCGCGACCCGCAGCAACGCCTACCACATGACCGGGCTGCGCTCCGACGGCGCCGAACTGGCCCAGGCCGTCACCGCCGCACTCGCCCAGGCCCGGGTCGAGCCCGGGGCGATCGACTACGTCAACGCCCACGGCTCCGGGACCAAGCAGAACGACCTGCACGAGACGGCCGCGATCAGGAAGAGCCTCGGCGAGCACGCCCGCACCACCCCGGTCAGCTCGATCAAGTCGATGATCGGGCACTCGCTGGGCGCCATCGGCTCCCTGGAGGTGGCCGCCTGCCTCCTCGCGATGCGCCACGGCCTCGTACCGCCCACCGCCAACCTCCACGACCCCGACCCGAGCTGCGACCTGGACCACGTGCCGCTGACCGCGCGCGAGACCCCGGTCCGCTCGGTCCTCAGCACCGCCAGCGGCTTCGGAGGTTTCCAGAGCGCCGTGGTCCTCACCGGCAACGGCACCGAGAGAGGAGGAGTCGCCCCGTGAGCGGCACCCCGTCCCCCGCGGTCGTCACCGGAATCGGTGTGGTCGCCCCCAACGGCCTCGGCACCGAGGAGTACTGGGCGGCGACCCTGCGCGGCGAGAGCGGCATCGGCCGCCTCACCCGCTTCGACCCCGCCCAGTACCCCTCCCGGCTGGCCGGCGAGGTCAGCGGCTTCGACCCGGCCGCGCACCTGCCGGACCGGCTGCTGCCCCAGACCGACCACATGACCCGGCTCGCGCTGACCGCCGCCGACCTGGCGGTCCTCGACGCGGGCGCCGGACCCGACGAGCTCCACACCCTCGGCGCGGGCGTGGTCACGGCCAGCGCCTCCGGCGGCTTCGAGTTCGGCCAGCGCGAGCTGGAGAACCTGTGGAGCAAGGGCAACGAGTACGTCAGCGCCTACCAGTCCTTCGCCTGGTTCTACGCCGTCAACACCGGCCAGATCTCCATCCGCAACGGAATGCGCGGACCGAGCGGCGTGCTCGTCGCCGACCAGGCCGGCGGGATCGACGCGGTGGCGCACGCCCGCAGGCAACTGCGCGGCGGCTCCTCCCTGATGGTCACCGGCGGCGTCGACTCGGCGCTGTGCCCGTGGGGCTGGACCGCGCAGATCGCCACCGGGCTGCTCAGCACCTCGGAGGACCCGGCCCGCGCCTTCACCCCGTTCGCCGACACCGCGAACGGCTACGTGGCCGGCGAGGGCGGCGCCATCCTCGTCCTCGAACCGGAGGAGTCGGCCCTCGCCAGGGGAGCGCGCCCGTACGGGTCGGTCGCCGGGCACGCCGCCACCTTCGACCCGCCGCCCGGCAGCACCCGGGGCCCCGCCCTGCGGGCGGCGATCCGGGGCGCCCTCGCCGACGCCGGGTGCGAGCCCGGCGACGTCGACGTGGTGTACGCCGACGCGGCCGGCCTCCCCGACAAGGACGCCGCCGAGGCCGCCGCGCTCCGCGAGGTCTTCGGCCCGTACGGCGTCCCGGTCACCGCCCCCAAGACGATGACCGGACGCCTCTACTCGGGCGGCGGACCGCTCGACCTGGCCACCGCGCTGCTCGGTTTCCGGGACGGCGTGATCCCGCCGACGGTCAACGTGGCCATGCCCGACCCGGCCCACGAGATCGACCTGGTCGTCGGGGAGCCGCGCGCGGCGGACGTGCGCACCGCGCTCGTCCTGGCCCGCGGACACGGCGGTTTCAACTCCGCGATGGTGCTGCGCGCCCCGGCGGCCCGCCGCACCCCGACCCCCTGAACCTCCCTCCGCACCGGAGGGGCGCTTTCGACAATCCACGGAGGAAAAGCCATGGCAGCACAGGAGCTCATCACCCTTCAGGACATCGTCCGCGCCCTGCGCGCCGCCGCGGGAGCGGGGGACGGCGCCGACCTGGACGGGGACGTCGCGGACGTCACCTTCGCCGAGCTGGGGTACGACTCGATCGCCGTCCTGGAGACCATCGGCGCGCTGGAGCGCGAGTACGGCTTCAGCCTGGGCGACGAGGCCGTCCAGGAGGCCCAGACCCCGGGGCAGCTGCTCCGCCTGGTCGCCGAGGCCACGGGCAGCGTGGCCGGTCTGGCCGCCTGACCGCGGTGAGGGACGGGGCCGGCCCGCACGACACCACGTCGTGCGGGCCGGCCTTCTTCGCGCCCCCGTGCGGTGCGGACGCCGTACGGACGGAAACCCGTGGCCCCCGGGGAGTCCCCGGGGGCCACGGGCGGTGCGGAGCGGGCGCGTCACCAGGTGACGGGCACCTCGGTGAACCCCTCCACGAGCACACCGGTGTTGCGGCGCAGCTCCTGCGCCGGGACCGTGAGCCGGAGGTCCGGGTAGCGCCGGAGCAGGGTGCCGAT
The DNA here is from genome assembly GCF_044760185.1 of Streptomyces sp. NPDC098101. Classification (NCBI taxonomy): domain Bacteria; kingdom Bacillati; phylum Actinomycetota; class Actinomycetes; order Kitasatosporales; family Streptomycetaceae; genus Streptomyces; species Streptomyces sp. NPDC098101. The sequence goes on along the minus strand of NZ_JBIWAS010000008.1, from coordinate 180,542 downwards.
CGCCGTCTGGAGCTCCATCCGGGCCAGCGCGGAGCCGGCGCAGAAGTGCGGTCCCGCGCTGAACGACAGGTGCTTGTTGTCGTCCCGGTCGAGCCGCAGCGCGTCGGGCTCCTTGAAGACCTGCTCGTCGCGGTTGGCGGACTCCAGGGCGAGGAACACGGCGGAGCCCGCCGGGATCGTCACCCCGCCCACCTCGATGTCCTCGGTGGAGTACCGCACGGCGGCCAGCTGCGAGAAGAGCACCTGGTAGCGCAGCAGCTCCTCCACCGCCGCCGGGACGAGCGAGGGGTCCTCGCGGACCTTCGCCAGCTCCTCGGGGTGCGCGAGCAGCGTGACGACGGCGGCGGCCAGGTGGTTGGCCGTGGACTCGTACCCGCCCATCAGCAACCCCTGGACCCAGTACAGGAGTTCGTACTCGCCGAGCCGGCTCTCGTCCTCGTCGCGGACCGCGATGAGGGAGCTGATCAGGTCGTCGCCGGGCCGCTCGCGCTTGGCGGCGACCAGGCGCTGGATGTAGCCGAACAGTTCGCCGCGGTAGCGGGCGACCTCCTCGGCGCTGTAGCGGTTGACCGACAGGTAGGCGTCGGTCCACAGCCGGAAGTCCTTCTGGTCCTCCGGCGGGACCCCGAGCAGCCCGCACAGGGTGCGGATGCCGAGCGGGAAGGCCAGCGCCTCGGCGAGGTCGGCGGTGGGGCCCGCGGCCTCCATCGCGTCGAGCAGCTCGTCGACCAGGGCCTGCACGTGCGGGCGCATCTTCTCGACCCGGGCCGCGCTCAGGGCCTTGGTGACGAGCCGGCGCATCCGCGGGTGCTCGGGCGGGTCCAGGCTCACGTTCGGGTCCTGGAACATCGAGTTGTCCTTGGTGATCCGCGGCAGGTCCTCGCTGGAACGGTCGCGGCGCAGCCGGGGGTCGGAGAGCAGCACCCGGATGTCCTCGTACCGGGTGACGACCCACCCCGGGTCCCCGCTGGGCAGGGTGACCCGGACGGCGGGGCGCTCCCGCAGGCCGCGCAGTTCGCCGGGGGCGTCCAGCACCGACGGACGGTTGCCGAACGGGTAGGTCGGGGGGCTCTCGTGCATCGGGCAGGTCGTCAAGGCGGCGTCCTCTCCTCAGGGTGAAACCACACTCAGGGCAGGGTCGCAGCGGCCACTGGAGCGGCTCTGGAGAGTCAACGGAACCACACTGGAGTGTTTCTAGATTTTGCTGAATTACTTGAAGTATCTCGTGTAGCGTGTTTGGTTAGTTGTCGCCATTGTGTTGTGTCACCCGTCCAGTTGTGTCACCAGCCCAGAGGTCGACACAGGCCCTTCAGACGATGCGGGGAATCATGGAAAGTGCACCATCCGCAGTCGTTCCGCTCGGCTCCCCCGCCAGACCGGCCCGGGGGAGCATCCTCGGCGACGACGAACTGGCCGTGATCGAAGAACTGCTCAGGTCCGGCAGCCCCCTCTCCGGGGGCGTCTGGCGGGAACGCTTCGAAGAGGCGTTCCGCGCGCACCTCGGCGTCGCGCACGCGCTCTCGGTGACCAGCGGGACCACCGCCCTCCGGCTGGCCCTCCACCTGCTCGACCTGCGCCCCGGCGACGAGGTCATCGCCACGCCGCAGACCTACATGGCCACCGTGCAGCCGCTCCTCGACTACGGGGTGCGGGTCCGCTTCTGCGACGTGGAGCCCGACTCGCTCAACATCGACGCCTCGCGCATCGAGGAGCTGATCACCGAACGCACCCGGGCCGTCGTCATGGTCCACTACGGCGGCCGCGCCGCCGACATGCCGCGCATCATGGCGCTCGCCCGGAAGCACGGCCTGACCGTCGTCGAGGACGCGGCCCACGCCATCGGCGGCTCGCTGAACGGCCGGCCCCTCGGCTCGTTCGGAGACTTCGGAATCTTCAGTTTCCACTCCTCCAAGAACATCACCACGCTGGGTGAGGGCGGGATGCTCGTCGTCCGCGACGACGACCACGCCGCCCGCGCGACCGCGCTGCGCGACAACTCCGTCGACGCCGTCTACGTCCCCTCCCGGCACACCTTCGCCTCGACCCGCCGCCCGCCCGCCGGGGCCATGTTCCCCGCCGACTCCTACACGGCCGACTGCCTGATGCTCCGGGGAACGGGCATCAACGGGACGCTTGCCGAGCCGGCCGCCGCGGTCGGCTTCGTCCAGCTCGGCAAACTGCCCCGGCTCCAGGCCAGGCGCAGGGAGCTGGCCCGCCGGTACACCGAGCGCCTCGCCGCCGTCCCCGGCCTGTACGTCCCGCCGGTGCCGGAGGGCGTGGACCACCCCTACCACCTGTTCACCGCGTTCGTGGACCCCGAGCTGATCGACCGGGACGCCCTCCTCGACGCCATGGACGCGGCCGGCGACCCGCTGCCGCTGCGCTACTTCCCCCTGCACCTCATGCCGGAGTGGCGGGCCCACGGCCACCGCGAGGGCGAGTGCCCCGTGGCCGAGCGCCGCTGGTTCCGGGAAATGATCAACATCCCCTGCCAGCCCGGCATCGACGACGACCAGGCCGACCAGCTGATGGACCGGCTGGAGCAGGCCCTGGAACGGTCGTGGCGACGCGGGCGGGCCCCCCTCGGGAGGACGGCATGACCGCACACCGCACCCCGCGCCGCTCCTACGACCTCGTCGTGGTCGGCGGCGGCGCCATCGGACTCAGCACCGCCTGGTACGCCGCGGAGCGCGGCGCCTCCGTCCTCGTCCTGGAGAGCGGCGACGGACCGGAGAACACCGGCAGTTCCACCGGCGACGAACGCCAGTGGCGCGTCCAGTACACCCAGCGCGACCTCACCGAGCTGACGGTCCGCGCCCTGCCCCTGTGGCGGCGCCTGGAGGAGGCCTGCGGCCGGCGGCTGGTGCACCACACCGGCAGCCTGTGGTTCGGCGAGACCAAGGAATCCACCAACGAGGGCCAGATAGCCGACGCCGCCCAGGTCCTCGACGACGTCGGCCTGCGCTACGAGTGGCTCACCGCGACGGCCATCGAGGAACGCTTCGGCTTCACCGGCTTACCGTCCCACTACGAGGGCTTCCACCAGCCCGACGGCGGCGTCGTCGACGTCCGCGGCACCCTCTGGTCCCTCGCCCACCTCGCCCGCGCGGCGGGCGCCGAGATCCGCGCCGGTCAGCGCGTCCTCGCCCTGGAGCCGCACCCCGAACGCGTCGAGGTCGTCACCGCCGACGCCCGGATCACCGCCGACAAGGTCGTCGTCACCGCCGGCCCCTGGACCAACGAGCTGACCGAACCGCTCGGCGTCCGCCTCGACACCGAGGTGTACGACATGGCCACCGCCTACTTCCGGCTCCGCGACCCGGCCCGCGACCTGCCCACCTGGTTCGCCTTCCAGACCCCGACGGACACCGACTCCAACCTCTTCTACGGGTTCGGCACCAACCCGTGGGGCCCCGGCGGCCTCGTCCGCGTCGCCCCGGACTTCGAGAGCGACCCCCGGAGCGCGCCGCCCGCCGAACGGCCGGGACCCGACCCCCACCAGCTGCGCCGCACCGCCGAGTTCGTCGCCCGCCACATGCCCATGCTCGACCCCGAGCCGGTCCGGCCGGGGTCCTGCCTGATCGCCCTGCCCCGCGACCACGGACGGCAGTTCTACCTCGGCGCCCTGCCGCCCGACGGCGGCCGCGACCGGATCCTCGTCCAGTCGGCCGGCTGGGCCTTCAAGTTCGTCCCCGTCTTCGGCGACGCGCTCGCCCGGCTCGCCCTCGACGGCGACCCCGGACACCCCGTCGAGCGCTTCCGCCCGTGACCGCTCACCACCATCCGACACCGCCACCCGAGGAGAACCCGGTGGGACACCTGCACGTGATCGACGCAGCCGCGGTACGCAAGCTGCTCACCTACGACGACGCGGTCCCGGCCATGGAGGACACCATGGTCAGGGCGTCCCGGCGGGAGCTCTACGAGCACCCCCGGGTGACCGTCGAGCCGCCCGGCCACGGGGGCATGGTCCTGCTCATGCCCGCCGTCGGCGGCCCCGCCGAGGAGCCCGTCCTCGGCCTGAAGATGCTCAGCATGTTCCCGCGCGCCGTCGAGCGGGAACTCCCCAGCGTCCAGGGCCTGGTCATCCTGGTCGACGCCATCCACGGGCAGCCGCTCGCCCTGGTGGACGCCGGCGCCCTCACCGAGATCCGCACCGCCGCGGTCACCGCCGTCGCCACCCGCGCCCTGGCCCGCGCCGACGCCCGCACCCTCGCGGTCATCGGCGCCGGGGTGCAGGCGCGCGGCCACCTGGAGGCGCTGTCCCGCACCCGCGACTGGGAGCGGGTGCGGATCTTCAGCCGTACCCGCTCCACCGCCGAGGAACTCGCCCGCTGGGCCAAGGGGTTCTACCCGCACGTCGAGGTCAGCGACTCCACCGCCGAGGCCCTGGCCGACTGCGACGTGCTGTGCACCGCCACCTCGGTCTCCGGCGACGAGCCGGTCTTCGACGCCTCGGAGCTGCCCGCCGGGCGCGGCGTCCACGTCAACGCGATCGGCGCGTTCGGCCCCGGCTGCCGCGAGCTGCCGACCGCGACGGTCGCCTCCGCGCGGCTGATCGTCGACAACCGTGAGGCCGCGCTCCGGGAGGCCGGGGACATCCTGCTGCCCATCGCGGAGGGTGCCCTCACCGAGGACGCCATCGCCGCCGAGATCGGCGAGGTCCTGGCCGGCACCCGGCCCGGCCGCACCGACGACACGCAGACCACGGTCTTCGAGACCCTCGGCCTCCCCGTCCAGGACGCGGTGGCCGCCGCCCTCGTCTACCGCAAGGCCGTCGAGCACGGCATCGGCGAGCGCATCTCCTTCCCCTGACCCTCCTGCCCTTCCGGCACCGACCGGCAACGACCGGCACCGACGACAAGGAGCTGACACCCATGCAGAACGACGATGGCCGCACGTACCTGGTCGTGGTCAACCACGAGGAGCAGTACTCGATCTGGGCCGAGGGCCGCGAGGTGCCGCTCGGCTGGACCGCCACCGGCTTCTCCGGGCCCAAGGACGCCTGCCTGGCGCACATCGCCGAGGTCTGGACGGACATGCGGCCGCTCAGCCTCCGCCGCCGCCTCGCCGCGGCCGCGACCGACTGACCCGGCCGGCCTCGGGCGAAGGCCCGCCCGCCGGCCCGCCGGTCCACCCACCGACGGACCGAACGACCACGACCGACCCACCGCGATCGATCGAGCACGCCACGGCCGCCCACGGACCGCCGCCACCCCGGTGCCCCCCACATCCACCCGTACCCCCGTCCCCTCACACCCAGAGAGGTAACACCTGATGACCACCCAGGAGCAGCCCGGAAGGGCGGCCGAAGCCCCGCGCAGGCCCGGGCTCACCCGCAACAGCGACTTCATGAAGCTGTGGACCGGCGAGTCCGTGAGCCTGCTGGGCAGCGAGGTCTCCCTGATCGCGCTGCCCTCCCTGGCAGTCCTCGCGTTCGGCGCCTCCGCCGGATCCGTCGGCCTGCTCATCGCCCTGCAGTGGATCCCGTTCGTGGTCCTCGGCCCCGTGGTCGGCGTCCTCACCGACCGGATGCGCCGCCGCCCCCTGATGATCGTCTCCAACCTGGGCCGCGCCGTCGCCCTGGGCTCGCTGCCGCTGGCCGCGGTCCTCGGCTCGGTGAGCATGACCCACCTGTACGTGGTCGCCGTGGTCAAGGGCACCCTGGACGTGATCTTCCAGCTCGCGTACCAGGCGCACTTCCCGGCCCTGATCGAGCGCGAGGACTTCGCCGAGGCCAACGCCAAGACGCAGATGAGCCGTTCGCTCGCCGCGGTCTTCGGCCGCAGCATCGGCGGCGTGCTCGTCGGCGTCCTCGGCGCGGCCAAGGCCGTGACCGTCGACGCGCTGTCCTTCCTCGTGTCCACCTTCACGATCTGGGCCATCCGCAAGCCGGAGCCCGCCCCGCAGCCCAGCGGCAAGGGGGTCGGCGCGGCCGTCGCCGACCTCAAGCACGGCTTCACCACCCTCGTCGGCAACCGGCTGCTGCGGAGCCTGACCCTCATGGGCTTCTTCGGCAACCTCGCCGTCTCCATGACCATGGCGATGCTCGTCGTGTACGCCTACGACGACCTGGGCTTCAGCCCCGCGCAGCTCGGCTTCGTGATGAGCGCCGGCGGCGCCGCCTTCGTGATCGGCGCGATCTTCTCCCGCAAGGCCCTGCACCACCTGGGCATGGGCCGCGCGCTGATCGTGACCCACGCGCTGCTCGGCCTCGCCGTGCTCCTCATGGTCCTGGCCGGCAAGGGCACGACGGGCGTCGTGGTCGTGGCGCTCTCGCAGTTCCTCGCCTCGCTCACCACGCCGATCGCCAACGTCGGCATCATGACGATGGTGCAGAAGGCCACCCCGCCGCACCTGATGGGCCGGGTCGGCGGCGTCTCGCTCCCGCTGGTCTGGGGCGCCAACGCGCTCGGACCCGTCCTCGGCGCGGCCGCCGCCTCCGTGTGGGGCAACGCCGCGTCGTTCGCCGTGGCGGCGGTGTTCGCCTGGGCCGCCATCGGCTGGCTGGTGGCCGGCTCGGTACACGGCATCAAGGACGAGGTCCCCGCGGAACTCCAGGCGGCCTAGCGGCCGCAGGCCGGGGGACCAGGGGCCGGGAGGGCCGGAGACCAGGGACCGGGCGCACGACGCCCCGACTCCCGGGCCTCCGGGCTCCCAGGCCCCGGCCCGGCCGCCCCCGAGGCACGGCGCCCCGCGCCTGCCCCCGGCTCGGGCCGGCACCCCCGTACCCACCCCTCCGATCCTCCGATCGCACGAGGCCCGGCCGTACGTCCCCCGGCGGTCGGGTCTCGTGTCTCTCTCCAGGTTCCTTCCACTCCCTGCTGTTCACCTTTGCTTGTTCACCCTTTGCTGCGCACGCGCGTGCGACCGACCGGACCGATGGCGACGAGGAAGACGGGTAGGCCCGTGACCGACCAGATATCGACCGATGCCCTGGAAGAGAAGCGGCGCCGCCTCGCCAGGCTGCTCGCCGAGCGCGACCGCGAGCGCGGCCACGACCAGGAGACCCGGACGGGACCCGTCTCCTTCGCCCAGCGGAGGCTGTGGATCCTCGACCGGCTCGTCCCCGGCAGCTGCGCGTACAACATCCCCATCGTGCTGCGCACCCCCGCCGCCCCCGACCGCCGGGCCCTGGCGGGCGCCCTCGCCCGGGTGGTGCGCCGCCACGAGGTCCTCAGGACCGTCTTCCCCGCGCCCGACGGCGTGCCCGTCCAGCAGGTGCGACCGCCCTTCGAGCCGGTGGTCGAGGAGCTGGACGTCTCCACCGCCCCCGACCCCTCGGCCGCCGCCGAGGACCGCGTCAAGCAGTGGTCGGCGCGGCCCTTCGACCTCGCGACCGGCCCCCTCCTGCGCGCCGCGACCGTCCGGGTCTCCGACGACGAGCACCTGATCGCGCTCTGCGTCCACCACATCGTCTGCGACGGCTGGTCCGTGGGCACGCTCTTCCGCGAACTCGACGCCTTCTACCGCGAGCTGACGGAGGGAACGGCCGCCGCTCTGCCCGAACTCCCGCAGCAGTACGTCGACTACGCGATCTGGCAGCGCGGCCGGCTCACCGGCGAACGCGAGCGGGAGCTCACCTCGTACTGGCGCGAGCGCCTCGAAGGCGCCCCCGGCATCCTCCAGCTGCCGATGGACCGCGCCCGGCCCACCGGCCACCGGGTCAACGGCGGCAACGAGGAGTTCGAGTTCCCCGAGGACCTGGCGCGGGCCGTGCACGCCTTCGCCCTGGAGGAGCGGACCACCCCCTTCACCGTCCTGCTGACCTGCTTCTCCGCCCTGATGGGCCGGTACAGCGGCCAGGAGGACGTCCTCCTCGGCGTGCCGGTCGCCGGCCAGACCCACCAGGAGCTGGAGGGGCTGATCGGCTTCTTCGTCAACACCCTGGTGGTCCGCTCCGACCTGACCGGGGCGCCCACCCTGCGCGAGGCCGTGCGGCGCGGCAAGGACGCCGTGCTCGGCGCCTTCGCCCACCAGGACATGCCCTTCGAGAAGCTCGTCATCGACTTCCAGCCGGACCGCAACCCCACCGTCAGCCCCGTCTTCCAAGTGCTGTTCAACTACCAGACGGCGGGCGACGAGCGGGTGCGGCTGCCCCACCTCGGCGCCGACCTCGTGCCGTTCGACAGCGGCATCGTCCGCTTCGACCTCGAACTGAACCTGTACGCGCACGAGCGGCGGCTCGGCGGCTCCTGGGTCTACAACGCGGAGCTCTTCGACTCCGCCGTGATGCGCCGCATGAGCCGCACCTTCGGCCGGCTGCTGACCCGGGCGCTCGCCGAACCCGACCGGCCGCTCGCCGCGCTCGCCCTGCTCGACGACGCCGACCTGGCCGAACTCGACCGGCTGACCGCCCCGGCCGCCGACGCCCCCGCCCCCGACGCCCCGGCACCGGCCGCGCCGGACGGGCAGGTCCTCGACGCGGGCGACGACCTGCGGACCCTCCTGGACGCGCTCGCGACCGGGGAGACCGCCGAACTCCGCATCCGCCCCGGCCTGCTGCACCGGCTCGTCGCCGCCGCTGAGAACGGCGCCCCCGTACGGGCCCCGCGACGGATCGTCGTCTCCGGCGAACCCCTGTCGCTCGCCCTGGAACGGCGCTGCCTTGCGGCCCTGCCGACGGCGGAGCTGCACACCCTCTACACCGCCCCGGCCGTCGGCGCGGTCGCCACCCGCCGCTGCGCCGGCGACGCGCCCGCCGGACACGACGTCGCGGGCCGCCCACTGCCCGGCCGCCGCGTCCGGATCCTCGACGCGCACGGCAACCCGGTACCGGTCGGCGTCCCCGGCGAGGTCCACGTCTCCCGTACGACCGGGGGGTCCGCCGGCGCGGAGACCGACACCGGCGACCTCGGGCGCTTCCGCGAGGACGGCGCCCTGGAGATCCTCGGCCGCCGCGACGAGCAGGTCCACCTCAAGCAGGTCCGCGTCCCGCGCGCCGAGATCGAGGCCGTGCTCCTCACCCACGAGGCCGTCGGGGACGCCCGCGTCGACGCCCGCCTCGACGCCGCCGGGAACCTGGTGCTCGTCGCGTACCTCGTCCCGCACCGCCCGCACGCCCCCACCTCCGGCTCCGGTTCCGGCACCGAGGAGGCCGACCGGCTGCGCGAGGCGCTGCGCGCCCACTGCCAGCGCCTGCTGCCCGAGGTCCTGCTGCCCACCTCGTACGTCGTCCTCGACGCCTTCCCGCTCACCCCCGACGGCCGGGTGGACCGCACCGCGCTGCCCGCCCCCGCCGCCGAGCGGGAGACGGCCGCGCCCGAGCACGCCGAGCCCTCCACCCCGCTGGAGGAGACCCTCGCCGAGATCTGGCGCTCCGTCCTCGGCCTGCCGACGGTGGGCGTGCACGACAACTTCTTCCTGCTCGGCGGCCATTCGCTGCTCGCCGTCCAGGTCATGGCCCGGCTGCGCCGCGCGACCGGCGTGGACCTGCCGGTCAGCGTCCTCTTCCGGTACCGCACCATCGCCGACCTGGCCGTGCGGATCGGCTCGCTGGGCGCCGGCGCGGAGGAGCGGCCCGGGGCCCTGGCCCGCATCCAGTCCGGCACCGTCGCCCCCGCGCTCGCGCTCGTCCACCCGGCGGGCGGCAGCGTCTTCTGCTACGCCTCCCTGGCCACGGCGCTCACCAACCGCACCGTGTACGCCTTCGAGGGCGGCCAGGAGGCGCCCTCCCACGAGGCCCGCGCCGCCTCCTACCTGGCCGAGCTGGAGGCCGCCGACCCGGGCCCCTTCCTGCTCGGCGGCTGGTCCCTCGGCGGCACCCTCGCCTTCGAGATGGCCCGGCAGCTCTACGCCCGGGGCCAGGACCCGGGGCCGGTCGTCCTCATCGACTCCTTCCTGTACGACGGCGACCCCGACAGCCCCGACACCCACGCCTATCTGCTCCACAGCTTCCTGCGGGACCTCACCGCCGACCTCGGCATGGCGGCCCAGGAGCTGCCGCCGGGCAGCGAGTTCCTCACCGTGCGGCGCCTGTTCGCCGACGTCCTGGACGGCTGGGGCGACTCCGTGCCCGCCGGACTCGACCTCGACGAGGTGGTGCGCCGGTACGGCATCTACCGGGACAACATGCTCGGCCTCGCCGCCTACCGGCCGACCGGCCCCCGCTACCCCGGGACGGTCCACCTGATCCAGGCCGAGGGATCCCCCGAGGCGATCGAGGGCTGGCGGGCCGTCGCCGAGGACGTCGTCGTGCACCGGGTCCCCGGCGACCACTACAGCATCATGCGCAACCCCGAACTGGTCCGGGTGGCGCACGTCCTGGACGGCGTGCTCCGGGCCGCCGACCGCACCCCCGAGGAGGCGAACCGCCGATGAGCGTCGACATACGACTTCCCGCCACCCCCGCGCAGGCCGCCGAGGAGGTGCGCGCGGGCGACGCGCCGAGCGTGCTGCACCTGGTGGCCGCCGCCGTCGCCCGCCACCCCGACGAGCCCGCCCTCGCGGGACACGGCCCGGCCGTCACCTACCGCGACCTGTGGCGCGGGGCGGGCGCGATCGCCGCCCGGCTGCGCGGGGAGGGCATCGGACCCGGGGACGTGGTCGGCCTGGCCGCCCTGCGCTCCACCGAGCTGGTCGTCGCCCTGATCGGGGTGCTCCGCTCGGGCGCCGCCTTCCTCCCGCTGGACTCCGGCTACCCCCGGGCCCGCCTGGAGCACATGCTCGACGACGCCCGGGTCGGCGTGGTCCTCGGCCACCGGGAGACGGCGGAGCGGTTCGCCGCCGGGGGCCGCACGGTCCTGCTCCTCGACGACGGGCCCGCGCCCTGGTCCGCGACCGCCGTCGCCGAGGCCCTGCTGCCGCCGCTGCCCGCCGCGGAGGACCTGGCGTACGTCCTCTACACCTCGGGCACCACCGGCGCCCCCAAGGGCATCGCCATGCCGCACGGCGCGCTCGCCAACATCGTGGAGTGGCAGGCCGGCGTCTCCGCGGCCACCGTCGGCAGCCGGACCCTGCAGTTCTCCGCGATCTCCTTCGACGTCTCCTTCCAGGAGATCTTCGCCTCCCTCGCGGTCGGCGGCACCGTGGTGTGCGTGACCGAGGAGGAGCGGCGGGACCCGGTCCGGCTGTGGGAGGCGGTGGCACGCGAGCGCGTGGACCGGATGTTCCTCCCGTACGTGGCGCTCCAGGCCCTCGTCCTGGTCGCCGAGCCGGGCGCGCCCGGCGCCCCGCCGCTGCGGGAGATCGTCACGGCGGGGGAGCAGCTGCAGTGCTCCCGGGGCCTGCGCGCCCTGCTGGCCTCGCTGCCCGGCTGCCGCCTGGTCAACCAGTACGGGCCCTCGGAGGCCCACGTGGTCACCTGGCACGCCCTGGAGGGCGACCCGGACGGCTGGCCGGCCCTGCCGCCGATCGGCCGGCCGGTGCCCGGGAACCGGGTGTACGTCCTCGACGCGCGGGGCGAGGAGGTGCCGCCCGGCGGCATCGGCGACATCCACGTCGGCGGCGTCCAAGTCGCCCTCGGCTACTGGAACCGCCCCGACCTGACGGCCGAGCGCTTCCTCCCGGAGCCCGGCCGGCCGGGCCGCCGCGTGTACCGCACCGGCGACGTGGCCCGGCGGCGGCCGGACGGCTCCCTGGACTATCTGGGCCGCGCCGACGACCAGGTGAAGATCCGCGGCTTCCGCCTCGAACTCCCGGAGGTCGAGCGGGTGCTGGGCGACCTGCCCGGCGTCTCCTCGTGCGCGGTGGCGGTACGGGGCGAGGACGGCATCGAGAAGTCCCTGGTCGCCTTCGTGGTCCTGGAGCCGGGCCCGGACGCCCCGTCCCTCGTCTCCCTCCGCGAGTCCCTCGCGCGGCTGCTGCCCGACTACATGGTCCCGGGCCGCTTCCGCGCGGTCACCGACCTCCCCTCGATGCCGAACGGCAAGATGGACCGTCCGCGCCTGCGGGCGATGGCGGAGAACTCGGAGTGAACCCCGGCCCGGGGGCGGCGACGGATCCGATCCGTCGCCGCCCCCGTACGTTCCGCCGGGTCCCTAGGGCGTCACCACGACCGCCGTGCGGACCAGGTCGGGGGAGACCGCGAACCTGCCGTGGAGCACCTCGGGGGCGGGGCCCGGAGGGCGGGGGACCAGGACGCGGGCGGTGAAGGTGCCCGCGGCCGGGTCCGGTTCGACGCGGACGTCGTGGAAGCCCAGCCAGCCGCCGACCAGCGGGAACCAGGCCTTGTAGACGGCCTCCTTGGCGCTGAAGAACACGGTCGGCCAGTGGGGGGCCTCACCGCCGGGGCCGTGCCACCACTCCTCTTCCTCCGGGCGGCAGACGAGCCGCCGGGTGGGCTCGTCCAGGCGCAGGTTGTCCTCGGCGTCGATGCCGATCGACCGGACGCGGTCCGCGCGGGCCACGGCCGCCGCGCAGTAGTCGCCGGTGTGCGAGATGCTGCCGACGACCCGCGACGGCCAGACCGGGGCCCGGTCGCGGCCCGCCGGAACGGGCAGCGGCGGCAGGCCGAGGGCCGTCATGGCCCGGCGGGCGCAGGCCCGGCCGGCCCGGAACTCCCTCCGCCGCGCGGGGACGGCACGTTCGCTGAGCGTCGCGGCCTCCTCGGGCAGCGGCTCCTCGGTCCAGGCCGAGGCGTCCGCCACCGCCACCGCGACGGCTCCGGGAAGCAGATCACGCATATACGTCACCCCCGGTGTTCCACTGTGACTTCGGTTGACTTCTCTGCAATCTCTATAGTGTATATGTAGTATGTGACCATGGATACTGCAAAGTCAACGCCTTCTCGATGGTTCCTCACCCCGCCTTCCACGGAGGCGGACGTGCGGCTGTTCTGCTTCCCCTACTCCGGCTGCGGCGCCTCCATGTTCCGCAACTGGCCCGCCCGGATCGGCCCGGCCGAGGTCGTCCCGCTCCAGCTCCCCGGCCGCGAGAACCGCACCAGGGAGCCGCACTTCGGCACCTACGAGGAGCTCGCCGACCAGCTCGTCGAGGGCATCGCCGAGCACCTCGACCGCCCGTACGCGGTGTTCGGGCACTGCGGGGGCGCGCTGCCGGCCTTCGAGAGCGTCGTCCGGATCGTGGAGCGCGGACTGCGGCCGCCCGAGCGGGTCTTCGTCTCCTCCCAGGTCGCCCCCCAGGACGGCCCGTACGGACGCTTCCTGGGGCTCGACGAGGCGGGACTGCGCGCGGAGCTCGTCGCCCTGCTCGCCGCGCTCGGCGCGGCCCGGCCGCCCGAGGAGATGCTCGACCTCTACCTGGAGGTGCTCGTCGCGGACGTCGAGGCCAACAAGAAGTACCGCAAGGACGCGGCCGGTTCCCTGCCGTGCGCCGTCACCGCGCTCGGCTGGGACGCCGACGTGGAGGTCCCGCACGCCCTGATGGGCGGCTGGGCCGACTGGGTCGCGGCGGACGCGGCCCGCAAGGAGGTCCTCAGCGGCACCCACTACACCTTCCTGGACGCCCCCGCCGACCTGGTGGCCGCCCTGGAGCGCGACCTGAAGGCCATGGTCTGACGCCCGCGCGGGCGGTGCGGACGGAGGGGGTCCCACCCGGTGGATGCCGGGCGGGACCCCCTCCGGTCGTACCGGGCCCTCCTCAGGCCCCGGCGCCCGCCAGGCGCGCCCGGCCCGCCTCCAGCCAGAGACCGGCCGGCGGACCGAGCCGCACCGCCTCGACCGTCGCGAGCCGGTAGGCCGTCGCCGGGACCGAGTGCGCCAGCATCCCCCGTACGCCGTGCAGCTGGAGGGAGAGCCGGGCGGCCTTCAGGGCGTGCTCCGCCGCCGCCGCGAGGATCTGTGGCGCCGCCGCCGGCGCCCCGGTGCCCCGGTCGTGCGCCCAGGCCGTCTCGTTGAGCAGCAGTTCCCAGCCGTCGGCGTCGCCGAGCAGCGTGGTGATGCGGTGGCTCACGGTCTGGAACTCCAGGAGCGGCCTGCCGAACTGGAGGCGCCGGCCCACATGGGCGCGGGCCGTGTCCAGGGCCCGGCTCGCGATGCCCAGGAGCAGCGCGGCCTGCCGCGTCCGCGCCGCCGCGACGGCCCGCCGCAGCTGCGCCTCCACGACCGGCACGGGCTGCCCGGCCGCCGCCTCGAAGCGCCAGCGGGCCGCCGGGGCGCCGAGCAGCGCGGCCTCCTCGCGGTGCACGGTCGACCCGTCCGGCCGCACCAGGAGCCAGCGGTGGCCCCCGCCGTCGGTGGCGGCCCGCACGAGCGCCACGTCCCAGTCGGCGGCGGGCAGCGCCTCGCTGGTGCCCCACAGCAGCCCGTCGCCGTCCAGGCGGACGGTCGTCGGCCCGTGCAGGCCGACGGTGACGGCGGTGCCCGTGCCCTCGTGGATGCGGGACAGCACGTCCCCGAGGCCGTCGACCCCGGCGTCCGCCAGGAGTTCCAGGCACAGCACGGTCTCGCGCAGCTCCGGCACGGTCTCCAGGGCGCGGCCGAGCTCCCGGTTGACCGCGATGTCCGCGGACAGGCCGAGGCCCATGCCGCCGAGGGCGACCGGGAGGCCGATGGCCGGCACGCCGACCGCCGCCAGTTCGCGCCGCGCCTCCCCGGTGTGGGTGAGGGCGAGGCCGACGGCGTCGGCGATCCGGCTCTGGATCGGATCCTGATGCAGGTCCATGGTCAGCGCTGCCTCCTGCCGGCGTGGGCGTGGTCGTGGTCGGACTCGTGGTGCAGGCGGGCGCCCGCCACGATTTCGAGCAGCACCTCGGAGGCGCCGCCGGAGATGGTCATGCCGGCCGCCTCGCGGTAGGCCGCCTCCAGGACCTCGGTGGACGAGGCCTGCGGCCCGCCCGCCGCGACCGGCAGGCCCAGCCGCTCCAGGGACCACCACGCGATCTGCTGCGCGGTGTCGGAGTTGTGCCACTTGGCCAGCGAGGCCTCGGCGATGTCCGGTTCCCGCTCCTGGAGGCGCTGGAGGGCCCGGGCGCTCAGCAGCCGGCCCGCGTCGAGCCGCGCCCAGTGCCGGGCCAGGCCCGAGGCCTCGTCCTCGCCGGCCCGCCGTCCGCCCGCGGCCAGCTGCTCCTCGGCCAGCCGCAGCCAGTGCAGGCCGCGCGCGTAGTAGTCGACGCCGCTGCGCTCCGCCGAGAACATGCCGGTGATCAGGGACCACCCCTCGCCCGGCGCGCCGAGCAGGGCGTCGTCCCCGACCCGCACCCCGTCCAGGGTGACGTCGTGGAACTGCTCGTCGGCCAGGCTGGGCAGCGGACGGACCGTCACCCCGGGGGACGAGAGCGGCGCCAGGAACAGGCTGATCCCCTCGTACGGACTGACCGAGTCGTCGGTGCGGGCGGCGATCAGCGCCACGTCCGCGTAGGCCGTCTTGAGGTTGAACTTCTTGCGCCCGCTCACCGTCCACGTGCCGGTGCGGTCGTTCCGCTCGGCGCGCGTGACGACGTTCGCGAGGTCGGAGCCGTTGTCCGGCTCGGTGAACAGGATGCACGCCGCGAGGTCGCCGGAGGCGAGCCGGGGCAGCAGGGCCCGTTTCTGCTCCTCCGTACCGGACTGCAGGATGAGGGACCCTACGATCTGGACGGAGATGAAGTAGAGACTCTGTGGAACACCACGCTGGACCAGCTCCTCCATCAGGACAAGAGTCTCGGTGAAGTCACCGTCCCTTCCGCCGTACTCGGAGGGCCACGCCGGGGCGAGCACCCCGTGTTTCCCCAAGTGCCGATAGAGCTCACGGGCATCGCCGTCCATCCCGTCCGCCCGCGCCGCGACCGCGTTGACCAGGTCGTCGACGGCGGGCGAGTACAGCACCTCGCGCAGCTCACGGCGAAACTCGTCTGTTGTCCGCAGAATGCTGAAGTCCATGGCCTCACCCTTGTCGAGACTTTCCTCACCGTACTACAGTCAACATAATCAACGAAGACTGTTGATGGAAGTCGACATGTAACCCGAGTTGGGGGAAGGCCGCGATGACACAAGAGAGCGAGCTCCTGCGCCGGCTGCGAAGTCTGCCCGCCGAGCGACGAGAGCAGTTCCTTCAGGGAATCGGCAACGTGGACCGGGGGACCAGGGTGTCGCCCCTCACCTTCCGCCAGGAGCAGCTGTGGGTCTTCGACAAACTGTCACCGGGCGACAGCCGTTACGCCCTGGCCTTCGCCTACACGCTCCAGGGTGACCTGGACCGGGACGCGCTGTCCGGCGCGCTCGACGAGGTCTTCGACCGGCACACCGTGCTCCGCTCGGTGTTCCCGCACGACCACCCCACCGGCGAGCAGATCGTCCGGGGCCGGCCGGGCGGGCGGCTCACCGCCGAGACGGTCGGCGAGGAGCGGCTGCCCGAGCGCTGCGAGGCCCTGGCCCGCGAGGAGCTGCGCCACGGGTTCGACCTGGACGGCGGGCCGCTGGTCCGGCTGCGGCTGCTGAAGGTCGCCGAGGACCGGCACGTCCTGCTGTGGTTCTCCCACCACCTGGTCTTCGACCCCCGCTCCGCCGGCGTCGTCCTGCGCGACCTCGCCGCCGCCTACGCCGCCCGCACCGGCGGCGCGGCCCGGCCCGAGGACCGCAAGGACGGACCGCAGTTCGGCGCCTACGCCGCCTGGCAGCGCGAGTGGGCCGCCTCCGAGGAGGCCGCCGGGCACTGGAACTGGTGGCGCGGCGCCCTCTCCGGCTGGGAGAGCACCGAGATCGCCCCCGACCGGCCGCGCGGACTCGTCCTCGACCTCACCGCGAGCACCGTGCAGCGCCCCCTGGACGAGCCGCTGTCCCGCTCCGTCGCCGCACTGGCCGGCCGGCTCGGGGTCCCCGTCCGGGACGTGCTGCTCGCCGCGTACTTCGCGCTCGTCGGCCGCCTCACCTCGCGCACCGACCTGCTCATCGGCGTGCCCGGCGACGTCTTCGGCGCCTTCGACCCCGACCTGCTGGTCGGCGACTGCGGCCAGCTCCTCCCGGTCCGCGTCGACATCGACGGCGCCCGCGGCTTCTCCGACCTGGTCCGCCTC
Source organism: Streptomyces sp. NPDC098101 (assembly GCF_044760185.1). Taxonomy (NCBI): domain Bacteria; kingdom Bacillati; phylum Actinomycetota; class Actinomycetes; order Kitasatosporales; family Streptomycetaceae; genus Streptomyces; species Streptomyces sp. NPDC098101. The sequence continues at coordinate 163,651 of NZ_JBIWAS010000008.1, read as the reverse complement.
GTGCACGAGGCCCGGATCGCGGCCGACGAGCACGGCGGACTGCCCTTCAAGGAACTGCTGTCCGCCGCCGGGGTCGAACCGGACCAGGGCCGGCTGCCGCTGGTCCAGATCGGCTTCGAGATCGCGCCGCCCGCCCAGCGCCGGGCCGACGCCGGGGGCCTCGCCCTCACCCTGGAGCAGCTCGACACCGGCAGCTCCCCCTTCGAGTTCTCGCTCTCCGCCGAACTCGACTCCGACACCCCCGTCCTGCGGGCCCGTTACGCCACCAGCCTCTACGCCCCCGAGACGGCCCGGCTCTTCCTGGACCGCTACCTCACCCAGCTGCGCACCCTCAGCGCCGACCCGGACGCGTCGTTCACCCGCGCCCCGCTGGCCACCGAGGACGAGCGGCGCGCCATCCTGACCCGCTGGAACGTCCCGGCGGCCGACCGGGACGCCGCCGGGGAGCCGGAGGCCGGGGAGACCGTGCACGGCACGTTCGCCCGTACGGCCGCCGAGCACCCCGACGCCACCGCGGTCACCGGCCCGCACGGCACCCTCACCTACCGGCAGCTGGACCGCAGGGCCAACGCCCTCGCCCACCGGCTCGCCGACCTCGGCGCGGGCCCCGGCGAGCTCGTCGGCGTCGCCACCCGCCGCACCCCGCGGCTCGTGGAGGCCGTCCTCGCCGTCCTCAAGGCCGGCGCCGCCTACGTACCGCTCGATCTGGGCAACCCGGCCACCCGCAACGAGGCCGTCCTCACCGACGCCGGGGTCCGCCTGGTCCTCGGGGACGCCACGACCGCGGGCGAACTGCCCGAGGGTCCCTGGGAGCTGATCGACGTCGAGGCCCTCGGCGCGGAGGAGCGGGAGGAGGCGCCGGAGGTCCGCACGGACCCGGCCGACCTGGCGTACTCGATCTTCACCTCCGGCTCCACGGGCCGCCCCAAGGGCGTCCTCGTCGAGCACCGCAACGTCACCAACTTCGTCCGCACCACCCAGGAGATGTTCGGCCTCACCGCCGACGACCGCTTCCTGGCGTTCGCCTCCACCGGCTTCGACGTCTCCGTCTTCGAGCTCTTCGGGGCGCTCCTCACCGGCGCGAGCGTCTACCTCGCCGACGAGGACGAGCGCCGCGACATCTCTGTCCTCGACCGGATCCTCGCCGAGCGGCGCATCACCGTGATCGACCTCCCCCCGGCGATCATGGACCTGCTCACCCCGGAGAACTACCCCGAGCTGCGGGTCTGCTTCGTCGGCGGCGAGGCGTTCAGCGGCGAGCTCACCACCCGCTGGGCGGCCGGCGGCCGCGCCTTCTGGAACGGCTACGGCCCGACGGAGACCACCGTCACCGTCATCGCCAAGCGGTGCGAGGGCACCTGGCACGCCTCCCCGCCGATCGGCCGCGCCATGCGCAACCACCGGGCGTACGTCCTCGACGAGAAGCTCGACCTGCTGCCCCCGTCGGCCTGCGGCGAACTGGCCGTCGCCGGCGCCGGCCTGGGCCGCGGCTACCTCGGCCGGCCCGACCAGACCGCCGAGCGCTTCCGGCCCGACCCCTACGGGCCGCCCGGGTCCCGGATGTACCTCACCGGCGACCTGGCCGGCTGGCAGGGCGACGGCGACATCGTCTTCCGCGGCCGGGTCGACCGCCAGGTCAAGGTCCGGGGCGTGCGCATCGAGCTCGGCGAGGTCGAGACCGCGCTGCTCGCCGTCCCCGAGATCGGCCAGGCCGTCGCCCACGTGGTGACCGGACCGCGCGGCGACAACCTCCTCGTCGCGTACGTCGTCGGGGCGCCGGGCAGCCCGCTGCACCTGGACTCCGTGCGGACCAACCTGGCGGACCGGCTGCCGCCGACCATGGTCCCCACGTTCCTGGTGCCGCTGGACGACATCCCGCTCACCGCCAGCGGCAAGGTCGACCGCAAGGCGCTGCCCGCCGTCGAGTTCGCCCCGCTGGACGACGACACGGACGACGCCGAGCGCACGGAGACCGAACGGCTCCTCGCGGAGGAGGTCTTCAAGCCGCTCCTCGCCGCGCCCCGGGTCGGCAACCACGACAACTTCTTCGCCCTCGGCGGCACCAGCCTCCAGGCGATCCGCATCGCCCCCAAGGTCAAGGCCGTCTTCGGCGTCGAGCTGCCCATCGCGGACTTCTTCCGCAACCCGACGGTGTCCGGCACCGCCCTGGCGGTGGACGCCCTCCTGGAGCGGACCCGCAGCCGCCGGCAGAGCGTCCTCGACGTGCTCGCGCTGGTGGAGAACCAGGACGACGAGCAGGTCACCGCACTGCTCGCGGACGACGGCGCCGCGACGAACACGAAGGGAGCGACTCCGTGAGCGACCCCGTGAACGGACCCGGCACCCCCGGCACCCCCGGCGGCCCCGGTGTCCCCGGCGGCCCCGTGGGCGACCCGGCCGGCTTCGCCGACGGCCCCGTGAGCGCCCCCGCCGCCGCCAGGACCGCCGTGGACCCCGCCCTCGACCGGTTCCGCACCGTCGCGCGGACCTCGCGGGTCCGCAGGCTCGCCCTGCGCCTCGCGCCGCCCGCGCACCTCGGCGAGGAGCGGCTCACGGAGGCGCTGCACGCCCTGGCCGCCGAGCACCCGGACAGCTTCGCCGCGACCTCGCGGCGGCCCGACGGCACCCTCGCGGTCGACCCGGACGGCGCCGGGATCACGGTCCGCCGGGTGCATGTGACCGAGGACGCCGCCGCGCTCCTCCTGGAGCGGTTCGAGACCGAACAGGGCGAGAGCGAGGACCCCGGCGGCAGCGGCCCCAGCCTGGCGCGCGCCCTGATCGCCACCACCCCGTCCGGCCCCCGCCTCTCCCTGGTCCTCGACCGGATGCTCGTCGACCACGCGGACGCGGGCTTCCTCCTGACCCGGCTCGCGGAGCTGTGCGGACCGGACTCCGGCCCCGGACCGGCCACCGCCATCGCCTCCGGACCGCGCCCGGTCCCCGTCGCCGCCGCCACGGACGAGCCCGGGCGGCCGACCGGCGACCAGCTCGCGCGGCTGCGCGAGGAGCTGCTCGGCGTGCCGTTCGACAACGCGCTGCCGCGCCTTCCCGCGCCCGGCACCCCCGCCCGTACCCCCGTCTGGGCGCGCCACCGGTTCGCCCTCCCCGGCGACCTCCTCGCCTCCGCCGCCGCGCTCACCGGCGGCCGGACCGGCACCGTGCCCGGGGGCGAGGTCCTCGTCGCCGCCTGGGCGCTGGTGCTGCACCGCTGGTCGCGCTCGGGCGAGCTGGTGGTCGGCGTGGAGACCGACCGGACGCGCCCGGGACGGCGGCCGAGGGGCGCCGTGGCCGAGGTCCTGCCCGTGGTCACGTACACGGGCGGGCTGCGCGCGGTCGCCGGCCAGGTCGCCGAGGGGCTGCGGCGCGGGCTCGCCGAGGCCACCCTGCCGGTGCCGCTGCTCGCCCAGCTCGCCGGACGGCTGGTTTCCGGACAGAACCCCAGCCCGTACGCCTCCGTCGTCGCCCTGCGTCCCGACCTCCCGGCCGGCTGGCACGCGACCGAGGCCACCGACCCGGCCACGGAGTCCGAGCTCGAACTGGTCGTCGCCTCCGGCGGCGCCGCCGAGATCCGCTACCGCTCCGACGTGTTCGCCCCGCGCACCGTCACCGCGCTCGCCCGCCACTTCGCGCGGCTGCTGCGCTCCGGGCTCGACGACCCCGACGCCCCGCACCACCGGCTCGCCATGCTGGACGCGGAGGACACCGACGAACTGCTCCACGCGTTCAGCGACCTCCCCGACCGCTGGGAGCCCCGGGCCGCGCTGCACACCCTCGTGGAGGAGCACGCCCGGCGCTCGCCCGGCACCCCCGCCGTGGTCCGGGGCGCCGAGCGGGTCACGTACGGCGAACTGAACGCCCGCGCCAACCGGCTGGCCCACCACCTGATCGCCCGGGGCCTGGGCCGGGGCGACGTCGTCGCCCTCAGCCTGCCCCGCTCGGCCGAGTGGATCGAGGCGCTCCTCGCCGTGCACAAGGCGGGCGGCGTGGTCCTCCCGATCGACCCGGCGGCGCCGCCCGCCCGCCTGGAGGCCGTCTTCGCGAAGGTGCCGCCCCGGCTGGTGATCACGGCCGCCGGAACCCCCGCCGCCGGGGTCCTGCCGGAGCGCACCCTGCTCAGGGACGCCCTCGACGGCGACCTCGCCGCCCGGCCCGACCTGGACCCCGGCCTGGACGTCCGCCCCGACGACCTGGCCTACGTCATGCAGACGTCGGGCTCCACCGGCGAGCCCAAGGCCGTCCACGGCCAGCACCGGGTGATCGTCCACGCCGGCGCCTCGTTCGCCGACGCGACGCTCCTCGGGCCGGGGGACCGGGGCAGCTGGACGACCCCCACCGGCTTCGGCACGACCATGGCCGAGGTCGCCCGGATGCTCGTCGTCGGCGCCACCGTCCACGTCGCCGAGCCCGGCATCCTGGCCGATCCGGCCGCCTTCCGGGACTGGGTGGTGGCGAGCGGCGTCCACTCGGTGTTCGTCGTCACCTCCGTCGGGGACAGCCTCCAGCGGCTGCCCTGGCCGGCGGACGCCCCCGTACGGGTCCTCATCATGGGCGGCGAGAAGCTGCACCGCTGGGGCCCCGCCGACCTGCCGTTCGAGGTGGCCGTCGGCTACGGCTGCCACGAGGCGCTGTTCGTCGCCAGCCCGCTCCAGCCGTGGGAGAAGCGCCTGACCGCCTCCACCGCGACCGCCCGGGACCGGCTCGCCCCGCCGCCCATCGGCCGGGCCAACCCCGGGGTCCGGATGCGGATCCTCGGCGACGAGGGCGAGCTCCTGCCGGCCGGCGCCCTCGGCGAGATCTGGTTCGGCAGCCCGGAGGCCGCGCTCGGCTACTGGGGGGACCCGGCGCTCACCGCCGACCGGTTCCGGCCCGACGAGCACGGTCCGGCGGGCAGCCGCCTCTACCGCTCCGGCGACCTCGGCCGCTACCGCGACGACGGACTGCTCGAACACCACGGCAGGACCGACGACATGGTCAAGGTCCGAGGCTGCCGGGTCGAACTGGGCGACGTCGAGACCGCGCTGCTCTCCCACCCGGGCGTCGCGGAGGCCGCCGTCGTCCCCGTCCGCTCCGCCGCCGGAGACACCCAGCTGGTCGCCTGCCTGGTGACCCGGCCGGGCCACGATGGGCTCGCGGGCACCGCGCTGCGGGACTTCCTCGCCGAACGGCTGCCCGACTACATGATCCCGACCGCCTTCGCGCACCTCGCGGAACTCCCGCGCAACGCCAACAAGAAGGTGGACCGCCGCGCCCTGCCCCCCGAGGACTGGACGCGCTGGCGGGTCCGGGCCCCGTACCGGAAGCCCGCCGAGGGCCTGGAGACGACGATCGCGGAACTGTGGGCCGAGGTCCTCGGCGAGGTCCGCTACGGCGCCGACGACGACTTCATGGACCTCGGCGGCGGCTCGCTCGACGCCGGGCGCATGTTGGTCCGGCTGCGGCAGCGGGTGCCGCTGGAGGTGTCCCTCCAGGACCTGTTCCTGTTCCCCACGCCCACGGCGCTCGCCCGGCTCCTCGCGGGCCGGGGGCCCGCCACCGCCCCGGCGCTTCCGCCCCTCACCCGAAGGCGGGCCTCATGACCACGACGACCCCGGCACCGACCGGCGCCTCCGCACCCGGCACCCCCGCGCCGGTCGCCTTCGCCGCCGAGTCCCCCTGGGTGCGCCGCGCCGCGCGCCCGGGGCGCCCCCGGCTGCGGTTGCTGTGCTTCCCGTACGCCGGGATGGGCGCCTCCCTCTACCGCTCCTGGCCCGGACTGCTGCCCGAGGACATAGAGGTCGTCGCCGTCCAGCCGCCCGGCCGCGAGGACCGCGCCCGCGACCCGCTGCCCGCCGGGGGCGTCGGGCCGCTCGCCCGCGCGTGCGCGCTCGCCCTCCGCCCGTACACCACCGTCCCGTACGCCGTGTACGGGCACTGCGCGGGCGCCGTCCTGGGCGCGGAGACCGCCCGGGAGCTGGTGCGCCGGGGCGCCGAGCCGCCCCGGCTGCTCATCGCCGCCGGACACCGGGCCCCGCACCTGCCCGCCACCGGGCGGCCGCTGCACGCCCTGCCCGACGAGGGCTTCCTCGACGGGGTCAGGGCGCTCGGCGGCATCCCCGAACGGCTGCTGGCCAACGCCGCCTTCATGGAGTTCCTGCTGCCCCTGCTGCGCGCCGACTTCGCCCTCTGGGAGGGCTACCGGGGCGACCCCGACGCCGCCCCGCTGCCGTTCCCCGTGCTGCCCGTACGGGGCGACGCCGACACCGTCGTCACCGAGGCCGAGGCCGCCGCCTGGGGCGAGCGCACCACCGCGCCGCCGCGCGACGTCGTCCACGTGCCCGGGGGCCACTACTTCGTCAACGACATGACGCCGGAGGCCGTGGCGGCCGTGGTCTCGGCCCTGGAGACCGCCCGCCCCCTCGCGTCCACCGACCCCGAGGAAGCCTCATGACCCAAGCACCGCCGCGGCCCGCCCTGGCCGCGGGACCCGAGCCCGTGGTGCCGGCCGGCGCCGCGACCACCCTCCAGGAGGCGCTCCTCCTGGCGGCCGAGACCTCCGGCGGACGCGGAACGGTCTACGTGCGCGCCGACGGCACCCACGAGCGCCAGACCTACGCCGAACTCCTCGACGAGGGCCTGCGCGTCCTGGGCGGCCTGCGGGAACTCGGCCTGCGCCCGGGGGACTCCGTCCTCCTCCAGTGCCACGACAACCGCGCCTTCGTCACCGGCTTCTGGGCCTGCGTCCTCGGCGGCTTCCTGCCCACCCCGGTCGGCGAGGCCCGCGACTACACCCGCGAGAACGCCGTCACCCGCAAGCTGCGCGCCGCCTGGACCCTGCTCGAACGCCCCCTCGTCCTCACCGACCGCGCCCTGCGCGAGCCCGTGCGCGCGCTCGCCGCCCAGTGGGACGAGCCGGAGATCCGCGTCCACGCCGTCGAGGACCTGCTCTCCTCCGCGCCGGGCCGCCCCGAGCCGGTCGCCCCCGACGACGACGTGCTGAACCTGCTCACCTCGGGCAGCACCGGCGTCCCCAAGTGCGTCCGCCACGCCAACCGCTCCCTGGTCGCCCGCACCTACGCGGCCATCGAGGCCAACGGCTTCACCGAGCACGACGTCTCGCTCAACTGGATGCCCCTCGACCACGTCGGCGGCATCGTCATGTTCAACGTCCGGGACGTCTTCCTGCGCTGCGAGCACGTCAACGCCCGCACCGAGAGCATCATCGGCCGCCCGCTGACCTGGCTCGACCTGGCCGACCGCTGGAAGGCCACCAACACCTGGGCGCCGAACTTCGCCTTCTCCCTGGTGAACGAGCACGCCGCCGCCCTCGCCCGGGGCGAATGGGACCTGTCGTCCCTGCGGAACATCTGCAACGCGGGCGAGGCCGTCGTCGCCCGCACCGCCCGCCGCTTCGTCCGGCTGCTCCGCCCCCACGGACTGCCCGCCGACGCCATGGTGCCCTGCTGGGGCATGTCGGAGACCTCCTCCGGGGTCACCTACTCCCGGCTCGACCCCGACGACCCCGCCGTCGGCACCGTCAGCGTCGACTCCGCCACCCTCGACACCCAGCTCGCCGTGGTCCCGCACGACTCCGAGCGGGCGGTCACCTTCACCGACGTCGGCGCGCCCGTCGCCGGAGTCGCCCTGCGCATCGTCGACGAGGACGGCCGGATCCTGCCCGAGGGCCGCGTCGGACGACTCCACATCTCCGGTACGACCCTGCTCCGCGAGTACCACGGCAACCCCGCCGCCAACGCCTCCGCCTTCACCGCCGACGGCTGGTTCGACTCCGGGGACCTGGGCTTCCTGCTGGACGGGCGGCTCGCCCTCACCGGCCGCAGCAAGGACATGCTCGTCGTCAACGGCACCAACTACCCCTCCCACGAGGTCGAGGCCGTCGTCGAGTCCGTCCCCGGCGTCCGCGCCACCTGGGCCGCCGCCTGCCCCGTGCGGGACGGCGACACGGACGGCGTGGTCGTCTTCCACGTCCCCGCCGCACACGCCCCGGACACCCTCGAACAGGACATCGCCACTACCCTCGCCCGGGACATCGGCCTCCACCCGCAGGCCGTGATCGCCCTCTCCGAGGACGAGTTCCCCAAGACCGCCAGCGGCAAGATCCAGCGCGCCGAACTCGCCGAGGCCTACGCCGAGGGGCGCTACGACACCGCCCCCGACGACGGGACCGGAGACAGCTGGCTCCTCGAACGGGTCTGGGAGCCCGCGGGACCGGAGCGGCGCGAGGACGGCACCGAACCGGTCGCCGCCCGCCCCCCGGCCGCCGCCCTCCTCGTCTACGCCCCCGAGGGCAGCGCCCTGCCGGTCGCCCTCGCCGACGAGACGGCCGGCCCCGGCTGCCCCATCGCCGTCGTCCGGCCCGGCGCGCCCGGCTCCCCGTTCCTCACCGACGGCGCCCTCGGCGTCACCGTCGACCCGCTCGACCCCGAGCACCACGCCCGCGCGCTCGACCACGTCGCCGCCGCCCTCGGAGCCGTACCCGAACACGTCCTGCACGCCTGGGAGTACACCGCCGGCCCCGGCGCGCCCGATCCGGAGCGCGCCGCGACCGGGGTCCTGTTCGCGCTGCGCGCCCTGGCGGCCGCCGCCCCGGACGCCCGGGTCACCGTGCTGACCCGGCACGCCGCCGCCGTCGCCGACGGCGAGACCGTCGACCCCGGCCGGGCCGCGCTCGCCGCCCTGGTGCGCACCGCGCGCGCCGAGCAGACCGTCGGGGCCGTCCGCCTCGTCGACATCGCCGCCGACGCCGACGACACGGCGGCCGTCGCCGCCGTCCGGAGCGCCCCCGGCGAGGACGTCAGCGCCGTACGGGACGGCGGCACCGCCCATGTGCAGCGGCTGCGTCCGGTGCCCGAGCCCGACGCGCTCACCGTCCCCCGCGAGATCCTGCCCGTCGGCGGCACCGCGCTCCTCACCGGCGGCCTCGGCGGGATCGGACGCGAGGTCGCCGGCTATCTGCTGTCCGCGCTCGGCGCCCGGCTGCTGCTCACCGGCCGCACCCCGGAGGCGGAGCTCGGCGGCGAACGCCGGGAGGCCCTGGAGGAGTTCAGGGAGCTGGGCGAGGTCGCGTACGTCTCCGTGGACGCGGCCGACGGGCCCGCCCTGGAGGCCGCCGTGGCGGACGCCGAGCGGCGCTGGGGCCGGCCGCTGGACGCCGTGTTCCACCTGGCCGGAGCCGACGTGCGCGACCACTGGGACGCCCTGGAGGCCCACGCGCTGACCGCGGAGACGGCGGACGGGCTCGCCGCGATGATGCGGCCCAAGGCGGGCGGTGCCCGGGCCGTCGAAGGGCTCCTCGCCGCACGGCCCGGCACGGCGGCGGTGCTCTTCTCCTCCGTCAACGGCTTCTTCGGCGGCAGCTCCTTCGGCGCCTACGCGGCGGCCAACGCGGCCCTCGACGGCTACGCCGAACGCTGGGCCGCCGAGGGCCGGACCGTCCGCTCGATCGCCTGGAGCATGTGGGACCGCACCGGCATGAACGAGGGCAGCCCGCTGGCGGCCGCCGCGCGCCACCGGGGCCTGCGCGGCATCGACCCGGCCCGGGGCGTGCAGCTCCTGCTGGCCGCCCTCGCCAGGCCGGAGACCTGCCTGCTGGCCGGCCCCGATCCGGCCAACGCGTACATCGCGCCCTACGTCACCGGCGTCCGCCGGCGCGGCCCCGCGGGCCCGGCCCGGGCCGCGTACAGCCCGCCCGAGGGCGAGCTGGAGCGTGAGGTCGCCGCCGTCTGGGAGGACGTCCTGGGCGTCGACCGCGTGGGCCGCGACGACACGTTCTTCGTCCTGGGCGGCGACTCGCTGCGCGTCATGCGGATGATCGGGCGCCTGAACGAGCGCTTCGCGGCGGCCCTCCCGGTCTCCGCCGTCTACGACCACCCGACGGTCCGCGCCCTGGCGGCCGCCCTGACCTGATCCCCTTCCCCCTCCGGCGGGGGCGGCACCGGACACCGGTGCCGCCCCCGCCTTATCGCTTTCCGGGCGGCGCGACCGAACGATATGATCATCGGCAAGGCGGGGTCGTAGCACAGAGGCAGTGCGCCGCGACAGCATCTCGGAGGACGCCGGTTCGAATCCGGTCGCCCCGCCCCCTGAACAACGACGTCGGCCTTCACGATCCCCGCTGGATCGTGAAGGCCGACGTGGTCTCCGGGCCGTTCGCCGTCGCGTCAGGCCACGCGCAACCGCCGCTCCCGCAGGTACGCGTAGTGCGGAAGGTGGTGCCGGTAGTACGGGCCGAGCACCGGATGGCCGGGGACGTCCAGCGGCGGACGGCTGGAGACGGCGGCGCTGATCGTGCCGCTGCCGCTCGCGTCGCTGTGCCAGCGGGCCGTCTTCTCCCAGCCGGGCAGCCCGCCCGGACTCCACGACAGGGCGTGCTCCAGGAACGGGACGCCGATCGCCGCGCAGTACGCCCGCAGCGTCTCGGCCGGCGCCGCGACCAGGTCCGCCGCGTCGACGACGGGCGGCGCGGCGCCCGTCGCCTCCAGGACCCGGTCGTGGATCTCGCGGAGCCACGCGAAACCGACCTCGTCCCGGCCGAGTTCCGGATTGAGCCCGTAGTGGGAGGCGATCGCCTCCCCCGGGTCCCGCACGATGAAGGTGTGCCGCGCCCCGCGCAGGAAACGCTCGTCCGCGAGCACCCCCGGATAGCGGAAGTCGGTCGTGTCCTTCACGAACACCTGCCGGTCACGGGCCAGTTCGAGCAGCCGCGCGATCACCTCCGCCTCCGTACGGCACTCCACGCCCTCGACCTCCTCCCGGCCGAAGTCCGCGAGGTGCGAGAACGGCTCGTGCAGGACGAGGAAGTCGCCGCGCGCGGCGACGCTCCGCGAGAACACGGTGGAGCGGCAGCGCGGCGCGCTCCACAGGACGACCAGCCGGCCGCTCACCTCCCCACCCCCCGCAGCAGCTCGTGCACCGCGGACACGATCCGCGACCGGTGCTCGGTGAGGAAGAAGTGCCCCCCGGAGAGCACCTCCAGGTCGAACCTCCCCGACGTCTCCAGACCCCAGCGCGCCATCAGCTCCGGCGGCACCTCCGGGTCCCGGTCCCCGCACCAGGCCGACACCGGGCAGGTCAGCGGGGGCGGCGAACCGGTCTCGGGCTCGTACCGGTAGTTCTCGATGAGGTGGAAGTCCGACCGGATCATCGGCAGCAGCACGTCGAGGAGCTCGTCGTGCCCCAGCACCTCCTCCGGCGCCGCCCCGTAGTCCCGCAGCATGTCCACGAACCGCTCGCGCGGCAGGTCGCTCACCGGCGACGGCGGCCGGACCACGGTCGGGCAGGGCCGCCCGGACACGAACAGGTGCTGGACGGGATGCCCGCGCCGCTCCAGGCGGCGCGCCGTCTCGAACGCCAGGACCGCACCCATGCTGTGGCCGAACAGCGCGGCCGGGACGGGGGAGCGGGCGATCGCCGCCGCCGCCAGGTCGGCGGCCACGGCCATGCTCGGGACCGGCTTCTCGGACATCAGCGTGCCCCGGCCCGGAAGCTGCACCGGCACCAGCTCCACGTCGGACCGGAACTCCTCGGCCCAGGCGTGGTAGTAGGCGGCGGAGCCGCCCGCGAACGGGAAGCAGTACAGCGCCACCCTCGGCGGCCCGCCGGCCGTCCGGTGCCGGCGCTCCAGCCAGCCCGCCGACGTGGGGGAGGGGACGGCGACGCTCATGCGACCGCTCCCGTCCCCGCCGCGGCCAGCGGACGCGCCGGGGCCTTCCCGGCGCGCGGAGTCAGCCGCACCGGCAGGTGCTTGAAGCCGGCCACGAAGTTGGACGCGAGGTGGACGGGCTCGCCGGCGAGCTCCACCGACCCGACCCGCTCGGCGAACTCGTCCAGGAACACCCGCAGCGCGATCCGGGCGAGGCCGGAGCCGATGCAGTAGTGCGGACCGACGCCGAACGCGATGTGCCGGTTCGGCCGCCGCGCGATGTCGAAGGTGAACGGGTCCTTGAAGACGCGCTCGTCGCGGTTGGCCGAGCCCAGCCACACGCTGACCGGCTCGCCCTCCCGGATCGTCCGCCCGCCCAGCTCCACGTCGGCCGTCGCGTACCGCATGAAGTGGCTGGCGGGCGACGACCAGCGCAGCAGCTCCTCCATGGCCGTGCCGCGCAGCCCCGGGTCCTCCTGGAGGGCCCGGAACTGGTCGGGGTGCTCGGCCATGGTCAGGGCCGTCGTGGAGACCACGTGCGGCGTGGTCACGTTGGCGCCGAGGAGCAGGCTGTAGCAGTTGAGCATGATCTGCCGCTCGGTGAGCGGCTCGCCCTCCAGGCTCATCCGCAGCAGGATCCCGATCAGGTCGTCGCCCGGGTCCGTGCGGTCCCGGCGGGCGATCTCGTCGCTGAAGAAGGAGAACAGCTCGTGGTGCGCCTGGCGCAGGGTCGGCTTGGGCGCCTTCTCCATGTACTCGGGGTCGTCGTAGGCGATGGTCATCGTGGTCAGCCGGGACATCCGGTCCCACGTCTCGCGCGGCAGGCCCATCATGGAGCCGGTGAAGGCCATGGGGAACATCAGCGCGGCCTGCGCCAGGTCGAACACCTCACCGTCCAGGGCCGGTTCGAGCATCTCGCGGACGATGCCCCGGATGGTCTCCTCCTGGGCGGCGACGGCCCGGGGCGTCATCACCCGGTTGAGCGGGTCGCGCAGCTGGCCGTGCCGGGGCGGATCGGTGTCGGGCATCATCTGGTCGGACGCGATGTCCGGCATGGACAGGTCGATGATGCAGAGCATGGTCCCGCGCCGGGAGGAGAAGACCGAGTGGTCCTTGAGCACCCGGCTGACGTCCGCGTGCCGGGTGACCACCCAGAAGGGCTCCCGGCCGTCGGACGGGGTGAAGTGGTGCACCGGGTCGTGGGCCCGCAGGTGGGTCCACAGCGCGTGCGGGTCACCCTCGGTGTAGTACGTCGAGGCGAGGAAGTCCACGGCCGTCACATCGGTGTCCGCCGGGGCGAACGGCGGTGTCGAAAGGCGCATCTGTTGTCTCCTCCGGGAGGGGCCTGGCGGCCGGTTCAGGCCGAGGCCGCGGACAGCTGATCGAGGGTGGCGGCGAGTTCGGCGACAGTCGTGCCGCGGTAGAAGTCGCGGACGGGCAGCTGCACCCCGCGCTCCTGCTCGATCAGCGCGATCAGGTCCATCGCCGAGAGCGAGGTCCCGCCCAGGACGAAGAAGTCGTCGTCGGGGCCGGGGACGGGGACGGCGAGGAGCCGGGCGAACAGGCCGGCGACGTAATCCTGCGACGCCGGTCCCGCGGACGTGGTCTGCGTGCTCATGAGGGCCTGCCTTCCGATGGGGTTCCGGTGGTGCTTCCGGTGGTGCTTCCGGTGGTGGTGATGCTGCTGGCGGTGACACGGGTGGTGGTCGGTGCGGTCGTACGGGGGCTCGTGCTCGTACTCGTACGGGAGCGGGTACGGGGCGCGGACAGCACGCGCAGCGCGGCGGCGTGCACGGCCTCCGGGCTCACCCCCGTGGCGGCGAGCAGCCCGGCGTGGTCGTCGACGGACTTCGGCAGCGGGCCCGCCACCGCGACCCGCAGCACGGGCCGGGGGGCGTGGGCCGCGACGACCTGCGCGACCGCGTCGCCGAGGCCGCCCTGCGGCCGGTGCTCCTCGACCGTGACGAGCCCGCCGGTCTCGGCGGCCGCGGCCGCCACCGCGGCCTCGTCGAACGGGACGAGGGTGTGGATCTGGAGAACCCGGGCCGCGATCCCCTCCCCGGTGAGCCGGTCGGCGGCGGCGAGCGCGAAGCGCACGGGCAGCGGGCCGCATGCGACCAGCGTGACGTCGTTCCCCGTGCGCAGGGTCACGGCCTCGCCGAGCCGGAACGGCGGGACGTCCCCGTCGTGCACCGGGGGAGTCGCCGACCGGCCGAGCCGGAGGTACGAGGGCCCGTCCAGCTCGTGCAGCGCCGCCAGGGCGGGGGCGATCTCCCGGGCGTCGGCGGGCACGACCACGGTCAGCCCGTGCAGCGCCCGGGTGACGGCCAGGTCCTCCAGGCAGTAGTGGGTGCTGCCGAAGTGCGCGGCCGAGAGCCCGGCGTGGGTGGCCACGACCCGGACGGGAAGGCCGGTGCCGACGACGTCGAGCTTGAGCTGCTCGGCGGCGCGGGTCGCGGCGAACGTGGCCATGGTGTGGGCGTAGGGGCGCAGTCCGCGGGCCGCGAGCCCCGCCGAGACGGTGAACAGGTTCGCCTCGGCGATGCCGGTGCTCACGTAGCGCTCGGGGAACCGGCCGCCGAAGGAGGTGTCCAGATTGCCCATGTCGGAGTCCAGGCACAGCACCCGCTCGTCGCGCCCGGCGAGGGCGACCAGGGCTTCCCGGTAGGCCTCGCGGGGGCCGACGGGCTTGGACGGGGGCGGAGACGGGGGCGTGGCTACGGGCGTGGCCGTGGTCGCCGTGGTCTCGGTCGTGGTCATCGGGCCACCTGCCCCGCGGCGCGGAGCGCGGCGAGCGCGCGCCGGCGCAGCGCCGGGTTCAGCGTCACGTAGTGGCTCGCCACCCGGCGCTCCAGGAACGGGACGCCGCGCCCCTTGACCGTACGGGCCACCACGGCGACCGGCCGGCCGCTCGCGGAGGGGGCGGCGAGCGCGGAGCGCAGGGAGCCGTGGTCGTGGCCGTCGGTCTCCCGCACCTCCCAGCCGAAGGACCGGAGCCGGTCGCCCAGCGGCTCCAGGGTCAGCGAGTCCTCCGTGGCGGCGGACTGCTGGAGCCCGTTCCGGTCGACGATCGCGGTGAGGTGCGACAGCTTCCGGTGGCCGGCGAACATCAGGGACTCCCACACGGAGCCCTCCTGGAGCTCGCCGTCCCCCATCAGCACGAAGACCCGTTCCGAGGTGTCGCCCCGGAGCTGCCCGGCGAGCGCCAGACCGCAGCCGAGGGCCAGACCGTGCCCGAGCGAGCCGGTCGAGAACTCCACGCCGGGCAGCCCCCGGGAGGGGTGTCCGAACAGCCGGCTGCCGGGCGAGGCGTACCCCTCCAGCTCGGCCTCGTCGAGCAGCCCCCGGGCGGCGAGCGCCGCGTACAGGGCCGGTGCCGCGTGGCCCTTGCTCAGGATGAAGGAGTCGCGGGACGGGTCGAGCACCCCGAAGTGGAGGACGGCCATGACGTCCGCGCAGGACAGGCTGCCGCCCAGGTGCGCGCCCTGCTTGCCGGCGGCCATGTCGACGATGCCGCGGCGGATGCGCAGCGCGGCCTCCTCGGTGCTGACGCCGGTGCTGACGCCGGTGGCGGACGGCGGCTGCGCGGCGGTGGTGACGGGCGCGGTCACGCGGCCCCCACCTCCTGCCGTTCGCGTCCGGCCGGGGAGGCCGAGCGCACCATCCGGCGGATCAGGTCGAGGTTCCCCCAGACCTTCTCGAAGCCGTCGGCGTACGCGGCGAGCACCGGACCGGAGCCGGGGTCGAGCTGGCGCCGCTGGAGGCACAGCGAGTCGGTGAGCACGGCGCGGGCCACCGGGAACTCCGCCCCGGCCGGTACGTACGGGGCGAAGGCGGGGTGCGCCGGCAGCGGCGCCTCCTGATAGCGCGAGACCGGTACGCCCTCGGCCCGCAGCGCCCGGTGCAGGGCCCGGCGCAGCGCGGCGGCGTCCTCGCGCCTGAGGCCCAGGGCCTCCGGGTCCAGCCGGAACCGCAGGATGTGCCAGACGTGCGCGGAGCCCTCCGGCACCACGGGGACCCGCAGTCCGGGCAGCGCGGCGAGCCGGTCGAGGAAGGCCAGGATCCCCGGCGTCCGGCGGTGCCCGTACGCGTCGAGGCGGGCGAGCTGACTCCGTGCGAACGCCGCCTCCACCGGGCCGATGCGGTGGTTCCACCCCGGTGTGTGGGACACGTAGCTCCGGGTGCGCCGGGGACGCGGGTCCTCGCCGAACTGCCGGAGCCGCAGCACCCGTTCGTACAGCTCGGGGGCGTCGGTGGTGAGCAGTCCGCCCTCGCCGCAGCTGGGCAGGTTCTTGCTGGGGTGCAGGCTGAAGCAGCCCACCGTCCCCAGCCCGCCGGTGCGCCGGCCCCGGTAGGAGGCCCCGTGCGACTGGGCGGCGTCCTCCACGACCGCGGCGCCGAGCCCGTCGGCGACGGCCCGCAGCGCGTCCATGTCGGCGGGCAGGCCGTGCAGGTGGACCGGGAGCAGCGCCTTGGTGCGCGGACCCGCCACGGCGCGCACGGCCTCCGGATCCATGGTGTACGTGTCGGGGTCGATGTCCGCGAAGACCGGCCGCGCGCCCTGCTGGAGCACGGCGAGGGCGGTGGCGTTCATGGAGAGGGAGGGCACGACCACCTCGTCGCCCGGGCCCACGCCGAGGGCGGCGAGGGCCAGTTGGAGGGCCGCGGTGCCGGAGCCCACGGCGGCGCAGTGCGCGGTGCCGGTGTAGGCGGCCC
This sequence comes from Streptomyces sp. NPDC098101, assembly GCF_044760185.1. NCBI lineage: Bacteria > Bacillati > Actinomycetota > Actinomycetes > Kitasatosporales > Streptomycetaceae > Streptomyces > Streptomyces sp. NPDC098101. The sequence goes on along the minus strand of NZ_JBIWAS010000008.1, from coordinate 147,297 downwards.
ACTCCCGCTCCAGGCCCGGCACCTCCTCCTCGCCCTCGGCCGTGGCGGTCAGCCGCCCACTGGCCAGCACCCTGGCCACGGCCTCCTCGTCGTCCCGGGTGATCACCGGCCACCGGGGCGCGGCGGTCCCGGGCGGGACCGCGCGGGGTCCCCCCACCATCGCGAGCTGCTGCGGTCGCTCCGTCATGCCTGTCGTTCCGCCTCTCTCGGTTCCCTCGGTCCTGGGCGCGCGCGTGACGCGTCCGCCGGTCACGGCCGGGCCCGTAAGGTCGCCCGGCCCGGCGCGGTCGGCCGGTCCTCCGCGGTCGATCGGTCCCGCGCGGTCACGGCCGGTCCAGCGCGGACTCGACCGCGTGCAGGGCCGCCTCGTAACCGCGCAGCAGGGTGCGGCCGTGCTCGACGACCTGCCGGGCGGCCTCCCCGGGGTTCTCCTCGCCGTGGGCCGCGCTGATGCGGACCCCGGTCCAGGAGTGCGAGACCAGCTCCACGGCCCGGCCCGCCTCGGCGAGCCGGAAGCGGCCCAGGCGCCGGGCGGCCTCGGCGAGGAACCGGGCGTGCAGCCCGGCCTCGGCCTGCGCGGGCCAGCCGATGCGGTACGTCCGCAGCAGCGGGGCCGCGCCCTCGGCGGCGACGGCGGCCGGCAGGGAGTCGAAGTAGGCCGCGAGGGCCGGCAGGCCGTCCCCCTCCTCGCCGCGCAGCGACCGGACGTTGGTCTCCAGGGCCGTACGCAGCCACGACCAGGTCAGCTCCGGCTGCGGCCCCTCCCGGCGGACCTCCAGCCAGCGCCTGGCGGGCCCGGACCCGGCGAAGAAGGGGTCGCTGCCGTCGTCCGGGTTGGCGGAGGAGCGGCTGCGCTCCAGGACCTCGCGGGGCAGCGGCCCCCGGTAGGCGGGAGGCATCGGGTCGAGGACCCGGTACGCACGGCCGGCCGGGTCGTAGCCGGTCACCATCAGGAGGTGCCCGGCGTGCACGTCGTGGTAGGCCGGCCGGAACGGCAGGTGGTAGTTGTCGACCGCGACGACGGGCACGATCCCGTCGGCGAGCGCGGCGACCACCTGCTCGTGGGCCTCGGCGTCGTCGCCGGGCCGGTGCCACCGCAGGGACAGCGGGTGGTAGATCCCGAAGGAGGAGGCCAGGTCCTCCCCGGCCGGGTGGAAGAACTCGACGGGCTCGCAGTCCTCGGGCACGGCCCGCAGCCGCCAGCCGCTGCCGAGGGCCTGGAGCGGATCCCAGCCGCCGAGCCGCAGCACGTGCACCAGGTCGACCTGGAGGCAGCTGCAGAGGTCGTCGTACCAGGCGGGGGAGGAGGTCACGGGCACCGCGCCCGAGTACGGCCCGGTGGGGGTGGTGCTGACGGGGCCCGGGACGTCCTCCGTGACGTTCTCCGTGACGGAGGCGGGGTTGCCGAGGACGGTCATCGGACTCCCTCCACGGTGAGGGCGAAGAGGTGCAGGGCGGCGTTGTCGGGCAGCCGCACGCTCCGCAGCGGCTCCCGGCGCACGGCCGGGACGCGCACCGACCAGACCTGGCCGCCGAGGTCCGGCTGGATGTGGTGCGGATAGTGCATACCGGCCGAGCGGGCCGCGAGCACCTCGCCGAAGTGCCCGGTGGCGGGCCAGAAGTCGGAGACCCGGATCCACTCGGGATCCACGGCCCCGGAGGCGTAGTGCAGGTGGACGGTCTCCTCGCAGCGCCGCTCGGAGGTGACGAGCAGGTGCAGCCAGTCGGCGGCGGTGCCGTCCGGGAGGTGGACGAGCTGGCCGGTGCAGCGCACGTTGTCGGGTGCGACGCCGTCGGGCGCGGCGACGTCGAACTCGACGCCGGAGACCCGGATCCGGCCGGTGGGCAGCGTGCCGATGGGCAGGCTGTTGCCCCAGACGTTGAGCCGCCCGTTGCCCAGGGTGTCGGGACCGGTGAAGGCGACGTTGTTGAACAGTTCGGTGAGCCGCAGCGGCAGTTGGACGTGCTCCCGCGCCTCCCTGCTTCTCGTGTCGGCCGGTTCGATGACTTGAGGATTCACTTCGGGCCCCCTCCACGCACAGAGTGATGCTGACCCCTGAAGTCTACATAGAGTCTCGCTTGACTTTGAAGTGTCTGTAGCTTTTAGATGGAGTCAGTTGCTCGGATAGGGCAAAATACTTCAAGAATCGATAGGGAGTGTGTGATGTCTCTGGACACCGTGACCGAGCGAGCGGCCTGCCCCGACTGCGGTGCGGGCGTCGAGCTCGCCGCGAACACCGAGGTCACCGAGATCGTCGTGTGCGCCGGCTGCTCCGTGGAGCTGGAGGTCGTCGCGGTGGGACCCGTCACCCTCGCGCTGGCCCCCGAGATCGAAGAGGACTGGGGTGAGTGACCTGACCGGGAACAGGGCCGGGACCGGAGCCGGTGCCGAAGGCGGCACCGGCCTCGGGGCCGGGGTCGGAGCGGAGGCCGGAGCCGCGATCGGAGCGGGGGTCGGCGACGACGGCCGGCCCGTCGCGCTGATCGCCTCCCGGGTGCGCTTCGAGGAGAAGCTCCTCCTCGAAGCGTTCCGGCGGCGCGGCGCGGCGGTCGCCGTGATCGACGACCGGACGCTCAGCTACCGGATCGGCGCCCCGGCACCGCCCTGGCGGGTGGCGTGCAACCGCTCCCTCGCCGGCACCCGGCGCCTCGAAGTGAGCCGCATGTGCGAGGCGTTCGGCGTCCCGGTGGTCAATTCCTCCGCGACCGTCGCCGTATGCGACAACAAGATCCACAGCACCCTGGTCCTGCACGCCGCGGGCCTGCCCGTCCCCGACACGGCCGTGGCCCTCACCCCGGCCGCCGGCGAGGAGGCGCTGCGCCGGATCGGACTGCCCGCGGTGGTCAAGCCGGTCAACGGCTCCTGGGGCCGGGGACTGTGCAAGGTCAACGACATCGACGCCGTCGAGGGCGTCCTCGCCCTCAAGGAGTCCCTCCCCTCGCCGCAGCAACACCTGATCTATGCCCAGGAGTTCGTCCGCACGCCGCAGCGCGACATCCGGGTCGTCGTCGCGGGCGACCGCGCCGTGACCGCCGTCCACCGGACGGGGGACCACTGGATCGGCAACGTCGCCCGGGGCGCCCGCACCACCCGCTGCCCGCTCACCCCCGAGCTGGAGGACCTCGCCCTGCGGGCCGCCAAGGCCGTCGGCGGCGGGCTCCTCGGGGTCGACCTGCTGGAGAGCAACGACGGGCGGCTGCTCGTCAACGAGGTGAACAGCGGCGTCGAGTTCCGGGGCGCGGCGGTCGGCGACGAGGCCACCGCCCTCGCCATCGCCGAGGCCTTCGCCGACCACGTACTGGACCACGCGGACCGCGGGGCCCTCGGCGTCGGACCCGTACCGAGTCAGGAGAGCGACCACCCATGAGAGCCAGCATCCTCGGAGGCACCGGCTATGTCGGCGGCGAACTGGCCCGGCTGCTGCTCGGCCACCCCGTCTTCGACCTGGTCCAGGCGACGTCCCGGCGCCACACCGGCAAGCCGCTGCACACCGCCCACCCCAACCTCAGGGGCACGGGCGACCTCACCTTCACCGACCCCGCCCGCCCGGAGCGCGTCGACGTCCTGTTCAGCGCCCTGCCGCACGGCGAGTTCGCCGCCCGGCTCGACGAACTGAGCGGGCGGGCCGACCTCCTGGTCGACCTCAGCCCCGACTTCCGGCTCCACGACCCCGACGCGGTCCGGCGGCACTACGGCGCGGGCTCCACCGCCCGGGCCGCGGGCGCCCCCGCGTTCGTCCCCGGCCTTCCCGAGCTCTACCGCGACCGGCTGCGGACCGCCGACCGGATCGCGGTGCCCGGCTGCATGGCGACCGCGGCCGTCCTCGCCCTGCGCCCCCTCGCGGACGCGGCGCTCGTCGACGGCGACGTCCTGGTCGACGCCCGCACCGGCTCCAGCGGCTCCGGCAACACCCCGGGGCCCGCCGGCCACCACCCCGAACGGGCCTCCGCCCTGCGCGTCTACGGGCCCGTCGGCCACCGCCACGAACCGGAGATCACCCAGCACACCGGCGTACGCGCCCGGATGACCGTCACGGCCGTCCCCGCCGTGCGCGGCGTCCAGGTCGTCGCCCAGGTCCGGCCGGGCCGCGCCGTCACCCGCGCCGAGGTCTGGGACGCCTACCGGAAGGCGTACGCCGACGAGCCGTTCGTGCGGTTCGTCGCCCAGCGCCAGGGCCTGCACCGGCTCCCGGAGCCGCGCACGCTGCTCGGCTCCAACCACTGCGACCTCGGCTTCGACCTCGACGACGACCGGATCGTCGCGGTCGCGGCCCTCGACAACCTCGTCAAGGGCGCGGCGGGCGGAGCCGTACAGAGCGCCAACCTCGCCACCGGCCTGCCCGAGCGGTCCGGCCTCGAATTCCTCGGTCTGCACCCCGTGTGAACCGGCCCGCCGTGCACCACCCGACGTGAACGGCCCCACGAGACAAGCGACAAGCGACATGTGAGGAGGGAGGGACAGGATGACACTCGTAGTGAAACTGGGCAGCGACATCGACGGGGACGCCGTCCTCGACGACATCGCCGCACTCACCGCGCAGGGCACGCGCGTCGTGCTCGTCCACGGCGGCGGGGCGGAGGCCGACCGGCTGAACGGCCAGCTCGGCCGCACCGTGGAACACCTGCGGTCCGCCGACGGCACCAGCGCCCGGCGCACCGACGCGGCGGCGCTCGACGCGCTGACCATGGCCCTGCTCGGGCGGGTGAAGCCCGCCCTGCTGAGCGGACTGCGCCGGCGCGGCATCGCCGCCACCGGACTGTCCGGCGCGGACGGCGGCACCCTGACCGCCGTCCGCAAGACCGCGCTGCGCGTGTACGACGCCGACGGCCGGGCGCGGATCGTCCGCGACGACCTCAGCGGCCGCGTCGAACGCGTCGACCCCGCCCTGCTGCGCACCCTGCTCGACGCGGGCGAACTGCCGGTCCTCTCCCCGCCCGCCGCGGCCGAGGACGGCACGCTGCTCAACGTCGACGCCGACCGCGCGGCCGCCGCCGTCGCCACCGCCCTGGGCGCCAGCGCCCTCGTCCTGCTCACCCGCGCCCCCGGAGTCCTGGCCGACCCCGACCACCCCGACAGCGTGCTCCCCGAACTGGAGACGGGCCCGGGCGCGGAACTCCCGCCGTCCGTGCGCGGCCGGATGCGCCACAAACTGCGCGCCGCCGCGGACGCGCTGGCCGGCGGCGTGGACCTGGTCTCCATCGCCCCCGGCGACGGCCCCGGTCCCGTCCGCGCGGCCCTCGCCTCCCGCACGGGCACCCGCCTGCGCCTCCCCGCCACCGCCCACCGGGAACCGGCGTGAACGGGCTCGGCGACTACCCCGCCCGGCTGCTGCGCGGACTCGTGGGCATCCCGTCCGTCTCCGGACGGGAGGAACGCGCCTCCGCCTACCTCGCCGGCCAGATGGAACGGCTCGGCATGAGGGCCCGGGTCGACGCCGTCGGCAACGCCGTCGGGGAGATCGGCGCCACCGACGGACCCACCGTGCTCCTCCTCGGCCACATCGACACCGTCCCCGGCGACATCGCGGTCTGCCAGGTCGGCGACCTGCTCTACGGGCGCGGCACGGTCGACGCCAAGGGACCGCTCGCCGCCATGACCTGCGCCGCCGTCCGCGCCGCCGCCGTCGAGCCACGACTGCGGATCATCGTCGCGGGCGCCGTCGGCGAGGAGGTGCCCGGCTCCCGGGGCGCACGGCACCTGCTGAACACCCTGCCCGCGCCCGACGCCGTCGTCATCGGGGAGCCCAGCGGCTGGGACGGGGTCTGCCTCGGCTACAAGGGCCGGGTCGGCGTCGAGTACGAGGTGAGCCGCCCGCCCATGCACACCTCCAGCCCCGAGGAGACCGCCGTCGAGGCGGCCACCGCCTTCTGGCGGGGCGTCGACGCCTACATGCGCCGGGTCTCCGGCCCGCACGAGGGCGTGTCCTTCGACGCGGCCGCCGCCACCCTGGTCCGGCTCGACGGCGACATCCGGGACGCCACCGCCTCCATCACCTGCCGGGTGCCCGCCGGGTTCGACTTCGACGACTTCCAGCGGTTCGTCGACACCACCGCCGTGCACGCGGCGGCCCGCCTGGACGAACGCGTCCCGGCCGTCCGCCGCGGCGTCTCCGACCCGGTGGCCCGCGCCCTGCGCAGCGCGATCCGGCTGCACGGCGGGCGCCCGGTGCTGCGCCTGAAGGCCGGCACCTCCGACATGAACGTCATCGAGGACCGCTGGCCGGTCCCGATGGTCGCCTACGGCCCGGGCGACGCCCACCTCGACCACACCGACGACGAACACATCGCCCTCGGCGACCTCCACCGGTCCGTCGACGTCCTGACCCGCGCCCTGACCGACCTGGCCGGCGTCCTGCGCCGCGCCCCGGCCACCGCCCTCGCCCACGCCTAGCGGGCGCCCCGCCGCACCCGTCCCGCCGAGCCCGACCCGCCGCACCCGTCCCGCCGGACGGACCCGCGGACCGATCCGAAGGAGACCGTCGCCATGGGGCGAGCCGACAACAAGACCGTCATGATCACCGGCGCGGCCCGCGCCCTGGGCCGCTCGCACGCCCTGCTGTTCGCCGAGGAGGGTGCCGACCTGGTCCTCACCGACCTCGGCCGGGAGGGCGACGGACCGTACGCGATGCCGGGCCGCAAGCTCCTGGAGGAGACGGCGCGCGACTGCCGCCGCCTCGGCAGCCGGGTCGTCACGGCGGTCGCCGACGTCCGCGACCAGGCCCAGGTCGACGCGGCCGTGGCCGCCGGGATCGACGAGTTCGGCTCCATCGACGTCCTGGTCAACAACGCCGGCCTGCTCGCCCCCGGCGGCGTCATGTCCCACGAACTCTCCGAGGAGGACTGGCGGCTCGTCGTCGACGTCAACCTCAACGGCACCTGGCGCTGCGCCCGCGCCGTCCTCCCGCACATGGTCGAGCGGCGCGCCGGCGCCATCGTGAACACCGCCTCCACCGGAGGGCTCGTCGCCTTCGAGATGTTCTCCAGCTACGTCGCCTCCAAGCACGCGGTCGTTGGACTGACCAAGGCGCTGGCCCTGGAGTACGGACGCCTCGGCATCCGCGTCAACGCCGTCTGCCCGACCACCGTCGAGGCCGACCCCGCCCTGCGCACGGAGAGCACCGCGGCCGTCGCCGCGTCCATCGGCAGCTCCCTGGAGGACTACGAGCGCAGCTCCGCCTCCTACCACGCGCTGCGCCGCCTGGTCACCGCCCGGGAGGTGTCCGAAGCCGTCCTCTGGCTCGCCGCCGACACCGCCGGCGGCGTCACCGGAACCTGCCTCGTCGTCGACGGCGGCTTCACCGCCCGCTGACCGCCGGACCCGGGCCGCCCCGCCGCCCGCCGCCCCCGCACCCACCTCGAAGACCCGGTTCACCCGATGGAGTCCGCCATGACAGACCTGGCCCTGCACCTGGACGACGACGTCGCGCGACGGCTCGCCGCCCTCGACCCGCGCCGACGCGACCTCGCCCTCCGGCTGCTCGCCGAGGCCGAAGGGGCCGGGGACGGCCCGCCGCAGGGGCGGGGCATCGGACGGCGACCCGCAGGGGACACCGGTTCGGCACTCTCGTACGAGCAGGAACGCCTCTGGTTCATGGACCGGCTCGTCCCCTTCCGCGAGGTCTTCCACGTGCCGACGGCCCTCCGGCTGCACGGCCCGTTCAACCCCGAGGCCCTGCGGCGCGCCCTGGCACGCACCACCCAGCGGCACGAGTCGCTGCGGACCGTCTTCACCGAGACGCCCCAGGGGCCCGTGCAGACCGTGCTCGACCGGGTCGACGTCCCCGTGACCGTCGACGACCTGACCGGACACCCCGAGCCCCGCCGGGAGGCGGAACGGCGCGCCGCCGACGCCGTCCTCGAACCCTTCGACCTGGAGCACGGCCCGCTCCTGCGCGTCCGCCTCCACCGCGTCGCCGAGGAGGAGTGGCTGCTGCTGATCGTGCAGCACCACATCGTCTCCGACTACTGGTCCCTCGGCATCCTGCTGAACGAGATCGGCGCCCTGTACGCGGCGGAGCGCGACGGCACCCCCGCCCCCGACGCCCCGGTCCTCCACTACCCGGACTTCGCGCACTGGCAGCGGGAGACGCTCACCGGCGAGAACCTGCGGCGCGAGCTGGACTTCTGGAAGGGCACCCTGGCCGACGCCCCCGAACTCCTCGAACTGCCCCTGGACCGGCCCCGCACCGCCGAGCGGCGCACCCGCGGCCGCTTCCACCACGTCCGCTTCGCCCCCGCCCTCACCCGCTCCGTGCGCGACCTCGCCGGAGCCGAGGGAGCCACCCTCCACCAGGCCTTCCTCGCCGCCTACTTCGCCGCCCTCTCCCGGCACGTGCGCCAGGACGACATCGTGGTCGGCGTCCCCGTCGCCGGACGCAGCCGCCCCGAACTGCAGTCGATGATCGGCTACTTCCTCAACTGGCTGCCCATCCGGATCCGGTTCGACGACCGGCCCTCGTTCCGCGAGCTGCTGCGCCGGGTCACCCGGGCCTCGAACGAGGCCTTCGCCCACCAGGACCTGCCGTTCGAGATGCTGGTCCAGGCCCTCGACACCCGCCGCACCCCCGGCTCCACGCCCGTCTTCCAGACCTCCTTCAGCCTGCGCGACGCCCCGCCCGTGCCCCCCGCGATCCCCGGCACCACCGTGGAGTACGCCGACCTCGGCGGCGGCGCGACGCACTACGACATGATGGCCGAGCTGTGGGTCGAGAACGGCACCGTCACCGGCTACCTCCCCTACAACGACGAGCTGTTCGACGACAGCACCCTCGGCTCGTTCTTCGACCGGATGCACCGCCTCCTCGAAGACGCCGTCCGGCGCCCCGACGCCCCCGTCGCCGACCTCGACCTCCTCGGCGCCCCGGAACGCGCCCGGCTCCTCGGAACGCCCGCCGCCCCGCCTGCCGGCACCGGCACCACCCTCCACGAGCGGTTCACTGCCACGGCGGCCCGCCACGCCGACCGCACCGCCGTCACCTTCGAGGACGAGCGGCAGGACTACGCGACCCTGGAACGCCGCTCCAACCGCTTCGCCCACGCGCTGCGCGCCCTCGGCGCGGGCCCCGGCCGCAACGTCGCCGTCCACCTCGACCGCTGCGCCGACCTGCCCGCCGCCCTCCTCGGCGTGCTCAAGACCGGCGCCGCCTACGTCCCCGTCGACGCCGACAACCCGCCCGAGCGCACCGCCGTCCAGTTCGCCGACGCGAGCTGCGCCGCCGTCGTCACCACCTCCGACCTGGCCGCCCGCTACCCCGACTCCGCCCCGCCCGCCCTGCTGCTCGACGAGACCCCCGGCGCCGACCCCCTGGCGGCCTTCCCCGACACCCCCGTGCCCGCCTCCGGCGTGGACTCCGGAGCCCCGGCGTACATCATCTACACCTCCGGTTCCACCGGCGTCCCCAAGGGCGTCGTCGTCAGCCACGCCAACGCGCTGCGCCTCTTCACCTCCGCCGAGGAGCACTTCGACTTCGGACCCGACGACGTCTGGACGATGTTCCACTCCCACGCGTTCGACTTCTCCGTCTGGGAGCTGTGGGGCGCCCTGCTGCACGGCGGCCGGCTCGTCGTCGTCCCGCACTGGGTCACCCGCGCCGCCGACGAGTTCGCCGCGCTCCTCGCCGAGGAACGCGTCACCGTCCTCAACCAGACGCCGTCCTCCTTCGCCCAGGTCGGCCGGATCGTCCTGGAACGCGGCCTCGACCTCTCCCTGAGGTACGTGGTGTTCGGCGGCGAGGCCCTCGACCCGACCGCCCTCACCGACTGGTTCGCCGCGTACGGCGACGAGGCGCCGAGCCTCGTCAACATGTACGGCATCACCGAGACCACCGTCCACGTCACCCACCGGCGCATCACCGCCGCCGACGCGACCGGGGCCGACTCCGTCATCGGCGACCCCCTGCGCGACCTCGCCCTGTACGTCCTCGACGAGGGCCTGAACCCCGTCCCGCCCGGCGTCCCCGGCGAACTCTTCGTCGGCGGGGCAGGCGTCGCCCTCGGCTACCTCGGCCGACCCGACCTCACCGCCGACCGGATGCTCCCCGACCCCTTCGCCCCCGGCCCCGGCGCCCGCATGTACCGCAGCGGCGACCTCGCCCGGCGCCTGCCCGGCGGCGAACTGTGCTACCTCGGACGCGCCGACGGCCAGGTCAAGGTCCGCGGCCACCGGATCGAACTCGGCGAGATCCGCTCCGCCCTCCTCACGCTCCCCGACGTCGTCGACGCCGTCGTCGTCACCCGCGCCGACAACACCGGCAGCCCCCGCCTGGTCGCCTACGTCGTCCCGGCCGAGGGAACCGAGGTCTCCGGCCGCGAGCTGCGCCGGACCCTCGGCCGCCGCCTGCCCGAGTGGATGGTCCCCACCGTCTACGAAGCCCTGGACACGATCCCCCTCACCCGCAACGGCAAGGTCGACCGGCGGGCCCTGCCCGAACCCGGCGCCGGCCCCGACGCCCGCACCCGGGTCCACGTGCCGCCGGAGACCGACACCGAGAAGGCCCTCGCCGCCATCTGGCAGGAACTCCTCGGCGTCCCCCAGGTCGGCCTGGACGACGACTTCTTCCACATCGGCGGCCACTCCCTGATGGTCGTCCAGCTGGTCTCCCGCATCCGCGAACGCCTCGGCCGCGAAGTGCCCATCTCCGGCCTCTTCCAGCACCCGGGCCTGCGCGAGATGGCCGTCGAGATCGACACGGGCATCGGCTCCTACGCGGTGGGCGCCGCCCTGACCGCGGACAGCGAGACCGCCCTCGCCGGAATGAGCGAGGCCGAGATCGACGCGATGCTCGCCGCGCTCGACGACGAGTGAGCCCCGGACCACCAGAGACCACGGACCAAGGAGATCCCCGCGATGCACCCCGTACACGAGCAGCTGCCGCTCACCCCCGTCCAGGCCCAGCTGTGGTTCGCCGAGAGCATGGAGGCCGGCAGGACCCTCTACACCGAGGCCGGGGGGCTCCGGCTGACCGGCCCCGTCGACCGCGAGGCCCTGGGCCGGGCGTTGCTCGCCGTCGTCGCGCGCCACGAGGCGCTCCGCACGGTCGTCCCGGCGCCGGACGGCATCCCGGTGATGCGGGTCCTGCCCCCGCCCGACAAGGCCCCGCTGACCTTCGCCAGCGTGCTCGGCATCCCGCCCGAGCACCGGGAGGAGGCCACCCGGGCCGCGGCCACCGACTTCGTGGAACGCCCCGTCGACCTCGCGGAGGGGCCGCTGCTGCGGGCCATGCTGATCGACGCCGACGACGCCGGCGAGGGGACGTCGGTCTTCGTCCTCGCCTGCCACCACGTGGTGTGCGACGCCACCTCCGCCGCCCTCGTCCTCGAAGAGATCGTCCACGACTACGAGGCGTTCACCCGGGGCCGGATCTCCGACCTCCCCGAACCCGCCCTGCAGTTCGGCGACTTCGCCGTCTGGGAGCGCGACACCCGCGACGCGGTGGAGACCGCGGAACTCGCCCACTGGCAGCACGCCCTCCGGGACGCGCCGGACGTCCTCGACCTGCGCGCGGGCCGCCCGCGTCCCGCCAGGAAGGGCACCTCGGGCACCCGGACGGAGTTCCCCCTCGGCGACGACCTCGCCGACCGGCTGCTCGCCCTCGCCCGGAAGCACCGCACCTCCGGCTACGTCGTGGCGCTCGCCGCCTTCGCCGGACTCGTCGCCCGCCGCACCGGCCGCGACGACTTCCTCCTCGGCACCATGGTCCCGGGCCGGAGCGTCCCCGAACTCGAACAGGTCGTCGGCCAGTTCGCCAACACCGTCCCCGTCCGCCTGGACGCCTCCGGCGACCCCGGCTTCGAGGAGCTCGTCGGCCGCGCCGGCCGCGCCGTCTCCGCCGCCGCCGACCACGGCCGGATCAGCCTCGGCCGGATCGTCGAGACCGTCCTCCCCGGCGGCAGCCGCTCCGACAGCCGCAACGCCCTCCTCCAGCACCTCTTCCTGCCCCGGATCTCCCCCGTGTCCACGCCCCGCTTCGGCTCCGCGACCGCCGAACCCTTCGAGGTGGACCGGACCCGCGGCCGACTCGACACCATCACCGAGATCGACCTCGCCCCCGGCCGGCTGCGCGCCTGGGTCGAGTACGACACCGAACTGTTCACCACCGACGAGATCGGCCTCCTCCTCGCCGAGTACGCGGCCGTGCTGCGCGCCTGGACCGAGGACCCCGGCCTCCGGCTCTCCGCCCTCCCCGTCACCGCCGTCGAACTCCCCGACGAGGACGACGCCCGCCACGACGAGGAAGGCGCCGACCGGGCGCCGGAGGCCGACTCGGTCCTGCTCTCCCTGGTCCGCGAGGTCTGGGCACAGGCCATCGGCGTGCCCGACGTCGGCCCGGACGACGACTTCTTCGTCATGGGCGGACACTCCATGCTGTCCGCGAAGCTCGTCGGCCGGATCGGCGAGACCTTCGCGATACGCCTGCCCCTGCGCACCTTCTTCGAGAACCCCACGCCCGCCCTGCTGACCGCCGAGATCCGCCGCATGTACCCGGAGATCGACGCACTCGTCCGCAGCGTCGTCACACTGACCGACAGCCTGGCCGACACGGAGCCCGCGCCGGACGGCACCGGGACGACCGCCACGGAGCCCGGGTCGGGCGACACCCGGACGGCCGCCACGGGGCCGGCCGCCGACACCGAACAGCTCGTTCCGCTCGCCGCCTCCCAGCTCCAGATATGGCTGTCCGAGCAGAAGAACCCCGGAACGCTCACCCACACCGTCCCGATGCTCCTCACCCTCCACGGCCCGCTCGACACCACCGCGCTCCGGGGAGCGGTCGCGGACGTCGTGGCCCGGCAGGAGGCCCTGCGCAGCACCTTCGTCGAGGTCGACGCCGAACCCCGCCAGCGCATCGCGCCCCGCCTGGACGTGCCCGTCCCCCTCATCGACCTGTCCGGAACGGAGTCCCGGCAGGAGCGGGACCGGGAGGCCGCCCGGCTGCGCGAGGAGACCGCCCACACCCCCCTCGACCTGGAGCGCGGCCCGCTACTGAAGGTCCGCCTGGTCCGCCTGGACGAGGAGGAGCACGTCCTGCACCTGCTGTTCCACCACCTCGTCACCGACGAGGTGTCGATGACGCTGTTCATGCAGGAACTGTCCGAGTTCTACCGGGCCCGCGTCGAAGGACGCGCCCACCGGCTGCCGCCGCTCACCGCCGGGATCGCCGACCTCGTCGCCGACGAGCGCGCCATGCTCGCCGGACCGGAGGGCGAACGCCTGCGCCGCCACTGGGTGCGGCAGCTGACCGGAGCCCGCGAACTGCGCCTCGACACCGACCTGCCGCGGACGGCCGACGCCGGACAGACGGGGGAGTTCCTCCAGGGCTGGGCGCCCGGAGAGCTGTTCTCCGCCATGTCGGAAGCGGCGAGGAACCGCCAGACCACGGTCTTCACGGTGTTCCTCACGGCCGTCCTCACCGTGCTGCACCGGCTCACCGGCGAGAACGACATCGTGATCGGCGTCCCCTGCGAGAACCGCACCCAGCCCGGCGCCGACCGCCTCATGGGCTGCTTCCTCAACGTGCTGCCCCTGCGCGTCGACTGCTCGGGAGACCCGACGTTCGCCGACTTCCAGCGCCGCGTCAGCGACCGGCTCCTCGACGCGTACGACCACCAGCGGCTCCCCGTCACCGACATGGTGGACGCCCTGCGCCCGGAGCGCTCGGGCAGCCGCCAGCCCCTGTTCCAGGTCACCTGCGAACTCCAGCTGGCGATGTGGATGCCGCTGGACCTGCCCGGCGTCACGGCGGAGTACGAACTCGTCTCGCACGGCACCGCCCGCTACGAGATGTCCTTCCACGGCCAGGCCCGGCCCGACCGGCTGAGCGTGGCCCTCGAACTCAACACCGGACTGTGGCACCGCGAGACGGGACTCGCCCGCATCGAGGACGTCCTGGCGGTGCTGCGACGGGCGACGGCCGAGGACGGCGGCAGCATCCCGCTGTCGGCCTTCGCGCCGGGCCGACCCCTGGCCCGCTGACCGCGGGCCCACGGGGACCCCGGAACGGGGGCCCGGACACGGCGGCGGTGAGGAAGCGGCGATCCCGCGCCCTCCCCGCCGCCGTTCACCCCGAACGGGCCTCAGATCGTCTTGACCGACATCGCGTATGACCGGCCGGTGCACACCTCCAGGTGTTCGACCTCGGCCTCCAGCGCCTTCTTCGGCACCTCGGGACTCTCGGAGAACAACTGCACCTCCACGGTCCCGTCGTTGGCCTCCCACACCCCGGCGACCCGTCCCCGGTACACCACCACGGGCGTGATCCAGCCGGACGTGCGGCTCACCGCCTTGCGCCGCTCCGCCCGCAGGATGCGCGTGTCGGACGTCCCCGGCCCCAGCACGTACTGGTCGAACCCGGCCAGCAGCCGCACTTCCTTCGACGGTTTGGCCGCCGCCAGCGCGTCCACGTCCTCGGCGCGCACGTAACACGCCGTCCCGTCCACCTCCACCTTCGCCAGCTCCTCGCCGAGCGAGGCGAACCAGCCGCGCACCGCCGTCTTGCGGTGCGCGTTGCGCGTCAGCCAGGCGTCGAAGGTCTCCGGGGTCGCCGGTCCGTGCGCCCCCAGGTACGCGGGGATCACGGTGCGCGCCGCCTCCTCCGGCTCGATCGTCCCGGACCAGCCGGGCACCCGGTCGCGCGGCGAGGCGAAGGTGATGCGGTTGCCCTGGTTCGGGCCGTGGCACAGCTTCCCCGTCCAGGCCAGCGGCTTCAGCACCGTCCCCCAACCGGACGTCAGCTGCTCCTTCAGAGCGGCGAACCTGCCATGGGCGACCAGGGCCTCGGTGAGCTCCTGACGGGTGAGGGTCTTGCCGGCGAGGATGTCGTCGACGGCCTCGCCGAGCGACGTCATCTGCGTCGGCGTGACCCCGAACGTCCGCTGCCAGGCGGGCTTCTCCCAGGTCCGGGCCGCCGCCATCAGCGACAGGTAGGCCGCCATGTGCTCGGCCGCCACGAGGTGCAGCGTGCCCCGCATGACCCAGGTCTTCACCACCTCGCGGGCCTCGAGCGCCTTCTCCACGGCACCGGCCTTCGGTTTCCGCTGCCGGGTGGCGATGGCGAGCTCCGCGGACGAGGCCACCTGTGCCTGCACCCCCGCGAGCTCCCGCACCAACTCCGCGACAGAAGCCGTCCGCCGGGGGGCGAGGCCCTGCTGCCGCAGCCGCCAGGCGAGTACCTGATCCTGAGTCACCTGCATGAGCGCTCCTCGGTGTAGGTCGCAGATCGGCTGCCATCCTGCCCGAACGGCACATCGGAACGCGTCCGTTCCACTGGAGAACGGCTGGAGTCCAGCCACTTCGGCGAAACCGGGCGAACGCGGCCCGCACCGCCTCGCAGCGCGACCGGATCTTCGAGCGGGTCGAGATCTTCGAGCGGTTCGCGAGAGACGAAGGGGTCGAGCGGGACGAACGGGTCGAGCGGGACGAGTAGGTGGTGGGGGCCGAGTAGGTCGTGTGAGTCATGCCTCCATGCAACCCGGTGCCACGGACATCGTGGGCATCAGGCCCGAATCTGTGGATAACTCGAAAGACCGGCGGATGCCCCGATCCGTGAGTTATCCACAGGGCTTTCGGATTTCGGCAGAACACGAGACCGTCCTGGCCATGAACGCGAATCGCCACGAAACCAGCGGACCCACCCGTACCCAGCAGATCACCCTGCGAGGCCCGGCCGAACTGGCCGACGCCCTCCCGTTCATGCTGGGCTTCCACCCCACCGACTCCGTCGTCCTGGTCGCCCTCCACGGCGAGCACGGCCGCTTCGGCGGCCGCGTCAGGCTCGGCATCCCGGGCTCGCCCCGCGAATGGGCCTCCACCGCCGACCACCTCGCCGAATGCCTCGTCGAGGGAGGCGCCCGGGCCGGCGCCCGACCGGACGGCATCGTCGTCTTCCTCTGCCAGGACCCGGCCCCCGGCGAGACGGGCCGCCGGGTCATGGAGCGGCTGCGCCCCTTCGCCCAGCGCCTGCGCACCGCCTGCGGCGCCCTCGACATCCCCGTCTACGAAGCCCTCTGCATCTCGGACGGCCTCTACTTCTCCTATTGCTGCCCCGACGCGCGCTGCTGTCCGCCCGACGGCACCCCGCTCGCACTCAGCGGCACGACGGTGATGGCGGCGACCGCCGCGTACGCCGGAGTGCGGGTGCGGGGCTCCCTGCGGGACATGGAAGCCCGGCTGAAGCCGACCGGCGGGCCGGGGGAGGAAGGGCAGCGGGCCGCGCTCGACGCGGCCGCCGCCTCGGTCGTCCCCCGGATCCTCGAAGACCCCGAGGGTCGGCAGCGGACGGAGACGCGCGAGCGGACACTGACCCTCGCCCGCGAGATCCTCCGCCGATTCGCCAACCCGAACACTCCGAAGACTCCGAATGCCCCGCAGATCCCCAAGACTTCGCAGCCCCTGAAGACCCCGCCGACTCCGCAGTCCCCGCAGTCCCCGTCGCACCCGACCGGCCCGACGCTCCCCGGAAGGGCCCTCACCGACGCGCCCGAGGGTGCGACGACCGACGCGGCCGACGACGCCCTGATCACCTCCGAGGAGGCCGCCGCGCTGATCCTCGGCCTCCAGGACCGGATCACCCGGGACCGTGCCGCCGAATGGATGGAGGGCTGGGAGGGCACCGCTGCCCTGCGCCTCTGGCGCGTCCTGGCCCGGCGCTGTGTCGCCCCCTACCAGGAGTACGCCGCCGCGCCCCTCACCCTCGTGGGCTGGACGGCCTGGTCCACCGGCGACGAGCCGACCGCCCGGGTCGCGCTCGGCCTCGCACTCGAAGCCGACCCCGAGTACGTCTTCGCCCAGCTCCTCCACCAGGCCTGCAACGAGGGTCTCGACCCCGAATCGCTCCGCTCCTGCCTGAGGAGCGAGCGGGACTCCCGTACCGCCCCGGAGCAGCCCTCCCCTACGCCCTCCCGACGGGTCCGGATGCGCGCCTCCCGCCGGCAGGGAACCCGTCCGGCCCTCGGCAGGGCCGGACGGCAGACCGGGGCGAGGGACCGGCGGGCGGCGGCCGGAGTCCGGCCCGGCGGACCCGCCACCGGCAGGCCCGGAGGCGGTTCCCCGCAGCACGGCGGACAGCGCGGCACCAGGAGCGGACGGTGACGACCGTGACCCGGCCGCCCGTGAACGCGTTCAGCTCTCTGGCGGAGACGTACGAACCGTGCCGCCGACACTCCGCCGGCCGCCCGGTCCGCACAGAGAGCACCCCGCACCCGCCATGGCCCCCAGCCCCGTCCCGGCCCCCGACCGCCCCACCGGCCTTCCTGCCGGGCTCGCCCCCGGCCGCCCCACCGGCCTCGTCCCCGGGCGGCCTACCGGCCCTCCGACCGGCCTCGTCCCCGGTCGCCCCACCGGCCCTCCGGCCGGTCCCGTCCCCGGCGCCGCGCTCCCGCGTGCCGCACGTCCGGTGGAACTTCCCCCGGTGCACGGCGCGCTCGTCTGCGTCGCCCTGCCCGCCCTCGCCCTCTGCGCCGAGCACGGCCAGCTCACCGGCGAGGGACCCGAGGGCGTGTACGTCGCGGGGCGACGGCTCCTCTCCCGCTGTGTCCTGCGGGTGGCGGGCCGGGAACCCGTCGCCCTCCAGGGCCGCATGGCGTCCGCCGACCGGGCGGTGTTCCTCGGCGTCCTGCGCGTCCCCGGAGAAGCCGGACCCGACCCCGGCCTCACCGTCGAACGCACGCGGAGCGCCGACGGCACCGAGCGGATCACCCTGCGAAGCGTCGCCGCCCGCCCCCTCCGGCTCCCCGTGGAAATCGCTCTGGGCACGGATCTCGCGGACCTGGGCGCGGTGGCGACCGGCAGACCCGGACCCGAACTCGCGGCGAGCGTCCACAGAACCGGACTGCGCTGGACCGGAAGCGACGGACGGTCCGCCGCCGTCACCGCGGACCCGGCGCCCTCGGACTCCCTGGCGGCGGCGGGAGTCCTGCGCTGGGAGGCCGAGCTGGCTCCCGGAGCCGCGTTCACGATCGGCCTCCGGGTGCGAGGAGAGGCGACGGCCCGCCCCACGGGCTCCCCGGGTGCGGGTTCCGGGCGGCCGGGCGGCCATCTCCTCGCCGAGGCCCTGGCCGAAGCCGACGACCCGGGCCCCGGCGCACTGCTGCGCACGTCCGTCGAGGACCTGCGGGCCCTGCTCCAGCGCACCCCGGAGCACCCCGCGGACGTGTACCTCGCCGCCGGCGTCCCCTGGCGCTGCGGACCGGTCACCGCCGAGGCGCTCTGGGCGGCCCGGATGGCCCTCCCCCTCGGCACCCGGCTCGCCGCCACCACCCTGCGCGCCCTCGGCCGCACCCAACTCCCCGGCGACGGGCCCGAGTCCGGCCGCATTCCCGGGCCCCTCAGGGACGCGGGCCCGCACCTTCCGCCCCGCTGCACGGGCGTCGAGGCCACGCTCGCCTTCCCGGCCGTGCTCGCCGAGGCCCGCCGCTGGGGGCTGCCGTCGGCGGACCTGGAGGAGCTGCTCCCCGTCGCGGAGCGCTGCCTCGACTGGCTGCGCCGCGCCGCCGGCCCGGACGGCCTCGTGCCGGACCCGGGGCCCACCGGCCCCCGGCGGGCCGAAACGCAGGCGCACGCGCACCGGGCGGCCCTGCTCGGCGCGGACCTCCTCGACGCCTGCGGGAGACCGGGCGGCGACGCGCTGCGCGACACGGCGAGGACGCTGCGCGAACGGTTCCGGCGCACGTTCTGGATCGACGACACGGCAGGGGGTCGCCCCGTCCTCGCCCTCGCGGCGGACGGCCGGGCCTGGTCCCGGCCGGGCGGCTGGGCGGCGCACCTGCTCGACACCGGGCTACTGGGCGGCGGCCGGTACGCGCAGGGCCTGCTGGACCGGGCGGAGATCGAGCGGGTGGCCCGAATGCTCGGCACCCCGGCCCTCGACTCCGGCTGGGGACTGCGCGGCCTGGGCGCCGAGGAGCCGGGCCACAACCCCTTCGGCCACCGGACGGGCGCGGTCCGGACGCACGACACAGCCGTTGCCGTGGCCGGTCTCGCCGCCGCGGGACACGAGAAGGAGGCCGCCTCCCTACTGCGGGGACTGCTCGACGCGGCGCGGGCCTTCGACCACCGGCTCCCCGAGATGTACGCGGGGGAGCAGCGGACGACGGGCGGCCGCCCGGTGCCCCACCCGGCCGCGTGCCGTCCGGCGGCCGTCGCGGCGGCCGGGGCGGTGCACGCCCTCCTCGCCCTCGCCGGGATCCGGCCCGACGCCCCGGGCCGGTCCGTCTCGGTGCGCCCGCTCTCCTCCGCGCCCTTCGGACCGATCCGCCTGTCGGGGCTGGTGGTCGCGGGCGAGCCCTTCGCCGTGCGGGTGAGCGGGCTCGGTCTCGGTATGGTCGAGGAGGCCGCAGAGGGCCTTCAACTGGGGGTGTGACGGAATGGCGGACACGGACACGAGAGAAGCTTCGCGGCACGCCGGAGAGCACGCCGGGGAACGCACCGGAGAACACACCGGGGAAGTCGTCGCCGAAGATTCCACGGGGCGTGTTTATCGTCAGGAAGACGACTATGATCGCGACATGCCTCCCTACGACCCGTCGGCCTTTCCGCCCTTCGCCGTCACCGTCGATCTGGTCGTGCTCACCGTGCGGCGCCACGCGCTCTGCACCCTGGTCGTGCGGCGGGGAGAGACGCCGTTCCAGGGGCGTTGGGCCCTGCCCGGCGGCTTCGTGCGGGCGGAGGAGGACCTGGGCGCCGCCGCCGCGCGCGAACTGGTCGAGGAGACCGGCCTCCGCGCGTACGACCCGGCCGCCCCGTCGCCCGTACCGAGCAACGGCGCGCACCTGGAGCAGCTGGCGACGTACGGGGCACCCGACCGCGACCCCCGGATGCGGGTGGTGAGCGTCGCACACCTGGCCCTCGCCCCCGACCTGCCCGCGCCCAGGGCGGGCGGCGACGCCAACAGCGCCCGCTGGGCCCCAGTGGAGGAACTGCTCGGTGAGGACGCGGCCGCCGGTGCCGACGGCGGGGGAGGGGGGACGCTCGCCTTCGACCACTCCCGGATCCTCGCCGACGGGGTGGAGCGCGCCCGTTCCAAGATCGAGTACTCCTCCCTGGCCACGGCCTTCTGCCCGCCGGAGTTCACGGTCGGAGAGCTGCGGCGCGTTTACGAGGCCGTCTGGGGCGTCGCCCTGGATCCGCGCAACTTCCACCGCAAGGTGACCGGCACGCCCGGTTTCCTGGTCCCGGCCGGTGGCACCACGACCCGTCAGGGAGGGCGTCCCGCCCAGCTCTTCAGGGCAGGTGGGGCCACCCTCCTCAACCCGCCCATGCTGCGCCCCGAGGTCTGAGGGAGCGGACATCCGGCGCCCCAGGGCGCCAATGCTGCGCGGAAAGTCCTAAATGTGGCGTTATCTTGCTGCGATAGCGCCGCCCTGCCGCGGAGCGGTGTCACCTACCGCGAGAGAAGCGATGCTCCAGGCAATCGGACTGACCAGCACTCCCCGCAGCGATCGCCCGCCCGCCGTGGACGATCTGACCTTCGAGGCCCGGCCGGGCGCCGTGACCGCCCTCCTCGGCCCCCCGGGCTCCGGCAAGACCACCGCCCTCCGCCTCATGCTCGAACTCGAGCCGGGGCGCGGGATCACCTACTTCCGCGGCCGGCCGCTGCACCGCATCGCCCACCCTCCCCGCGAGGTCGGCGTGCTCCTCGGCGACGTCCCCGGCCATCCCTCCCGTACGCTCCGGGGCCAGCTCCGGATGCTCTGCGCCGCCACCGGAGTTCCCGCCTCCCGGGCCGAGGAACTGCTGCGGAGCACGGGCCTCGTGGGCCTGGAGTGCCGGCCGATCGGGACCCTGCCGATCGGCGCGGACCGTCGACTCGGCCTCGCCTCCGCCCTGTTGGGGGACCCCCACACGCTGCTGCTCGACGAGCCGGGCGCCGGTCTCTCCGCGTCCGAGGGCGGGTGGCTGTACGAGTTCCTGCGCGCCCACGCCTCCGGGGGCGGCACGGTGCTCTACACCACGGCGGATCCCAAGGACGCCGTCCGCAACGCCGATCGGATCGTCACCCTCGACGGCGGCCGGCTCGTCGCCGCGCAGGAGGCCGCCGAGTTCGCCCGCACCCGGTTGCGCCCCCGGGTCACCGTCCGCACCCCGCACGCCGCGCGCCTGGCCTCGGTCGTGACCCGGGAGGCGAGGGCCGCCCGCCGTCCGGTCGAGGTGGTCGCGGAGGACGGCAACCGGCTCTCCGTCTACGGCAGCGACTGCGCGTCCGTCGGAGACGCGGCCTTCCGGCACGGCGTACCGGTCCACCACCTCGCCGACGAGGACGGCACCCGCGAGGAACCCGCCGCAGGACCGCACGTCACCGCGCCCGCCCCCGTATCCATGTCCACGTCCGTGGCGCGACCCGCCGACACCACCGCCCACGACGTCCCGGCAGAGCCGCCGGCCGCCGCCCGGCGGCCGATGCGCTCGCCCCTGCGCCCGCTCCGCTACGAGGTCCACCGGCTCCTGGGCGTGCCGTCCACGCCGCTCGTCGTGGCGGGCGTCCTCCTCGTCTCCGTGACGTTCGCCCTGCTCCTCGGGCGGAGCGGCCGCACCGCGCTGCCCGCCGTCCTCGCCGGTTGGCCCGCGATCTCCCCGCTGCCGCCCGCCGCCCTGGGGGCCGGGCTGCTCGGCGCCTTCTCCTTCGCGGAGGAGTACCGCTACCCCGCGCTCACCACGGGCCGTGGGGCCGTGCCCCGCAGGCCGGGCCTGCTGTTCGCGAAGCTCGCCGTGGCGGCTGCCGTCGCCCTCGTGCTCGGAGCGCTCGTCGTGGCGGTCGACCTGGGGGTCCTGCGGCTCTTCTACGGAACCGAGTTGATCCCCGTACCGAGGAAATGGCCGATTCTCTGTGCGAATTGGCTGGGCCTGCTCGTCGGATGCGCCTGGGCCGGGGTGCTCGGCGCCGGGGTGTTCCGGGCCGCCGCGGCCGGAGTGGCGGCGGTCCTCGCCGTGCCGGTCGCCTTCGCTCCGCTGCTGCAGAAGGTGCTGACGGGACCGTCGGTGCGATCGGTGGCCGGACTCCCGGCGCGGCTGCGCGAGTTCGCGGGCCCGCACTGGTCACCGGCCGTGGACCGCTGGCTGACCGGGGGGTTGCAGGTGCTCGGGCAACCCGCGGGAGTGGCGCTCTCCCTGACGTTGACGGGACTGTTCTGCGCGTATGTGCTCACCGGCCTTCGCCGCGGAGCCCGTTGGTGACCGCGTACGGACCGAAAGGTTCCGGATCGCCCTCAACTGATGTGCGATATGAGCGTTATGCCCGATTAATCGTCAATTGTGTAAGGGGTGCCGATCACCCTTTCGTGTGCTTTTCACCAAAGACCTCAAGGGCCACGGAAGCAGCGCCGACAAAGGATGCGTGAGTACCCTTGCGCACACCATGATGACCGCCGCCCGCTCCGTCGACTCCGGCCTCGGCACCCCGGGCGATCTCGACCGCTACCCCTACACGGAGGCCCCCGCCGCCGGCCGCGTGGGCCCGCCCTCCTGGGAGGGGGTGGACACCGACCTGGGCCGCGTCGGCCGCAGGAGCGCGGGCAACCGCGGACGCGGACTGCACGGACAGCTCGTCCAGCAGCTCGGCCAGATGATCGTCTCCGGTGACCTCGGGGCCGACCGCCCGCTCGTCCCCGAGGAGATCGGCCAGCGGTTCGAGGTCTCGCGCACCGTCGTGCGCGAGTCGCTCCGCGTCCTGGAGGCCAAGGGGCTCGTCAGCGCCCGCCCCAACGTCGGCACCCGCGTCAGGCCCGTCAGCGACTGGAACCTCCTCGACCCCGACATCATCGAGTGGCGCGCCTTCGGCCCGCAGCGGGACGACCAGCGCCGCGAGCTGAACGAGCTGCGCTGGACGATCGAGCCCCTGGCCGCCCGCCTCGCCGCCGGACACGGCCGCGAGGACGTGCAGCAGCGCCTCGCCGACATGGTCGAGATCATGGGCCACGCGTTCGCCCAGGGGGACGGCATCACCTTCTCCCGGGCCGACACCGAGTTCCACTCCCTCCTCATCCAGCTCGCCGGGAACCGGATGCTGGAGCACCTCTCCGGCATCGTCGCCGCCGCGCTCCAGGTCTCCGGGGGCCCCGCCACCGGCTGCGACCGGCCGGGCGAGGCCTGCCTCACCCACCACGCCCGGATCGTGGACGCGCTCGCCGCCGGCGACGCGCAGGGCGCCGAGGCGGCCATGCGGCAGCTGCTCACGGTCCACCCCGAGGTGGAGCGTGTCGTCCCGGCTCCCCGCGAACACTGACCCGCGGGCCGTGGCCGGGAGCGAGAGGGCGTACGCGCCGCGTGTCACCGGATCCGGAGGCGTGGAATGTACGCTGATCGACCGGTCTGGCCGTTTCCTCACCGATGAGGTGTGACTCGGGCCACGAAGATTGGGCGTAACACTCCTCCGAGCCGTGCGATGACCTAAGAGGTGACAGCCGAGGAAGGAATACAGCAGCCGACGGAGGCGCTGTCCAGTTCCCCGGTCCAGCCCGCGCCGTCGGCACATCCCCCGTCGACGGTCGTCGGCTCCAGCCCGATCCAGGGCGGGGCCGGAAGCCGTTTCCATCGTTCCGAGAGGTTGTTCGTGTCGGCCAGCACATCCCGTACGCTCCCGCCGGAGATCGCCGAGTCCGAGTCTGTGATGGCGCTCATCGAGCGGGGAAAGGCTGATGGGCAGATCGCCGGCGATGACGTGCGTCGGGCCTTCGAGGCTGACCAGATTCCGCCAACCCAGTGGAAGAATGTTCTGCGCAGCCTCAATCAGATCCTCGAGGAAGAGGGTGTGACGCTGATGGTCAGTGCAGCGGAGTCGCCGAAGCGCGCCCGCAAGAGCGTCGCTGCGAAGAGCCCGGCCAAGCGCACCGCCACCAAGACCGTCACCGCCAGGGCGACCGTGACGAAGTCCGCCGTCCCGGCCGCGGCCCCCGCCGCCGAGGGCGCCGACCCGGCCGACGAGGCCGGTTCGACCGCCAAGAAGGCGGCCGCGAAGAAGACCGCCACCAAGAAGACGGCGGCCAAGAAGACCGTCGCCAAGAAGACGGCGGCCAAGAAGACCGCGTCCAAGAAGGACGCCGACGAGCTCGTCGAGGGCGAGGAGCTCCTCGAGGACGTCGCTCCCGGCAAGGGCGAGGACGAGGAGACCGAGGGCGAGACCAAGGGCTTCGTCCTGTCCGACGAGGACGAGGACGACGCTCCGGCGCAGCAGGTCGCGGTCGCCGGTGCCACCGCCGACCCGGTCAAGGACTACCTCAAGCAGATCGGCAAGGTCCCGCTGCTCAACGCCGAGCAGGAGGTCGAGCTCGCCAAGCGCATCGAGGCCGGCCTGTTCGCCGAGGACAAGCTCGCCAACTCGGACAAGCTCGCGCCGAAGCTCAAGCGCGAGCTGGAGATCATCGCCGAGGACGGCCGCCGGGCCAAGAACCACCTCCTGGAGGCCAACCTCCGTCTGGTGGTTTCCCTGGCCAAGCGCTACACCGGCCGTGGAATGCTCTTCCTGGACCTGATCCAGGAGGGCAACCTGGGTCTGATCCGCGCCGTCGAGAAGTTCGACTACACCAAGGGCTACAAGTTCTCCACGTACGCCACCTGGTGGATCCGTCAGGCGATCACCCGCGCCATGGCCGACCAGGCCCGCACCATCCGCATCCCGGTGCACATGGTCGAGGTCATCAACAAGCTCGCGCGCGTGCAGCGCCAGATGCTCCAGGACCTGGGCCGCGAGCCCACCCCGGAGGAGCTGGCCAAGGAACTCGACATGACCCCGGAGAAGGTCATCGAGGTCCAGAAGTACGGCCGCGAGCCGATCTCCCTCCACACCCCGCTGGGTGAGGACGGCGACAGCGAGTTCGGCGACCTCATCGAGGACTCCGAGGCGGTCGTCCCGGCCGACGCGGTGAGCTTCACGCTCCTCCAGGAGCAGCTGCACTCCGTCCTCGACACGCTCTCCGAGCGCGAGGCGGGCGTCGTCTCGATGCGCTTCGGCCTCACCGACGGCCAGCCGAAGACGCTGGACGAGATCGGCAAGGTCTACGGCGTGACCCGCGAGCGGATCCGCCAGATCGAGTCGAAGACGATGTCGAAGCTCCGTCACCCGTCGCGTTCGCAGGTGCTGCGGGACTACCTCGACTGACGCGACCGTCCCGGCCGGGACGGACCCGCCTCGTACGGATCCGAAGATCCGTACGAGGCGCGCGGAGGTACACCGAAGGGCCCGGCTCCCCGAAAGGGGGAGCCGGGCCCTTCGGGTGTGCGCCGGGGCTCCGGGTGCTGGACGCTGGGTGAATCGACATCACCGGAGAGTCAGGAGGCTCCATGCGTGGTTCCCTCACCCGAGCATTGACGGGTGCTCTGGGACTGATCACCGCGGCGGCGGGACACCTCGCCCTCGCCGCTCCCGTGGCCGCCGACAGCGTCGTGGTGGGCGGCCGCCAGGTCGGGATCACGGACGCGCCCTGGGTCGTGGCGCTGTCCAGCCGTGACCGGTTCGGGGGTACGCGTGCGGGACAGTTCTGCGGAGGCGTGGTCGTCGCACCCACCAAGGTGCTCACCGCGGCCCACTGCCTGGGCCGGGAGGTGCTCGGCGGCGAGCCGTGGGAGGTGCGCGACTTCGCGGTCATCGCCGGCCGCGCCTCGCTGCGCGGCCAGGGCGGCCAGGAGGTCCGCGTCTCCGACACGTGGATCAACCCCGACTACGACCCGACGACCAACTCGGGCGATCTGGCGGTCCTCACGCTGGTGAGCCCGCTGCCGGAGTCGTACGTGATCGGCGTCGCCCGCGCGGGGGACCCCGGCTACGCGCCCGGCACGGCGGCGGACGTCTACGGCTGGGGCGACACGAACGGCCGGGGGAGCTACGCCTCCGCGCTGCGGACGGCGCGCGTCCAGGTGCTGCCGGACACGGCGTGCGAGCGGGCGTATCCGGGCGGTTCCGGCGTCCGGTACCAGAGCGGCACGATGGTGTGCGCGGGCGACCCGAGGGGCGGCAAGGACGCGTGCCAGGGGGACAGCGGAGGCCCGCTGGTGGCCGAGGGACGCCTCATCGGCCTGGTCTCCTGGGGGAGCGGCTGCGGGGAGGCGGAGAACCCGGGCGTCTACACGCGCGTCTCGGCGGTGCTGCCGGAGCGCTTCTGAGACGCGCCCGGACCCGGGAAGGAGCGCAGGGACGGGCTCCGGAAGGCTTCTGCGCGGCGAGCTCCGGGAGCGCTCCGGACGTGGATACGAGAACGGGCGGTCACTCCCCGCAGTACGGGGGTGACCGCCCGCCGTCCGGTCAGCGACCGGCCCTGGGCTCGTCGTGGATGCGGGGCGTCAGTGCTCGTCGCCCACCGTGCGGGCCGGCACGTCCGTCAGCCGGTCCGTCTCATCCTGTATCTCAACGGCGATCTTCTTGAGTTCCGGCTCGAACTTACGTCCGTGGTGGGCGCAGAAGAGCAAGTCACCTCCGCTGGTCAGGACGACACGCAGGTAAGCCTGGGCGCCGCAGCGGTCGCAGCGGTCAGCGGCCGTCAGGGGGCTCGCGGGGGTCAGAACAGTAGTCACGTCGCCTCTTCTCTAGCTCGACGAGCTGTCGTACCAGGGTCAACATCCAACCAGGCCGAAAACGTTCCCGCTCGTGGCTTTTCCTTGAAACTTCTTCCCAAGGTGGCTGTCTGCTGCCGGTTGGCGGCGAATGAGCCGTATTGCGTCGCTCTACGGATTTCGCGTTGCTTGTCTCGGTCAGGCCCTCCCGGCGGTTGCCGGTTGTTCATGAGGACGTGCCCGGAGCCTAAATGGTTCATGCCTCGAAGGGAACGTGATGTTCACGTCACCCGATCGAGGGATCGAACATTCATGCGACGCTGGACTAGCATGAGGAATCGGGAGGGTGGCGTGACAACGGCTCTACCAGGCATCGGTACCCTCTGAAGCCGGTGACCGACGCCGGGCCTTACCCACCGGGCCAGATTTCAAATTCAGCGAGGAGCGAACCGCGTGACCGCCGAGACGTCCGTGCCGTCCAGTGCGCTGCTGACCGCAGACCGTGACGGTTCCAACTACACCGCGCGGCACCTGCTCGTACTGGAAGGGCTCGAAGCGGTCCGCAAGCGCCCCGGCATGTACATCGGGTCCACCGACAGTCGCGGCCTGATGCACTGCATCTGGGAGATCATCGACAACTCCGTCGACGAGGCGCTCGGCGGCTACTGCGACCACATCGAGGTCCTCCTCCACGAGGACGGCTCCGTCGAGGTCCGGGACAACGGCCGGGGCATCCCGGTCGACGTCGAGCCGAAGACCGGCCTCTCGGGCGTCGAGGTCGTCATGACCAAGCTGCACGCCGGCGGAAAGTTCGGCGGCGGCTCGTACGCGGCCTCCGGCGGTCTGCACGGCGTCGGCGCCTCCGTGGTCAACGCCCTGTCGGCCCGCCTCGACGTCGAGGTCGACCGGAACAGCTCGACCCACGCGATCAGCTTCCGCCGCGGCGTCCCCGGCGTCTTCACGGAGCAGGGCCCCGACAGCCCCTTCGACCCGGCCAACGGCCTCCGCAAGACCAAGCGGATCCCCAAGGCCCGCACCGGCACCCGCGTCCGCTACTGGGCGGACCGGCAGATCTTCCTCAAGGACGCCAAGCTCTCCCTGGAGACGCTTCACCAGCGCGCCCGGCAGACCGCCTTCCTCGTGCCCGGCCTCACCATCGTGGTCCGCGACGAGCGGGACCTGGCCGGGGTCGGCAAGAGCGAGGAGACCTTCCGCTTCGACGGGGGCATCAGCGAGTTCTGCGAGTACCTCGCGCAGGACAAGGCCGTCTGCGACATCCAGCGCCTCACCGGCCAGGGCACCTTCAAGGAGACCGTCCCGGTCCTCGACGAGCGCGGCCACATGACCCCCACCGAGGTCACCCGCGAGCTCGCCGTCGACGTCGCCCTGCGCTGGGGCACCGGCTACGACAGCACGGTCAAGTCCTTCGTCAACATCATCGCCACCCCCAAGGGCGGCACCCACGTCTCCGGCTTCGAGCAGGCCGTCACGAAGACGGTGAACGAGGTGCTGCGCTCGGCCAAGATGCTGCGCGTCGCCGAGGACGACATCGTCAAGGACGACGCCCTGGAGGGGCTCACGGCCGTCGTGACCGTACGCCTCGCGGAGCCGCAGTTCGAGGGCCAGACCAAGGAGGTCCTCGGCACCTCCGCCGCCCGCCGGATCGTGGCGAACGTGGTGGCCAAGGAGCTCAAGGCCTTCCTCACCTCCACCAAGCGGGACGACAAGGCACAGGCCCGCGCCGTCCTGGAGAAGGCCGTCGCCGCGGCCCGGACCCGGATCGCGGCCCGCCAGCACAAGGAGGCCCAGCGCAGGAAGACCGCGCTGGAGTCCTCCTCCCTGCCGGCCAAGCTGGCCGACTGCCGCAGCGACGACGTGGAGCGCAGCGAGCTCTTCATCGTCGAGGGCGACTCGGCCCTCGGCACGGCCAAGCTCGCCCGCAACAGCGAGTTCCAGGCCCTGCTGCCGATCCGCGGCAAGATCCTCAACGTCCAGAAGTCGTCCGTCGCTGACATGCTCAAGAACGCCGAGTGCGGCGCGATCATCCAGGTCATAGGAGCGGGCTCGGGCCGCACCTTCGACATCGACGCGGCCCGCTACGGCAAGGTCATCATGATGACCGACGCCGACGTCGACGGCTCCCACATCCGCACGCTGCTCCTCACGCTCTTCCAGCGGTACATGCGGCCCATGGTCGAGGCGGGGCGGGTCTTCGCGGCCGTCCCCCCGCTGCACCGCATCGAGCTGGTCCAGCCGAAGCGCGGCCAGGACAAGTACGTCTACACGTACTCGGACAACGAGCTGCGGCAGACCCTGCTGGAGTTCCAGCGCAAGGGGGTCCGCTACAAGGACTCCATCCAGCGCTACAAGGGCCTGGGCGAGATGGACGCCGACCAGCTCGCGGAGACCACGATGGACCCGCGCCACCGCACCCTGCGCCGGATCAACATCGGCGACCTGGAGGCGTCGGAGCAGGTCTTCGACCTCCTCATGGGCAACGACGTCGCGCCCCGCAAGGA
Source organism: Streptomyces sp. NPDC098101 (assembly GCF_044760185.1). NCBI lineage: Bacteria > Bacillati > Actinomycetota > Actinomycetes > Kitasatosporales > Streptomycetaceae > Streptomyces > Streptomyces sp. NPDC098101. Next base: position 118,305 of record NZ_JBIWAS010000008.1, on the reverse strand, counting down.
GTTCATCACCAGCTCGGCGGCGACCCTCGACCGCTCGCGCATCGACGCCTGAGGACCCTCCGCACGCGGGCGGAGCCGTGCGCTCCGCCCGCGGACCCGACCGCACGGCCACCGATCCTCCGGGGCCGTGCGGTACGCATATCAGCACGGTTTTGTCAGGCCACCCGGGAAAAGAGTCACCTGATGAGGTGAAGTGAGGGAGGAGAAGAGTCCGGGAAGTTCCCGCTCTGTCCATCCTTGTGCACGCGGCCGGAACGGTTCGCTGACAAGGAGAGTTGGACCGGTGGAGCAGGTGGACAAGCAGGAGGGGCGCGGCGCTTCGGCGGTGCCGGTCGACGACCCCTGGGACGACGTGCCGGCCGCCGCCCGGGACGGGCGGGCGGAGACCGGGACGACCGGCGGTGGCCGTCCGGGCACGGTGCCGCGACAGCGGGTCCCCAGCGCGGCGGAGATCTATCTGGAGGTCCAGCGGAGCCCCGCCTTCCAGCAAGTGCGCGGCCGCTACCGCCGGTTCGTCTTCCCCGCGACCTTCGCCTTCCTGGCCTGGTACCTCGCCTACGTCGTGGCCGCGACCGCCGCGCCGGGCCTCATGGCCCGCCCGGTCGCCGGAGCGGTGAACGTGGCGATGGTCGCGGGCCTCGGCCAGTTCCTCACCACCTTCCTGCTGACCTGGGCGTACGCGCGCCACGCGCGGCTGCGCAGGGACCGGGCCGCCCTCGAACTGCGCTGGGACACCCAGGAGATGACCCGAGGGGCGGTGCGATCGTGACCGGAGACCACCAGACCCTGGCGCTCGTGCTCTTCAGCGCCTTCGTCGCCGTGACCCTGGGCATCACCACTTGGGTGAGCCGCAGCCGGCGCGGTTCGGCGGAGGAGTTCTACGCCGGAGGGCGCCTCTTCTCGCCCATGGAGAACGGCTTCGCCATCGCCGGCGACTACATGTCGGCCGCGTCCTTCCTCGGCATCTCCGGCCTGATCGCCCTCTACGGCTACGACGGCATGTTGTACTCCGTCGGATTCCTCGTCGCCTGGCTCGTCGTCCTCCTGCTGGTCGCCGAACTGGTCCGTAACTGCGGACGGTTCACGCTGGCCGACGTCGTCGCCGCGCGGATGGCCGAGCGCCCCGTGCGGATCGCCGCCGGAACGTCCTCGGTGGCCGTCTCCGTGCTGTACCTGGTGGCGCAGATGGTGGGCGCCGGAAGCCTGGTCGCCCTGCTCCTCGGCGGCACCGGCGAGGCGGCCCGCTCCTGGACCGTGATCGGGGTCGGCGCGCTCATGGTGATCTACGTGTCGCTCGGGGGCATGAGGGCCACCACCTGGATCCAGATCGTCAAGGCGGTCCTGCTCATGGCGGGCACGGTCGCGCTCACCGTCCTCGTCCTGTTCCGCTTCCACGGCGACGTGAACAGCCTGCTCTCCACCGCCGCCGAACGCAGCGGCCACGGCCTCGACTTCCTCGCCCCCGGACTGCGCTACGGCGGGGACTGGACGGCCCGCCTCGACTTCATCAGCCTCGGCCTCGCCCTGGTCCTGGGCACCGCGGGACTGCCGCACATCCTGTCGCGCTTCTACACCGTGCCGACCGCCCGGGCCGCCCGCCGCTCCGTCGTCTGGTCCATCGGCCTCATCGGCAGCTTCTACCTGATGACGATCGTGCTCGGCTTCGGCGCGGCCGCCCTGATCGGCCCCGACGAGGTCCGGGCGTCCAACGCGGCCGGGAACACCGCCGTACCGCTGCTCGCGCTCGACCTCGGGGGCGGCGCGGGCTCCACCGGGGGCACGGTGCTCTTCGCGATCGTCGCCGCCGTCGCCTTCGCGACCATCCTCGCCGTCGTCGCGGGGATCACCCTCGCCTCCTCGGCCTCCGTCGCCCACGACCTGTACGCCTCGCTGCGCCGCAAGCACGCGAAGCAGTACAGCGAGGTGGCCGTGGCCCGGGTCGCCGCGGTGGTGATCGGTGCCGCCGCCATCGGCCTCGGCCTGCTCGCCAGCGACCTCAACGTGGCCTTCCTCGTCGGCCTCGCCTTCGCCGTCGCGGCCTCCGCCAACCTGCCGGTGCTGCTCTACTCGCTGTTCTGGCGGAGGTTCACGACCCGGGGCGCGGTCTGGGCGGTGTACGGCGGGCTCGTCCCGGCCGTCCTGCTCGTCCTGGTCTCGCCGGTCGTCTCCGGCAGCCCGGAGTCGCTGTTCCCCGGCGTCGACTTCCACCTCTTCCCGCTCCAGAACCCGGGCCTGGTCTCCATCCCGCTCGGCTTCCTCGCCGGGTGGATCGGCACGGCCACCTCGACCGAGCCGCCCGACGAGGCACGGCACGCGGAGACCGAGGTCCGGGCGCTGACCGGGGCGGGAGCGGTCTGAACCGCACGGCGGCGGACCGGCCCGCGTCAGCCGGCGGGCGGTGAGCTCGCCCAGGCGTACCGGTGCTCGGGACGGCCCGTCTCGCCGTACCGGAGCGAGAGGCGCACCCGGCCGGTCCGTTCCAGGAGCTTGAGGTAGCGCTGCGCGGTCTGGCGGCTGACGCCGGACCGCTCGGCGATCTCCTGCGCGGACAGCGGCCCGCCGGAGGCCAGCAGCACCTGCCGGACCAGCTCGGCCGTGGTGGGGGAGTGCCCCTTCGGCAGGTCGGGGGCGACGGAGCCCGCCGCCAGGACCCCGAAGATCCGGTCCACCTCCGCCTGTTCGGCCTCGCCCCCGCCCTCCAGGGCGCGGCGGAGCGTCGCGTACGCCTCCAGTTTGCCGCGCAGTCCGGCGAAGTTGAACGGCTTGACCAGGTACTGGAGGGCGCCGTGCCGCATCGCCGCCTGCACGGTGGCCACGTCGCGGGCCGCCGTCACCATGATCACGTCGCACTGGTGGCCGCGCGCGCGGAGCTTCCGTACCGCCGCGAGGCCGTTCTCGTCGGGCAGGTAGTGGTCCAGGAGGATCAGGTCCACGGGCCGCTCGTCCAGGGCGGCGAGCGCCCCGGCGGTCGAATGGGCGGTGGCGGCGACCCGGAAGCCGGGCACCTTGGCGACGTAGGCGGCGTTGATCCGCGCCACCCGCACGTCGTCGTCCACCACGAGCACGTCGATGGGGACGTCGGTCATCGCGCCTCCTCGGCGGGTTCCAGGACGGCCGGGACGCCGGACGGGACCTCGGCCGGCGCGTCGCTCAGGGCGTCGGGCAGGACGACGGTGAACCCGGCCCCGCCGTCGGGACCCCCGGCCACGGTCGCGGTGCCGCCCCGGCGCTCGGCCAGCCGGCGCACCAGGGCGAGCCCGAGCCCCCGCTTCCCGTGGACCGGCGGGGCCTTCGTCGTCCAGCCCTCGGTGAAGATCAGCTCGCGCCGTTCCTCCGGCACCCCCGGGCCGCTGTCCGAGACACGCAGCACGACCGTACGGCCCTCGGTCCGGAAGGAGACGCCGACGCGGGCGTCCGGGGTGCCGGCGGCCGCGTCCAGGGCGTTGTCGACCAGGTTGCCGACGACGGTGACCAGTTCGCGCGGGTCGACCAGCCGGTCCGGCAGGAGCGAGTCCGGCGCGAGCCGCAGCGAGACGCCGCGCTCGGCGGCCACGGTGGCCTTGCCGACGAGCAGCGCGGCCAAGAGCGGATCGTGGACCTTCTCGGTGACCTGCTCGGCGGTGGCCCGGTGCACCCCGACCACCTCGGTGACGAACTCCACCGCCTCCTCGTGCATCTCCAGCTCCAGGAGGCCGAGGAGGGTGTGCATCCGGTTGGCGTGCTCGTGGTCCTGGGCGCGCAGGGCGTCGATGAGCCCCCGGGTGGCGTCCAGCTCGCGGCCGAGGTGCTCCAGCTCGGTGCGGTCGCGGAGGGTCGCCACCGCGCCGCCGTCGTCCGTGGGCATCCGGTTCGCGATCAGCACCCGGTGCCCCCGGACCGTGACCAGGTCCTCGCCGGTGACCCGGCCCGCCAGGACGTCGGCGGTACGGCCCCGGCCGAGGACCTCGTCGAGCGGCCGCCCCGCCGCCTCGGGGCCGAGGCCGAGGAGCCGCTGCGCCTCGTCGTTCATGAGCCGTACGGAGCCGGTGCGGTCCAGGGCGACCACGCCCTCCCGGATGCCGTGCAGCATGGCCTCGCGTTCGGCGAGGAGCGCGGAGATGTCCGAGAAGGCCAGGTCGTGGGTCTGCCGCTGGAGCCGCCGGGAGATCAGGTACGCGGCCAGGGCCCCGGCCGCGAGCGCGCCGCCCGCGTGGGCGAGGAGGCCGGGGATCGCGCCGAGGAGCCGGTCGCGGACGCTGTCGTACTCGATGCCGACGGAGACCGCGCCGACGGTCCGCCCGTCCGCGTCGCGCAGCGGCACCTTGCCGCGCGCCGACCGGCCGAGCGTGCCGCTGTCGATCTCCATGACCTCCCGCCCGGCGAGGGCCGCGCTCGGGTCGGTGGAGACGACCCTGCCGATCTGTACGGGGTCGGGGTGCGACCAGCGCACCCCGCGCGTGTCCATGACGACGACGTACTCGGCGCCCGTGGAGGCCCGGACCCGCTCGGCCTCCGTCTGCACCGGGCCCCGCGCGGACGGCGGCCCGCCGGTGAGGCCGGCGGCGAGCCGGGGCGACGCGGTGGTCCCGGCGATGGCCAGGGCCCGCCGCATGGCCTGGTCGTCGAGCTGGGCGCTCAGCGGGGCCAGGAAGAGGCCGGTGGCGAGGACGGTCACCCCGGTCGCGACGGCCAGCTGCATCAGCAGGACCTGCGCGAACACCCGCCGGGGCCACCCGAACCGTCGACGGCGCGTGAGGGGGCGCGGGGATCCGGTCCGTACGGGGTTCATGCCCGAAAAGGTACGGGGCCACGGCCCGGCACCGGAAATGAGCGGCGGACGGGGGAGGGGGGCGTGCGGTGCCGGAGCGGGGGTAGGGCCCAAGGGACCCGGACCCGCCCCGCGCCGCCCCGGAAGCCCGGCACGGCCCCGTGGCCCGCCTATCCTGGGGCCTTCCGCGGGGCGGTGCGTCGCGGGCACCACGACCCACTACGACCGGAGGCACGTTCCTTGACCACGCAGCAGATCCCCGTCGTCGTCCTGGCAGGGTTTCTCGGGGCCGGGAAGACCACGCTCCTCAATCATCTGCTGCGCAGCGCCCGGGGGACCCGCATCGGGGTCATGGTCAACGACTTCGGGGACATCGGCATCGACGCGATGACCGTCGCCGGCCAGGTCGGCTCCACGGTCTCCCTCGGCAACGGCTGCCTGTGCTGCGCCGTCGACGCCAGTGAGCTCGACGAGTACCTGGAGGTCCTGACCCGGCCCGAGTCCCGGCTCGACGTGATCGTGATCGAGGCGAGCGGACTCGCGGAGCCGCAGGAACTGGTGCGCATGGTGCTCGCCAGCGAGAACGAGCGGATCGTGTACGGGGGGCTCGTCGAGGTCGTCGACGCGGCCGAGTTCGGGGCCACCCGCCGGCGGCACCCCGGCACCGACCGGCACCTGGCCGTCGCGGACCTCGTGGTCGTCAACAAGGCCGACCGGGTCTCCGCCGACGAGCTGCGGAGCGTACGGGAGACGGTCGCGGGCCTCGCCGGACGCGCCGCCGTGATCGAGGCCTCCCACGGCCGCGTCGACCCCGAGCTGCTCTTCGACCGGGTCGTCCCGGACGGCGAGATCGAGGGCCAGATGTCGATCGAGGACGTCCTGTACGGCTCCGACGACGACGCCGACCACGCGCACGCGTCCTACGAGACCGTCTCGCTGACGGCCTCGACGCCGCTCCACCCGCGCCGCCTGATGGCCTTCCTCGACTCCCGTCCCGAGGGGCTGTACCGGATCAAGGGCTTCGTCGACCTCGGCGCCGCCGATCCGGCCAACCGCTACACCGTGCACGCCGTCGGGCGCTTCCTGCGCTTCTACCCCGAGCCCTGGCCCGCCGGAGAGCAGCGCCTCACCCAGCTCGTCCTGATCGGCTCCGGCGTCGACGCGGCCGGCCTGCGCAAGGAGCTCGCCGCCTGCGAGCTGAGCGGCCCGCAGGACGTGCCCGACGAGTCCAGCATGTGGGGCCTCCTGCGGTACGTGCCCCGGACGGAGGAGGAGCCGGAGGAGACCCTGTTCTAGGCCTTCCTCCGGCTCCCGTTCCTCACAGGTCCTAGCCGGCCGGGCCCGCCAGCACGTCCACCGGCTTCGCCAGCGGGGTGCCCGAGCCGTCGCGGCGGGGGTCGGTCTCCGGGAGGTCGACCGGGGTGCCGTTCTTCTGGGCGGCGCGGACCGGGGTGGCGCCCGCCCAGGCCAGGATCAGGACGTCCTCGCCCTTCAGGAAGCGCTGGCAGCGGACGCCGCCGGTCGCGCGGCCCTTGCGGGGGTACTGGTCGAAGGGCGTCAGCTTCGCCGACGTGCCGGCGGAGGAGTCCAGGGCGCCCGTGGAGCTCGCGACCGTGAAGACCACCGCGTCCGACGCCGGGTCGACCGCCGTGAACGAGAGGACCTCGGCCCCCGCGGCCAGCTTGACGCCCGCCATGCCGCCCGCGGGCCGGCCCTGGGGCCGCACCTGGGACGCCGGATAGCGCAGCAGCTGGGCGTCGGAGGTGATGAAGACCAGGTCCTCCTCACCCGTCCGCAGCTCGGTCGCGCCGACGATCCGGTCGCCCTCCTTGAGGGTGATGACCTCCAGCTCGTCCTTGTTCGCCGGATAGTCCGGGACCACCCGCTTCACCACGCCCTGGAGCGTGCCGAGGGCGAGGCCCTGCGAGGCCTCCTCCAGGGTGGTCAGGCAGACCACCGTCTCGTCCGCCTCCAGGGAGACGAACTCCGACAGTGGCGCGCCGCCCGCCAGGTTCGGCGCGGACGCGGTGTCCGGCAGCTGCGGCAGGTCGATCACCGAGAGCCGCAGCAGCCGCCCGGCCGAGGTCACCGCGCCGACCTCGCCGCGCTGGGTGGCGGCCACCGCCGACACGATCACGTCGTGCTTGACCCGCTTCGCGTCCGGGTCGGTGGGGGGCAGCGCCTCCGTCGCCGTACGGGCCAGCAGGCCGGTCGAGGAGAGCAGCACCCGGCAGGGGTCGTCCGCGACCTGGAGGGAGGTGGCCGTGACGGGCGCGCCGGCCGACTCCAGCAGGACGGTCCGCCGGTCCGTGGCGAACTTCTTGGCGACCGCGGCCAGCTCCGCCGAGACCAGCTTGCGCAGCTCCGCGTCGGATTCGAGGATCCCGGTCAGCTCGTCGATCTCGCCGTTGAGGCGGTCGCGCTCGCCCTCCAGCTCGATCCGGTCGAACTTGGTGAGGCGGCGCAGCGGGGTGTCCAGGATGTACTGCGTCTGGATCTCGCTCAGGGAGAAGCGCTCCATCAGGCGCTCCTTGGCCTGCGCGGAGTTCTCGCTCTCCCGGATGAGGCGGATGACCTCGTCGATGTCGAGCAGCGCCACGAGCAGGCCCTCGACCAGGTGGAGCCGGTCGCGCTTCTTGGTGCGGCGGAACTCGGAGCGGCGGCGGACCACGTCGAAGCGGTGGTCCAGGTAGACCTCCAGGAGCTCCTTGAGGCCCAGGGTGAGCGGCTGTCCGTCGACGAGCGCCACGTTGTTGATGCCGAAGGACTCCTCCATCGGCGTCAGCTTGTAGAGCTGCTCCAGGACCGCCTCGGGCACGAAGCCGTTCTTGATCTCGATGACCAGGCGCAGACCGTGGCTGCGGTCCGTGAGGTCCTTGACGTCCGCGATGCCCTGGAGCTTCTTGGAACCGACCAGGTCCTTGATCTTGGAGATGACCTTCTCCGGGCCGACCGTGAACGGCAGCTCGGTCACGACGATGCCCTTGCGGCGCGCCGTCACGGTCTCCACGGTCGTGGTGGCGCGGATCTTGAAGGAGCCGCGCCCCGACTCGTAGGCGTCCTTGATGCCGGAGAGGCCGACGATGCGGCCGCCGGTCGGCAGGTCCGGGCCGGGCACGAAGCGCATCAGCGTCTCGAGGTCGGCTCCGGGGTGCCGGATCAGGTGGCGGGCGGCCGCGACGACCTCGCCGAGGTTGTGCGGGGGCATGTTGGTCGCCATGCCGACCGCGATGCCGGACGCGCCGTTGACCAGCAGGTTCGGATAGGCGGCGGGCAGCGCCACCGGCTCCCGCTCCTGGCCGTCGTAGTTCGGCGAGAAGTCGACCGTGTCCTCTTCGATGGACTCGGTCATGAGCAGCGCGGCCGGGGCCATCCGCGACTCGGTGTACCGCATGGCGGCCGGCGGGTCGTCGTTCCCGAGGGAGCCGAAGTTGCCGTGGCCGTCGACGAGGGGGAGGCGCATGGAGAAGGGCTGTGCCATGCGGACCATCGCGTCGTAGATCGACGCGTCGCCGTGCGGGTGCAGCTTGCCCATCACCTCGCCGACGACCCGGGCGCACTTCACGAAGCCGCGGTCGGGACGCAGCCCCATCTCGTTCATCTGGTAGACGATGCGGCGCTGGACGGGCTTCATCCCGTCGCGGGCGTCCGGGAGCGCGCGCGAGTAGATCACCGAGTACGCGTACTCGAGGAAGGAGCCCTGCATCTCGTCGACGACGTCGATGTCGAGGATCCTCTCCTCGTACGCGTCGTCCGGCGGCGGTGTCTTCGTGCTGCGGCGGGCCATCGCGGCTGCGGCTCCTTCACCAACAAGGTTGATCTGACGCGGACCATTGTGGACCGTGCCACCGACAACGCCGACCGCGACCCGGAAGAGGGACATCTCGAAGGGGCGGGAACTTCGCCAGGTGTCGGCGCGCTTGCATACAGTGGCAGGACTTTTTCACATCGCGATCGAAGGGACGTACATGCCCATGGGTCACACGGCCACGGCCGAGGCCGGCTCCGGCGGCCTGACAGCGACCGAGCACCGGTTGGCGAACGGCCTGCGCGTGGTGCTCTCGGAGGACCACCTGACCCCGGTCGCCGCGGTCTGCCTCTGGTACGACGTCGGCTCGCGCCACGAGGTCCGGGGCCGCACGGGGCTCGCCCACCTCTTCGAGCACCTGATGTTCCAGGGCTCCAAGCAGGTCCACGGCAACGGGCACTTCGAGCTGGTGCAGGGCGCCGGCGGCTCGCTCAACGGCACGACGAGCTTCGAGCGCACCAACTACTTCGAGACCATGCCCACGCACCAGCTGGAGCTCGCCCTCTGGCTGGAGGCCGACCGCATGGGCTCGCTGCTCGCCGCCCTGGACGACGAGTCCATGGAGAACCAGCGGGACGTCGTCAAGAACGAGCGCCGCCAGCGCTACGACAACGTGCCGTACGGCACGGCCTTCGAGCGGCTGACCGCCCTCGCCTACCCGGAGGGCCACCCGTACCACCACACGCCCATCGGCTCCATGGCCGACCTGGACGCGGCGACCCTGGAGGACGCGCGGGAGTTCTTCCGCACGTACTACGCCCCGAACAACGCGGTGCTGTCCGTCGTCGGCGACATCGACCCGGAGCAGACCCTCGCCTGGATCGAGAAGTACTTCGGCTCCATCCCCGGCCACGACGGCAAGCCCGCGCCGCGCTCCGGCGAGCTGCCCGACGTCATCGGCGAGCAGCTGCGCGAGGTCGTCGAGGAGGAGGTCCCGGCGCGCGCCCTCATGGCCGCCTACCGGCTGCCGCACGACGGCACGCGTGAGTGCGACGCCGCCGACCTGGCCCTGACGGTCCTGGGCGGCGGGGAGTCCTCCCGGCTGCACAACCGTCTGGTCCGCCGGGACCGCACGGCCGTCGCCGCCGGCTTCGGCCTGCTGCGGCTCGCCGGGGCGCCCTCGCTCGGCTGGCTGGACGTCAAGACGTCCGGCGGCGTCGAGGTCCCGGAGATCGAGGCGGCCGTCGACGAGGAGCTCGCCCGGTTCGCCGCCGAGGGCCCCACGGCCGAGGAGATGGAGCGCGCGCAGGCCCAGCTGGAGCGCGAGTGGCTGGACCGGCTCGGCACCGTCGCGGGCCGCGCGGACGAACTGTGCCGGTTCGCCGTCCTGTTCGGCGACCCGCAGCTCGCCCTGACCGCCGTCGACCGCGTCCTCGACATCACGGCCGAGGAGGTCCGGGAGGCCGCCGCGGCCCGGCTGCGCCCGGACAACCGCGCGGTCCTGGTCTACGAGCCGGTGACCACCGAACAGAGCGAGAGCGACGAGGAAGAGGGGGCGGACCGGTGACCGACACTGCCGCGTCTTTGACGAGCATGGACTTCCACCCGCAGCCGGCGCCGGGCACCGCCCGCCCCTGGGCCTTCCCGGCCCCCGACCGCGGCACCCTGGAGAACGGTCTGACCGTCCTCACCAGCCACCGCCCCGGCCAGCAGGTCGTGGCCGTGGAGCTCTTCCTGCCGGCCCCGCTGGACGCCGAGCCCGCCGGTCTCGACGGCGTGGCCACCATCATGGCCCGCGCCCTCTCCGAGGGCACCGACCGGCACGGCGCCGAGGAGTTCGCGGCCGAGCTGGAGCGCTGCGGCGCCACCCTCGACGCGCACGCCGACCACCCGGGCGTACGGGTCTCCCTGGAGGTCCCGGTCTCCCGGCTGCCCAAGGCGCTCGGGCTGCTCTCCGAGGCCCTGATCGCCCCGGCGTTCCTGGACACCGAGGTCGAGCGCCTGGTGCGCAACCGCCTGGACGAGATCCCGCACGAGACGGCCAGCCCGGCCCGGCGCGCCGCCAAGCAGCTCTCCAAGGAGCTGTTCCCGGCCGACTCCCGGATGTCCCGGCCGCGCCAGGGTACCGAGGAGACCGTCGGGGCGATCGACGCCGCCGCGGTCCGCGCCTTCTACGAGGCGCACGTGCGGCCCGCCACGGCCACCGCCGTGGTCGTCGGCGACCTGACCGGGGTCGACTTGGAGAAGGTCCTCGCGGAGACGCTGGGCGCCTGGACCGGCGAGCCGGGCGAGCCGCTGCCGATGCCGCCGATCACCGCCGACGACACCGGCCGGGTCGTGATCGTGGACCGCCCCGGCGCCGTCCAGACCCAGCTCCTCATCGGCCGGATCGGCCCCGACCGGCACGCCCGCGTCTGGCCGGCCCAGGTCCTCGGCACGTACTGCCTCGGCGGGACCCTGACCTCGCGCCTGGACCGGGTCCTGCGCGAGGAGAAGGGCTACACGTACGGCGTGCGGGCCTTCGGGCAGGTGCTCCGCTCGGACGCCGAGGGGAACGGCGCCGCGATGCTCGCCATCAGCGGCTCCGTCGACACCCCCAACACGGGCCCGGCCCTGGACGACCTGTGGAAGGTGCTGCGCACCCTGGCCGCCGAGGGGCTCACGGACGCCGAGCGGGAGACGGCCGTGCAGAACCTGGTGGGGGTGGCGCCGCTCAAGTACGAGACGGCCGCCTCGGTCGCCGGGACGCTCGCCGACCAGGTCGAGCAGCACCTCCCGGACGACTTCCAGGCCCAGCTGTACGCGCGCCTGGCCGAGACCGGCACCGTCGAGGCGACCGCGGCCGTGGTCAGCGCCTTCCCGGTGGACCGGCTCGTCACGGTCCTGGTGGGCGACGCGGCGCAGATCGCGGAGCCGGTGCGGGCGCTCGGGATCGGTGAAGTCACCGTCGTCAGCGGCTGATCGGCCCCGTCCGGCCGGAGGCGCGGCGCCACCGGCCGGGGCGGACGGAGGACCCCGACGAGCCGTCACGTCGGGGTCCTCCGCGCACCCGTACGAGAGGGGTCCCGGCGGCCCGACCGGCGAACCACCCGGTGAATTGTCCGTATTGACGGCAAGGGTGATCATCTGCCCTGTGGCATGTCTTACAAAAGGCCGTGTTCGGTTGGTGATCGACTGGGGCTCCGCATACCGTCGGTCCGGCTGTTCGCCAGTTGCACCCGCCGCGCCCGCGGCACCGGACAGTCATCGCCGAGTCCCCGTCAGGCGCGAGCCTGGGGAGCCGGGGACCCGCACGCAGTCCCTGGGGTGAATCGGACGCCTTCGTCCCGTACGGAGGGGCCCGTAGGAGACCTTCCTGCTCCGAACCCGTCAGCTAACCCGGTAGGCGAGAAGGAAGGAAAGGAACAACGTCTTCATGGCGTTCACCCGTGCCACCGGGAAGCATCGTGGGTCGAGCCGGATGGCGCGCCGCGGCGCGGGCATCGCCGGCGTGGCGACGCTCGCCACCACCGGCGTCATCGGAACCCTGGCCTCCCCGGCGCTCGCCGCCGACACGGACAACCGCTCCCCCGAGGACACCGGTCTCACCCAGGTGATCACCGAGGACTCCCTCGTCGACCGGCTCAACGCCCAGGCCGACGCCCAGGACCGGCAGGCCTTCGAGGCCGTCGTCGAGGAGAAGGCCAAGGCCGAGGCGAAGCGCAAGGCCGAGGCCCGCGCCAAGGAGATCCGCGAGGAGCGGGCCCGCGCCGCCCGCGAGGCCGAGCGCCGCCGCCTGAACTCCTTCCAGCTCCCCGTCGCCGGCTCGTACGTCTCCACCGGCTACCAGACCGGCGGCTCGCTCTGGTCCTCCGGCAGCCACTCCGGCGTCGACTTCCACGCCGCCTACGGCAGCCGGGTCGTCTCCGTCGGCTCCGGCACCGTCGTCGAGGCCGGCTGGGGCGGCGCGTACGGCAACAACATCGTGATCCGGATGAACGACGGCACGTACACCCAGTACGGTCACCTCTCCTCCATCGGGGTGTACGTCGGCCAGACCGTCGAGCCGGGCCAGCAGATCGGCGTCTCGGGCTCGACCGGCAACTCGACCGGACCGCACCTCCACTTCGAGGCCCGTACGAGCGCCGACTACGGCTCGGACATCAACCCGGTCTCCTACCTCCGCGCCCGCGGCGTCGCCGTCTGACCCGGCGTCCCACGCGCCCCTGACCACCGGGGGCCCTCCGCGTCGCAAAAGCCCCGGCTCGTACTGAGCCGGGGCTTTTCGTCGTCCTGCCGTGGGCCAAAAGGCCGTCATGGATTCCATGGGGGCATCGGAAATTCCGGCGTGCTGCAATAGAGTCGCGGATCAGGCGCAGAACAGGCGCCGCTCGAATTGTCTCGCGCGGACCAAGGCGGAGGTCGGACACATGCGCATTCCCGCGCACTCGGTATGCACGGCGATCCGGGACGACATCGTCTCCGGCGTCTTCGAGCGGGGCAGCCGGCTGACCGAGGAGCAGCTCGCCCGCCGGTACGGGGTCTCCCGCGTCCCGGTCCGCGAGGCGCTGCGCACCCTGGAGTCCGAGGGCTTCGTCCTCACCCGCCGCCACGCGGGCGCGCACGTCGCCGAGCCCACCGAGCAGGAGGCGGCCGACCTGCTCGACATGCGGGCCCTGCTCGAACCGCTGGGGGCCGCGCGGGCCGCGCAGCGGCGCACCGACGCCCACCTCAAGGTGCTGCGCGGCCTGGTCAGGCTGGGCCAGGAGCGGGCCAGGCGCGGCCAGGGCGAGGACCTGCGCTCGCTCGGCGGCTGGTTCCACGAGACGCTCGCGCAGGCCTCCGGCAGCCCGCCGCTGACGGCGCTGCTCACCCAGCTGCGGCACAAGATCGCCTGGATGTACGCGGTCGAGCAGCCCGAGCGGCCGGTGGAGGCCTGGGCGGAGCACGGCGCGATCGTGGACGCCGTGGCGCGCGGCGACGCCGAGCGGGCCAGGGCCCTCACCGTGCTGCACGCGGAGCGCTCGATGTCGCTGCACCGGCTCAAGAGGCCGGAGCGCGGGCGTGTGAGGGTTTCGCAACACGTCGTCAACACGACGAGCGGTCGGAATTAACACGCGCACCGTATACAAAGAATAGGAATTCCGCGGGGCCTTTTTGTGCTGCCCGGAAATCGAGGCGCCGGGAAATCCGGACGTCCGGAAATCGGGGACGCCGGGGCGGGGGAGCGGAAAAGCGAAAGGCCGTGGTCGCCGGAATTCCGGCGACCACGGCCTTTCGGCGTACGGGGGGCGCGAGGGGTCAGACGGTCTCGGGGAGCTCGTCCAGGCCCTCGGCGACCAGCTTCGCGAGGCGGTCCAGAGCGGCCTCGGCGCCGTCGGCGTCCGACGCGAGCACGATCTCCTCGCCGCCCTGCGCGCCCAGGCCGAGCACCGCGAGCATGGAGGCGGCGTTCACCGGGGTGCCGTCGGACTTGGCGATCGTCACCGGAACGCCGGAAGCCGTGGCGGCACGGACGAAGATGGACGCGGGGCGGGCGTGCAGGCCCTCGGCCCAGCCGACGTTGACGCGGCGCTCAGCCATGGTGTTGCCCTTCAAGTCTCAAGCGGGTTGTCTAGACCAGTCTCTCACGGGATGCGAGGTGCTCACACCGACCTTCGGCCCGGACCGGACCGCCTTTCGGCTCCCCCCACCTTGCAACGCGCACCCCCACCGCGCGACCGGTGCTCCACGCGCGCCGCGGTCGTAGGCTGACCCCATGCAGAGCGCGTCGGAGCAGTCGGAAGCGGCGGAACCGCAGGCAACGCCGGAACCGCCGGAGCACGCCTACCCCGACCACTGGGAGGCGGACGTGGTGCTCCGCGACGGCGGCACCGCGCGGATCAGACCCATCACCGCCGACGACGCCGACCGGCTCGTCAGCTTCTACGAGCAGGTCTCGGACGAGTCGAAGTACTACCGCTTCTTCGCCCCCTACCCCCGCCTCTCCGCCAAGGACGTGCACCGCTTCACCCACCACGACTTCGTGAACCGGGTGGGGCTCGCGGTGACCGTCGGGGACGAGTTCATCGCCACCGTCCGCTACGACCGCATCGACGACCGCGGACTGCCCGCCTCCGCCCCGGCCGACGAGGCCGAGGTCGCCTTCCTCGTCCAGGACGCGCACCAGGGGAGGGGCGTCGCCTCCGCCCTCCTCGAACACATCGCGGCGGTCGCCCGCGAGCGGGGCATCCGGCGCTTCGCCGCCGAGGTGCTCCCCGCCAACACCAAGATGATCAAGGTCTTCACCGACGCGGGCTACACCCAGAAGCGCAGCTTCGAGGACGGCTCCGTACGGCTCCACCTCGACCTCGAACCCACCGACCGGTCCCTCGCCGTCCAGCGCGCCCGCGAACAGCGCGCCGAGGCCCGCTCCGTACAGCGGCTGCTCACCCCCGCCTCCGTCGCCGTCGTCGGCGCCGGCCGCGCGCCCGGCGGCGTCGGCCGGACCGTCCTGCGCAACCTCCTCGGCGCGGGCTTCACCGGACGCGTGTACGCGGTGAACGCCGCGCTCCCCGAAACCGGCGACGGCGACGGCGGCCCGGCCGAGCTCGACGGGGTCCCCGCGTACCGCTCCGTCGCCGCCATCGGCGAACCCGTGGACCTCGCCGTCGTCGCCGTTCCCGCCGAACGGGTGCCGGAGGCCGTCGCGGACTGCGGCGCGCACGGGGTCCGGGGCCTCGTCGTGCTCTCCGCCGGATACGCCGAGAGCGGCCCGGACGGCCGCGAGCGGCAGCGCCGGCTCGTCCGGCAGGCCCGCTCGTACGGCATGAGGATCATCGGGCCCAACGCCTTCGGCATCATCAACACCGCCGACGACGTCCGGCTCAACGCCTCGCTCGCACCGCAGATGCCGGCCGCCGGGCGGATCGGGCTCTTCACCCAGTCCGGCGCGATCGGGATCGCCCTCCTCGCCGGACTGCACCGGCGGGGCGCCGGGCTCTCCTCCTTCATCTCGGCCGGCAACCGCGCGGACGTCTCCGGCAACGACTTCCTCCAGCACTGGTACGACGACCCCGGCACCGACGTCGTCCTCCTCTACCTGGAGTCGATCGGCAACCCCCGGAAGTTCACCCGGCTCGCCCGCCGCACCGCCGCCGTCAAGCCGGTCGTCGTCGTCAAGGGCGCCCGGCACAGCGGCAGCGCCCCGCCCGGCCACCGCGTGCCCGTCACCCGCGTCCCGCACGCCACGGTCTCCGCGCTGCTCCGGCAGGCCGGGGTGATCCGCGTCGACACCGTCACCGAGCTCGTGGACGCCGGGCTGCTCCTCGCCGCCCAGCCGCTGCCCGCCGGGCCCCGGGTCGCGATCCTCGGCAACTCCGAGTCGCTCGGCCTCCTCACGTACGACGCCTGCCTCACCGAGGGACTGCGCCCGCTGCGGCCCCTCGACCTGACGACCTCGGCGGTCCCCGCGGACTTCCGGGACGCGCTGGCGGCGGCCCTCGCGGACGAGACGTCCGACGCGGTCGTCGTGACCGCGATCCCGTGGGTCGGCGAGGACGGCGCCACCGAGTTCGGCGACGGGGAGGTCCTCGCGGCGGCCCTCCGCGAGGCCGTCGCCTCGGCCCCCGCCCCGACGAAGCCGGTCGTCGTCGTCCACGTCGAGATGGGCGGCCTCGCGGAGGCCCTGGCGGTGGCCACGAGCACGAGGCCGCCTGCGGCGGGGCGGGGGGCGGTGACGAGTACGGGAGTGGGTACGGGTACGGACACGAGTACGGGGGCGGCTCCGGGAGCCGGGCCCGGAACCGTACCGGCGGCCGCGTCCGCCACCGAACCGACCCCGCCGCCCGGCCGGACCCAGCACCCCGACCGGGCCCAGGCCCCCGGCCCGATCCAGTCCTCCGACCCGATCCAGCCTTCCGGCCCGCTCCCGGCCACCGACCCGGCCCAGGGCCCCGCACCGGCCCCGGCCGCCGACCCCGCCCAAGCCCCCGCACCGGCCCCGGCGACCGACCCGGATCAGGACCCCGCGCCGGGCACGGCCACCGACCCGGCCCGGTCCCCGGGTACCGTCACCATCCCCGCCTATCCCGCCGCCGAGCGGGCCGTGCGGGCGCTCGCCGAGGCCGTGCGGTACGGGCAGTGGCGGCGGCAGGCTGCCGAGCCCGGGCGGGTGCCCGAGTACGAGGACATCGACGAGGCGGGGGCCGCCGCCCTGATCCGGCGGGTGCTCGGCGACACGGAGGCGGACCCGCGGGGCGTCACCCTCGGCACCGACCAGGCCGGCGAGCTGCTCGCCCGGTACGGGATCACCGCCCTGCCGACCCTGCCCGCGCCCACGCCCGACGCCGCCGTCGCGGCCGCCGCCCGGCTCGGCTACCCCGTCGCCCTCAAGACCACCGCCCCGCACCTGCGCCACCGCCCCGACCTCGGCGGGGTCCGGCTCGACCTGGCCACCGAGGAACAGCTCCGCACCGCCTACGCCGAGCTGACCGAAGTCCTCGGCAAGCCCGAGGAGCTCCAGCCGGTCGTCCAGGCCATGGTGCCCCGGGGCGTCGACACCGTCGTCCGCTCGGCCATCGACCCGGCCGTCGGCGCCGTCCTCTCCTTCGGCCTCTCGGGCGCGGCCTCCGAACTCCTCGGCGACACGGCCCACCGGCTCGTCCCGGCCACCGACCGGGACGTCGCGGAGCTCGTCCGCTCCCTCCGCACCACCCCGCTGCTCTTCGGCTGGCGCGGCTCCGCGCCCGTCGACACCCCGGCCCTGGAGGAGCTCCTCCTCCGGGTCTCCCGGCTCGTCGACGACCACCCCGAGGTGGTCGCCGTCTCCCTGGAACCGGTGGTCGTGGCGCCCCGCGGCCTCTCCGTCCTCGGCGCGACCGTCCGCCTGGCCCCGCCCCCGCCCCGCACGGACCTCGGCCCGCGCAGCCTGCCGAACTACTGAACGCGACCGCCGCGAGGGAGTCGGATGTCACAGCCCCGGCCCTTCCGAACCGCCCCGCCGTCCCCGCAACCGGCCGAGCCGTCCTTACCCGGGGCTTAGGATGGAGTCCATGGCGAAGACCGGTACGACGACCCAGGGGCTGCGCGCGGCGATCGAGCGCAGCGGCTACTACCCGGCCCTCGTGGCCGAGGCGGTGGAGGCCGCCGTCGGCGGCGAGGCCGTCGCGTCGTACGTGGTGCACCAGGAGACCACCTTCGACGCGAACGAGGTCCGCCGCCACGTCACCGTCCTCGTCCTGACGCCGAACCGCTTCATCGTCAGCCACACCGACGAGCAGGCCGCCGACACCAGCTCCCCGACCCCGTACGCCACGACCTCCACCGAGTCCGTGAAGCTCGACCGGATCTCGTCGGTCGTCGTCAGCCGCGTGGTCGCCAACCCCGAGTCGTACACGCCGGGCACCCTGCCCCGCGAGGTGGTCCTCACCATCGGCTGGGGCGCCGTCTCCCGCATCGACCTGGAGCCCGCCGCCTGCGGCGACGCCAACTGCGACGCCGACCACGGCTACACGGGCAACGCCACCGCCGACGACCTCAGCCTGCGGGTGAGCGAGGCCGGGGACGGACCGGACACCGTCCGGCAGACCCTCGCCTTCGCCCAGGCGCTCTCCGAAGCCACCGCGGCCACCGCCGCCGCCACCCGCTGATGGCGCAGCCCGCCGCCGCGTCCCACGGCTGGCCCGACGATCCGGTCCCGCTCGCCCCGGAGACCGCGCCGGTGCCCGAGTACGCCACCGGCTCCCTCGGCGACCTCCTCCCGACGCTCGTCGCGGGCCAGGAGGTGCCCGGCTTCACCCCCCGGATCGCCGAACTCGCCCCCGCCGACCGGAACTGCGTCTTCCTGATCGACGGGCTCGGCTGGGAGCAGATCAAGCGGCACCCGGACGAGGCGCCCTACCTGACCTCGCTCCTCGGCTCCTCGCGGGGCGGCACGGGCCGTCCGATCACCGCCGGTTTCCCCGCCACCACCGCGACCTCGCTGGCCTCCGTCGGCACCGGCCGCCACCCCGGCACCCACGGCCTGCCCGGCTACGCCGTGCGCAACCCCGACACCGGCGAGCTGATGAACCAGCTGCGCTGGAAGCCGTGGACCCCGCCGCGCGCCTGGCAGCCGTACCCCACCGTCTTCGGGCTCGCCCACGAGGCCGGGATCCACACCGCCCAGGTGTCCTCCCCGATCTTCGCGCAGACCCCGCTCACCCAGATCGCGCTCAGCGGCGGAACGTTCCACGGGCGGCTCTCCGGCGAGGAGCGCATGGACTTCGCCGCCGAGCAGCTCGCCGCCGGGGACCGCTCGCTGGTCTACACGTACTACAGCGAACTCGACGGCGCCGGGCACCGGTTCGGCATCGACTCCGACGCCTGGCGCGGCCAGCTGATGTTCGTCGACCGGCTCGTGCGACGGCTCGCCGAGCAACTGCCGCCCCGCTCGGCCCTGTACGTCACGGCCGACCACGGCATGGTCGACATCCCGTTCGACGAGCGGCACCGCATCGACTTCGACGAGGACTGGGAGCTGCGCGCCGGCGTCGCCCTCCTCGGCGGCGAGGGACGCGCCCGCCACGTCTACGCCGTGCGCGGCGCCGAGGCGGATGTCCTCACCTGCTGGCGCGAGGTCGTCGGCGAGCAGTTCTGGGTCGCGGGCCGCGACGAGGCCATCGCCCTCGGCTGGTTCGGGGACGAGGTCGACGAGCGCGTGTACGGGCGGATCGGGGACGTCGTCGTGGCGGCCCACGACGACGTGGCCATCACGGCCTCCGTCAACGAGCCCCACGAGTCCGCGATGGCCGGTATGCACGGGTCCATGACCCCCGCCGAGCAGCTCGTCCCGCTGCTCGAAGTGCGCTCCTGACCCTTCCCCCTCCCTCCGTCGTCCACGCCCCGAAAGGTCCCCGACCCGTCATGCCCGAGCTGGTCTTCTTCTCCGGAACCATGGACTGCGGGAAGAGCACCCTGGCGCTCCAGATCGCCCACAACCGCGACGCGCGCGGCCTCCAGGGCGTGATCTTCACCCGCGACGACCGGGCGGGCGAGGGAAAGCTGTCCTCCCGGCTCGGCCTGGTGACGGAGGCGGTCGAGGCGCCGCGGGGCATGGACGTGTACGCGTACCTCGTCGGCCAGCTCTCCCAGGGCGGCAAGGCCGACTACGTGATCGTGGACGAGGCGCAGTTCCTCGCCCCCGAGCAGATCGACCAGCTCGCCCGCATCGTCGACGACCTGGGCCTCGACGTCTTCGCCTTCGGCATCACCACCGACTTCCGCACGAAGCTCTTCCCCGGCTCGCAGCGGCTGATCGAGCTGGCGGACCGCATAGAACAGCTCCAGGTCGAGGCCCTGTGCTGGTGCGGCGCCCGGGCCACGCACAACGCCCGTACGGTGGGCGGGGAGATGGTCGTCGAGGGCGAGCAGGTCGTGGTCGGCGACGTGAACCGCCCGGCGGAGGAGATCGGTTACGAGGTCCTCTGCCGCCGTCACCACCGCAAGCGGATGACTGCGGCCTCGGCCCACGCGGGCGCCCTCTCCCCGGACGTCCTCCCCGTCAACCACGCCTGACGTTCCCGCCCACCCCCGCGACCTCGGGTAACCCCGGCCGGACGGGTCCCGACTCAGCGCCAGCTCCGGTCGCGGTTGCAGGGGCACGGGATGGTCCGCAGCCCGTACATGAGGTCCTGGGCGGTGAAGTGGATCCGTTTCACCGGGCGTTCCGTTCCCGCGTTCCCGTTGGCACACCCCCAGTCCGGGATCCGGGCCGACGGCCGCTCAACGCCCCATCAGGCCAGACGCGCACGGCCCGTCGCCCTGTTCACCCGGTTCGCCCGCGAGGGGTTCATTCCGCCGGAAGCGCCGTCAACGCGTCGAGTGCGGCGCCGTCCACCGGTTCCGTCCCCGTCAGCGTCCCCAACAGGGCCCGGGCCAGGACCGTCGCCGTGTCGATGCGGGTGTCCTCCTCCTCGGCGCCGGTGCCGGCGCCCGTGGCGCGGCCGATCACGGCGTCCCGTACCGCCCGTGAGATGTCGGGCTCGCCGAAGAGGTCGGGGAAGGAGAGCGCCATCATGCACACGCCCACGTTGGCGGAGAGGATCGACTGACCGGCCAGTTCGGGGGGCATCCGCAGGCGGCCGGCGTCGCGGCAGCGCTCCACGGCCTTCAGGAGGATCGTGCGGGCCTCCTCGATGGCCCGCGGCTTGGCGTCGCCCGTCGGCGTGAACATCAGGCGGTAGAGGTACGGGTTGCGCAGCGCGAACGTGACGTGGCTGTCCCAGGCCGTGCGCAGGTCCGCCACCGGGTCGTCGGTGAGCGGGTTCCGCCGTTTCTCGGCGAGGAAGCGCGCGAAGCCGATGTCGGCCACCGCCGTGAGCAGCCCCTGCTTGTCGCCGAACTGGCGGTAGATCTCGGGCATCCCGACCTTCGCCCGGTCGCAGATGGCCCGGGTCGAGATCGCCAGCGCGTCCTTGTCCGCCAGCAGTTCCTCGGTGGCTTCCAGGATGCGCTCTCGGGCCGTCGACATGCCCCCACGGTAGCAGCGCTAACAGGGGGGACCTGGGGAATCCCCTGGCCGGGGCGGAGTGGGCGGAGAGGTGCTCACTTCTGTGTAATCGATGATTACGTGTTGTGTTAGCGTTGCTGACGTTCGCGGGGCGGCGCCCCGTCGAACCCCTCCCGCCCGACCGAAAGGAACCGCCATGACCGCGTCCACCCCCCTGCGCGAAGTGATCGGCCTCCCCCAGGAGCCGCCCCGGCTGAGCGAGTCGGTCCTGATCATGATCGACTTCCAGAACACCTACCGCACCGGCGTCATGAAGCTCGAAGGGGCCGAGGAGGCCGTGGCCGCCGGCGCCCGGCTGCTCGCGGCCGCCCGCGCCGCCGGCACCCCGGTCGTCCACGTCGTCAACGACGGCGGCGAGGGCACCCCGTACGACATCCGGGCCGAGATCGGCGCCCTCAGTGACGAAGTCGCCCCGGCCGAGGGCGAGAAGGTGGTCGTCAAGCGGTTCCCCGACGCCTTCCGCGGCACGGACCTGGAGGAGGTCCTGAAGGACCTCGGCGCCGGTGGCGACCTGGTCCTCGCCGGGTTCATGACCCACCTGTGCGTCCTGTTCACCGCCCAGGGCGCCTTCACCCTCGGCTACCGCCCCACCGTCGTCGCCGAGGCCACCGCCACCCGCCCCCTGGCGGCGCCGGACGGCACCGTCCTGTCGTCGGACGCGCTGGCGGCCGCGAGCCTGACGACGGTCTCCGACCTGTTCGGCACGGTGGTCCGCACGGTCGACGAGCTCGCCGCCCCGGCCCCGGCCGCCTGATCCGTACGGGGAGGGCGCGCGGCACCGGGAGTTCACCCGAGGTGCGCCCGGACATCGCCCGCCGATCGGTTGCGGGTCGCCCGCCTCGGCGGTAATGGCGACGGCCCGTGCGTGACGACCCCACCTCCGGGCGACCCCGCGCCGTACGACCCCTGGAGGACGTGTGCCCCCCGCCGCCGAGACCGTGCTCGACCAGGTCGACGGCGGGGAGGACACGGATCCCGGCCCCCGGTCCGGGGGCCGGGGCGGGGGAGCGCGGGCCGCGGGCGCCGCCGCCCTGCTCACCGCCGTCCTGTTCTGCCTCGCCACCGCGCTCTCCCGCGGCCACCCCTTCGGCCCGGTCACCAGGAACGTCGTCGACCTGGGCCAGCAGTACCTGCCGTACCACGCCTACTGGCGCTCCTTCCTCCTCGGCGAGACGCACGGCGACGCCTTCCTCAACTGGAACTCCGGCTTCGGCGCCAACTTCCTCGGCGACATCGGCACGTACCTGAGCAGCCCCGCCGCCCTGCTCGTCGTCCTCTTCCCGGCGGACCGGATCGAGCTCGCGCTGTACGTCGTCACCGCCGTCAAGATCGCCGCCGCCGGGGCCGCCATGGCGCTGCTGCTCCTGCGGCTGCGCCCCGGGCCCTGGCCGGTCGCCGCCGTGCTCGGCACCGCGTACGCCCTCTCGGGCTGGACCCTCAACTTCGGCTCCACCGTCCCGATGTGGCTCGACGGGCTCGTCGCCTTCCCGCTGCTCTGTCTGGTCGGCGAGTGGGCCCGCACCGGCCGCCGTCCCGTCCTCGGGCCGCTCGTCGTCGCCCTCGCCTGGACCGCCAACTTCTACACCGCGTACATGGCGACCCTCGGCGCGGCCGTCGTCCTCGCCGTCCGGCTGCTCACCGCCGAGGAGACCGCCACCGCCCGGCAGCGCCTCGCCGGGGCACTGCGCGCCGCCCGGGGCGTCCTCCTCGGCGTCGGGCTCGCCGCGCCGCTCGTCGCGGTCGTCTTCCTCGGCACGAAGACCGCCGACCCCACCCCGGAGGTCACCTTCGTCCCCGTGGCCTGGACGGAGGTCTTCGCCCGGCTCCTGCCCGCCACCGCGAGCTCGGCCAGCCCCGCGCTCTTCATCGGCACGCCCGCCCTCGCCCTCGCCCTGACGCTGCCCTTCAACCGGGCCGTCGCCCCGCGCGTCCGGGCCGCCCTGACGGCCGCCGTCGTCCTGGTGACGCTCTCCCTCCAGTGGGAGCCCACCCATCTGCTCTGGCACGCGGGGGCCTCGCCCAACGGCGTCCCGTACCGTCAGGCCTTCGTGCTGTGCGGCCTGCTGCTGGTCGCGGCCTGGTTCTCGGTCGCCGGGGGAGTGCCCCGGCCCGCCGCGCTCCTCGCGGGCGGCGCCCTGCTCGGCCTCCTCGCGTGGACGGCCCGGGGGAGCGCCGACATCGACCGCTGGACCTTCCCCGCCTTCGGCGCGGCCGCGCTCCTCGCGCTCGTCGCCGTCCTGCTCGCCCTGAGAGCCGCCGGAGCCGCCGGGGCCGCCGGAGCCGCCGGGGCCGCCGGGGCCGCCGGGGCCGCCGAGGCCGCTGGGGCCTCCAAGACCGCCGGGGCCTCCGGAACCGCCAAGGCCTCCGCCGTCGGCCGCCGGGCCCTGCCCCTCCTCGCCGTCGTCCTGCTCGTCGCCGCCCAGGCGGGCGAGGCGGCCGTCACCGGGAAGCGGATCGAGGAACGGCAGCGCGGCGAGGTCGCCTGGTCGCCCCGGACCGGCCCCTGGCACGAGGCCGTGGCCCGCGAGGCGGCCCGCGCGGACGCCTGGCCCCGCCACCGCACGGACCCCGGAGAGGTCCCCGGCGGCAACGACGCCCTGCTCGTCGGCGGCCAGGGCGCCGAGTACTACAGCAGCCTCACCTCCGGGACGACCTCCCGGACCCTGACCTCCCTCGGCTTCGGCTCCTACGCCAAGGGCCGGCACCCGGTCACCCTCGACAACCCCGTGACCGACGCCCTGTTCTCCGTCGGCACCCGGATCCGCTCCGAACCCGTCGAGCCGGTACGGCGGGACGCGCCGCCCCGCGCCTCGGTCACCGCCACCACCACCCCCGTACCGCCCCTGGTCACCGTCCGTCCGGCGCCGCGCCCGGCCGGACCCGCCGGGGACTCCGCCTTCGCCCGGCAGGAACGCCTCCTCGGCGCCTCCGTGTACGAGCGGCCCGTCCCCCGCCGCACCGGACGCGTCCTCACCGCCCGCTGCCCGGCCGGCTCCCGGGTCTGGTTCTGGGCGCCCGAGTACCGGGGCACGGCGGCCCTCGCGGGCGGGGAACCCGTGCGCTTCGACGGCAGGCCACCGGCCGTCACCGCCCCCATGGGCGCCCTCGGCACCGTCCCCGAATCCGGCGAGGTGCGGATCGCCCTCGGCCCCGAGGGCAAGGCGCGGCTGCCCCGGGAACCGGTCGGCTGCCTCGTCCGCGCCCGGCTCGACGCCGCCGTGGACCGGCTCGCCGCCACCGGCGCCACCCGGGTCCGTACCACCGGACACACCGTCACCGCCGCCCTCCCGCCGGGCAGTACGGGCGTCGCCGTCCTCGCCGTGCCCCGGATCTCCGGCTGGAGGTGCGCCGCCGGAGACGCGGACCTCCGCCCCGCGCGCGCGTACGAGGGCCTCGTCGCCGTCCCCCTCGACGGGCGGGCGGACACGGTCCGCTGCTCCTTCCGGCCGCCGGGCCTCCGCCTCGGCGGCGCCGTGGGCGCGGCCGCGCTCCTCGCGCTCGTGGCCACGGGCGTCCTGCACCGCGGGCGGGCCCGTGGCTGACGGGCCGTCCCGGACGACCCGGGAGGACGGCGAAAGTTCACCCCGCGTGCACGCGGGGCTCGTCCGGCCGGAGGGGCGGGCCGCTACCGTGCCCGCCGTAAACGGCGTTCAACAGTCCGATTCAGTGTGGGGAAACCGAGTGCCGAAACTGTCCGTCGTCGTACCGTTCCACAACGTCGGGGCCTATGCCCCCGACACCCTGCGCAGTCTCGCGAACAACGCCGATCCCTCCTTCGAGTTCCTGCTCGTCGACGACTGCTCGACGGACGACACCCCGGAGGTCCTCGACCGCTGGCGCGACCGCCTGCCGAACGCCACCGTCATCCGGCACGAGACCAACCGGGGCGTCGCCCAGGCGCGCAACACGGGCATCGACGCGGCACGCGGCGACTACCTCACCTTCCTCGACGGCGACGACTGGTACGCGCCCGGCCACCTGAGCGCCGCTGTCGCCGGGATCTCCCGCCTGGACTGCGACTTCGCCCGCACCGACCACGTCCTGTCGGAGGGCCGCAAGCGCCAGATCCGCTACGCCCCCGCCAAGCGGCGCGACACCGTGATGGACCCCAGGGACGGCATCTCGCCGGCCGGCATGGTGACGATGGTGGACTACCCCTTCGTCCCCTTCGGCATCTACAGCGGCCGCCTCTTCGCGGACGGCGCCTCCCGCTTCGAGACGACCCTGAGGACCGCCGAGGACCGCCTCTGGATCTGGCGGCTCCACCTCAGGGCCCGCACCTTCGCGGCGCTCTCCCTGCACGGGGTGTTCTACCGGCGGGGCGTCACCACCTCGCTCACCCAGATCACCGACAACCGGCAGCTGGACTTCATCCCCTCCTACGACCTCCTGCTCGCCGAGGTCGCCGAGGACGCCGAGGCGGACCGCTTCCTCCCGAAGGCGGTGCGCACGTACTGCGCGATGATCGCCTTCCACATGGGCAAGGCCGAGAAGTACGAACCGGCCGTCGCCGGGCGGCTGCGCGCCGACGTCGGCGACGCGCTGCGCCGTATGCCGCAGGGGGTCCTCGACGAGACCCTCGCCACCATGGACACCCGCCGCAGCACTCTCCTCCGGGGCCTGCGCGAGACCGGAAGGACCGCCTGACCCATGGCTCCCGAAACGGCCTCCGCCCCCGATACGGCCTCCGCCCCCGACACCCGTCCCGTCCAGATCTTCCAGGTGTCCACCCTCTACGGCGCCGCCACCCTGGCCGCCGCCCTCGACGCCGGGCGGTTCGGCCCCCGCGAGGACGCCCGCCGCCTCCTCCTCGTCTCGCACAACGCCGAGATCCCGGAGACCGCGCTGCGCCTGGAGACCATGACCGGCTACGGGCGGATCGCCGCCCGCTTCGACGCCACCCTCGACTGGAACGAGACGATCCACCCGTACCACCCCGCCGCCTGGGCCCCCCGCCCCGAGGAGGCCCCGCTCTGGCAGCGCGTGCTGCGCACCGCCTGGGACCTCGGCGACGCCCCGGTGGAACTCGTCGTCGAGTCCATCCAGGTCAACCCCGCGAAGGCGCTCGCCGGCACCTTCCCCGAGAGCTCCCTGCACGTCTACGCCGACGGCCTGATGAGCTACGGCCCCACCCGCAACGACCTCGCCCAGTCGATCGCCTGCCGCATCCGCCGGGTCCTCCACCTCGACCTGGTGCCAGGCCTGCGCCCCCTCCTCCTCCGCGAATACGGCGTCGAGCCCGAGCTGGTCCCCGACGACGCCTTCCGCGCCGTCCTCGCCGAGATCGCCGAGGAGGCCGCCGACGACCCGGCGATCGCGCGGGCGGCCGCCGCCGCGCCCACGGCCCTCCTCCTCGGCCAGTACCTCGCCGCCCTCGGCCTCCTCACCGCCGAGGAGGAAGAGGAGCTGCACGTACGGATGCTGCGCGGGGCGGTCGCCGCCGGACACCGCTCGATCGTCTTCAAGCCCCACCCGACCGCGCCCGCCCGCTACTCCCGGGCCCTCGACGAGGAGGCGGAACGCGCCGGCGTGCGCCTGACGCTCCTCGACGGGCCGCTGCTGGCCGAGACCTTCTACGAGCGGTGCCGGCCCCGGCTCGTCGTCGGCTGCTTCTCCACGGCGATGCTCACCGCCGCCGTTTACTACGGCGTCCCCATCGCGCGTGTGGGCACGGCCGAGGTCCTCGCACGGCTCACCCCCTTCGAGAACAGCAACCGCATCCCGCTCACCGTCGTCGACCACCTGGTCGCGGACCTGGAGCGGGGCGAGGAGCCCGCCGTCCCCGGCCCGGCCCCCGCCTCGCTCACGCCCCTGGTCCGGGCCGTCGGCTACTGCATGAGGCACGGGAGCCACCCGGAGCTCCGGGAGGAGGCGACCCGCTTCCTGGCCGCCCACCACGACGACCCCGGCACGGCCCACCACTTCGACGCCGCACGGCTGACCCTGCTCGGTCTGCCGGGCGGCACGGCGGCGGCACCGGCCACGGGCGGCGCGTCCCGGCTGCGCCGGGGCCTCGCGCGGAGCCGCCGGGGCTGAGCCACTGCGGACGGGCGGATGGCCGGACCGTCCCGGTCAGTGCCCGACCGACCTGACCAGGGTGAAGACCGCGCCCTCCGGGTCCGCGACCACGGCGAGCCGCCCCGCCGTGCCGTCGCGCGGCGGGGACAGGACCCGGCCGCCGAGCTCCACGACGAGCCGGGCGGCCGCGTCCACGTCGGCCACCTCGAAGTACGTCATCCAGTGCGGGCCCCGGTCCCGGGGCAGCGCGTCGCCGACGCCGTGCAGGGAGGCCACCGGGGTCCCGTCCACGAAGAGCGTCGCGTAGTCGCCCTCGGGCGGGTCCGCCGGACCCAGCTCGAAGTCGAAGACCGTCCGGTAGAACTTGCCGATCGACGTCTCGTACGTGAGCAGCTCGTTCCACACCGGGGTCCCCGGCGGCCCCGCCGTCGCCGTCCCGTGGTGCGCCTTCGCCTGCCAGACGCCGAAGACCGCGCCCGTCGGGTCGGAGCAGATCGCCATCCGGCCCGCCTCGCCCGCGTCCAGCGGGCCCACCGCGACGGTCCCGCCGCAGCCCCGGATGGACTCGGCGGTCTCGTCGGCGTCCTCGGTGGCCAGATAGGGGGTCCAGGCGATGCGCAGGTGCCGGTCGACCGGCAGCCGGCCGATGCCCGCCACCTCCCTGCCGCCGAGCAGGGCGCGGACGTACGGGCCGAGCTGCTCGGGGCCGGGGACGAACTCCCAGCCGAAGAGCGCGCGGTAGAACTCCTGCGTGGCGTCAAGCCCGTGCACCATCAGGCTCACCCAACAGGGTGTGCCGGGTGGGCGCCGAGTCGCCTCGGTCATCGTCACCCTCTCCTCGGACCATCGTCGTGGCCGTGCCCCCGTCCGATGGTGAAACCGGTGGTGGCGCGGTGCGCCCGGGCCGCGCCCCGTGAGGGCGCGCTCCCGTGGGAAAGACGCCGGGTCCGTCCCGCGCGGCCGTGCGGCTGCGCGAGTATGGCATCCATGAAGCCCATCATCTCCGCAAGCGAACTGCAGAGCGAGTCGGCCGGGGTCCGGCCGCCGGTCCTCCTGGACGTCCGCTGGGCGCTCGGCGGACCCCCCGGACGGCCCGCCTACGAGGCCGGTCACCTGCCCGGAGCGGTCTACGTCGACCTGGACGCGGAACTCGCGGGACCGCCCGGGAGCGGCGGCCGCCACCCGCTGCCCGACCCGGAGGCCTTCGGCGCCGCGATGCGCCGTGCGGGCGTCTCGGCGGACCGTCCGGTCGTCGTCTACGACGGCGGCTCCGGCTGGGGCGCCGCCCGCGCCTGGTGGCTGCTCCGCTGGGCGGGCCACCCGGACGTGCGGGTCCTGGACGGGGGCCTGGCGGCCTGGACGGGCGAGCTCACGGAGAAGGTCCCCGCGCCCGAGCCGGGCGACTTCCGGCCGGAGCCGGGCGCCCTCGGCCTGCTCGACGCGGACGGGGCGGCGGCGTTCGCCCGCTCGGGGCTGCTCCTGGACGCGCGGGCGGCCGAGCGCTACCGGGGGGACGTGGAGCCGATCGACCGCGTCGGCGGCCACATCCCGGGCGCGGTCTCGGCCCCGACCACCGACAACGTCGACGCCGGGGGCCTCTTCCTGGCCGCCGACGCCCTGCGGGACCGGTTCGCCGCCCTGGGCGCGGCCGGGGAGACCCCGGTCGCGGTCTACTGCGGCTCCGGCGTGTCCGGCGCCCACGAGGTCCTCGCCCTGGAGATCGCCGGCATCCCGGCCTCCCTCTACGCGGGCTCCTGGTCGGAGTGGTCCGCCGACCCGTCCCGCCCGGTGGCCACGGGCCCGGACCCGCAGTAGGACCGGACGCGACGGGGCCCGCGCCGTGGTCGTGGCGCGGGCCCCGTCGTACACCTCCGTCACCTCCGGACGGAGGTCAGTCCTGCTTCTTCCTCCGCGTGCCGAAGACGATCTCGTCCCAGCTGGGCACCGCCGCGCGCCGCCCCGGGCGGACGCCGTCCGCCTCGGCCTGGCGGTCGGTGGTGCCGGTGAGCCGGTCGCGGTGGCCCGAGACGGCGCGGGGCATGAGCACGTCGGCGTACGCGGCGCCCGCGCCCGCCGAGGCGGCCGGGGCCGGGGGCTCCTCCGCCTCGGGCTCCTCCACGGGATCGGACGAGTCCGGCTGCTCGGGCACGACCATGTCGCCCCGGAAGCTCGGCACGGCCTCCAGGAGGCTGGTCAGGGAGTCCCGCTCGTCCTCCGCCTCGGGCGGCGGCGCGGGGGCCCGCTCCAGCTGGCGGTCCAGGGCGCGGTCGAGCGGCCGGTCCCGGGGCAGCCGGGCGATGCGCGGCACGAACGGGAAGCTGGGCTCCGGCGCGGCGGCGATCGTGTCGTCCGTCTCGCCGATCAGGGCCCGCGCCTCGTCGTCCACGGCCTGGACGAGCCGCCGGGGCGGGTCGTACGTCCAGCTGGCCGTGTGGACCTCGCCCGCGACGCGGTAGACGAGCAGCACCTCCCAGGTGCCGTCGTCCCGCCGCCAGGAGTCCCACTGCACGGTGTCCTTCTCGGCGCCGCGCAGCAGCAGCCGCTCCTGCACCGCCTCGCCGAGCTGGGGGCCGCTGTTCTCCCCGGGCCTGCGGACCGGGGTCTTGCGGGCCCGCTCCGCCATGAAGGCGCGCTCCGCGAGCACGGGGCCCTCGAAGCGGCGCACGCGGTCGACGGGGATGCCGGCGAGCTGGGCGACCTCCTCGGCGGAGGCACCGGCTCGTATCCGCGCCTGGATGTCACGGGGGCGGAGGTGGCTCTCCACCTCGATCTCGATCTGGCCGAGGCGCGCGCGGTCGTTGCGCACGGCGGCGCGGAGCCGCTCGTCGATCGGAAGTGTGTACTCCGTGCTGTCAGCAGCCTTCAGCACCAGTCGTGTGCCGTCGTTGGAGACGGCCACGACACGCAGTTCGGGCATGGGGACCTCCCGGGTGGTGCCTGCCGACGTCACGTGCGTCGCTGCTTCCGCTAGTCGAGTGTGGCCTGCCCGGGTGCAGCCTGCCACTACCTTGCCGAGTTGCCCGGCGTGTCGGGCATGGACCCTGGAACGCCGTTATGGCACGGTTACCTCTTCACTACCCGGAGTGACTGGCGGTCACTCCTCGTGATCGGTCTCCGTGCGATGCCGCGGCGCCGCCGGTTCGAGCGCCGTCTCCGGCTCCCTTCCCGTGATCGCGGGCACCCGTGAGGGCGTCCGGACCCAGGTTTCGTCAATGTACTCCATTCGGGCCACCTGGGTGGACAGGCGCGCCGCCCAACTTCTCGGACGGCACGGGAGTTGGGTCTCCGCGCCCTCCCCCGCGCGTGTCCCTCTTCACAGAAACGCCGGAAACGGAACTATTCCCTTCCCCCATTTGTCCCTTCTGGGTGCAAGGCACTCGGATGAGTCAGCAGGGGTTGGAGATGCGCCACAGGCCGGAAACCGACACGGACGAGCCGAAGGAGGCGAAGGCGGAGGAGCGGGAGAAGGACGGGGAGGGCGGCAGGAGAAGGATCGACCTGAGCGTGGCGCAGGTCTCGGGCAGCGCCCTGGCCGCGGTCATCGCCGCCAAGCTCGCCTCGACCCTGGGCGTGTACGGCACGATCATCGGCGCCGGTGTGATCAGCGTCATCGCCACCTGCGGGGGCCCGTTCTTCCAGTACGTCTTCCGGCGCACCGGCGAGCAGGTCCGCGACGCGACCGCCGCCGCCCGGCCCAGGGCCCGGCAGGTCCCGCTCGCGGCCGGCACCGCGTCGGCGGCGGGCACCGCGCCCGAGCGGGACGACCCCACCCTGCTGCTCGCCGCGGTCCCGCCGCCCCTCCCGGAACGGGAGGAGTTCGGCGAGGCGACCACCCACGGCACCCGGGTCCGGGGCTGGAAGCGCCCGGCGATCGCCGCCGCCCTGGTCTTCGGCGTCACCATGGGCGGCATCACCGCCTACGAGCTGGTCGCGGGGGAGGACTTCAGCGGCCGGCAGGGGACCACCACCTTCGGCTCGGCCGTCCGCGGCGGCGGGCACGGCGGACAGGACGCGCCGGACCCGGGCGGGGAGACCACCCCCGCGCCCTCCGGCCCGTCCGACGGCACCGGACGGCCGGGCGACGGCACCCCCTCCGGGTCCGGGTCCACCCCGGGCTCCGGCGACCGGGACTCCGGACGGCCGGACACCGGACGGGAGGGAAGCGGGACCCCGTCGGCCGAGCCGACCCCCTCCGCCTCCACCGGCGGCGGGACGACGCCCGCGCCGGAGCCGACCGGCCCCACGGCGGGACCGACCGCCCCGACCCTGGACCCGTCCACCGGCCCGGGACCGACCGTGGCCCCGACCGCCCCGTCGGTCCCGGCGCCGGCGGGACCCGACACCGGGTCCGGCACCGGGGCGGAGCCCGGAGCCGAATGACGAGAACGGCCGCCACGCACGCGTGGCGGCCGTTTTCATGAACCGGTCCGCTCTCGTGAGCCGGTCCGTTCTCGTGGACGGACCCGTCAGTCGCCGAGGATCCGCCGCAGGTGGTCGTTGGCGAAGAGCCGGTCCGGGTCGAGCCGGTCGCGCAGCGCCGTGAACTCGGCGAAGCGCGGATAGACCTCGGAGAAGTAGGCGGCGTCGCGGGTGTGCAGCTTGCCCCAGTGGGGGCGGCCCCCGTGCGCCGTCATGATGCGCTCCACCGCCGTGAAGTACGCCCGGTGGGGCGTTCCCCTGTAGAGGTGGACGGCGATGTAGGCGGTCTCCCGGCCCGAGGCCGTGGACAGCGCGATGTCGTCCGCCGGGGCCGTGCGCACCTCCACCGGGAAGCTCACCTTGAGCGGCGACCGCTCGACCATCGCCTTGACCTCCTGCAGCGCGGCGACCGCCGCCTCGCGCGGCAGCGCGTACTCCATCTCGACGAAGCGCACCCGGCGCGGCGAGGTGAAGACCTTGTACGGGATGTCGGTGTACGTACGGGCCGACAGGGCCCGGCTGGAGACCTTGGCGAGCGCGGGGACGACCGGCGGCACCGCCTTGCCGAGCGAGCAGGCGAGCTGGAAGACCCCGTTCGAGAGGAGCTCGTCCTCCACCCAGCCGCTGATCCGCCCGGGGGGAGCGGCGGGGCCCGCGCTGCGGTTGTTGCGCTTGGTGTTGCAGTTGTCCGTGTGGGGGAACCAGTAGAACTCGAAGTGCTCGTTCTCCGCGTGCAGCGCGTCGAACTCCGAGGTGACCCGGTCGAAGGTCATCGGCTCCTCGCGCGCGGTGAGCAGGAAGACCGGCTCCACCGCGAAGGTGATCGCGGTGACCACGCCGAGGGCGCCGAGCCCGATCCGGGCGGCCGCGAAGACCTCCGGATTCTCCTTCTCCGAACAGGTCAGCAGCTGCCCGTCGGCCGTCACCAGTTCGAGGGCGCGGATCTGGGCCGCTATCGACGCCGAGTCGCGGCCCGTGCCGTGCGTGCCGGTGGAGACGGCCCCGGCGACGGTCTGCTCCATGATGTCGCCCATGTTCGTGAGCGACAGGCCCTCCCGGGCCAGTGCCACGTTGAGCCGCTTCAGCGAGGTGCCGGACTCGACCGTCACGGTCATCGCCTCGCGGTCGATCCGCCGGATCCCGGTCAGCAGGCCCGGCCGGATCAGCACGCCGTCGGTGGCCGCGATCGGGGTGAAGGAGTGGCCGGTGCCGACCGTCTTCACCCGCAGCCCGTCCTCGGCCGCCCGGCGCACCGCCTCGGCGAGCTCCTCGGCCGAGGCCGGGCTCACCTCGCGGGCCGGGCGCGAGGTGACGTTCCCCGCCCAGTTACGCCACGGACCGCTCGCCGTCCCGCTGCTCCCCGACTCCGCTGTCGTCGTCCCGCTCACGCTGCCCCTCCCGGTTCGGCGCCGGCCTGCGCAGCCGGCGGTGTCCGAGGAGACCCACCGCGACCGCGACCGCGCCCGAGACGACGGGCACCACGTACCCCGCTTCCGCTCCCGACGCGTCGACCACCCAGCCCGCGGCGGAGGAGCCGAGCGCCACGCCGATCGCGAGACCCGTACCCGTCCAGGTCATGCCCTCGGTCAGCTTGGTGCGCGGTACGTGCGCTTCGACGAGGGCCATCGTGGTCACCATCGTAGGTGCGATGGACAGGCCCGCGACGAAGAGCGCCACGGCCAGCAACGGAAGGTTCCCGGCCAGTAGGAGGGGGATCATACTCACGGCCATCGCGCAGACGCCCAGCAGCCACCTGCGGGACGGCTCGCCCTTGAGGTGGAGCAGTCCGAAGACGGCTCCGGCCAGACAGGAGCCCAGCGCGTACACGGCCAGGACGAGGCTGGCGGCGGCCTTGTGGCCCCGCTCCTCGGCGAAGGCCACGGTCACCACGTCCACCGAGCCGAAGACGGCGCCGGTGGCGACGAAGGCGAGGATCAGGACCCGCAGTCCGGGGGAGCGGAGCAGGGAGGCGTCCCGCTCGCCGTTCCGCCGGGGGTGCGGCCGGGGCTCCGTGGAGCGCTGCGCGGTCAGCCAGA
This sequence comes from Streptomyces sp. NPDC098101, assembly GCF_044760185.1. Lineage (NCBI taxonomy): Bacteria > Bacillati > Actinomycetota > Actinomycetes > Kitasatosporales > Streptomycetaceae > Streptomyces > Streptomyces sp. NPDC098101. The sequence goes on along the minus strand of NZ_JBIWAS010000008.1, from coordinate 84,829 downwards.
AGACGCCGATCGCGAGGAACACCCCGGCGAGCAGCGGACCGGCCTCGGGGAACCAGGTCGTCGACAGGCCGATGGAGATGATCGGGCCGAAGATGAAGCACACCTCGTCGACGATCGACTCCCAGGAGTACGCCGTGTGCAGGCTCCGGCCCTCGCCCCGGTAGATCTCCGCCCAGCGGGCCCGGATCATCGCGCCGACGCTCGGCACGCAGCCGATCACGGCGGTGAACACGAAGAGCGTCCAGTCCGGAGCCCCCTGCTGCACGCAGAGCAGGAGCCCGGCGCCCGCGGCGAGCGACACCAGCGTCACCGGCCGGAGCACCCGGCGCTGCCCGTGCCGGTCGACCAGGCGCGAGACCAGCGGACCGAGGACGGCGGCGGACATCGCGAGCGTCGCCGAGAGCGCGCCGGCCAGGCCGTACCGGCCGGTGACCTGCGAGATCATGGTGACGATGCCGATGCCCATCATGGACAGGGGCATCCGGCCGAAGAAGCCGGCGACGGAGAACGACGCGGCTCCGGGTGCCGCGAAGATCGCGCGGTAGGGACTGGGCAAGGGGCTCTCCGGAATGTCCGTGCTCCGGAGCTGGCTCCGCGCGACGACTCGGCACGTGCCCCTGCGCGACCGCCGGGCACGTGTAGTTAATAGCTAAAGCCTACGGCTTTGAACTGAATGGGTCATCCCCCTTTTCGGACGACCGACACCGACGACCGGCACGCCCCTCCCGGCGGGCCGAGCCCTCGCCGCCCCCGCTTCTCCCGACGACCCGCGACCCCGCCGCCCCCGCCCCTCCCGACGCCCCGCGACCCCGTCGTCCCCGTCCTTTCCGACGGGCCGAGCCCCTCGGCGTCGTGGCCGGGTGGGAGGATCGGTGCCATGTCCGATCAGCACGATCCCGCCCCGTACGACGCCCTGCTGCTGCTCTCCTTCGGCGGCCCCGAGGGCCCGGACGACGTGGTCCCGTTCCTGGAGAACGTGACGCGCGGCCGCGGCATCCCGAAGGAACGGCTCAAGGAGGTGGGACAGCACTACTTCCTCTTCGGCGGCGTCTCCCCGATCAACGACCAGAACCGCGCGCTCCTCGACGCGCTGCGGACGGACTTCGCGGAGGCCGGACTCGGCCTCCCGGTCTACTGGGGCAACCGGAACTGGGCGCCGTACCTCACCGACACCCTCCGGGAGATGATCACCGACGGCCGGCGCCACGTCGCCGTCCTCGCCACCAGCGCGTACGCCTCCTACTCCGGCTGCCGCCAGTACCGCGAGAACCTCGCCGACGCGCTCGCGACCCTGGAGGCGGAGGGCCTCCCGCTGCCCCGCGTCGACAAGCTCCGGCACTACTTCAACCACCCCGGCTTCGTCGAGCCCATGGTCGAGGGCGTCCTGGCCTCCCTCGCCGACCTCGACCCCGCCGTACGGGACGGCGCCCACCTCGCCTTCACCACCCACTCCATCCCCGACTCCGCCGCCGACACCTCGGGACCGGCCCGCGAGCACGGCGAGGGCGGGGCCTACGTGCGCCAGCACCTCGACGTGGCGCGGACGATCGCCGACGCCGTGCGCGAGCGGACCGGCACCGACCACCCCTGGAAGCTCGTCTACCAGTCCCGCAGCGGCGCCCCCCACATCCCGTGGCTGGAGCCCGACATCTGCGACCACCTGGAGGAGCTGCACGGCGCCGGGGCACCCGCCGCCGTCATGGTCCCGATCGGCTTCGTCTCCGACCACATGGAGGTCCTGTACGACCTCGACACCGAGGCCACGGCCAAGGCGGCCGAGCTCGGCCTGCCCGTCCGCCGCTCGGCCACCGTCGGCTCCGACCCGCGTTTCGCCGCCGCCGTCCGCGACCTCGTCCTGGAGCGGGCCGCCGGGGAGCGCGGGATCCGGGTGGAACGGTGCGCCCTGGGCGCGCTCGGACCCTCCCACGACCTGTGCCCGATCGGCTGCTGTCCGGCGCGGACGGAGCGGCCCGCGGCGGCCGGCGCCGACAGCCCGTACGCGTGAGGGCCCCGGCGCGAGCGAAGCCGTACGCGCACGTGAAGCCCGTGACCCCGTTCGTACGCCCGTACGCCCGTACGCGCAAGGAGATCCCATGACCGAGGTTCCCGACCCCCTGCTCACCGAGCTGCACGAGCTCGCCCTGGAGGCCGCGCGCCGGGCCGGAGCGCTGCTGCGCGACGGCCGGCCCGACGACCTGACCGTGGCGAAGACCAAGACGAGCCCCATCGACGTGGTCACCGAGATGGACATCGCCGCCGAGAAGCTGATCACCGGCTTCCTCGCCGAGCACCGCCCACAGGACGGCCTCCTCGGCGAGGAGGGCGCCGCCACCCCCGGCACGAGCGGCGTCCGCTGGGTCATCGACCCGCTCGACGGCACCGTGAACTACCTGTACGGCCTGCCCACCTGGGGCGTCTCGATCGCCGCCGAACGGGACGGCGAGACCGTCGTCGGCGTGGTCGAGGCACCGCTGCGCGGCGAGACGTACCACGCGGTCCTCGGCCGCGGCGCGTACGCGGGGGACCGGCGGCTCGCCGTCCGCCCCTCGCCCCCGCTCGACCAGGCCCTGCTCGGCACCGGCTTCGCCTACGTCCAGACCCGGCGCGCCCACCAGGCCGACGTCGCCCGGCGGGTGATCCCGCGCGTCCGCGACATCCGGCGCGGCGGCTCGGCCGCCATCGACCTCTGCGACGTCGCCGCGGGCCGCCTCGACGCCTACTACGAGCGCGGCCTCAACCCCTGGGACCTCGCGGCGGGCGCGCTGATCGCCCGCGAGGCGGGCGCCCTGACCGGCGGCCGCCCCGGCGAGCCGGAGTCCGGCGACCTGACCCTCGCGGCCTCCCCGGGCCTCTTCGCGCCCCTCCAGGAGCTCCTGGAGGAGCTGGGGGCCTGGCACGACTGACCCCGGTCCCGGCGGCCCGGGAGCGGACGGACGAGGGCCCCGGTGCCGGGACGGCACCGGGGCCCTGCGCGGGTGTACGGCTCCACCGGTCGGAGCGGCGGGGCGGTCAGGCGCCCGGCACGGCCACCTCCACGCCGTGCTCGGCGGCCAGGCGGTGCAGGTCCTCCAGCTCGGCCTGCTCCACCTCCACCAGGTAGTCGTCTCCCGTCTCACGCGCCCGCGTGAGGTCCGTCTGCGTGGTCCTGATGCGGTGCAGCAGGCCGGCGGTGAAAGCGTCCATCGTGCGCCCCCTCGTCGTGGGTCCGGTGGCACGGGGGTGTGCCGAGGGTCGGGTCGGATCACGCGCTGCGGTCTCTGGGGGACAGAGAGCGTCGGGTGGCGCGCCACATACAGGGCGTGATCGCGGGGTGTGCAGTCGTCCTCCCCAGCCCCTTCCCGGGAGAAACCTCAACTGGCCCGCGAATCAGGTGAATTCTCGGTGCCCCCGGCCGGGGCCCCGCCCGGCCCCGGTCCCGCACCGCCGCCTTACAGCCGGTTTACGCGCGTACGGGGCAGGATGGACACCCACAGTCAGCTCAGGTACCGGCCGGTCCCGCCCCCGGGTCGCGGTCAGAGGGAAGGATGTACGACGTGCGCGTACTCGTCGTCGAGGACGAGCAGCTGCTCGCCGATGCGGTGGCCACCGGACTGCGCCGGGAGGCCATGGCCGTCGACGTCGTGTACGACGGCGCGGCGGCCCTGGAGCGGGTGGGGGTCAACGACTACGACGTCGTCGTCCTCGACCGCGACCTCCCCCTCGTGCACGGCGACGACGTCTGCCGCCGGATCGTGGAGCTGGGGATGCCCACCCGCGTCCTGATGCTCACCGCCTCCGGCGACGTCAGCGACCGGGTGGAGGGCCTCGAACTGGGCGCGGACGACTACCTCCCCAAGCCCTTCGCCTTCACCGAGCTCACCGCGCGCGTGCGGGCCCTCGGCCGCCGCACGTCCGTGCCCCTCCCGCCCGTCCTGGAGCGCGCCGGCATCAGGCTCGACCCGAACCGCCGCGAGGTCTTCCGCGACGGCCGCGAGGTCCAGCTCGCGCCGAAGGAGTTCGCCGTCCTGGAGGTCCTCATGCGCAGCGAGGGCGCCGTCGTCTCGGCCGAGCAGCTCCTGGAGAAGGCCTGGGACGAGAACACCGACCCGTTCACCAACGTGGTGCGCGTCACCGTCATGACCCTGCGCCGCAAGCTCGGGGAGCCCCCCGTCATCGTCACCGTGCCCGGCTCCGGCTATCGGATCTGAGCCCATGGCCACGACCCCCGCGCCCCACCCCCAGGCGCCTCCCAAGCCCACCTGGGACCCCAGGGACCCCGTCCGCCCGCTCCTGCGCCCGACCATCCGGATACGGCTCACCCTGCTGTACGGCGGGATGTTCCTGATCGCGGGCATCCTGCTGCTCTCGATCATCTACCTCTTCACCGCGCAGGCCCTCAGCGACAGCGCGGCCCAGCTGCCCTTCAAGATCGTCAAGGGCGAGGTCCAGGCCACCACCTCCTGGTGCAACCTGCCCAACACCGGCACCGTCGAGCAGTTCAACGACGCGGTGTCGGTCTGCCTCCGGCACCAGAGCGACCTGGCCCTGGACGACCTGCTGCGCCGCTCGCTCTTCGCCCTGCTGGGCCTGAGCATCATCGCCTTCGCCTTCGGCTACGCCATGGCGGGACGGGTGCTCTCCCCGCTCGGCCGGATCACCCGCACCGCCCGCCAGGTGGCCGGCTCGGACCTGTCCCGGCGGATCGAGCTGGACGGCCCGGACGACGAGCTCAAGGAGCTCGCCGACACCTTCGACGAGATGCTGGAGCGCCTGGAGCGGGCCTTCACCGCCCAGCAGCGGTTCGTCGCGAACGCCTCGCACGAGCTGCGGACCCCGCTCGCGATCAACCGCACCCTCCTGGAGGTGCACCTCTCGGACCCCGGGGCGCCCGTGGAGCTCCAGCAGCTCGGCAAGACCCTGCTCGCCACCAACGAGCGCAGCGAGCAGCTCGTCGAGGGCCTGCTGCTGCTCGCCCGGAGCGACAACCAGATCATCGAGCGCAAACCCGTCGACCTCGCCGAGGTGGCCGAGCGGGGCGTCGACCAGGTGCACGCCGAGGCCGAGGCCAGGGGCGTCGAGATCCGCGGCGAGCGCGCCCCGGCCGTCGTCCAGGGCAACGGCGTCCTGCTCGAACGGATCGCCCTGAACCTGCTCCAGAACGCCGTGCGGTACAACGTGCCGGAGGGCGGCTGGGTGGAGGTCACCACCGGGACCGAGCACGGCCTGGCGGTCCTCGTCGTCTCGAACACGGGACCCGTGGTCCCCGCGTATGAGATCGACAACCTCTTCGAGCCGTTCCGGCGGCTCCGGCAGGAGCGGACCGGCAGCGACAAGGGGGTCGGCCTCGGCCTGTCGATCGCCCGGTCCGTGGCCCGCGCCCACGGCGGCCGTATCATCGCGGAGCCCCGCGAGGGCGGCGGTCTCGTGATGCGCGTCACTCTGCCGATCTGACACACTGCACGAGCCGACCGGTTCCGTTCGCTTTGCGCGGAATTCCACGGCCCCACTCCTGAGACGCTCATGTGTGATCGATCACAGGAAGGGGTGCGCGGGCATCCACTCTCCGTGACCGGGAAATCCCTCCGAAAACCAGGAAAAGTCCGGGTTTTCGGGACCCCGAATGACGGGAAGTACACGGGGTGGCGCCTGCGAGGGACGCCCGCCGGACCGTGTACGGTCCGGTTCGCCACCCGAAGCCGATCACTCGTGAGAGGGCGCGACGGGTGTCGATTGAGTAACAGACCTTGATGTGAGGCAAAATCTCCGCCTCAGGTCGGGCACAAGTCCGACCTCTCACGCGTTACGTGCGCTGGAGACACCGCAACCACCCAGAGGGGGAGAGCGACATGGCAACGGATTACGACACCCCACGCAAGACCGACGACGACGTCGACTCGGACAGCCTTGAAGAACTGAAGGCCCGCCGGAACGACAAGTCGACCTCGACCGTCGACGTCGACGAGTTCGAGGCCGCCGAAGGCCTGGAGCTTCCCGGCGCCGACCTCTCGAACGAGGAGCTGGCCGTCCGGGTCCTGCCCAAGCAGGCCGACGAGTTCACCTGCATGAGCTGCTTCCTCGTGCACCACCGGAGCCAGCTGGCCCGGGAGAAGAACGGTCAGCCCATCTGCCGCGACTGCGACTGAGAACGCTCGACCGTGGCAGGCGACACACCGTCCCGGAAGCGGCGTCTGCGGCTCCCCGGGAGCTCGCGGACGGACAAGGGCGGACAAGGCCCGGCAGAGGGCGCCCAGGAGGCCCCTGACGCCGAGCCCGCCGCCTCCCTGCCCTCCCTCGGCGCACGTGACGACGAGCGGGGCCTACCGGCCTCGCTCGAAGCGGCCGCCGGACCGGAGGCACCCCTCCCCGCCGAGCGGGGCACGGGGCAGGACGACGGGCCGCCCGTCGAAGCACGACGGGCCGGGCGCCTCGACGCCGTCAAACGGCTCGCCGACCCCGCACGGGGCCGGCTCGACAAGATGAAGATCGACTCCGACCGGATCGACGCCGTCCGGCGCGGCGTCGCGCACGGCGTGAAGCGCGGCGGAGACGGCGCCAGGGCCGGCATCGGCTACCTGGCCGACCGGCTGATCGACCTCGCCCCGCGGATCCCCGTCCGCGACCTGGCGACCCTGCGCAAACACTTCCCCGGGCTCGGCCCCGAGGAGATCGCCGACAAGCTCGTCACCGGCGCGGCGAACGCCTCCTCGACCGTGGGCGCCGGCATCGGCGCCGCCGCCATGCTCCCCGTGCCCCCGGCCATGCCGGCCGAGCTGGCCGCCGAGATCACCGGCGTCGCCGCCGTGGAGCTCAAGCTCATCGCCGAACTGCACGAGGTGTACGGGCTGCGTCCCCCCGGCCGGCTCACCCAGCGCTCGGCGGCCTATCTGACCTCCTGGGCCGAGGAGCGGGGCATCGACCCCACCAAGCCCACCACCGTCAACGCGGCGCTCGGCGGACAGCTCAAGCGCGAACTGCGCCAGCAGATCATGAAGCGCATGGTGCGCAACCTGCCGAACCTCATGCCGTTCATGGTGGGAGCCGCCGTCGGCGCGGTCATGAACCGCCGCGACACCAAGAAGCTCGCCTCGCGCATCCGCAAGGACCTGCGCGACCGCCAGATCCCCTGGGACGCCCTCCCGGAGCTGCCCCCGCTGGAGCGGCCCGAGAACCCGCCGGAACTGGGCTTCTAGCCGCGTCCGCCGGACCCGGGGCCGTTCCTGGCCCCGGTCGCCCGCCGTCAGTCCCCCGCGCCGGTCCGCACGGCGTCGACCGCCGCCGCCAGCGCCTCCGGCTCGCGGCTCGACAGGTACACGTACGGAGTCGGGTCCGCCGGGTCCGTGATCTCGATCCGCACCGCCCGCGGCACATAGCTGCGCATCAGCATGAAGGCGCGCGGATCCGCCTTGTGCGTGCGCCAGGCGCGCGCCTCCTCCGCGTCGAGCACCTCGACCGCCCCCAGGGCGGAGACCGGGATCCGCGCGTCGCCCGCCACCAGCGAACCGGCCACCACCCGGACGCGGGCGGAGCCGTACGAAGAGACCGCGGCACCGGCGAGCACCGCCGCCACGATCAGACCGCCCAGCATCGGGACCGTCCCGAACGGGAACATGATCAGACCGCCGGACAGGCCGAGCAGACCCGCGATCGCCCACCAGGAACCGGGCGCCGTCAGCCGCTCGTCGAAGCGCGGCGCCGCGGGGGAGGCGGAGGACTCGGGGGAGGGGGCCGGGGACGGTACGGAAGGCTGCATGAGTCCAAGCTTGGCACGGCGCGACCCGCGTCCGCCCGCGCGGGTAAGGTCTGCGCCTGTGACTGCAACATCTGCCGCCCTCACCCCGCCCGCCGACGCCATAGCGCCGGTACGCCACCCCGACGCGCCGGCCCCCGGCGAGCTGCTCGGCTCGCACTACGGGCACTGTTTCGGGTGCGGCGGCGGGCAGCCCCACGGCCTCCACCTGGAGGCGCGGGCGGGCGAGGGCGTGACCGTCACCGCCGAGTTCACGGTGACCTCCGACCACCAGGGCGCCCCCGGCCTCGCGCACGGCGGCGTCCTCGCCACCGCGCTCGACGAGACCCTCGGCTCCCTCAACTGGCTGCTGCGGGTCATCGCCGTGACCGGACGCCTGGAGACCGACTTCCTCCGGCCCGTGCCGGTCGGCACCGTGCTCCACCTGGAAGCCGCCGTCACCGCCGTGCACGGCCGCAAGCTCTACTCGACCGCCGTCGGCCGGATCGGCGGGCCCGAGGGCCCCGTCGCCGTCCGCGCCGACGCCCTCTTCATCGAGGTCAAGGTCGACCACTTCATCGACAACGGGCGCCCGGAGGAGATCCGGGCGGCCATGTCCGACCCCGACCAGGTCAGGCGCGCCCGCGCCTTCGAGGTGAACCCCTGATGCGCAACCCCGTCGACGTACTGATCCGCCGCGTGGACCCCGAGGTCCCCGTCCCGGCCTACGGACACCCCGGCGACGCCGGTGCCGACCTCGTGACCACGGAGGCCGCCGTACTGGCCCCTGGCGAGCGCGCCGTGCTGCCCACCGGAGTCTCCCTGGCCCTCCCCGACGGGTACGCCGCCTTCGTGCATCCGCGCTCCGGCCTCGCGGCCCGCTGCGGAGTGGCGCTCGTGAATGCCCCGGGGACGGTGGATGCCGGGTACCGTGGAGAGATCAAGGTGATCGTGGTCAATCTCGACCCGCGCGAGAGCGTGCGGTTCGAGCGATTCGACCGGATTGCCCAACTCGTCGTCCAGCAGGTCGAGAAGGTCCGCTTCCACGAGGTGGCGGAACTTCCCGGTTCGGCGCGGGCCGAGGGGGGCTTCGGGTCCACCGGCGGTCATGCCGCCGTGGACGGCACAACGGGTGGGAATCGATACGCTTCGGCCGTATCCGACCGGGAAGGACAGTGACGTGTTCGGACGTCGCAAGAAGAGCGGTGCCGCCGAGGACGCGGCGGGCGAGGCCGAGCAGGTCGTCGACGCGGTGGAGGACGAGGACGCGGCCGAGCCGCGTCGGGTGAACCTCCCGCCCGCGCCCCGGCCCGACGGGCCCTGGGACATCTCCGAGGTCACCAAGCCCGACGAGGGCCGCGTGGACCTCGGCGGGGTCTTCGTACCCGGCGTCGAGGGAATGGAGCTGCGGGTCGAGGTGGCGGGCGACGCGATCGTCGCGGCCACCGTAGTGCTGCGCGACAGCGCCGTGCAGCTCCAGGCCTTCGCCGCCCCCAAGAACGAGGGCATCTGGGGCGAGGTCCGCGACGAGATCGCCACGGGCATCGTCGAGCAGGGCGGTGTCATCGACGAGGTCGAGGGGCCGCTGGGCTGGGAGCTGCGCGCGCAGGTCCCCGTGCAGCTGCCGGACGGCAACCGGGGCGTGCAGCTCGTGCGCTTCGTGGGCGTCGACGGGCCCCGCTGGTTCCTGCGCGGAGTGATCTCCGGGCAGGGCGCGGTCCAGCCCGAGGCGGCCGGGCTCCTGGAGCAGATCGTCCGCGACACCGTGGTCGTCCGCGGTGACGGCCCGATGGCCCCGCGCGACCCGATCGTCCTCAAGCTGCCGAACGACGCGCAGATGGTGCCGGACGGCGTCCAGCAGGAGGAGCAGGAGAACTCCCGCTTCTCCGGCGGCATGGGCCAGCTCCAGCGCGGTCCGGAGATCTCCGAGATCCGCTGACCCGCGGGCTCCGGAAGCCCTTGGACAGGTCCGGTGGGCCGTTTCCCGTACGAGAGGTACGGGAAACGGTCCATCGGCTTTTCCGGCAGGCCCTGGCTTTCCCGCCGGTCTCCGGCTTCCCCCGTCGGATCATCGGCTTTCCCGCCGCCCCCCGCCGGTTCTCCCGGTTTTCCACAGGTGGGAGCCCCGGCCCTGGTCCTCGGGCACCGTCGCGGACCATACTGGCGAGCGCACACGTTCGAAGAGGGGGAGCGCAGGGTGAGCGAGAGCAGCACGGGGTCCGCCACGGCCGTCGTCGAGGACCCGGCGGGCGGGCCCATGGTCCGCGTCGAGGACCTGCGCCGCTCGTACGGCACGGGCGAGGCCGCGGTCCACGCCCTGCGCGGCGTCTCCTTCGACATCCCGCGCGGCGAGCTCGTCGCGCTCAAGGGCCGCTCCGGCTCCGGCAAGACGACCCTGCTCAACCTGGTGGGCGGCCTCGACACCGCCGACGGCGGCCGGATCGTCATCGACGGCACCGACCTCTCCACGCTCGGCGAGGACGGACTCCTGGAGCTGCGCCGCGACCGGATCGGCTTCATCTTCCAGTCCTTCGGCCTCCTCCCGATCCTCTCCGCCGCGGAGAACGTGGGCGTGCCCCTGCGGCTGCGCAAGGCGGACCCGAAGGAGCGCGAGGAGCGGGTGGCCCTGCTGCTCGGCCTGGTGGGCCTCGCCGACCACGCGGCCCAGCGGCCCGGCGAGCTCTCCGGCGGCCAGCAGCAGCGCGTCGCCATCGCCCGCGCCCTCGCCAACAAGCCGGCCCTGCTCATAGCCGACGAGCCGACCGGCCAGCTGGACGCGGAGACCGGGCTCGCCGTCATGCAGCTGCTGCGCGCCGTGGTCCGCGGCGAGGGCTGCACGGCCCTGGTCGCCACCCACGACCCCCAGCTCCTGGGCCTGGCGGACCGGGTCCTGGAACTGCGCGACGGCGAGATCCTGGAGGCCTAGAGCCGGTCCGGCGGATCATGGCCGGAGCCGTGACCCGATCCGCCGCACGGGCCCCGGGACGCCCCGGCGCGCCCGGCATCAGGATCACGTCAATACCGTCCGCGACCGTTCTCCGCGTGCGGGACAGCCGATCGGCTGGACGTATGGTCGAGCCATGGGACGCGGCAAGCTACGCATCTACCTCGGCGCTGCGCCGGGCGTCGGCAAGACCTACGCGATGCTCTCCGAGGGCCACCGCAGGGTGGAGCGCGGCACGGACTGCGTGGTGGCCTTCGTGGAGCACCACGGCCGGCCGCGCACGCAGACGGTGCTGAGCGGCCTGGAGCAGGTCCCGCGCCGCACCCTGGAGCACCGGGGGGCCGCCCTCACCGAGATGGACGTCGACGCGGTCCTGGCCCGCCGGCCCGCCGTCGCCCTCGTCGACGAGCTCGCCCACACCAACGCGCCCGGCTCCCGCAACCCCAAGCGGTGGCAGGACGTCGCCGAACTGCTCGCGGCCGGCATCGACGTCGTCTCCACCGTCAACATCCAGCACCTGGAGTCGCTCGGGGACGTGGTCGAGGCGATCACGGGCGTGCGGCAGCGGGAGACCGTCCCCGACGAGGTCGTGCGCCGGGCGGACCAGATCGAACTGGTCGACATGAGCCCGGAGGCGCTGCGGCGCCGGATGGCCCACGGCAACGTCTACACCTCCGACAAGGTCGACGCGGCCCTCTCCAACTACTTCCGCCCCGGCAACCTCACCGCCCTGCGCGAGCTGGCGCTGCTCTGGACCGCCGACCGGGTCGACGAGTACCTCCGCAAGTACCGGGGCGAGCACAACATCCGCTCCACCTGGCAGGCCCGGGAGCGCATCGTCGTCGGCCTGACCGGCGGACCCGAGGGCCGCACCCTCATACGCCGGGCCACCCGTCTCGCCGAGAAGGGCGCCGGGGGCGAGGTCCTCGCCGTCTACATCGCCCGCAGCGACGGGCTCACCGCGGCCTCCCCGAAGGAGCTGGCCGTCCAGCGCACCCTCGTCGAGGACCTCGGCGGGACGTTCCACCACGTCATCGGCGACGACGTCCCCACCGCCCTCCTGGAATTCGCCCGCGGCGTCAACGCCACCCAGATCGTCCTCGGCTCCAGCCGCCGCCGGACCTGGCAGTACGTCTTCGGCCCCGGCGTCGGCCAGACCGTCGCCCGCGACTCCGGACCCGACCTGGACGTCCACATCGTCACCCACGGCGAGGTCGCCAAGGGGCGCGGCCTGCCGGTCGCGCGCGGCACCCGCCTCGGCCGCTCCCGGATCCTCGCCGCCTGGACGATCGGCGTCGCCGGACCCGCCTGCCTCGCCCTGCTCCTCACCCATGTCGACGCCGACCTCGGGCTCGCCAACGACATGCTGCTCTTCCTCGCCCTGACGGTGGCCGCCGCGCTGCTCGGCGGGTTCCTGCCCGCGCTCGCCTCGGCCGCCGCCGGATCGCTCCTCCTCAACTGGTTCTTCACCCCGCCCGTCCACCGGCTGACCATCGCCGACCCCAAGAACATCGTCGCCCTCGCCGTCTTCCTCGGCGTCGCCATGTCGGTCGCCTCGGTGGTCGACCTGGCCGCCCGCCGCACCCACCAGGCCGCCCGGCTGCGCGCCGAGTCCGAGGTGCTCTCCTACCTCGCGGGCAGCGTCCTGCGCGGCGAGACCAGCCTGGACGCCCTCCTCGAACGGGTCCGCGAGACCTTCTCCATGGAGTCGGTCGCCCTCCTGGAGCGCGAGGACGAGGTCGAGCCGTGGACGCCCGTCGCGAGCGTCGGCCCCCATCCGGCGGCCCGGCCCGAGGAGGCGGACGCCGACATGCCGGTGGGGGACCGCCTGGCGCTGGCCCTGTCCGGCCGGGTGCTGCCCGCCGAGGACCGGCGGGTGCTCGGCGCCTTCGCCGCCCAGGCGGCCGTCGTCCTCGACCGGCAGCGGCTCGTCGGCGAGGCCGAGGAGGCCCGGAAGCTGGCCGAGGGCAACAAGATCCGCACCTCCCTGCTCGCCGCCGTCAGCCACGACCTGCGGACCCCGCTCGCGAGCATCAAGGCCTCCGTCTCCTCCCTCCGCTCCGACGACGTCGAATGGTCCGAGCAGGACCGCGCCGAGCTCCTGGAGGGCATCGAGGCCGGGGCCGACCGCCTCGACCACCTCGTCGGCAACCTCCTCGACATGTCCCGCCTGCGGACCGGCACCGTCACCCCCCTCATGCGGGTCGTCGACCTCGACGAGGTCGTCCCCATGGCCCTCGGGGGAGTGCCGGACGGCAGCGCCGAGCTCGACATCCCCGAGACGCTGCCCATGGTCGAGGTCGACAAGGGCCTCCTGGAACGGGCCGTCGCCAACATCGTGGAGAACGCCGTGAAGTACAGCCCAGGGGGCGTGCCCGTCGCCGTCGCCGCCAGCGCCCTGGGGGACCGGGTCGAGCTGCGGGTCGTGGACCGCGGCCCCGGCGTCCCCGACGAGGCCAAGGACGGCATCTTCGAGCCCTTCCAGCGCTTCGGCGACGCCCCGCGCGGCTCCGGCGTCGGCCTCGGCCTCGCGGTGGCCCGCGGCTTCGTCGAGGCGATGGGCGGAACCCTCGGCGCCGAGGACACCCCGGGCGGCGGCCTCACCATGGTCCTCACCCTGCGGGCCGCGCGGGGCGGGCCCCCGGTCCCGGCCGCCGACCTGCCGGCCCACGCGGTGACCTGAACCGCGCCCCCGCCCCGTACCCGCGCCCCTCCCCGTACCCGCGCCCCCTCCCCGTACCCGTACCACCGTCCCGTCCGCCCGCACGGCGGCCGAAAAGGAAGGCGTTCCCCCATGACCCGGGTCCTCGTGGTCGACGACGAGCCGCAGATCGTCCGCGCCCTGGTGATCAACCTCAAGGCGCGGAAGTACGAGGTCGACTCCGCCCCCGACGGCGCCACCGCCCTCCGCCTCGCCGCCGACCGGCACCCCGACGTCGTCGTCCTCGACCTTGGCCTGCCCGACATGGACGGCGTCGAGGTCATCAAGGGCCTGCGCGGCTGGACGCGGGTCCCGATCCTGGTCCTCTCCGCCCGGCAGACCTCCGACGAGAAGGTCGAGGCCCTCGACGCCGGCGCCGACGACTACGTCACCAAGCCCTTCGGCATGGACGAGCTGCTCGCCCGGCTGCGCGCCGCCGTGCGCCGGAACGAGCCGGTCGGCGTCCCCGAGGGCGGGGCCGCCCTCGTCGAGGCCGAGGCCTTCACCGTCGACCTGGCGGCGAAGAAGGTCCACCGCGACGGCCGGGACGTCCGGCTCACCCCCACCGAGTGGCACCTCCTGGAGGTCCTCGTCCGCAACGGCGGCCGCCTGGTCGGCCAGAAGCAGCTCCTCCAGGAGGTCTGGGGACCCTCGTACGGCACGGAGACCAACTACCTCCGGGTGTACATGGCACAGCTCCGCCGCAAGCTGGAGCGCGACCCGTCCCACCCGCGCCACTTCGTCACCGAACCGGGCATGGGGTACCGCTTCGAACGCTGAACGGAGGGGGCGCTCCGGGCCCGCCTCCCGTGACGGCGGCGGCCGGTACGCTTTCTGTATGAGTGCTGCACCGCGTACAGAGAAGCCGGCCGGCAGATTCCGCCGGATGCTCGACCGGCTCTCCTCCTCCCCGGAGGACCTGGAGTCGGAGGAGCTCCAGGAGGACGCCGAGGCGTCGGGGTGCACGCGTATCTCCGACTGCTCCGACCGCCAGATAGTCAAGGTGACTGGTACCTTGCGCACGGTCACGCTGCGCCCCCGGGCGGGCGTGCCCGCGCTCGAGGCCGAGCTCTTCGACGGCACGGCACCGCTCGACGTCGTCTGGCTCGGCCGCCGCTCCATCGTGGGCATCGAGCCGGGCCGCAAGCTGATCGCCTCCGGCCGGATCTCCATGAGCCACGGCCGGCGGGTCCTCTTCAACCCCAAATACGAGCTCCGACCGCTCGGACAGGAGTAGCCGGTGACGTCCCTCGACAAGCCGACCAGCACGGACCAGGACGCCCAGGACGCCCGCGCCTCGAAGGAGGTCACCGAGGCCGCCCTGTTCGAGGCGTTCGGCGGCCTGCGGGGCATGGTCGAGACGGTCCTGCCCGGCCTGCTCTTCGTCACGATCTTCACGATCAACAAGGACCTGAAGACCTCGGCGATCGCCGCGCTCGCGGTCTCGCTGCTCCTCGTCGCCGTCCGGCTGCTGCGCCGCGACACCGTCAAGCACGCCTTCAGCGGCGTCTTCGGCGTCGCCTTCGGCGTGGTCTTCGCGATGATGACGGGCAACGCCAAGGACTTCTACCTGCCGGGCATGTTGTACACCCTCGGCCTCGCCCTGGCGTACATCGTCACCGCGATCGCCGGAGTGCCCCTGATCGGCCTGATCCTCGGCCCGGTCTTCAAGGAGAACCTCTCCTGGCGCACCCGCAACCCGGGCCGCAAGAAGGCGTACACGAAGGCGAGCTGGGCCTGGGGCCTGATCCTGCTCGGCAAGTGCGCGGTCCTCTTCCCGCTGTACTGGTGGGCCGACCCGACCCGCTTCGGCTGGGTCTCGGTCGCCCTGAAGATCCCGCCGTTCCTGCTCGCGGTCTACCTCACCTGGGTGTTCCTCGCGAAGGCCCCGCCGCCGATCGACGTCTTCGCCGAGATGGAGGCCGAGGAGCGCGCGGAGAAGGCCCGCGAGGAGGCCGCCGCGGCCGAGGGCCGGCCGGAGGCCTGAGCCCCGCCCCCGGGCACGTACGCGCGTACCCGTATGCGTACGTGCGTACCCGCGTACGGAGAAGGGCCCGGACCTGGTCACCAGGTCCGGGCCCTTCCCGCGTACGACGGCCGTACGAACGACCGTACGACGACCGCGCGGCGGCCCGTCGTCAGGGCGTCTCGCGGCGCACCTGGAGCAGGTCCTCCAGCTGCTCCTCGCGGGCCTGCGCGGCCACGAACAGCAGCTCGTCACCGGCCTCCAGGGTCTCCTCGGGGCTCGGCGTCAGCACCCGCGAACCGCGGATGATCGTCACCAGCGAGGTGTCCTGCGGCCAGGCCACGTCCCCGACCGAGGTGCCGGCGACCGCCGACTCCGGCGGGAGCGTCAGCTCGACCAGGTTCGCGTCGCCGTGGCTGAAGCGCAGCAGCCGGACCAGGTCGCCGACGCTCACCGCCTCCTCGACCAGGGCCGACATCAGACGCGGCGTCGAGACCGCCACGTCCACGCCCCAGGCCTCGTTGAACAGCCACTCGTTCTTCGGGTTGTTCACCCGGGCGACCACCCGCGGCACGCCGTACTCGGTCTTGGCGAGCAGCGAGACGACCAGGTTCACCTTGTCGTCGCCGGTCGCCGCGATCACCACGTTGCAGCGCTGGAGCGCGGCCTCGTCCAGGGAGGTGATCTCGCAGGCGTCGGCGAGCAGCCACTCCGCCTGCGGCACCCGCTCCACCGAGATGGCGGTCGGCGCCTTGTCGACGAGCAGGACCTCGTGACCGTTCTCCAGGAGCTCGCCCGCGATGGAACGGCCCACCGCACCCGCGCCCGCAATGGCGACACGCATCAGTGACCACCCTCCTCGGGACCCTCGGCGAAGGCCTCCTCGACCTTCGCGATCTCGTCCGTACGCATCATCACGTGCACCAGATCGCCCTCCTGGAGCACCGTCTGCGACGAGGGGATGACGGCCTCGCCGAGCCGGGTCAGGAACGCGACGCGCACCCCCGTCTCGTCCTGGAGCCGGCTGATCTTGTGACCGATCCAGGCCGGCGAGGTGTGCACCTCGGCCAGCTGCACCCCACCGCTCGGGTCCGTCCACAGCGGCTCCGCGCCCGAGGGCAGCAGCCGCCGCAGCATCTGGTCGGCGGTCCAGCGGACCGTCGCGACCGTCGGGATGCCCAGGCGCTGGTAGACCTCGGCACGGCGCGGGTCGTAGATCCGCGCCGCCACGTTCTCGATGCCGAACATCTCGCGCGCGACCCGCGCCGCGATGATGTTCGAGTTGTCGCCGCTGCTCACCGCGGCGAACGCCCCGGCGTCCTCGATCCCGGCCTCGCGCAGCGTGTCCTGGTCGAACCCCACGCCCGTGACGCGACGACCGCCGAAACCCGACCCCAGGCGACGGAAGGCCGTCGGGTCCTGGTCCACGACCGCGACCGTGTGCCCCTGCTGTTCGAGGGTCTGCGCGAGAGCGGCTCCCACTCGCCCGCAGCCCATGATGACGATGTGCACGTCCCCTTACCCCGCACTCCTGATCGCCTTGCTGACCTGCGAAAACAACCTGCTCACAACTTTCCTCGCCCGATCCGCCCGGGCCGCGGCGGGCGACGCCCTGCCGGGTCGCCCGCTCCGAGCTTAAGCGGCAACCCCTACGGGGACCGCATCCGAGGGGACAGGCGGAAAGATTCCGTATGGATCCGTGAGGACAAGGGGGTCGCGGTGAACTTGGCTCTTTTCGAACGCTTACGATCCTCTCCGTGTCCAAACTGACCGACGTGCCCAAACGGATCCTGATCGGGCGGGCCCTACGCAGCGACAAGCTCGGTGAGACCCTCCTCTCGAAGAGGATCGCCCTTCCCGTCTTCGCCTCCGACCCGCTCTCCTCGGTGGCGTACGCGCCCGGCGAGGTCCTCCTCGTCCTCTCCGTAGCCGGTCTGTCGGCCTACCACTTCAGCCCCTGGATCGCGCTCGCGGTCGTCGTCCTCATGTTCACGGTCGTCGCCTCCTACCGGCAGAACGTGCACGCGTACCCGAGCGGCGGCGGCGACTACGAGGTCGCCAACACCAACCTGGGGCCGAAGGCCGGACTCACCGTGGCGAGCGCCCTGCTCGTCGACTACGTCCTGACCGTCGCCGTCTCGATCTCCTCGGGCATCGAGAACCTGGGCTCGGCGGTCCCCTTCGTCGTCGAGCACAAGGTCGCCTCCGCAGTAGCCGTCATCCTGCTGCTCACCCTGATGAACCTGCGCGGGGTGAAGGAGTCCGGCACGCTCTTCGCGATCCCGACGTACGTCTTCGTCGCCGGCGTCTTCCTGATGATCGCCTGGGGCGCGTACCGGGGCATCGTCCTCGGCGACACGATGAAGGCCCCCACCGCCGACTTCGAGATCAAACCCGAGCACCAGGGACTGGCCGGATTCGCCCTCGTCTTCCTGCTGCTCCGCGCCTTCTCCTCCGGCTGCGCCGCCCTCACCGGCGTCGAGGCGATCTCCAACGGCGTCCCCGCCTTCCGCAAGCCCAAGTCGAAGAACGCCGCCACCACGCTCGCCCTCATGGGCGGCCTGGCCGTCACCATGTTCTGCGGCATCATCTTCCTGGCCATGGCCACCGACGTCCGGATGGCCGAGAACCCCGGCCGGGACCTGATCGTCGACGGCGTCCCGGTGGGCGCGGACTACGTCCAGCACCCGGTCATCTCGCAGGTCGCGGCCGCCGTCTTCGGCGACGGGACGTTCCTCTTCGTCGTCCTCGCCGCCGCCACCGCGCTCGTCCTCTTCCTGGCCGCGAACACCGCGTACAACGGCTTCCCGCTCCTCGGCTCGATCCTCGCCCAGGACCGCTACCTGCCGCGCCAGCTGCACACCCGCGGCGACCGGCTCACCTTCTCCAACGGCATCGTGCTCCTCGCCGGCGCCGCCGCCCTCCTCGTCTGGATCTACGGAGCCGACTCGACCCGGCTGATCCAGCTGTACATCGTCGGCGTCTTCGTCTCCTTCACCCTCAGCCAGACCGGCATGGTCCGGCACTGGAACCGGCACCTGAAGACCGAGCGGGACCCCGCCAAGCGCCGCCACATGATCCGCTCCCGCGCGATCAACGCCTTCGGCGCCTTCTTCACCGGCCTCGTCCTCGTCGTCGTCCTCGCCACCAAGTTCACCCACGGCGCCTGGGTCGCCCTGCTCGGCATGGTGATCTTCTACGGGACGATGACCGCGATCCGCAGGCACTACGACGCGGTGGCCGCCGAGATCGCCGCCGCCGAGGAGCGCCCCGACGAGTACGTGCGCCCCTCCCGGGTCCGCTCCATCGTCCTCGTCTCCAAGCTCCACAAGCCCACCCTCCGCGCCCTGGCCTACGCCAAGCTCATGCACGCGAACGAGCTGGAGGCGCTGACCGTCAACGTCGACCCGGCCGAGACGAGGGCGCTCAAGGCGGAGTGGGAGCGGCGCGGCATCAACGTCCCGCTCAAGATCCTCGACTCGCCGTACCGCGAGATCACCCGCCCGGTGATCGAGTACGTGAAGAGCCTGCGCCGCGAGAGTCCGCGCGACGCCGTCTCCGTCTACATCCCCGAGTACGTCGTCGGCCACTGGTACGAGCACCTGCTGCACAACCAGAGCGCCCTGCGCCTCAAGGGACGGCTGCTCTTCACCCCCGGCGTCATGGTCACCTCCGTCCCGTACCAGCTCCGCTCCTCCGAGGTCGCGAAGAAGCGGGCCAGGAAGCGCCAGGAGTGGAACGCGCCGGGCTCGGTCCGCCGCGGACCGGTCGAGAAGGGCCACCGGGAACCGGCCGGAAAGAACAACTGAGAAAGACCAACTAGACTGGTGGGCTGCCGTCCGAACGGCAGCCCACACCCCATTCCCCTTGGAGCTCCCCGCCATGCAGAACACCCCTGTCTCGTCGCTGGTCGGGGAGGAGTACGAGGTCGAGGTCGGACCGGTCGCCCACGGAGGCCACTGCATCGCCCGTACGGAGGCCGGCCGGGTCCTCTTCGTCCGCCACGCCCTGCCGGGGGAGCGGATCGTCGCCCGCGTCACCGAGGGCGAGGAGACCTCCCGCTTCCTGCGCGCCGACGCGGTCGAGATCCTCGAACCGTCCAAGGACCGGGTCGAGGCCCCCTGCCCGTTCGCCGGCCCCGGCAAGTGCGGCGGCTGCGACTGGCAGCACGCCAAGCCGGGCGCCCAGCGCCGCCTCAAGGGCGAGGTGATCGCGGAGCAGCTCCAGCGGCTCGCCGGGCTCACCCCGGAGGAGGCCGGCTGGGACGGCACGGTCATGCCGGCCGAGGGCGACAAGCTGCCCGCGGGCGAGGTCCCGCGGTGGCGCACCCGCGTCCAGTACGCGATCGACCCCGAGGGCCGCGCGGGCCTGCGCAAGCACCGCTCGCACGACGTGGAGGTCATCGACTACTGCATGATCGCCGCGGAGGGCGTCTCGGAGCTGGGCGTCGAGAAGCGGACCTGGGAGGGGATGGCCTCGGTCGAGGCGATCGCCGCCTCGGGCTCGAACGACCGCCAGGTCATCCTGACCCCGCGCCCCGGCGCCCGCCTCCCCCTGGTCGAGCTCGACAAGCCGGTCTCGGTCATGCGCGTCGACGAGAAGGACGGCGGGGTCCACCGCGTCCACGGCCGCGCCTTCGTCCGCGAGCGCGCCGACGAGCGCACCCACCGGGTGGGCAGCGGCGGCTTCTGGCAGATCCACCCGAAGGCCGCCGACACCCTGATGAAGGCCGTCATGCAGGGCCTCCTCCCGCGCAAGGGCGACACCGCCCTCGACCTCTACTGCGGCGTCGGCCTCTTCGCGGGCGCCCTCGCCGACCGCGTCGGCGACCAGGGCGCGGTCCTCGGCATCGAGTCCGGCAAGCGCGCGGTGGAGGACGCCCGCCACAACCTGCAGCACTTCGACCGGGTCCGCATCGAACAGGGCAAGGTCGAATCGGTCCTCCCGCGCACCGGCATCACCGAGGTCGACCTCATCGTCCTCGACCCCCCGCGCGCCGGCGCCGGCAAGCAGACCGTCCACCACCTGACGACCCTCGGCGCCCGCCGCATCGCCTACGTCGCCTGCGACCCGGCGGCCCTGGCCCGCGACCTGGGCTACTTCCGGGAGCGGGGGTACCGGGTGCGGACGCTGAGGGCGTTCGATCTGTTTCCGATGACGCACCATGTGGAGTGCGTGGCGATTCTGGAGCCGGTCAAGTAGGACGTCCGGGCTGGGGTTTCGCGGGGGCTCGGTACCAGAACCCGACCTCGCTGCCCGCGGGGGCTTTCGGGCGGCCGGAACCTGGACGACGGGAGAGGCGTCGACAAGTGAGTGCGGCAGGGCGCGTGTCCGGTGCTGTGTGTGGATCGTGGACGGTCGTGCTCGGTCTGGTGCGTCTGCTCGGCTGCTACCTGGGGTACGGGGCTCTTCTTCATGGTGGGAAAGCCGCCAGGGCCCGGCGGCGGGATGCCGGCGGGCCCTGGTGAGGGGGAGGGGAAGGGTCAGTCCGCCACGGCGATGCGGGTCTGGTGGTGCTTGGGGGTCTCCGCCTCGTCGATCAGGGCGACGGCCAGGTCGGCGTAGGAGAGGTGGCTGGTGCCGTCCTCCTTGGTGAGGAGCTGGTCGCCGCCGACGCGGTAGGTGCCGGTGCGCGGGGTCTGGTCGAGGACCATCGGCGGGGTGACGACCAGCCAGTCGAGGTCGGTGGTGGCCGAGCGGAAGACCTCCAGGCCGGCGGCGTGGCCCTTGCAGAACTCCAGGAACGCCTCCGGGAAGTCCGGGGTGTCCATGACGCGCTGACCCGGCGCGACCTCCAGGGTGGAGACCAGGCCGACGATCAGGGCGCGCTTCACGCCGGCCTCGGGGAGGCTCTCCAGGAGGGCGTGGGCGGCGCCGACGAAGAACGGCTCGGGGGCCGCCGTCTGGTCGTAGACCGCGTGGATCGCCACGTCGTGGCCGGCGGCCACCGAGGTGACGCTGCGGACGTTGGTGATGTCGCCCGCCACGACCTGGACCCGCTCCGCGGCGAGATCGTCGTACTTGGCCGGGTCACGGACCACGGCGGTGACCTCGTGACCGCGGGACACGGCCTCCTTCACGATCTCACGGCCCGCCTTGCCGCCCGCGCCGAACACCACGATCTTGCTCATGGGGAATACCTTCCTTCGCCGTAAGGGCACGGGGAATCGGCCCCGAGGCCCGGAAAACGACGTTAGTCAGGGCCGGTTGTCCGGAGCAACGGGCGGGGACCCCAGACATTCCTAGGGGGGTGCCGGCGGGTCACGCGCCGCCCTCGGAAGGTTCGTCCGGGAAATCGATGTCGTCGGTGTGCGGAACCAGGCCGTGTTCACGGATGAGATATCCGGCCTGCAGCCGGGTCCGGGCCCCGATCTCCTGCATGAGTTCGGAGATCCTGCGCTGGCAGGTGCGGGGGGAGATGCCGAGCTGACGGGCGATCGACTTGTCGTCGTGACCGCTCGCCAACATGCGGAGCAGCGTCTGGTTCAGCGAATCCGATATCGAACGTATCTCATCGCGGTCGAACCGGGGATTGAACGGCTCGGCGGTCACCCACGCCCATTCGAAGGCCTGCACGATGAAGTGGGTGATATCGGGATTCTGTACGAGAGCGGCGCCCTGCGGGTTGTCCGGCAGGGAAATGACCGCCGTGCGGGAGTCGTAGATGATCGCACGCATGAAACCGCTGCCCGTGGTGCGGACTTCGGCTCCTTTGTGGGAGATGCGGTCCACGTACGCGCGGGTGGGCTGGTCGAAGCGGGCCGTGTGCTGGTAGAGGGTTCGCATCCGGACACCGCGCTCCAGGACGTAGCTGTCGCGCCGCGCCGCCTCCTCCAGGATGCCGGCGTCCCGCGCCCCGCCGGGCTGGGAGGTGATGACCTCGTGCTGACACTCCTCGGCCAGGCGGCTCAGGATGCCGCGCACCGCGTTCAGGTCGTCGATGCGCTCGATCGACGCGTCGCGCTGGGCCTCGGGGGTGCTGCTCCGGAACAGCGGCATGAGGCTGTGCATCTGCTGCCGGATCTGCTCCAACGCGTGCTGCCGGGCCCGCAGTTCCTCGTCGTAGGGGGCGAGGAGCTGGAGCGAGGCGGACATGGGGTTCACCGCGACGTACTCGTCCCTCGACCCCTGCGCCGGCAGCAGCAGGCGCAGGTGTGTCAGGTCCCTCACCGTTTCCTCCACCTGTTCGGGGGGAATGTCCAGATCCCGGGCGCAGGTGGGGACGTCGATGCACACGCGGTGGACGGCGTACGCGTAGACCCGATGGGCGACAGCGCCGGCCTGCGGGATACCAGAGGTGTCTGGTATGTCGCTGTACGTCACGGATTGCATCCCCCTCAACTTTCGGTCAGTCAGCAACTGGATCCTACGGTCTCGTGGAGGGGGCCGATTTTTTTGTGATGATTGAGCGGAGGCGGTTCCCGCTGGTCAAGCGGGTCGCCCACGTAGCATCGTGTTCATCTGTCAGTTACATGGGGGGTATCTGATGAGCCATTTCAGTCATGCCGTGCACACCGCGTCCACCTTTCTCCTGGTGTGCGCCGCATTCGTGGGAATCTCCTTCTCGCACCAGATCCACGACGACATCCGCGCAGTCTCCGTGCCGGTGACCACCGGTGAAGAAAAAGACGATCAGGGCTGGGGATGATCCCCTGTCCGGCACGTGGACGTGACAGTGACTTCTTAGGCCGGGAACACCCGGTATTGCGACACTGGGGGGAGGCCTGATGGCCTCTATGCAATCCACATTCGGGTGGAAAGTACTCCGCGACATACTGGCCGACGCGACTGCGGAATACGGCAGGACCGCACTGGTGACAGGGCCCGTCGCGGCCGGAAAGACCACACTGCTCGACGAGTTCGCCGCATACGCCGCCGCACGGGACGTCCGGGTACTCCGGGCGGACTGCTCACCGTTCGGTGACACCGGACCGCTCGCCGTCGGCCGACAACTGCTCGGCGAGCGCGCCCCGGACACCGATCGGGGCATCACGGCGACGGTCGCGGAAATCCTGCGCATGGCGCGGGACGCGACCGTACTCGTCCGCGTCGACGACCTCCGCCACGCGGACCCCGCGTCCGCACGGCTGATCACCCGGCTGTCGTCCGACATCGCCGACCGCCGGGTGCTCGTCGTCGCCGCCGACCGCACCAACTCGCCCTACGGATCCCACTGGCTGGCCGACGAACTCGCCGGCCGGTCCACCTTCCGCAAGATCTCCCTCACCTCGCTCACCGCCGAGCAGGTGCGGGACCTCGCCGCGGACTTCGGCGTCCGGCTCACCCCGGACGCCGCCTCCCGCACGCTCCGGCTCTCCAACGGCAACCTGCTCATCACCACGGCCCTGCTGCGCGACTTCGCCGGCGGCAGGACCGTCGTGGGCGCCTCCTACGCACAAGCGGTCCTGGAGTGCCTGCACCGGCTCGACCCCGAAGCGCGCGAGATCGCCGAGGCGATCGCCGTGGCCGGCGACAGCCGTTCACCCCGGCTGATCGCCGAACTCGCCGCCACCGAGACCACCGCCGTGGAGGAGGCCACGCGCGACCTCGTCGCCGCCGGTCTCCTCGCCGACGGCGGATTCCGCCACCCCGTCGCACGGGCGGCGGTCCTCGGCTACATCCCGCGCAAACGACGGGCCCACCTCGGCCGGCAGACCGCCGTCGCCCTCAACGCCGACGGCGTGTCGGCCGAGGACGCGGCCCAGTGGCTGGAGTCCTTCGAGAACGGGTTCGTCTCCGCCCACCTGCCCGAGCGCCACTCGGGCGAGGAGTTCCGGGTCTCCGGCCACCGGCCGGAGACCCTGTGGGAGGCCCGCGACATCGTCGGCACCATCGACCGGGGCATCCACGACCTCACCTCGCGCGAGAACCGGCGCGTCACCGACCTGGAGGCCGGCAAGCTCCTGGTCGCCGCCGAATTCCCCGGCCTGCTCCGGCAGGCCGTCGGCAACCGCGCCCCCCGCACGAGGATCGACACCACCTCCGTACCCGACGCCCGCTACGCCGCGGCCTGGTCGCTCGCCGGCATCCTGACCGGCCGCACCGACCCGCGGCAGACCACCGGCCTCGCCGAGCAGGCCCTCGAACGCGGCATCTTCACCGACGAGACGGCTCCCGCCGTCCTCGCCGCGCTGTGGGCACAGATCCACAGCGGCGCACCCGAACAGGCCCGCGCCTGGTGCGACCGCTTCCTCGCCGACGCGCAGGGCGACGACATCACACCGTGGCGGGCCCAGCTCACCGCCTTGCGCGCCGAGAGCGCCCTCGCCCTCGGCGACCCCACGGCGGCCGTCACCGACGCCGGCCAAGCCCTGAGACAACTGCCCGCCCGCCGCTGGGGCGTACGCGTCGGCGGCCCGCTCGCCACCCTCGTACTCGCCCACACCCTCCTCGGCACACCGGACGAGACGGCCGTCCTGCTGCGCCGCCGCGTACCCGCGTCCATGTACGAGACCCGTTACGGACTCGGCTACCTCTACGCCCGCGGCCACCACCACCTGGCCCAGGGCGACCACCTCCCGGCCCTGGCCGACTTCCTGCGCTGCGGACGCGTCCTCGCCGACTGGGACCTCGACCGCGGCTGGCGGATGCCCTGGCAGCTGTCGGCCGCCGCGACGTACATGGCCATGGGCGACTACAGCCAGTCCGTGGAGTACATCGTCCAGTCACTGGACCGGCCCTGGCAGGCCACCTTCGACGACGGGCCCGGCGAAACCCGCTTCGACCTGCGCGAAGCCATCTTCGAACACCTGAGGGAAGCCACCGGCACCCCGACGCTGCCCACGGTCGTCGCCGGACTGCGCAGCGGCGACCTGATCCAGAACCGCGACCACGCCGACGTGCCGCGGTACAAGATCTACGACCGCAACGCCGTCTGCCTCCAGCAGCTCAGCCCCTCCGAGCGGCGCGTCGCCGTCCTCGCCGCGCAGGGCATCTCCAACCAGAAGATCGCCCGCGAACTGTCGGTGACCGTCAGCACCGTCGAACAGCACCTCACCCGTACCTACCGCAAGCTCCAGCTCGCCGACCGCCAGGAGCTCCGCTCCCGGCTCGGCTGATCCACGACGCCGCCGGGCACACCGCCCGGCGGCACAGGAAACAACAGCAGAGGCACACGATGGATTTCGGACTCAAGGACAAAGTCGTCGTCGTCACCGGCGCCAGCGGGGGCATCGGCCGGGCGACCGCCACGGCCTTCGCCGCGGAGGGCGCCCGGGTCGTCGCCACGTACCACAGCAACCCCGCCGGGGCGAAGGAGACGGTACGCCGCGCCGAACTCGGCGACGGCACCGGCGAGGTCGTCGCCGAACGGCTCGACCAGGGGGACCCCGCCTCCATCACCCGCCTGCTGAACGCCGTGGGGGAGCGCTGGGGCGCCGTCGACGTCCTCGTCAACAACGCCGTCGCCCTGCCCGACTTCCCCCGCCCCGGCGAACTCTTCGAGACCGAGCCGCCGGAGCGCTTCGCCGCGTCCCTCCAGGCCAACCTCCTCGGCCCCTACCTCCTCAGCCGCGCCGTCGTCGGCCCCATGCGCGCCTCCGGCTGGGGCCGCATCGTGCACGTCTCCTCCACCTTCGCGGAGGACGGCTACCCCGGCCGCGCCGCCTACGCCAGCGCCAAGGCGGGCCTCCACGGGCTGACCCGCGTGATGTCCCGCGAACTCGGCCGCGCCGGCATCCTCACCAACGTCGTCCTGCCCGGCTTCACCCCCGGCGACAAGCAGATGTCACCGGCCCTGCTCAACTACACCGCCGACGCCGCGGCCACCAAGCGGAACACCGACCCCGAGGACGTCGCCCGCACCATCGTCTTCCTCTGCTCCCGGGCCAACACCAACATCACCGGAGAGCTGGTCCGCGTCGACGGCCACTTCCTCACCCCGGCGCCCTGAGCGGCCCCCTCGCACCGGATCGGAGACACCCATGACCGAGACCGCCGCCGCGCCCGGGACCCCGGCCGCGCCGCCCGAGTCCGCACCGCCCGAACTCCCCATGACCCGCACCTGCCCGTACCACCCGCCCAAGGAGTACGAGGACCTCCGCGCCCGCGGATCCGTCACCCGGGTCCGCCAGTTCGACGGCCGCCCGGTCTGGGCGGTCACCGGCCACGCCGAGACCCGCGAACTCATGTCCCACCCGGCCATGTCGGTCAACCGCTTCCACCCCAACTTCCCCATGCCGATCCCGGCGCTCACCCAGCTCCAGACCCCCCGCTCGGCCGCCATCGGCGCCCTCATCCGCACCGACCCGCCCGAGCACACCAAGCAGCGCCGCGACATCCTGCCCAGCTTCACCCTCAAGAAGATCGCCGGCATCAAGCCCGAGATCGAGAAGACCGCCGCCCGGCTCGCCGACGACATGGTCGCCGCCGGCGACTCCGCCGACCTGCTCGACGTCTACGTCAAGCCGCTCGTCGCCATGGTCCTCTCCCAGCTCCTCGGCATCCCCTACGAGGACCGCGACCACTTCGAGGACCTCACCTACCGCCGCTTCGACCCCGAGCAGGTCGTCGACGCCATGGCCGACCTCACCGACTACCTCGACCGGCTCCTCGTCGCCAAGGAGACCGAGCCCGGCGAGGGCCTCCTCGACGACCTCGTGACCCAGGTCAAGGCCGGCACCCTCGACCGCGAGGAACTGGTCCGCTACGCCCTCGTCCTGGTCATCGCCGGCCAGGAGACCACCGCCAACACCATCGCCCTCGGCGTCCTCACCCTCCTCGAACACCCCGAGCAGCTCGCCGAACTCCGGGCCGACAGCGGCCTCTGGCGCAACGCCGTCGAGGAACTCCTCCGCTTCCTCTCCCTCACCGGCGGCCTCTCCCGCGTCTCCACCGCCGACGTCGAGGTCGGCGGCGTCACCATCCGCGAGGGCGACGGGATCATCTTCCTCAACCCCGCCGCCAACCGCGACGAGGCGCAGTTCGAGCGCCCCAACGAGCTCGACATCCACCGCAACGTCCGCAACCACCTCAGCTTCGGCTTCGGCATCCACCAGTGCATCGGCCAGAACCTGGCCCGCGTCGAACTCGACGTCGCCCTGCGCACCCTCTTCGACCGCGTCCCGGACCTCCGGCTCGACCGGCCCGTGGACGAGATCGAGGTCAAGCAGGGACTGGTGTTCGGCCTCGCCGAACTGCCGGTCGCCTGGTGACGGGGAGGCCGGCCGTGCCGCTCCGCATCACCGCGGACACCTCCGTCTGCATCGGCGCCGGACAGTGCGTCATGACCGCACCCGACCTCTTCGACCAGGACGACATCGGCACCGTCGTCGTCCTGCGCGACCGGGCCGTCCCCGCCGAGGCCGAGTCGGTCCACGAGGCCGCCTACCTGTGCCCCTCCCGGGCCATCACCTACACCGAGACGAGCGAGAAGTGACGACGAACACCGCGACCGGCAGCGCGAGCGGCAGCGCGAGCGACGAAGCCGGAGCCAAGCGGGACTCCCGCTGGTGGGGCCTGGTGGTCATCTCCCTCGCCCAGCTGATGGTGTGGCTCGACGCCACCATCATCGCCGTGGCCCTGCCCTCCGCACAGGAGGCCGTCGGCCTCACCGACGTGTCCCGCCAGTGGACCGTCACCGCCTACGCCCTCACCTTCGGCGGCCTGCTGCTGCTCGGCGGACGCATCGGCGACATCATCGGCGTCAAGCGCTCCCTGATGATCGGCGTCGTCGGCTTCGCCCTCGCCTCCGCGCTCGGCGGCATCGCGACCACCCCCGCGATGCTCATCGGATCCCGCGCGGCCCAGGGCGTCTTCGCCGCCCTCATCGCGCCCTCGACGCTCTCCCTGATCAGCAGCACCTTCACCGACGCCGCCGAACGCGCCAAGGCGTTCGGCATCTTCACCGCCATCTCGATGTCCGGCGGCGCCACCGGCCTCATCCTCGGCGGCGCCCTCACCGACTACCTCGACTGGCGCTGGTGCTTCTACATCAACATCCTCTTCGCCGCCGCGATCGTCGTCGGCGGCTACCTCGCCCTGCCCACCCCGAAGCGCAACCCCGAGACCAGGCTCGACGTCCCCGGCGCGGTCCTCGCCACCGGCGGAATGCTCGCCCTCATCTACGGCCTGGGCGAAGGCGGTACGAAGGGCTGGGGCTCGCCCGTCATCGTCGGCTCGCTGGTCGCGGCGGTGGTCCTGCTCGGCGCGTTCGTCGTCGTCCAGGCCAAGTCCGCGCGCCCCCTGCTGCCGCTGCGGGTCATCACCAACCGCAACAGCGGGGGCGCTTTCCTCGCCATGGCGATCTCCGCGTTCTGTATGCTCGGCATGTTCCTCGGCATGACGTACCAGCTCCAGACCGTCATGGAGTACTCGCCCCTGAAGGCCGGCCTGGCCTTCCTCGCGTACATCGTCACCGCCGCCGTCTACTCCACGAAGGTCGCCAGCAAGCTGCTGCTGCGCCTGCGGCCCAACGTGATGATCGTGGCCGGACTGGTGATCTCGGCGCTCGGCCTCCTCGTGCTGACCCGCCTCACCCCCGAGAGCGACTACCTGACCGGCGTGTTCCCCGCCCTGTTCCTCTTCGGGATCGGCGTCGGCAACCTGGCCGTGCCCGTCTTCCAGACGGCCATGTCCGCGACCGAGGCCCGCGACGCCGGAATCGTCTCCGCGGTCGTCAACACCTCGCAGCAGGTGGGCGGTTCGATCGGAACGGCCCTGCTCAACACCATCTCGACGAGCGCCGCGGCCACCTACCTCGGCTCCCGCGCCGTCACCGCCACGACGACGCAGGAGGCCTCCGTGCACGGCCTGGCCGTGGCCTGCGCGTTCGCCGCGGGCGTGGCCCTGCTCGGAGCGGTGCTCGCCGGCACGCTGATCAACGTGCGGCCGCAGCGGCCCGCGGCGCCCGCCGCCGCGAAGACGGACCAGGAGTAGCGGGCGGATGCGCACGTCGGAGAAGGCCGAGACGTCCGGGGAGACGGGGGAGTTCGCGGATCCCGTGAAGGAAGTGCGTCGGCTCGATCGGGTGATCATTCGTTTCGCGGGTGATTCGGGTGACGGGATGCAGTTGACGGGTGACCGGTTCACCTCGGAGACGGCGTCGTTCGGGAACGATCTGTCGACGCTGCCGAACTTCCCGGCCGAGATCCGGGCGCCGGCCGGGACCCTGCCCGGCGTCTCCTCGTTCCAGCTGCACTTCGCCGACCACGACATCCTCACCCCCGGTGACGCGCCGAACGTGCTGGTCGCGATGAACCCCGCCGCCCTGAAGGCGAATCTGGCCGATGTGCCGCGGGGCGGGGAGATCATCGTCAACACGGACGAGTTCGCGAAGCGGGCGATGGCGAAGGTCGGCTATGCGGTCTCGCCGCTGGAGGACGGTTCACTGGAGGGCTACCGGGTGCATCCGGTGCCGCTGACGACCCTGACGATCGAGGCGCTGAAGGACTTCGGGCTGTCCCGCAAGGAGGCCGAGCGGTCGAAGAACATGTTCGCGCTGGGTTTGCTGTCGTGGATGTATCACCGGCCGACCGAGGGCACGGAAGCGTTCCTGCGGGCGAAGTTCGCGAAGAAGCCGCGGATCGCGGAGGCGAACGTGGCCGCGTTCCGGGCCGGCTGGAACTTCGGCGAGACCACCGAGGACTTCGCCGTCTCCTACGAGATCGCCCCCGCCACCGCCGCCTTCCCGCCCGGCACCTACCGCAACATCTCCGGCAACCTGGCCCTGTCCTACGGGCTGGTCGCGGCGTCCCGGCAGGCCGACCTGCCGCTCTACCTCGGCTCGTATCCGATCACACCGGCCTCCGACATCCTGCACGAACTGTCGAAGCACAAGAACTTCGGCGTGCGCACCTTCCAGGCCGAGGACGAGATCGCCGGCATCGGCGCCGCCCTCGGGGCCGCGTTCGGCGGCTCGCTGGCGGTGACGACGACGTCGGGGCCGGGGGTGGCGCTCAAGAGCGAGACGATCGGTCTGGCGGTGTCCCTGGAGTTGCCGTTGCTGATCGTGGACATTCAGCGTGGTGGCCCCTCGACGGGGTTGCCGACGAAGACCGAGCAGGCCGATCTGCTGCAGGCGATGTACGGGCGCAACGGTGAGGCGCCGGTGCCGGTGGTCGCGCCCCGGACCCCGGGGGACTGCTTCGACGCGGCCCTGGAAGCCGCCCGGATCGCCCTGACGTACCGCACCCCGGTCTTCCTGCTGTCCGACGGCTACCTCGCCAACGGCTCCGAGCCCTGGCGTATCCCGGACACCGGGGAGCTGCCGGACTTGCGGACCGCGTTCGCCACCGGCCCCAACCACGAACTGGCCGACGGCAGTGAGGTGTTCTGGCCCTACAAGCGTGATCCGGAGACGCTGGCGCGGCCGTGGGCGGTGCCGGGGACGGCGGGGCTGGAGCACCGGATCGGCGGGATCGAGAAGCAGGACGGCACCGGGAACATCTCCTACGACCCGGCCAACCACGACTTCATGGTCCGCACCCGCCAGGCCAAAATCGACAACATCACCGTCCCCGACGTCGAGGTCGACGACCCCGACCGGGCCCGCACCCTGGTGCTTGGGTGGGGTTCCACCTACGGGCCCATCACCGCGGCCGTGCGCCGGATCCGCCGCGAGGGCGGGGCGATCGCGCAGGCGCATCTGCGGCACCTCAACCCGTTCCCGAAGAACCTCGGCGAGGTGCTCCAGCAGTACGACACGGTGGTGGTGCCGGAGATGAACCTCGGCCAGCTCGCCACCCTGCTGCGGGCGAAGTATCTGGTGGACGCGCGCAGTCACACCCAGGTCAACGGGATGCCGTTCAAGGCCGAACAGCTCGCCGCCGTCCTGAAGGAGGCCATCGATGCCTGAGCCACTGCTGAGCCTGGTCCCCCGGGCCGAGGCCGCCCAGTCGATGAAGGACTTCAAGTCCGACCAGGAAGTGCGCTGGTGCCCCGGCTGCGGCGACTACGCCGTCCTGGCCGCCGTCCAGGGCTTCATGCCCGAACTCGGCCTCGCCAGGGAGAACATCGTCTTCGTCTCCGGCATCGGCTGCTCCTCCCGCTTCCCCTACTACATGAACACCTACGGGATGCACTCCATCCACGGCCGCGCCCCCGCCATCGCCACCGGCCTCGCGACCTCGCGCCGTGACCTGTCGGTCTGGGTCGTCACCGGCGACGGCGACGCCCTGTCCATCGGCGGCAACCACCTCATCCACGCCCTGCGCCGCAACGTCAACCTCACCATCCTGCTCTTCAACAACCGCATCTACGGCCTCACCAAAGGCCAGTACTCCCCCACCTCCGAGACCGGGAAGATCACCAAATCCACCCCGATGGGCTCCCTGGACGCCCCGTTCAACCCGGTCTCCCTCGCACTCGGCGCCGAAGCCTCCTTCGTGGCCCGCACCATCGACTCCGACCGCAAACACCTCACCGACGTCCTGCGCCAGGCCGCCGACCACAACGGCACCGCACTCGTCGAGATCTACCAGAACTGCAACATCTTCAACGACGGCGCCTTCGACACCCTCAAAGACAAAGACCAGGCCCAAGAAGCCGTCATCCGCCTCGAACACGGACAGCCGATCCGCTTCGGCACCGACCACACCAGAGGCGTCGTGCGCAACCCGGCCACCGGCGACCTCGACGTCGTGGACATCACCCCCGAAAACGAGGACGACATCCTCATCCACGACGCCCACGCCACCACCCCCACCACCGCCTTCGCCCTCTCCCGCCTCGCCGACCCCGACACCCTCCACCGCACCCCCATCGGCGTCTTCCGCGCCATCGACCGGCCCGTCTACGACACCCTCATGGCCGAACAACTCGACACCGCCGTCGAACAACACGGCAAGGGCGACCTCACCCACCTCCTCACCGGCAACGACACCTGGACCGTCACCGACTGAACGAGCGACAGCCGGCAGCCTCACACCTCTCCCGGGGGTTTATAGGGGATGGATAGGGGACGGATAGGGGCTCCCTAGGGGATTGAATTCGGCCAGGGGCCGATAATCTCCTATCGAGCCGTTCGCGTTCTTTCCCATTCATGCTCAGGGGGGCTTTTCCATGTCTGTTCACACCAGACGAAAAGTAATAGTGGGGGCCGGTGCGGTGGCCGCAGGGCTCACCGTGGCCAATCAGGCGTCGGCCGTGGACGGTCCCGCGTCCATATCCACCGAATCCGCGGCGCCGGCCGTCACCGTACTTCCCAATGACCCGCGGTACGCGGATCTCCAGCTGCGCAACTGGAACAAGCTCTACAAAGCCGCTCCCGAGTCGTTCCGCATCGTGCGGGACACCTCCCAGGTGGCCAAGGCGGTGTACGAGGCGGTCGCCGCCGGAAAGCGCATCGCGGTCCGTTCCGGCGGGCACGGACTGGACGGTCTGGTCGAGGACCCGGCCACGCAGATCGTCATCGACTTCTCCGAGATGCGCGCGGTGACGTACGACTCCGGCCGCAAGGCGTTCTGCATCGAGCCCGGCGCCACGCTCGGCCAGATCTACCGCACGCTCGACTTCGGCTGGGGCGTCACCCTCCCCGCCGGCCTGTGCCCCGCCGTCGGCGCCGGCGGCCACATCATCGGCGGCGGCGTCGGGGCGCTCTCCCGCCAGTACGGCCTGGTCGCCGACCACCTGTACGCGGTCGAGGTCGTCACCGTCAACGCCTCGGGCGGCGTCAGCACCGTCATCGCCACCCGCGAGCCCAACGACCCCAACCGCGAGCTGTGGTGGGCCCACGCCGGTGGTGGCGGCGGCAACTTCGGCGTCGTCACCCGCTTCTGGATGCGCTCGCCCGGCGTCACCTCCACCAAGCCCGGCGACGCGCTGCCCAAGCGCCCGGCCGCCCTCATGACCGGCCGCGCCATCTGGAACTGGGCCGACATGGACAAGGTCTCCTTCGTCCAGCTGCTCAAGAACTTCGGCACCTGGCACGAGCAGAACAGCGCCCCCGGCCAGGCCGGCAACCAGCTCTACGCCTCGATGATCGCGCCCCGCAAGGAGGCCGGCCGCATCTTCGTCTCGGCCCAGGTCGACCCGACCGTCCCGGGCAACGAGCAGCTGCTCAACGGCTTCCTCACCGCCCTGACCGCCAACGTCACCCCGCGCGCCACCCTGATCAACACCGGCAGGCAGGCCTGGCAGTACACCACGGTCAACGCCCCCGACACCGCCGTCGCCATGGGAGTCCAGGGCCCGCCCCGGTCCCGCACCAAGGGCGGCCTGCTCGTCAAGCGGTACTCCGACGACCAGGCGGCCACCGTCTACGAGTACCTGACCTCGGCGACGTACTCCCACACCGCCTCCAGCTTCAGCCTGGGCTCCTTCGGCGGCCAGATCAACGCCCAGGCGGAGTCGGCGACCGCCTCCTCGCACCGCACCGCCATCATGCTGGCCTCGGTCTTCAGCTGCTGGGACGTGCCGGCCGACGACGCCCGCCACCTCGCCTGGAACAGGGAGTTCTACCGGGCCCTGTACGCCGACACCGGCGGCTACCCCGTCCCGAACGACCGCTACGACGGCCTCTTCGTCAACTGGCCGGACACCGACGTCCTCGACCCGGCGTGGAACTCCTCCACCGTGCCCTGGCCGACCCTCTACTACAAGGGCAACTACGCCCGGCTGCAGAAGGCCAAGGCCAAGTGGGACCCGCGCAACGTCTTCCGCCACAAGCTCTCCGTGCAGCTGCCGTGACCCCGGCCGCGCACTCCTTCGAGAACGCCGTCGTCCTGGTGACCGGCGGGGCGAGCGGCATCGGCGCCGCCGCCGTCCGCCGGTTCGCCGGGCACGGCAGCCGGGTCGTCGTCGCCGACGTGGACACCGGGCGCGGCGAGGCCCTGGCCGCCGAGACGGGCGCCCTCTTCGTCCGTACCGACGTCACGGAACTCGCCGACAACGAGGCGGCGGTCGCGGCCGCCGTGGAGGCGTACGGCCGGCTCGACGTCGTCCACCTCAACGCGGGCACCATCAGCGGCACGACCATCGGCGAGGCGTTCGCACCCGAGCGCTACCGCCGGCTGATGGGCGTCAACCTGGACTCGGTGGTCTTCGGCGTCCAGGCGGCGTACGGCCCGCTCAAGGCGAGCGGCGGCTCCGTCGTCGTCACCGCCAGCGCCACCGGGATGCGCCCCTCGTACGAGGTCTTCTACGCGGCCAGCAAGCACGCGGTCGTCGGACTCGTACGGTCCCTGGGGCCGGTCCTGGAGGCGGACGGCATCTCCATCAACGCCCTGTGCCCCGGGCTCGTCGACACCCCGCTCATCGCCGAGCGGATGGACGAGCTCACCCGGGCCGGCCTTCCCATCGCGACCTCGGCCGACGTGGTTGACGCCCTGGAGACCGTCCTCGCCGACCGGCGCACCGGGCAGGCCTGGCTCGTCATGGCCGACCGCGACGTCGCCCCGTTCGCCTTCGCGGACCTGCCCGTACCGCACGAGAAGAACCTGGCCTTCGAGAACGGAGGCGTCAGGGCCGTGCACCAGGCCGGCTGACCCGGCCACCGGTCACCGGTACCCCGCACCACGAGGAAGGAACTCCGATGTCTGTCACCAAGGCGGCGATCGTCAGGGAGAAGGGGGGCCCGTTCCTGATCGAGGACCTCCACCTGGAGGAACCCCGCATCGACGAAGTGACGGTCCGCCTCGTCGCGACCGGCCTGTGCCACACCGACCTGCTGGCCCGCGACCAGATCATGCCCCCCGGCGTCCCGGCCGTTCTCGGCCACGAAGGCAGCGGAGTCGTCACGGCCGTCGGGGCGGGCGTCGGCTCGGTCGCCGTGGGCGACCGGGTCGTCCTCGCCCCGATGAGCTGCGGCCAGTGCCGCAACTGCCGCAGCGGCCACCCCATGCACTGCGCCAAGTTCCTCGGCATGAACCTGTACGGCCGGCGCAAGGACGGCACCACCGCCTACCGCGACGCCGACGGCGGCGAACTCGGCGCGCACTTCTTCGGCCAGTCCTCCTTCAGCAACGAGGTCGTGGTCCACGAACGCAGCGTCGTCCGCGTCGAGGACGACATCGGCGACGCCCCCCTGGAACTCCTCGGCCCCATGGGCTGCGGGCTCCAGACCGGCGCCGGCACCGTCCTCGACTCGCTCGCGCCGCCGCCCGGCAGCAGCATCGTCGTCTTCGGCGCCGGAGCGGTCGGCCTGGCCGCCGTCATGGCGGCCCGCATCGCCGGCTGCGACCGGATCCTGGTCACCGACCACCACGACCACCGGCTCGACCTCGCCCTCGACCTGGGCGCCACCCACGTCCTGCGCGCCGGCTCCGACACCCTCAACCGGGACGTCGTCCACCTCACCGGCTCGGGCGCCGACTTCGCCGTCGACGCCGTCGGCGTCCCGCAGACCGTCCGCGCCTCCGTCGACGTCCTCAACACCGGCGGCACGGCGGCGATCGTCGGCTCGGGCGGCACCGGACAGGAGGTGTCCCTCGGCATCTCCCAGCTCTTCGGCCGCACCCTGAAGGCCGTCGTGGAGGGCGACACCGTTCCCGCGCTCTTCATCCCGCGGCTCATCGCCTTCCACCGGGCCGGCCGCTTCCCCTTCGACCGCCTCATCCAGACCTATCCCTTCGACGACATCAACAAGGCCGCCGAGGATTCCGAGCGGGGACGGACGGTCAAGCCCGTTCTCGTGTACTGAACATTTCGTACCGTGCGCGGCACCGTTAAATCGGTGCCGCGCCTTTGTCGTGCCCGCAGGACAAAGACCTGTAGGGGATTGTTAGGGGCTCACAAGGGGGTGCCGTCCGGCTACGGTGCAACGTAAGGAAGCAGTATTGGGTGCAAATTCAGAATGCCGTTGATTACTTAGTGGTGAGGTCGAGTGATGAGTGACACTGCATTCGTCGTGAATGGCGACTCGGACGACTCCGTCGATGTCGAGGTCGATCAGAATGACGCGATCGCAGTGGTCGGGATGGCCTGCCGCTTCCCGCAGGCCCCGACGCCGGGATCCCTCTGGGAACTCCTCCGCAGCGGAGCACACGCGATCACCGGGGTCCCCGAGGACCGCTGGGCCGGCGACACGCAGGGCGCCTTCCTCGACCGGATCGACCGGTTCGACCCCGGCTTCTTCGGCATCTCCCCGCGCGAGGCCTCCTTCATGGACCCGCAGCAGCGGCTCATGCTCGAACTCGCCTGGGAGGTCCTCGAAGACGCGGGCACCGTACCCGCCGACATCGAGGGCAGCCGGCTCGGCGTCTTCATCGGCACCATCTGGGACGACTACGCCAAGCTCGTCTACCGCGACGGCGTCGACGGCACCACCCAGCACACCACCACGGGCATCCACCGCAGCATCATCGCCAACCGGATCTCGTACTTCCTGGGCACCAGCGGCCCCAGCCTCATCGTCGACTCCGGCCAGTCCTCGTCCCTCGTCGCCGTCCACCTCGCCTGCGAGAGCCTGCGGACCGGCGAGGCCGACGCCGCGATCGTCGGCGGCGTCAACCTCAGCATCCTCGCCGAGACGACCGAACTCTCCGCCCGCTGGGGCGGCCTGTCGCCCGACGGCCGCTGCTACACCTTCGACAGCCGGGCCAACGGATACGTCCGGGGCGAGGGCGGCGGCGCCGTGCTCCTCAAGCCCCTGGCGCGCGCCCTCGCCGACGGCGACGACGTCTACTGCGTGATCCGCGGCAGCGCCGTCAACAACGGCAGCGACAGCAGCCTGACCACGCCCAGCGGGAACGCCCAGGAGGACGTCCTCCGCCGCGCCTACGCGCGCGCCGGCCTCGCCCCGCAGGACGTGCAGTACGTCGAACTCCACGGCACCGGCACGAAGGTCGGCGACCCCGTCGAGGCCGCCGCCCTGGGCGCGGTCCTGGGCGGCGGACACCGCGACGCCGGACAGCCCCTGCTGGTCGGCTCCGTCAAGACGAACATCGGGCACCTGGAGGGCGCGGCGGGCATCGCCGGGTTCATCAAGGCGGCCCTCGCCGTCAAGCACCGCGAGATCCCGGCCAGCCTCAACTTCGAGACCCCGAACCCCGACATCCCCCTCGACGAACTGAACCTGCGCGTCCAGCGCGACCTCACCCCGTGGCCCCACCCGGACCGCCCCCTGGTGGCGGGCGTCAGCTCGTTCGGCATGGGCGGGACGAACGCGCATGTGGTGCTGGAGCAGGCGCCGGAGAGCGTGGCCGTACTGGAGGAGGGTGTGGCTCCGGCGGTGGTGCCGTGGGTGGTGTCCGGGCGTACGGAGGGTGCGCTGCGGGATCAGATCGAGCGAGTGCGTACCTTCGCGGCTGGTACCGATGCTCGCCCCGTGGATGTGGGTGCGTCGCTGGTCTTGTCGCGGTCGGTGTTTGAGCACCGGGCGGTGATCGTCGGGGACGAGACCGTGGAGGGTGTGGCTGGTTCTGGTCGGGTGGGCGTGATGTTCACCGGTCAGGGTGCTCAGCGGGCCGGTATGGGCAAGGAGCTGTACGAAGCCTTCCCCGCCTTCGCTACGGCTTTCGACGAGGTCCTGTCGCACTTGGACGGCGATCTCCAGGAGGTCGTCTTCACCGGTGAGGGCCTGGACGAGACCGGGAACACGCAGCCGGCCCTCTTCGCGCTCGAAGTCGCTCTCTACCGTCTGATCGAGTCCTGGGGTGTGAAGCCCGAGGTCCTGACCGGGCACTCGATCGGTGAGATCACCGCCGCGCACGTGGCCGGGGTGTTGTCTCTGGAGGACGCTTCCAAGCTGGTGTCGGCCCGTGGTCGTCTGATGCAGGCCCTGCCTTCGGGCGGCGCGATGGTGGCTGTGCAGGCGTCGGAGGAGACGGTTCTGCCGTTGCTGGCTGGGCGTGAGGCCGAAGCCGGTATCGCGGCCGTGAATGGCCCCGAGTCCGTCGTCATCGCGGGTGTCGAGGCGGTCGTGTTGGAGATCGCCCGGTCCTTGGGTGTGAAGTTCAAGCAGCTCACGGTGAGCCACGCGTTCCACTCGCCTCTGATGGAGCCGATGCTGGAGGACTTCCGCGCGGTGGTGGCGGGGTTGTCGTTCAGTACGCCTCGTATCCCGATCGTCTCCACCGTCACCGGCCAGGTGGCCACGGCCGAGGAACTCCAGTCGGTCGAGTACTGGGTCGAGCACGTCCGCCGTCCGGTCCGTTTCGCCGACGCGATCCGCACCGTCGAGGCCCAGGGGGTGGAGAACCTCCTCGAACTCGGCCCGGATGCCGTTCTGTCGGCCCTGGCCAACGGCATCCCCGCCCTCCGTAAGGGCCGTCCCGAACCGCAGCAACTCGTCACCGCCCTCGCGCGCCTCTTCGTGAACGGCGTGGCCGTGGACTGGAAGGCGTACTACGAGGGTTCCGGCGCCCGTCGCGTCGACCTGCCCACGTACGCCTTCCAGCGGGAGCGCTACTGGATCGACGACGCCCCGGCCGCGCCGCAGGCCGCCGTCGCTGTGACCGCGCTCGCGCAGCGGCTCCACGGGCTGGGCGACGACGAGCGGGTGCGCGTGGTGGGCGAGCTCGTCGCCGCGCACGTCGCCGCCGTGCTCGGTGACGCGGGTGCCGTGGAGATGCGGCGGCCGTTCAAGGACCTGGGGTTCGACTCCTTCATGGCGGTCGAGCTCCGCAACAGCCTCGCGAGCGCGACGGGCCTGCGGTTCTCTTCCGGGCTGCTCTTCGACTACCCGACCCCGCACGCCCTGGCCGAACACGTCCTCGCGGAGGCGGACGGTACGGCCCCCGAGCAGGCCGGCGCCGGTCTCGTCCCGGCGGCCTACGCGGCCGACGAGCCGATCGCGATCGTCGGCATGGGCTGCCGCTTCCCCGGCGGCGTCGGCTCGCCCGAGGAGCTGTGGCGGCTGGTCGCCGGCGGCGCCGACGTGGTCTCCGGCTTCCCGGACGACCGAGGCTGGGACCTGGAGGCGCTCTACAGCGCCGACCCGGAGCGGTCGGGTACGACGTACGCCCGTGAGGGCGGCTTCCTGCACGACGCGGGACTGTTCGACGCGGGCTTCTTCGGGATCTCGCCGCGCGAGGCCCTGGGCATGGACCCGCAGCAGCGGCTCCTCCTGGAGACGGCCTGGGAGACCTTCGAGCGCGCGGGCATCACCCCGGAGGACGTACGGGGAAGCCAGACCGGCGTCTTCGTGGGCGCGACCGTCCAGGACTACGGACCCCGTATGCACGACGCCCCCGACGGCGTCGAGGGCCACCTGCTCACCGGCGGGACGCCCAGCATCATGTCGGGCCGCATCGCCTACTCCTTCGGGCTGCTGGGCCCGGCCATGACGGTCGACACGGCGTGCTCGTCGTCGCTCGTCGCCCTGCACCTGGCCGCGCAGGCGCTGCGCTCCGGCGAGTGTTCGATGGCCCTCGCGGGCGGCGTGGCAGTGATGTCGACGCCGGGCATGTTCCTGGAGTTCAGCCGCCAGCGCGGTCTGGCGGCGGACGGCCGCTGCAAGGCGTTCTCGGCGGACGCGGACGGTACCGGCTGGGCCGAGGGCGTCGGTCTGCTCCTCGTGGAGCGCCTGTCGGACGCGCGGCGCAACGGCCACCAGGTCCTCGCCGTCCTGCGCGGCTCGGCCGTCAACCAGGACGGCGCCTCCAACGGCCTGACCGCCCCCAACGGGCCTTCCCAGCAGCGGGTCATCCGCCAGGCGCTGGCCGGTGCCCGTCTGACGGCGGCGGACGTGGACGTGGTCGAGGCGCACGGCACGGGTACGCGCCTCGGCGACCCGATCGAGGCGGACGCCCTGCTCGCCACGTACGGGCAGGAGCACAGCACCGAACAGCCGCTCTGGCTCGGTTCCTTGAAGTCCAACATCGGTCACACCCAGGCGGCCGCCGGTGTCGGCGGTGTCATCAAGATGGTCATGGCGATGCGTCACGGGATCGTGCCGGCCACCCTGCACGCCGACGAGCCGTCCCCGTTGATCGACTGGTCGGCGGGCGCGATGGAACTCGTCACCGAACAGCGCTCCTGGCCCGAGACGGGCCGCGCCCGCCGCGCCGCCGTCTCCTCCTTCGGCATCAGCGGGACGAACGCGCATGTGGTGCTGGAGCAGGCGCCGGAGGTCCCGGTTGTGCCGGGGGAGGGTGTTGCTCCGGTGGTGGTGCCGTGGGTGGTGTCCGGTCGTACGGAGGGTGCGCTGCGGGACCAGATCGATCGGGTCCGTGCGTACGTTGCCGGGGCGGGTGTCCGTCCGGTGGATGTGGGTGCGTCGCTCGTGTCGTCGCGGTCGGTGTTCGAGCACCGGGCGGTGATCGTCGGGGACGAGACCGTGGAGGGTGTGGCCGGTTCTGGCCGGGTGGGCGTGATGTTCACCGGTCAGGGTGCTCAGCGGGCCGGTATGGGGAGGGAGTTGTACGAGTCCTTCCCTGCTTTCGCGGTGGCCTTCGATGAGGTTCTGTCGTACCTGGACGGCGGCCTGCGGGAGATCGTCTTCACCGGGGAGGGTCTGGACGAGACGGGCAACACGCAGCCGGCCCTCTTCGCGCTCGAAGTCGCTCTCTACCGTCTGATCGAGTCCTGGGGTGTGAAGCCCGAGGTCCTGACCGGACACTCCATTGGCGAGATTGCCGCCGCGCATGTGGCCGGAGTGCTGTCTCTGGAGGACGCCTGCACGCTGGTGTCGGCCCGTGGTCGTCTGATGCAGGCGCTTCCGGCCGGTGGTGCGATGGTGGCTGTCCAGGCGTCGGAGGAGGCGGTTCTGCCGTTGCTGGCCGGTCGTGAGGCCGAAGCCGGTATCGCGGCCGTGAACGGTCCCGAGTCCGTCGTCATCGCCGGTGTCGAGGCCGTCGTCTTGGAGATCGCCCAGACGCTGGGGGTGAAGTTCAAGCAGCTCACCGTGAGCCACGCGTTCCACTCGCCGCTGATGGACCCGATGCTGGACGACTTCCGCGCCGTGGTGGCCGGGCTCTCGTTCAACGAGCCCCGTATCCCGATCGTCTCCACCGTTACGGGTCAGGTCGCCACGGCCGAGGAACTCCAGTCGGTC
Organism: Streptomyces sp. NPDC098101; assembly: GCF_044760185.1. NCBI lineage: Bacteria > Bacillati > Actinomycetota > Actinomycetes > Kitasatosporales > Streptomycetaceae > Streptomyces > Streptomyces sp. NPDC098101. The sequence continues at coordinate 43,643 of NZ_JBIWAS010000008.1, read as the reverse complement.
GACTACTGGGTCGAGCACGTCCGCCGCCCGGTCCGTTTCGCCGACGCTCTCCAGACCGTCGAAGCCCAGGGCGTCGACAACCTCCTCGAACTCGGCCCCGACGGCGTCCTGTCGGCCCTGGCCAACGGCATCCCCGCCCTCCGCAAGGGCCGCCCCGAACCGCAGCAGCTCGTCACCGCCCTCGCGCGCCTCTTCGTCAACGGCGCGGCCGTCGACTGGAAGACGTACTACCAAGGCTCCGGCGCCCGCCCCGTCGACCTCCCCACCTACGCCTTCCAGCGGGAGCACTTCTGGCTGTCGAGCGGTGCGGGTGCGGCCGATGTCGCGGCCGCCGGGCTGGCTTCGGCCGAGCATCCGCTCCTGGGGGCGGCCGTCGAGCTGGCCGGGGGAGACGGGGTGGTCCTCACGGGCCGGCTGTCGCTGCGGACGCATCCGTGGCTGGCGGATCACGCGGTGTTCGGGACCGTCCTGCTGCCGGGTACGGCGTTCGTGGAGCTGGCGACGCAGGCCGGTGACCGGGTCGGCTGCGACACGGTCGAGGAGCTGACGCTCGCCGCGCCGCTCGTGCTTCCCGAGCACGGGGCCGTCCAGTTCCAGGTCACGGTCACCGGACGTGAGTTCGCCGTCTACGCGCGCCCCGAGGGCGAGGACCGGGCCTGGACCCGGCACGCCACCGGCACACTGACCGACGGTGGCGTCCCCGCCGCCGGAGACCTGGCCGCGTGGCCCCCGGCGGAGGCGGCCGAGGTCGAACTCGCCGACGTCTACGGGAACCTGGACGCGCAGGGGTACGGCTACGGCCCGGCCTTCCAGGGGCTGCGCCGGGTGTGGCGGCGCGACGGCGAGCTGTTCGCCGAGATCGCCCTCGGCGACGAGCAGCACGCCGACGCGGGCCGCTTCGCCCTCCACCCCGCCCTGCTCGACGCGGCGCTCCACCCGCTGCTGCGCGGGGTCGTCGACGGCGACCGCCCCACCGCCCTGCCGTTCGCCTGGTCCGGCGTGACCGTGCACGCCACCGGCGCGGCCGGGCTGCGCGTGCGCCTCACCTGGACCGGACCCGACACCGTGGCGCTCGACGTCGCCGACGACACGGGCGCGCCCGTGGTCACCGTGCGCGAGCTGCTGTGGCGCGAGGCGTCCGCCGAGGCGCTGCGCGGTGCGACGGCCGTGCGCCACGAGTCGCTCTACGAGGTGACCTGGACCCCGACGGCCGCGCCTGCGGCCGCTTCGGCGCCCGGCGACTGGGCCGTCATCGGTCCGGACCCGGTCCCGGGCCTGCCCGGCGGGGCCGCCGTCCACGACGACCTCGCGGCCCTCGTCCGCACCCTCGACGCGGGCGGCCCCGTCCCCTCCTTCGTCCTGGCCCCCCTCGGGGCGTCCGGCACCGGCACCACCGCTTCCGGCGACGTGCCGGGGCGGGCGCGGGCGCTGACGCTGCGCGCGCTGGAGCTCGTACAGGACTGGCTGGCCGACGAGCGGTTCGAGGCGTCGACCCTGGCCGTGCTGACGCGCGGCGCCGTCGCCCACGGAGGGGGCGGTGCGGACGACCCCGCGCCGGCCGCCGTCTGGGGGCTGCTGCGCTCGGCGCAGACCGAGAACCCCGGCCGTTTCGTCCTCGTCGACCTGGACGGCACGGAGGAGTCCGGCGCGGCGCTTCCCGCCGTGCCCGGCAGCGGCGAGGCGCAGCTGGCCGTACGGGACGGGGAGCTGTACGCCCCGCGTCTGACGCGGGCGGCGGCGACCGCGTCCGAGGAGCCGGCCTCCTCGCCCTTCTCCGCGAGGCCCGGGGGAACGGTGCTGGTCACCGGCGGTACGGGAGGCCTCGGCGCCCTGCTGGCCCGGCACCTCGTCACCGAGCACGGCGTACGGCGTCTGCTGCTCGTCAGCCGTCGCGGCGCGCAGGCGCCCGGCGCGGAGGAGACGGCCGCCGAGCTGACCGGGCTCGGCGCCCACGTGACCCTCGCCGCCTGCGACGTCGCCGACCGCGACGCCCTCGCCGGCCTGCTCGCGGGGATCCCCGGCGAGCACCCGCTGACCGGCGTCGTGCACACGGCCGGTGTCCTCGACGACGGCGTCGCGCACAGCCTCACGGCCGACCAGGTCGACCGCGTGCTGCGGCCCAAGGTCGACGCGGCCTGGCACCTGCACGAGCTCACGGCCGGCCTCGACCTGTCCGCGTTCGTCCTCTACTCGTCCATCTCGGGCCTCATCGGCGCGGCGGGCCAGGGCAACTACGCCGCCGCCAACACCTTCCTCGACGCCCTCGCCCACCACCGGCGCGCCCGAGGCCTGAACGCCGTCGCGCTCGCCTGGGGCCTGTGGGCGCAGGGCGGCGGCATGGCCGACACGCTCGACGCGGGCGACATGGCCCGCATGGCCCGCGCCGGTGTCGCCCCGCTGGAGCGCGCCGACGGCCTGGCCCTCTTCGACCTGTCCGTCGCGGAGCCCGCCTCCGCGCTGCTCGTCCCGATGAACCTGGACGCCGCGCAGCTGCGCGCCCAGGCCGAGCGCGACGAGGTCCACCCGCTGCTACGGGGCCTCGCCCCCCGTACCGACCGCCGCACCCGTGGTGCTGCGGCCCGCGGGTCCGCCGCCACCGCGTCGCTGCGGCAGCGGCTGGCCGGCCTCGGCACGGCCGACCGGTCGCGGGTGCTGGCCGAGGTGGTCGGCGCCCAGGTGGCCGCCGTCCTCGGTCACGGCGACCGGGCGGCGGTGAACCCGGAGCGGGCGTTCAAGGAGCTCGGCTTCGACTCGCTGACCTCCGTGGAGCTCCGCAACCGCCTCAACGCCGCCACCGGGCTGCGCCTGTCGAGCACCCTGGTCTTCGACTACCCGACGCCCGGGGCCCTGATCGAGCACCTCGCCGAGGAGCTGTCCGGCGAGGACGCGGGCAGCGCCCCGGCCGCCGCGACCGGCGTCTCCGGCACGGCCGCCGACGAGCCGCTCGCGATCGTCGGCATGGCCTGCCGCTTCCCCGGCGGCGTCGCCTCGCCCGAGGACCTGTGGCGGCTCGTCGCCGAGGGCACGGACGCGATATCCGGCCTCCCGGAGAACCGGGGCTGGGCGGACGACCTGTACGACCCCGACCCGGAGCGCCCCGGCAAGACGTACGTCCGCGAGGGCGGCTTCCTGCACGACGCGGGCCTCTTCGACCCCGGCTTCTTCGGGATCTCGCCGCGCGAGGCGCTCAGCATGGACCCGCAGCAGCGGCTCCTCCTGGAGACCGCGTGGGAGACCTTCGAGCGTTCCGGGATCGACCCGGCCACCCTCAAGGGCAGCCAGACCGGCGTGTTCACCGGCGTGATGTACCACGACTACGCGCCCAGGGTGGAGCAGATGCCGCAGGAGCTGGAGGGCATCCTGCTCACCGGCAACACCGGCAGCGTCATCTCCGGCCGCCTGTCCTACACCTTCGGTCTGACCGGTCCGGCCGTCACCGTCGACACGGCGTGCTCGTCGTCGCTCGTCGCCCTGCACCTGGCCGCGCAGGCGCTGCGCTCCGGCGAGTGCGACATGGCGCTCGCGGGCGGCGTGACCGTCATGTCGACGCCGGGGACCTTCGTGGAGTTCAGCCGGCAGCGGGGCCTGGCCCCCGACGGCCGGTCGAAGTCCTTCTCCGCCGGCGCGGACGGCACGGGCTGGGCGGAGGGCGTCGGCCTGCTGCTCGTGGAGCGCCTGTCGGACGCGCGGCGCAACGGCCACCAAGTCCTGGCGGTCGTCCGGGGGTCGGCCGTCAACCAGGACGGCGCGTCCAACGGTCTGACCGCCCCCAACGGTCCCTCCCAGCAGCGGGTCATCCGCCAGGCCCTCGCCAACGCCCGGCTCACCCCGGCCGACGTGGACGCCGTCGAGGCGCACGGCACGGGCACGCGTCTCGGTGACCCGATCGAGGCGGAGGCACTGCTCGCCACGTACGGGCAGGACCGGCCGGAAGAACAGCCGCTGTGGCTCGGTTCGCTGAAGTCCAACATCGGTCACACGCAGGCCGCCGCCGGTGTCGGTGGTGTCATCAAGATGGTCATGGCGATGCGCCACGGCGTCCTGCCCAGGACCCTGCACGTCGACGAGCCGTCCCCGATGATCGACTGGGAGTCGGGCGCCGTCGAGCTGCTGACCGAGGAGCGCGCCTGGCCCGACGCGGGCCGCGCCCGCCGCGCCGCCGTCTCCTCCTTCGGCATCAGCGGGACGAACGCGCACGTCATCCTGGAGCAGGCGCCGGGCGACCGCACCGCCACGGGCGGCGCCACCACCGGCACCGCGCCCACCACCGGCACCGCTGACAACGGTCCCGTGCCCACCACCAGCACCACCAACAACGGGTCCGCGCCCGCCACCGGCACCACCGACAACGGTCCCGCGCCCACCGCCGTCGTCCCCTGGATCCTCTCCGCCCGTGGCGAGGACGCCCTGCGCGGCCAGGCCGGCCGGCTGGCCGCCTTCGCCCGTACGGAGACCGACGGCGCCGCCCCCCGGCCGGACGACGTCGGCCTGTCCCTCGTCGCCACCCGCCCCTCGCACGAGCACCGCGCCGTCGTCCTCGGCACCGGCCGCGAGCACCTGCTCGCCGCCGTGGAGGCGCTCGCCGCGGGCGAGGACGCGCCCGGCGTGATCCGGGGCGCGGCGACCGCCGTCCACGACCGGACCGTGTTCGTCTTCCCCGGCCAGGGCTCCCAGTGGATCGGCATGGCCACCGAACTCCTCGACGCCTCGCCGGTGTTCGCCGAGACGATCCACGCCTGCGCGGACGCCCTCGCCCCCCACACCGACTGGTCGCTCCTCGACGTCCTGCGCGAAGATCCCGCCGACCCGGCGGGATCCTCCCTGGAACGCGTCGACGTCGTCCAGCCGGCGCTGTTCGCCGTCATGGTGGCGCTCGCCGCCGTCTGGCGCTCGTACGGAGTCGAACCGGCCGCCGTCGTCGGCCACTCCCAGGGCGAGATCGCCGCCGCCTGCGTCGCCGGGGTCCTCTCCCTCGACGACGCGGCCCGCATCGTCGCCCTGCGCAGCCGCGCGCTCCTCGCGATCGCCGGCCGGGGCGGCATGATGTCCGTGCCGCTGCCCCGCGAGCACACCGCCGAGCGGCTCGCCGCATGGGGCGAGCGCCTGTCCGTCGCCGCCGTCAACGGCCCCTCCTCCACCGTCGTGTCGGGCGACACGGAAGCCCTCGACGAGCTGTACGCGTCCCTCGTCGCGGACGACGTCAAGGCCCGCCGCATCCCCGTCGACTACGCCTCGCACTCGGCGCACGTCGAGCGCATCGAGGACGAACTCGCGGAGCTCCTCGCCCCCGTGCGCCCCCGCCCCGCCCGGGTACCGTTCTTCTCCACGGTCACCGCAGACTGGGCCGACGGCGCCGCCATGGGCGGCGGCTACTGGTACCGCAACCTCCGGCAGACCGTGCGCCTGGAGGACGCCGTCCGCGCCCTCATCGGCGAGGGCCACGACGTCTTCCTGGAGATGAGCCCGCACCCCGTGCTCGCCGTCGGCATCGAGGAGACCGTCGAGGCCACCGGCGCCGACGCCCTCTTCACCGGCTCCCTGCGGCGCGGCCGGGGCGGCCTCGACCAGCTCCTCGCCGCCCTGGCCGCGGCCCACGTCCACGGCGTCCCCGTCGACTGGTCCCGCCACTTCGACGGCACCGGCGCCCGGGCCGTCGACCTGCCCACGTACGCCTTCCAGCACGAGCACTTCTGGCTGGTCACCGAGGCGGCGACGGGCGACGTGACCTCGGCGGGACTGACCACGCCCGGGCACCCGCTGCTCGGCGCGGCCGTCGAACTCGCCGACGGCGAGGGCCTGGTGCTCACCGGCCGGATCTCCCTGCGCACCCACCCCTGGCTCGCCGACCACACCGTCTTCGACACCGTCCTGCTGCCCGGCACCGCGTTCGTCGAACTCGCCACCCAGGCCGGCGACCGGGTCGGCTGCGACCGCGTCGAGGAACTGACCCTCTCCGCGCCGCTCGTCCTGACCGGGCGCGGCGCCGTCCGGCTCCAGCTGACCGTCGCCGCCGCCGACGCCGACGGGCGGCGCGCGCTGAGCGTCCACTCCCGCCCCGAGGGCGAGGACCGGCCGTGGACGCGGCACGCCACCGCCGTGCTCGCCACCGGCCCCGAGGCCGCTCCGGCCGAGGGCCTCACCGCGTGGCCGCCCGCCGGGGCCACCGAGGCCGACCTCACCGGCGGCTACGACCGCCTCGCCGAGCAGGGCTTCGGCTACGGCCCGCTCTTCCAGGGCCTGCGCCGCCTGTGGCAGCGCGGCGACGAGGTGTACGCCGAGGTCGCCCTCGCCGACGAACTGGCCGCCGACGCAGGGCAGTACGCCCTGCACCCCGCGCTCCTCGACACCGCGCTGCACCTGCTGCTGCCCGGCCTCACCGAGGGCGAGCGCGAGGCCGGTCTGCCCTTCGCCTGGTCCGACGTCACCGTCCACGCCACCGGCGCGTCCGTGCTGCGCGTACGGGCCGTGTTCGACGGCCCCGACAGCGCCTCCTTCACCCTCGCCGACGGCACGGGAGCCCCCGTCGCCACCGTCGGCGCGCTGACCCTGCGGCCCGTCTCGCCCGACGCCCTGCGCGGCGCCGACACCCCCCGGGACGACGCCCTGTTCGTACTGGACTGGACCCCCCTGCCCGTCACCCCGCCCGTCACCCGCGACGGCGACGCCGGGGGAGACGGCAACGGGGGAGACGAGCCGTACGACGCCACCGGCTGGGTCCTCGTCGGCCCCGCCGGCCACCGACTCACCGGGGCGACCGGCGCCACGGTCCTCCCGGACCTGACCGCGCTGGCCGACTCGGTGACCGGAGGCGCCCCGGCTCCCGCGGTCGTCCTGCTGCCCCTCCGGGGCGGCGGTGTCGATGCCCACACCGCGGGAGCCGCGGCGCACCGGACCCTCGACACCGTGCGCGCCTGGCTCGCCGACGACCGGTTCGCCGACACCCGCTTGGCCGTCGTCGTCCACGGCGCCGCCGCCGTCCTCTCCGGCGAACCGGTCACCGACCCGGCCGCCGCCACCCTCTGGGGACTGCTGCGGTCGGCCCAGACGGAGAACCCCGACCGCTTCCTCCTGCTCGACACCGACGACACCGATATCCCGGCGCGCGCCCTGCACGCCGCGATCGGGGCCGGCGAACCCCAGCTGGCGCTGCGCTCCGGCGCGCCGTACGCCCCCCGCCTCGTCCGCCCGGCCACCGCCGGAGCCCCGCTGACCGTCCCCGACGTCCCCGAATGGCGGGTCGTCGCCCCCACCAAGGGCACTCTGCAGAACCTCGCCGTCGCCCCCTGCCCCGACGTCGCCGCACCCCTGCGGAACGGCGAGGTGCGGGTCGCGCTGCGCGCCGCGGGCCTCAACTTCCGGGACGTGCTGGTCGCCCTCGGCCTCGTCCCGGAGAACGGCGCGCAGATGGGCCGCGAAGGCGCCGGCGTGATCACCGAGGTCGGCCCCGGCGTCACCGACCTGGAGGTCGGCGACCGGGTCATGGGCCTGTTCGACGGCGCGTTCGCCTCCGTCGCCGTCGGCGACCGGCGGCTGATCGCCCGGATGCCCGAGGGCTGGACCTTCGCCCAGGCCGCCTCCGTCCCCGTCGTGTTCCTCACCGCCTACTACGGCCTGGTCGACCTCGGCCGGGTGCGCGCGGGCGAATCGGTCCTCGTCCACGCCGCCGCCGGCGGCGTCGGCATCGCCGCCGTCCAGCTCGCCCGCCACCTCGGCGCCGACGTCTACGGCACCGCGAGCCCCGGCAAGTGGGACACCCTGCGCGCCCTGGGCCTGGACGACGACCACATCGCCTCCTCCCGCACCCTCGACTTCGAGGACCGGTTCCGCGCCACCAGCGGCGGCCGGGGCGTCGACGTCGTCCTCAACTCCCTGGCGGCCGAGTTCATCGACGCCTCCCTGCGGCTCATGCCGGGCGGCGGCCGGTTCCTCGAAATGGGCAAGACCGACATCCGCGACGCCGGCCGGCTCGCCGCCGACCACCCCGGCGTGGACTACACGGTCTACGACCTCACCGTCCTCGCCCGCACCGAACCGGACGCCGAAGGCGGCATCCCGGACCGGGTCCAGGAGATGCTGGTGGAGATCCTGGTCCTGTTCGAGAAGGGCGTCTTCCAGCCCCTCCCCGTCACCGCCTGGGACGTCCGCCGCGCCCCGGAGGCGTTCCGCTTCCTCCAGCAGGGCCGCAACGTGGGCAAGGTCGTCCTGACGATCCCCGCCCGCCCCGCGCCCGGCGGCACCGTCCTCGTCACCGGCGCCACCGGCGGCCTCGGCACCCTCGCCGCCCGCCACCTCGTCACCGAGTACGGCGTGCGCCACCTGCTCCTGACCAGCCGGCGCGGCCCCGCCGCCCCCGGCGCCCGGGAACTGGAGGCCGAACTCACCGCCCTCGGCGCCCGCGTCACCCTCGCCGCCTGCGACGTCGCCGACCGCGACGCCCTCGCCGACCTGCTCGCCGGAATCCCCGCCGAGCACCCCCTGACCGGCGTCGTGCACACGGCCGGCGTCCTCGACGACGGCGTCATCGCCGCCATGACACCCGCACAACTCGACCACGTCATGCGGCCCAAGGCCGACGCCGCCTGGCACCTGCACGAACTGACCGCCGACCTCGACCTGACCATGTTCGTCCTGTACTCCTCCGTCGGCGGCCTCATGGGCGCCGGAGGCCAGGGCAACTACGCCGCCGCCAATGCCTATCTCGACGCCCTCGCCCAGCACCGCCGCCACCGAGGCCTGCCCGCCGTCTCCCTCGCCTGGGGCCTGTGGGCCGAGGCCAGCGGCATGACCGGCCACCTGGACGAGACCGACCTGCGGCGCATGGCACGCGGCGGACTGATCGCCCTGGAATCGGCCCGGGGAATGCGCCTGTTCGACGCCGCCCAGGACCTCGGCGAGGCCGTCGTCACCGCCACCGGACTGGACACGGCCGCACTCGCCCGCCAGAGCGGCGGCACGCCGCCGCTCTTCCGGAACCTGGTGCGCACCGCCCCCCGGCGGGCCGTCGCGAGCGGCGCCGCGGAGAGCACCGACACCCTGGAGCAGCGGCTCGCCGTCCTGTCGGACGAGGAGCGCGACAAGCTGCTCGTCGACCTCGTCCGCACCCAGGCGGCGACCGTCCTCGGCCACACCGGCCCGGAGACGGTGCAGAGCGACCGCGCGTTCAAAGCCCTCGGCTTCGACTCGCTGACCTCCGTGGAACTGCGGAACCGGCTCAACGCCGCCACGGGCCTGCGGCTCCCCACCGCCCTCGTCTTCGACTATCCGACACCGGTCGAACTCGCCGGACACCTCAAGGAGCAGTTCGCCTTGGACACCGCCGTCCCGGTGACCGGCTCCGGCGCCCGCGCCGCGCTCCAGGACCTCGACAAGGTCAGGAACGCGCTCGGCACGCTCTCCGGGGACGACGACACCACCCGCGCCGAGATCCGCGGCCGGCTCACCGAACTGCTGGCACTGCTCGGCACCGACGGCACCGGGGGAGCCGGTGGCGCCGGGGGCGACGACGAGGAGGCCGACGCCCTGGACGACGCCTCCGACGACGAACTCTTCGCCCTCATCGACGGAGGCCTGGAGTGACGACGACGACACGCCCCGGCACCGGACTCGCCCACCGCACGACCCCGCGACTTCCCGAGAGGCTGAACCAGAGTGGCTGAGGAACAGAAACTCCGCGACTACCTCAAGCGTGCCATCAACGACGCCCGCGAAGCGCACCGCCGACTCCGTGAGGCCGAGGAGAAGGAACACGAGCCGATCGCCATCGTCGGCATGGGCTGCCGCTTCCCCGGCGGCGTCGGCTCCCCCGAGGACCTGTGGCGGCTCGTCGCCGACGGCACGGACGCGGTCGGCCCCTTCCCCGAGGGCCGCGGCTGGCCCGAGGACCTGTACGACGCCGACCCGGAACGCTCCGGCAAGAGCTACACCCGCGCCGGCGGGTTCCTGTCGGGAGCCGGACACTTCGACGCGCCCTTCTTCGAGGTGTCGCCGCGCGAAGCCCTCGCGATGGACCCCCAGCAGCGCCTGCTCCTGGAGGTCGCCTGGGAGACCGTCGAACGCGCCGGCCTCGACCCGCTGTCGCTGCGCGGCAGCCGGACCGGCGTCTTCGTCGGCGCCACCGGCCAGGACTACGGCCCCCGGATGCAGGACGCCCCGCCGAGCGTCGAGGGCCTCGTCCTCACCGGCAGCACCTCCAGCATCATGTCCGGCCGCGTCGCCTACCACCTGGGCCTGACCGGCCCCGCCGTCACCCTCGACACGGCCTGCTCGTCCTCGCTCGTCGCCCTCCACCTCGCGGCCCGCGCCCTGCGGGCGGGGGAGTGCTCGATGGCCCTCGCCGGCGGCATCATGATCATGTCGACGCCGGGCACCTTCATCGAGTTCAGCCGCCAGCGCGGCCTCTCCGCCGACGGCCGCTGCAAGTCCTTCTCCGCCGACGCGGACGGCACGGGCTGGGGCGAGGGCGTCGGTCTGCTCCTCGTGGAGCGCCTGTCGGACGCGCGGCGCAACGGTCACCAGGTTCTCGCGGTCCTGCGCGGCTCGGCCGTCAACCAGGACGGCGCGTCCAACGGCCTCACCGCCCCCAACGGCCGCGCCCAGCAGGCCGTCATCCGCCAGGCCCTCGCCGGAGCCCGCCTCGCCCCCGCGGACGTGGACGTGGTCGAGGCGCACGGCACGGGCACGCGCCTGGGCGACCCGATCGAGGCGGAGGCCCTGCTCGCCACGTACGGACGCGAACGCGGTGACCAGGAACCACTGTGGCTCGGCTCCGTCAAGTCCAACATCGGCCACACGCAGCACGCGGCCGGCGTCGCGGGCGTCATCAAGATGGTCGAGGCCATGCGCCACGGCGTCGTCCCCGCCACCCTGCACGCCGACGAGCCGTCCCCGATGATCGACTGGTCGGCGGGCGCGGTGGAACTCCTCACGGAGGCGCGCCCCTGGCCGGACGCGGACCGCCCGCGCCGGGCGGCGGTGTCGTCGTTCGGGGTGAGCGGGACGAATGCGCATGTGGTGCTGGAGCAGGCGCCGGAGTCCGAGGCTGTGCCAGGGGAGGGCGTTGCCCCGGTGGTGGTGCCGTGGGTGGTGTCCGGGCGTACGGAGGGTGCGCTGCGGGACCAGGTGGAGCGGGTCCGTGCGTACGCCGCCGGGGCGGGTGTCCGTCCGGTGGATGTGGGTGCGTCGCTCGTTTCGTCGCGGTCGGTGTTCGAGCACCGGGCGGTCGTCATCGGGGACGAGACCGTGGAGGGCGTGGCCGGTTCTGGTCGGGTGGGCGTGATGTTCACCGGTCAGGGGGCTCAGCGGGCCGGGATGGGCAAGGAGCTGTACGAGTCCTTCCCTGCTTTCGCGGCGGCCTTTGACGAGGTCCTGTCGCACCTGGAGGAAGGCCTTCGCGAGATCATCTTCTCGGGTGAGGGTCTGGACGAGACCGGGAACACGCAGCCGGCGCTCTTCGCTCTCGAAGTCGCTCTCTATCGTCTGATCGAGTCCTGGGGCGTCAAGCCCGAGGTACTGACCGGGCATTCCATCGGTGAGATCGCTGCCGCCCATGTGGCCGGGGTGTTGTCTCTGGAGGACGCTTCCAAGCTGGTGTCGGCCCGTGGCCGTCTGATGCAGGCCCTGCCTTCGGGCGGCGCGATGGTGGCTGTGCAGGCGTCGGAGGAGACGGTTCTGCCGTTGCTGGCCGGTCGCGAGTCCGAAGCCGGTATCGCGGCCGTCAATGGCCCCGAGTCCGTCGTCATCGCCGGTGTCGAGGCCGATGTCCTGGAGATCGCGCAGTCCCTGGGCGTGAAGTTCAAGCAGCTCACGGTCAGCCATGCTTTCCACTCGCCGCTGATGGAGCCGATGTTGGACGATTTCCGTGCCGTGGTGGCGGGGTTGTCGTTCAGTGCTCCTCGTATCCCGATCGTCTCCACCGTCACCGGCCGGACGGCCACGGCCGAGGAGCTTCAGTCGGTCGAGTACTGGGTGGAGCACGTCCGCCGTCCGGTCCGTTTCGCCGACGCGGTCCGGACGATTGAGGCCCAGGGCGTCGACAACCTCCTCGAACTCGGCCCCGACGCCGTCCTGTCCGTCCTGGCCGGAGGCGTCCCCGCCCTCCGCAGGGACCGTCCCGAACCGCAGCAGCTCGTCACCGCCCTCGCGCGCCTCTTCGTCAACGGCGCCTCCGTCGACTGGAAGGCGTACTACGAAGGCTCCGGCGCCCACCTCGTCGACCTCCCCACCTACGCCTTCCAGCACGAGAACTACTGGCTGGAGCCCACCTCCTCCGGGACGTACGTCGCTCCGGTCGTCGAGCACCGCACCGCCCCCAAGGGCGGCGCCGCCGAGCTGGTCGAGGAGTTGGCCGGGCTCGGTGACGCCGAGCAGGACCAGCGGCTGCTGAGGCTCGTGCGCGAACAGCTGGCGGGCGTCCTCGGCTACGCCGACCCCGACGCCTTCGGGGCCGCTCAGGTCTTCACCGAACTGGGCCTGACCTCCATGACGGCCGTCGAACTGCGCAACCGCCTCAGCGCGGCGACCGGGCTGCGCATCCCCGCCACGGTCGGTTTCGACCACCCGACGCCGCAGGCCGTCGTCGCGTACCTGAAGTCCGAACTGCTCGGCTCCGACACCGTACGGCGGACCTTCGCCGCCACCCGTACGAGCGACGAGCCGATCGCCATCGTCGGCATGGCCTGCCGCTACCCCGGCGGGGCCGCGTCGCCGGAGGACCTGTGGCGGCTCGTCGCCGACGGCGTCGACGCCGTCGGACCGCTGCCCACCGGCCGAGGCTGGGACGAGGACCTGTACGACCCCGACCCCGACCGCTCCGGCAAGAGCTACACCCGCGAGGGCGGCTTCCTCTATGAAGCCGACCGGTTCGACGCCGGTTTCTTCGGGATCTCGCCGCGCGAGGCCCTGGGCATGGACCCGCAGCAGCGGCTCCTCCTGGAGACGGCCTGGGAGGCGTTCGAGCGCGCCGGCATCGACCCGGAGACGGTGCGCGGCGACCAGGTCGGCGTCTTCGCCGGCGGCAACGGCGCCGACTACGCGACGATGATGACCCGCGCGCCCGAGGGCGTCGACGGCTACCTCATGACGGGCAACGCCGCCAGCGTCGTCGCCGGCCGCATCGCGTACGCCTTCGGTCTCGAAGGCCCGGCCATGACGGTCGACACCGCGTGCTCGTCGTCGCTCGTCGCCCTGCACCTGGCCGCGCAGGCGCTGCGCTCCGGCGAGTGCTCGATGGCCCTCGTCGGCGGCGTGACCGTCATGTCGACGCCCGGAACCTTCATCGAGTTCAGCAGGCAGCGCGGGCTCGCTCCCGACGGCCGGTGCAAGGCGTTCTCGGCGGACGCCGACGGTACGGGCTGGGCCGAGGGCGTCGGCATGTTGCTCGTCGAACCGCTCTCCCAGGCCCGTCGCAACGGCCACGAGGTCCTGGCGGTCGTCCGGGGCACGGCGGTCAACCAGGACGGCGCGTCCAACGGCCTCACGGCCCCCAACGGCCCCTCCCAGCAGCGGGTCATCCGCCAGGCCCTCGCCAACGCCCGGCTCACCCCGGCCGACATCGACGCCGTCGAGGCACACGGCACGGGCACGCGTCTGGGCGACCCGATCGAGGCGGAGGCGCTGCTCGCCACGTACGGCCAGGAACGCGGTGACCAGGGGCCGCTGTGGCTCGGCTCCCTGAAGTCGAACATCGGCCACGCACAGGCGGCGGCCGGTGTCGGCGGCGTCATCAAGATGGTCCAGGCGATGCGCCACGGCGTCCTGCCGAAGACCCTGCACGTCGAGGAGCCTTCGCCCCTGATCGACTGGTCGGCGGGCGAGATCGAGCTGTTGACGGAAGCGCGCGCGTGGCCGGAGACCGGCCGCCCGCGCCGCGCGGCGGTGTCCTCCTTCGGCGCCAGCGGGACGAACGCGCATGTGGTGCTGGAGCAGGCGCCGGAGGCCGAGGCCGTACTGGAGGAGGGCGCGGCTCCTGCGGTGGTGCCGTGGGTGATCTCCGGACGTACGGCTGGTGCACTGCGGGGTCAGATCGAGCGGGTCCGTGCGTACGCCGCTGGGACGGATGCCCGCCCGGTGGACGTGGGTGCGTCGCTGGTGTCGTCGCGGTCGGTGTTCGAGCACCGGGCGGTGGTCGTCGGGGACGAGACCGTGGAGGGTGCGGCCGGGTCGGGTCGTGTGGGCGTGATGTTCACGGGCCAGGGCGCTCAGCGCGCCGGTATGGGAAGGGAGTTGTACGAGTCCTTCCCCGCCTTCACGAAAGCCTTTGACGAGGTTCTGTCGTACCTGGATGAAGATCTCCGGGAGGTCGTTTTCTCGGGTGAGGGTCTGGACGAGACCAGGAACACGCAGCCGGCCCTCTTTGCCCTGGAGGTTGCTCTCTACCGGTTGGTGGAGTCCTGGGGGGTGAAGCCGGAGGTGCTGACCGGGCACTCGATCGGTGAGATCGCCGCTGCGCATGTGGCCGGGGTTCTGTCCCTGGAGGACGCTTCCAAGCTGGTGTCGGCCCGTGGCCGTCTGATGCAGGCCCTGCCTTCGGGTGGCGCGATGGTGGCTGTGCAGGCGTCGGAGGTGACGGTTCTGCCGTTGCTGGCTGGGCGTGAGGCCGAAGCCGGTATCGCTGCCGTGAATGGCCCCGAGTCGGTGGTCATCGCGGGCGTTGAGGCGGTCGTGCTGGAGATCGCGCAGTCCTTGGGTGTGAAGTTCAAGCAGCTCACCGTCAGCCACGCGTTCCACTCGCCTCTGATGGACCCGATGCTGGACGACTTCCGTGCCGTGGTGGCCGGGTTGTCGTTCAGTGCTCCTCGTATCCCGATCGTCTCCACCGTCACCGGCCGGACAGCCACGGCCGAAGAACTCCAGTCGGTCGACTACTGGGTGGAGCACGTCCGCCGCCCGGTGCGTTTTGCCGACGCCCTCCAGACCGTCGAGGCCCAGGGCGTCGACAACCTCCTCGAACTCGGCCCCGACGGCGTCCTGTCCGCTCTGGCCAACGGCATCCCGGCTCTCCGCAAGGGACGTCCCGAGCCCCAGCAGCTTGTCACCGCCCTCGCGCGCCTCTTCGTCAACGGCGTGCCGGTTGACTGGAAGGCGTACTACGAGGGGTCCGGCGCCCGCCGTCTCGATCTCCCCACCTACGCCTTCCAGCGGGATTCGTACTGGCTCGTCCCCGTGGCCGACACGGCGGACGTGGCGTCGGCCGGGCTGGCGACGGCCGGGCATCCGCTGCTCGGGGCCGTCGTCGAACTCGCGGACGGAGAGGGCCTGGTGCTCACCGGGCGGCTCTCCCTCGCCACCCATCCCTGGCTGGCCGATCACGCCGTCGCCGGCACCGTGCTCCTGCCCGGTACCGCCTTCGTCGAGATGGCCGTCCAGGCCGGTGACCGGGTCGGCTGCGACCGGATCGAGGAGCTGACGCTCGCCGCGCCGCTCGTCCTCCCCGAGCGCGGCGCCGTACAGCTCCAGATCACCGTCGGCGCGGCCGACGACTCCGGGCGCCGCACCCTCGCGGTCCACGCGCGGCCCGAGGGCGACGACGGGACCGACGAGGCATGGGTCCGGCACGCCTCCGGCGTGCTGACGGCGGCGTCCGCGTCCGCGCCCGCCGACCTGGCGGCCTGGCCGCCGGCCGGGGCCGTCGAGGTGGACGTCGAGGGCGCCTACGAGCGCCTCGTGGAGCAGGGCTACGACTACGGGCCCGCGTTCCAGGGCCTGCGGCGCGCTTGGCGGCGGGACGGCGAGGTGTACGCCGAGGTCGTCCTGCCCGAGGAGCAGCACGCGGACGCCGGCCGCTTCACCCTGCACCCGGCACTGCTCGACGCGACCCTGCACGCCGTGATGCTCAAGGCCCTGGAGGACGCGTCCGATCCCGCCCTGCCGTTCTCCTGGGGCGGTGTCACCGTGCACGCCACCGGCGCGGCCGAGCTGCGCGTACGGTTCGTGTCGACCGGGCCGGACACCGTGTCGCTGGTGATCGCGGACGCGGCCGGCAAGCCCGTCGCGGAGGCGGACTCCCTGCTGTGGCGCACGGTGTCGGCCGACGCGCTCACCACCGCCCGCACGACCTACCACGACGCGCTGTTCCAGGTCGACTGGACGAAGGTCCCCGGCGGGCGGGCCCCGGCCCCGGGCCACACCGACGACTGGGTCCTGCTCGGCGACGCGACCGCATCGACCCTCCCCGGAGGCACGGGGGACGGCTTCCGGCGGTACGCGGACGTCGCCGCGCTGCTCGACGCGGTGGACGGGGGCCGCGCGGCCGTCCCGCCCGTGGCCCTCGTGTCCCTGGCGCCGAGCGGGAACGGCGACGTCCCCGGGGCCGTACGGGACGCGACGTACCGCGCGCTGGAACTGGCGCAGGCGTGGCTCGCGGACGGGCGGCTGGAGGACTCCACGCTCGTCGTGACCGCCCGTGGCGCCGAGAGCGGCGACCTCGCCCTCGCCTCCGCCTGGGCACTGCTGCGCTCCGCGCAGACCGAGAACCCCGGCAGGATCGTCCTGCTCGACCTCCAGGAAAGCGCGGAGGGCGCGGAGGGTGCGCAGACCACGGAGACGCGCGCCGCCCTGCTGGCCGCGCCGGTGGCCGGAGAGCCCCGGCTGGCCGTACGGGACGGAGAGCTGTACGCCCCGAGGCTCGCCCGCATGGCCGTCGCGCCCGTCGCGCCCGGCGCGTCCGCCGCGTCCGCCGCGGAGGAGCGGGAGCCGGTCTTCGACGGCGACGGCACGGTGCTGGTCACCGGCGCGACCGGCGTGCTCGGCGCGCTGCTCGCCCGCCACCTGGTCACCGCCCACGGCGTACGGCACCTGCTGCTCACCAGCCGGCGCGGCGAACGGGCCCCCGGCGCGGCCGAGCTGGTCGCCGAGCTGACCGCGCTCGGCGCGGCCGACGTGCGCGTCGCCGCCTGCGACGCCGCCGACCGGCCGGGCCTGGAGGCCCTGCTCGCGTCCATCCCGCCCGCGCACCCCCTGCGGGGCGTGGTCCACACGGCGGGCGTCGCCGACGACGGCGTCATCGGCTCGCTCACCCCCGAGCGGGTCGACGGCGTCCTGCGGCCCAAGGTCGACGGCGCGTGGAACCTGCACGAGCTGACCGAGGACCTGCCGCTCACGGCGTTCGTGCTCTTCTCGTCCGCGGCCGCCGTGTTCGGCGCCCCCGGCCAGGGCAACTACGCCGCCGCCAACGCCTTCCTGGACGCCCTGGCCGAACACCGCCGGAGCGCGGGCCTCCCCGCGACGGCGCTGTCCTGGGGCCTGTGGGCCGAGGCCAGCGGCATCACCGGCCACCTGGGCGAGGCCGACCTCCAGCGCATGACCCGCGCCGGCCTCCTGCCCATCACGGCCGACGACGGCCTGTCCCTCTTCAGCACCGCGCTCTCCGCCGAGAACCGCACCAGGACCGCCTGGATGCTGCCCCTCCGGCTGGACGTCAAGGCGCTGCGGGCCCAGGGCGACGCGCTGCCCGCCGTCCTGCGCGGCCTGGTCCGCCTCGCTCCCCGCAGGGGGACGGCGAGCGGCACCGGCGCCGGTGGCGCCGACGGGCAGGGGCGGTCGGCCCTGGCCCAGCGGCTGGCCGGTCTGGCCGAGGCAGAGCAGGGCGTGCTGCTGCGGGACCTGGTGTGCGCGCAGGTCGCCACCGTGCTCGGTCACGCCGGACAGGACACGGTCGACCCCGAGCGGGCGTTCAAGGAACTCGGCTTCGATTCCCTGACGGCCGTCGACCTGCGCAACCGGCTCAACACCGAGACCGGAATGCGCCTGCCGGCCACGCTCATCTTCGACTATCCGACACCGCAGGCGCTCGCCGAACACCTGCGGACGGAACTCGTCGACTCCGGCGTGTCTCCCGAACGGCTCGTACTGGAAAGGATCGAGGCCCTGGAGGCGGCGCTGACCGGAGCGGAGCTGGACGACATCGCCCGTGGTCAGACCAGGGTCAGGCTGCAAGCCCTGATGTCCGCCTGGGACGCCGGGGACCGCACGGCGGGAGCGGCGGAAAGCGCCGCCGTCGCGGAAGAGCTGGAATCGGCATCGGCCGAGGAACTGTACGAATTCGTCGGCAAGGAATTCGGAATCACCTTCGACTAGCACGATCGGTGCGAGGGGTGCGACCGGTGCGGTGAATGAGGCCGGTGCGTCGGAGTAAAAAGCCAACTTGCTGACAGGAATGGGTGGGGAACGTCGCATGTCGAACGATGAAAAGCTCCTCGGTGTATTCAAGAAGGTCACTGCCGACCTCGTGCAGACCCGCAACCGGCTGCAGGAGCTCGAGGAGAAGAACCAGGAACCGATCGCCATCGTGGGGATGGCCTGCCGCTACCCCGGCGACGTCACGTCCCCCGAGGACCTGTGGCGCCTGGTCGAGGGTGGCACGGACGCCATCACACCGTTCCCCACCCGGCGCGGCTGGGCCGAGGACCTGTACGACCCGGACCCGGAGGCCAAGGGCAGGAGCTACGCCCGCGAGGGCGGTTTCCTCCACGACGCCGACGCCTTCGACCCCGCCTTCTTCGACATGAGCCCGCGCGAGGCGCTCGGCGTCGACGCCCAGCAGCGCCTGCTCCTGGAGATCGCCTGGGAGACCTTCGAGCGCGCCGGCATCGACCCCGCCACCGTCAGGGAATCCGCGGTCGGCGTCTTCACCGGCGTCATGTACGGCGACTACGGCCTGCGGCTGCGTGACATCCCCGACGGTTACGAGGGACACATCCTCACCGGCAGCGCGGGCAGCGTCGCCTCCGGCCGCGTCGCCTACAACCTCGGCCTGACCGGCCCGGCCGTCACCGTCGACACGGCGTGCTCGTCCTCGCTCGTCGCCCTCCACCTCGCGGCGCAGGCGCTGCGGACGGGGGAGTGCTCGATGGCCCTCGCGGGCGGCGTGACGGTCATGTCGACGCCGGGCACCTTCATCGAGTTCAGCCGGCAGCGGGGTCTGGCGCCCGACGGCCGGTCGAAGTCCTTCTCCGCCGACGCGGACGGGGTGGGCTGGGGCGAGGGCGTCGGCATGTTGCTGGTCGAGCGCCTGTCGGACGCGCGGCGCAACGGCCACCAGGTGCTCGCCGTCCTGCGCGGCTCGGCCGTCAACCAGGACGGCGCCTCCAACGGCCTCACGGCCCCCAACGGCCCCTCCCAGCGCCGGGTCATCCGCCACGCCCTGCTGAACTCCCGCCTGACGGCGGCGGACGTGGACGTGGTCGAGGCCCACGGCACGGGCACGCGCCTCGGCGACCCGATCGAGGCGGACGCCCTGCTCGCCACGTACGGCCAGGAGCGGCCGGAAGGACAGCCGCTGCTCCTCGGCTCCGTGAAGTCGAACATCGGCCACACGCAGGCGGCGGCCGGTGTCGCGGGCGTCATCAAGATGGTCATGGCGATGCGCCACGGCGTCGTCCCGAAGACCCTCCACGTGGGCGAACCGTCCCCCGAGGTCGACTGGTCGGCGGGCGCGGTGGAACTCCTCACGGAGGCGCGCCCCTGGCCGGACGCGGACCGCCCGCGCCGCGCGGCGGTGTCGTCGTTCGGGATCAGCGGGACGAACGCGCACGTGGTGCTGGAGCAGGCGCCGGAGGTCCCGGTTGTGCCGGGGGAGGGTGCGGTTCCTGCGGTGGTGCCGTGGGTGGTGTCCGGTCGTACGGAGAGTGCGCTGCGGGACCAGATCGAGCGGGTCCGTACTTTCGCGGCCGAGTCGGATGTCCGTCCGGTGGATGTGGGTGCGTCGCTGGTGTCGTCGCGGTCGGTGTTCGAGCACCGGGCGGTGATCGTCGGGGACGAGACCGTGGAGGGTGTGGTCGGGTCGGGTCGTGTGGGCGTGATGTTTACCGGTCAGGGGGCTCAGCGGGCCGGGATGGGCAAGGAGCTGTACGAGTCCTTCCCCGCTTTCGCGGCGGCCTTTGACGAGATCTTGTCGTACCTGGATGAAGGTCTCCGGGAGGTCGTTTTCTCGGGTGAGGGTCTGGACGAGACCGGGAACACGCAGCCGGCGCTCTTCGCTCTCGAAGTCGCTCTCTACCGTCTGATCGAGTCCTGGGGCGTCAAGCCGGAGGTGCTGACCGGGCACTCGATCGGTGAGATCGCTGCCGCGCACGTGGCCGGGGTGTTGTCTCTGGAGGATGCTTCCAAGCTGGTGTCGGCTCGTGGTCGTCTGATGCAGGCCCTGCCTTCGGGTGGCGCGATGGTGGCCGTGCAGGCGTCGGAGGAGACGGTTCTGCCGTTGCTGGCCGGGCGTGAGGCCGAAGCCGGTATCGCGGCCGTCAATGGCCCCGAGTCCGTCGTCATCGCGGGCGTTGAGGCCGTCGTGCTGGAGATCGCGCAGGCGTTGGGCGTGAAGTTCAAGCAGCTCACGGTCAGCCATGCTTTCCACTCGCCCCTGATGGACCCGATGTTGGACGATTTCCGTGCCGTGGTGGCGGGGTTGTCGTTCAGTACGCCTCGTATCCCGATCGTCTCCACCGTCACCGGCCAGGTGGCTACGGCCGAGGAACTCCAGTCGGTCGACTACTGGGTCGAGCACGTCCGCCGCCCCGTCCGCTTCGCCGACGCGATCCGCACCGTCGAAGCCCAGGGCATCGACAACCTCCTCGAACTCGGCCCCGACGCCGTCCTGTCCGCTCTGGCCAACGGCATCCCCGCCCTGCGCAAGGGACGTCCCGAGCCGCAGCAGCTCGTCACCGCCCTCGCTCGCCTCTTCGTGAACGGCGTGGCCATCGACTGGAAGGCGTACTACGAAGGTTCTGGCGCCCGCCCCGTCGACCTCCCCACCTACGCTTTCCAGCACGAGCGCTACTGGCTGCTCCCCGCCCAGGGCATCGGGGACGTCACCTCGGCCGGGCTCTCCGCCGCCGGGCACCCGCTGCTCGGTGCCGCCGTCGAGCTGGCGGACGGCGACGGGCTCGTGCTGACCGCGCGACTGTCGCTCCAGACGCACCCGTGGCTGGCCGACCACGCCATCCTGGACACGGTGCTGCTGCCGGGTACGGCGTTCGTGGAGCTGGCGACGCAGGCCGGTGACCGGGTCGGCTGCGACACGGTCGAGGAGCTGACGCTCGCCGCGCCGCTCGTCCTCTCCGAGCGCGGCGCCGTGCGGCTGCAGCTCACCGTCGGCGCGGCCGACGACTCCGGGCGCCGTGAGCTCGCGGTCTTCTCCCGCCCCGACCGCTCCGACCGCCCCGACCGCTCCGACGGCGAGGAGCACCCGTGGACCCAGCACGCCACCGGCACCCTGGTGGCCGGTGGCGCCCGTACCCCCGAGGGCCTGGTGGTCTGGCCGCCGGCCGGGGCCGTCGAGGTGGACGTCGAGGGCGCCTACGAGCGTCTCGTGGAGCGGGGCCACGGCTACGGGCCCGCCTTCCAGGGCCTCCGCAAGGTGTGGCAGCGCGACGGCGAGGTGTACGCCGAGGTCGCCCTGCCGGACGAGCGGCGCACCGAAGCCGGTCTGTTCGCCCTCCACCCCGCGCTGTTCGACGCGGCGCTCCACCCGCTGCTGCGCGGTGTCATCGACGACGAGCGGCAGGGCGGTCTGCCGTTCTCCTGGTCGGGCGTGACCGTGCACAGCACCGGCTCCTCCGTACTGCGCGTCCGCCTGACCCTGCGCGGCCCCGACACGCTCTCGCTCGTCGCCGCCGACGGCACCGGCGCGCCCGTGGTCACCGTCGACTCGCTGCTGTCCCGTGCCGTTTCGGCCGAGGCGCTGCGCGGCGCGGGCGGTGGCGGCGACGCCCTCTTCCGGGTCGACTGGACGAAGGTGACCGCCACATCCCAGGAGCCTTCCGGCGACGCGGAGCCCATCTGGGCGGTCCTGGGCGACGCGCCCGACGCCCCGCTGCTGCCCGCGACCGGGACGGGCGCCGGGGCCGGGATCGCGACGGGAACCGGAACCGGAACCGGGATCGAGTCCGGGGCGCACGCCCACACCGACTGGGCCGCGTTCCGTGCCGCCCTCGATGCGGGCGGCCCCGTCCCGTCCGTCGTCCTGGCGCCGTTCCTCTCCGAGCGGGACCCGGCCGGCACCGACCTGGCCGCGCGGACGCGCGCCACCACGCTGCACGCCCTGGAGCTGGTCCAGGGCTGGCTGGCCGACGACCGGCTCGCCGACTCGAAGCTCGTCGTCGTGACGCGCCACGCGGTCGCCACCGACCCCTTCGGAGCGGGTGACCCCGCCCTGGCGGGCGTCCGTGGTCTGGTTCGTACGGCACAGACCGAGAACCCGGACCGTTTCGTCCTCCTCGATCTGGACCTCGACACGGCCGAGGCGTCACAGGACCGGCTCACCGCCGCTCTCACCGCCGCCCTCGCCACCGGCGAACCGGAACTGGCCCTGCGCGGCCCCGACGCCTTCGCCCCCCGTCTCGCCCGCGTCCCGGCCCAGGACACCGAGCCGGCCCGCCCCCGGACCCCCGACCGGACCCGCGACCAGGCCGACGACCGGACCCCCCTCCGGGCGCCCTTCGGGCCCGACGGCACGGTCCTCGTCACCGGCGCGACCGGTGACCTGGGCACCCTGCTCGCCCGCCACCTGGTCACCGAGCACGGTGTGCGCCACCTCCTCCTGGTCAGCCGGCGCGGCGACCGGGCGCCCGGCGCCGCCGAGCTGGAGACGGAGCTCACCGGGCTCGGCGCCCACGTCGCCTTCGCCGCCTGCGACGTCGCGGACCGCGAGGCCCTGGCGGCCGTACTCGCCGCAGTACCGGCCGAACACCCGCTGACCGGCGTCGTGCACACGGCAGGCGTCCTCGACGACGCGATCGCCGCGACCCTGACCCCCGAGCAGCTGGAGAACGTCCTGCGGCCCAAGGTCGACGCGGCGTGGAACCTCCACGAACTCACCGCGGACCTCGGCCTGACCGCCTTCGTCCTCTACTCCTCCTCCGCCGCCACCTTCGGCGGCCCCGGCCAGGCCAACTACGCCGCCGCCAACGCCTTCCTCGACGAACTGGCCCGGCACCGCCGCGCCGCCGGACTCCCCGCGACCTCCCTCGCCTGGGGCCTGTGGGCGCAGACGGGCGGCATCACCGAAAGCCTCTCGCAGAACGACGTCACCCGCATCGCCCGCGCCGGAATGCTGCCGCTGACCGAGGACGACGGCATGGCGCTGTTCGACACGGTCGTCCGCGCCGGACTCGCCTGGGCCCTGCCCACCCGCCTGGACCTCGCCACCCTGCGCTCCCTCGGCAGCGGCCTGCCCGCACTGCTCCGGGGCCTGGTACGGGTCGCGCCCCGGCGCGGCACGGCGGCCGGGGGCACGGCGGCCCCGTCCACGCTCGCCCAGCAGCTCGCCGCCCTGACCGGGGCCGAACGCGAACGCGTCCTCGTCGACCTCGTACGCGGCCATGTCGCCGCCGTTCTCGGACACAGCGACCGCGAGGCCATCGACCGGGACCGCGCCTTCAAGGAGCTCGGCTTCGACTCCCTCACCGCCGTCGAACTGCGCAACCAGCTCAACGCGGCCACCGGCCTGCGCCTCTCCGCCGCGCTGATCTTCGACCACCCGACCCCGGCGGCCATCGCGCACCACCTGGACACCGAACTCGTGGGCAGCGAAACGGAGTCCACGATCACGGCCGTTCCGGGGAACTCCGGCACGCGGACGGACGACGACCCGATCGCCATCGTCGGCATGGCCTGCCGCCTGCCCGGCGGCGTCGGCTCCCCCGAGGACCTGTGGCGGCTCGTCGCCGACGGCACGGACGCCATCACCGGCTTCCCCACCGACCGGGGCTGGGACACCGAGGGCATCTACGACCCCGACCCGGAGGCCAAGGGCAAGAGCTACGCCCGCGAGGGCGGCTTCGTCGACGGAGTCGACCGCTTCGACCCCGCCCTCTTCGGCATCTCGCCGCGCGAGGCGCTGGGCATGGACCCGCAGCAGCGCCTGCTCCTGGAGACCGTCTGGGAGAGCATCGAGCGCGCCGGCATCGACCCGGTGTCGCTGCGCGGCAGCCAGACCGGCGTGTTCGTCGGCGTCAGCGGCCAGGACCACGGCGGCGTCCTCGCCCAGGTGCCGGGCTACGAGGGCCAGTTGCTGACCGGCAGCGCCAACAGCATCGCCTCCGGCCGCATCGCCTACCACCTCGGGCTGACCGGACCCGCGATCACCCTCGACACGGCGTGCTCGTCGTCGCTCGTCTCGCTGCACCTCGCGGCGCAGGCGCTGCGGTCGGGCGAGTGCGACCTCGCGGTGGCCGGCGGCGCGCTCCTGATGTCCACGCCCACGCTGTTCGTGGAGTTCAGCCGGCAGCGCGGCCTCGCGCCCGACGGCCGCTGCAAGGCCTTCTCCGCCGACGCGAACGGCACCGGCTGGGCCGAGGGCGTCGGCGTCCTCCTGGTCGAACGCCTCTCCGACGCCCGCCGCAACGGCCACCACGTCCTGGCGGTCGTCCGGGGCACGGCCGTCAACCAGGACGGCGCCTCCAACGGCCTCATGGCCCCGAACGGCCCCTCCCAGCAGCGGGTCATCCGCCAGGCGCTGGCCGGTGCCCGTCTGACGGCGGCGGACGTGGACGTGGTCGAGGCGCACGGTACGGGCACGCGTCTGGGTGACCCGATCGAGGCGGAGGCCCTGCTCGCCACGTACGGCCAGGACCGGCCGGAAGGACAGCCACTGCTCCTCGGCTCCCTCAAGTCGAACATCGGCCACACCCAGCACGCGGCCGGCGCGGCCGGCGTGATCAAGATGGTCATGGCGATGCGCCACGGCCTCGTCCCGAAGACCCTCCACGTCGGCGAACCCTCCCCGATGATCGACTGGTCGGCGGGCGAGATCGAACTCCTGACGGAAGCGCGCGCCTGGCCGGAGACCGGCCGCCCGCGTCGCGCGGCTGTGTCGTCGTTCGGCGTGAGCGGGACGAACGCGCACGTCGTACTGGAGCAGGCACCGGAACCCGAGGCCGTACTGGACGGGGGCGTGGCTCCGGCGGTGGTGCCGTGGGTGGTGTCCGGCCGTACGGAGGGCGCGCTGCGGGGCCAGTTGGAGAGGGTCCGTACCTTCGTGGCCGATACCGATGCCCGCCCGGTAGATGTGGGTGCGTCGCTCGTTTCGTCGCGGTCGGTGTTCGAGCACCGGGCGGTCGTCATCGAGGACGAGACCGTGGAGGGTGTGGCTGGTTCTGGTCGGGTGGGCGTGATGTTCACGGGCCAGGGGGCTCAGCGGGCCGGTATGGGCAAGGAGTTGTACGAAGCCTTCCCCGCCTTCGCCAAGGCCTTCGACGAAGTCCTGTCGCACCTGGACTACAGCCTTCGCGAGGTCGTCTTCACCGGGGAGGGTCTGGACGAGACGGGGAATACGCAGCCGGCGCTCTTCGCGCTCGAAGTCGCTCTCTACCGTCTGATCGAGTCCTGGGGCGTGAACCCCGAGGTCCTGACCGGGCACTCGATCGGTGAGATCGCCGCTGCTCATGTGGCGGGGGTGCTGTCTCTGGCGGACGCCTGCACGCTGGTGTCGGCCCGGGGGCGTCTGATGCAGGCGCTTCCTTCCGGTGGCGCGATGGTGGCCGTCCAGGCGTCCGAGGAGACGGTTCTGCCGCTGCTGGCGGGCCGCGAGGCGACCGTCGGTATCGCCGCCGTCAACGGCCCCGAGTCCGTCGTCATCGCGGGTGTCGAGGCCGATGTCCTGGAGATCGCCCAGGCGTCGGGTGTGAAGTTCAAGCAGCTCACGGTCAGCCACGCCTTCCACTCGCCCCTGATGGAGCCAATGCTGGACGACTTCCGCACGGTCGTGGCTGGACTTTCGTTCCATCAGCCTCGTATCCCGATCGTCTCCACCGTCACCGGCCGGACGGCCACCGCCGAGGAGCTTCAGTCGGTCGAGTACTGGGTGCAGCACGTCCGCCGCCCGGTGCGTTTCGCCGACGCCCTCCAGACCATCGAAGCCCAAGGCGTGGACAACCTCCTCGAACTCGGCCCGGATGGCGTCCTGTCGGCCCTGGCCAACGGCATCCCGGCTCTCCGCAAGGGCCGTCCCGAACCGCAGCAGCTCGTCACCGCCCTCGCGCGCCTCTTCGTCAACGGCGTGCCGGTCGACTGGAAGGCGTACTACGAAGGTTCCGGCGCCCGCCGCCTCGACCTGCCCACCTACGCCTTCCAGCACGAGCGCTACTGGCTTCTGCCTCCGGCCGACAAGGGGGACGTCGTGTCCGCCGGGCTGGCTTCGGCCGAGCATCCGCTTCTGGGCGCGGCCGTCGAGCTGGCGGACGGCGAGGGCGCGGTCCTGACGGGCCGGCTGTCGCTGCGGACGCATCCGTGGCTGGCGGATCACGCGGTGTTCGGGACGGTGTTGCTGCCGGGTACGGCGTTCGTGGAGCTGGCGACGCAGGCGGGTGACCGGGTCGGCTGCGACACGGTCGAGGAGCTGACGCTCGCCGCGCCGCTCGTCCTCCCCGAGCACGGGGCCGTACAGCTCCAGGTCACCGTCACGGGCCGTGAACTCGCGATCTACTCCCGTCCCGAGCGCTCCGACGGCGAGGAGCAGCCCTGGATCCAGCACGCCACCGGCACCCTGACCGACGGCGGCGTTCCCACGGCCGAAAGCCCGGCCGCGTGGCCCCCGGCGGGGGCCGAGGAGATCGACCTCACCCACCTCTACGGACGCCTGGACGAGCGGGGTTACGGATACGGGCCCGCGTTCCAGGGCCTGGCCCGCGCCTGGCGGGCGGCGGACGGCGAGCTGTACGCCGAGGTCGCCCTGCCGGAGGAGCAGCACGGCGAGGCGGCCCGCTTCGCCCTCCACCCCGCCCTGCTCGACGCGTCCCTGCACATCCTGCTGCCGGGCGTCGCGGAGGCGGACGGGCAGCCGGGCCTGCCGTTCTCGTGGTCGCGCGTCACCGTCCACGGTGCCGGTGCCACCGCGCTCCGCGTACGGCTGATCCGTACGAAGGCCGAGACCGGGCTCGACGAGGTCTCGCTGGTGATGACCGACCCGGCGGGCGCCCCCGTCGCGACGGTGGGCACCCTGCTCTCCCGCGAGGTCTCCGCCGAGATGCTGCGCGGCGCGGGAGCCACCCACCACGAGTCGCTGTTCCAGGTCGACTGGACCCCCCTCCCGCTCTCCGACGACCTCAGCGGAGAGGAGGAGACGGCGGCGGCCATGGCGCACTGGGCCGTTCTCGGCACCGGAAGCACCGGAAGCACCGGAAGCACCGGAAGCACCGGAAGCACCGGAAGCGCCGGAAGCGCCGAGAGCCCCGAGATCACCGGGATCGGTGTCCCCCTCCCCTCATACGAGCACCTCGCCGCCCTCCGCGCGGCGGCCGACGCGGGCACCGCAGTGCCCCCCGTCGTCCTCGTACCTCTCTCCGGTTCCGAAGCCGGCGACCTCGGCGAGACCGCTCGCGCACTCACGCACCGGGCCCTGGAGCTGGTCCAGGCATGGGTGGCCGACGACCGTTTCGCCGCCTCGCGGCTGGTCCTGGTGGCCCGTGACGCCGTGGCCGCCGACGACGGCGACGGGCTGGAGAACCTGGCGCTCTCCGGCGCCTGGGGCCTGTTCCGTTCGGCCGCGACCGAGAACCCCGGCCGGTTCGCCCTCGCAGACCTGGGCAACCCAGTCGACCTGAGCGCTTCGGGCTCCCCGGCCCGGCTGCTCCCGGCCGCGCTCGCGACCGGCGAGCACGAGCTGGCGATCCGCGGCGGCCGGGTCCTCACCCCGCGCCTCGCCA
Organism: Streptomyces sp. NPDC098101; assembly: GCF_044760185.1. Taxonomy (NCBI): domain Bacteria; kingdom Bacillati; phylum Actinomycetota; class Actinomycetes; order Kitasatosporales; family Streptomycetaceae; genus Streptomyces; species Streptomyces sp. NPDC098101. The sequence goes on along the minus strand of NZ_JBIWAS010000008.1, from coordinate 16,011 downwards.
GGACGCAGGTGGGCGCCCCGGCGGCGGAGTCCCCCTGGGACGGCGACGGCACGGTGCTGATCACGGGCGCGACCGGCGGCCTCGGCGCGCTGCTCGCCCGCCACCTGGTCACCGAGCACGGCGTGCGCCACCTCCTCCTGCTCAGCCGGCGCGGCGACCGGGCGCCCGGCGCGGCCGAACTGGAGGCGGAGCTCACCGGCCTGGGCGCCCGCGTCACGATGGCGGCCTGCGACGTGGTCGACCGCGCGGCCCTGGCCGAGGTGATCGCCGCCGTACCGGCCGAGCACCCGCTGACCGGCGTCGTGCACACGGCCGGCGTCCTCGACGACAGCATCGTCGCGTCGATGACCGGCGAGCAGCTGGACACCGTGCTGCGGCCCAAGGTCAACGCCGCGTGGAACCTGCACGAGCTGACGCGCGAACTCGGCCCGGACCTGCGCGCCTTCGTGCTCTACTCCTCCGTCTCCGGCATCCTCGGCCCGCCCGGACAGGCCAACTACGCCGCCGGCAACGCGTTCCTGAACGCCCTGGCCCAGCACCGGCGTTCGCTCGGGCTGCCCGCCACCTCGCTCGCCTGGGGCCTGTGGGCCCAGGCCAACGGGATGATCGGACACCTCGACGAGGCCGACCGCAAGCGCGTCGCCAAGGGCGGAGTGACGCCCATGTCCGAGGACGAGGGGATGGCGCTGTTCGACACCGCCGTCGCCGAGGACCGCAACCTGCTGGCCCCCGTACGCTTCGACACCGCCGCCCTGCGCGCCCTCGGCGACGGCCTGCCGCCGCTGCTGCGCGGTCTCGTACGGGCGGCGCCCCGGCGCGGCTCCGCCGCAACGGCCGGAGCCGCCACCGGCACGGCCACCGGCGGCGCGGACGGCACCTCGCTGGCGCAGCGGCTCTCCGGACTCGACGCCGCCGAGCGCGGGGCGGCGCTGGTGGAGCTCGTACGCGTCGAGGTCGCGGCCGTCCTCGGCCACGCGGGGCCCGAGGCGGTGGACCAGAACCGCGCGTTCAACGAGCTGGGATTCGACTCGCTGTCCGCCGTCGAACTCCGCAACAGGCTGAACGCGATGAGCGGTCTCCGCCTCCCGGCGACGCTCGTCTTCGACTATCCGACGCCGGCCGCCGTCGCCGGACACCTCGCGGAGGAGATTCCCGTCCTGGGCGGCACGGCCCCCGTGGGAACCCTCGGCGAGGAGATCGACCGGCTGGAGGCCAGCTTTGCCGCGTCGGGGTCGGCTTCCGACCACGCGGGAGAGTACGAGGCCGCCGCCGAGCGGCTGGAGAAGATCCTGCTGCGCCTGCGCGAGTCCGCCGGACCGGCGAAGCAGGCCGGAGCGTCGGAGGACGACATCCACACGGCGACCGTGGACGAGCTGCTCCATCTCATCGACGAAGAGTTCGACCTCGCGTGAGGTCGCGGAATATTCGGAAACTTCGACGTATTCGCCCCTCGCGGCAGAGGAAGTGACACAGGTGCAGGAAAGCCAGCAGAGCCCGCAGAGCCCGCAAGGTACGCAGAGCCAACAAGGTACGCAGGACAAGGTCGTCGACTACCTGAAGCGGGTGACCGCCGACCTCCGGCGCGCCCGCCAGCGGATCCAGGAGCTGGAGTCCCGGGGCGACGAGCCGATCGCCATCGTCGGCATGGCCTGCCGCTACCCGGGCGGCGTGGCCTCGCCCGAGGACCTGTGGCGGCTCGTCGCCGACGGCACGGACGCGATATCCCGTTTCCCGACCGGCCGAGGCTGGGACGAGGACCTCTACGACCCCGACCCCGACCGCACGGGCAAGAGCTACACCCGCGAGGGCGGCTTCCTCCACGACGCCGACGCCTTCGACCCCGCCTTCTTCGGCATCTCGCCGCGCGAGGCGCTCGGCATGGACCCGCAGCAGCGGTTGCTGCTCGAAACCACGTGGGAGACCTTCGAGCGCGCCGGCATCGACCCGGCCGCCGTGCGCGGCACCGACACCGGCGTGTTCGCGGGCGTCATGTACTACGACTACGCCCCGCCCGTGCGCCAGATCCCGCAGGAGCTCGAAGGCGTCCTGATGACCGGCAACGCCGGAAGCGTCATCTCCGGCCGCCTCGCCTACTCCTTCGGCCTGACCGGCCCCACGGTCACCGTCGACACAGCGTGCTCGTCGTCGCTCGTGGCCCTCCACCTGGCCGCCCAGGCGCTGCGGGCGGGGGAGTGCTCGATGGCCCTCGCGGGCGGCGTGGCGGTCATGCACACCCCGAGCACCTTCGTGGAGTTCAGCCGGCAGCGGGGTCTGGCGCCCGACGGCCGGTCGAAGTCCTTCTCCGCCGACGCGGACGGGGTGGGCTGGGGCGAGGGCGTCGGCATGGTGCTCGTGGAGCGCCTGTCCGACGCACTGCGCAACGGCCACCAAATCCTCGCGGTCCTGCGCGGCTCGGCCGTCAACCAGGACGGCGCCTCCAACGGCCTCACGGCCCCCAACGGTCCCTCCCAGCGCCGGGTCATCCGCCAGGCGTTGGAGAACGCCCACCTCACCCCGGCCGACGTCGACGTGGTCGAGGCGCACGGCACGGGCACGCGCCTCGGTGACCCGATCGAGGCGGACGCCCTGCTCGCCACGTACGGACGCCAGCGCGGCGACCGGGGCCCGCTCTGGCTCGGCTCGCTGAAGTCCAACATCGGCCACACGCAGGCCGCCGCCGGCGTCGGCGGCGTCATCAAGATGGTCGAGGCGATGCGCCACGGCGTCCTCCCGAAGACCCTCCACGCCGAGGAGCGTTCCCCCGAGGTCGACTGGTCGGCGGGCGAGATCGAGCTGTTGACGGAAGCGCGCGCCTGGCCGGAGACCGGCCGCCCGCGCCGCGCGGCGGTGTCGTCGTTCGGCGTGAGCGGGACGAACGCGCACGTCGTACTGGAGCAGGCGCCGGAGGCCGAGGCCGTACTGGAGGAGGGTGCGGCTCCGGTGGTGGTGCCGTGGGTGGTGTCCGGCCGTACGGAGGGCGCGCTGCGGAACCAGATCGAGCGGATCCGTACCTTCGCGGCCCAGTCGGATGCTCGCCCCGTGGATGTGGGTGCGTCGTTGGTGTTGTCGCGGTCGGTGTTCGAGCACCGGGCGGTGATCGTCGGGGACGAGACGGTCGAGGGCGTGGCTGGTTCTGGTCGGGTGGGCGTGATGTTCACGGGCCAGGGTGCTCAGCGGGCAGGTATGGGAAGGGAGTTGTACGAGTCCTTCCCCACCTTCGCCAAGGCTTTTGACGAAGTCCTGTCGCACCTGGACGGTGATCTCCGCGAGATCGTCTTCTCGGGCGAGGGTCTGGACGAGACCGGGAACACGCAGCCGGCGCTCTTCGCCCTGGAAGTCGCTCTCTACCGCCTGATCGAGTCCTGGGGCGTGAAGCCGGAGGTCCTGACCGGGCACTCGATCGGTGAGATCGCCGCTGCTCATGTGGCGGGGGTGCTGTCTCTGGCGGACGCCTGCGCACTGGTCTCCGCCCGTGGCCGTCTGATGCAGGCGCTCCCCGCCGGCGGCGCGATGGTGGCCGTCCAGACCTCCGAGGAAAAGATTCTGCCGCTGCTGGCGGGCCGCGAGGCAACCGTCGGTATCGCCGCCGTCAACGGCCCGGAATCCGTCGTCATCGCGGGTGTCGAGGCCGATGTCCTGGAGATCGCCCAGACGCTGGGGGTGAAGTTCAAGGAGCTCACCGTCAGTCATGCCTTCCACTCGCCCCTGATGGACCCGATGCTGGACGACTTCCGCAAGGTCGTGGCCGGGCTCTCGTTCAGCAAGCCTCGTATCCCGATCATCTCCACCGTCACGGGCCAGGCGGCCACGGCCGAGGAGCTTCAGTCGGTCGACTACTGGGTGCAGCACGTCCGCCGCCCCGTCCGTTTCGCCGACGCCGTCAACACCGTGGAGCAGCGGGGCATCGAGCTTCTGCTCGAACTCGGCCCGGACGGTGTCCTGTCCGCTCTGGCCAACGGCATCCCGGCTCTCCGTAAGGGCCGTCCCGAACCGCAGCAGCTCGTCACCGCCCTCGCGCGCCTCTTCGTCAACGGCGTGCCGGTTGACTGGAAGGCGTACTACGAGGGCTCCGGCGCCCGTCCCGTCGACCTGCCCACGTACGCCTTCCAGCACGAGCGCTACTGGCTGGTCACCGCCCCCGACGCCGGTGATGTCGCGGCCGCCGGGCTGGCCTCGGCCGGGCACCCGCTCCTGGGTGCGGCCGTCGAGCTGGCCGGGGGAGACGGGGTGGTCCTCACGGGCCGGCTGTCGCTCCGTACGCACCCGTGGCTCGCTGACCACACCGTCCTGGGCTCGGCGGTCCTGCCCGCCTCCGCCCTGGTCGAGCTGGCCGTCCGGGCCGGTGACCACGTCGGCCGCGACACGATTGAGGAGCTGACGCTCGACGCGCCGCTGGTCCTCACCGAAGACGGGGCCGTCCAGCTCCAGGTCACCGTCACGGGAAGCGAGTTCGCCGTCTACGCGCGCCCCGACGGCGAGGACCAGGCCTGGACCCGGCACGCCGCCGGCACCCTCGGCACCGGCTCCGCCCCCACCGCCGAAGACCTGTCCGCGTGGCCCCCGGCGGGGGCGACCGAGGTCGACGTCGAGGACGCGTACGCGCGGCTCCAGGAGCAGGGGCACGGCTACGGCCCCGTCTTCCAGGGCCTGCGCAAGGTGTGGCAGCGCGACGGGGAGGTGTACGCCGAGGTCGCCCTGGACGACGAACAGCGCACCGAGGCCGACCGGTTCGCCCTCCACCCCGCGCTCCTCGACGCCGTCGTGCAGGCCGCCCTCCTCACGGGGGCGGCCGGCGCGAGCGCCGAGGGCGAGGTGACCGTCCCGCACACCTGGTCCGGCCTGAGCCTGTACGCGACGGGCGCGTCCGTCCTGCGGGTGCGGCTGGCGGCGTCCGCCGACAGCGGCACCCCGGCCGTCCGCGTCGCCGACGGCACGGGCGCACCCGTCGCCTCCGTCGACCGCCTGACCTGGCAGACCGTACGCGCCGAGGACGTGGCCGACACGCGGCTCCGGTCCGGCCGGGGGCTCTTCCGACTGGACTGGCTGCCCGCCCCGACCACACCGACCACACAGGCAACACCTTCCGACTGGTTCACGCTGGAGACGGACGCCGAGCCCGCCGAGGGCCTGGCCACGCTGGCCCGGGCCCTGGAGGACGGCACCGTCGCGACCCCGCCGGTCGTCCTCGCCCCCCTCACGTACCCCCCGGCATCCGAGCCGTCCGACACGCCTGACACGCCCGGCACACCCGATGCCGTCCGGCACGCGGCGCACCAGGCGTTGCGTCTTGTCCAGGGCTGGCTGGCCGGCGACCGGTTCGCCGGGTCGAAGCTCGTTGCCGTCGTACGGGGCGGCCCTGCGGCCGCCGCCGCACGAGGCCTGCTGCGGACCGCCCAGACGGAGAACCCCGGTCGCTTCGTCCTGATCGACACCGACGCGGAGCAGCCGCACGACGTCCTGGCGGCGGCCGTCGCCACCGGCGAGCCCCAACTCGCCGTACGCGGGGGCGAAATGCTCGTCCCGCGCCTCGTGCGCACGACCTCCGGAAGCGCCACGACCGCACCCGCCCCCGCGACCACACCCGTACCCGCCCCCGACCAGCCGTCCCCCTTCGACCCCGACGGCACGGTCCTGATCACCGGTGCGACCGGCGCCCTGGGCGGTCTGCTCGCCCGCCACCTGGTCACCGAGCACGGCGTGCGCCACCTCCTCCTGACCAGCCGCCGCGGCCCCGCCGCCCCCGGCGCCGAAGAGCTCGCGGCCGAGCTGACCGGCCTGGGCGCCGCCGTCACGGTGGCGGCCTGCGACGCGGCCGACCGCGACGCGCTGGCCGCGCTGCTCACCGGCGTTCCGGCCGAACACCCGGTCACCGCCGTCGTGCACACCGCCGGCGTGACCGACGACGGCGTCCTGGCCTCGCTCACCCCGGACCGGCTGGACGCCGTCCTGCGGCCCAAGGTCGACGCGGCCTGGAACCTCCACGAGCTGACGCGCGAACTCGCCCCGGACCTGCGCGCCTTCGTGCTCTACTCCTCGGTGTCCGGGCTCCTCGGCGGCGCGGGCCAGGGCAACTACGCGGCGGCCAACGCCTTCCTGGACGCCCTCGCCGAGCACCGCACCGCCCGGGGCCTGCCCGCCCTGTCCCTCGCGTGGGGAGCCTGGGGCGGAGCCGCCGCGGGACTGGCGGGCGAACTGGACGAGGCCGACCTCACCCGCCTGCGCCGCAGCGGCGTCGTGCCGCTCGCGCCGGAGCAGGGCCTCGCGCTGTTCGACGCCGCCGTCACCGGCCACGAGGGGCGCCCGCTGCTCGTACCGGCGCCGTTCGACACGGCGGTGCTCTCCCGGCGCCGCACCGACGAACTGCCCGCCGTCCTGCGCGCCCTCGTACCGGCGACCGGGCGGCGCAGCGCGGCGGACGGCACCGACCGGGAAGGCGCGGATGCGCTGACCCGACGGCTCGCCGGACTGCCCGCCGGGGACCAGGAACGCGAACTGACCGCGCTCGTACGCGCCCAGGTGGCCCGCGTCCTCGGCCACGCGGGCACGGACAACGTCGCCGCGGACCGCGCGTTCAAGGACCTCGGCTTCGACTCCCTGACCTCCATCGAACTGCGCAACCGCCTCAACGCCACCACCGGACTGCGGCTCCCCGCCGCCCTGGTCTTCGACCACCCCACCCCGGCCGCGGTCGCCGCGCACCTGCGGACGGAACTCCTGCCGCAGCTCGGCGGTGGCGGCGGGGCGGCGGGCGACGACACCGACGACCCGCACGACAGGCGACTGCGCGAGGTGCTGGCGTCCATCCCGCTCGACCGGATCCGCCGGGCCGGCCTGCTCGACGCCCTGCTCGGCCTGGCCGCCCCCGACCCCGCCGCGACACCGGCCGACGCCACGGGCGGCGCCGGTGCCGCCGGACCGGGCGACGCGGGCGACGGGACCGGAGCGGCCGACGCGATCGGAGCGATCGACGACATGGACGCCGAGAGCCTGCTGCTGCTGGCGACCGGCACGGAGAGGTCATGATGAGCACGTCTTCCAACGAACAGTTCGTCGCCGCGCTCCGCTCCTCCCTGAAGGAGGTGGAGCGGCTGCGGCAGCAGAACCAGCAGCTGATCGCCGCCTCCCTCGAACCGGTCGCCATCGTCGGCATGGCCTGCCGCTTCCCCGGCGGCGTGGCCTCCCCCGAGGACCTGTGGCGGCTCGTCGCCGACGGCACGGACGCGATCGGCCCCCTCCCCGACGACCGCGGCTGGCCCGAGGACCTGTACGACCCGGACCCGGCCGCCTCCGGCACCGCGTACGCCCGCGAAGGCGGGTTCCTGTACGACGGAGACGAGTTCGACGCCCCCTTCTTCCGCGTCTCGCCGCGCGAGGCCCTGGCGATGGACCCCCAGCAGCGGCTGCTCCTGGAGGTCGCCTGGGAGACCGTCGAACGCGCCGGCATCGACCCGGTGTCGCTGCACGGGAGCAGGACCGGCGTGTTCGTCGGCGGCAACGGGCAGGACTACCCGCTGCTGCTCACCGATCCGCCCAAGGAGGTCGAAGGGCTCCTGATCACCGGCAACGCGGCCAGCGTCGCTTCCGGCCGGATCTCCTACACCCTGGGCCTGACCGGCCCCGCCGTCACCCTCGACACGGCCTGCTCCTCGTCGCTCGTCGCCCTGCACCTGGCCGTGCAGGCGCTGCGGGCGGGGGAGTGCTCGATGGCCCTCGCGGCCGGGGTGACCGTCATGTCGACGCCGTCCGGCTACATCGAGTTCAGCCGGCAGCGCGGCCTCGCCCCGGACGGCCGCTGCAAGGCGTTCTCCGCCGACGCGGACGGGGTGGGCTGGGGCGAGGGCGTCGGCATGGTGCTCGTGGAACGCCTGTCCGACGCGCGCCGCAACGGCCATCAGGTCCTCGCGGTCGTCCGGGGCACGGCGGTCAACCAGGACGGCGCGTCCAACGGCCTCACGGCCCCCAACGGCCCCTCCCAGCGGCGCGTCATCCGCCAGGCCCTGGAGAACGCCCGCCTCACCCCGGCCGACATCGACGCCGTCGAGGCCCACGGCACCGGCACCCCCCTGGGCGACCCGATCGAGGCGGACGCCCTGCTCGCCACCTACGGCAAGGAACGCCCCGCCGGACGGCCCCTGTGGCTCGGCTCGGTGAAGTCCAACCTGGGCCACACCCAGGCGGCGGCCGGCGTCGCGGGCGTCATCAAGATGGTCGAGGCCATGCGCCACGGCGTCCTGCCGAAGACCCTCCACGCCGAGGAGCGCTCACCCGAGGTCGACTGGTCGAGGGGCGGCGTCGAACTCCTCACGGAGGCGCGCGCGTGGCCCGAGACGGACCACCCGCGCCGGGCGGGCGTCTCCGCCTTCGGCATCAGCGGGACGAACGCGCACGTCGTACTGGAGCAGGCACCGGAACCCGAGGCCGTACCGGCCGGGGGCGTGGCTCCTGCGGTGGTGCCGTGGGTGATCTCCGGCCGTACGACGGACGCGCTGCGGGGCCAGCTGGAGAGGGTCCGTACCTTCGCGGCCGGTACCGATGCCCGCCCGGTGGATGTGGGTGCGTCGCTGGTGTCGTCGCGGTCGGTGTTCGAGCACCGGGCAGTCGTCATCGAGGACGAGACCGTGGAGGGCGTGGCTGGTTCTGGCCGGGTGGGCGTGATGTTCACGGGCCAGGGGGCTCAGCGGGCCGGGATGGGCAAGGAGCTGTACGAAGCCTTCCCCGCCTTCGCCAAGGCCTTTGATGAGGTCCTGTCGCACTTGGACGAAGGCCTCCGCGAGATCATCTTCTCGGGCGAGGGTCTGGACGAGACGGGCAACACACAGCCGGCCCTCTTTGCCCTGGAGGTTGCTCTCTACCGGCTGGTGGAGTCCTGGGGTGTGAAGCCGGAGGTGCTGACCGGGCACTCGATCGGTGAGATCGCCGCTGCTCACGTGGCCGGGGTTCTGTCCCTGGAGGACGCCTGCACGCTGGTGTCGGCCCGGGGTCGCCTGATGCAGGCGCTCCCCGTCGGCGGCGCGATGGTGGCTGTCCAGGCCTCCGAGGAAAAGATTCTGCCGCTGCTGGCGGGCCGCGAGGCGACCGTCGGTATCGCCGCCGTCAACGGCCCGGAATCCGTCGTCATCGCAGGCGCCGAGGCCGATGTCCTGGAGATCGCGCAGTCCCTGGGCGTGAAGTTCAAGCAGCTCACGGTCAGCCACGCCTTCCACTCGCCCCTGATGGACCCGATGCTGGAGGACTTCCGCGCCGTGGTGGCCGGGTTGTCGTTCAGTACGCCTCGTATCCCGATCGTCTCCACCGTCACCGGCAAGACCGCCACGGCCGAAGAACTCCAGTCGGTCGACTACTGGGTCGAACACGTCCGCCGCCCCGTCCGCTTTGCCGACGCCATCCGCACCGTCGAGGCCCAAGGTGTAGACGATCTCCTCGAACTCGGCCCCGACGCCGTCCTGTCCGTCCTGGCCGGAGGCGTCCCCGCCCTGCGCAGGGACCGTCCCGAGCCGCAGCAGCTCGTCACCGCTCTCGCGCGCCTCTTCGTCAACGGCGCCTCCGTCGACTGGAAGGCGTACTACGAAGGCTCCGGCGCCCGCCCCGTCGACCTCCCCACCTACGCCTTCCAGCGTCGGCGCTACTGGCCCGACGTCACGTCGGACGGGCGGCGTAAGGACAGGGAGAGCGCGGTCGAAGAGGCGGCGCGGCCGGAGTTCGGGGAACTCACCGGTCCCGAGCGGCTCGTCGCCCTCCGAGAGCTGGTCCGCGTGGAGGCGGCCGCCGTGCTCGGGCACACCGAGCGGGACACGCTCGGTGACCGGCAGACGTTCACGGAGCTGGGCTTCAACTCCATCACGGCCGCCGAGTTGCGCGACCGCCTCCGTACGGCGTCCGGGCTGCGGCTGAGCGCCGCCGACGTCTTCGACCACCCGAGCGTGGAGGCGCTGGCGGTCCACCTGGCCGGCGGGACAACCGTGAAGGTTCCGGAGGCCCGTACCGGCACGGCTCCGGCACCGGTCGACGCCCCGCTCGTGGAGATGTTCCGCCGGGCCTGCCTGGCGGGCCGGGCAGCCGAGGGGCTGCGGTTCCTCGCCGCCGCGTCGCGCCTGCACGACTCCGCCGCCCCCGGCCCCGTCGCGGGCGCCCCGCGCGAACCCGTCCGGTTCTCCGAAGGCGACGGCGAAGGCGAAGGCGGCGGGACCGTACCGGAGTTGCTGTGTCTGCCGTCCTTCGTCGCCCCCGCCAGCCCGTTGCAGTACGCGCGGCTCGGCGCCGAGTTCCGGGGCCGGCGCGGCGTACGGGCCCTGACGCTCCCCGGTTACGAGGACGGTCCGGCGCGGCTGCCCGACACCCCGGCGGACGCCGTGCGCGCGCAGGTCGACGCGGTGCGCCGCGCCACCGGCGGACGGCCGTACGTGCTCGTCGGCTACTCCTCCGGCGGCTGGCTCGCGCACGCCGTGACCCGGGCCCTGGAGGCGGACGGCGGCCCGGCGCCCTCGGGGCTCGTACTGATCGACACGTACCTGCCCGGGGACCGGGAGACCGCCGAACTCCAGAGCACGCTGTTCCGCGAGCTGGCCGACCGGCCGGAGGTGGTCGGGACGGTGGACGACGCGAAACTGATGGCGATGGGCCGGTACCTGACCCTGTTCGAGGACTGGACCCCGGACCGCACGGCGACGCCGACCCTCGTCGTGCGGGCGGCGGACTTCCTGCTGGATCCCGGCACGACGCCGCTCGCCGGTGCACGGGCCGGCTGGCCGCTGCCGCACACCGAGGTGGTGACGCCCGGCAGCCACCTCTCCGTCGTCGAGGAATGCGCCCCGACGACCGCCAAGGCCCTCGACGACTGGCTGGCCGACCACTCATGAACACGAGCCCCCACCGAAAGGACCCTCTCTTGTCGACCTCGTCGTCCGGCGCCGACCTGCTGAGCTGGAGCTTCGTCCAGGACCCCTACTCCACGTACGAGAAGCTGCGGGAGTCCGGCGTCGTGGGCCGGCACGTCGTGAAGACCCTCGCCACCGAACTCGACGCGTGGGTGGTCACCGACTACGACAACGGCCGCGCCCTGCTCGCCGATCCGCGGCTCTCGAAGGACGCGGTGAACCTGCCGGCGATCGTGAACGCCCGGTCGCTCGACCCGGAGTACTCCGCACCGGAACACCCCCGCAGCATGTTGTTCAGCGACCCGCCCGAGCACACCCGGCTGCGCAAGCTCATCGGCAGGGCCTTCACCATGCGCCGCGTGGAGAAGATGCGCCCCTGGATCGAGCGCACGACGGACGCGCTCCTCGACGGCGTCCGCCCCGGCCGGGAGTTCGACCTCGTCGACGACATCGCCCTCGCCCTGCCCATCTACGTGATCGGCAACCTCCTCGGCGTCCCCGAGGAGCGGTTCGACGACTTCAAGACCTGGAGCGGGGCGCTGGCGAGCGTCGACATCTCCGCCGAGGAGAAGCAGAAGGCGATCGGGCAGGCGTTCGCGTACCTCGCGCAGCTCATCCAGGAGAAGCGCGCCTCCCCGGGCGACGACATGATCTCCGCGCTCATCGAGGCGGACGACGACGGCGTCCGCCTCACCGACACGGAACTCATGTCGACGGTCTTCCTGGTGATGAACGCCGGGTACGAGACGACCGCCAACATGATCAGCAGCGGCGTCCTCGCCCTGCTCACCCACCCCGGACAGCGGGACGTGCTGCGCGCCGACCCCACGCTGGTGCCGGGCGCGGTCGAGGAGTTCCTGCGGTACGAGAGCCCGCTCAACGTGTCGACGATCCGCTTCACCACCGGCCCGGTGGAGGTCGGCGGGGTCACCATCCCGGAGAACGAGATCGTCTTCATCGCCCTGATGTCGGCGAACCGCGACCCGGCCCGGTTCGCCGAGCCGAACCGGCTGGACGTGACCCGGTCCGGCGCCCACGCCCACCTGTCGTTCGGGCACGGCGTCCACCACTGCCTCGGGGCGCCGCTCGCGCGCCTGGAGGGCGAGATCGTCTTCCGGAAGCTCCTGGAACGCTTTCCGACGTGGGAACTGGCCGTCGATCCGGAATCCCTGGAATGGCGTTACACGGCCCAGTTCCGCGGCCTGGAGAAACTGCCGGTCCGCCTGAGCTGACCGGACGGCCGAAAGCAACGAGCACGACAACGAGTACGACAACGAGTACGGCAACGAGTACGACAACAAGGAGAGGTGTATCGGAATGGGTGCTGGCAAGGACGTCGTGAACCGGTTCTTCGAGGCCGGTCTGCGGGACGACATCGAGGCCGCGTCGGACTGCTTCGCCGACGACGGCCGCTGGATCATGGCGGAGGGCCCGGAGCCGGGCACGACGTACTCCCGGGACGAGATCCCCGGGTTCCTCGGGAAGATCATCGGCCTCCGCAAGGAATACGAGGCCAAGGGCATCACGCTGGAATACGGTGAACCGATCGAGGCCGCCGACAAGGTCGTCCTCGAATTCACCGTCAATTCCCCCGAGGGAAAGGTACTCGACCGCGCCGTCGACATCTTCACCATCCGCGACGGAAAGATCGCCGTGAAGGACGTCTTCCGCAAGGCGTGAAGCCCGCGGCGCTCCGTGCGAGCGCGTCCGCCGAACCGTGTGAAAGGCCCTGAGGAACCCATGACCGCACAGACCGAAGACCTCTGGATACGGAACTTCCATCCGGCACCGGACGCCGCCGTCCGGCTCGTGTGCTTCCCGCACGCCGGAGGCTCGGCCAGCTTCTACTTCCCCGTCTCCCGGGCCCTCGCGCCCGGCGCCGACGTCTTCGTCGCCCAGTACCCCGGGCGCCAGGACCGCCGGACCGAACCGGTCGTCACGGACATCGGCGAGCTGGCCGACCGGATCGCGGACGACCTGGCGGCCCGCGCCGACGACCGCCCGATCGTCCTCTTCGGGCACAGCATGGGCGCGTTGGTGGCCTTCGAGGTCGCCCACCGCCTCCGGGCCCGCGGGACCGGACCGGCCTCCCTGGTCGCCTCCGGCCGCCGCGCCCCGCACCTGTACCGCGACGACGCGGTGCACCGGCGGTCCGACGAGGGTCTGGTGGCGGAGCTCAAGGACCTCAGCGGCACCGACGCCGGGCTCCTGGGCGACGACGAGATCCTGCGCATGATCCTGCCCGCGATCCGCGGCGACTACCGGGCCGTCGAGACCTACCGCCTCGCCGACGGCACCGCCCCGCTCGACTGCCCCGTCCTCGCCCTCGTCGGCGACAGCGACCCCCGGGTCGACGTCGACGAGGTCCGCGGCTGGGAACGGCACACCACCGCCGGCTTCGCCCTGGAGGTCCTGCCCGGCGGCCACTTCTACCTCGTGCGGGAGCAGGCCGCCGTCCTCGCCGCCCTCCGGGAGCGGATCGCCGCCCTCCCCGCCTCCTCGCTCCCCGTGGCGGGGTGACGAAGACCCGCCATGGCATACGAGACGCGCGGTGCCGCGCCACCCCCCACCGGGCGGTCGACCCGGTCCGGCTCCCTGGTGGCCCTGAGCGACCTCCACATCCACTACGCCGAGAACCGGCGGATCGTGGAGGAGCTCAGGCCCGAGTCGGACCGGGACTGGCTGCTCGTCGCGGGCGACGTCGGCGAGATCGTGGAAGAGATCGAGTGGGCGCTGACGCTCCTCGCCGACCGGTTCGCCAAAGTCGTCTGGGCGCCGGGCAACCACGAACTGTGGACGCCCCGCGAGGACCCCGTGCAACTGCGCGGCGAACGGCGCTACCGGCACCTGGTGGAGCTGTGCCGCTCGCTCGGCGTCGTCACCCCCGAGGACCCGTACCCCGTCTGGGAAGGTGAGGGCGGGCCGGTCACGATCGCCCCGCTGTTCCTGCTGTACGACTACACCTTCCGGCCGCCCGGGGTGACCTCCAAGGAGGTCGCGCTCGCCCGCGCGGAGGAGGCCGGGGTGGTGTGCACCGACGAGTTCCTGCTCCACCCCGACCCGTACCCCAGCCGCGAGGAGTGGTGCAGGGCCCGGCTCGCGCTCACCGAGGCCCGGCTGGCCGCGCTGCCGCCCGGCACCCGGACGGTGCTGGTCAACCACTTCCCGCTGGTCCGCAAGCCCACCGAGGTGCTGTGGCACCCCGAGTTCGCGCTGTGGTGCGGCACCGAGGCGACCGCGGACTGGCACCGCAGGTTCCACGCGGCGGCGGTCGTCTACGGCCATCTGCACATCCCCCGCACCCTCACGCTGGACGGAGTTCCGTTCGAGGAGGTGTCGCTCGGCTATCCCCGGGAATGGCGCCGGCGCACCACCCCGCCGGGCCGCCCGGTCCGCATCCTCCCGGCGACAGGGACCGCGGCGGGGACCGCGGCGGGGACCGCGGCGGAAACCGCGACGGGGACGGAGGGCCCGTGATCAAGGAGCTGCTGCCCGCGTCCGTCGAGGTCGAAGAGGCCTTCGGCGACCTGCCGGAGTCGGTCCTGTACGAGCAGGAGAAGGCGCTCGTGGCCGGAAGCACGGCCGAGCGCCGCAAGGAGTTCACGACCGTACGAGGCTGCGCCCGCGAGGCGCTCGCCCGGCTCGGCGTGCCGCCCGCACCGATACTGCCCGGCCCGCGCGGCGCGCCCGGCTGGCCCGGGGGAGTCGTGGGCAGCATGACGCACTGCGCGGGCTACCGGGCGGCGGCGGTCGCGCACGCCGGGGAGGTGACGGCCCTCGGCATCGACGCGGAGCCCAACCGGCCGCTCCCCAGCACCGGAACGCTGGAACTGGTCACCGTCCCGGAGGAACGGCACTGGCTGTCGCGCATGGCCGCCCGGCACCCCGGGGTGAACTGGGACCGGCTCGTCTTCAGCGCCAAGGAGAGCGTCTACAAGGCCTGGTTCCCGATCACCGGGCGCTGGCTGGAGTTCGAGGACGCCCTGATCACCGTCGACGCGGAGGCCCGCACGTTCCACGCCCGGCTGCTGGTCCCCGGCCCGGTGACCCCGGACGGACGGCGGCTCACCGGCTTCAGCGGCAACTGGGCGGTCCGGCAGGGCCTCGTACTCACCGCGATCGCCCTCCCGGCCGCTTCCACACCTCCGGACGCGTCCACCATGTCCCCATCGACGAGGAGCAGTTGAGAGATGTCGCAGTCCGATCGGGCCGAGCCCGCCGATGCCCGTGGCCGGGTGGCCGAGCTGCACGTCCTGCGCGAGCGGGCCCTGGCGGGCCCGAGTGAGCGCGCGACCGAGGCGCAGCACGCCAAGGGCAAGCTGACCGCCCGCGAGCGCATCGAGCTGCTCCTCGACCCTGGTTCGTTCAACGAGGTCGAGCAGCTGCGCCGGCACCGGGCGCAGGGCTTCGGCCTGGAGGCGAAGAAGCCCTACACCGACGGCGTCATCACCGGCTGGGGCACCGTCGAGGGCCGCACGGTCTTCGTCTACGCGCACGACTTCCGGATCTTCGGCGGCGCCCTCGGTGAGGCGCACGCGACGAAGATCCACAAGATCATGGACATGGCCATCGCGGCCGGCGCCCCCCTGGTCTCCCTCAACGACGGCGCCGGCGCCCGCATCCAGGAGGGTGTGTCCGCGCTCGCGGGCTATGGCGGGATCTTCCAGCGCAACACCCGCGCCTCGGGTGTCATCCCGCAGATCTCGGTGATGCTCGGCCCGTGCGCGGGTGGTGCGGCCTACAGCCCCGCCCTGACGGACTTCGTGTTCATGGTCCGTGAGACCTCGCAGATGTTCATCACCGGCCCCGACGTCGTCAAGGCGGTCACCGGCGAGGAGATCACCCAGAACGGCCTGGGGGGTGCGGACGTGCACGCCGGGACGAGCGGGGTGGCGCATTTCGCGTACGACGACGAGGAGACCTGCATCGCCGAGGTCCGCTACCTCCTGGCGATGCTCCCGCAGAACAACCGGGAAAACCCCCCGGCCGCCCCGTGCGAGGACCCGGCCGACCGCCGCTCCGAGGTCCTCCTCGACCTGGTCCCGGCGGACGGCAACCGGCCGTACGACATGCACAAGGTGATCGAGGAGCTCGTCGACGACGGCGACTACCTGGAGGTCCACGAGCGCTGGGCCCG
>NZ_JBIWAS010000007.1:0-369012 GCF_044760185.1 Streptomyces sp. NPDC098101 | reverse complement strand
GCGCCGATGGTACTGCAGGGGGGACCCTGTGGGAGAGTAGGACACCGCCGAACAATCATTGTGGGAAAGCCCCGCACCTTCTGGTGCGGGGCTTTTCTGCGTTCAGGGCACGTTCCGGACGAGTTCTAGGCTGGTGCCATGCGATACGACTTGGTCATCTTCGACAACGACGGTGTGCTGGTGGACAGCGAGCCGATCTCCAACACCCTGTTGGCCGGCTATCTGACGGAGCTCGGGCACCCCACCTCGTACGAGGACTCCCTGCGGGACTACATGGGGTCCGCCATGCATCGCGTGCACGACCTGGTCGAGGAGCGGACCGGGCAGCGGTTGCCCGTGGACTTCGACGACGTCTTCCACGCGCGCGTCTTCGCCGCGTTCCAGGCCGAGTTGGAGCCCGTGCCCGGGGCCGAGAACGTGCTGAAGCGGCTCGTCGACGCCGGGATCCCGTACTGCGTGGCCTCCTCGGGGAGTCACGAGCGGATCGGGGTCGGGCACCGGAAGACCGGGCTCGACGCCTGGTTCCGGGACGGGAACGTCTTCAGCTCCGAGGACGTCGGCCGGGGCAAGCCGGCGCCGGACCTGTTCCTGCACGCCGCCGCGCGGATGGGCGTCGAGCCCGGGCGGTGCGTCGTCGTCGAGGACAGCCCGCTCGGCGTGCGGGCCGCCCTGGCCGCCGGGATGGACGTGTACGGGTTCACCGCGATGACGCCCGAGGAGAAGCTCGCCGGGGCCCGGGGGTTCTTCCGGAGGATGGACGAGCTCCCCGCGATTTTGGGTCTCTGATCCATCTACCCAGGAGTAGGTTCCGGCCGTACGCTGTGCCGCCATGACGGATGCGCGGTTGCGGCGTGGGCGGGGATCCCTGGCGGTCGGTTTCTTCGTGCAGGGGGTCACGTTCGCCCTGCTCGTGACCCGGATACCCGCGATTCAGGACCGGTACGGGATATCCGACGCGCTGCTGCCCGCCTTCCTGGCGGCCGTGCCGATCCTCGCCGGAGTGGCGAGCGTGACGACCGAGAAGGTCGTCGCCCGGGTGGGGCCCGCCGTGGTACTGCGCTGGTCGCAGCCCTTCGTCCTGCTGGCCCTGCTCGCCGTGGGCGCCGGCACGGAGCTGTGGGAGGCGGCCGTCGCCCTCGGGCTCTTCGGGCTCGCCGTGGGCGCCCTGGACGCCTCCATGAACATGCTGGGCGTGAGCCTCCAGCGGGCGTACGGGCGGAGCATCATGCTCGGCTTCCACGCCGCGTACAGCCTCGGCGGGATCGTGGGGGCCTCGCTCGCCTGGGCGGGGGCGCACTGGCACCTGTCGCTGTTCACGTCCTATCTGCCGGTCGTGGCCGTCCTGTTGCCCCTCGCGCTCGTCGGCAGCCGCTGGTACGCGGCCGGCGGCGACGGGCCCGCACCCGAGGAGAGCGCGGAGAAGGACCCGGAGAAGGGCGGTGGCGGGGTCGCGTTCAAGCTGCTGCTGCCGCTCTGCCTCGTCATGACCTTCGCGTACATCGGGGACTCCACGGTCGCCAACTGGAGCGCCAAGTACCTCCAGGACGTGCTGCACAGCTCCGAGGAGCTGGCGACCGTGCCGTACAACGCGTACATGGTGACGACGCTCCTCGGGCGGGCCGTCGGGGACTTCGGGGTGCGCCGGCTCGGGGCCGCGGCGGTCGTGCGCGGCGGGGCCGTGCTCGCCGCGCTCGGGTTCGGGCTCGTCGCGGTGGCGCCGGGCGCCTGGGCGGGGATCGCGGCGTTCACGCTCCTCGGGCTCGGGCTCAGCGTGATCGTGCCGCAGACCTTCGCCGCCGCCGGGCGGCTCTTCCCCGGGAACAGCGACGCGGCCGTCGCCCGGCTCAACGTCTTCAACTACGTCGGCTTCCTGATCGGTTCGCCGCTCGTGGGGGCGCTCGGGGACGCGTGGAGCTACCGCGGCGCCATGCTGGTGCCGATGGTGCTCGTCCTCGCGACGGTGGCGTACGCCACGTCGTTCGGCTCGCGAGGGGCCCGATACGGTGGCGGGCATGAGCGGCCGCGCACTGTTGATGTGGGATGAAGCTGTCACGCAGTACGACTTCGGGTCCGAGCATCCGATGGATCCGGTACGGCTCGCGCTGACGATGTCGCTGGTGCGGGCCTACGGGCTCGACCGGGCGGTCGACGTGGTCGCGGCGAAGCCGGCCGGGGACTCGACGCTGCGGCTCGTGCACCGCGAGGACTACGTGACGGCCGTGCGGGCGGCCTCGGCCGATCCGCGCCGGGCCGACCAGGCGTACGGGCTCGGCACGGTCGACGACCCGGCGTTCGCCGGGATGCACGAGGTGTCGGCGCTGATCGCCGGGCAGTCGGTGGGGGCGGCGGAGGCCGTGTGGCGCGGGGAGGCCGCGCACGCGGTCAACTTCTCCGGCGGGCTGCACCACGCGATGCCCGGGGCGGCCGCGGGCTTCTGCATCTACAACGACGCCTCGCTCGCCATCGCCCGGCTGCTCGAACTGGGCGCGGAGCGGGTGGCGTACGTGGACGTGGACGTGCACCACGGGGACGGGGTGCAGGCGGCGTTCTGGGAGGACCCGCGGGTCCTGACGGTCTCGCTGCACGAGCACCCGAGGACGCTGTTCCCGCAGACCGGATGGCCGGAGGAGACCGGTGCGCCCGGGGCCGGCGAGGGCGGGGCCGTGAACGTGGCGCTGCCGGCCGGGACCGGGGACGCGGGGTGGCTGCGGGCCTTCCACGCGGTCGTGCCGGAGCTGCTCGCGGACTTCCGGCCGCAGGTCCTCGTGACGCAGCACGGGGCGGACACGCACTTCGAGGACCCGCTCGCCCACCTGGCGGTCTCCCTCGACGCCCAGCGGGCGGTCCAGGAAGCCTGCCACGAGCTGGCGCACGAGCACGCCGGGGGCAAGTGGCTGGCGCTCGGCGGCGGCGGATACGCGGTGGTCGACGTCGTACCCCGGTCGTGGACGCACCTGGTGGGGATCGCGGCGCACGCGCCCGTGGACCCGGCGTCGGTGATCCCCTCGTCCTGGCGGGACGAGGTGTACGCGCGGACGCGGCAGTTGGGGCCCGCGCGGATGACGGACGGGCGGTGGCCGGTGGACTTCCGGGACTGGACCGGGGGGTACGACCCGGCCGACCGGCTCGACCAGGCGGTGATCGCGACCCGCAGGGCCGCCTTCCCACTGCGGGGGCTGCTGGCCTAGGCCCACCCGTCCGGAGAACGCCCTACCGGAAGTTACGCCGACGGTGGGGCGTCCGGGGGGTTCGGGTCCCCCGGCGGCCGTGTTCCGGCAGCATCGAAGGGTGTTGAGTACCGGGGCGCTGCGGGCGCATCTGTTGGCGGCGGGGTTGGCGGGCACGGTCGCGACCCCGCGGGAGGAGAACCTGCGGAGCTACCGGCTCTTCGCCGCGCGCGACCCCCGGGTACTGCTCGGGCTCGACCCGGTGCGGGCCTGGGACGAGGCCGGGCTGCTGCGGCTCATGGCCGACAGGTGCGGGGTGTCGGGGGACCCGGGGCACCGGTCCGGGCCGGACGCCATCGATCCGGAGCGGACGGTGCGGGGGCTCGACGCCTTCGCGGCGCGGCTCGGCGCGGCGGCGGCGCGGCGGGTTCCGGTGCTCCTGGGGACGGGCCATCCGCACCGGTTGCTCGGTTTCTACGCCGCTCTCGCAGACGCCTTGTCGGCGGCGGGATGTCTTGTCCTCACCCCGGCGCAGGGGAGATGTGTCGACATGACGACCCGGTTCGGCGTACGCACGCACCTCCTCGACTACGCGCGGGGGGTGGCGTTCGTGCGGGAACCCGGACCGCCCGGAGGCGGGCGCGCACCGGGGGCGCACTCCCATTCGCCGCTCCCGGTCAGGGCCGCCCTGGAGAGCGCGGCCGACTCCGGCGGGCCGCTTCCGGAGCTGGTGGTCGGGGACCACGGATGGGTCTGCGGGGCAGGTCAGCTGGGTATCGAGGCCATCGGGCTCGCCGATACGGACGATCCCGCGCTGTTCGTCGGGGAGGCGGAGGGGCAGGTGTCGGCGGTGGTGCCGCTCGACGACGGGGTGCGCTCCGCCTCGTACCTCCCGCTGACGCGCTATGTACTCAATCGGGCCCGTCTGTCACGGTAAACGGCCGGTGGTGGCTCCTCTTCCCCACTCGTACCACCCGCCCCTACTCTGGATCGTGAGCGCTCGGCGACGAAGAGTCACCGGAGGGGAAGCCGGTGGGCGTCGCGGCGGAAGGTACAGGTGGGTCATGGCTGCTGGCGATCGACCTCTCAACGAGGTCAAGTTTCTGACCGTGGCGGAAGTCGCCTCGGTGATGCGCGTCTCGAAGATGACCGTGTACCGCTTGGTGCACAGCGGTCATCTGCCGGCGATCCGGGTGGGCAGGTCCTTCCGGGTGCCGGAACAGGCGGTGCACGAGTACCTCCGGGAGTCCTACGTGGGGGTGGGAACCGCGTAGCGAGCGCGCGGCACGGCCCCGGAAAAGCCCGGAAGGACTCCGGGCGGCCCCGGGGAGAGCCGGATGTTGCCCTCGGATTACGAGCGAGGTGCTCGGGACGGTAGGCTAGGCCGACGTAGGTCGTGTGGGCCCAGACGCCCCGCACCGATTCCCGCCGAGCGGGAATGTTCCGAGAAGTGAGCGAGGGTAGTCGTGGGCTCTGTTATCAAGAAGCGGCGCAAGCGGATGGCGAAGAAGAAGCACCGCAAGCTGCTCAAGCGCACGCGCGTTCAGCGTCGCAACAAGAAGTAAGGCGACCGCTGCACCGCAGCATTCAGTGCGTCGGGCGTGGCCCTTCACCGTTCGCGGTGGAGGGCCACGCTTTTATTGCGCCGAAATCTGAAAGCGCTACGGTGGCGACCAACGGAAGACGGACGGAAGGCGCTGATCTTGGGCAGGGTCGTGCTCGTCACCGGTGCCGCCCGGCACCTCGGCGGCCGCTTCGTGCGGCGGATCCAGCGGGACCCCGAGGTGGAGCGGGTGATCGCGGTGGACGCGGTCGACCCGGCGCACCAGCTCGGCGCCGCCGACTTCGTACGGGTGGACATCCGCCGCCCCGAGATCGCGAAGGTCCTCGTCGAGCACGACGTCGACACGGTGGTCCACCTGGACGTCACCGGGACGGCGCTCGGCGGGGGCGGCCGGACGTCGGTCAAGGAGACCAACGTCATCGGCACCATGCAGCTGCTCGGCGCCTGCCAGAAGTCGCCGCGGATCGCGCGCCTCGTCGTCAAGTCCAGTACGAGCGTGTACGGCTCCGCGCCGCGCGACCCGGCCGTCTTCACCGAGACGACGCCCGCGAAGGCGCTGCCGAGCGGGGGCTTCGCGAAGGACGCCGTCGAGGTCGAGGGGTACGTGCGGGGCTTCGCCCGGCGCCGCCCCGACGTGGCCGTGTGCGTGCTGAGGTTCGCGAACATCCTGGGGCCCCGGATCGACTCCCCGCTGACCGAGTACCTGGCGCTGCCGGTCCTGCCGACCGTCCTCGGCTACGACCCGCGGCTCCAGTTCGTCCACGAGGACGACGTGATCGACGTCCTGCGCCTGGCGGCGCACGAGCCCCGCAGGGCCACCCAGAACAGCGGCACCTTCAACGTGGCCGGGGACGGGGTGCTGCTCCTCTCCCAGTGCGCGCGGCGACTCGGCCGGCCGACGGTGCCGGTGCTGCTCCCGGCGGTCACCTGGGTGGGGACGGCGCTGCGCACGGTCGGGATCACCGACTTCGCGCCCGAGCAGATCCGGCTGCTCACGCACGGCCGGGTCGTCTCGACGGTCCACACGCGCGAGGTCTTCGGCTTCTCGCCCCGGCACACCACGGCGGAGGCCTTCGCGGACTTCGCGCGCGGCCGGGGGCGGGGGCTGCTGCCGCCGGAGGCGCTGGCCGGGGCGGTGGACCGGCTGGCCGGGCGCCTGGCCCCCGCTTCTCCCCCCGGAGTTCCCACAGTTCACGACGGCGCCTGAGGAGGCCCGACTGCGATGGCGGACGCCAAGGTCATTCCCTTCGACGACGACCGCTCACGGGCCCGCCGCAGGCCCGCCCGGGCCGACGGCGAGGCGGCGGCCGTACGGGCCCTGCCGGGGCCGCAGGAGCCGGAACCCCCCGCCGTCCGGGCGGTGGAGGAGCCGGCCGCGCCCGTCGCCCCGGAGCCGCCGGACGCCGGGGGCGGCTGGGAGCGGTGGCTCGCGGGCGGGCTCGCGTTCCTGCGGCGGCGGATCACCGGCGAGTACGAGGTCGACGAGTTCGGCTACGACGAGGAGCTCACCGACCAGGTCCTGATGTCGCTGCTGCGCCCGCTGTACGAGAAGTACTTCCGGGTGGAGGTGAAGGGCGTCGAGAACATCCCGGCCGAGGGCGGGGCGCTGATCGTCGCCAACCACTCGGGGACGCTGCCGCTGGACGGCCTGATGATGCAGGTCGCCGTCCACGACCACCATCCGGCGGGGCGGCACCTGCGGCTGCTCGCAGCGGACCTGGTCTTCGTGCTGCCGGTCGTCAACGAGCTGGCGCGCAAGGCGGGGCACACCCTGGCGTGCGCGGAGGACGCGGAGCGGCTGCTGCGGGCCGGCGAGGTCGTCGGGGTGATGCCGGAGGGCTTCAAGGGGATCGGGAAGCCCTTCGGGGAGCGGTACAAGCTCCAGCGGTTCGGGCGGGGCGGGTTCGTCTCGACGGCGCTGCGGGCCGGGGTGCCGATCGTGCCGTGCTCGATCGTGGGCGCGGAGGAGATGTACCCGATGGTCGGGAACGCGAAGACCCTGGCGCGGATCCTCGGCCTGCCGTACTTCCCGCTGACCCCGACCTTCCCGTGGCTGGGGCCGCTGGGCGCGCTGCCGCTGCCGACGAAGTGGACGATCCAGTTCGGGGAGCCGATCCCGACGGACTCCTACGCGCCGGAGGCGGCGGAGGACCCGATGCTGATGTTCAACCTGACGGACCAGGTGCGGGAGCAGATCCAGCACACGCTCTACAAGTTGCTGGTGCAGCGGCGGTCGGTGTTCTTCTGAGTTCTTCTGAGTTCTTCTCGGGTCCGGCCGTCCGGGCGCGGGCATGAAGAAGGGGCGCCCCCCGTCCGTGGGGGCGCCCCTTCCTCTTGTCAGCGAGCGTCCTCGCTGTCGATGCCCAGGCCGGGAAGCAGGCCGGGCAGGATGGGCGGGATGGTGACGTCGGGGACGTCGGGAACCGGCTGGTCCGCCGCCGGCGGGGACGTTGTCGTCCCGGTCGGCGAGGGCTTGAGCAGTCCGCCGCTGCCGCCGCCGATGAGACCGTCGTCCTTCGGCGGGGTGGCGGTGCCGCTGTCGGTGCCCGGGCCCGCGTCCGTACCGGGGGCCGACGGGCGGGGCGCCGTGGTCGGGTCGCCCGAGGACGGGGTCTCGCGGCCGGCCGGCGGACGCTGGGTGTCCGTCTCCCGGGACTCCTGCGGCGCGCCGGGCGTGCTGCGGGGGCCCTCGGTGCCGACCGCGCCCTTCTCGGGGGTGCGGGGGAGCACCGACTGGAGCGGCTCGACCTCTTCGTCTATGGCGTCGAAGACGTGCGTGACCTCGCTGCCGACGTCCGCGAGCTGCACGGGGAGCCGGTCGCGGAGGCCGTCCCAGGTGTCCCGGTGGGCCTGGGCGAAGGAGTTGAGCCGGGCCATCGGGGCGATGACGCCGTCCCGCTCGTACGCCTGGCGGAGCAGCCGGTGGCCCTCGGTGGCGTCGTGCTTCATCCCGCCCAGGACGCGGCGGATCTCGGCGAGCGACTCGTGGTCGAGGTCGCCCGCGCGGCCGCGCTCCATGAGGCGGCGGGCCTCGCTGAGGCGGGTGGAGGCCTGGTCGAGGTAGATGCCGCCGCGGTCCGCGTCGTCGTCCGCCATGCCCAGCTTGATGTCCTCCATCCCCCGCTTCAGCCCGTAGAGCGAGTCACCGGGGAGCGCGTCGGAGCTGGCGGCGGCCACTCCGCCGAAGGCTCCCGCGGCCACGCCGACCGTGAGGCCGCCGGCGGCGAGCCCCTTGGTCCAGCGGGACCGGGGACGGAGCTTCCGGAGCGGGGAGGCCCGGTGGGCTCCCTTGCCGGTCGACGTCCGTTGCTCCGGGACCGTGGGGCCGGCGGCCGCGCCCCCTTCCATGAGCATCGCTTCCATGGCGGCGACCAACTGGGCCCGCTGCACCACTTTGACCTCGGGGTCCAGCTGTGGCTTGGGCAGCTCGCCGAGCCCGTTCGCCAAGGCCAGGAGCCGTCCCTGCTGCGCAGGTTCGGCCGGTTCGGCCGGGGTCTCGGGCTGCTCGGCCGCAGCGCCCTCGGACGCCCGGTCCTCCAGGGCCTGGGCGAAGGCGTTCGCCCGCCGGTGCGCCGATACGTTCGCGATCACTGGCGGCACCTCCTCTCGTCATGACGGTCGACTCCCCGGGGTGTCCGGAGGGTTGCACACCTTGAGCGCGACCACACGAAAGAGTGAGTGGCTGCGGGCATGGCGTGACCACAGGGAGCCTGCATCCCGCACAACGAGCGGCGCGGCACTTGGGTTACGCGCGAGAGATGATCGGACCAGTGCGTCATCGAGGCGTCACCGACTGTGAGTTGGACGGGGGTCGTGGGACATGTGGGGGGAGGGGCGGGGCCCGGCGCGTGGGGTGCCGGACGATCGACAACCGGCGAACCGGCTGTCGGTGATCAGTGGACCGGCGGGCCGGTGACCGACGGGTCGGCGACCGGTGACCGGCGGCCGCTCAGCGGGCGTCGTCGGGGAGGAGGCGCGCCAGGGTGCGGACCGCCCGGTACTGGAGGGTCTTGATCGCCCCCTCGTTCTTCCCCATGACGCGGGCGGTCTCGGCGACCGAGAGGCCCTGGAGGAAGCGCAGGGTCACGCACTCCTGCTGCTGGGGGTTGAGGCGGCGGACCGCGTCGAGGAGGGCGGCGTTGGAGAGGGACTCCAGGACGGAGTCCTCGGGGCTGCGTTCCACCTCGTTGGCGTCGAGCATCTCGCCGGTGGTGACCTCGAGCCGGAAGCGGCTGGACTTGAAGTGGTCGGCGACCAGGTTCCGGGCGATGGTGACGAGCCAGGCGCCGAAGTCGCGGCCCTGCCAGGTGAAGGTGGAGATCCGGCGCAGGGCGCGCAGGAAGGTCTCGCTGGTGAGGTCCTCCGCGGTCGCCTTCCCGCCGACGCGGTAGTAGATGTAGCGGTAGACCGTGTCGCTGTACTGGTCGTACAGGCGGCCGAAGGCCTCGGCCTCGCCCGCCTGGGCCCGTTCGACGAGGTCCATCATGCGGGCGCTGTCGCTGTCCGCGGCGGGACGGCGGGAGGCGGTCGAGGTGCCGGAACGGGCGCCGCGTCTGCCCACGGCGGCGCCGCCGTCGGCCAGGGCGTAGCAAGGTCCGACGGGTGCCGGTGCGGCGAAGGCGAAGGCGGGGACAGGGCCGGCGTACGCGGTGGGGACGAAGCCGCGCAAGTGGTCGAGGACCGTTGCGCGCAGCGTAGCCAGGCCCGAGGTGTCAACCCCGACGTGTGGGTACACGGGACTCCCAGAGGCAGAGCTTCCATCACGTGCAGTGCGGGACCGTTCACCCGTCGTGGCGACGTGAGGGGTCCTTTGTGCGTCTGAGGAGAATAACGCTTCGTACAGGCAGCGCTACACCCAGTTGCAGAAATCGCCGGTTCCGTCGTATCTGTTACTGCTTACAGTCGGATCAAGGTCCAGTTCGTGACTGGTTGTTGATCGGTCTGCTTTCGAATGTGATCACGTGCACGTTCTGTTGTGCTCAAGTGAGAGCTGCGCGCGTGATCGGGGCCGCTGCGGGGTAAGGGGCCGGGAATGCCCGGGAGTCGACCTGTGCGGTGCTGTTCGACCACGGACGGGTGAGGGCGCCCGGTCCGGGGTTGTCGCAGATGATCGCAGCCGAAACGTATCGGCAGCTCAGGGGCGGCGGGCGGGGGCCGCGGGGACGTCCGGGGTCAGTGGCGGCGGCGGTGCAGGGCGACCGCGGCGGCCGTGCCGCCGGCCAGCGCGCCCAGGCCCGCGGCGGCGGGGATGCCGACCTTGGCGGCCTTGCGCCCGGTCCGGTAGTCGCGCAGCCGCCACTCCCGGTCCTTCGCGTGCTTCCGGAGCTTGGTGTCCGGGTTGATCGCGTACGGGTGCCCGACGAGCGAGAGCATCGGGATGTCGTTGTGCGAGTCGCTGTACGCGGCGCAGCGGCCCAGGTCGAGCCCCTCGGCGGTGGCGAGGGCCCGTACCGCCTCGGCCTTGGCCGGTCCGTGCAGGGGCTCGCCGACCAGCCTGCCGGTGTAGACGCCGTCGACGGACTCGGCGACCGTGCCGAGCGCGCCGGTCAGGCCGAGCCGGCGGGCGATGATCGTGGCCGTCTCGACCGGGGCGGCCGTGACGAGCCACACCTTCTGGCCCGCGTCCAGGTGCGCCTGGGCGAGGCCGCGGGTGCCGGGCCAGATCCGGTCGGCCATGTACTCGTCGTAGATCTCCTCGCCGATGCTCATCAGTTCGGAGACGCGGTGGCCCTTGACGATGGACAGGGCGCTCTCGCGGGCGTCCTGCATGTGCTCGGGGTCCTCGACGCCGGCGAGCCGGAACCAGGCCTGCTGCCAGGCGAAGCGGGCGAGCTCGCGGCGCTGGAAGAACTTCCGCTTGTACAGGCCGCGGCCGAAGTGGAAGATCGCGGCGCCCTGCATGACGGTGTTGTCGAGGTCGAAGAAGGCGGCCGCCCGCACGTCCCCGACGACCGGGAACTCGGGCTCGGCGGGGGGTTCGGCCGAGGCCTCCTCCCGCTCCCGTTCCAGCTGGAGCGAGGTCTTGCGCGCTGCCTCGGCAGCGGCCTCGCCTGCGAGGACGCTGCGCGCGGTGGCGGAGCGCCTACGAGGGGTGAGCCATCCCAGAGCGGCCATGCCGTGAGCATAGCCAGTCTGTTCGGTACTTCCCGACTTGTGACGATGCCGCGGCGTGAACAGTGGGGTGCTCCTCTGTTAATCGGGTCACGTCCGGAACCGGTTGCGGCGGGCGGGGTCCGGTGCGCCGGCGGGACAGAATGGGCGCCATGTTCGGACGGAAGAAGAAGGCGGACGCCGGGGCGCGGACCGTGACCCTCATCGGCAGGCCGGGATGTCATCTCTGCGACGACGCGCGGGCGGTGGTCGAGGCCGTGTGCGCGGAGACGGGGGCGTCCTGGGAGGAGAAGGACATCACCCGCGACGAGGAGCTGTACCGGGCGCACTGGGAGCAGATCCCCGTCGTCCTGGTCGACGGGGAGCAGCACACCTTCTGGCGCGTGGACGCCGACCGGCTCCGGCGCGAACTGGGTGCGTGACCGAAACCCGGTTACCATCATGGACGTTTTGTTGGGTTTCGGGGGCGTCATCGTGAGGAGAGTGTGCGGTTTTGCCCCCTTCGGGTTCTCGACGCGCCGATCTTCTCCGCGGTTCCGCGACAACGGGAACCGGCCGCGTGACCCCGGTCACTTTGGCCGGACAAAACGGACACCATCTTTGTGCACGCGTTCACAAAGACATAGCCTGCATTCGACGGGGCGGTCTTGGGACATACGGCCGCCTGCAGCCCCGCTCATCCCGCAGGAGCACCGTGGCAACTGGCCGAACTCACCGACCGGCGACCCGTAGCCGAGGAATTCCCGAGGCCACCGTCGCCCGGCTTCCGCTGTATCTGCGCGCGCTGACCGCGCTCTCGGAGCGCTCCGTACCCACGGTCTCCTCCGAGGAGCTCGCGGCCGCGGCGGGGGTCAACTCCGCGAAGCTGCGCAAGGACTTCAGCTACCTCGGCTCCTACGGCACCCGCGGGGTCGGCTACGACGTCGAGTACCTCGTCTACCAGATCTCCCGCGAGCTGGGCCTCACGCAGGACTGGCCCGTCGTCATCGTCGGCATCGGCAACCTCGGCGCCGCCCTGGCCGGTTACGGCGGCTTCGCCTCCCGCGGCTTCCGCGTCGCCGCGCTGATCGACGCCGACCCCGCCATGACCGGCCGTCCCGTCGCCGGCATCCCCGTCCAGCACAGCGACGACCTGGAGCGGATCGTCGAGGACGACGGCGTCTCCATCGGCGTCATCGCCACCCCGGCCGGCGTCGCCCAGCAGGTCTGCGACCGCCTCGTGGCCGCCGGCGTCACCTCCATCCTGAACTTCGCCCCGACCGTGCTCTCCGTGCCCGACGGCGTCGACGTGCGCAAGGTCGACCTCTCCATCGAGCTCCAGATCCTCGCCTTCCACGAGCAGCGCAAGGCCGGCGAGGACGCCGGGGCCGACGACGGCGCGGAGCACGCCCCCGCCGCCGTGCCGCCCGCCCCCCGTGGCACCACGGGCACCGGCGGCCGCAAGGGACCCGACGGGGACGTCCCCGCCGTGATGCCGGCATGAGCCTCCTCGTCGTCGGACTCAGCCACCGCAGCGCCCCCGTCTCCATCCTGGAGCGGGCCGCCCTGCCGGCCGACACCCGCACCAAGCTCCTCCAGGACACCCTCGCCGCCGAACCGGCCACCGAGGGCACCGTCCTGGCCACCTGCAACCGCATCGAGCTCTACGCCGACGTCGACAAGTTCCACGCCGGCGTCGCCGAGCTGTCCACGCTCCTCGCCCAGCACAGCGGCGTCGGCCTGGACGAGCTCACCCCCTACCTCTACGTGCACTACGAGGACCGGGCCGTCCACCACCTCTTCTCGGTGGCCTGCGGCCTGGACTCCATGGTCGTCGGCGAGGGCCAGATCCTCGGCCAGATCAAGGACGCCCTCGCCCTCGGCCAGGAACTCCACACCGCCGGACGCCTCCTCAACGACCTCTTCCAGCAGGCCCTGCGGGTCGGCAAGCGCGCCCACAGCGAGACCGGCATCGACCGGGCCGGACAGTCGCTCGTCACCTTCGGCCTGGAACAGCTCGCCGACGGCGAGGACGTCGGGACCTGGGCCAAGGGCAAGAAGGCCCTCGTCATCGGCGCCGGCTCCATGTCCTCCCTGGCCGCCGCCACCCTCGCCCGCTCCGGCGTCGCCGAGATCGTCATCGCCAACCGCACCCTCGCCCGCGCCGAGCGCCTCGCCCAGATCCTGAACGAGCCCGGCGGCACCGGAGTCGCCGCACGCGCGGCCGAGATGGTTGCCGTCGGCGACGAACTCGACCGCGCCGACGTCGTCGTCTCCTGCACCGGCGCCACCGGACTCGTCCTCACCGGCGACGGCGTCGCGGCCGCCGCACGGGACCGCCGCGCCCCCCTCGCCCTGCTCGACCTCGCCATGCCCCGCGACATCGACGCCGCCGCCCACCGCGTCCCCGGCGTCCGGCTCGTCGACATCGAGTCGCTCGCCGAGGCCTCCGCCGACGCCCCCATGGCCGCCGACGTCGACCAGGTCCGGGCCATCGTCTCCGACGAGGTCGCCGCCTTCGGCGCCGCCCAGCGCGCCGCCCACATCACCCCCACCGTCGTCGCCCTGCGCGCCATGGCCGCCGACGTGGTGACCAGCGAGGTCACGCGCCTCGAAGGCCGGCTCCCCGACCTCGACGAGAAGCAGCGCGCCGAGATCACCCAGACCGTGCGCCGCGTGGTCGACAAGCTCCTGCACGCGCCGACCGTGCGGGTCAAGCAGCTCGCCAGCGAGCCCGGCGGCGCCGGGTACGCGGACGCGCTGCGGACACTCTTCGACCTCGACCCGGAGACGGTCGCCGCCGTCAGCCGGGCCGACCTGAATGACGCCGACGTCAAGAACCGAGGGCGAGTATGACCGAGAGGGCACTGAGGCTCGGGACCAGGCGCAGCAAGCTCGCCATGGCCCAGTCCGGGCACGTGGCCGACGCCGTACGGCAGCTGACCGGCCGGCCCGTCGAGCTCGTGGAGATCACGACGTACGGGGACACCTCCCGCGAGCACCTCGCGCAGATCGGCGGCACCGGCGTCTTCGTCGCCGCCCTGCGCGACGCGCTGCTCGCCGGCGAGGTGGACTTCGCCGTCCACTCGCTGAAGGACCTGCCGACCACCCCGCACCCCGACCTCGTCGTGGCCGCGATCCCCCGCCGCGAGGACCCCCGCGACGTCCTGATCGCCCCCGCCGGCACCACGCTCGACCGGCTGCCCAAGGGCGCCCGGGTCGGCACCGGCTCGCCGCGCCGCATGGCCCAGCTCCACGCCTACGCGCGCAGCCACGGCCTGGAGATCACCTGCGTCCCGATCCGGGGCAACATCGACACCCGCGTCGGCTACGTCCGCAGCGGAGAACTCGACGCGGTGGTCCTCGCCGCGGCCGGACTCAACCGGATCGGCGGCACCGAGGAGCTCACCGGCTCCCTGAGCGCCGACCGCCTCCCGGTCGACGCCGTGCTGCCCGCCCCCGGCCAGGGGGCCCTCGCCGTCGAGTGTCCGGCGTCCGACGCCGGACTCGTCGCCGCGCTCGCCGCTCTCGACGACCCGCACACGCGGGCCGCCGTGACCGCCGAGCGTTCCCTGCTCGCCGCCCTGGAGGCCGGCTGTTCCGCACCCGTGGGTGCGCTCGCCGACCTGCTGGCCGACGACCCCGGTCACGGGCAGGCTGTCACCGAAATGCGCCTGCGCGGCGTCGTCGGCACCACCGACGGCTCGACGCTGGTGCAGCTGTCCACCACCGGACCCGTACCCACCTCGCACGACGAGGCCATGGCGCTCGGACGCGTACTCGCGGACGAGATGCTCGCCAAGGGTGCGGCCGGTCTTATGGGGGAGCGAGCACTTTGAACCCCACCAGCCCGACCACCAGCCCCCTGTCCCCGGCCTTCGCGGGCCACGGACACGTCACCTTCCTCGGCGCGGGACCGGGCGACCCCGGACTCCTGACCCTCAGGGCCGTCGAGGCCCTCGCGGGAGCGGACGTCCTGATCGCCGAGCCGGAGGTCCTCGACGTCGTCCGCGGCCATGCGCGCGCGGGGGTGAGCACGCCGGAACTGGCGGTTGTCGACGAGGCGTCAACAGCCGCCGGAGTCCCCGTGTTGAGGGACGCGGCCAATCTTGTCATGGAGGCCGCGAGGGGCGGCAGGCGGGTCGTCCGTGCGGTGACCGGCGACCCCGGCCTCGACGGCAACGCCGGAGCCGAGATGCTCGCCTGCGCCGCCGAGGGCATCCCCTTCGAGGTCGTCCCCGGCGTCGCCACCGCCGTCGGCGTCCCCGCGTACGCCGGCGTACCGCTGCGCGACGCCCAGGGCACCGACGTGCGCTTCGTCGACGCCCGCACCGCCGACGAGCGGTGCTGGAGCGAGGTAGGCGCCTCCGACGGCACCGTCGTCGTCTCCACCACCCTCGACTCGGTGGCCGCCGCCGCGGGCGAACTGGTCGCGGCCGGCCGCAAGCCTGACACCCCGCTCACCGTCACCATCGCCGGCACCACCACCCGCCAGCGGACCTGGAACGCCACCCTCGGCACCATCGCCCAGGTCTTCAAGCAGGGCAAGGTCCTCCCCTCGCCCGAGGGCCACCGGCCGGTCATAGCCGTGGTCGGCGAGCGCAGCGCCCCGGCGCAGCGGGACCAGCTGTCGTGGTTCGAGTCCAAGCCGCTCTTCGGCTGGCGGGTCCTCGTGCCGCGCACCAAGGAGCAGGCCGCCTCGCTCTCCGACCAGCTGCGCTCGTACGGCGCCGTCCCGCACGAGGTCCCGACCATCGCCGTCGAGCCGCCGCGCACCCCGCAGCAGATGGAGCGCGCGGTCAAGGGCCTGGTCACCGGCCGCTACGAGTGGATCGCCTTCACCTCCGTCAACGCCGTGAAGGCCGTCCGCGAGAAGTTCGAGGAGTACGGGCTCGACGCCCGCGCCTTCGCCGGGATCAAGGTCGCCGCGGTGGGCGAGCAGACCGCCGCCGCGCTCGTCGACTTCGGCGTCAAGCCCGACCTGGTGCCCAGCGGCGAGCAGTCCGCCGCCGGACTCCTGGAGGACTGGCCGCCGTACGACCCGGTCTTCGACCCGATCGACCGCGTCTTCCTGCCGCGCGCCGACATCGCGACCGAGACCCTGGTCGCGGGCCTCATCGAGCTCGGGTGGGAGGTCGACGACGTCACCGCCTACCGGACCGTACGGGCCTCGCCGCCGCCGGCCGACACCCGCGAGGCGATCAAGGGCGGCGGCTTCGACGCGGTCCTCTTCACCTCGTCGTCGACCGTGCGGAACCTCGTCGGGATCGCCGGCAAGCCGCACAACGTCACGGTCATCGCCTGCATCGGCCCCGCCACCGCCAAGACGGCGGAGGAGCACGGCCTGCGGGTCGACGTCCTGTCGCCCGAGCCGTCCGTCCACAAGCTGGCCGAGGCCCTCGCGGACTTCGGCACGCGCCGCCGCGAGTCCGCCCTGGAGGCGGGCGACCCGGTGACGCGGCCGAGCGAGCGCCGGCCGGGCGCGAGACGGCGCCGGACGACGTAGCGGTTCCCGTTCGCCGGGGTGCGGGTCCCTCACGGGGCCCGCACCTTTCGCGTTGCCCGGGTCCCCGCGGGTTTTCGCGGCAACACCCTGTCGGCAAGTGCACCGTCCGCGCGGGCGTAGCCTCGACCGTATGAACTCGTACGGATCCTTTCCCGGGGCGCGCCCGCGGCGGCTGCGGACGACGCCCGTCATGCGCCGGATGGTGGCCGAGACGCGACTGCACCCGGCCGACCTGATCCTGCCCGCGTTCGTGCGCGAGGGAATCACCGAACCCGTGCCGATCGAGGCGATGCCCGGGGTCGTGCAGCACACGCGCGACACCCTGCGGAAGGCCGCCGTGGAGGCGCTGGAGGCCGGGGTCTCCGGGATCATGCTCTTCGGCGTGCCCGAGGACGCCAAGAAGGACGCCGCCGGCACCGTCGGCACCGACCCCGACGGGATCCTCCAGCTCGCCCTCCGGGACGTACGGGCCGAGGTCGGCGACGACCTCGTGATCATGTCCGACCTGTGCCTCGACGAGTTCACCGACCACGGCCACTGCGGCGTCCTCGACGCCGAGGGGCGCGTCGACAACGACGCCACGCTGGAACGGTACGCCGAGATGGCCCAGGTCCAGGCCGACGCCGGCGCCCACGTCGTCGCCCCCTCCGGGATGATGGACGGCCAGGTCGGCGTGATCCGCGACGCCCTCGACACCATCGGCAAGGAGGACGTCGCGATCCTCGCGTACACCGTGAAGTACTCCTCCGCCTTCTACGGCCCCTTCCGCGAGGCCGTCGGCTCCTCCCTCAAGGGCGACCGCAAGACCTACCAGCAGGACCCGGCCAACCTCCGCGAGTCGATGCGCGAGCTGGCGCTCGACCTGGAGGAGGGCGCGGACATGGTCATGGTCAAGCCCGCGGGACCGTACCTCGACGTCCTCGCCAAGGTCGCCGACG
This sequence comes from Streptomyces sp. NPDC098101, assembly GCF_044760185.1. NCBI lineage: Bacteria > Bacillati > Actinomycetota > Actinomycetes > Kitasatosporales > Streptomycetaceae > Streptomyces > Streptomyces sp. NPDC098101. The sequence goes on along the minus strand of NZ_JBIWAS010000007.1, from coordinate 351,747 downwards.
CCGTGGACGTGCCGGTCGCCGCGTACCAGATCAGCGGCGAGTACGCGATGGTCGAGGCCGCCGCCCAGAGGGGCTGGATCGACCGCGACAAGGCGATCCTGGAGTCCCTCACCGGCATCCGGCGGGCCGGCGCGCAGATGATCCTCACGTACTGGGCGACCGAGGTCGCGCGGAAGCTCCGCCACGGCGTCTGACCGTCCCTGGCTGGTGGGGGACCGTCGACCGGCGCACCCTGGAGGAGTAGCCGACAGGTCCCTCGCCGGAGGTGGTCCTCATGATGCACACGCTGGTCGGATGGCACGTGGAGATGGAGTTCCAGGAGGAGGGCGACCGGACGCGGGCCGCCGCCATGGTCCGGCTCGGCGACGGCACCGAGTTCCGGGCCCACGGCACCGCGAACCGGCACCCCTCCGACCCGGACCAGCTGCGGGTCGGAGAGGAGATCGCCGGGGCGCGCGCCCTGATGGACCTCGCCTCGCAGCTCCTCCAGAAGGCCCACACGGAGATCGACGAGGTGTCCGGACGGACCTCGCACGGCATTCGGTGAGGCCGTCCGGAAGGGGGCCGGTCGGGAGGCCGGTCAGAAGGACAGGGCGTTCTCCATCGAGCTCTGCCAGTACGTGACCCGGGTGGTGCTGTCTGTGTACGTGCCGGCGGGCAGCTTCAGGACCGCCGGGCCCCCGGCCGAACCGGAGTTGTCGCGCGGGGCGAACCACACGGTCAGGGACTTCGACGTCCGGCCGTGCTTCCCGCTGCCGTCGGCCGCCGACAGGATCATCGCCGCGTACGCGCTCTCGCCCGGGAACAGGGTGACGACCGCCTGCGGCTTGCTGCTCTGCTCGACCGCGACCGCCGCCTGCCCGTCGTCGAGGCGCAGCACCGGGGCGTAGTAGGCGTTGCACGCCGTGCGGCCGGTGTTGGTGACGGTGAGCAGCGCGTGGTTGAGCGGGCGGCTGACCGGGCTGTAGACGACCCGCACGGCCGACGCGTCGCACGGCCGGTCCACCGCCGTGTCCTTCCCGCCGCCCCCGCTCCCGCCCTTGCCGTTGCCCTTGCTCTTGCCGGGGGCGGGGGTGGTGCCGGAGGAGCCCTGCGGGGAGGTGCTGGCGTTGCCTGAGGGGGCCGGGTCCGCGGTCGTGGAGGTGGGTGCCGGCGTGGACGTCGACGTGGGCTCCGGTGCCGTCGTCGGCGCGGTGGTGGTCGGCGCGGTCGTGGTCGGGGACGAGGCCCTGCCCTCGTCCCGCGTCCCGCCCGCCGAGCCCTGGCAGGCGGTGAGGGAGAGGGCGGCGGCGGTGACGGCCGCAGCGGCGGCGACGCGGACGCGGTGTGTGCGCATGGTGGTGGAACCCCCGTGGATGTCGTTGCTTTTCGGTCGGTCTGCGACTGCCGCACGTTCCGTCGACCGGTGCCGTGCGGCGTGGTCCCAGGTTGCGGGGCGGCGGATTCCGGCCGCAACGCCGCACGGCCCATGAGGGACGCCGGAATGCTCACGGGTACGGTGACCAGCGGGAACGGCCCCTGCCTGGAATGCCGTTCCGGGACGCGAGGGCACCGATCACGGGGAGGGGCACGGTGGCGACCACACCGGAGGCCCAGGAGTTGGGCGCGCTGCTGCGGCGGCTGAAGGAACGTTCGGGGCGCAGTTACGGGGTGCTCGCCGGGCGGCTGCACGTCAGCGCCTCGACCCTGCACCGCTACTGCAACGGGGACGCCGTACCGGCCGAGTTCGCGGCGGTCGAGCGGTTCGCGCGGCTGTGCGGGGCCGAGCGCGAGGAACTGATCGAGCTGCACCGGCGGTGGATCGTCGCGGACGACGCGCGGACGCGGGGGAGGGCGGGGGCGGGGGCGAGGCCGAACGGGGCGGAGACGGAGCCTGATTCGGAGTCGGATTCGGTACCGGAGTCGGAGTCGGTGCCGAGGCCTGATTCGGAGGCGGGGCCGGAGGCTGAGTTGGCGTCTGTGCCTGTGCCTGTGCCTGTGCCTGAAGCTGTTCCTGAGGCTGTGCCTGCGCCTGTGCCTGAGGTCGTGTCAGAACCCGTACCCGCGCGGGAGCCCGCGCCGGTACCGGTGGTGGGCGCCGATACGGAGCTGGACGCGCGGTCGGACGCGGGAGGCGCCGCTCCGGGCGGGCCCGGCCCCCGGAACGGGAGCCCGCGCCGGCGCCGGGTGCTCGTCGCGCTCGCCGCCCTCGCGGTCGTCGCGGCGGCCGTGCCGGTCGCCGTGTTCGCGGCAGGCGGCGACGGCGACGGACGGCCGGAGCGGGCGGCGCGGACACCCGCCCCGTCCGGCCCGGCGACCGGCGGCACCGCCCCCGTACGCCCCGGACCCACCCCGTCCCCGACCGCGACGCCGACGCCGTCCACGTCCGGCTCCCCGTCCGGGCTCCCGGACGGCAAGGGCTCCGGGTCCCCTTCGGCCTCCTCCCCGGCGCCCTCGCGGAACCCGTCGCCGACCGCCTCGCGGTCCGGCGCGCCCGCGACCGGCGTCCCGCTGCGCGTCGGCGTCAGCTCGTACAACTGGGAGCTGCCCTGCGGCCAGTACTACCTGCTCGACCGCGCGCCCGGCACGGTCCCCCCGCCGCCCCCTCCGCAGGACCACCGCGGCTGGGCGCGGGCGCTCGGCGCGGTGGACGGCGGCGGGATGCGCCTCGAACTCACCGCCACGGGCCGCACGTCCGACTCCGTGGTCATCAACGACGTCCACGTCCGGGTGGTGGGGCGCTCCGCCGCGCTGCCCTGGTCGGCGTTCTCGATGGGCGACGGCTGCGGCAGCGGCGTCACCCCGCAGACGTTCGCCGTGGACCTCGACCGCTCCCAGCCCCTCCTCCGGCCGGTCGCCGGGCAGAACGGCGACGTCGTCGTGCCCGCCGAGGACTTCCCCTACAAGGTCGCGTCCGACGACCCCCAGGTGCTCCGCCTCGACGTGACCACGAAGGCCCACGACGTCAGCTGGTACCTGGAGGTCGACTGGAGCAGCGGCGACCGCAGGGGCACGATCCGGGTCGACGACGCGGGCCGCCCGTTCCGCACCAGCGCGACCGCCGGGCGCCCCGCGTACGTCTGGTGGGTCGAGCCGGGCGAATGGCGCCCGGCCGACGGATGAACGCGGGGCGCCCGGGGGCGCCGTGGGATCAGAGGCGCTCGGGCGTCCGGATGCCCAGGAGCGCCATGCCCTGGTGGAGCGTGCGGGCCGTCAGGTCGCAGAGGAACAGACGGTTCTCCGCGACCTCCCGCGCCGGCTCCGGCTTCACGACCGGGCACTGGTCGTAGAACGTCGTGTACAGCGAGGCCAGCTGGTAGAGGTACGCGGCGAGCTTGTGCGGGGCGTACTCCGCGGCGGCCTCCGCGATCACCTCGCCGAACTGGTCCAGGTGCAGACCGAGCGCGCGCTCCGCCGGGGCCAGCTCCAGCTCCGGGTGGGCGACCGGGGTGCGGTCGCCCGCCTTGCCGAAGATCGACCTGACCCGCGCGTACGCGTACTGGATGTACACCGACGTGTCGCCGTTCAGCGACACCATCTGGTCCAGGTCGAACTTGTAGTCGCGCGCGGCCGACGTCGACAGATCGGCGTACTTCACCGCGCCGATGCCCACGTACCGGCCGTTCTCGACGACCTCCGCCTCGGTCAGGAGGGACTGCCCGGTCTTCTTCCGGTAGTCCTCCTCCTTCTCGCGGACGACCTCCGTCGCCCGCTCCACGGCCTCGTCCAGCAGGTCCACCAGCCGGACCGTCTCGCCCTCACGGGTCTTGAACGGCTTGCCGTCCTTGCCCAGGACCGTGCCGAACGCCAGCTGGACGGCCTTCACCTCGTCGTTCAGCCAGCCCGCCCGGCGGGCCGTCTCGAAGACCATCTTGAAGTGCAGCGACTGCCGCGCGTCCACCACGTACAGCAGGGACGTCGCCTTCAGGTTCCGCACCCGGTCCCGGATCGCCGACAGGTCCGTCGCCGCGTAGCCGAAACCGCCGTCGGACTTCTGCACGATCAGCGGCACCGGGTTGCCGTCCGGGCCCTTCACGTCGTCGAAGAACACGCACAGCGCACCCTCGGAGCGGACCGCGACGCCCGACTCCTCCAGGATCCGGCAGGTCTCCGCCAGCATGTCGTTGTAACCGGACTCGCCGACCACGTCGGTGTCCCGGATGTCCATGTCCAGCTTGTCGAAGACCGAGTAGAAGTAGATCTTCGACTCGTCCACGAACCGCTGCCAGAGCGCGAGCGTCTCCTCGTCACCGGCCTGGAGGTCCACCACGCGCGCGCGGGCCCGCGTCTTGAACTCCTCGTCGGAGTCGAACAGGGCGCGCGACGCCTTGTACAGCCGGTTGAGGTTCGACATCGCCTCTTCGCCGGACACCTCGGACTCCGAGGAGTGGTCCAGCTCGTGCGGGTGCTCGATCAGGTACTGGATGAGCATCCCGAACTGGGTGCCCCAGTCGCCGATGTGGTGGCGCCGGACCACCGTCTCGCCGGTGAACTCCAGGATCTCGACCATCGCCGCGCCGATCACCGCGGACCGCAGGTGGCCGACGTGCATCTCCTTCGCCACGTTCGGCTGCGCGTAGTCGATCACCGTCGTGCCGGCCGACTCGGCGAACGGCACGCCGAGCCGCGCGTCGGCGGCACGGGCCGCGAGGGTCTCCACGATCGCCGCGTCGGTGACTGTGATGTTCAGGAAGCCGGGCCCGGAGACCTCGACCTCCTTCAGCACGTCGTTCGCCGGAATCGCCTCGACGACCCGCGTCGCCAGCTCCCGCGGATTGCCCTTCAGCCGCTTGGCGAGCGCCAGGATGCCGTTGGCCTGGAAGTCGGCCCGGTCGCTACGTCGCAGCAGCGGGTCGGCGGACGCGGCCTCCGGCAGGGCTGCCGAGAGTCCGTCCGCGAGGCGCTGCTGCACGGTCGAAGCGAGGGAAGGGACCGAGGCCATGAGCTTCCGTTCCGTTGAGAGGTGTCCGGTGGTCTATTTCGCTTGTCAAGTGTCCCATGGGAGAGCAACGTGTTTTCTCCGCCTGTGGACAACCGGGCCCCCACCCGGCCCGCCCGGAACGCGGACAACCCCGACCTGTGGACAACCCCGGGGCCCGTCGTTCCGTCTGGGACAATGACAGGCGTGAGGCCCGACACCGGGCACCGAGGGATTTACGGAAAGAAGGACGTACCGACCGTGGCTCAGAGCAGCACCGAGACCGACTGGGTCTCCCGTTTCGCGGACGAGGTCATCGCCGAGTCGGAGCGACGTGCGCCTGGCAAACCGGTCGTCGTCGCCTCCGGCCTCTCCCCCTCCGGCCCGATCCACCTCGGCAACCTCCGCGAGGTCATGACCCCGCACCTGGTCGCCGACGAGATCCGCCGCCGCGGCCACACCGTCCGGCACCTCGTCTCCTGGGACGACTACGACCGCTACCGCAAGGTGCCGAACGGCATCGAGGGCATCGACGAGACCTGGGCCGAGCACATCGGCAAGCCGCTGACCTCCGTCCCGGCCCCCGCCGGCTCGCCCCACCCCAACTGGGCCGAGCACTTCAAGGCCGCCATGGTCGAGTCCCTGGCCGAGCTCGGCGTCGAGTACGACCCGATCAGCCAGACCGAGCAGTACACCGCCGGCGCCTACCGCGAGCAGATCCTGCACGCCGTGCGCCACCGCGCCGACATCGACGCCATCCTCGACCAGTACCGCACCAAGAAGACGCCCAAGAAGCAGTCCCAGAAGCCCCTCGACGAAGCCGAGCTGGAGGCCGAGGAGGGCTCCGGCGCGGCCGCCGAGGACGACGGCTCCGGCGGCGGCGCCGGCTACTTCCCGTACAAGCCCTACTGCGGCCGGTGCGAGAAGGACCTCACCACCGTCACCTCCTACGACGACGACACCACCGAACTCGCCTACACCTGCACGGCCTGCGGCTTCGCCGAGACCGTCGAGCTCAGCGAGTTCAACCGCGGCAAGCTGGTCTGGAAGGTCGACTGGCCCATGCGCTGGGCCTACGAGGGCGTGATCTTCGAGCCCTCCGGCGTCGACCACTCCTCGCCCGGCTCCTCCTTCGTCGTCGGCGGCCAGATCGTCCGCGAGATCTTCGACGGCGTCCAGCCCATCGGCCCCATGTACGCCTTCGTCGGCATCAGCGGCATGGCCAAGATGTCCTCCTCGCGCGGCGGCGTCCCCACCGCCGCCGACGCGCTGAAGATCATGGAAGCGCCCCTGCTGCGCTGGCTCTACGCCCGCCGCAAGCCCAACCAGTCCTTCAAGATCGCCTTCGACCAGGAGATCCAGCGGCTCTACGACGAGTGGGACAAGCTGGAGGCCAAGGTCGCCGACGGCACCGTCCTGCCCGCCGACGCCGCCGCCCACTCCCGCGCCGCCCGCACCGCCGCCGGCGAACTGCCCCGGACCCCCCGCCCGCTCCCGTACCGGACCCTGGCCTCGGTCATGGACATCACCGCCGGACACGACGAGCAGACCCTGCGGATCCTCACCGAACTCGACCCCGACAACCCCGTCACCTCCCTCGACGAGGTCCGGCCGCGCCTCGACCGCGCCGAGAACTGGATCACCAACCAGGTCCCGGCCGACCAGCGCACCATCGTCCGCGACGAGCCCGACACCGAGCTCCTCGGCTCCCTGGACGACGAGGGCCGCGAGTCGCTCCGCCTCCTCCTGGACGGCCTCGACACCCACTGGTCGCTCGACGGGCTCACCACCCTCGTCTACGGCGTCCCGAAGGTCATGGCCGGACTCGACCCCGAGGCCAAGCCGACGCCCGAGCTCAAGCTCGCCCAGCGCGCCTTCTTCGCCCTGCTCTACAAGCTCCTCGTGAGCCGCGAGACCGGCCCGCGCCTCCCCACCCTCCTCCTCGCCGTCGGCGCGGAGCGGGTCAGGAAGCTCCTCGGCGCGTGACGGACGCGTAGCGCACGAAAAAGGGCTGCCGCCCGGAACCCTCCGGGCGGCAGCCCTTCTCCGTACGGCGTACGGATCAGACGTATGGATCAGACGTACGGATCAGGTGGTGTGGCGCGCGGCCATCGCCTGCCGGATCTCCTCCTGCGTCTCCGCGATCAACAGCGGGAGCAGCTCGGGGTCGTAGTACTCCTGGCCCCCGTGCTCCTCGGTCACCAGACGCGCGAACTCCGCCTCCTCCAGGAGGTGGTCGTTCTCCCGGGCGTACTCCCACATCAGGTCCTGGACGACCTTGTACAGCTGACTGTCCCGGGGGTCCGGCTCCCCGGCGTACTCCCCGGTGTACTCCTCGACGTGCTCCTGGTACTCGGCGGAGCCCTCGGGGCCCTGCGGACCCGGGACCGGCTGCTGCTGCTCCTGGCCCTCGGCGCCCCGCAGGTTGTACGTGCCCGTGTACGCCGTCGGGGAGACCTCCTGCGCGTCGAACCACGGGCTCTCGTGGTTCACCGGCGCGGCGGGCGCGACCGGCGCGTCCGCCCCCGGAAGCCCCGCCTGCTGCGGAAGCGGCTGCGCCGCCAGCGCCGGCTGGGACTGCTGGAACTGCTGGGGCAGCGGAGCGGGCTGCGACGGATCGAACGCCTGGCCCGGCTGCGGAGGCAGCACCGCCGGCTCGATGCCCGCCGCCGCGAGCCCCGCGGCCGCCGTCTCCGCCAGCGGCACCCCGTACCGCGCCAGACGCAGCGGCATCAGGGCCTCCACCGGGGCCTTCCGCCGCCAGTTCCGGCCGAACCGGGCCTGGAGCCGGGCCTGGTAGATCATCCGCTCCTGCTCCAGCTTGATGACCTGCTCGTACGAACGCAGCTCCCACAGCTTCATCCGCCGCCACAGCCGGAACGTCGGCACCGGCGACAGCAGCCACCGGGTCAGCCGCACGCCCTCCATGTGCTTGTCGGCCGTGATGTCCGCGATCCGGCCCACCGCGTGCCGCGCGGCCTCCACGGACACCACGAACAGCACCGGAATCACCGCGTGCATCCCCACGCCCAGCGGGTCCGGCCACGCGGCCGCGCCGTTGAAGGCGATGGTCGCCGCCGTCAGCACCCACGCGGTCTGCCGCAGCAGCGGGAACGGGATCCGCAGCCACGTCAGCAGCAGGTCGAGCGCCAGCAGGACACAGATGCCCGCGTCGATGCCGATCGGGAAGAAGTACGAGAAGGTGCCGAAACCCTTGTGCACCGCGAGCTCGCGCACGGCGGCGTACGAACCCGCGAAGCCGATTCCCGCGATGATCAGCGCACCGGCGATGACGAGGCCGATGAGTATTCGGTGTGTGCGTGTCAGCTGCATCGCGGCCACCCGCGAACCCTCCCAACGATCGACATCTCGCGCGCACAGAGTGGCACATGTGAACGAAGCCCGGCCCCCGGGGGAGGGACGGGCTCCGCGACGCCGCGCCGTTCCGTGCCGCTTTGCGCCTACTTGTCACGTGTGCGCGTCTACTTGTGGACGTCCTGCTCGTGGACGTCGTGGACGTCTACTTGTTGGCCGCGGCGACCGACGCCACGGCCTCCTTCGCGGCCTTGACCGCACCGTCCGTGATCGTCTTCTCCGACGGGGTGGGCGCACCCGCGTACCCGGCGCCGTTGTACGACAGCAGCACCAGCACGTTGCCCGTACGCGCCACGATCGAGGTGTAGACGAAGTCCTCGCCCGTCTTGCTCTCCTGGTACGTGATGGCCTTCGCCTCGTCGCCGATGCCCGTCGCCGCCGTGGTCCGCAGCTTCTTGGCCCCCGCGGTCCCCTCGATCTTGGCGACCTCCTTCGCGAGGTTCTGCCGCGCCCGCTCCTGCCCGCTGCCGAGCGAGGCGTCCGACTCGTACCGGTAGACGGACACGTCCAGCCAGCGGTACTGCGAACCCTTCACGCCCTTGTCGTCGAGACCGTTCCACGAGCAGCCGCCACGGCTGGCCAGGTCGCTGGAGACGCCCGGCGTCCCGTTCTTGGTCTTCGCCTTCGGGACCAGGGACTCCGTCGTCTTCGCCGAGACCGACCGGCAGACCTGGGGCAGCTTCGCGAACTTCGCCGGCTCGACCGTCTTCGTCGTCTGCGCGGGCGAGGGGGTCGCGGACGCACCCGTCTTCTCCTGCGCCTTCGGCTTCCCCGAGTCACCGGAGTCGGAGGAGCAGCCGGCGACGACGAGCATCACCGGGACGGCTGCGCAGGCGAGTATGCGGGTGAGTCGCCGAGCTGATCGCTGCATGGTTCCTTCAGTCGCTTGTCGTACGGTCCGGCCACGGGCTACGGCGACACGTTACGTGGTCGCCGTCCGCTCACGGAGCGGCGCCGAACGGCTACTCCTCCAGCCGGTCGGCGAGCAGCCGGGCCACCTTCCGGGCCCTTTCCTGCAGTTCCGTGCTGTCCGGAGCCTCGGAGAGACCGGTGGTCTCCTCCCGGTAGGACACCGTGACGATCACATTGGATGTGCGGAACACCACGCTGACGGACCGCTGCCGGCTGTTCGCGCCGGCGTTGCCGAGGACGTCGTCGAGGTACGCGACCTCCCCGAGGCCCTCCAGGACGCGGGACTCCAGACCGGTGGAGGCCGGAGCGCCGGACGGGGTCGGCCCGCCGGAGACCGGAGCGGTGGACGCGGTGGCGGTGGGGGTGGGAGCGGTGGTGGCGGCGTCGGCGGCCGTCGTCGGCTTGTGCGCCGGAGGGGTGGTCGTCGTCCCGCTGGGACCGGTCGTGCCGCCGGGGGTGCCGGTGGGCTCCGGCGGGGCGGTGGGCGGCAGGGGAACGCCCGCCGCGAGCTGCTTGCGGACGTACACCTCCTGCGCCCGGTCGTCGTCGCTGACGGCGGTGTCGTACGAGACCACCCGCTCGATGTCGAGCGAGAGCCGGTGCGAGGTCTCCGGGGTGTCGGCCCGCCACGAGCAGCCGACGCGCCGGTCGGTGTCGTACGTGACGGCGGCGGTGCCCCGGTACGTCCTGTCGCGCTCGGGATCGGGCAGGGCGGCCGCGCCCGGGAGCATCTCCTTGAGCACGGTCTGCGGGACGGAGCCGCAGGGCTCGAAGAGGGTGCGGTAGCGGCCGGGGGGCGCGGCGGCGGAGGCGATGCCGGCCTTGGCGTCGACCTTGACGTCGTCGGCGGGGGCGCCGGAGGAGCAGCCCGCCAGACCCGCGCCGAGGCCGAGTGCGAGGACGACGGCGGTACGGGCCGTGGACCCGGTGCGGCCGGGGGCGTACCACTTTCGCTGCACGGTCCCAGGCTCCCTTCTCCCGAAGACTTTCCCGAAAACTGTTTGCCGCGCGAACCCGGCCGATGGACACAATGTCTATCGCACACGCTGCCGTTGATGCCGGTCCCCTGTCACCTGTACGGGCTTTGGCTCCGGTTTTTGCGTTATCGGTCTTTTCGGGGGAATCGAGGGAGTATGTCGTACGTAGAGGTGCCGGGGGCGCAGGTGCCGATCCGGATGTGGGCGGACCCTTCCACGGTCGAGGGCGGCGCCATGCAGCAGCTGCGGAACGTGGCGACGCTCCCCTGGATCAAGGGCCTGGCCGTGATGCCGGACGTGCACTACGGCAAGGGCGCGACGGTCGGCTCGGTGATCGCGATGCAGGGCGCGGTGTGTCCGGCGGCGGTCGGCGTGGACATCGGCTGCGGCATGTCGGCGGTCAAGACCTCCCTGACGGCCAACGACCTGCCGGGCGACCTCTCCCGCCTCCGCTCCAAGATCGAACAGGCCATCCCGGTCGGCCGCGGCCTCCACCGCGAGGCGGTGGACCCGAAGCGGCTGTACCAGTTCCCGACGGCGGGGTGGGACGACTTCTGGTCGCGGTTCGACGGGGTCGCGGACGCGGTGAAGTTCCGGCGGGAGCGGGCGGGGCAGCAGATGGGAACGCTGGGCGGAGGGAATCATTTTGCGGAGGTCTGCATAGATATGCAGGACTCGGTGTGGCTCATGTTGCACTCCGGATCCCGCAACATCGGCAAGGAGCTTGCCGAGTACCACATCGGTGAAGCGCAGAAGCTGCCGCATAATCAGGGTCTCATAGACCGCGATCTCGCAGTGTTCGTCTCAGATACTCCGCAGATGGCGGCTTACCGGAACGACCTCTTCTGGGCGCAGGAGTACGCCAAGTACAACCGCGCGATCATGATGGCGCTCTTCCAGGAGGTCGTCCGCCGGGAGTTCCGCAAGGCCCGGGTGACCTTCGAGCCGGTGATCTCCTGCCACCACAACTACGTGGCGGAGGAGCGGTACGAGGGCATGGATCTGCTGGTCACGCGGAAGGGCGCGATCCGGGCCGGCTCCGGGGAGTTCGGGATCATCCCGGGCTCGATGGGCACGGGCTCGTACATCGTGAAGGGCCTCGGGAACGTGGCGTCCTTCAACTCGGCCTCGCACGGCGCGGGCCGGAAGATGAGCCGGAGCGCGGCCAAGCGGCGCTTCACGACGCGGGACCTGGAGGACCAGACGCGGGGCGTGGAGTGCCGCAAGGACTCCGGCGTCGTGGACGAGATCCCGGGCGCGTACAAGCCGATCGAGAAGGTGATCGACCAGCAGCGGGACCTGGTGGAGGTCGTCGCGAAGCTGAAGCAGGTCGTCTGTGTGAAGGGCTGAGGCCCGGAGCGGCCCCGGCGTGATGCGCCGGAGCCGCTCCTTTGCTGTCTACCGGACATCCGGAACCGCCGAGGTCGCGATGCCGTTGGTCAGGCGCCAGCGACGCACCTGGCAACTGCTTTGAGAGCGGCCCAGCTCTGCGGCCGCATGGGCCAAGGTGGGCGCTACGAGCAGGATGCGATCGGCTTCGGCGGTCCACGGCTTCCGCGGAGGTCGTACCTTCATTCCGGGCGGGCGTTCCCAGGAGGTGAGCGACGCGGCGGCGGTCTTCTTGCGCTCCAGGGCGAGGCAGTCGGGGTAGTAGAGGTGCGTGACGAGCTGGACGGCCGCTTCCTTCGTGTACATGACGTTGTAGATCCCGTCACGGGTGTTCCGCTTGATCCGGCGTTCCGCTCCGGTGACCTTCTTCGCGTAGTGGCACAGGTAAGCGCCGACGGCTGTGCTGGACGTGGTGAGCGAGACGAACGGGAAGCCCTGGCCGGTGAAGCCGACCGATCCGTCCGCGTCGATGACGCCACGGAGGTAGTCCCGGCGTGAGAAGGGCACGCGGGGTGGGGTGATCTTCTTCGACTTCTTGCCGTAGGGCAGGCCGAGTCGGTCGAGAGTGTTCCGCGCTTCCAGGGAGCTCAGGGTCCAGATGGCCGAGTGGTGGCTCTTCGAGAAGTTCGTCGCCCGGGTGCGTTCCGTGATGCTGCTGTTGTACGGCGTGAGCTGCTGGAACTCGCGCAGGATCTGGATGTCCCGCGCGTTGATCTCGACGGTGAGCCGTCCCTTTTGTCGGGATTGTGACGACATGTGGCCGTCCGCCTGGAGGAAGCCGTACATGTAGGCGTAGCGGGGGTCTTCGAGGTCCATGAAGGACGGCGGGGACGGGGCGGTGGGCGTGAGGGTGCTCAGGTCGAAGAGCGCGGGCGCGCTAGGGTCCTGCTCGGCCATGGGAAGTGTTGCCTTCCTGATGGTCAGGCCCTCGGGTGGGATTGCCGTCCCGCCCGGGGGCCGTTCTGTATGGAGTTGTTCCCGACGCTAGGCCGGGGGTTCGGTCGCCGTGCGGGTGAGCGGATCGGTTCACCCGTATGTGTGGCGGGTCGTGGTCAGAGTTCCCGGTGGACCTTGGTGTTGGAGGCCTGGGCGCGGGGGCGGACGACCAGGAGGTCGATGTTGACGTGTGGGGGGCGGGTGCAGGCCCAGGTGATGGTTTCGGCGACGTCGTCGGCGGTGAGGGGGGCGGCCACGCCGGCGTAGACCTTGGAGGCCTTGTCGGTGTCGCCGCGGAAGCGGGTGGTGGCGAACTCGTCGGTCTTGACCATGCCGGGGGCGATCTCGATGACGCGGACGGGGGTGCCGACGATCTCCAGGCGGAGGGTTTCGGCGAGGACGCGGGCGCCGTTCTTGGCGGCGACGTAGCCGGCGCCGCCCTCGTAGGTGGCGTGGCCGGCGGTGGAGGAGAGGACGACGACCGTGCCGTCGCCGCTCGCGGTGAGGGCGGGGAGCAGGGCCTGGGTCATGTGGAGGGTGCCGAGGACGTTGACCTCGTACATGCGGCGCCAGTCCTCGGGGTCGCCGGTGGCGACGGGGTCGGCGCCGAGGGCGCCGCCCGCGTTGTTGACCAGGACGGCGAGGGTGCGGAAGGCGGTGGCGAACTCGTCGACGGCGGCGCGGTCGGTGACGTCGAGGGCGTAGGCGGTGGCCTGGTGGCCGGCGTCGTTGATCTCGGCGGCGAGGGCCTCGATGCGGTCCTTGCGGCGGGCGGTGAGGACCACGCGGTAGCCGGCGGCGGCCAGCTGCCTGGCCGTGGCGGCGCCGATTCCGCTGCTCGCGCCGGTGACGACGGCGATGGGGGTACCGGGGGCGGTCATGGCGTGCTCCTCGCGCAGGTGATCGACGGTGGTGATCGTCCGGTCAGGATAGGCGGGGCGGTGGGAGGGGCGGCGGGGCGGCCGGTCGGGTCCCGTCCGTACGCTCTCCGCATGACGCAGAAGAGTTCCGCCCGGCGCGAGGCGCTGATGACCGAGCTGTACGGGGAGGCCCGCCGTTACATGGCCGCCTACGCCCTGTTCAACCAGGCCGTCGCGGACCATCTGGGGCTCCACCCGACCGATGTGCAGTGTCTGAACCTGCTCAGTCTGGAGGGCGGGCCGGTGACCACCGGGCGGATCGCCGAGCTGACCGGGCTCACCACCGGCTCCGCGACCCGGCTCGTCGACCGTCTGGAGCGGGCCGGGTACGTGACGCGGGCGCGCGACACCGAGGACCGGCGCCGGGTCCTGGTCTCGCTCGCCCCCGGGCGGACGGCGGAGCTCGGCGCCCTGTGGCGGAGGCTCAACGGCACCTGGGGCACGATGTTCGACGTCTACAGCGACGCCGAGGTCGCCCTGCTCATCGCCCACATGCGGCGCACCGTCGAGGTGAGCGCCCAGCAGGTCGAGCGGCTGCGCGAGGGCGACTTCGACGGGCCGGACAGGCCCTAGCCGGCCGCCGCTCCGCCGAATTCGCGTACCGCGTCGGAGACGATCGCCTCCAGGCGCGCGTGGTGGGCGCCGCGCCAGTAGACCCGGTCGCACTCCACGCACTGGGCGAACACGTCGTAGGTCTTCTCGGTGCCCTGCTCCAGCCGCTCGCGGACCGCGTCCTTGTCGGCGCCGCTCAGTTCGCCGTTGCAGGCCGTGCAGCGGGTCCAGGGCGCGAGCGGCGGTGCGAACCGTTCGAGGACGTCGCGGAGCTGCTCGTCCGGGCGGTCGCTGTAGACGTAGGCGCCCGCCCACAGCTCGCGGCGGCGCAGCAGGCCCCGGTCCCGGGAGAGCAGGACGCGGCGCTCCCGGGCGGAGAGCGCGGCCAGGGCGGGGTCGCCGATGTCCTCGCTCTCGTAGGCCGCGTCCACGCCGAGCAGGCGCAGTCGCCGGGCCAGGGTGCCGAGGTGCACGTCGAGCAGGAACCGGAGGGGTGCGCCGGGGACCGGCTGCGGGCGGACCACGTCCTGGACCTCGATCGTCTCGCCCGCGCTCGGGACGTGCGAGGTCTCGACGGGCCGTCCGTCGGCCAGGAGCCGTCCTGCTTCGGTGAGGGGCACGCCCAGTGATTCCACGACGTGGCCGAGGGAGGAGGCGCCGTCGGTGGTCACGGGGGTGGGGCCCGAGCGCCGCTCCGCCGAGACGAAGAGGTGCAGGCCGGGGGCGAAGCTGATCTGGATCTCCGGTCCGTTCACGGGGACAGGATGGCACCGGGGGCGGACGGGCTGCCAGGGAATTCGGCCCGGGGCGGGGAAGTGGGCGGGGGTTGGGGCGGAGTGCGGGCTCGTCAGGGGCGGAAGGCCTCCGCGTGGTCCGTGGCCCAGGTGGCGAAGGTGCGGGGCGGGTGGCCGGTCAGTTCCTCCATGGTGCCGGTCAGGGGTGCGGGCCGGCCGTCGTGGGCGGCCCAGTGGGCGAGGAGGCCGTCCGCGACCGGTTCCGGCATGAAGGCGGCGACCGACTTCTTCCATTCCTCGGGGGTGACGGCGGTGTGCGGTGCGGGGCGTCCGGTCACCCGGGCGAGGATCGCCAGCTGTTCGGTGAAGTCCAGTGACGCGGGGCCCGTCAGCCAGTAGGAGGAGCCGCGCAGCCGGGGTTCGGTGAGGACGGCGAGGGCGGCTTCGGCGAGGTCTCGCTCGTGGATCGGGTCGCTGTGGGCGTGCGGGTGGGGCAGGGCCGGGCCCCGGCCCGTCTTGAGCGGTCGCGCCCAGGCGAGGGCGTTGGTGGCGAAGGCGCCGGGCTGGAGGTGGGTGGCCTCGAAGGCGCCGGAGTCGGCGGCGGCCGCGAGGGCGCGCTCGGCCGCGAGGTGGCGGGCGGCGACGGCGTTCCGGTCGGCGTCGGGGGCGAGGACGGAGCTGGAGGAGAGCAGGACGACGTGCTCGACGCCGGCGGCGCGGGCCCGTTCGGCGAAGGTGCCGGCGTGCGCCGTCTCGGCGTAGAGGAAGACGGAGTCGACGCCTCGCAGGGCGGTGTCGAAGGTGGCCGGGTCGGTGAGGTCGCAGTGCACGGTGCCGACTCCGGGGGGTGGGGAGAGGTCCGCGGGGTGCCGTGATCCGGCCCTGGCCTCGATGCCCGCGGCGGCGAGGAGGTCGAGCAGGGCGGAGGCGACGCGGCCTCGGCCGCCGGTGACGAGAACGGTCATGGGGTGTCCTTCCGGGACGGGTGGCCGGCGGGTCCGGCCGACCCGGTCGTTTCGACTGTGCCACACATCATCTGCGTGACACAGGTAAATATCCGGGAGGGTGCCTCGGCGGTCAACCCTGAAAAATCCTGGGGTACCGTCCCGGCATGAAGATCATCGACCTCGGACCGGGCGACCCCCGCCTGGAGAGCGACCTCCTGCCGGTCCTCTCCGAACTCCGCCCCCACCTCACCCCGGAACTCTTCCGCGAGGTGTACGAGGCCGGGCACGCCCAGGGGCTGCGGTTCAGCGCCGCCTACGCGGACGACGGGCGCTGCGTCGGCGCGGCCGGCTGGCGGATCGTCGTCAACACCAGCTCGCTGCGCAAGCTCTACGTCGACGACCTGGTGACGGCGGCGGCCGACCGTTCCACCGGGGTCGGGCACGCGCTGATCGCCCACCTGGAGGGCCACGCCCGCGCGGCCGGCTGCCACGAGCTCAACCTGGACTCCGGCACCCACCGCACCGGAGCCCACCGCTTCTACCTGCGGGAGCGCTTCGACATCGTGGCCTTCCACTTCACCCGGCCGCTCGCCGCGCCGGATCAGGACCGCTGAGCCGGGTCCCCCAGGTCGAACCGCCAGTCGTTGCACCGCATCGGGCGCCCCACCGGGTACTCGAAGTCCCTTTCGCCGCGCAGTTCGAACCCCGCCTTGCGGCACACCGCGTTCGAGGCGGCGTTGTCCGCCGAGGGGAACGCGTGCAGATGGCGGCGGAGGCCCGCGCCCAGGCCCTGCGTGGCCGCCGTCCGGGCCTTCGCGATCACCGCGCGCGTGGCGGTCGTCGCCACGCCCCGGCCCTGGAAGCCCGGCAGGACGGTCCACCCGGTCTCGTACACCTGCTCGTCGTCCCAGGTCTGGCCCCAGAAGCCGATGCTGCCCACCACGGTCTCCTCCGGGAGCAGCACGATCCGGAACATGCGGCCCGCGCCCGGGTGCGCGGCGCTCATCGTCACGTACCGCAGGTGGCGCATGACGAGTTGGTCCTCGGTCTCCGGGCCGCCGAGGTGGGCGGTCAGCTCCGGTGCGTTCAGGGCGCGCAGCAGTCCGGCGTCCTCCTCGGACCAGGGCTCCAGGCGTACGCGTGAGGTCTCGTTCTCCATCTTCGTACGGTAGGTCACGGCACTGACGGTCCGTGGGCGTATGCCGTCGGCGGCACCCCGATCGTGGCCGTGAAGTCCCGTACGAGGTGGGCCTGGTCGCTGTAGCCCAGTTCGGCCGCGAGGGCGGCCCAGTCGGGGGTGCCCGGGGTCTCGGCGCGTTCCAGGGCCTCGTGGAGGCGGTACCGCAGGATCACCCACTTCGGGCCGACGCCGACGCGGCTCGCGAAGAGGCGCTGGAGGGAGCGGGCCGACAGGCCGGACGCGGCGGCGAGTTGGGACGCCCTGCGGACCGTGCGGTCCGAACGGGCCAGCTCCACCAGCTCCATGGCGTGGTCGGCCGCCGGGTCGGGGGCCGGGCCGTGCGCCAGGAGGAAGGCGTCGAGCGCCGCCACGCGCGCGTGGTCCCCGTCGGGGGAGAGGACGGCGGCCGGGACGCCGGGGCCCGCGTCCGGGGCGGCCGGGAAGACCTCGGCCAGCGGGACGCGGCGGCCCGTCCACGCCGACACCGGCCACGCGGGCGCGAAGGGCCGGAAGCCGCCGGGGCGGAACTGGACGCCGCAGACCCGGCCCGTCCCCGCCAGCTCGTGGGTGAAGAGGCCGAGGCCGACGCCCGCGACCTCGGCCGACGTGCCCTCCCCGGCGGCCGGACCGTCCGGGGAGCCGTGGCGCTGGAAGACGACGTTCACCGACGGGTGCGGGACGACGTGGCTCGCGTACGGCTCCGGGAGGTCCCAGTCGATCAGCCAGTAGTGCTCCAGGTAGGGCCGCAGGTCCGGGGCCGGGAGGTGCCGGCGGAAGCGGACGCGGGAGAGCAGGTCGGCGGGGTCGACGATGCCCCGGGTGTCCCTGCGGGGAGCGGAGGCGGACATGGGCCGCATGGTAGGTGCCTCCTCGGTGCGGCTTGTCGTGTTTCTTCAAGACGGGGCCGGGCATGTCTTCCTAGCATCGGGACCATGACGAACGAGGCCCCGCTCCCCACCACTGACCCGCTTCCCGCCGCCGACCTGCTCTCCACCGACGACCCGCTTCCCGCCGGGGACCCGCTCCCCATCGGTGATCTGCTCCGCGTCGCCGCCGCCGACGCCGTCCCCGTGGTCGGTGGGATCGCCGACGCCTCCCTCGGCGCGCCCACGCCCTGCGCCGAGTACGACGTCCGCGCCCTGATCGGCCACCTCTTCTCCGTGGTGGAGAACTTCCAGGTGCTCGCCGCCAAGGGGACGCCCGACTTCTCCGAGACCCCGGACCGGGTCGCCGACGCCGGCTGGCGCGAGCTGTTCGGGGCGGAGGCCGGGAAGCTGGTCGAGGCGTGGTCGGCGCCCGGCGCCGAGGAGGGCACGTCCGGGGCGATGGGGCTGCCCGCGCGGACGGTCGGCTGCATGGTGCTGCTCGACCTGACCGTGCACGCCTGGGACCTGGCCCGTGCCACCGGCCGGTCCTTCGAGCCGGACCCGGTCGTGGTGGCGGGCCTCGCCGGGGAGGTGGACCGGATGGCGCCGATGGCCCGGCGGATGGGCGTCTTCGGGGACGCGGTCGGGCTGCCCGGGGACGCCACCGCCTTCGAGCGGCTGCTCGCCACGACGGGCCGCGACCCGCGCGCCTGGTGAAGCGCGCCCCGGCGTGATCAGCGCGGGCGGCCCGTCGGGCCGGGGGAGAGGCGGGAGGCGACCTGGCCGAAGGCGTACTCCTCGGCGGGGGTCAGCGGGACCGACTCCTGGGGGTGCCAGACCCGCTCCAGCGGGATGCCGGCCCGGTCCCGGGCGCGGGCGCGCAGGAGGCCCAGGGCGAGCCAGGTCGCCGTCGAGACGGCGAGCAGGCCGAAGAGCGTGATCACACGGGGGTCCGAGAACGGGCCGGGCAAGGGCATGGCTCACTCCAGGCGGTGAGGGCCGCCCGTGCGCGTGCGCCCCGGCAGGCGGCGCTCCCGCACGACGGCACGGCGATTCCTACGGCTTCCTCCCGACCTGTTCAGTTAACACCTCCCGGCGGTCTTTCGGCAGGGGGAGCCGGAGCCGGGGTCCCGGCAGGCCCGGGACGCAGGCCCTCTTGTGCGGATCGGACAACCGTTCCAAGGTGGCGGAACAGGGAGATTCCGGCCGGGGAGGGAGCAGCCGCATGTCCGGAACACAGGCATGGGGATTCACGGACGACAGGGGCGAGCAGCTGGGGGCGGCCCGGGTGCCGAGGCGGGTGGTCGCGTACGTACGGGTCGGGGCCGCCCTGTACGACCTGGGGGTGACACCGGTCGCGGTGTACGGCTCCGGGCACGACGGCGAGGTGTACGACCCGGCGAAGGCGGGCGTCCTGGAGGCGGTCGGCGTGCCGTACCTGGGGCCGGGCCGGGCCCTGGACGAGGCGGTGCTCCGGGAGTTGCGGCCGGATGTCGTCGTCGACGTGACGTACGACGGGAAGAGCCCGTACGCGCTGGACGAGGCGCTCGTCAAGCGGCTCGGGGTGCCGCTCGTCGCCCTCTCCGTCGGCGGCGAGCTGGATCTGCCGTCCATCCTCGACCGGTTCGCCGCGCTGGCCGCCGGCCTCAGGGTCGCGGGCGCGGAAGCAGCGGGCCCGGAAGCAGCGGGCCCGGAGGCCGCAGGCCCGGAAGCAGCGGGCCCGGGGGCCGCAGACGCGGATGCCGTGGATCCGGCAGCCGTGGATCCAGTGGCCGCAGGTCCAGTGACCACAGGCCCAGTAGCCGCAGCCGTGCAGCCCGCAGCAGCGCAGCCCGCAGTCGTGGACGGCCTGACCCCGGTCGTCGTCGGTGCGTCGGCGCTCGGGCCGGAGATCGTCCGTCCGGTGACCGTGAGCCCGGCCGTCGGGCCCGGTCAGGGGGCCGCCCTCGCGGAATTCGAGGCCGCCGAGGCCGCGCTCCGGGAGGCGGCGGCCCGGACCGGGCTCCGGGTCCTCGCCCTCTCCGGGGCCGGCCCCGAGCAGGTGCACCTGGCCCGACCGCAGGCCTGGCCCGAGCTGGCGTGGATCGCGGGGCTCGGCGTCCGGCTGCTCGACCCGGGCCCCGGGCCCGGCGCCAACTGGCTCACCGCCGGCTGGGAGCGGGCCGCCGGGCTCCGTCCCGACCTGGTCCTCTTCGACGACCGGGACCACGCCACGCCCCCGTACGCCCTTCCCGGCGGGGTCCGGCTCGCCCCCTGGAACCCGGAGACCCCGCCCAGCCCCGCCGCGTACGCCCGCTTCTTCCGCGACCTCGCGGAGGCGCTGGCGCCCTGAGAAGGGGCCCGGCTCAGGCCGGGGCCGCCGTCAGACGGGTGCGGAGGGACTGGGCGAACTCCTCCGCGCGGGCGAGCTGCGCCCGCAGCTCGGCGACCCGCTCGGCGGCGGCCTGCTCGTAGCGGCGGACGCGGGACACCAGCGCGGCCCGCTCGTCCGGGTCGAGCTCCGCGTCCGTGCCCGGACGGTCGGCGGCCAGCCGGTCCACGGCCGTGAGCAGCTCGCGGGTCTCGTCCAGGGTGAAGCCGAGCGGCTTCATCCGGCGGACCACCATGAGCCGGGACACGTCCTCGTCCGTGTAGAGGGGGAAGCCGCCGGGGGAGGCCGCCGAAGGGACGACCAGGCCGCTGTCCTCGTACTGCCGGATGGTGCGCAGGGACAGTTCGGTCCGTGCGGCGACCTCGGCGATCTGCAGGGGTTCTCCGGCCATGCGTACTCCGCTCACGCGTCGGGTCCTTCCTCGTACGGGGGCTCCCACGGGGGTGCGGGGCACCCCCACAGGGCGCGGCTTCCGCGCATTACATACCATTCGTCCTAACTTCAGCACTTATGAGAGCTGGAAGTGCGGCGAAACGCCTGCTGGTAGGCCGTCCGCTGGAGAGCGGGCGGCTCGGCGAGACCCTGCTGCCCAAGCGGGTCGCACTGCCGGTCTTCTGCAGCGACCCGCTCTCCTCGGTCGCCTACGCCACCGAGGAGATCCTGCTGATCCTCGCCCTCGGCGGCCTGGCCGTGCTCCATCTGACCTGGTACGCGGCGGCCGGCATCGTCGTGCTGCTCCTGGTGGTGGTCGCCTCCTACCGGCAGACCTGCTACGCCTATCCGGGCGGCGGCGGGGCCTACGTCGTCTCCGCCGAGAACCTGGGGCAGCGGGCCGCGCTCACCGCCGCCTCCGCGCTGCTCATCGACTACGTCATGACCGTCGCCGTCTCGGTCGTCTCCGGGGTCGCCGCCGTCACCTCCGCCGCCCCCGCGCTCGACGGGCACGCCGTGGCCCTGTCGGTGTTCTTCGTCGTGGTCCTGGCCTGGCTGAACCTGCGCGGGGTCCGCGAGGCGGGGCGCTGGTTCGCCCTGCCCACGTACGCCTTCGTCGCCGTGATCCACCTGATGTTCGCGGTGGCCGCCGTGCGGATGGCGACCGGCTCGACGATCCGGGCCGAGTCCGCCGACCTGCCCGTCATCGAGGTCTCCGCCTACTCGGGGCTCGCGCTCGTTCTGCTCGGCCTGCGCGCCTTCGCCTCCGGCTGCACCGCGCTGACCGGCGTCGAGGCCGTCAGCAACGGCGTCCCCGCCTTCGCGAAGCCGAAGAGCCGCAACGCCGCGACCACCCTGGCGATCATGGGCGGGCTCTCCGTGACCATGTTCCTCGGGATCACGACGCTCGCCATGGTGTACGAGGTGCACGTCGCGGAGGACCCCACGGAGCTGGGGCTCGCCCCCGGCACCCCGACGTCCACCGCGCTCGCCCAGATCGGGCGGGCCACCTTCGGCGACTGGCACGTCCTCTTCTACGTGCTCCAGGCCGTCACCGCCGGCGTCCTGGTCCTGGCCGCCAACACCGCCTTCAACGGCTTCCCGATGCTCGCCTCCGTCCTCGGCCGGGACCGCTACGCGCCCCGCCAGCTCTTCCACCGAGGCGACCGGCTCGTCTACTCGAACGGCGTCGTCCTCCTCGCGCTCGCCGCGATCGCCCTGATCGTCGCCTTCGACGCGCAGCTGACCCGCCTCATCCAGCTGTACATCGTCGGCGTCTTCGTCTCCTTCACCCTTTCCCAGGCCGGGATGGTCAAGCACTGGCGGCGAGAACTCGCCAAGCCCGCCGGGGCGGCCCCCCGGCACGCGCTGCACCGCCGCCTCGCGATCAACGCCTTCGGGGCCTGTCTGACGGCGGTCGTCCTCGTCATCGTCCTCGTCACCAAGTTCACCCACGGCGCCTGGCTGGTCGTCCTCGCGATGCCGGTGCTCTACGCCGGGATGAAGGGGGTGCGGCGGCACTACGACACCGTCGCCGCCGAGGTCGCCGTCGGCCCCGGCGAGCGCCCCCGCGCCCTCGCCGAGAACCACGTCCTGGTCCTGGTGGCCTCGGTCAACGCGCCGAGCCTCCGCGCCCTGTCGTACGCGAAGACCCTGCGGCCCGCCTCGCTCACGGCCGTCACCGTCGCCGAGGACCCGGCGGAGGCGGAGGTGCTCCGCGCGACCTGGGAGGTCCACGGCATCGACGTGCCGCTGCGGGTGCTCAGCTCCCCGTACCGCTCGATCGTCCAGCCGGTCCTGCGGCACGTGAGGGAGGCGCCGGAGCGGAAGGGGGACGCGGTCGTGTCGGTGGTCATCCCCGAGTACGTGGTCGGGCACTGGTGGGAGCAGCCGCTGCACAACCAGAGCGCCCTGCGGCTCAAGACCCGGCTGCTGTTCATGAAGAACGTCGTGGTCATCGACGTGCCGTACCGGCTGGCCTCCGCGCGGGAACTGGCGTCCGCGCGCGCGGAGGCGGCGAAGGCCGCGGAAGGCGACGGGCGCCGTCCCTGACCCGGGACCGTTCCCCTGACCCGGACCGTGCCCTGACCCCTATCAGCCCTGCCTACCGCGTCCCCACGGCCGTCCTCACGGCCACACCAGGCAGTACGGCTGGTGGCCGTTCTCGTGGAGGCGGACCGAGAAGTCCTGCCACTCGTGGAGCAGCTGGTAGACGTCGAAGGCGTCGCGCGGGCCGCCGCGGTCCGGGACCGTGGACCAGATGAAGGCGGCCGCGCCGACCGACTCCTCGCCGATCGCGCGCAGCGGGTCGACCACGGTCATCGGCAGCTTCACCACCGCGTAGTCGGGGTGCAGGACCACCAGCTCCAGCGGGGGCACCTTGTGCAGGGGCATCCCCTGGATGCCGGTGAGGACCATGGCCGCTATGGTCTCCGGCTTGATCTTGGTGAACATGCCGCCCATGCCGAGCTCGTCGCCGCCGAGCTCCTCGGGACGCATCGAGATCGGCACGCGGGCCGCCGTGGCGCCGTCGGGCGCGCCGAAGTACTTGTACGTCACCCCCAACCGGCCCCTCCCGCCCCCGGCGTCCCGCTCGTCCCGGGCGTCCGGAGGGCCTTGCCTTCCCGGAGATTCCGGGATCGGGTCTTCGGTCCGCCGGCGCCGGTGCCTTCCCCGCCGGGCAGACTCCGGACCCAGGTCGTCCGTCCCCTCGCCCGGTCCGCCACCGCGATGCATATCTCCACCCGACTGCTTTTTCTCGGCAACACGACCCCGCCGCGCAACCCGATCATCGTGACAGTGACCTCCCCCGCGCTCGTACGGTGAAACACCCGTCCGCGAGAACGCCGTGGCCTCTGACACCATGGATTCCGTGAGCCATCCCTATGACGCCCCAGTTTCGCAGACGCGGAGGGTGTACGCCCCGGCGTAATACACGGGATGCCCACGCCGTCCCTCCGTTCCCGTTGTCGTGCCCTAAGTCGTTCTCGCAGGTCAGGATCACAGTGCCGTATTCATACGAAGCCCCAGTCTCACAGACGCTTTTCGACCGCGCTTCCCTCGTGACGCCCGGCGGCGTGAACTCACCGGTGCGTGCCTTCCGGGCCGTGGGCGGAACGCCCCGGTTCATGGTGTCCGGTTCCGGTCCGTACCTCACCGACGCGGACGGACGGGAGTACGTCGACCTGGTCTGCTCGTGGGGACCGATGATCCTCGGCCACGCGCACCCGGAGGTCACCGCCGCCGTGCAGGCCGCCGTGGCCCGGGGCACCTCGTTCGGCACCCCCGGCGAGGGCGAGGTGGCGCTCGCGGAGGAGATCGTCGCGCGCGTGGAGCCGGTCGAGCAGGTGCGGCTGGTCTCCTCGGGCACCGAGGCGACGATGTCCGCGATCCGGCTGGCCCGCGGGTTCACCGGACGGGCGAAGGTCGTCAAGTTCGCGGGCTGCTACCACGGGCACGTGGACGCGCTGCTCGCCGCGGCCGGCTCCGGCCTCGCCACCTTCGCGCTGCCGGACACGCCCGGGGTGACCGGCGCGCAGGCCGGCGACACGATCGTGCTGCCGTACAACGACCTGGAGGCGGTGCGGACCGCGTTCGCCGCGAACCCGGGCGAGATCGCCTGCGTCATCACCGAGGCCTCGCCGGGCAACATGGGCGTCGTCCCGCCGGCCGAGGGCTTCAACCAGGGCCTGGCGGACCTGTGCCGGGAGAACGGCGCGCTGTACATCTCGGACGAGGTGATGACCGGTTTCCGCACCTCGAAGGCCGGCTGGTACGGCGTCGACGGCGTGCGGCCCGACCTGCTGACCTTCGGCAAGGTCATGGGCGGCGGCTTCCCGGCCGCCGCGTTCGGCGGCCGCGCCGACGTCATGGGGCACCTGGCCCCGGCGGGCCCGGTCTACCAGGCGGGCACGCTCTCCGGGAACCCGGTCGCGACCGCCGCCGGGCTCGCGCAGCTGCGGCTGCTCGACGACGCCGCGTACGCGAAGGTGGACGCGGTCTCGGCGGAGATCCGGGGCCTGGTCACGGACGCGCTGGCCAAGGAGGGCGTGGCGCACCGGCTGCAGACCGCCTCCAACATGTTCTCGGTGTTCTTCACCGCCGACGAGGTGCGGAACTACGACGACGCGAAGAAGCAGGAGGCCTTCCGCTTCAACGCCTTCTTCCACTCGATGCTGGCCGACGGGGTCTACCTGCCGCCGTCCGCGTTCGAGTCCTGGTTCGTGTCGACGGCCCACGACGAGCGGGCGGTCGAGCGGATCGCCGCCGCGCTCCCGGCCGCCGCCCGCGCCGCCGCGGAGGCGACGGCATGAGCGAGGCAAAGAGCGAGGCGAAGAACGTGGGGGAGGCGGACGACGTGAACGACGTCGTGAACGCGGAGAAGCCCGTGGGCGACGACGACATCACCGTCGTCCACCTGATGCGCCACGGCGAGGTGCACAACCCCGACGGCGTCCTCTACGGGCGCCGCGCCGGCTACCACCTCTCCGAGCTCGGCCGGCAGATGGCGGACCGGGTCGCGGAGCACCTGGCCGGCCGGGACGTCACGTACGTCGTCGCCTCCCCGCTGGAGCGGGCGCAGGAGACGGCGACGCCGATCGCCAAATCGCACGGTCTGGACCTGGCGAGTGACCCGCGTCTCATCGAGGCGGCGAACGTCTTCGAGGGCAAGACCTTCGGCGTCGGCGACGGGGCGCTGCGCAAGCCGGCGAACTGGAAGCACCTGACCAACCCGTTCCAGCCGTCTTGGGGCGAGCCGTACGTCGAGCAGGTCGTCCGCATGATGGGCGCGCTCGACGCGGCGAAGGACGCGGCCCGGGGCCACGAGGCGGTCTGCGTCAGCCACCAGCTGCCGATCTGGATCGTCCGCAGCTTCGTGGAGAAGCGGCGGCTGTGGCACGACCCGCGGCGGCGGCAGTGCACGCTGGCGTCGCTGACCTCGTTCACGTACCGGGGCGACAAGATCGTCTCGGTGGGGTACAGCGAGCCGGCCCGGGACCTGGTCCCGGCGCACCTGCTCGCGGGCGCGAAGCCGGTCAAGGGGAAGTCGAAGGCCTTCGGGGCGTAGCCCCTCCGGGAGGCCGGGCCCGTCCGCCGGACGGGCCCGGCCTTGACGGATCGCCGTGCAGGGCGTTCGGATGATGTTCATGTCATCCGAACGCCCTTAAATTTTTGTGCTATTTAACGGGAACCCCCGTGTTCCTCCCCGCATCTCACTGTTTGTCGGTTTGGATGACATTCAGGTCATACGTCAGCGCGAATTGGGGACGACATGCGCGAGATCAGCGGAATCACTCGAAGGGGGCTGCTCGGGGCGGGCGTTGGGGCCGCCGCGGCGATGAGCATCGCGGCGTGCAGTACCTCGAACCAGGACAAGACGGGCAATCCCGGGCCCAACAAGCCCGGCAAGGGCGGTGACGCCACGGGGGACCAGGCCACCCCCACCCCGACCAAGGACCCCGTCCGGCTCATCGGCGACGGCTCCACCGCCGACACCGGCAAGCAGCCCCGCCAGCCCGACGCCCCCGTCCCGCTCGAACCCGGCCAGACCCCGCCCCAGTTCGTGATCTTCTCCTGGGACGGCGCAGGCGAGGTCGGCAACGGGCTCTTCCCCCGCTTCCTCGAACTCGCCAAGAGCCACGACGCGGCGATGACCTTCTTCCTCTCCGGGATCTACCTCCTCCCCGAGTCGAAGAAGAACCTCTACCGCCCGCCGAACAACCGCGTCGGCGCCTCCGACATCGGCTACCTCACCGACGACCACGTCAAGGACACCCTGAAGTACGTCCGGCAGGCCTGGCTCGAAGGCCACGAGATCGGCACCCACTTCAACGGGCACTTCTGCGGCGGCTCCGGCTCCGTCGGCAACTGGACCCCCGCCCAGTGGCAGAGCGAGATCGACCAGGCCGTGAAGTTCGTCACCGAGTGGAAGACCCACAGCGGCTGGACCGAGCTCGACCCGCTGCCCTTCGACTACTCCAAGGAGCTCGTCGGCGGCCGCACCCCCTGTCTCCTCGGCCAGGACAACCTGCTGCCCACCGCCAAGCGGCTCGGCTGGCGCTACGACGCCAGCTCGCCCGGCGGCCGCCAGACCTGGCCCGACAAGCGCCAGGGGATCTGGGACCTCCCGCTCCAGGCCGTGCCCTTCCCCGGGCACTCCTTCGAAGTCCTCTCCATGGACTACAACATGCTCGCCAACCAGTCGAAGAACACCACGAAGGGGATGCCCTCCCGCTATCCGGGCTGGCGCAAGCAGGCCGCCGAGGCGTATCTCTCCGGCTTCACGCGCGCGTACGAGACGAATCGCGCGCCTTTCTTCATCGGCAACCACTTCGAGCAGTGGAACGGCGGCATCTACATGGACGCCGTCGAAGAGGCGCTCAAGGGAATGGCCGGAAAGAAGGACGTCCGGCTCGTCTCCTTCCGGCAGTTCGTGGACTGGCTCGACGTCCAGGACCCGAAGATTCTCGCGAAGCTGCGCGGCCTGGGCGTCGGACAGAAGCCCACCGGCGGCTGGAACGCCTTTCTCAAGGCCGCCTGATCATTCCCGGGGCCGCCCGGTCATTCCCGGGCGTCCCCCTTAGGCATCCTTGACAAGGTGCTTTACGGGCACGTAGGGGGGTGCCCAAGATCCCCCAAACGCCCATGCGAAACTTTTCACATGAGCCTTAGCCGTGCCCCTCGACGCACCCTGTTCGCCGTCGGAGTGCTGACCGCCGCCCTCGCGCTCTCGGCCTGCGGCGGCGACGGCGGCACGACCGGTGGCGGCGGCACGAACTTCGTCACCACCAAGGGCGGCATCTCCACCGCCGCCAAGGGTGAGCGCGCGACCCCGGGCAAACTCGCGGGCGAGACCCTGGAGGGCGAGCAGCTCGACGTCGCCGACCTCAAGGGCAAGGTCGTCGTCCTCAACGCCTGGGGATCCTGGTGCGGCCCCTGCCGCGCCGAGGCCCCCCACTTCGTGAAGGTCGCCAACGACCTCAAGGACCAGGACGTCGCGTTCGTCGGCCTCAACACCCGCGACAACAACAAGCAGCAGGCGCTCACCTTCGAAGAGGACTACGAGGTCCCCTACCCGAGCATCTACGACCGCGACGGCAAGCTGATCCTCTTCGGCTTCCCCAAGGGCACCCTCAGCCTCCAGGGCATCCCCTCCACCGTCGTCCTCGACAAGGAGGGCAAGATCGCCGCCCGCGCCCTCATGGCCCTCGACGAGAAGAAGCTCCGCTCGATGATCGACCCGCTCCTCAAGGAGAAGTGAGCCGGTGAACGAGACGGTCACCAGCGGAGCCCTGCTGCTCGCCCTGCCCCTCGCGGTGCTCGGCGGGCTCGTCTCCTTCTTCTCGCCGTGCGTCCTGCCGCTCGTCCCCGGCTACCTCAGCTACGTGACCGGGGTCACCGGCACCGACCTCGCCGACCGCAGGCGCGGCCGGATGACCGCCGGTGCCGTCCTCTTCGTCCTCGGCTTCACCGCCGTGTTCGTCTCCGGCGGCGCCCTCTTCGGCTACTTCGGGTCCACCCTCCAGGAGTACCGCGAGACGCTCACCACGGTCCTCGGCGTGCTCATGATCCTCATGGGCGTGTTCTTCCTCGGCCTGATGCCCTGGTTCACCCAGCGCGAGTTCCGCTTCCACAAGAAGCCCGTCGCCGGCCTGGTCGGCGCCCCGCTGCTCGGCGCCCTCTTCGGCATCGGCTGGACCCCCTGCATCGGCCCGACGCTCGCCTCCGTCAACGCGCTCGCCCTGGAGCAGGCCAGCGCCGGACGCGGCGCGATACTCGCCTTCGCGTACTGCCTCGGCCTCGGCGTACCGTTCGTGCTCGCCGCCATCGCCTTCCGCAAGGCGCTGGGCGCGTTCGGCTGGGTCAAGCGGCACTACACCTGGGTCATGCGGATCGGCGGCGGCATGATGATCGTCACCGGCGTCCTGCTCCTCACGGGGGCGTGGGACAGCATGGTCGCCACGATGCAGGGCTGGTCCAACGGTTTCACGGTGGGGATCTGAGTTCCATGAGCAAGACCGATACGACGGAGAGCGCCGCCGCCGACGAGGCGTCCGGCGCCGCGCTGTCGACCGCCCCCAGGGAGGACCGCGAGGACACCGTCACCGGCGGTCCCGTCCTCGGGGTCGTCGGCTGGATCCGCTGGTTCTGGCGGCAGCTGACCTCCATGCGGGTCGCCCTGATCCTCCTCTTCCTGCTCTCCCTCGGCGCCGTGCCCGGCTCCCTCGTCCCGCAGAACAGCGCGGACGAGATGAAGGTGCAGGCCTTCAAGGACGCCCACCCCACCCTCACGCCGCTCTACGAGAAGCTCCAGTTCTTCGACGTCTACAGCTCGGTGTGGTTCTCCGCGATCTACATCCTGCTGTTCGTCTCCCTCATCGGCTGCATCGTCCCGCGCAGCTGGCAGTTCGTCGGCCAGCTCCGCGGCCGCCCGCCGGGCGCCCCCCGCCGCCTCGACCGGCTCCCCGCGTACACCACCTGGCGCACCGCGGCCGGGCCCGAGGAGACCCGGGAGGCCGCGCTCGCCCTCCTGAAGAAGCGCCGCTTCCGCGCCCACCGGGCGGGGGACGCGGTCGCCGCCGAGAAGGGCTACCTGCGCGAGGCCGGGAACCTGGCCTTCCACGTCGCCCTGATCGTCATGCTCGTCGCCTTCGCCTGGGGCCAGCTCTTCAAGTCCGAGGGCGGCAAGCTGATCGTCGAGGGCGACGGCTTCTCCAACACGCTCACCCAGTACGACGACTTCAAGTCCGGCTCCCAGTTCGGCACCGACGAGCTGGAGCCGTTCGGCTTCCGGCTGGACTCCTTCACCGGCACGTACGAGAAGAGCGGCCCGCAGCGCGGCACCCCCCGCACCTTCGAGGCGGCCGTCACCTACTCGCGGGGCGGGGCGGACCGGAAGGCGGTCATCCGGGTCAACGAGCCGCTGAAGGTGGGCGACTCCAAGGTCTATCTGATCGCCCACGGCTACGCGCCCGTCGTCACCGTCAAGGACGGGCGCGGCAAGACCGTCTTCCACGGCGCCGTGCCCCTGCTCCCGATCGACAACAACGTCACGTCGACCGGCGCGATCAAGGTCATGGACGGCTACCGCGACAAGAACGGCAAGAAGGAGCAGCTGGGCTTCCAGGCCTTCTTCGTGCCGACCTTCGCGGGCGCGGGCCAGGGCACGATGTTCTCGCAGTTCCCGGCGCTGGACTTCCCCGTCATGGCGCTCACCGGCTTCCACGGCGACCTGCGCGTGAACTCCGGCCTCCCGCAGAACGTGTACCAGCTCGACAAGTCCAAGATGACCCAGTTCAAGGACGCGTCCGGCAACAAGCTCGCCCAGCGCCTGCTGCCCGGCGAGACCATGACGCTCCCCGACGGCGCCGGCTCGATCACCTTCGAGAAGGACGTCAAGGAGTGGGCGAGCTTCCAGGTCTCGCAGCAGCCGGGCAACGGGCTCGCCCTCGCGGGCGCGATCGCCGCGATCGCCGGTCTGACCGGTTCGCTCTTCATCCAGCGGCGCCGGATCTGGGTCCGGGCCGTCCGGGGCGAGGACGGCGTCACCGTCGTCGAGATGGCCGGCCTCGGCCGCAGCGAGTCCGCGAAGCTCCCCGAGGAGCTGGCCGACCTCGCGGTCGCGCTCACGGCCCAGGCCCCGCCCACCGCGGAGACTCCGCGAGCCGATCCGGAGGCCGTACCGGAAACCGCCGTGCCGGACACCGCCGTACCGGACACCACGGAACCGGCGGACGCACCCGCGGAAGACCCCGCCCCTTCTGGAGAGGCTGACAAGTGATCCTCGCCGCCACGACCAACGAGAGCCTGGCGCGGATGAGCGACATGCTCATCTACTCCTCGATGGCCGTCTACACCCTGGCCTTCTTCGCCCACATCGCCGAGTGGGTCCTCGGCAGCCGCAGCAAGGTCGGCCGCACCGCCGCCGCGCTCACCTCGCGGACCGCGGGCGCCACCGCCGCCGTGACCGTCCAGGTCAAGCAGGCCGGCTCCACCGCCGTGCTCGACAAGCCGAAGGTCGTCACCCGGGCCGCGGCCGGCACCCGCGACGTGCCGGACGGCCCCGGCGCGGCCGGCGGCACGGTCAAGGGCGACCTGTACGGCCGGATCGCCGTCTCGCTCACCGTCCTCGCCTTCCTGGTCGAGGCCTCGGGCGTGGTCACCCGGGCGCTCTCCGTGCATCGGGCCCCCTGGGGCAACATGTACGAGTTCTCCACCACCTTCTCCACGGTGGCGGTCGGCGCGTACCTCGGCTTCCTGTTCGCCAAGAAGAACGTGCGCTGGCTCGGCCTGCCGCTGGTCACCACCGTCCTCCTCGACCTGGGCGTGGCCACCACCTGGCTGAAGACCCCCAGCGACCAGCTGGTGCCCGCGCTCGACTCGTACTGGCTGTGGATCCACGTCTCCACCGCGATCTTCTGCGGCGCGGTCTTCTACCTCGGCGCGGTCGCCACCCTGCTGTACCTCTTCCGCGACTCGTACGAGAACAAGCTCGCGACCGGCGGGAACCCCGGCGCCTTCGCCCGCTCGGTCCTGGAGCGGCTGCCCGCCGCCGCCTCGCTCGACAAGTTCTCCTACCGGGTGAACGCGGCGGTCTTCCCGCTGTGGACCTTCACGATCATCGCGGGCGCGATCTGGGCCGGCGACGCGTGGGGCCGCTACTGGGGCTGGGACGCCAAGGAGGTCTGGTCCTTCATCACCTGGGTCGGCTACGCCGCGTACCTGCACGCGCGCGCGACGGCCGGCTGGAAGGGCCGCAAGGCCGCGTACATCGCGCTCGTCGCCTTCGGCTGTTTCCTCTTCAACTACTACGGCGTGAACATCTTCGTGAGCAGCAAGCACTCGTACTCCGGCGTCTGACCCCGCCGCGCTGGCACCGCTCCCGCCCCTGGGCGACGCTGGAACCATGAGCGAGATACCCCGGGGCAGGAGCGAGACCCACGACGGCGACACGCACCTGCTGCGGTTCACCGTCGAGCTGCCGCACCCGCCGTCCGAGGTCTGGACGGCCGTCACCACCCCCGAGGGCCTGGCGCGCTGGCTGTGCGCGGCGGACCCGCTGGAGCCCCGGCTCGGCGGCCGGGTCGTCCTCCACCGGCTGACCAGCGGCGACACCGAGGACCCCGGGCAGGTGACCGCCTGGGACCCGGAGAGCGTGGCCGAGTACACGGTCGATCCGACGCACGGCCGGATCCGGTTCCACCTGGAGCCGGGCCCGGGGCCCGGTGGCGACGGATCGACCGTGCTGCGTTTCACCAACGAGCTGCGGGGCCCGCCGGAGCACCGCCTCGACCGGCTCGCCGCCTGGCACGACCACTTCGAGTGGCTCGCCCGCGCCCTGGACGGCCACCCCGCCGACTGGCGGCGGCGGACGTCCGAGCGCTGGCTCCACCTGCGGGAGCTGTACGAGCGGGACGCGGCGCGCTGGCCGAAGTGGGAGCCGTAGACCCCTCCCGTACGGTCACCCCCGCTTCGGGGGCAGGCACGGCGCCGCCGGCGGGCGCCCCTCCGGCCAGGCGATCTGTACGAAGCGCTGCGAGCCGTCCGGGGCCAGCTCCACGATCGGGACGGCCTTGTTGTACGGGTTGCCGTAGTTGTCCAGACAGATCCAGCCGCTCGCCCCCTCCACCCGCAGCGAGCCCTTCACCTGCGGCCACTGGGTGGCCACGTCCGCCGCCGCCGGGTGCCGGGCCCCCTGCGGGGTGGCCTGGCGGATCGCGTGGACGGCCGTCGCCATCGCGTCGTACGCGATGATCGCCTGCCCGTCCGCGAGCGCCGGCGGCTCCTTCGCGCCCCGCGTGACGTCGCCCAGGAAGGTCGCGTACGCCCGGGGGGAACCGCCCGTGGCCGGGACCTTCCGCCCCTCCGCCGGGACCCAGGCGTCCGGGTGGGCGAGCGCCGCGTACCGCACGGTCAGCTTCGACTTCAGCGCCTTCCGGTCCAGCTTCGCGTCCGCGCCCAGGTAGGAGCCCTCGTCGCCGGTCAGGACGGTGAAGGCCCGGTGGGCGCAGCCGCGCGCCCCCAGCGCGTTGATGAACTGGCGCAGCTGGGTGTGGCGGCCCGCGAAGAAGACGGTCTCGGCGCGGGTGTCGCAGATCAGATGGGTGATCTGGCGGAAGGTGTTGGCGGTGGTGCCCTCCTCGTTGGCGTCGGCGGGCGAGGTGAACAGCTCGGGGTCGTGCGGGGCGCCCTTGAGGGTGGCGGCGAAGGCGGCCTTCAGGGTGTCCGTGTAGTGGTCGCCGCTGCGGGTGTCCTGGACGAGGAGCGCCTTGGCGGCGTCCACCTTCCCGAAGTGGGCCAGCGCCCGGGCCTCGTCGCCGTTGGTGGGCGAGACGCGGGCGAGGCCGGGATAGCGGTCGTTCCCGGGGGCGTTGGCGATGTCGTCGGCGGTGATGGTGGTGCCGACGACGGCGATCCCGGCCCCGGTCAGGGCGGTCACCGCCTCCCGGACCTCGGTGGAGGAGGTGGCGACGCCGGAGACGGCCCGGAGCCGGTCGGCGGAGTCCTTCATGGCGATCAGCCGGTCGACGACGGGACGCCAGTGGGCGTTGCCCTTGCCGGTGTTGGCGAGGACGAGCCGGATCTTGGGCAGCTCCTCGTTGGACTCGTGGTTGGCGCGGTACTGGTAGGCGTGGGCGCCGCGCAGCTCGTTCAGCATCTTCAGCCGCATCCCGCCGTCGGTGGAGGTCAGCGGCAGCAGCAGGGCGACGGTGACGTGGTCGTCCGGTTCGAGCGTGGCGTTCTCGGCGCCGATGTCCCGGGCGATCGCGCCCAGTTCGCCGATCCCGAAGTCGTGGCCGTCGCCGTTGACGCCGACGCACTCCGCGCTGCCGGCGGGGCGCTCGACGCCCGCCGCGCAGGAACGGTCCTCCGGGGTGGTGAGGCGGACGACGCCGTACCCGCCGAGGCCGAGGACGACGGCGGCCGTGACGAGGGAGGCGACGAGCTTCTGGCGGGGGGTGCGGACGCGGCGGCGGAGCCGGTCGAGCGGGCGGAGGGTCGGGCGGTCGGGCATGGCGTCAGACTCCGTCCTCGCGGCCCGGCGGCAGCGACAGCTCCCGCCGGGCGCGGATGTCGCGCGGCCAGTGGGTGGCAGCGTCCCAGAGCGCGCCGCTGCCCGACAGGTGACGGCCGGAGAGCCGGCGCAGCTCGTGCGCGAGCCGGTCGGCGACCTCGTCGTCGGGCAGGGCGAGCGGATCGGTGAGCAGCCATACGGCGTGCAGCAACCGCCGCAGGGAGAGGTGCAGTTCGACGCCGTCGGCGTCGAGTCCGGCGGGAAGCCCGCCGGCCGGGTCCTGGCCGCCGGTCGGGTCCTGCCCTCCTGACGGGTCCTGTCCGAGGGCGAGCGCGCGGCGCGGATCGGGCCCGGCCGCGTTCCGCTCGCGCGGGTACGGAGCGGAGGCGACGAACCGCAGCCGCCCGAGCCAGCCCAGGACGTCCGGCTCGGGGAAGGTGGTCCGCAGGTGTGTCACGGCGTCCTCGGTGCGGCCGAGCGCCAGGTCGTGATGGAGCCGGTACGGGCCCGGGCCCGGCCCGTAGTGCCGGCGCAGGGTCTCGTGGACGGCGTGCCAGGCGGCGTAGCGCGGATGGTCGCCGTCCTCGAAGCGCAGCCGGTGCAGGAGCAGGGCGCGCAGCAGCGGATCGGCCACGAAGTGCCGGGAACCGGGCGCGGACGCGGCCCAGTCCTCGGCGCGCAGCCGGTCGCGGACGCGCAGCGCCACGTCCCCGTCCAGGGACTCGGACGCGAGCCGGGCGTGGGCGAGGACCCGGGCGGACTCCTCGTCGTGGGCGGCGGCGAGCACGGCGTACGGGCCGGGCCGGGGCACCGGCAACAGCTCGGCGAGCAGGGCGGGGGCGACCGGCACCGGCGGGGAGTCCTCGCGCAGCTCCACCGTCAGGTCGAGCAGCCGGCCCGGGGTGAGCCCGGGCTTCAGGTGCGCGGGGGCCTCCCCGGCGGCCCGCCCGAGGAGCGCCACGCCCAGGGGACGGCCGCCGGTCAGCCGGTGGACGGCGGGGGCGAGGGCGGCGGGGGCGCGGCCCGCCGGGTCGTACCGGTCGAAGGCGCTGCGGGTCTGGGCGGGGGAGAGGGGGGTCAGCTCGACGGCGAGGATGCCGGAGCCGACGCTCGTCCCGCGCGGGCAGGGCGCCCGGTGCGCGGTCTCGGGCAGCCGGGTCCGGGTGGCCTGGCGCAGCGCCTCGTGGTCGCGGACCCGGGAGGCGGCGAGGACGACGAGCCGGTCCCGGCGCCCCTCGGCGGCGCGGGCGCGCAGGACCGGTTCGACCAGCTGCCGGCCGAGCGGCTCGTGGGCGTTGTCGAGGAGGAGCAGGGGCCGGCCGACGCGGGTGCCGCGCCGGAGCCCGGTGTAGGCGTGGAACAGGTCCTCGGTCAGCGCCCCGACGAGGAAGGCCTCGGCCTCGCTCCGGCGCCGGCCGCCCTGCTCGAAGTCGTTGGCGAGCTGCTGGAGCCCGGCCTTTCCCCGGCCCCCGGCGTTCCGGTAGTTCCCGTACCACCCCTCGACGGACCGCTGGAGCCGCCCGAAGACCTCCTCCATGACGGTCTCCACGGTCGCCTCGGCGAGCAGCCCGGCGAGCGGGGCGGCGGTCTCCGCGAAGGTGGCGGCGAGCTTGGCGAGGACCTTGCCGACCCAGTGGGCGGCGGCGCCCCGGGTCGCGTCGACGGTCGCGAGGAGCGGCCCGAGCCGCTGGAGGTCGCGCCGGGCCCGCTCGTCGTCCTCCCGGGACCAGCCGATCGCGGCGACGGCCACCAGCCCGAGCGAGAGCCGGGGGAACCGCACGGGCCGCGCCCCGAGCACCTTCGGCGAGAACTGCACGGCCAGCTCGGACAGCGCCCCAGTGAGCGGGGTCCAGCCGGGGCCGTGATCGGCGGGCGGCTCGACGTGGGCGCAGTCGAGCAGCGCGAGCGGGGTGTACCCCCGGTACCGGTTCCTGACCTCCTTCAGCAGCGCGGTCTTCCCTGTCCCGCGCCCCCCGGTGAACACGGTCACCGGCGGATCGTCCCCGTGCTCGTACGCCACCCGCGAGCCCCCGTGCCGGGTGAGCCCGCAGAGCCGCGCGACCAGCCCGCCGTCGTCCAGGACCGCTTCGCGGCCGTACAGCTCCCTGTCCAAGCCCCGCCACCCCCGTAACAGTCAACTCAAGGATATCGACGGTGTGTTGGGAAAGCGGTCGGCTTTTCGAGTCTGTTGTGGATTCGTGGCGGTCCTATGGCGGGGGCTCACCCCTCCCCGATGTCCTCGCCCCACAGCTCGGGGTTCTCCCGGACGAACTCCCGCATGAGCGCGGCGCATTCGGGATCGTCGAGCACGACGACCTCGACGCCGTGCGCGGCCAGCCACTCGTGCCCGCCGCGGAAGGTCCCGGCCTCCCCGACGACCACCCGGGAGATCCCGAACTGCCGGACGAGACCGGAGCAGTACCAGCACGGCGACAGGGTCGTGACCATGGTCGTCCCCCGGTACGAGCGCTGCCGCCCGGCCGCCCGGAACGCGTCGGTCTCCGCGTGCGCGGACGGGTCCCCGTCCTGCACCCGCCGATTCCGCCCCCGCCCGAGCAACGTGCCGTCGCCCCCGTAGAGCGCGGCCCCGATCGGAATCCCCCCTTCCCCGAGCCCGGCCCGGGCCTCGTCGAGGGCGGTGGCGAGCCATGCGCGGGCCTGGTCTTTGTCCATGGAGGGCTTATTCCCGGTGGGGCGGGGGGATCACGCGTCGGTCGGGGGGCTGCTCGGCAGGACGTAGGAGCCCTTTCCGGGCACGGTGACGATCAGTCCGCGTTCGCGGAGTTCACGCATGGCCCGGCGGGCCGTGAGGACGGCGACGCCGTACTCCTCGGAGAGGCGGCCCGGCGTGGGGATCATCCGGTCGGGAGCGAACTCTCCGCTGGAGATCTTGGCTGCGACCACGTCGGCCAGCTGCATGTACAGCGGGCGTGCCGACTTCGGATCAAGGCTCATGGTCCAACAGTAGATAGTCATACAAATACACGTTGGGGTGGCTCTAGCTGCATCGTGATGCATCACAGTGCATCACGGTTTACGGTTTTCTACGCAAGACCCCGGCGACCGCTGCAACCGGCCCCGGGGCATGGCCACCAACTGCTCAAGGAGTTGATGACGTGCGGAACCCTATCGCGCGCGTACTGGGCCGGGCCTGGATCCCGGTCCTCCTCTGGCTGCTGATGCTGACGCTGCCACCCACGGGCAGGCACCGCCCCGTCCGGACCACCCACCGCCGCCCGGCCGCGCCACCCCGTCACCGGGCGCCCGCCCCGCGCTCCCCGTACGCCCGGGAACAGGCGATGCCCCTCGACGGCGCCCGCTCGCCCCTCACCCGCCCCTACCTGGCGACGGCCACCTCGCGCGCGGCACAACGCAGGCGCCGGAGGGCGTTGTGGCTCGCGACGGTCGGGGTGGACGTCGACCACCGGAACATCCACGCGGGATGCTCCGGGTGAGCCGCTGCGGGGCACGGCGTTCCGTGCTCGCCGTCGCGGAGACGGTGCGCCCGGTGTGGGCCGGCTCGGTCTGCGTCCTCGGCCCCGGACACGACGGCCCGCACCGCGACCGCGCGGGCGACGGCTGGTGGGTGACGCCCGAGATCGCGGACGCGGTGAGCGCCGCCCTCCCGCCCCGCGCCCTCGCGGCCGAGCCGGAGTTCCGCTCGCCACGCTGCGTCGTCGGCCGCCACACCCACTGCCGGGACCACGTCCCGCGCGACAGCGGCGTGCCGGGGGTGCGTCACTTCGTGTGCGAGTGCCCCTGCCATCGGGAGCCCCCGGCCCTCCCCGGCGACTGACCGCGAGACACCGGTCCGACTGATGACGGTCGGGCCGGTGCTGCTGCTGTGGTCGGGAGGATCCGACGGCTGTCGCTCAACCGCCCAGATTCCGGCGTCGCCACAGGGTGAAGGACTCCGCGTGAGAACTTTCGAGAACATCCGGCCGGAAGACGGGAAGGACCGGCATCCTGTGCGACGTCACCGCCGACTACGAGGATCCGGCAGAACTGCCCGGCGAGCGCCAGAAGCGACCCATGGAGTTCCTGAGGCCCGAGCGTGGGGGCAGGGAGTGGTCGGTCCCGCTGGACACGGTCGTTTCCGTGGCCCTGTACGGGACGGTGTCTGCCACCCCCTTGCAGGGAAGCAAGCACATGCCGGCCAGCTCCGACCGGGACGAGTCACCGCCACTGACCAGGAGGGACCGCCGCCCATGGGCAGGACCGAGTACTACAACGACCCGAACGCCCCCAAGGCCAACACCCTCATCCCCGCCAGCAACCTCCTGGTCGTCGACGACGACGGCGCCATCCTGCTCCAGCGCCGCCGTGACACCGGCCAGTGGGCGCTGCCCGGCGGCGCGCAGGACATCGGCGAGACCGCCGCCGAGTGCGCGGTGCGCGAGTGCCTGGAGGAGACGGGGATCGTCGCCGAGATCACCGGCTTCCTGGGCGTCTACACCAACCCGCACCACATCGTGGCGTACACCGACGGCGAGATCCGCCAGCAGTACGAGAACACCTACATCGGCCGCCCCGTCGGCGGCGAGCCCACCGTCAACGACGAGGCCGACGGCGTCCGCTTCGTCCAGCCGGCCGACCTCGACCGGTACGACATCCACCCCAGCATGAGCCTGCAGATCGGCGACTACCTCGCCGGCACCTACCCCCACCTCGGCTGAGCCGCCGGCAACGCCTGTACCCCCGGAGCTCAGGGGCTGGAGGTGGCCGTCAGGTGTAGACGAGGGGGCAGCCGCGTCGGATCGAGTGCTGGGCGGCGCGCAGGAACAGCGCGACGTAGAAGGCCGCGTCCAGGTCCTCGCTCCACAGGCCCGTTCGAGCGGCGGCCGGAGTCTTTGCCTGGTTCCTGAACCACGTGCTCAGGTCGAGGTTGTCGCACGTCGCGGGGATTTCGGGAGGCAGATCGAGGATCGCTGCCAGTTTCTCCGCGAGCGGCAACACCTGGGGGGCTCCGGCGACCATGGACGCGTGGTCGTCGGAGTCGATGGGCAACCAGATCTCCTCGTCGAGCGGGAAGGGCACGAGGACGGTCCAGCCGCAGAGGATCTCCAGTTCCTCCCGTGACAGGTGCGCCTCGCACAGGGTGAGGAACCCGGTCATGGGCGGGGCCAGCTTCTCCTCGAAGGCCTGCCCGGATCCGGGTGCGAAGGCCGTCTCCGGGGGCACGTCCTCGTAGGGCGGCAGGCCCCGCCGCTTGAGTTCGGCGTCGAGGGCCGAGGCGACCTCGCCCCATCCGTCTTCCCCGTCCTCGAACCAGTCTTCCGCGCCGACGCTCACCAGGTACACGCCCATGCGGGGAAGTTACCGCGCGCGTCCGACATCGGTCAGGGCGGGAGCGGACCGGCCGGGGCACCGAGGCCACGCCCCCGTTGCAGCGGGCTCTCGACGGAGTCGAAGCGGGCGTACGCCGTCTCGTCCTCGTCGTTCATCACCCGGAACCCTGCCCGACCGGGTGCCGGGCCGCCGGGTCAGAACGGCGGGTCTTCGGCGCAGCCGCCCGTCCCGTCGGTTGTCCGCCAGGAGTTGATCTCCGCCAGGCGGCGGTCACGAAGTTCGCGGGCCGTGACGTCGCTCGCGTTCTCCAGGCCGCTGATGTCCTGGCCCCAGGCTTTCAGCGCGTCCAGGGAGAGGTCCCGGTAGCGGCTGTCGGGGCTCGTGGCCAGCAGGTGGCGCGCGTGCTCGATCAGCTCGCCGCGATGCGTGCCGAGAGCGGGATGCTCCGAGAGAGATATCGCGGCAGCGAGGGCCGTGTCGCGTACGTCCGCGTTCTCGTGGCCGAGGAGAGGGCGGACCGCGGAGAAGAGCACCGGACGCAGATCTCGGAGCGCGCGCATCTCGTGGTGGTCGTCGAGGAACCCCTTACCGAAGCGGCGTTCGCCGAGGGCTACACGCTCGTCGTCGGCGTCGTGGGCAAGGTCGCCGAGTCCTTCGAGCAGTCGGACGAGGGTCGGGCGGTGCGGCCGCGTGCCGTCACCGTGGCCGTGGCCGTCGCCATCCGTTGTGACGACGGGATGGTCGAGGACGGCCGCGACGTACAGCGCCACGGGCGCGGCGGCCTCGTAGACGGTGTTCTGATCGTTCACCGCCCGGAACACGGCGTCGGCGGCGGCCTCCCGGACGTCCGGATCGACGTCGAGGAGGCGCGTCAGCATCTCCGGCAAGGACGCGCCGGTGCCGTACGCGATGCCGAGCGATGCCCAGTCCGTGCTGTCCAGCAGCTCTTGGTGGTGGGGAAGCCCGCCGGGGGTGGTCATGGGCGGAGGGTATGCGGTCCGTGCCCTTCGGAGGCCTTCCGTGTCGAAGTCCGAACGGTATCGACGGGACTGTGACCAAAGCGCGTGAAATGTACATTTCTGCACATGAGTGAGACTCTGCCGATCACCGAGGCGCGGGCGAAGTTCGGGTCGTTGGTCCGCCGTGCGTCCCACGCCCGGGAACGCATCACGATCACCGATCACGGCCAGCCGGCGGCCGTGCTCATCAACCCGCAGGAGCTGGCCGACCTCGAAGACGCCCTGGCCCTGGCCAGGTACCGCGAGCGTCAGGCCGCCGGGGGCGCGGCCACTGTGTCCCACGACGACGTCCGTGCCCGGCTCGGCCTGGAGCGCGGGTGACCTACGCGATCGTCTGGAGCGAGCCCGCCGTCGACGCGGCCGCCCGCTTCCTCAAGGACGATCCCGACGGGCTGCGGCAGCTCATGGACGCCGTCGACCTGCTCGCCGACCGGCCCCGACCCGAGGGCAGCGCTCCTTACGGCTCCCCGGACCTGCGCCGGATGCACGTCGGGTTCTACCGGGTCATGTACGAGATAGCCGAGGACACCGTCACCATCGTGGCCATCCACGTGGGCCGCCTCGGCTGACATCCCGCGCCGGTACACGATGAGGGGACCGTCCCTACGCGACCGCCGCCCCCTCCTCGTACGGGAACAGCGCGAGCGGCGTCTCCCCCTGGAAGAAGGTCTTCGCGCGGATCAGGGCCGACTCGTCGGCGCGGACGCGGCCCGGGCGGGAGCCCGTGCCCGTCAGGACGCCGCCGAAGCGCATCCGGAGGTAGGCGGCCGAGTGGTGGAGGGAGGTGACCAGGCCCTCGGCGACGACGTGCTCGTCGTGGGACAGGGCCGTCACGCCCCACAGGGTGCGGTCCGCCATGCGGGCCTTGAAGTCCGAGCCCGGGAAGTTCAGCCAGCCCGACCAGTAGTCCAGGTAGCGCTTGGTCTGGGCCGAGAAGGTGTACCAGTACAGGGGCGAGACGATGACCACGTCGGTCGCCGCGACCGTCGCCTCCAGGAGCATCTTCTCCGTCTCGTTCACCGGCGGGCCCGTGATCTCGTGCCGCCCGTCCTGGAAGTCCGGCAGCGACAGCTCGTTCAGGTCCACCCAGCGCTGCGGGACGCCCGCCGGCAGGTGCGCGGCCGCCTCGCGGGCCAGGATCTCCGAGTTGCCGTCCGCGCGCGAGCTGCCCAGGACGAAGAGGAACGAGCGGTTCGAGAAGTCCGGGGAATCCGGGGCGTGCGGGGTGTCCAGGGGCATGGCTGGGGCTCCGTCTCGTCGTGAGGTCTCCGGTGTCCGGTGTCCGGTGCCAACTCCGGCTTCCGCGCGGGTATTCCGGCGCCCGCGGCCCGGCCCCGTCCGCCCTCCGTCACCCCGTCCGCCCTCTTCGCTGCCGCCGATCGGCTGAGGATCCGAGGCCGCACCGGCCCGGTGCCCGGGCGGCCGGGGGCGGAAGGCCTAGCTTGCGGAGTGCCGCGCTTCCGCGGAGCCCCCGAACCGAGAGTTCCTCCATGCGTTCCCTGCTGACCGCCCTCGCCGCCGGCGCCCTCCTCCTGGGCGCCGCCGGTGCCGCCAGCGCCGACGTGTACGTCGACTACGAGCCGGAGGACTCGTACACGATCGTCTTCGGCGACTGGCTCCAGTTCGCGGGCGGCGACGTCTTCAACGCCGGTCACGACAACACGGTCGGCTCCGACAACTGAGACCGGGGCGGGGGCCTCGTCGAGAGGCCCCCGGGTCCGTCAGGCCTCGTTCTCCTCGCCCCGCTCGCGCCGCTTCAGCTCCTCCTCGCGGCGCCGCAGGTCCGCCTCCCAGTCCTTGAGGAGGTCGTCGTCGTCCTGCTTTCCGGGGGCGTCGTCCTTGAGGGACTTCAGGAACTCCGGGTTGTCGTCGGGGGCCACCCAGCCGCCCGCACCCCGGCCGCCGCCGGCCCGGCGCCCCGTCCCGCGCTCCTTGCCCGCGACGATCCAGCCGATCGCGCCGACGATCGAGAAGAGCAGGATCACGATCGCCCACACCGGCTTCGGGAGGTGCTTGACCTCCTCCTCCGGTGTGTTGAGGCAGTCGATGAAGGCGTAGATCATCAGCGCCAGCGGCAGGATGAACAGCAGCGCCCTGAGCATGTGGGACAGCCCCCTGGAAGCGGTGGCGGGGGCGCGCTTCGGCGGCCCCGGTGACAGGTCCAGGGTAGCCGGTGACCGATACTTGCCCCTATGGCTTACGACGATCTCCGCTCGCTGCTCAGGGCCCTCGAGCGTGATGGCGACCTCAAGCGCATCAAGGCCGAAGTCGACCCGTACCTGGAGGTCGGGGAGATCGTCGACCGCGTGAACAAGGCGGGAGGCCCGGCGCTCCTCTTCGAGAACGTCAAGGGCTCCTCGATGCCGCTGGCGATGAACGTCTTCGGGACGGACCGCCGGCTGCTCAAGGCCCTCGGCCTGAAGTCGTACGGCGAGATCAGCGAGAAGATCGGCGGGCTCCTCAAGCCGGAGCTGCCGCAGGGCTTCGTCGGGGTCCGCGAGGCCTTCGGCAAGCTGGGCTCGATGGTCCACGTGCCGCCGAAGAAGGTGAAGTCCGGCGACGCGCCCGTGCAGGAGGTCGTCCTCACCGGCGACGACGTCGACCTGGAGAAGCTGCCCGCGCTCTTCACCTGGCCGAAGGACGGCGGCTCCTTCTTCAACCTGGGGCTCACCCACACCAAGCACCCCGAGACCGGCGTGCGGAACCTCGGCCTCTACCGGCTCCAGCGGCACGACAAGCGCACCATCGGGATGCACTGGCAGATCCACAAGGACAGCCGGAACCACTACGCGGTGGCGGCCGAGCGGGGCGAGCGGCTGCCGGTCGCGATCGCCTTCGGCTGTCCGCCGGCCGTGACGTACGCCTCGACGGCCCCGCTGCCGGGCGACATCGACGAGTACCTCTTCGCCGGCTTCGTGCAGGGCAAGCGGATCGAGATGGTCGACTGCAAGACCGTGCCGCTCCAGGTCCCGGCGCAGGCCGAGGTCGTCGTCGAGGGCTGGCTGGAGCCGGGCGAGATGCTCCCGGAGGGCCCCTTCGGCGACCACACCGGCTTCTACACCCCGCAGGAGCCCTTCCCCGCGCTGAAGATCGACTGCGTCACCATGCGGAAGCGTCCGCTGCTCCAGTCGATCGTGGTCGGCCGGCCGCCGACCGAGGACGGGCCGCTCGGGCGGGCGACGGAGCGCTTCTTCCTGCCCCTGCTCAAGATCATCGTGCCGGACATCGTGGACTACCACCTGCCGGAGTCGGGCGGCTTCCACAACTGCGCGATCGTCTCGATCGACAAGAAGTACCCGAAGCACGCGCAGAAGGTCATGCACGCCGTCTGGGGCGCACACATGATGTCGCTGACCAAGCTGATCGTCGTGGTCGACAAGGACTGCGACGTCCACGACCTGCACGAGGTCGCCTGGCGGGCCCTCGGCAACACCGACTACGCCCGGGACCTCACCGTGGTGGAGGGCCCGGTCGACCACCTCGACCACGCCTCCTACCAGCAGTTCTGGGGCGGCAAGGCGGGCATCGACGCCACGAAGAAGCTCCCCGAGGAGGGCTACACCCGGGACGGCGGCTGGCCGGACATGGTCGAGTCGGACCCGGCGACGGCCGCCTTGGTGGACCGGCGCTGGAAGGAGTACGGGCTGTGACCACCGCCGCCGTGCCGGGCGCCCAGCCGGGGCGTACGAAAGCGTTCCTGCGGCTCGTCATGATCGAGCACTCGGTCTTCGCGCTGCCCTTCGCCTACATCGCCTCGCTCACCGCGATGTTCCGGACGGACCAGCGGATCCACTGGTGGACGCTGCTGCTCGTCACCGTCTGCATGGTGGGCCTGCGGACCTTCGCCATGGCCTGCAACCGGATCATCGACCGCGAGATCGACGCGCGTAATCCCCGGACGGCCAACCGGGAGCTGGTGACCGGGGCGGTGTCCGTGCGGTCCGCGTGGATCGGGGCCGGGATCGCCGTCGTGGTGTTCCTGGGGGCCGCCGCCCTGCTCAACCCGCTCTGCCTGGCGCTCGCGCCG
The DNA here is from genome assembly GCF_044760185.1 of Streptomyces sp. NPDC098101. Classification (NCBI taxonomy): domain Bacteria; kingdom Bacillati; phylum Actinomycetota; class Actinomycetes; order Kitasatosporales; family Streptomycetaceae; genus Streptomyces; species Streptomyces sp. NPDC098101. Next base: position 307,909 of record NZ_JBIWAS010000007.1, on the reverse strand, counting down.
CTCGCCGTGGTGCCGATGGTGGTCTACCCGTACGGGAAGAGGTTCACGAACTTCCCGCACGCGATCCTGGGGCTGGCCCAGGCCATCGGGCCCATCGGGGCCTGGCTGGCGGTGACCGGGGAGTGGTCCTGGGACGCGGTGATCCTGGGGCTCGCGGTGGGCGTCTGGATCGGCGGCTTCGACCTGATCTTCGCCTGCCAGGACGTGCGGGCGGACCGGGCGCACGGCGTGAAGTCGGTCCCGGCCCGCTTCGGGATCCCGGCCGCCCTGTGGGGCGCCCGGGGCTCGGCGGTCGTGACCACCGGACTGCTCGTCTGGTACGCGCTCGCCACCGGCGCCGGGGTCTTCTTCTGGATCGGCCTGGCGGTCGTCGTGGTGGCCTTCTGCTACGAGCACACGATCGTGAAGCCGCACGACCTGTCCCGGCTGAACCGCGCGTTCTTCACGACGAACGGCTTCATCGGGATCAGCCTGTTCGTCTGCGCGCTCCTCGACCTGCTGGTCCGCGGACTCACCCCGTAGCCCCGGCGTCCCGGTCCCGTCCCGCACCGCCCCGGATCGTCCCGGACCCCTCACGGATAGGCTCGACGGCATGAACGACGGCAAGCGCACCCCCTGGATCGTGGGGGTTTCCGGGGCGTCGGGCACGCCGTACGCCGCCGCCGTCCTGAGGGGGCTGCTCGCCGCCGGGGAGAGCGTCGACCTGGTCGTGTCGCGGGCCTCGCGGCTGACCCTGCTCGACGAGACCGGGATCTCCTTCCGGGACGCGCACTGGCGCGAGGACCTGGCGGCCTGGCTGGCGCGCGGCGCCGACGGGAAGCCCGACACGTTCGAGACGGACCTGGACGACGTGCGGTACTGGCCGGCCGGCGACCTGGGCGCGGGCCCGTCCTCGGGGTCGTACCCGGCGAAGGGGATGCTGGTGGTGCCCGCCTCGACCGCCGCGGTGGCGGGAGTGGCACTGGGGCTCTCGAAGGACCTGCTCCAGCGGGTCGCGAGCGTGACGCTGAAGGAGCGGCGGCCGCTGGTGGTCGCCGTGCGGGAGACCCCGCTGAACGGGCAGACCCTCCGGCACATGGTGGCGCTGGACGAGGCGGGCGCCGTGGTGCTGCCCGCCTCTCCGGCGTTCTACGCGGGGGCGACGCACATCCAGGACCTGGTGGACTTCGTCGCCGGGCGGGTACTGGACGCGGCGAAGGTGCCGCACCGGTTGTACCGCCGCTGGGAGGGAGAGCTGGGTGCGGCTCTCCGGTCCGATTAGCGCTTCTTGGCGCGCTTCTGCGGAGCGCGCTTCGAGGCGGGGACGGGCTGGTGGGCACGCGAGCGGTTGGCCAGGTCCTGCAGCTCGCGCATACGGGCGTAGGCCATCTCGATCGTGTACACGGTGAACACCACTCCTGAAGATTCCGAACCCGAGGGTTCTTAAAGATCGACTCTGATCTGCTGAAAGATTCACAGGGTGTCGTCCCTGTGTACCTTAGATTCTATACCTAAACTCGCGGTATCGCTGGACAATGGAAGGCCTCATACCTATGGACGCCGTGGACAGGCAGCTCATCCAGGCCCTGCGCGAGAACGGGCGTGCCTCGTACGCCGAACTCGGCCGGCTCGTCGGGCTCTCCGGCCCCTCCGTCACCGACCGCATCAACCGTCTGGAGGCGGCCGGGGTCATCACGGGCTACCGCGCCACCGTCGACGCCGCCTCGCTCGGCCTCGGCGTCACCGCCCTCATCGGCATCTCGCTCTCCGACGCCGCCGACCACGAGGACGTGGCCCGCCGGCTGAAGGACCTCGCCGAGATCGAGGACTGCTGGTTCATCGCCGGCGACGACTCCTTCATGCTCAAGGTGCGCGCGAACGACGTCGACGGCCTGGAGAAGACGATCCGCCGCCTCAGCGGCACGAAGGGCGTCTCCCGCACCCGTACGACGATCGTGCTCTCCACCAAGTGGGAGAACCGCGTCGGGGAGCTGCCCGAGGAGGGCTGACGGCGGGCCTGAGAGTACGGTGAACGGCGAAGCACGGATATCGGAGAAAAAGGGAGGCGGCCGCATGGACGCGGGGCTCAAGCGTGAGCTGGAGCAGAAGGTCCGGGACGGTGAGCGGCTGAGCCGTGAGGACGGCATCGCCCTGTACGAGTCCGACGACCTCGCCTGGCTCGGCGGTCTGGCCCACGAGGTCCGGACCCGCAAGAACGGCGACGTGGTCCACTTCAATGTCAACCGGCATCTGAACATGACCAACGTCTGCACCGCCTCCTGCGCCTACTGCTCCTTCCAGCGCAAGCCGGGCGAGAAGGACGCGTACACCATGCGCATCGAGGAGGCCGTGCGCCTCGCGAAGGCGATGGAGAACGAGAACCTCACCGAGCTCCACATCGTCAACGGGCTGCACCCCAACCTGCCCTGGCGCTACTACCCGCGCTCCCTCTCCGAGCTGAAGAAGGCCCTTCCGAACGTCTCCCTCAAGGCGTTCACGGCCACCGAGATCCACCACTTCGAGACGATCTCCGGGCTCTCCGCCTCCGACATCCTCGACGAGCTGATCGAGGCCGGTCTGGAGTCGCTGACCGGCGGCGGCGCCGAGATCTTCGACTGGGAGGTCCGGCAGCACATCGTGGACCACCGCACCCACTGGGAGGACTGGTCCCGGATCCACCGGCTCGCCCACGAGAAGGGGCTCAAGACCCCCTCGACCATGCTCTACGGGCACATCGAGGAGCCGCGCCACCGCGTCGACCACGTGCTGCGGCTGCGCGAGCTCCAGGACGAGACGAACGGCTTCCAGGTCTTCATCCCGCTGCGCTACCAGCACGACTTCGTGGACATGAAGGACGGCAAGGTCCGCAACAAGCTCCAGGCGCGCACCACGATGGCGACCGGCGCCGAGGCCCTGAAGACCTTCGCGGTCTCCCGGCTGCTCTTCGACAACGTGCCGCACGTCAAGGTCTTCTGGGTCATGCACGGCGTCCAGACCGCGCAGCTCGCGCTCCAGCACGGCGCCGACGACATGGACGGCTCGGTCGTCGAGTACAAGATCACGCACGACGCCGACAACTACGGCACCCCGAACAAGCTGGGCCGCGAGGACCTGCTCGAACTCATCCGGGACGCCGGCTTCCGGCCGGTCGAGCGGAACACGCGGTACGAGATCATCCGCGAGTACCCGGGGCCGGACGCGGAGCGGCGGGAGTCGCCGCAGCCGATGCGGGTCTGACGCCCGCGGGGGTTCGGGGAAGGGCCGGTGGGGTTTTCCCGCCGGCCCTTCCCCGTGCCCTCACGCCTCCGTGCGCTCCACCGGGATCCACAGCTCCGCCCGCGCCGTCGTCCAGTCCTCCGAGGGGCGGACGGCGAGCAGCTCGGGGCCCGGCCTGCTCGCGTACGGGTTGGACGGGAACCACTGGGTGAAGACGTCCCGCCAGAGGTACTGGAGGGCCTTCGGGTAGGGGCCCTCGTTCTCGAAGACGGCCCAGGTCCCGGCGGCCACGTCGAGCGCGTCGAACTCCTCCGGGACGTCGGCGCCGCTCACCGCCCCGTGCCAGTAGTCCAGCTCGGCGCCCTCCTCGCGGCTGTCCGAGAGGTGGGTGACCGCCGACAGGACGCCCCCGGACTCCCCGTCCGAGAGGCGGGCGAGCCGGGCCAGGCCCTCCCGGCCGATGGACCGGATGTGGGCGGCGATCGCCGGGTTCTCCCCCTCGTGGACCAGGGGGACCCGGGCCCCGCGCCCGACGATCCGGAAGGCGTCCTTCTCCACGATCCTGTACCGCATGGTGCTGTTCCCTTCGACGACGAGGCGGAAGGACATGCGCGGCTGGGAGCGCAGCGCGGCCCCGGTGCGGCGGGCCTCGCCGGGGCCGACGCCGTGCACCGCGCGGAACGCGCGGGCGAAGGCCTCCCCGGAGCCGTAGCCGTAGCGCACCGCGATCTCCAGGAGCGTCCGCTCGCCGGCGAGCACCTCGGCGCCCGCGACGGTGAGCCGCCTGCGCCGTACGTACTCCGACAGCGGCATCCCCGCGAGCGCCGAGAACAGGCGCCGGAAGTGGTACTCCGAGGTCGTCGCGATCCGGGCGAGCCCGGCCGGGTCGAGGTCGTCGCGGAGGTGTTCCTCGATGTGGTCGAGGGCCCGGTTCAGCCGCTCCAGCACGTGGTCCGTCCTTCCTTTTCCGTGTCCTCACCGTAGGAAGGGGGCCCGGTGCCGGACCCGACATCCTGTGCCCGGTCCGGTCGGGTGGGGTCCGGTCGGGGTGCGGTTCGTCGGGTGCGGTTCGTCAGGTCAGCGGGAGCAGCATGACGATGTCGTCGCGGTCGTCCCCGGGGGCGACCCGGATCGCGCCGGGGACGCGGCCGACCTCCTTGTAGCCGGACTTGGCGTAGAAGCCGTCGACGCCGGTGCCGCCCCGGCAGGTGAGCCGGATCGCCTCGATCGCCTCGAAGCCCCCGGCGGTACGGGCGGTGCGCTCGACCGCGTCCATGAGGTCGCGGCCGTACCCCCTGCCCTGGTGCCGGGGGTGGACCATCACGGTGTAGAGCCACACCCAGTGCGTCATCAGGGGGTGGGTGTTGAAGGTGAAGAAGGCGGTGGCGGCGACCTCGCCGTCCTCGTCGCGGCCGACGAGCAGCCGGGTGTCGCCGCGGGCCATGTCGACGAGGTGCCGGAGCAGGGCGGGGCGGATCTCGTCGGGGGTGACGGGCGGGACGAAGCCGACGGCGCCGCCCGCGTTGGAGACGTCGGCCCAGAGGGCGAGGACGCCGTCGCGCAGGGCGGGGCCGACCGCCGGATCCATCTCGAACGTAAGGGTCATTGGGTGAGAGTATCCATTACCCATTAGGTGCTCAAGGGGGTTGGTTCCCAGGGGGGCGCGGCCCCGTGCTTCACTGGGGAGGACGTTCGCCCCGTAGGGGATCTTTTCGGAACGGAAGAGTGGACTGACATGCTCCGTTACACGGTGCTGCGGCTCGGCATCTTCGCCGGGTCCTTCCTCGCCCTGTGGGGGCTGGTCTACGTCGGCGTGCTGCCGCGCGGCCTCGGCGACTCCAACCTGCTCTGGGTCCTCGTCCTCTCCATCGTCGTCTCCGCCCCGCTCAGCTTCGTCCTCCTGCGCGGACAGCGCGACGACATGAGCGCCGAGATCGTGGAGAAGGTCGACCGCGCGAAGGGCCGCCTCGCCGAGAACCGGTCCCGCGAGGACGCGTCGTAGGGCGTCGTCCCCCGGCCGTGGAGGCCGCGTAAGGATTCCGTAAGTTTCATCACACATCTACCCCCGGGCGGGAGCTTCCAAGGCTCCGGCCTGGGGGTTTCTGCGTTTCGGAGGCGGAGGGGCGTCTCCGTACCCCAAAGAAGAGCTTTGAGGTTCTCAAAGTTCAAGTGTTAACGTGTTCGACATGAAGACCGCAGCGCGCCTCACCGACGCCGCGAGCAACCCGCTCGTGGCGCGCCTGCACGTCGATCTCTGCCGCTGTATGTCCGCGGCCTGTTGTCGCCGCGAGCTCTGACCTCCCCGGCATCATGCAGCGGCCCCGCGCACGAGCGCGCGTGTGCGCCGCACCCCCGTCCCCCGTATTCCCCCGATACGCCCTGTGGAGTGTGTCTGTGTCCGCGTCCGTTTCCGAGGCCCCCGAGGCCCCCGAGGCCAAGCCCTCGTCCCGGATACCCAAGGTCCCCTTCTGGGCCCAGATCATCGCCGGTCTCGTCCTCGGCGCCCTGCTCGGCTGGATCGCCCGCAGCCAGGACGTCTCCTGGCTGAAGGAGACCCTCGGCCAGGTCGGCGACATCTTCGTCCAGCTGCTCAAGCTGGCCGTCGCCCCGCTCGTCTTCTTCGCGATCCTGGTCTCGATCACCAACCTGCGGAAGGTGAACAACGCCGCCCGGCTCGCCTCCCGCACCCTGCTCTGGTTCATGATCACCTCCCTGATCGCGGTCGCCATCGGCCTCGCGATCGGCCTGATCACCAACCCGGGCTCCGGCACCGGCCTCACCCCGCAGGACGGCAAGCTGCCGAAGCGCGAGGGCTCCTGGATCGACTTCCTCACCGGCATCGTCCCGACGGACGTCATCACGCCCTTCACCGAGCTGAACGTCCTCCAGATCGTCTTCATGGCCGCCGTCGCCGGCATCGCCGCCCTGAAGCTCGGCGACCGCGCCAAGCCGATCCTCGCCCTCTCCGAGTCGGTCCTCGAACTGCTCCAGAAGGCCCTGTGGTGGGTCATCCGCCTCGCCCCGATCGGCACCGTCGGCCTCATCGGCTTCGCCATCGCGGACTACGGCTGGGACCTGATCGGCAAGTACGCCACCTTCACCGCCGACGTCTACGTCGGCTGCGCGATCGTCCTCTTCGGCGTCTACCCGCTGCTGCTCGCCACGGTCGCCAAGGTCAGCCCGCTCCACTTCTTCAAGGGCGCCTGGCCCGCCATCCAGCTGGCCTTCGTCTCCCGCTCCTCGGTCGGCACCATGCCGCTCACCCAGAAGGTCACCGAGCGCCTCGGCGTCCCGAAGGAGTACGCCTCCTTCGCCGTCCCGTTCGGCGCCACCACCAAGATGGACGGCTGCGCCGCGATCTACCCGGCGCTCGCCGCGATCTTCATCGCGCAGATCTTCGACGTGCAGCTCGGCATCCAGGACTACCTCCTGATCGCCTTCGTCTCGGTGGTCGGCTCGGCGGCCACGGCCGGCCTGACCGGCGCGACCGTCATGCTGACCCTGACCCTCTCCACCCTGGGCCTGCCCCTGGAGGGCGTCGGCCTGCTCATGGCGATCGACCCGATCATCGACATGATGCGCACCGCCACGAACGTCGCGGGCCAGGCGCTGGTCCCGGTGATCGTCGCCGCCCGCGAGAAGATCCTCGACCACACCGCGTACGAGAACGCCTCGGCGTCCCCGATCGACGACCCGACCGGGACGCGGACCGAGGACGAGAAGGTCCTGGTCGCGGCCTGACCGACACGTCACGGCTCCCGGTGCCCCCGCCCCCTGATGGGCGGGGGCACTACGGTTTCGCCCCCTGGGGCGTCCAGGGCTCGGCAGCGTGCAGAGCTGTCGGACCCCGGGCCGATCAGGGCCGGTGCAGGAACGCGGCGGCCTCGGCCGCGTTCTCGGCGACGCCGACCGGAACCCAGTGGCCGGCGTCGTCGCGTTCGAGCAGGAGCCGTGGTTCGTCGGGTGCGAGATGGGCGGCGTTGACGCCGGGGGCGAGGGGCGTGGCCCTCCGGATGCCGGTGATCTGCCGGTCGGAGGCCCTGCGCCGGTCGCGGCGGGCGGCCCACTCTTCCAATGGTTCCTCGAACAAGGCGCTCGCCCTCTCGGTCACCACCCGGGCAGGACGTTGCCGGGGCTGTCCAACCATGGTGCAGTACGCTCCGGTGTGACGGTGAGGCCGAAGCGTTCGAGCTCCGGGTGCCCCTGGGTCTCCCACCAGCCGTACGCGGTCTCCACCGCCTCCCAGAGGCGGCGCGGGCCCTGCTGGTAGACCTCGCCGGGGCGGTGCTCGTCTGGCCAGGTGACGGCCGCCCAGGACCGGTCGGTCAACGAGTACAGCCAGACGGCCGGAGCTCTGTCACGGTTGGTGTGGGCGGTGTGCGCGAGGTCGGGCACCGCGTGACTGAGCACGAACGCGGCGTCGGCGAGCCGGTCGGGCCGGAGGTCCGTGGCCGTCGGCTTTGGCCAGTCCTTCACGTATTCCTCGACGTCTGGCCAGGTCAGCCGGTGGGAGCGGGCCTTCATGAACTCGACGGGGGCCACGAACGGGCCGGACGCGGTCCCGTCGGGGTGGACGGTGAGGCGGACGACGGCGTCGTGGTTGCTGTAATGAGTGCCGTACGGGACGACGATCACGCCGCCCGCCCGTACCTGACCGAGCCAGGCGGCCGGGACAGTACGGACGCCGAAGGTGCACAGCAGCCGGTCGTACGGCCCGGCGGCCGGATGCCCGGCGAGGGCGTCCGCGGTGACCGCCCGGACGTGGAGCCCGTGGCGGCGGAGGCGTTCGCGGGCAGCTGTGGAGACCGCCGGGTCGACGTCGCAGGTCATGACGGTGCCGGGACCGCAGCGGTGGGCGAGGAGACCGGCCGTCTCCCCGGTGCCTGTGCCGGCGTCGAAGACCGTCATGCCCGTGTCGGTGTCGAGTGCGGCGAGCATCCGGTACACCGCACTGGGTTGGGACGAGGACGAGGTGGGCACCGTCCCCGGCTCCGGCCCCCGGTGTCGCCCGTCGTCCCACTGAGTGACGAGGGGGACGTCCGAGTCGGCGTACTTGTACCAGGTGGTGGGGTCGGTGCGCCGGTCGACGGCGACGGGAGGGGCGGCGGCTGTGCCGCCGGTCTGCCGGTTGAGGAACGGCCACATCAGGTCGGGCAGGAACCAGACCCGGTCGACGGCCGAGAACGCGGGCGCCCAGTCCGATTGCAGGGCGCCCGATGCGATGAGGCAGCGCCCCAGCTCGGTTCGGCCGGGGCGCTCCTGGTGAGCTTGCGGGGTCACGGGTTACCGGTGCTTCCCGCCACCGGACGGCGTGCTCGTGTCAGGGTTGGACGGGGGCGGTGGGGGCGGGGTGGAGATCGGCGCGGACCCGCCGCTGTGGCTGCCGCCTCCGCCTCCGCTGTTGCCCTCGCTGTTGTCTCCGCTCCCGCTGTCGTTCGCCACGGTGTCCTCCTCTTGGCCGGTGGTGCCGGATCTGCCGGGCGGTCGCCGGGCAGAAGTCTGTTGTCAGTGCAGGAGTCGGGCGGCCGTCTTCTCCAGAAGCGCCGTGTTCGCGACGGTGTCGTGGCCGAGGACGAGGACCTGCCGGGGCAGAACGGTGAGCTGGTCGGCCAGGCCGGGGGCGGCGCCGGTCATGGGCAGCAGGCCGAAGACGTCGGGGTAGCGGTCCTCGGTGCCGGCGGTGAAGAAGTCGGCCTCGCCGAGCCGACGGGGCTCGTCGACGAGCCGCGGTTCGGTGCCGGGGACGATCCGGGGGAACAGCAGCCCGGCGGCGGCGCCTTCGGTGGCCAGTGTCATCCTGAGCCAGGTGTCGAGCTGGTCGGGGAAGAACTGGGGCTTCATCTCCTTGCCGCCGGCCTTCCACAGCGGCGCGCGGCGGTCGGCCAGCAGCGCGTCGGTGACCCGCTGGTCCTGGGTGGGGTGCATCGGTTCACCGGCCCGCAGCCGGTCGGCGATGTGCTCGAACAGGCCGAGGGCATCGAGGAGGCCGAAGCCGAAGGCGGCGGCCGACGGCCACGGCAGGACCCGTACCCGACCGCTCTCGACCCGGGCGAAGACGCGGTCGTTGGCGAGGAGCCGCCACCCGGCGCGGGCCAGGAGGACGGCCGTGGTGGTCTTGCCCGCGCCCTTGTCGCCGAGGGTGAGCAGCGTCGCCCCGTCCTCGCGGGTGACGGCGGAGGCGTGAAGGATCTGCCAGCCCTCGACCAGGAGCATCCCGCGTACGAGTTCGCGGGCCAGGCGGGCGGCGGCGGTCGCGACGGAGGTCTCGTCACACCCGGCGATCCGCAGGCGGCGGACGGACGGTTCCCACCGGTAGGCGAGCCGGTCGCCGGGCTGCACGGCCGTCACGGTGCCGGCCTCGTCGCGGGTGTGCAGCATGAGGGAACCGGCGTAGTCGGCCTCGGACGGCTCGCGGCCGGAGACGGCCCGGGCCAGCTCCTCGTACTCGCCGGAGTCGAGATCGGCCGATACGACGGGACCGGTGATCGGCGGCTCGGCGGGGGCAGCGTTCCACCAGGAGCCGAAGTAACGGGCCGACCAGTCGGTGACGGCGGAGGTGCGGCTGGTGACGGTGACGGCCTGTCCGTCGGCCGTGGCGATGCGGGTGGCGGTGCGGTCGGACATGAGGGTCGGGTCTCCTTCAGACGGCGATCTGGTCGTACGCGGTACGGAGTTTCGCGGCGGCGGCCTGGAGCTGTACGGCCTCTCCAGGGCTGAGCGGGGGAAGGCACACGGTCGGGATGCCGGCGGTGAACCGCAGCGGCAGCCCGTACCAGTCGCCCCGCCACGAGGTGGACAGTTCGATCACCCCGTCGGTCAGGCCGAGTGCGTGGGTGAGGGCGGCGACGGTGGCTCCGGCCGGCCCGGACCGGGTGCGGCCGATGCCTTCGTTGATGCGGCGGGGCCGGTGCCGAAGCTCGTCGCGGACCTGCTGCAAGGGCACGGGCACGGGCCGGCCGTGGACGGTGGTGGAAGACGCGCAGATCACGGCGTGGTCGCCGTGCTCGCCGATCACGTGCCCCTGGACAGCGGCGACGGGGACGTCCAGGAGACGGGCGAGGATGAGCTGGTAGCGGACGGTGTCGGTGTGGGAGCCGACGCCAAGGACCGTGCCGCAGCCGGACACCTCGGCGAACAGACGGGTCATCACGTCGACCGGGTTCGTCACGACGATCACGATGCCCCGGTAGCCGGTGAACTGACGGGCCAGGGCGGCGATCAGCGGCGCGTTCGCCGTCAAGCCGGCCATGCGGACGTCGCTGGTGGCAGCGTTGGCGAACGCCGTCCTCGGGCACACTACGATCGCGTCGCAGTCACCCATGACGGCAGGGACGGCGTGAACGGCCCGGACGTGGGAACCGGTGGCCTGCCCCATGTCCTCCAGATCGGTGGCCAGGGCGGCCGCACTGCGACCGTGGCCGGAGGCGACCGCGATCGTGTCGCACCAACCCGAGGATGCCAACAGGGTGCCGACGGTCTGCCCGACCGCTCCGGCTCCGATCAGTCCGACGGCTGTCACGAGGTGGCCGCCTTCGCCGCATTGTCCAGGCACAGTAGCCACACGCTGCGGACGTCCCGGAACGAGACGAGCGCGGCGGTCGAGCGGTCGAGCATGTCGCACACCGCCCCGGCCTTCGCCATCACGGCAACCGCGTGCCCGCCCAGGGGCAGGCCGGACGGAGCCGACAGGTAGGTGGACAGGATGTTCGTGGTGTCCATCAGCCACATGACCGTGAGCTGACGCAGCCAGGCGTCCCGCTCGGCCCGGTCGCTGCGGGCCGTCATCGACGCGGCGAACGCCGCGATCCCGCCCAGGACCGCGCGGGCGTCCAGGACGTCGCCCGGCGGGCGGGCGATCAGATTCAGCACCACGCGGGAGACGAGCTTGGCGGCGTCTCCGGCCGGACGGCCCCACATCAGGCCGGGGTCGAGGAACACCGGCCGTCCGTCTGCCGCGTCGGGGAACACGGCGTGTTCGGGCTTCAGGTCGCCGAAGACCACCGCCCGGGTCGACGGGGCCGGAACCCGCTGGGCCCGCCGCAGCCTGGTGACCACGGCCGTCAGCGTCTCGGCGTGCTCGGTCTGCCGTAGATACGCCTCGCCGGACAGGCCGTTGAACTTTCGCAGGAACGTCGTGGTGATCGACCTCTCCCGGATCTCGCTCCGCTTCACCCGGGCGGCCACTCCCCGGCGCCGGAGCCCGGCCGCGACCTCGCCGGTCACGAGCTGCAGAAGCTCGGCGGTGCGGCCCGGCTCCTTGCCGATCAGGTCGGCCAGGGTCGGCCCGGCGGCGGGCACGGTGAACAGCACCCCGTCCCGGTATCCGGCGACCTGTGGGACATGGAGATCGGCCGGGCCGGCGAGGGCCGCGAGCTGGGCGGCCTCCCGTTCCAGCAGAGACCCGGGCGAGGTGACGTAGGCGGCCTGTGTGTTCCGTACAGCCGCCCAGTCCCCGCAAGACCCCCGCAGCAGAGACACCAGGGACACGCCGAGGACCGACAGCTTCGCGAACAGAGGCCGCCCGTCCACGTCGAGCTGCTGAACATAGCTGGTGACACTCGGCGTTACCGCCCCCATCCGCACCTCGGCCTGCGGCCACAGTCCGCAAGCGGCCTGCTCGACCTGATCGGCCGCGTAGGCGAACACCTCCTGCGGCGCGGGCGGCATCACACCGACCACCCGCCGTCGGGCATCTCGGTGTCCGGGACGATCAGGGCCACCGCCGGATCGTGCACCTCGTCGGTCACCAGGGTCCCGACCGTGCCGAGCGTGGCCGCCGTGCCCATGACCCGGATCCAGCCCGGAACGGCGGCCGGACCGGGGACGTGTAAGCGCATGGCTCTCCTTCTCCGAGAACGTACTGATGGCTGCCGCCGGGGCCGTACGGCTGGAACGAAAACGTCCGGCCCCGGCGGGGTTCACCCATTCAACGGCCGGGGCACACAAGGAGAGAGGGGCCGGAAAGGGGTCCATTTCCTTGGCGGGGTGCCAGGTTGGGGGGCCAGGATGGAAACCTCACCCACTCGCTCGGGAGGTGCGGCCCATGATGTGCCCAGACGGGATCGGCGCGTTACTCCGACAGATTCGGCAGAACGCCGGCCGGACCCGTGAAGACCAGGCTCGACAGATGGAGGCCGCGCAGGGCGGCCGGTGGTTCGACCCGGAGAACCTGAAACGCTGGGAGACGGAACGACGCCTCCCCACCCAGGGCTCGTACGAGACGATCGCCGACGCCTACGGGCTCACGGTCGAGGACGTACGCCGGGCTGTGGCCGCCTCGCGGCAGTACCGGCGTAGCCAGGGCAAGGAGAACGAGGACGTGAACCGGCGGCGTTTCATAGAAGTAGCGGCAGCAGCGGCAGGGATCGCCGCCCTGCCCGGCATCGCACAGGCCCGCGAAGGCATCGACGGCGGCCTCAAGGGCGTCAGCGGCGGCGACCTGGCCTATTTGGAGTCGGCGTTCGAACGGCACCGGGGTGGCTACCACGGCCGGTCACCCGACGCCGTGCTCGCCGAGATGCGAAGCGACCTCGACCTCCTCGGCCAGGTCCTCAATCAGCCCCACCCCGCCAAGGACCGGGCGGACCTGGCCCGCACCACCGCCGGAATCGCCGGGCTCGTCGCCATCGTCCAGCACGACCGGGGCGACCAGCGCGACGCCTTCCGATGGTTCACCACCGCCGAGAAAGCCGCCCGGGAGTCCGGCGACCGGCGCATGACCGCCTGGGTTCTGGCCCGGCACGCGATGGTCCCGCTCAACTACGGGGCTCCCGAGGTCGCCGCCCGCCTTGCCGCGAAGGCCCGCCACGCGGCCGGCGACACCCCCACGGCCGCCGCCGCCCTCGCAGCCGCGGTGACCGCCCGGTCCCTCGCCGCGATCGGCGACACCGATGGCGCGACCGGCGCGGTCCGCGACGCGCGGAACCTCGCCGACCGGCTCGGCGGCCAGGAAGCCGCCGACACGTGGTTCGGCTACCCGGGACAGAAGCACTTCGTGCACCTGTCCCAGGCGTACACGCTGCTCGGAGACACGGCCGCCGCGTACGACGCGCAGGATGACGCCCTCGTCCTCACCGCCTCACCGTCGGTGATGACCAGGGCCCTGCTCGCGATGGACACCGCCGCGTGCCTCTGGGCGGACGGCGATCCGACAGGAGCGGCCGAGATGGCGGCAGGCGTGTTCGACCGGCTCCCCACCAGCTACCGCGAAGGGCTGGTCCGGTCCCGGGCCGAGGCCCTGCGCCAACGTCTCGACGGCAAGGCCCGAGCCCATCTCGGCGACGTGCTCGCGTGAGTCCGCGAGGGGGACTCACTGTCCTCCCTCGAACGGTCTACTGATTCGCGAAAGGGGCAAAACCTTCTTCTTGGGGTAATCCGCCTTCATGTGCGTGGATCTTTCCCGACGCCCTGCACGCGAGTGGGTCCTGCCGAGCGGGGACACTACGCTTCTCCGGGGGCGGTCGGACGATCTTGCGGGCAGCGGGAAGAAGGGGTGGGAGCCATGGCCGACGGTGCGAAGGCGCGGCGGCTGCCGCGTGCCGTGCGGGAGCGGCAGATGCTCGACGCGGCCGTGCGGAGCTTCGCACGGCACGGGTACCAGACGGCCTCCATGGACGAGATCGCCGAGCTCGCGGGGGTCTCCAAACCGCTGGTGTACCTGTACCTGAACTCCAAGGAGGAGCTCTTCACCGCCTGCATCCGGCGGGAGGCGGGGGCGCTGCTCGCCGCCGTGGCCGCCGGGGTCGGGGACGGGGAGCTGCCGCCCGACGAGCGGCTGTGGGCGGGACTGCTCGCCTTCTTCACGTACGCCGCCGAGCACCCCGACTCCTGGGTGGTGCTGAGCCGGCAGGCCCGGACGCAGGGCGAGCCGTTCGCGACCGAGGCGTCCCGGATGCGGGAGGGGATCGCGGCCTACGTGGCGGGGCTGATCGGCGAGGCGGCGCGCGCGGCGCACGGGGCCGGGACCATCACGGAGCGGGACGTGACCGCGCTCGCGCAGGCCCTGGTCGGCTCGGCGGAGTCGCTGGCGACCTGGGCGAACGAGACGCCGGGGGTGACGGCGAAGGAGGCGGCGGCGACGCTGATGAACTTCGCCTGGGCCGGGCTCGGGAACCTCATGAAAAGCGAGCGCTGGTCTCCCCGTTGAGCCTTACCGCGCAGTAAGGTTACCGACTGGTTAAATCTTCGGGGGCCCCAACGCGCCCGTGATCCAACCCAGTTCGCCCCCGCACGCCCGCACGCCCGCACGCCCGCACGCCCGCACGCCCGCACGCCCGCACGCCCGCACGCCCGCACGCCCGCACGCCCCGCTCGTCCCCGCACGTCTCAGTTCGTCGCGAAGACCGAGGAGCCGCACGTGTCCGTCGCCACCGCCGCAGCCGGGACCGAGCCGGTCGAACCGCACAAGTTCCTGATCGACGGGCGGGTGCGGGAGGTCTCCGTCCCCGCCCTCGCCCCCCGGATCGCCCGGGGCTCCCTCGCCGACCTGCCGTACGACAACGCCCGCCAGGACCCCGAGGCCCCGCTCTTCTCCCGCAAGGGGCCGGAGGGCGAGTGGTACGACGTCCCGGCCGCCGCCTTCGCCGCCGAGGTGCACGCCGTCGCCAAGGGCCTCGTCGCCCACGGCCTGCAGCCGGGCGACCGGCTCGCCCTGATGGCCCGCACCACCTACGAGTGGACCCTGCTCGACTTTGCCGCCTGGGCCGCCGGACTCGTCACCGTCCCCGTCTACCCCACCTCCTCCGCCTTCCAGACCCGCTGGATCCTCCAGGACTCCGGCGCCGCCGCCTGCGTCGTCGAGGACCCCGCCCAGGCCCGGACGGTCGCCGCCGAACGGCCCCAACTGCCGGGCCTGGCCCACCTCTGGACGATCGACGCCGGGGCCGTCGACCTGCTCCGGCGGGCGGGGGAGCGGGTCTCCGACGAGGCCGTCACCGCCCGCCGGGGACTGCTCACCCCGGAGACCCTCGCCACCCTCGTCTACACCTCCGGCACCACCGGCCGCCCCAAGGGCTGCGCCCTCACCCACGCCAACTTCTTCGCCGAGGTCGACAACGCCGTCCGGCTGCTCCACCCCGTCTTCGTCTCGGAGAGCAAGGAGCCCGCCGCCACCCTGCTCTTCCTGCCGCTCTCCCACGTCTTCGGGCGGATGGTCTCCGTCGGCTGCGTGCGCGCCCGGGTGCGGGTCGGGCACGCCCCCTCCGTCGAGGGCGACGGACTCCTCGCCGACCTGGCCGCCTTCCGGCCCACCTTCCTCCTCGCCATCCCGTACGTCCTGGAGAAGGTCTTCAACGCCGCCCGCGCCACCGCCGAACGCGGCGGGAAGGCCGCCTCCTTCGACCGGGCCGCCCGGGTCGCCCGCCGCTACGGCCAGGAGGCCTCGCCCTCGCTGCCGCTGCGGGCCGCCCGCGCGCTGTACGACCCGCTGGTCTACCGGCGGATACGGAACGCGCTCGGCGGCCGCGTGAAGTACGTGATCTGCGGCGGCTCGCCGCTCGGCGCCCGGCTCGCGGAGTTCTTCGCGGGCGCGGGCGTCGAGGTCTTCGAGGGGTACGGCCTGACGGAGACCACGGCCGCCTCCACGGTCACCCCGCCGCGCCGGCCGCGCACCGGGACCGTCGGCTGGCCGCTGCCGGGCACCGCCGTCCGGATCGCCGACGACGGCGAGGTCTGGCTCCGGGGCGGCCACGTCTTCGCCGGGTACTGGGACGCGCAGCGCGGGGCGGCCGTGCCGTACACCGACGAGGGCTGGTTCCCCACCGGCGACCTGGGCTCGCTCGACGAGGACGGCTATCTGCGGATCACCGGTCGCAAGAAGGACCTCATCGTCACCTCGGCCGGCAAGAACGTGGCCCCCGCCCCGCTGGAGGACTGGCTGCGCGCCCACCCCCTGGTCGCCCAGTGCATGGTGCTCGGCGACGACCGCCCGTACGTCACGGCCCTGATCACCCTGGACCACGAGGGCCTGTCGCACTGGCGGCGGATGCGGGGCAAGGAGCACCTGGCGCTCTGGGAGCTCACCCGCGACGATGAACTCCTCGCCGCCCTCCAGCGGGGCGTGGACGACGCCAACCGCCTCGTCTCCCGCGCCGAGTCCATCCGCGCCTTCCGCGTCCTGACCACCGACTTCTCCGAGACCTCGGGCCACCTGACCCCGTCCCTGAAGCTCCGCCGGGGCGCGGTGCTGCGGGACTTCACGCGGGAGATCGAGGAGATGTATCCGGTGGGGAGCGAGTAGGGGCCGGCGAACGGGCGCTACGGCCAGAGGAGTTCGCGGATCCAGCCGTCGGGCGTCGACGGGTCGCGGCGGTAGCGGAGGCGTACGTGGCGGCGGTGTGCGTCGCCCTGGAAGAACTCGACCTCGGCCGGTTCGACCGTGTAGGGGGTCCAGGTGGGGGCCGGGGCGTCCGGTTCCGTGCGTGCGCGGTGCCAGGCCGCCGCGCTCGCCTCGGCGAGGGTCTCCGGGGAGTCCAGGACTTCGCTCTGGCGGCCGACCAGGGCCGCCGCGAGGGCGCCGGTGGTGCGGGCGCGGAGGTCCGCGTACGCCTCCTCGGGGGTGCCGGTGGCGACGTGGCCCCTGACCCGGACCTGGCGGCCCTGGACCGGCCAGTAGAAGTTGAGCGCGGCCTCCGGGCGGGCGGCGAGCTGGCGGCCCTTGGCGCTGGTGGAGTGCGAGGCGAAGTGCCAGCCGCGGGCGTCGGCGCCGTGCAGCATCACGACCCGCACGTCGGGGCGGCCGTCCTCGTCCACGGTGGCCAGGGAGGGGGTGTGCGGCTCGGTCTGGCCCGCCGCGACGGCCGCCGTGAACCAGTCGTGGAAGAGGGCCAGCGGCGCGGGCGGGGCGTCCGCCGGGTCGAAGGCGGGCAGCGCGGTGTCCCAGACCCGCAGGGAGCGCAGGGCGCGGTCGAAGTCGGTCGTCATGGGGCCACGGTAGTCACGGGGGGCGGCGGAGACGGCGGCGGAGACGGCGGCGCCGGCGGCGGTCCGGGGGTGCGGGCCGCCGCCGGCGCCGGCGACAGGACGGGTGAAGGAGGGGCGGCGGCTATCTGGTCGGCTTCTTGCCGGTGATGCCCAGGTGCACCAGAAGGGCCAGGTTCGGCTTCAGTTCGGCCTGCTTCACGCCCCAGGTCTGGAAGCCCTTCTGGTGTCCCGCGACCGCGGCCAGCATCGTCACCAGGGAGCCGGCCATCGCGGCGGAGCCGACCTCCTTGTCGACCTTGCCCTTGGCCTGGAGCTCCTTCACCGCGTCCGTCAGGGAGTTGGTGACCGAGTTCAGGATCTTCATGCGGATCTTGTAGAACCGCTTGTCGCCCTCGGCGGCGCCGAGGTCCACGACCCGGAGGATCGCGTCGTGCTTCCGCCAGAAGTCCAGGAATCCTTCGACCAGTTCCTCGGAGGACTGCCAGGCGGCCTTGCCGACCCAGGAGCGGCCGGAGGCCAGGTCGGCCAGTGCGGCGCCCTCCTTCGCCATCTCCTCCGCGATCTCCAGAACCGCTCCCTCGACGTCCGGGAAGTACTGATAGAACGTCGCGGGTGAAGTACCCGCCTTCCGGGCCACGTCGATGACCTTGACGTCCCGGTAGGGCGAGGAGCTGAGCATCTCACCGAGGCAGTCGAGCAGCTTCTGCCGCGTCGCCTGACCGCGTCGACCGGCCACGCGGCCGTCGACGGTGCGTACTTGTCCTGTCATGCCGTCAGCTTACCGACGGGGCCTCAGGGCGCGATTCGGCCGACTGCAAATGGGGTGCGTCCCCGTCCGTCCGCGTTCTCCGAGGTGGGCGCGGGTGCGGGGCGGAGGGTGAGGGGAAGGGGACGGTCGGTATTGAGCCAATGTCGGTGCCGGGGAGGGGGTGGGGAGGAACGGGCGGCGCCGGGGAGGAGCGGGCTGCGCCGGGGGAGCCGGGGCCGAACGGGGGATCCCGTACCCGAATAGAGTTATGAACAGTCTGTGGACAACTTCGGTGGACAACCCAGGCACCGCAAGGGTCCCACCCCGCCGGACCGCCCCTCCGCCCGCCCGCCGGGACGCGCGCGGCCGGTGCCGCCGCCCTAGCGTGGAGCCATGGCCGTACGCACTGAGGGCACCCCGTGCTGGGTGGACGCGCAGCTCCCCGACCTGGAGGCGGGCAAGCGCTTCTACGGCGAGCTCTTCGGCTGGACCTTCGACCCCGACCGCGACGAGGCCCTGCTGCGCGGACGCCGGGTCGCCGGGCTCTTCCCCAAGCGGGACGGCCGGATGCCCACCACCTGGACCGTCTACCTCGCCACCGAGAACGCCGGCACCCTCGCCGCCCGGATCAGGGCCGCGGGCGGCCGGATGGTCATGGACCCCTACCCCGTCGGCCCCTTCGGGGTCCTGGCGCTCGCCGCCGACCCCGGCGGCGCCGTCTTCGGCCTCCGCCAGGCGGGCGAGGACGACGGCTTCGCCGCGGTGAACGAGCCGGGCGCCTTCTGCTGGATGGAGGTGTACACGCGCCGGCCGGACGCCGTCGACACCTTCTACGCCACCGTCTTCGGCTACCTCGGCCGCCAGGCCGACCCCGAGGAGGAGGGCGCGGGCCCCGACCTCGACTACCGCGTCTGGTCGCCCCCCGGCTCCCGGCCCGGCGACGACAGTGCCTTCGGCGGCCGGGCCGTCATCACCGACGACTTCCCCGCCGAGATGCCCGGCCACGTCCTCGCCTACTTCGCCGTGGACGACTGCGACGCGGCCTGCGACACCACCGTCCGGCTCGGCGGCCGGGTCGTCACCCCCGCCCGCGACACCCCGCACGGCCGCATCGCCGTCCTCCGCGACAACCAGGGCGCCCTCTTCGCGGTCCTCGCCGAGCCGAAAACCAGGCCGGAAACCAGGCCGGAAACGGACGGTACGGCCCGATAGGTCCGTAACCGTCCCGCCCGCCTCGCCCCGCACCGGGCCGTCCCCCCTAGCAGGCGACACCCCGATCCGCCCCCGGGTTCGCCACCGGGCCCCCGGACAGGAAGAATCAGGGCCACGGGGCCGTACCCTCATGGCCCGTACGGGGAGGTGGCAGGCAAGTGGAGCAGCTGACGCAGCACGACCCGAGACGCATCGGGCCCTTCGAGGTGCTGGGCCGGCTCGGCGCGGGCGGAATGGGCCTGGTCTATCTCGCGCGCTCGGCCTCGGGCCGGCGCGTGGCGATCAAGACCGTGCGCACGGAGCTCGCGGAGGACCAGCTGTTCCGGGTCCGCTTCACCCGGGAGGTGGAGGCCGCACGGGCCGTCTCGGGCTTCTACACGGCCGCCGTCGTCGACGCCGACCCGCGTGCCGCCGTGCCCTGGCTGGCCACCGCCTACGTACCGGCGCCCTCCCTCGAAGAGATAGTGAACGAGTGCGGGCCGCTCCCGGCCCAGGCCGTGCGCTGGCTGGCGGCCGGCGTCGCCGAGGCCCTCCAGTCCATCCACGGGGCGGGCCTGGTCCACCGCGACCTCAAGCCCTCCAACGTCCTCGTCGTCGAGGACGGCCCCCGGGTGATCGACTTCGGCATCGCGTCCGGCGTCTCCAACACGCGGCTGACCATGACCAACGTCGCCGTCGGCACCCCCGCCTACATGTCGCCCGAGCAGGCCCGCGACTCGCGCAGCGTCACCGGCGCCAGCGACATCTTCTCGCTGGGCTCGATGCTGGTCTTCGCCGCCACGGGCCACGCGCCCTACCACGGCGCCAACCCGGTCGAGACCGTCTTCATGCTGCTCCGGGAGGGCCCCGACCTGGAGGGCCTGCCCGAGGAGCTGCGGCCCCTCATCGAGTCCTGTATGCAGATGGACGTCGCCCGCCGGCCCAGCCCGGCCGATCTCCAGGCGCAGCTCGCCCCGCACCTCTTCGGCCCCGGCAGCGACGACAGCGGCACGGCCTCGGCCTGGCTGCCGCTGAGCGCCACCGCCATGATCGAGCGGCGGCGCGGCGGCGGCCGCACCCCCGCCGCCCCGCCGGCCCCGCCCGTGCCCCCGCCCCCGCCGCCGGCGGACCCGCCGGGCCCGTTCCCCGACCCGTACGGCCCGGAGCGCGGGCCCGGGGGCGGCGGCCGCAGGCCCGAGCCCGTCGGCGGCCGGCACGCGGGCCCCGCCGAGGGCGCGGGCGGTCCCGTGCGCCTCGGCGGCGGGACCGTACCCATCGGCCCCGGCCCCCGGGTCGCCGACACCCGGGCGGCGCTCGCCGTCGGCCGGGGCGCCGACGCGGGCCCCGCGACCGGCTGGATCCGGCCGCCCGGCGGCGGCCCGCACGGCGCCGAGCCCGGCCCGCCGCCCGGCTCCCGGCCGCTGAACGTGCCCGCGCAGGGCGGCACGGGACCGAACCCGCCCCCGCCGGAGCCCGGCCACTGGCGGCCCTGGCGCTTCCGCATGTCCAACGACGTCTGGGGCACCCCGGTCGTCGACGGCGACCTGCTGTACGTCACCTCCTTCGAGGTGCACGCCCTGGACACGGGCAGCGGCCGGCGCCAGTTCAAGACCCGGGACGTGGCCTGGTCCATGGCCGTCGCCGGGGGCCGCATCCACGCCTCCGACGGGCCCACCCTGTACGCCCTCGACGCCGGTGACGGCGGCGAGCGCTGGCGGCTGCACACCGACGCCTGGGTGTACGCGCTGAAGGTCGACCGGGGCACGGTCGTCACCGGCACGCGCGGCGGCGGGGTCCAGGGCCGGGAGGCCTCCAACGGCGCCAAGCTGTGGGAGGTCACCGGCGCGCAGACCGACTTCGAGACCCCGGAGGCGGGGCCCGCCCTGCACGGCGACACCGTGTACGTGTGGCGGGACGCCCGGCTCCAGGCCCTCGACGCCCGGACCGGCGCGGAGCGCTGGTCGTACCCGATCGGGGACGCCGCCTCCTGCGGGGGAGTACCCGTACGGGTGGCCCCGGCCGAGGACGGCTACGTGTACGTGTCGGCCGGGACCCGGGTCCTGTCGATCGACATCGCCGCCGGGCACGTCCGCTGGCACTTCGAGGCCCCGGCCGTCTTCCTCTCCCCGCCCGCCTTCGCGCCGGGCCCGGCCGTCACCGGCGGCGGGGTGTACCTCGCCGACCACCTCGGCACGGTGTACGCGCTCGACGCCACCACCGGCCAGGACCGCTGGCGGATCGCGACCGAGCAGCGCCAGTCCACCGAGCCGGTGCTCGTCGCCGACGGCAACGTGCACGTCGGCAGCGGCAGCGCGCTCTACACGCTCGACGCGGTCACCGGCACGCCCCGGTGGCGGTTCGCGGCGGGCGGCGAGCTGGTCGGCTCCCCGGTGGTCGCGGACGGCCGGATCCACTTCGGCTCGGCCGACCACGTCCTCTACACCCTGGACGCGACCGGCGGACAGCTGCGCTGGAAGCTCGCGACCGGCGGCGAGATCACCGGCTCGCCGGTGGCGAAGGGCGGGGTCGTGTACGCGTGCAGCAAGGACCGCTGCGTGTACGCGCTCGACGCGGTGAAGGGCACGGCGACCGGCCGGGGCTCGGCGGCGGCCCGCTGACGGGCCCGGCGCCTCAGCGGGGCCCGGGGCCGTCCTGGCCGGGGTCCCGCTCCCGCTCCCGGTCGGGGACCTCGAAGGTCCGGGTCGGCTCGGACCCGTAGGGGTCGTACGAGCCGGGGGCGGCGGACTCCCGGGGATCGCCCGCGGGCGCCCCGTAGGGGTCGGCGACGGGGGCCTCGCGGGGGTCGGGGCCGGGTGCTCCGCGAGGCCGCCCGGGGTCGAGATCGGGATCGGGTCCGGGACCGCCGGGCGGCGGCGCGTACGCCCGCGGCTCCTCCGGCCACGTCCGCCCCGTCGTCCGCCCCGTCCGCTCCTCCGGACCCTTCCGGGTCTTCCGACTCCGCCCCGACATGACGAGCGCGCCGAGCAGCAGCAGGATTCCGCCGCCGAGGGCGTTCGCGACCCCGTCGCCGAGGCCCGCGCCGCCGCCGTCGACCGTGAGGCTGCCCTCGTACTGCCCGACCCGCACCATCCAGAAGACGGTGAAGCCGAGGACGACGAGCCCGGCGAGGCCGACGAGGAGGCGGGAGCGGAGCACCACGCCGACGAGGGTGAGGAGGGCGGCGAAGGCGAAGGGCAGCAGGAGCGACCACCAGAGGTCGGCCTTCGCCCCGGTGATCCCGGTGAACAGCTCGTCCAGCGCGTAGTCGCGCCCGTGACGGCCGTCGTACCAGGCACGGAAGGGGCTCAGAACGGCGGCCGTCGCTCCGGCGAGAGCCAGGACGGCGCCGGCGACGTTACGGATCATCGAAGCGGCCTCCTGAGTGGTCCGGCTCTCGCTCCCGACGCTACGCCGGGTCGGAGG
Source organism: Streptomyces sp. NPDC098101 (assembly GCF_044760185.1). Taxonomy (NCBI): domain Bacteria; kingdom Bacillati; phylum Actinomycetota; class Actinomycetes; order Kitasatosporales; family Streptomycetaceae; genus Streptomyces; species Streptomyces sp. NPDC098101. Next base: position 285,432 of record NZ_JBIWAS010000007.1, on the reverse strand, counting down.
GGGCCGCCATGCGGCGCGGAAGTGACCGTTAGGGTGGCGCGAACACGACAGCCAGGACGGGGCGCTGATGATACGGACACGCCTGAAGCTCGCGGCGACGCTCACGGTGGTGGTGCTCGCGCTGACCGGCTTCCACACGGGGAAGGGCGGCCACGGCAGCGGCGGCGGCAGCGGGAAGAGCAAGAGCGGCACGAGCAAGAGCGGCAAGAGCCGGGGCCACTCCTCCGACGACGACGACGATTCCGGCGGCGGCTGCTCCAACTCCGAGAAGGACAACGACGACTACGGGTCGGGCGGCGGCACGACGGCCCCGTCCCCCACCACGACCACGACCGGCTCCGGGGTCGAGGTCGTGGTGGCCGACTGCGTGAAGCCGGCTCGGAAGAAGGGCAAGGGCAGGACGGCCCGCGCGGCGGACACCACGGCGATCCTGGAGGTCACCTCGCACGACGCGGTCGAGAAGACGTACCGGGTCGTCCTGGAGTTCAGGGGCGCGGCGGGGAACGCGGTGGACTCGGCCGAGACGGTCGTCACCGTCGGGGCCCACGAGCGGAAGACCTTCGAGGTCGCCATGAAGAACCCGAAGGCGGTCGACCGGGTGAGGAACTGCCGGGTGGACGACGTCCGCGAACGGTAGGCACGGCGGCGGGTCCGGCCCGTCGGCGCCGCCCGCCCGCCGGTAGCCGGGTACGCCGGAGGGGCCGGGCAAGTGCCCGGCCCCTCCTTGTGCGGTGGTCCGGTCGCGTCGCGCACGGGCCCTGTCCGGGCGGATCCCCCCTGGTTCCGCCCGGATGTCCCCCGAGCCCGTGTGCTCCCCCGTCGACCGGACCTCTCGGGCCCCGGCGGCTCCCCCGAAGTCGCCGCCGCGGCCCTTTCCCCGTCGGGAGTGGACTAGTTGGCCGGCTCCGAGGTGGCGTGCATGTTGCCGTTCGTGGTCGCGGCGGCGGTGCCGTCGATCGGCTCCGTGGTGGCGTGCATGTTGCCCTTGATGCCGATCTTCGCGGCCACCGAGTCGGCGAGCGGAGCGTCGGTCGCGTGCATGTTCTTGTTGACGATCTCTTCACCGGCGGCGTTCGGCGCGGTGGGGTCCAGGTCGGCCATGCTGATCATCTCCCGTTGTTACTTCGGATGGGGCGGGCGGGGCCGTCCGGCGGTTCCCCCGTGGACTGCTGGACGGTCCCACCCGGAGCCGTTCACCCTAGTGCGACGGTGTGACGGCCTTACCGGCGACCCGTCTGCCCCCCGACGCGACGGATCGTGGGGAGAACATTGCCCGACCCTCATAAACGAACGATGAACGGGCAGTTCAGCGGCTACGCGACGGCGGTCTCCCGCAGCAGGGCCCGCACGTCCGACTCCTCCGGCGACCCGAGTTCGACGAAGATGTCCAGCGCCTCCTGCCAGCAGACCCGCGCCCGGCCGTGCTGCCCTATCCCGGACAGGGCGCGGCCGAGGACGACGAGGACCTGTCCGCGACGCCATTCGCCGCCGACCCCGCGGAGGACGACCAGCGCCAGTTCGGAGCGGGAGGCGGCCTGGGCGTACCGGCGGGCCGCGATGTCCACCTCGGCGATCCGGAAGAGCGACATGCCCTCCCAGAGGCGCTGCCGGCTGTCCCGGAAGACGTCGAGGGCCTCGGTGAGCCGGGTCGCGGCCTCGTCGAGCCGTCCGCTCGCGGTCAGCGCGAGCCCCAGCGCGTAGCGGCCGTTGGCGCCCTTGAGCGCGTGCCCCATCGTGTCGTACATCGCGGTGCCGCGCTGGGCGAGTTCGACCGCGACGTCGGTCTGTCCCATGGCCAGGTGGATGCGGGAGAGGTTGCACAGGGCACTGGCCTCGCCGGCCTCGTCGTCGCAGCCGCGGAACGCCGTGGTGGCCTGGGTCAGGAAGCGTTCCCCGTCCTCCGTGCGCCCCTGGTAGAGCGCCATGATCCCGAGGGCGTTGGCGGCCCAGCACAGCGGGAGGGCGTCCCCGGTCGAGGACGCCAGCTCCATCGCCTCGTGGGCCTCGCCGTCCGCCTCGTCGAACCGGCCGGTCACGTGCTGGACGTACGCCAGGGTCAGCGCCGCGCGGCCCTTCGCGCGGACGTCCCCCACCCGCCCCGCCGCCCCCCGCAGCACCGTCGCCACCGCCTCGTACTCCCGGGAGTTCGCGCCCGATTCCGCGAGGTCGAGGGAGGCCCACAGCAGGTCGACGCCCCGTCGCAGCGTCGTGGGGGAGGCGGCGGACTGGCGGACCGTGGCCAGGAGGCAGTCGGCCTCCGCGTAGAGCCAGTCCTGGGCCTCGTGGCGGTCGGTGAAGGACAGGCCGTCGTACGCGGTGGGCTCCAGGTGGTCGACCAGCCGGTCGCCGGGGCGCTCGATGGCGTACACGCGGGCGGCGGTCGACAGGTAGAAGTCCAGGAGGCGGGAGAGCGCCGACTCGCGCTCCGACGGGGGCTGTTCGTCCCTTTCCGCGCACGCGCGCGCGTAGAGCCGGACCAGGTCGTGGTACCGGTAGCGGCCCGGGGCCGCCGATTCGAGCAGGGACGTGTCGACCAGCGCCTCCAGGAGGTCCTCCGTGTCCCAGAGCGGGAGGTCGAGGACGGCGGCCGCCGCCGCGAGCGAGATGTCCGGGCCGTCCGCCAGGCCGAGCAGGCGGAACGCGCGGGCCTGGGCCGGCTCCAGCTGGCCGTAGCCCAGCTCGAACGTCGCCTTGACCGCCAGGTCGCCCGCCTGGAGCTCGTCGAGCCGCCGCCGCTCGTCCGCCAGCTTGGCCGCCAGGACCGACACCGTCCACGTCCGGCGGGCCGCGAGCCGGGACGCGGCGATGCGGATGGCCAGGGGCAGGAAGCCGCAGGCGGCGACCACGTCGAGCGCGGCCTCCCGCTCGGCCCGGACCCGCTCCTCGCCGACGATCCTCAGGAAGAGCTGGAGCGCCTCCTCCGGGGACATCACGTCCAGGTCGACCAGGTGCGCCCCGGCCAGGTCGACCATCCGGATCCGGCTGGTGACCAGGGCCGCGCAGCCCGCCGTACCGGGCAGCAGCGGGCGGATCTGGGCCGCGTCCCGGGCGTTGTCCAGGAGGACCAGGACCCGGCGCCCGTCCAGCGTGGAGCGGTAGAGCGCGGCCCGGTCGTCCAGGGAGTCGGGGACGGCCGAGTCCGGGGTGCCGAGCGCGCGCAGGAACGAGCCGAGGACGGTCTCGGGCGCGGCGGCCCGGGACCCCGCGCCCTGGAGGTCCACGTACAACTGCCCGTCCGGGAAGTGCGGCCGCGCCTCGTGGGCCACGTGCACGGCGAGCGTCGTCTTGCCGACGCCGCCGATGCCCGCGAGCGCCGAGACCGCCATGACGTGGCCCTCGGCGGTGGCGAGCCGGGCGCCCAGCTCCCGTACGAAGGAGGCGCGGCCCGTGAAGTCCGGCACGGTCGCCGGGAGCTGCGCCGGGCGCGCGACGGGCGCGGCCGCCGGGGCGGGCTCCTCGACGGGCCGGGCCAGTTCGGCGTCGGCCCGCAGGATGCGCTGCTGGAGCCGGGAGAGCTCGGGGTTCGGGTCGACGCCCAGCTCGTCGGCGAGCAGCCGGCGGGTGTCCGCGTACACGGCGAGCGCCTCGGCCTGCCGTCCGCCGCGGTAGAGCGCCAGCATGAGCAGTTCGCGCAGGCGCTCGCGCAGCGGGTGCGCGGCGGTGAGCGCGGTCAGCTCGGAGACGGCCTCGGCGTGCGCGCCGACCTCCAGGTCGATGTCGAGCCGGGTCTCCAGGAGGGTGAGCCGCCACTCCTCCAGGCGGGTGCGCTGTGCCTCGGCGTACGGCCCCGGCACGGAGGCCAGGACCTCGCCGTCCCACAGGTCGAGGGCCTCGGCGAGCCGCGCCCGGGCCGCCGCGCGGTCCCCGCCGGCCCGCAGCTTCTCGGCCTCGCCGGCCAGCTCCTGGGCGGCGGTGAGGTCGAGCGCGGCGGCGGAGGCGCGCAGGGCGTAGCCGCCGGACTCGCTGACCAGGACCTCGGGGCCGAGGGCCTTGCGGAGCCGGGAGGCGTAGGTGCGGACGGCCGCGAGGGCCTGGGAGGGTGATTCCTCGCCCCAGAGGGCGTCGATCAGCTCGGCGGCGGTGGCGGTGCGGCCGCCGCGCAGGAGGAGGGCGGCGAGGAGGGCGCGCTGCTGCGGCGATCCGGTGGGCACGGCCGCGTCGCCCCGCCAGGCCCGCACGGGCCCGAGCACACCGAAACGCAGCGCTCCGCTGGCGGCGGCCCGGTGCGCGTCCGTGCCCGCGCCCTCACCCGCCCGCGCCGGTATTGCCGTGCCCGCCGGCACCGCCGTGCTCGCGGGAGAGACGGGGTCCACCGTGCCCGCCGGAATCACCGGGGCTTCCGGGGCCGCCGGGCCGGCCGGATTCACCGGAACGTCCGTGGTTTCCGGGGCCTCCGGCACATCCGGAACCGCCGGATCCGCCGGCACATCCGAGGCCTCCGGAGCCACCGGGCCCGTCAGGGCGTCCCCGCCCGTTTCCGCAGCCCGCTGCGCCGGGACTCGCGGCCCGTCCTCACGGTCCATAGCTCCCCCTGCCGTACCGCTGGTTTCGCCCAGGACAGTTTGCCTTGTCCGGAGCGGCCCCGTCAGCATCGGGCCGACCGGAGCGGAGCCGTTGCCGGACCGTTGTACGGGGCGTCGACGGGCCCCTCGGGAGCGCGGTGGCGGGGTCCGCCGAGGTCCGGAGGGGCCCGACCGGCTCCGGATCCCGTTCCGCACCCCGTACCGCGACCCGGGCGACCGGCCCCGTACCGCCCCGTCCTCCCCGCCGAAGCCCCCGGTGACCGCGCGAAAAATTCCTCGGGAAAATTCTGAAACGGACATTTGGGGCTCCGCTGCGGTTCCCGCATATCGGACGTCGTCCGACGGACCTACCGGTTGGTCGGGTGGTCCGGTTGGTCGATCTTCCAATCATTGGTGAGTGGCCGCCCCGACCCCCGCAATGCAAGGCGACGATCGATCAGTCGCGCGGATTCCGAACCTCCGGATGTGGAAACCGCAGCATTTAACGTCCTGTTCATGACTCAGGTGGAAGCGCGGCCGCTGGCCGGAGACACGGTAAGGGGCGCCGACGCCCCGGGCGACGCCCGCGGCGTGCGCACCAAAGGGCTCGGCGGGAACTCCGTCGGCCTCCTCGGCAGCGCCGTCATCGGCGTCTCCACCGTCGCCCCCGTCTACTGTCTGACCTCGACGCTCGGCTCCACCGCCGGCGAGGTCGGGCTCCAGATGCCCGCCGTCTTCCTCGCGGGCTTCCTCCCGATGCTCCTCGTCGCCTTCGCGTACCGGGAGCTCAACAAGGCCATGCCGGACTGCGGCACCTCCTTCACCTGGACCGTGAAGGCCTTCGGGCCCAAGATCGGCTGGATGTGCGGCTGGGGCCTGGTCATCGCGACGATCATCGTGCTCTCCAACCTGGCCGGCGTCGCGACCTCCTACTTCTGGCTCCTCGCGGGCGAGATCAGCGGCAGCGAATCCGTCGCCGCCCTGGACGGCAACAAGGCCGTCCACATCGTCACCTGCCTCGCGCTCATCGCCGCCGCCACCGCGATCAGCTACCGGGGCATGACCGCCACCAAGGGCGTCCAGTACGCCCTCGTCGGCCTCCAGCTCGTCGTCCTCGCCGTCTTCGTCGGCATGGCCCTCACGAAGGCCGGCTCCTTCGAGACCTCGGTCGACTTCTCCTGGTCCTGGATGAACCCCTTCGCGGTGCAGTCCTTCGCCGCCTTCACGGCCGGACTCTCGCTCTCGATCTTCATGTACTGGGGCTGGGACGCCTGCATGGCGACCAACGAGGAGACCACCGGCAGCGAGAAGACCCCCGGCCGCGCCGCCCTCATCGCGATGGTCGTCCTGGTCGGCTCCTACCTGGCCACCGGCATCGCCGCCCAGATGGTCGTCGGCTCCGGCGAGCAGGGCCTCGGCCTCGCCAACCCGGAGACCTCCGACAACGTCTTCGCCGCCCTCGCGGGCCCCGTCATGGGTCCCACCCTCGGCGTCCTGCTCTTCGTCGCGGTCCTGGCCTCCGCCGCCGCGAGCCTCCAGACGACCTTCATCCCGGTCGCCCGCACGGTCCTCGCGATGGCCACGTACGAGGCGCTGCCGAAGTCCTTCACCGAGGTCCACCCGGTCTTCAAGACCCCCGGCCGGGCCACGGTCGTCGCGGGTGTCGCCACCGGCGCCTTCTACACGGTGATGACCCTGGTCAGCGAGCACGTCCTGGTCGACACCATCTACGCCCTCGGCCTGATGATCTGCTTCTACTACGCGCTCACGGCCTTCGCCTGCGTCCGCTACTTCCGCAAGGAGCTGTTCCGCTCCTTCCGCGACTTCGCCTTCAAGGGCCTGATGCCGCTGCTCGGCGGCCTCATGCTCACCGCCGTCTTCGGCAAGACCCTGTACGACATGTGGGACCCGGCGTACGGCTCCGGCTCCGCCGTCCTCGGCATGGGCTCGGTCTTCGTGATCGGCGTCGGCCTGCTGCTCCTGGGCGTGGTGATCATGCTGGTCATGCGGCGCCGCAGCCCCGCCTTCTTCCGCGGCGAGGTCCTGACCAAGGAGACCCCGTCCCTCGTGGTGGCCGACTGAGCGGACCGGCGCACTCCCGAGTCGCGGAGACGCGGAGGCGGCGGGCCCGTGGGGGGTCCCGCCGCCTCCGTGCGTCCGGTGCCGCCCGGACGGTTCGGATGATTCAGAGCTTCGGCAGCAGGCGCTCCACCGCCGCGTTCGCGGGCGGCAGCGCGGGCGTGCCGGCCGGTGCGGCCTTGGGGGTCAGGACGCCGCTGAGCGGCACGACCGAGGGCAGGTTCACGCCGCCGGTGTCGGCGGCCGCGGTGCCGGCGGCCCCCGCGGCACCGGCGGCGGCGAAAGCGGTCAGGGCTACGGCGGTGAGGATCCTCTTCATGCCCGCTCCAACGCGGAGGAGCCGGGTCCGGTTACGAGCTTCCTAGGATGCCGTCCATGGGACCTGAGGGCGAGACGGTGAACTGGGCGCTGCGCCCCGGCCGGGCGGCGGACGTCGAGTCCGTCGCCGAGCTGCGGGCCGAGGTGATGCGGGACGACCTCGTACGGCTCGGCCGCTACGACGGGCACCGGGTGCGGCAGCGGCTGCGCGACGGCTTCTCGCCCGCCCACACCTCCGTCGTCGAGGTGGACGGCGCCTTCGCGGGAAGCGTGACCCTGCGCCCGGACGGGAGTGGCGAGGGGCTCCACCTGGAGCACTTCTACCTGGCCCCGGAGGTGCAGGGGCGGGGGCTCGGGACGGCGGTGCTGCGCCGCCTGCTGGACCGGGCCGACGCGGACGGGGTGTCCGTCCGCCTCGTGGTCCTCCGGGGGAGCGCGGCCCGCCGCCTCTACGAGCGGGAGGGCTTCACGACCGAGTCCGAGGACCCGGTCGACGTCCTGATGGTGCGCGAGCCCCGTGCGGTCAGATCGCCACGCCGGCCGGCTGCCGGACGGTGACGTTGATCCGGTTGAAGAAGTTCGTCAGGCTGACCATCAGCACGATCGAGGCGAGCTGCTTCTCGTCGAAGTGGTCGGCGGCCGCGTCCCACACCGGGTCCGGCACGGCGTCCGTGCTGTCGGCGATGCGGGTCGCGTGCTCGGCGAGCGCCAGGGCCGCCCGCTCCTCGTCGGAGAAGTACGGCGCCTCGCGCCACGCGGCGACCGCGAACAGCTTCTCGTCGCTCACGCCCGCCTTCCGGGCGTTCTTCGCGCCGTAGTCGACGCAGAAGCCGCAGCCGTTGATCTGGCTGGCCCGCAGGTGGACGAGCTCCAGGATCTCCTCGGAGACCCCGCCCTGGCGGGTGGCCTTCACGAGGGCCTGGATCGCGGGACCGGCGTCGGGCAGGACGTAGGCGGGGTTGGTCATGCGGGCCTCGGGGGTGTGCGCCATGGTGATCGCTCCTCGGCGTCTCGTTCGGCAGGTGCTTTCACCGCAACGACGGAACGGGGGCCGGGGATGTGACACGGCCGGGGGACTTTCCCCGAAAGTTCTTCCCGGGGCAGTTCTTCCCGGGGCCGGGCGCTTCGGGCCGGGGCCGAGCCGGGCCCGAAGCACAAGGCCCCGAAGCCCAGGCCCGCAGCCCAGGCCCGAAGCACCCCCCCGCCCCCCTACGCCTCCGCGATGAGCGCCGTCGCCGCCGTGCGGAAGCCGAGCCGGCCGTAGAGCCGGGCCACGTCCGCGTCCGAGGCCGACAGGAACACCAGGTCCGCGCCCCGGGCCCGGGCGTCCGCGACCAGGGCGGCCGTGACCGCGAGGCCGAGGCCCCGGCGCCGGGCCGCCGGGACGGTGCCGACGCCGACGACCTCGGAGACGTCCCCCACCGGCTGGTGCTGCCCGGCCGCGAGGGCGGCCTTCCCCTCCGTACCGCCCGCGAAGGCCGCCGCGACCCGGGTCAGACCGGCCGCGATCCGCTCGGCCGTCCGCTCGGCCGTCCCGGGCTCGGGCGGGAAGCCGAAGGCGGCGTACGGGGCGGCGACGGCGCTCTCCAGGCCCGGATCGTCCGCGTCCACCATCCGTACGGTGACGCCCGCGGGTTCCGGCACGGCGAGGGGTTCGCCCTCCAGGACCATCAGCGGGTGCTCGTGGACGGTGAGCCCGCTCGCCTCCACGGCCGCCCGCAGCCCCGGCGCCGTCTCCGCGACCCACTCGAAGGCCTCGGGCACCCCCAGCTCCCGCTGCCGGGCCCGCACCCGCTCCACGGCCCCGACCGGGACCTCCCCCTCGTGCCCGGACGCGGGCCGCGCGTAGAAGGGCCAGCCCTCCCCCTCCCGTACGAAGAGGGTCAGCGGCCCGAACTCCTCGGCGCGGGCGGAGGACCGGGGCACGGCGTCGTAGTACGCCTCGATTCGCTTCAGCACCGGGCCACGGTAGGGGGAGGGACGCACGGGGCGCAGCCGGTTTCTCCGGTGCGCGCGGCCGTCCGGGGGCTCGGAAAACCCCGCCCCACCCCCTACCGTGCCGGTATGCGGATCTCGACCACGATCTTCCTGACCGACGAGACCATCACCCCGGTGCGGCTGGCGCGCGAGCTGGAGGAGCGCGGCTTCGCCGGGCTCTACCTGCCCGAGCACACCCACATCCCCGTCGAACGGACCACGCCCTACCCGGCGGGCGGCGAGCTGCCCCGGGAGTACGGCAGGACCCTGGACCCCTTCGTCGCCCTCGGGCAGGCCGCCGCCGTCACCGAACGCCTCGGGCTCGGCACCGGCATCACCCTGATCGCCCAGCACGACCCGATCTCGCTCGCCAAGCAGATCGCCACCCTCGACCACCTCTCCGGCGGCCGCCTCACCCTCGGCGTCGGCTTCGGCTGGAACCGGGAGGAGGCCGCCGACCACGGCGTCGACTGGACCTCCCGCCGGAGGCTCGGCCGCGACCGGATCGACCTGATGAAGGCCCTGTGGGCCCCCGAACCCACCGCGTACGCAGGGGAGTCGGGGGAGTCCGTACGGGCCTCCGAGGCCTGGCCCAAGCCGGCCGGCGGCGCGCCCCGGATCCTCGTCGGCGGGGCGGCGGGCCCGAAGCTCTTCGCGCAGATCGCCGCGCAGGCCGACGGCTGGCTGCCGATCGGCGGCCGGGGCCTCGCGGACGCCCTCCCGGTCCTGCGGACGGCGTGGGAGGAGGCGGGCCGCGACCCGAAGGCGCTCCGGGTCGTCCCGTACGCGGTCCTGCCGACCCCGGACAAGCTCGCGTACTACGCGGACCTCGGCTGCGAGGAGGTGGTCCTCCAACTGCCGCCGGGGGAGGAGGGGGAGGTGCTGGGGGTGCTCGACGCGTACGCGCGGTACCTGTGAGGACCCGAACCCCCGGACCGCCGGGCGGGGAGCCGGGTGCGGGGACCCGAACCCGGCTTCCCCCGCCCGCTCGTATGCTCGGTCCATGACCGATCACCAGGCAGCACGTCCCACCGAGAACGCCATGCGACGGGCCCTCAGGCGGGCCAGGGACGGGGTCGCGCTCGACGTCTCCGAGGCCGCCGTGCTGCTGCGGGCGCGCGGGGACGACCTGGCGGACCTGGTGGCGTCCGCCGGGCGCGTGCGGGACGCCGGTCTGGAGGCGGCCGGGCGGCCGGGCGTCATCACGTACTCCAAGAGCGTGTTCGTCCCGCTCACCCGGCTCTGCCGCGACAAGTGCCACTACTGCACCTTCGTCACCGTCCCCGGCAAGCTGCGCCGGGCCGGGCACGGGATGTTCATGTCGCCCGACGAGGTCCTCGACATCGCCCGGCGCGGCGCCGAACTCGGCTGCAAGGAAGCCCTGATCACGCTCGGGGACAAGCCCGAGGACCGCTGGCCGGAGGCGCGCGAGTGGCTGGACGCGCACGGCTACGACGACACGATCGCGTACGTGCGGGCCATGGCGATCCGCATCCTGGAGGAGACCGGGCTGCTCCCGCACCTCAACCCCGGGGTGCTCTCCTGGACCGACTTCCAGCGCCTCAAGCCCGTCGCGCCCTCCATGGGGATGATGCTGGAGACCACCGCGACCCGGCTGTGGTCCGAGCCCGGCGGCCCCCACTACGGGTCCCCCGACAAGGAACCGGCCGTGCGGCTCAGGGTCCTGGAGGACGCGGGCCGCTCCTCCGTGCCCTTCACCTCGGGGCTGCTGCTCGGTATCGGGGAGACCCTGGAGGAGCGGGCCGAGTCGCTGTTCGCGCTGCGCCGCGTCGCCCGCGCGTACCACTCGATCCAGGAGCTGATCATCCAGAACTTCCGCGCCAAGCCGGACACGGCGATGCGCGGGATGCCGGACGCCGAGCTGGACGACCTGGTCGCCACCGTCGCCGTCGCCCGGCTGATCATGGGCCCCTCCGCCTGCCTCCAGGCCCCGCCGAACCTGGTCGACGCCGAGTACGAGCGGCTGATCGCGGCCGGCATCGACGACTGGGGCGGGGTCTCGCCGCTCACCATCGACCACGTCAACCCCGAGCGGCCCTGGCCCAGGATCGAGGAGCTGGCCGAGCGGTCCGCCGCCGCCGGCTTCGAGCTGCGCGAACGCCTCTGCGTCTACCCCGAGTTCGTCACCCGGGGAGAACCCTGGCTCGACCCCCGGCTCCTCCCGCACGTCCGCGCCCTCGCCGACCCCGGGACGGGCCTGGCGAACCCCGACGCGCCCGTGCGCGGCCTGCCCTGGCAGGAGCCCGACGAGGCCTTCGCCGCCACCGGCCGCACCGATCTGCACCGCACCATCGACACCGAGGGCCGCACGGCCGACCGGCGCGACGACTTCGACGAGGTGTACGGGGACTGGGAGGCGCTGCGCGAGGCCGCCGCCCCCGGGATGGTGCCGCAGCGCATCGACACCGACGTCCGCGAGGCGCTGGCCGTCGCCGCCGACGACCCGGAGCGGCTCACCGACCCGCAGGCCCTGGCCCTCCTCCACGCGGACGGCCCGGCCCTGGACGCCCTGACCCGGATCGCCGACGACCTGCGCCGTGACGTGGTCGGCGACGACGTCACGTACGTCGTCACCCGGAACATCAACTTCACCAACGTCTGCTACACCGGCTGCCGCTTCTGCGCCTTCGCCCAGCGCCGCACCGACGCCGACGCGTACACCCTCTCCCTCGACCAGGTCGCGGACCGCGCCCAGCAGGCCTGGGAGGTCGGCGCGGTGGAGGTCTGTATGCAGGGCGGCATCCACCCCGACCTGCCCGGCACCGCCTACTTCGACATCGCGCGGGCGGTGAAGGAGCGCGTCCCCGGGATGCACGTGCACGCCTTCTCCCCGATGGAGGTCGTCAACGGCGCCTCGCGCACCGGCCTGTCGATCCGCGAGTGGCTGACGGCCGCGAAGGAGGCCGGGCTCGACTCGATCCCCGGCACGGCCGCCGAGATCCTCGACGACGAGGTCCGCTGGGTCCTCACCAAGGGCAAGCTGCCCACCGCCACCTGGATCGAGGTGATCACCACCGCCCACGAGCTGGGCCTGCGCTCCTCCTCCACGATGATGTACGGGCACGTGGACCAGCCCCGGCACTGGCTCGGCCACTTCCGGACCCTGGCCCGCATCCAGCGGGAGACCGGCGGCTTCACGGAGTTCGTGACGCTCCCCTTCATCCACACCAACGCGCCCGTCTACCTGGCCGGCATCGCCCGCCCCGGCCCGACGGCCCGCGAGAACCGCGCGGTCATCGCGATGGCCCGGCTCCTCCTCCACCCGCACATCCCGAACATCCAGACCAGCTGGGTGAAGCTGGGCACGGAGGGCGCCGCCGAGATGCTCCGCTCGGGCGCCAACGACCTGGGCGGCACCCTGATGGAGGAGACCATCTCCCGGATGGCCGGGTCGAGTTACGGCTCGTACCGCTCGATCAAGGACCTGGAGGCCATCGCGGAGGCGGCGGGCCGCCCGGCGAAGCCCCGCACGACCCTCTACGGGGAGGTGCCCGAGGAGCGGCGGCGCACGGCGGAGGCCTCCGACGGACACCTGCCGGAACTCCTCCCGGTGCTCCCGGCCGAGTGAGGACGCCCCCGGCGGAGTGCGGTCAAAACCGGCCCCGAGGGTGTCGGAACACATAACGTTCCGTCCACCGGACGGGCACATCCGGTCCATTACAGTGCGGCGAGGGAACCGACAGCGAACCGCCGACCGGGGGAGGGCACGTCGTGGCCACGACAGCCGCAGCCGTGTGGGGCCGTGCCGAGCAGCAGGACTTCCGGGCCCGGGTGCGGGGCTGTCTGCTCGGCGGGGCGCTCGGCGACGCGCTGGGGGCGGGCGCCGGCGGATCCTCCCTCGCGGAGCTGCGCGGGACCCACGGACCTGACGGACTCACCGACCCCGTCCCGGCCTTCGGCCGCCGGGGCGCCGTCACCGCCGCGACCCAGATGACCCTCTTCACCGTCGACGGCCTGATCCGCGCCCAGGTCCGCCGCGACACCGGCGCCTGGCACCCGCCCACCGACGTCCACCGGGCCCATCTGCGCTGGGCCGCCACCCAGCGCGACTGGGGACCGGACGAGCGCCGCAAGGACAACGGCTGGCTCGCCAACGAGGAGTGGCTCTACGCCCGCCGCAACCCGCCCCGCGCCTGCCTCACCGGCTTCGGCGACGAGCACCTCGGCACCCCCGACAAGCCGAAGAACCCGGAGGCCGGCGACTCCGGCGCCCTCGTCCGCTCGGCCCCCTTCGGACTGCTCGTCGGCTGGGAGCCGCAGCTCGTCCGCCGGCTCGCCGTGGAGTGCGCGGCCCAGACGCACGGCGCCCCGGCCGCCCGCCTCGCGGCGGGCGCCTTCGCCCTCGTCGTCCACGGCCTGGCCCGCGGCGGCCCGGTGGAGGCGGCGGTGGCCGTGGCCCTGGAGCAGCTCGCGGAGTGCCCCGGCCACGAGCCGGTCACCGAAGCCCTCGGCCGCGCCCTCGGAGCCGTACGGGAAGGGGTGCCGGACGCGGAGCGGGTGGCCGCCCTCGGGGCGGCGGAGGACCGGGCCGAGGGGCAGTTGGCGGCGGCCGTCTACTGCGCCCTGGTCGGCGAGGACGTGCGGCACGGGCTGCGGCTCGCCGTGAACCACGACGGGCCCTCGCCGGTGACCGGCGCGCTCACCGGGGCCCTGCTCGGCGCCCTGCACGGCGACACGGCCCTCCCGCCGGCCTGGCTGGCCGAACTGGAGGGCCGCGGGACGGTCCTGGAGCTGGCGGACGACTTCGCGATGGAGACGACCCAGGGCGCCGCCCTGCACACCCCCGGGGAGTCCGCGCCGGGCTGGCTGGCGCGCTACCCGAGGGGCTGAGGGGCGCGGGGCGGTCCGGAAAAGGACCGAGCCCCCTCGGCCAGGACGGCGGACCGGACGAGAGGGCTCTTTCGTGCTGCTGGTGACCGCTCGGGACACCGGGGGCCTTAGAGGGCCCCGGTGCTCACCTCGCCGACGAAGGCGCTCCAGGAACCCGGTCCGAACGAGAGGGACGGGCCCTCGGGGGCCTTGGAGTCCCGCACCGCGATCGCGGCCACGACGGGGGACTTCACTTCGACGCAGGCCCCGTTACCACCCGAGTAGGAGGACTTCGTCCAGGTGTCCGTACCACCCTGAATAATCGCCATGCTGCTCAGCTCCGGTTCTGCCAGTTTCTGCCAGTGGTGTGTCGCGCCGACGTTCTCGACGACGTGATCGACGCTACTCGCCGGTCCCGGGCGACGGGACCGGCGTTCACACGTCCGAGTGGCATATTCCAACGGAGCTTCCGTGGGAGCGATTACTGCGTGTACGGTGCCTGCCCACCCGTTCCGGGCCTCAGCCCTGGGCGTGCTTCTTGGCCATCTTCGAGATGAACTCCCGCGTCTGGTCCACGTTCAGCGCCTGCGCCCTGAGGTGCTCGTACATGACGCTGTACTTGCCGACGTCCTGCGCCTTCTCCAGGTACAGGTCGCTCGTGACGCCCTCGATGTAGACCACGCTGGAGTCCGAGGTGTCCGGGAACTCCAGGATCGAGTACTGCCCGCTGATCCCCGGGTGTGCGCCCATGTCGAACGGCATCACCTGCACGGTGACGTGCGGCAGCTGCGACTGTTCGAGCAGGTGCTCCAGCTGCTGCACCATCAACTGCCTGCTGCCCACGATCCGGTGCAGCGCGCCCTCGTCGATCACCGCCCACAGGCGCAGCGGGCGCTCCTCGTCCCGGATCCGCTCCTGGCGGCGGGTGCGGACCTGGACCCGCTTCTCGATGTCCGCGGGCGTCGACTCCGGCAGCGCCCCGGCGATCACGGCCTCGGCGTACTCGTGGGTCTGGAGCAGTCCCGGGATGATCTGCGGCTCGTACATCCGCAGGCTCTCCGCGTCCGTCTCCAGGCCGATGTAGACGCTGTACGGGATGTCGCCGAAGGCGTGCCACCAGCCCTGCTGGCGCGAGTCCTTGGCCATCTGCATGAGGGAGTCGACCATGCGCTCGTCCTCGACCTCGTACACGCCGCACAGGTCGCGGACGTCACGCTGGCTGATGGAGCGACGGCCGTTCTCCAGCCGGCTGATCTTGGACTGGGAGACGAGGAGGCGCTCGGCGACCTGCTCGGCCGTCATGTTCTTCGCCTCCCGGAGCTTGCGCAGCTCCTGGCCCAATCGGCGTCGCCTGACGGTGGGGTTGACGTTGGACGCCACGGAAACTGCACCTCCGGCTGTCTGCTGCGTAGCTGTGAGTATCTACCGCTTGGCAGACTGCCACCAAAGGTCGTGCGTGCGCTGGGAAACGGGGACAACGCACATGTGCGGGGCGGTCGTCCAGACCGCCCCGCACTGTTGTGCGGCTCCCGGGATGGTTCGTGTGGCGCGGTGGTGCTCAGTGCGCCGCCGCGCGGGCCATGCCGCCGCGCGGCTGCGCCGGAACGCCCTGGGCGCTGCGGCGCGGTTGCGCCCCCGCGCCGTTCTGGACGTCCATCACGGCGTGCGCCACGAGTCCGCCCATCGGGTCGTGCCGGATCAGGTCGCGCAGCCGGGACCGCGACGACCGTCCTTCGTTGCCGGGGTACAGGTGCTTGCCGAGACCGACCGCATGGGCCAGCGCGGCGAGCGCCGCGGTCCGCGGGTCCGGCGGTACGCCGGTGCGGATCGCACTGTCCAGCCGGGCACGGATCTCCCGACTGATCGCCGTGTCCGTCGCCTGGTAGCGAGTCGTCGGCAACACCCCGCACATCTGGCCCTCCACGGCATGGACCATGCCGCATCGCTCCAGATGCGAGAGATACGTCTGACGGAGCCCCAGTCGGGGCCCGCCTATCCAGTGGACGGCCCGGACCGGGCTGCCGCGCCTGCGCAGCAGCTCCAGTGCGGAGTCCAGTGTCGGATCTCCGGTCGGCCGTGGCATCACCACGGCGATACGATCCCCGTCAGGGGCTATCCGGCCTGCCAGCGCCAGCTCCACTAGCTGTGCTCCGGCCAGACCGAGGTCGAGCGACTGCGGCTGCGCTGTGGTACCCGTGGTCGGGTCCAGAGCGAGCAGCAGAAGCTCCTCCGGAATGGTTCTGCGGCTCCTGCCCATCCATGCCTCCCCGCGTGGATGAATGACAGGGTGACCCCTCTCACATTCATCTGTCGAGAGCGCCCGGGTGGTTCATCCGGGAACCGGTAGGTATGTCGTTCTCGTCTAGCACGGGGGCCAAGGGGTTCACACAGGACACTGGTAGACGGTTCGGACGTACGCATGACGCATGGAGGAGGCACGGTGGCGGGCGAGTCCCCCGACAAGGCGGAGCAGCAGGGGTCGTCGCAGGAGACGGCGGCCCCGGGCGGCGGCGGCCGGGATCCCCGGCTTTCCGTGCTCCGGGAGTCAGCGCCTTCGTCGGCCCCGTCGGAGGACTCGGAGGGGACCGACGGCCCCGGGGACCCGGAGGGCGAGGACTCGCCGGTACGGGTCGACCAGCCGACCGCCGTGTTCAAGAACCTGGCCCCGCGCACGCCCGGGGACGACGCCCCGAAGGGTGCCGCCGAGCCGGAGCCCGAGCCGGAGGCCGGATCCGAGACCGAGCCCGCGCCGGAGCCGGAGAGCGAGCGGCTCAAGGCGGCCGTGGCGGCGTGGGTCGCCACGGCGGCGGAGGAGCCCGGGAAGGCCACGGAGGGGCCCGGGGGGCCCGTGGAGGCCTCAGAGGGGCCGGAGGTCGCGGAGGAGCCCCGGACGGGCGCCGAGCCGGACGCCGGGTCCGAGGGCGACGCCACGGACGAGGCCGTGGAGGTCCTGGAGGCCGACGCGCCCGGCGAGGACGTCGAGAGCGCCGAGGGCGCCTCGGACGCCAAGGACGCCGAGGCGGTCGGGAACGCCGACGGTGCCGAGGGCGCCGGGACCGGCGGGGGTGCCGAGGACGCCGAGGGTGCCGAGGTCGCCAAGGGCGAGGCCCCCGTCGAGGACAAGACCCCTGCCGACGAAAAGGCCCCCGTCGAGTCCTGGTTCGCCGCCCGGAAGCCGGCCGCCGAGGCCAAGTCCGCGCCCGCGAAGGCCCCGGAGCCCGCCAGGGACTCCGGCGGCTCCGAAGGCTCCGGTGGCTCCGGGGACTCCAGCAGTTCCGAGAGCTCCGGCCGCTCCGAGGGCTCCAGCAGTTCCGAGGGCTCCGAGAAGACCGGCGGGTCCGAGGGCGCTTCCGGTGATGCCGCCGACGCCGACGCCTCCGTCGATGCCTCCGACGTCTCCGACGTCTCCGACGTCTCCGAAGACGAGAAGCCCGTCGACCAGCCGACCGCCATGTTCAAGATGATCCGGCCGCCGGTCGACCAGCCGACGACCGCCCTGAAGCTCCCGGCGGGCGCGGCGGGCGCTGGTGCGGGCGTCGGTGCCGACACCGACAGCGAGCGCACCAGCACCTTCCTGCCGCTGCGGCCCGACATCCCGGCCGAGCGGAAGGCCCCGGAGGCCGAGTCCGCGCCCGACGAGGCCCCCGCGCCCGCCCCCGTACCGCCGGCGCTCGCCGAGCCGGAGCGGACCCGGCAGCAGCCGCTGCCCCCGCTCCCCCCGCTCGACCTGCTGGCGGAGCTGACGAACACCCCGCCCCCGCCGCCGAGCCCGCTGCGGACGACCCTGCGCCGGGTCCGGATCTGGACCCCGCTGGTCCTGCTCCTCCTGATCGTCTTCGCGATCGCGCAGATGGTCCGCCCGCTGCCGGCGCCCGCCCTGACGCTCTCCGCCGCGCCGACCTACACCTTCGAGGGCGGCGAGCTGAAGATGCCGTGGCCCGGCGAGGGACAGGGCGCCGTCGAGGTCGAGGGCGTCGGCTCCATGGGCGCGTACGGCCCCCAGAAGCCGGCCCCGATCGCGTCCGTCACCAAGACGATGACGGCGTACGTGATCCTCCGCGACCACCCCCTCAGGGGGAAGCAGACCGGTCCCGAGATCGAGATCGACAAGAAGGCCGCCGACCAGGGCAAGGCGGAGCACGAGTCGACCGCCGCGGTCCAGGAGGGCCAGACCTACTCGCAGAAGGAGCTGCTCCAGCTCCTGATGATCCCCTCCGCGAACAACGTGGCCCGGCTGCTCGCCCGCTGGGACGCCGGTTCCGAGGCCGCGTTCGTCGAGAAGATGAACGCCGCCGCCAAGGAGCTGGGCATGACCCAGTCCACGTACACGGACCCGTCCGGCCTGCTCGACAGCACGGTCTCGACCCCGAAGGACCAGCTGAAGCTGGCGAAGGCAGTCATGCAGTACGACGTGTTCCGCGAGATCGTGAACATGCCGAACGTGACCGTCGAGGGCATCCCCGGGCGGATCGAGAACAACAACAACATCCTGCTGAAGCCGGGTGTCGGCGGCATCAAGACCGGTTCCTCCACCCCGGCCGGCGGCAACCTGCTCTGGTCGGCGAACACCATCGTCGACGGCCAGAACCGCCGGATCCTCGGCATCGTGATGGGGGCCAAGAACGCCCAGTACCTGGGCGACAAGCTCCAGCTCTCCATCGACTACAGCTACGAGCTGATCAAGCAGGCCCAGAAGGACGTCACCTCGGCCGCCGTGGTCCGCAAGGGCCAGGTCCTCGGCTACGTCGACGACGGCCTCGGCGGGAAGACCCCGGTCGTCGCCACCAAGGAGCTGAAGGCGGTCGGCTGGCCGGGCCTCAAGGTGGAGCTCGACCTCACCGACGGGGGCAAGGCCGTCCCGCACACCGGCAAGGCGGGCGACGTCGTCGGCCAGGTGTCGATCGGCACGGGCGCGGGCCGGGTCAGCTCCCCGGTGGCCCTCCAGGCCGACCTGGTGGAGCCGGGCTTCGACAAGAAGCTCACCCGCGTGGGCTGACCGCCCGCGGCGGCGGGGCGGCCCGGAAGCCACCCGCACGGCTGGACGCCCCGGTTCTCCGGGGCGTCCTGCTGTTAGCGTTTCCGGGCGACGAAAAGCGCGCGTGGACCTCCGCGCGGAGCGAGACGGGACGTACGGGACTACGGGACGCAGGGGAAAGGGCCGCAGTGACCACCGCCGAGCCGACACGCGCCGACCGCGCGGACTCCTGCCCGCCCGATCCGCTCTCCGATCCCCTCTCCGGCTCCTCCGGGGAGGCCCCCGGGGCGGCGTCCCCCGGCTCTTCCGCGTCCTCCACGGGCACGGAGCCCGGTACCGCCGCCCGCCCCGGCCTCCGCACCGAACCCGGTCCCGCGGCCGACGGCGTCCCCCTCGTGCCCGCCGCCGTACCCGCCGCGCCTTCGCTCTCGCGAATACCGCTTCCGGCGCAGCGGCCGGCCCCGGAGCAGGCCGCTCCGGTGCGGCGGCGGAAGCGCCGCCACACCGTCATGGTGGCCACGGGGCTCGCCGCCCTCACCCACGTCCTCTGGTTCTTCCTCGTCGCGAACAGCGGCGGGGACCTGGCCGCGCAGGACGCGTGGGCCGAGTTCGTCGGACGGCACCCGGACTCCGCGTACAACCTCGCCTGGTACGGCGGGATGCACCCGGTCTCGTACAGCGTCGTCTCGCCGTACCTGATGTCGGTGCTCGGCGTCCGCACCACCATGATGATCACCGGCACCCTGTCGGCCGCGCTGACCGCGCTGATCCTGGTGCGGGTGCGGACGGTCCGCAATCCGATGGCCTGCGCGGTCGCGGGCGTCTTCGCCTTCCTCTGCAACGCCCTGTCGGGCCGGGTGACCTTCGGCCTCGGGATGCTGTTCGCGGTCGGCGCGGTCGCCGCCGTCTTCTGCTGGCCGCACCGCTGGCGCCGCAAGCGCTGGGCCAAGGCCGCGGTCGCCGCCCCGCTCGCCGGGCTCGCGACCGCGTGCAGCCCGGTCGCCGGGCTCTTCCTCGGCGTGGCGGCGGCGGCGCTCTTCCTCAACAAGCGGCGCCCCGGCGCGTACGCCCTCGGGCTCGCGCCGGTGGCCGTGGTCGCCCTCTCCTCCTGGCTCTTCCCCTTCTCGGGCACCCAGCCGATGGCCTTCGGCTCGGCCGCGCTCCCGATGGTCTTCGGGATCCTGATCCTCCTCCTGGTGCCGAAGGACTGGCGGACGGTCCGCACCGCCGCCGCCGTGTACACGGTCGGCACCTTCCTGACCTGGGCGATCGACTCGCAGATCGGCTCGAACATCTCGCGGCTCCCGATGCTCTTCGCCGGGGTCGTGCTGCTCGCCGCCCTGCCGTACACCGCGCCGCGCTCGCGCCGCTGGTACGCGCTGCTGCTCGCCTTCGCCGGCCTGAACTTCTGGATCGGCTTCAAGGGCGTCGACGACGTCATCCGCACCGCCCCGGACGCCTCCTGGGCGCGCGAGCTGGCGCCGCTGGTCAACCAGCTCCAGGTGCGGGGCGCCGGCAAGGCGCGGGTCGAGGTCGTGCCGGCCTCCAGCCACCGCGAGTCCTCCGCG
This sequence comes from Streptomyces sp. NPDC098101, assembly GCF_044760185.1. Taxonomy (NCBI): domain Bacteria; kingdom Bacillati; phylum Actinomycetota; class Actinomycetes; order Kitasatosporales; family Streptomycetaceae; genus Streptomyces; species Streptomyces sp. NPDC098101. The sequence goes on along the minus strand of NZ_JBIWAS010000007.1, from coordinate 265,183 downwards.
CTCAGCCCGTACATCAACCTGGCGCGGGGCTGGAACCGGCAGGCCGACATGGAGCGCAACCCGCTCTTCTACGACGACACCCTCAACGCCGTGAACTACCAGGACTGGCTCGACCGCTGGGCCGTCCACTTCGTGGTCCTGCCGACCGGGGCCCCCGACTCCGGCGCCGAGCGGGAGGCGGAGCTGGTCGACAAGGGCCTGCCGTACCTGAAGCAGGTCTGGTCGGACGAGAACTGGCGCCTGTACGAGGTCGCGGACCCGACCCCGCTCGCGGAGCCGCCCGCCCGGGTCGAGAGCGTGGCGGCGAACGAGGTCGTGATCCGGGTCGACAGCCCCGGCCGGGTCCTCATCCGCGTGCCGTACTCGCCGTGGCTCGCACTCATGGACGAGGACGGCGGCAAGATCGAGCCGCCCCAGGAGACCGAGGAGTCGAAGCTGGCCCGCGAGGAGTCGGAGACCGAGCTCCCCAAGGTCTTCGCCAACGTGGAGGGCTGCCTCTTCAAGACGGAGGCGGACGCGGAGGGCGACGAGTGGACGGAGCTCGTCGCGCCGAAGGCGGGGGTCTACCGCCTGGGCTCCCCGTACAAGCTCTCCCGGGGCACGGCCTGCCCGGAGGAGCTGCGCTGAGCCGCCGCCCCCGGACACCTCCGTAGGACCCCCGGGCGCCTCCACCGAGTCGCGGAAACGGACATCCCGGACAAGGATGTCGGTGCGTGGACCGTGGCGCCCCGCACGGCGCCTTCTGGAGGTGGACAGGGATGTCCGAGCTCATCGTCATCGGCTACGACGACCCCGCCGAGGCCGAGCGGGCCCTCGGCACGGTGCAGGACCTGCAACGGGACCACGTCGTGCGCCTGAACGGGCTCGCGACGGTCTCCGTCGACGCCGACGGGCGCACCCACGTCGACACCTCCAGCCGGGTCGTGGCCTCCACCGCCGCCACCGGCGCCCTGTGGGGAGCGATCTTCGGGATCCTGTTCCTGCTGCCCGGCGTCGGCCTCGTGACCGGCGCGGCCCTGGGCGGCCTGGTCGGCAGGCTCGCCAAGTCGGGCGTCGACGACCGCTTCCGCGAGCAGGTGGGCGATCTCCTGAAGCCGGGCTCGGCGGCGGTCGTGATCATGGCGTCGAAGATCACGGACGACAAGTTCACGGCGGCGATGCAGCCGCACGGCGGCACGGTCCTGAAGACCTCGCTCAGCGACGAGGACGAGCGGGAGCTGTCCGAACAGCTCACGGGCCGGCCGGACGCCCCGGGCCCCGTCCACGTCTCCGCCACGACCCCCTAGGCCGGGCTCCCGCCGCCATGACTTCCCCGGCCCTGGCCCGTACGGGTGCCCCTCCCGTACCCGTACGGGAACCCCGCCCCGTACGCGCGGGGAGATCCGCCCTCGCGGCCCCCCGCCCCTCCCCTCCATCCGAAAGGCCTCCCATGCACCCCGCGCTCAGTGCCGACGCGCTCGCCAAGCTGCGCCAACCCCGCCCGTACCCCGCCGTGTCGCTCGTGATGCCGACCCACCGCCGCGAGCCCGACAGCGCCCAGGACCCCGTCCGGCTGCGCAACCTCCTCGCGCGGGCCGAGAAGGCCCTGGAGGAGGACCCGGCCGTGACGCGGGAGCGGCGCGCTGACGTGCGGGACCAGCTGGAGCGGGCCGCCGCCGAGATCGACCTCGTGCACGCGGAGGACGGACTGGTGATCTTCGTGGCGCCCGGCGAGCACCAGGTGTGGACGGTGGCCCGGGAGGTGCCGGAGCGGGTGGTCCTCGCGGACACCTTCCTCACCCGCAACCTCGTCGCCGCGCAGGCCGCCGAACGCCCGTACTGGGCGCTGACCGTGGCCGCCGACCGGGTCTCGCTGTGGAGCGGCGGGCCGGAGCGGACCGTGGAGCACACCGGGGACGGCTTCCCGTTCGCGCGGAGCCTGGAGCCCCAGGACGTGGAGCGCGAGGAGCGCGTCGGGGACGTGCCGAGCACCTTCCGGGACGAGGACACCCGCGCCTTCTTCCGGGACGCGCACCAGGCGCTGCGGACCGTCCTCGCCTCCGAGCCGCGCCCGCTGTACGTGCTCGGCGAGGCGCCCGCCGTCGCCCTCCTGGAGGAGACCGGGTCCCTGCCGCAGGGGACCACCCCCGTCCAGCAGGGCGGCCTGGGGCACGGGCCCGCGGAGGCGGTGCGGAAGGCGGTGGAGCCCCTGATCGCCGCCCACGAGGCGGCCCTGACGACCACCGTCCTGGCCGAGCTGGACGCGGCCCGGGGCCGGCGGGAGTACGCCGGCGGCCTCGACGAGGTGTGGCAGGCGGCGAAGGAGGGCCGGATCCACCTGCTCGCCGTCGAGGAGCACTTCCGGGCGGTCGTGCGCGACTACGGCGACCACCTCGAACCGGCGGAGGCCTCCGACCTCGACGCCCGCGACGACATCGTGGACGAGATCGTCGAGCAGGCCCTGGAGACGGGGGCCGAGGTCCGGTTCGTACGGGACGACTCCCTGGCCGACGTCGCCCGCATCGCCGCCGTCCTGCGCTACTGACCCCGGGAGACCCCATGAGCACCACACCGACCCGCACCGCCGGGAAGCGGCTCCGCACCCGGGCGGCGGGCGCCGCCGTCGCCGTCGTCGTCACCGCGCTCGGCGCGGCCGGCCTGGTGTCCTGCGACTCGGGAGGGGACGAGGGCCGCTCCCCGACGTTCAGCGACGGCCCCACGCCCCCCGACACGGCCTCGTTCTCCGGCGGCGCCCCCTCCGCCCTCGCCTCGGCGGCGTCCTCGGCGGCCTCCGCCGCGCGCGAGTCGGCGTCGTCCGCGGCGGCCTCGGCGTCCGCGCGGGAGTCGGAGCGCGCGGCGTCGATCGGCGCCGAGACCGAGCGCTCCCGCAAGCAGGCCGAGGACGCGCTGAAGGGCGTGGAGGGCCGGGGGAACGCCCTGGGCGAGGTCGCGATGACGGGCAAGCCGAGGGCCGGGACGGACGGCCGGCTCGCCGTGGTCGTCACCATCACCAACAAGACCGACGAGGAGGCGTCCTACGCGGTCCAGGTCGACTTCCTCGACCCGTCGGGGAAGGTGGTCGAGACGCAGTTCACCGGCGCCGAGGACCTCGCGCCGGGCGGGCGGAAGCAGCCCCTGGTCATCAGCCGGGAACCGGCCGAACCGGTCCTGACGCCGAGGCTCACCAAGGCGCAGCGGTACTGACCCGCCGCCCGTCCCGTACGGAGGAGAGCACCGTGTCCGAGCTCATCGTCATCGGCTACGACGACCACGCCGTCGCCCGCGAGGCCTTCGAGACGGTCCAGCGGCTCCGCGACGACCACGTCGTCGAGCTGAGGGGCCTCGCCGTCGTCCGGGTCGACCAGGACGGCGAGACCCATGTGGACACCCCCGCGAAGAGCGAGGAGATCGCCCTCTCGGCCACGGCCGGGGCGCTCTGGGGACTGGTCCTCGGCATCATCGTCCTCACCCCCGGCATCGGGGCCTTGGGCGCGGCCCTCGGCGGCCTCGTCGGCAAGCTGAACCAGATGGGCGTCGACCGGGGCTTCCGCCAGAAGGTGAGCGACCTCCTCGAACCCGGCTCGGCGGCGGTCGTCGTCATGGCCTCCGAGATCACCGAGGACCGGTTCGCCGCCGCCCTGGAGCCCTTCGGCGGCACCGTCCTGAAGACCTCCTTGCCGGAGGAGAGCGAGCGGGAGCTGGCGGAGCAGCTCATGGGGGCGGGGCCGGAGACGGCCTGAGACGGTCCGAGCCGAAGCTGCCGGCCCTTCCCGTGCGATGTCGCGTCGCGTCGTATCGGGGAGGGCCGGCGGCCTTGTACGTACGCCCGGTTCGGGGCGGCCGGGGCACACGGAAGAAGAGGCCGGCCTCCGTGCGCGTCGGCCCTACTCGTCCTTGCTCGCCGACGGGGGCGCCGTTGACCGCGAACATCCTGCCCCCGGCGCACGGGTGGTCGGCGAACCCGCTCGGGCGCTCCCCCCGCTCGCACAGGGCCCACGCAAACGGCCCCGGACGGATCGTCCGAGGCCGAGCGGGCTCCCTTCCCGGGGAGGAACCCCGGGGCGGGGTCGTGCGCTTGGTGCCCCCGGCAGGATTCGAACCTGCGACACCCGCTTTAGGAGAGCGGTGCTCTATCCCCTGAGCTACGAAGGCGGGGGGCTTGGGAAACCCCTGGAGAAAACCCGGCAACCGGATCTTCGGCAGGGAAGCCAAGCCCGCTGGTCAGGCGCTGTACGGATCCCGCTGGGTGGCATCGCCGCCCGACCGGAGCCGTGTCAACGGCCGACCAGGGAACAGGGTAGCGGATGCACGTCTGTGTGGGGTCTCGGATAGTTGGCGCCCAGGGGTGCGGCCGGGGATGTGGGCTGCTGACCTGTGGTTTTCTCCAGGGCGTTCCCCGAAGGGCGCGTGCGGGACGCGGCTTCGGCGGGCGCGGTGGTCTCCGCGGCCACGGTCACCGCCGGAGCGGTGCTCTGCCTGCCGGAGCGGTGCGTGGCCCGTACCGCCACGTTGTGGGTGCCGGGCGCGAGGGTGGCCCTGGCCGAGGGGCGCGGTACGGCTGTCGGCGCGCGTCCTGGTTCCCCCGGACGGTCGATCGGGCACGCGAGTTCGCCCAGTACGACGCCCTCGCGGAGGCCTGGTGGGGGAGGCCGCGGCAGGGGCTTTCGCGGGGAAAAAGATGGGTGCTGGCATGTATGGATTCGCTGCTCAAGATCGTCAAGAGTTGCCCAGCTGACGGTCCTCCGACAAAGGGGGCCGATGTTTCAGAGTGGAACTGTCATGCGCTGGGGAACGGATGGGGTGGGATGCGTTTCGCTGTGCCGGCGTACGTTCCCCTTGAGCGTTCTCGTGCCGGTGTCCGCGCCCCCGCTGTTCTCGGGGCCACGGGGCACGACCTTCGGCCCCGTCCGCATCGACGCGGCGCCGCCCCGCCGTTCCATCGTGGCGACGTGGCACGGGCGACTGGGTGAACCCACTCGCCGCTCCATCAGGACAGGCCTGATCCGGCCGTAGCGACGGCACACAGGACCACACCCTCGAAGACTCGTCGACCCCGATCACTCATCGCGGGTCGGCGCCGTTCCGATGCCCATGCATCGGACTCATATCACCACGTACTGGCACACGTACAAGAGGAAACACGTGAACCACATACCATCGCGCCCATCGCGGCGTCGCGTGCGCTACAGATCCGAGCAGCTCAGAGGGTTCAGCGGCACGGCGGTCGGCCTGGCCGTACTGATGTCCGTCTCCACGCTCTACGGCTCCGGGGCGGCCGTCGCCACCCCGACCACCCCGGCGGCCCAGGAGCAGCGGAAGCCGGCCGTCCAGCCGGCGACCACGGCGGCCGACATCCCCTCCGCGCGTGTGGCGGCCCGGTTGTCGGGCAAGCGGGTCGAGGCGCTCTCCGAGCGGACCGAGACCTCGACCACCTGGGTCGACAAGGACGGTTCGCTGACCACGGAGTTGTCCGCCGGTCCGGTCCGTTTCAAGGACTCGGACACGGGCGACTGGCGTGATGTCGATGTCGAGCTGGCCGCCCGGGCCGATGGTTCGGTCGCTTCCAAGGCGCATCCGCAGGGTCTGACGCTGTCGGGGAAGACCGGTGTGCCCGCGCGTTCCCTGCGGGCGGCGCAGGCCGCCGCGGCCACCGATCTGGTGACCCTGGGGGAGGGCGACGAGGCGATCACTCTGCAGTGGCGTGGCGGTCTGCCCGCGCCGGTGCTCGACGGTACCCGGGCCACGTACGAGAACGCGGTGCCCGGCGCGGATGTGGTGGTCGAGGCCACCCGTACCGGCTTCGAGCAGTTCGTCGAGGTCAAGGCGCGGCCCGAGGCCGGCTTCTCGTACACCCTGCCCTTGCGGACCAAGGGCCTGAAGGTGGAACAGCAGGCCGACGGCAGTGTGCTGTTCACCGACAGGAAGTCGAAGAAGACCGCGGTCATGCCGGCCCCGGTGATGTGGGACGCCACCGTCGACCCGGTCTCCGGCGAGCACACCCGCCGGGTCGCGGTCGCCATGAAGGTCGTCAGGGCCAAGGGCGGCGTGGACCTCGTCATCACCCCGGACGCCGGCTTCCTCGCCGACCCGGCCACGAAGTACCCGGTCACGGTCGACCCCTCGACCTCGGCGCTCTCCAGCGTCTTCGACACCTACGTCCAGCAGGGCGAGACCGTCGACTGGTCCAGCGACGTCGAGCTCGACCTGGGCAACCCCGGCACGAAGAACGCCGACGGCACCTTCCGCACGGCCCGTTCCTTCGTCTCGTGGAACACCGCGCCGATCGCCGACGCCCTGGTGACGGACGCGAAGCTGTCGCTGTGGAACTTCCACTCCGGCAACTACACCGGCTCCGCCTGCCCCAACCAGCCGTGGGAGGTGTGGTCCACCGGGGCCGCGACCACCTCCTCGCGGTGGACGGCCCAGCCCGCCTGGACCGCGAAGAAGGCCACCTCCAGCGAGACCCGCGGCAACGCCTCCTGCACCGCGCAGCCCGACGGCTGGATCAACGCCGACGTCACCACCATGGTCCAGGAGTGGGCCTCGGCCAAGGCCGCCAAGTCCCACATGGGCCTGCGCGCCACCGACGAGAACAACACCGGCCAGTGGAAGCGCGTCAACTCCGCCAACGCCGCCTCCAACCCGCCCAAGCTGACTGTCACGTACAACTACCGGCCGCGCACGGGCACCAAGCAGGAGGCCGGTCCGCCGTTCTTCTCCTACGGCGGCGCCTACGTGGTCAACACCGTCACCCCGACGCTGCGCGACACCTTCGTCGACCCCAACGGTGACAAGATCAACGGCACCTTCCAGATCTTCGACAACGCCACCAACACCCAGGTCGGCAACGTCCTCGTCTCCCCCTGGACGCCCTCCGGACAGGTCGCCTCCGTGACCGTCCCCGCCGGTGTGCTCACCCACGGCAAGACGTACAAGTTCCGCACGTCGCCCTACGACGGCGCGCACTACAACCTCGGCTGGTCGGAGTGGAAGACCTTCACGGTCGACACCACCAACCCCTCCGCCCCCACCGGCATCACCTCGACCGACTACCCGACCGGACAGTGGGTCAAGGGCGCGGGCCAGGCCGGCACCTTCACCGTCACCCCGAACGGCACCGACCACAACTGGCTCGAATGGTCCCTGGACGGCGTGACCTGGACCAAGGTCGCCACCGGCGGCTCCACCGCCGCCAAGGCCGTCTCCGTCACACCGGCCCAGGACGGCACCCACACCCTCCAGGTCCGGCAGGTCGACAAGGCGGACAACAAGTCCGAGGCCGTCGAGTACACCTTCCACGCCGGCCCCGGCGGATTCGTCCAGCCCGCCGACGGCGAGCGCACCGCCCGCCGTCTGCCGCTGATCGCCGAGGCCAACGCCGCGAAGTACAACGCGGTCTCCTTCTCCTGGCGCCGTTCCGAGGCCGATCCCTGGGTCCTGATCCCGCTCAAGGACGTCCACTCCCAGGGCAGCGCGATCACCGCGTGGCCCCGGCCCCTGGTCAACGGCAAGAACGACCTTCTGGTCTGGAACGCGACCGACACCGTCGACCCGGACGGCTCCGTCCAGATCAAGGCCGACTTCACCGGCCCGAACGGCGCCGCCAAGAGCACCGAGCCCCAGTCCGCGATCGTGGACCGCGACGCCTCCGGCGCCGCGAGCGAGGAAGTCGGACCCGGCTCGCTCAACCTGCTCACCGGTGACTACACCCTCTCCGCCACGGACGCGTCGTTCTTCGGCATGGCCGTGACGCGCAGCGCCTCCTCCCGCACCCCGAACGGGGCCGAGAACCTGGAGGGACAGGCCGCGATCTTCGGCAAGGAGTGGGTGGCCGGCACGACGGCGGAGCTGACCCAGTCCGTCTTCAGCCACGTCCGCAAGGTCTCCGACACGGCGCTCGACGTGGTCCTGGAGGACGGGATGGCCATCGCGTTCACCAGCAACGCCGCCAAGACGGGATGGATCCCGGAGAAGGGCTCGGAGCACCTGACCCTGAGCGGCCGCTTCGACGGTTCCTTCACCCTGTCGGACACCGGCGGCACCGTCACCACCTTCGTCAAGGCCGACCCGGCCGCGCCGACCTGGCAGGTGTCCAGCACCCTGCTCAAGGGGCTGACGAACACCACCACCACCCTGGTGTCCGAGGCCGTCACCGTGAACGGCAAGCGGCTCGCCAGGCCCAAGCGGATCATCGCCCCCACCTCGGCCGTGACCGTGTCCGCCTGCGAGGCGAACCCCGCGACCAAGGGGTGCCGCGTCCTGGAGTTCGTGTACGCGACCGCCACCACGGCCACCGGTACCCAGACCGACGGGCAGTTCGGCGACATCGCGGGCCAGGTCCGCGAACTGCGCCTGTGGGCGACCGCGCCCGGTGCCGCCTCCGGCACCTCGACCGCCGTGGCGACCTATCGCTACGACAGCAACGGCAGCCTGCGGCAGGTCTGGGACCCCCGCCTCTCCAAGGCCGGTGAGCACCAGTACGCCTACTGGGCCGGCCGGGTGACCTGGGTCCAGCCCTCCGGGCAGCTTCCCTTCACCTTCACCTACGGCAACGCGGGCTCCGGCCCCGTTCCCGGCGACGGAATGCTCCTCAAGGTCTCCCGGGCCGCGCTCGTGCCCGGCAGCGTCGACCAGCAGCAGGGCACGGCGTCCACCTCCGTCGTCTACGGCGTTCCGCTCAGCGGTGCCACCGCCCCGTACGCGATGGGCGCCGCGGACGTGAAGGCGTGGGGGCAGAGCGACATCCCCACCGATGCCACGGCCGTCTTCCCGTCCGACTCCGTTCCCGCCTCGCACTCCGGACCGCAGCTCGCCGCGTCCGCGTACCAGCGCGCCACGGTGCACTACCTGGACGCGTCGGGACGCTCGGTGAACTCGGCCGACCCCGGCGGCCACATCGCCACGGCCGAGTACGACCGCTTCGGCAACACCGTCCGTGAGCTGACGCCGGCGAACCGTACGCTCGCCCTCGGGACCACCGCCGCCGAGCGGGCGACCCTGCGCGACCTCGGGATCGACGGACGCTCCGCCGCCGAGAGGGCGCACCTGCTGTCGTCCGTCTCCCTGTACGACCCGACCGGTATGCGGGAGACCGAGACGTTCGGCCCCCTGCACCGTGTCGAACTGACGCAGGACCTCAAGGACGGCAGCACCGTCCTGGTGCCGGCGAACACCTCCACCGCCGCGCGGGCGTGGACCGTCAAGGAGTACGACACGGGTCGGCCCAGCGACGGCAGCGCCGCCGTGAGCAACCAGGTCACCCTCACGATCAGCGGCGTCCGCGTCCGCGACCACTACTCGGTCATGGGCGAGAAGCGGCTGAACGAAACCCAGTACGACTGGGCGAAGGGCCTCCCCACCCTGAAGATCCAGGACCCCGGTGGCCTCAACCTGGTGACCGGCACCACGTACAACGCCGAAGGCAGGGTCACCGGCATCCAGCCTCCCGGCGGCACGGGACAGGACGCGGCGTCCAAGGTCATCTCCTACTGGTCCGGCACCGGCACCGGCTGGTGCAAGGGACGCCCCGAGTGGGCGGACCAGGTGTGCTGGACCGGGCCCGCGGGCGACATCGTCGGAGGCGGCTCCAACCCCGCCAAGGTCGAGGACTCCTCGATGGAGTACGGCCTCTACGGCCAGCAGTCCAAGAGCGTCGACACGGCGAACGGGGTCACCCGTACGCTTTCGGTGGCCTTCGACGCCGCGGGACGGCAGACCACCACCACGATGAGCGGCGGCCTCGGCCAGGCCGTGCCGGTGAGCACCATCACCTACGACCCCGCCAGCGGGCAGCCCGTCACGGTGACCTCCCCCACCGGGGGCACCATCACCAAGCAGTACGACAAGCTGGGCCGGCTGATCTCCTACACGGACGCGGACGGCGGCACCACCACCACGCGCTACGACGCGCTGGACCGCCCGCTGACCGTCACCGACAACGTGCCGTCGACCCGAACGCTCAGCTACGACACGGCGATCGAGCCCCGTGGTCTGCCGACCGGGCTCGTCGACTCCGTCGCGGGCACGTTCACCGCCACGTACGACGCGGCCGGGTCGATCGCCACCGAGCAGCTGCCCGGCGGCTACACCCTGCGGCAGAAGGCGAATACGATCGGCACCACGGTCGAGCGGGTCTACACCCGCGACGCCGACGGCGCCGTCGTCTACTCCGACGCGGTGACGCACGCCGCCAGTGGAAAGGTCACCACCGGCACCAGCGGCACCAGCAGCCGTGACTACACCTACGACAGGGCCGGCCGCCTGACCGTCGTGGAGGAAACCGCCGACTCGGTCTGTACCCGCCGGGCCTACGCCTTCGACAAGCGCAGCAACCGCACCTCCCTCACCACGACCGCCGCACAGCCTGGTCTCGCCTGCACCGCCACCGGAGGCACCACCCGGACCCACTCCTACGACAGCGCCGACCGCCTCGTCGACCCCGGCCACGCCTACGACGCCTACGGCCGCACCACGGCCATGCCCGGCGCCACCATCGACTACTACACCAACAACCTGGTCCGCCGGCAGACCGCCGGCACCAAGCGCCAGACCTGGGAACTCGACTCGGCCCTCCGCTTCCGCGGTTGGACCACCGAGACCAACAGCGGCGGCACCTGGTCCCAGACCGGAGCCAAGGTCAACCACTACACGGGCGACACCGACAGCCCGAGCTGGATCGTGGAGAACGGCACCGGAGCCGTCTCCCGCAACGTCGCGTCGCTGAGCGGCGCCCTGGCCGCCGTCACCGGCAAGACCGGCGACACCGTCCTCATGTTCACCAACATCCACGGCGACATCGGCGTGCGGCTCCCGCTGGACGCCTCGCAGAGCCCCGTGGCCGTGGAGAGCGACGAGTACGGCAACGTCCAGACGGGATCACCGGCGGCCCGCTACGGCTGGCTCGGCGCGTTCCAGCGCTCCGCCGAGACGCCCACGGACACGCTGCTCATGGGCGCGCGGCTCTACTCGCCCGGCACGGGGCGCTTCCTCAGCGTGGACCCGCTGCACGGCGGAAGCTGCAACTCCTACGACTACGTGTGTGCCGACCCGGTGAACGCCTACGACAACGCCGGTACGGCGCAGTCCGGTTGCAAGACCGTCTCGCGCACGTACCGCCTCTACGAGGGAGGGGTGCGGATCCAGCTCGGAACCACCACCATGCAGGCCGAGTTCTGCCTCGACAAGAAGGGCTACATCAAGAGCTCGTGGGCCTGGACGAGCGACGACGAGAGCGGTGTCGCCTCGGCCCTCGGCTGGAAGATCCAGTTCCACGGCGCGTCCCGCAACGCCCGGTCCTCCACCTACCATGAGTGGGGCGCCTCGGGCATGGCCCAGGTCTGCGCGTTCAAGATCTTCTTCGTCTGCGGCTACCAGGAACGCTTCGCCGTCACGGTCGCGTACTCCCGCAACGTCCAGGGCCCCGGCCTGTCGGGCCACAGGCGTTACTCCACCAAGTGGCGCGCCTACTGCACCAACAAGCACTGCGCACTGCGCTTCAGCTAGGAACGCGGTGAGATCGACGATCCGACGCGATGAGAAGGAGTGAAAGGATGCCGGGAAGACGCTTCTGGGGTCTCATCGTCCTGGTGGTGACCGTCGCCTTCTGCGCCGTCGGCTACTACCTCAACGACTACAACCCGAGCGGCCCCTGGGGTCTCGCGGGCCTGGCCTGTGGCCTGCTCGCCGTCCTCGCGGTCAGCAGGTTCCAGAAGAACCGGAAGAAGTAGAGAACCCATGGTGCGGCCACCCGGAGATTCCGGGTGGCCGCACTCGGTCGTTTTCCGGGGGGAAGGGCCGTCACCTGGGGTTTCCGGTGGGGTGGGCTGCCGGGGGCGTGCAGGTTGGGGTGTGTGATTCTGCCGGGGGACGCCCTGTCCTCGTCCTTCCCGTCGGTCGAGAGTGTGCTCGTGAACTTCCTTCTTGTGCTGGTGTGCGGCCTGCTCGTCGGGGGGCTGCCCGCGCTCTGGGCGGCGGTGCGGAGCCGGGTCCTGCGGCGGGCCGTGCTGGGGGGCCGGGCCGTCGGGGTCCCGGCGGAGGTGGCCCGGCGGGCGGAGGACGGGGCTCCGGCGGTGCGGGGGGACCTCTGGCTGCCCGGGCGGGCCGACGTGCCGGCGCACTTCGTCGCGGAGGACTCGGCCGTGCTCGCGGTTCCCCGGGGCGGGCGCGTCAAGGACGTCGTGCCGCTGGGCGCGGGCGGGTTCCGGCGGCAGTCGTTCGTGCGCCACGGTGCCGTGGTGTACGAGGTGCCCGGGACGGGCGACGTCCTCACGATCACCGTGGACCGGCCCGCCGTCGAGGTCGTGACCCGGGCCCTCACCGCCCGGGGCGACACCGGGGCGGGGGACGACGGGCTCCGGACCGCCTGGTGGCACCGCGTCCGCGTGCCCTGCCTCGCCGCCCTCCTGCTGAGCGGCGCGTTCGTCCTGGGGCTCGTCGGCGCCCACACCTTCGGCCTGGGCCGCGAGGTCACCGCCGAGGTCACCGGGACGAAGGGCGGCATGTGCCGGGTGGTGTGGCAGGACCCCTGGGACCCGTCCCTCACCCGCCACGCGCGCGTGGACTGCTACGAGGGGGAGAAGGCCGGGGACCCGCTGCGGATCAGCGCCCGGCCCTGGCCGGTGCGCGGCGAGGCGGCCGACCTGGACGTCCTGTACGTGACGGCCTTCGGGGCGTCGGTCCTCGGCGTCGCCGGGGCGGGAGGCGTCCTCCTCGCCTCGCGGACCGGCGCGCGCCGGCTGCGGCTGCTCCGGGAGCACCTGCGGAGCGGCGGCGGGTCGGTCCCGGGCCGTGCGGCGGGCCGGGTGGTGGTGCCCCGGTGGAGCTGGGCCGCCGGGGCGGTCGGCCTGGCCGGTCTGGCCCTCCTGACGTCGGCGTACGGATTCGGGCAGCCGGTGCGCGCCGAGGTCACCGCGGCGACCGAGTACGGCTGCGCGGTCGCCTGGACCGACCCCTGGGACGGGGTCCGGCGGACGGCCGAGGTCGACTGCGGCGAGGAGGCCCGCGGGGACCTCCTGGAGATCAGCGCGCTGCCGTGGCCCCTGCGCGGGGAGGCGTTCGACCGGGACTTCACCCCGTTCGTCCTCGGGATCCCCACCGCCGTCGCCCTCGGCGCCGCCCTCCTGGGGGTCGCCCTGCGCTCCCGCCGGGCGCGCGCGACCCGGCCCCTCGTCCTCACGGCCGCCCCTCCGGCGGACCGGGACGGCGGGACCGGCGGGTCCGGCGAGGTCAGTGAGGTCAGTGACACCGACGAGACCGACGACACCGGCGACGTACTCGACCGCCCCCGGCTGGCCGCGCTGGCCCGGCTGCTCCACGAGCGGCACGCCCTCGCGGGCGGCGCCGGGAAGCACCGCCCGGAGCCCGACCCGGCCGCCGGGCCCTGGTGGCGCTCGCCGGTGCTGCGCCGCGTCGTCCTCGCGTCGGGCGTCGCCTGGGGCGCCCTGTTCGTCCTCGCGGTCACCGCGCTGTGGTCGGGATGGTGGTGGGGGACGGCCTACCAGCAGGCCACGGGCCGCACGGAGCGGGCGACCGCCACGGTCCAGTACCTCCACGAGGAGTTCCCGCTGGAACCCTGGCCGCTGCCCGGCGCGGTGGAGGTCCGCTTCGACACGCGGGACGGCCGCCGGGTCGTGACGGACGTCGAGTACGGGGCCTCAGCCCCGGCCGAGGGGGACGCCGTCGAGGTCGAGTACGTCGTCGGCCGGCCCTCCGCCGCCCGGATCACGGGCGACCCGGGCCTCGGCCGCGGCCTGTGGGCGAGCGGCGCGGTCGCGGTCGCGGCCCTCGTCCGCCTGGTGTGGTGCGCGGTCTCCACCGGTCGGGTCCTGCGCCGGCTGCTGCGCGCGGCGCGGCAGGGGGAGGCCCGGGACTTCGACTACCTCCTCCTCCCGCCGTCCGGCGAGGAGCCCGAGGACAAGACGTTCCTCCTGGTCCTCTTCGAACCGGGGGCGTCACGGCCGACGGCCACCATGGACGCGGCGCCCGCGGCGGCCTCCCTCCCCCCGGAAGGGACCCTGGAGATACGGACCCTCCCGGAGGCCCCCGCCTTCGCCGTCGCCTGGACCGCGGGCCGACCGGTCTGGCCGAGCGGCCCGTTGGTCCTCCTCGACGAGAACGACAACGACAACGACAACGAGGGCGAGGGCGAGGAGAACGAAGAGGAGGAGTTCCTCCGGCAGTACGTGACGACCCTCGTCCCGCCCGGCGTCGCCCTCGACGTCCCGGCCGCCCGCGCATGACCCATGGAAGCCGTGAAGGCAGAGGAGAGGGAGACGACCGATGGACGTCATCGTGCTGGCGGTCGAGGAACCGCCGGTCGCCGCGAAGGTTCTCGTGCTGTTCTGCGGAATCTGGTTCCTGGGATGGGGGACGGTCTTCCTGACCCGGGCACGCGAGGTGAGCGGATTCTTGGCGAAGGGGATCTCCTCGACGGGGCACCCCCGGTCCTCCGCGCCGCCCGGCGAGACCCGCGTCCGAGGGCTCGGTGCGGCCGGCCTGACGGTCGGCGTCCTCTGCCTGGCCTACTCCCTGGTGCTGTTCCTCCAGGGCCTGTCCGCCCGTGGTTGACCTCCCCGACCGCAGGCGCCTAGCGTCGGCCGTCCGGCGGGGTGGACGTGTGGGAGGTGGCCGGTGGGCGGCGGGATCGGGAGGCTGACGGCCGGTGGGGCGCCCTTCGCCGTCGAGGGCGGGGCGTACGCGCACGGGCCCCGGACCCTGCGGGAGTTCGTGGAGGCGACCTGGGGGTACGGGGACCGGACGTTCCTCGTGCACGAGGGCGTCCGGACGACCTACCGGGAGTTCTTCGACGAGGCCTGCGGGCTCGCCCGGCGGCTCGTCGGGGAGTACGGGCTCGTGCCCGGCGACCGGGTCGTCGTCGCCATGCGGAACCTGCCCGAGTGGCAGGTCGCCTTCTGGGCCGCCCAGCTCGCCGGGCTCGTCGCCGTACCGCTCAACGCCTGGTGGACCGAGGGCGAGTTCGCGTACGCGCTCGACGACTGCGCGCCCCGCGCGCTGCTGGTCGACGGGGAGCGGGCCGGGCGGACGCGGGCGTGGGCCCGGGAGCGGAAGGTGCCCGGGATCGTCTTCCGGGCCCCCGCCGAGGAGGGGTTCGACGCGTACGTGCCCGACCGCGACCCGTACCCCGGGCCGCCGCCCGTCGACGTGCTCCCCGAGCACGACTCCACCATCGTCTACACCTCCGGCACCACCGGCCGTCCCAAGGGCGCCGTCGCCACCCACCTCGCGCAGGCCGGGGCCGCGATGAACCCCCGGTACTTCGCCGCCGCCGCGGCCCTCGCGCGCGGGGACGTCCCCGGGACCGGGCCCGCGCCCGTGTCGCTCACCACCTTCCCCTTCTTCCACGTCGCCGCCTTCACCTCCTTCTACGGCGTCATCGCGGCCGGCGGCACCCTCGTGACCATGCGGAAGTGGGACGCCGGGGAGGCCCTCCGGCTGATCCGGGAGCACCGCGTCACCCACTACGCCGGGGTGCCCACCACCGCCCTCCAGCTGCTCGAACGCGCCCGGAGCGAGGCCGACCCGCTGGAGAGCCTCACCCTGCTCAGCACCGGCGGCGCCCCCGCCCCGCCCGGGATCGTCGCCGGGCTCACGGAGGCGTACGGGGAGCGCGTCGAGCCCCGCAACGGCTACGGGCTCACCGAGACCTGCGGCGGCGTCCTGGCGAACTTCGGCGCCGAGTACCGCGCCCATCCCGGCAGCGCCGGCCGGCCCTCGCCCGTCACCGAGGTGCGGATCGACCGGCCCGACGCGGACGGCGTGGGCGAGCTGTGGCTGCGCGGCCAGTCCCTGGCCCGGGGGTACTGGGGGAACGAGGAGGCCACCCGCGCCGCCTTCACCGACGACGGCTGGTTCCGGACCGGGGACCTCGCGCGCGTGGACGCGGACGGGCGGGTCTCGGTCGTCGACCGGCTCACCGACATGGTGATCCGCGGCGGCGAGAACGTGTACTGCGTCGAGGTCGAGGCCGCCCTGCACGCCCACCCCGACGTCCTCGACGCCGCCGTCCTCGGCGTCCCCCACCCCCTCCTCGGCGAGGAGGTCGTGGCCGTCGTGCGGCGCCGTCCGGGAGCGGCGGCGGACCCCGAGGCCCTGCGGGCGCACGTCGGCCGGAGCCTCGCCGCCTTCAAGGTGCCCGCCCGCGTCCTCGTACGGGAGGAGGAGCTGCCCCGGAACCCGACGGGGAAGGTCCTCAAGCGGGAGCTGCGCGGGCTGTTCGAGGGGCGGGAAACGCCCGTTGCCGGGTGACCGCTCCACCCCGGGGCGCGCTCAGTTCCGGGTGACGCGCACCCGGTACGTGCCGTCCTCGCGCTCGTCCAGGACCGTGATCCGCACGCCGTTCGCGCGGTCCGTGAAGCTCTCGCCCGGCCCGTACGGCGCGTCCGACAGCTCCGCGTGGACGTTGGCGCGGCGCGTGCAGCCGCCGCTCGCCCGCTCGCTGTCGGCGACGGTCACCGGGCCGTGCCCGGTGTCGACGTCGGACTCGACCCGGTAGACGAGGACGCCCTGCTCGCACACGGCCTCGTCGTTGCCGCCCTGGCCGCGCACCTCGATCGCGTACCCGGAGGTGCCGGAGAGCGGGACGAAGGCGAGCTTGGGGCCGCCGGGTTCCGCGAGCGGGGTGAGGTCGTACTCGGTGGTGCCGGTGGCCGAGGCACAACTGACCTGCTCGTTGTCGAGCCAGCCCAGCTTCCACTTGTGCCAGCCGAGCAGGTCGTTGTTGGCCCCCCAGTCCTCGGACATGATGTCCCAGTGCCCGACGGAGCCGCCGCCGTCGGCGGTGTAGAGGTCGGGCAGCCCGAAGACGTGCCCGTTCTCGTGCGGCAGGACCCGGTAGCCGGTCTCCGCGAAGCTGCCGGAGCCGTCGTCCTGGCGGCTGTAGACGAAGGACGTGTTCGCGAGCGGCACGCCGTCGGCGTAGGGGGCGTCGTCGTTGCCGGAGAAGGTCACGGACAGGACGGTGTCGAGGGCCGAGGGCCCGGCGTTCGGCGTCACCAGCACGTTGACCAGGTCGTACGCGCTGAAGTCCACGCGCTGGTCGGCCGCCTTCACGATGTCCTCGACCAGGGCGCGGTAGCCCGGCTCGTACGGGGAGCCGCGCTCGATCCCGTACGCGGAGAACGCCCGGGGCATCCGCAGCCAGTCCGGTATCGGCGCCTCGGCCCGGTAGTGCAGACGGCCGTACGAGCTGACGCGGAACCAGTCGGCGGTCTGCGGGAAGAACTCGCGGAAGCGGCCCATCGCCGTGCCGTCCCCGACGGCGTCCGGGAAGTCGATCATCAGGTTGAGGGCCCTGACGAGGCCCGTGGAGCGCACGTATCCCGGGGCGGTGGGCAGCCCCTCCGACATCTGCACGCCGAGCGTCGTGGCGATGCGGCACGGCGCCAGCTGGGCGTTGCCGGGCGCGGCGGCCACGGGCCCCGCCGAGGCCGGGACGGGCCCGTGGAGGGTGGTGCTCGCGGAGGCGAGCAGGGTCAGGGAGAGGGTCGCGGTCGCCGCCAGGGCGACGGGTCTGCGTATCCGTCGGCGGGGGTGCTGCATACGTCGCCTCTCCGGTGGGGGCAGGTCGGCGGACGGAACCGGCTCCGCGTGCGGGCGGGATCCGCGCTGTGCGATCAGCCTGTGGCGGGTGGTTCGGCCGCGCGCGCCGGGTGGCCCGATCGTGGGTATTCCGTGAAACGAGGATTGTGTGACCGGGGTCACAGAGATGGCCGGAAATAACCGGGGACTGTCTCCCCGTTTACGCCTGTGTCGAGAGAAGTGGGGAACCTTTCCCCGGATCTGTTCGACCCCGGCGCACCGGTGGCCCGACGGCCCCGTGACCCTGCGCCCCCACCGACCCCGTGACCCCGTTGTTCGAGGAGGACCCGACGTGACCGGCAACGCCGACACCGCCGCGCCCGCCCGCCGCGCACCCCGGCCGCGCGCCGACGCCCTGCGCAACCGCGAGCGGATCGTGACGGCGGCCCGCGAGATGTTCGTCGAGTTCGGCTCCCAGGTGCCGTACGACGAGATCGCCCGCCGCGCCGGCGTCGGGAACGCCACGCTCTACCGGAACTTCCCCGAGCGCGCCGACCTCGTCCGCGAGGTCGTCCTCTCGCTCATGGCCCGCGTCACCGAGCTGGCCGAGCGGGCCGCCGAGGAGGAGGACGACACCTTCGCCGCCCTTCGCCGCTTCGTCCACGGCGCCGCCGACGAGCGCGTCGGCGCCCTCTGCCCGATGCTCGACGGCGCCTTCGGCAAGGACCACCCCGACCTGGTGGCCGAGCGCGACCGCCTGGAGGAGGTCGTCCAGGGGATCGTCGACCGGGCGCAGCGGGCCGGCCGGCTCCGCGCCGACGTCGGCGTCGGCGACCTGATGGTGGCGGTGTCGCAGCTGACCCGCCCGCTGCCGGGCACCGCCTGCGCGGCCTTCGCCCCGTTCGTACGCCGTCATCTGCAGCTGTTCCTCGACGGCCTGGAGGCGCCCGCGCGCTCCGAGCTGACCGGGACGGCCATCACCCTGGAGGACCTGAGACGCGACACCTGCCCGTCGTGACCCCGGTCCGGGGCGCCGCCCTCCCCGGCCGCCCGCCACAGCCTTAAGTCCCTTTTCAGTCAGTACGCACCAAGAGGTGGCCCCACCCATGCCGAAAATCGCCGACAACCCCACGAGCGGCGCGCTCACGCCCGACCCCGGGCGCTGGAAGGCGCTCGTCTTCATCGCCCTCGCCCAGCTGATGGTCGTCCTCGACGCGACGATCGTGAACATCGCCCTGCCCTCCGCCCAGCAGGACCTCGGGATCTCGGACGGCAACCGGCAGTGGGTCATCACCGCCTACGCCCTCGCCTTCGGCGGCCTCCTCCTCTTCGGCGGCCGGATCGCCGACCTGTGGGGCCGCAAGCGCGCCTTCATCGTCGGCCTGGCCGGCTTCGCCGCCGCCTCCACCCTCGGCGGGGCCGCGAACGGCGAGGCCATGATGCTCGGCGCCCGCGCGCTCCAGGGCGCCTTCGGCGCGCTCCTCGCGCCCGCCGCGCTCTCGCTGCTCGCCGTGACCTTCACCGACGCCAAGGAGCGCGCCAAGGCCTTCGGCATCTACGGCGCGATCGCCGGTGGCGGCGGCGCCGTGGGCCTGATCCTCGGCGGCTTCCTCACCGAGTACCTGAACTGGCGCTGGACCTTCTTCGTCAACATCCCGTTCGCCGTGGTCGCCGCCGTCGGCGCGTACCTCGTCGTCCGCGAGCCGGCGGGGGGCCGCAACCGCTCCCCGCTCGACGTCCCCGGCGTCATCCTGTCCACCCTGGGCCTGGTCGCCCTCGTGTACGGCTTCACCCGCGCCGAGTCCGAGGGCTGGGGCGACGCCGGCACGATCGGCCTCTTCGTCGGCTCCGCCGTGCTGCTCCTGGCCTTCGTGGCCACCGAGGCCCGCGTGAAGTCCCCGCTGCTCCCGCTGCGCGTCCTGGCCGACCGCAACCGCGGCGGCGTCTACCTGTCGCTCGGCCTCGCCGTCATCGCGATGTTCGGCCTGTTCCTCTTCCTGACGTACTACCTCCAGATCGTGAAGGGGTACTCGCCGGTCAAGACGGGCTTCGCGTTCCTGCCGATGATCGTGGGCATGATCACGGGCTCGACCCAGATCGGCGCGCGCCTGATGACCCGCGTCCCGCCGCGCCTGCTGATGGCCCCCGGCTTCCTGACCGCCGCCGTCGGCATGTCGCTCCTGACCCAGCTGGAGATCGGCACCTCGTACGCCGGTCTGATCCTGCCCGCGCAGCTGCTGCTCGGCCTGGGCATGGGCACGGCGTTCATGCCGGCGATGTCGCTCGCGACGCACGGCGTGGACCCGAGGGACGCCGGTGTGGCCTCCGCGATGGTCAACACCTCGCAGCAGGTCGGCGGCGCCATCGGCACGGCCCTCCTGAACACGATCGCCGCCTCGGCCACCACCGCCTACCTGGCCGACCACGCGGCGGGCGCCACCACCCCGGCCGCCCAGAAGCTGCTCCGGCTCCAGGGCATGGTCGAGGGGTACGCGGC
Organism: Streptomyces sp. NPDC098101; assembly: GCF_044760185.1. Classification (NCBI taxonomy): domain Bacteria; kingdom Bacillati; phylum Actinomycetota; class Actinomycetes; order Kitasatosporales; family Streptomycetaceae; genus Streptomyces; species Streptomyces sp. NPDC098101. Next base: position 245,172 of record NZ_JBIWAS010000007.1, on the reverse strand, counting down.
GGCCATCTGGTGGGCGGTCGGCATCCTGGCCGTCTCGGCCGCCATCGCCTTCGCGTTCATCAACACCGGGAAGCCGGAGGGCGGCGTGGTCGCCGGGTCCGGCACCGGCGCGGACGACGAGGTGAGGATCCCGGTCGTCGCGCACTGACCGCCGGAACCCCCGTACCCCTGCCCTGGCCCCGCGTACGCGCGCACTCGCGTCCTCAGCGGAGCCAGGGCAGGTCCGCGTCCGGGTCCGTCGGTTCGAGGCCCTCGGCCATCACCCGCATGATCGTGCCGAGCTGCCGCACCTGCTCCTCCGAGAGCCGGTCGAACAGGGCCTGGCGCACGGCCGCCACGTGACCGGGCGCGTTCCGCCGGAGGACCTCCATGCCCTCGTCCGTGAGCCGGGCGAACTGGCCGCGCTTGTCGGAGGGGCAGTTCTCGCGCCGCACCCAGCCGTTCTTCTCCAGGCGGGCCACGGCGTGGGAGAGCCGGGAGCGGGTGATCTTGGCGTCCTTGGCCAGTTCGGTCATCCGCATACGGCGGCGGGGCGCCTGGGAGAGCTGGACGAGCAGGCCGTAGTAGATGTGCGGCATCCCGGCGTCGCGCTGCAACTGGCGGTCGAGGTGGTCCTCCAGGAGCGTGGTGGCGTGGAGGTAGGCGCGCCAGACCTGGTGTTCCTCGTCGGTGAGCCAGCGCGGTTCGGTCATGTCTCCCATGGTTCCCATCGTACGACTCATTCTTGAAAGTTGAACTAAGTCGGCTTATGCTGGCCCCGTAAGCTTGAAGTTTCAAGAACCTTGGTTCGCGAAGGAAGCCGGAGGTGGCCGCCATGGACCCCGTACAGGCACGGATGCCCGCCCTCTACCTGTCCCACGGCGCCCCGCCGCTCGCCGACGACCCCGTCTGGCCCGGCGAGCTGGCCGCCTGGTCCGCCGAGCTGCCGCGACCCGCGGCGATCCTCATGGTCTCCGCCCACTGGGAAGAGGCCCCGCTCGCGCTCGGCGCCACCGAGACCGTCCCCCTCGTGTACGACTTCTGGGGCTTCCCCGAGCACTACTACCGGGTGGAGTACGCCGCCCCCGGCGCGCCCGCGCTCGCCGAGAGCGTCCGCAAGCTGCTCCGCGCGCCCGGCACGCCCGTGCAGGACATCCCCGACCGGGGCCTCGACCACGGCGCGTACGTGCCGCTCGTCGAGATGTTCCCGGACGCCGACGTCCCCGTGCTCCAGATCTCCCTGCCCACCCTCGACCCGCGCCGGCTCATGGACGTCGGGCGGCGGCTCGCCCCGCTGCGCGACGAGGGCGTCCTGATCGTCGGCAGCGGCTTCTTCACCCACAACCTGGCCGCGCTCCGGCACCCCGGGGGCGGAGTGCCGGGCTGGTCCGCCGAGTTCGACGCCTGGGGGCGGGAGGCCCTCGCCGCGCGGGACGTCGACGCCCTCCTCGACTTCGCGCGCAAGTCGCCCGCCGGGCGCCTCGCCCACCCCCGTACCGAACACTTCGCGCCGCTCTTCGTCACGATGGGCGCGGCGGACGCGGCCGGGGACCTCGACGCGGAGCGGTCGGTGATCGACGGCTTCTGGATGGGCCTCGCCAAGCGGTCGGTCCAGTTCGGGTAGTCACGGGAACGCGGGCGCGTTCAGCTCGACCGAGCGGACGGCCGCCGCGAGCGCGAGCGGACCGCCCACGTCGAGCGCCGTGTCCGTGAACTTGATCGTGTGGTCGTCGCCGTGCGCCGCCGCCCGCGCGAAGACCTCCTCGGGGGTCAGCGGGGTGGCCTCGTACGGGGCGGGCTCCACCGGGGTGTACGCGGCGGTCACCGCGGCCGACGCCGCCCAGGCCGCCGACAGGCTCGGCGCCCACAGCGCGCGGGGGAGCGCGGGCAGGACGCGCAGGACCGCGTTCGGCGCGGTCGCCGCGTGCACCAGCATGACCGGCTCGCCGTATCCGTGGGTCGCGTACCGGTGCGTCGCCGCCGCCACCAGCTCGGTGAGCAGCGCCCTCGCCGCCTCCGGGTCCCGCGCCCCGCCCCACACCGGGAACGCCGTCAGCTGCGCGAGCCGGTGCCGGATCCCGCCGTCCTGGTCCGGAACCGGCGGTACGGCGTCCAGCGCGGCCGCCGCCGTCGGCGCGACGGCCAGCGCGGTGAGCGGCGGGAGCGGCTGGTGGCGGGCCGCCCAGTAGCCGAGGGCGTGCGCCAGCTCGGCCAGGCGCGGGGCCGTCGCGCCCTCCGGGGACGCGAGCAGGGTCCGTACGGCGTGGCCCGTGCGGATCACCGGGTGCGTCGCCCCGGCCGCGATCCCCGGGAGCAGCCGGGGCCACCACTCGGCGAGGACCGCCCGCCAGGGGCGCTCCGCCAGCTCCCGGGCGAAGAAGCGGGTCCAGTCGGTGCTCCGGGCCGGATCGCCCAATGCCTCGCGCCAGCCGTCCGCCGTGACGGGGGCGTACGGGGGCGGCGGCTCCTCCAGCTTGTCCGCGTACCGGTCCAGCCAGCGGTGCACGGTGGCGGCCTGCCCGTGGCGGACCAGCGCCTCGACGGCCATCGGGGCGTGGTTGCTCAGCCAGCCGTGGCGCTCGGGCCCGCTGTCGTGGAGCCGTTCGAGGGCCTCGTCCAGGGTTCCGGTGGTGTCGGTCATGGGGCCGACGGTAGGGCGGGGGAGGGGCGCGGCGGAACGGGCCGCGGACCTAGGCCCGGGGGCCGCCGAGACCTAGGACCCCGGCCGTCGGGTTCATGGCCCCGGCCGCCCGTGCCCGCCGTCGGGTTCATGGCCCCGGCCGCCCGCGCCCGCCGTCGCGCAGGCAACCGCCCGGCCCCGCCCCGCGTCTGAAGGGGTGGCGCCGCATGTGATCGCGGTCTCACCGACAGTGTGGTCGAGGGCCCCCGCGAGGGGCGCCGCACCACCCTCCGTGCCCGGTCTGACCTGCGCCTCCGTGGGTTCCGGCGGCACGCTCGCAGGGGCGGAAGCCGCGCAGGATACTGCATGATCGCGAAAATCCATGTGCCGGGTGGGAATTCTGTCCTGATTCCAGTCGTTGTTTCCGTCGGATGCAGGGCACCCGAAAGGGTGTCGTGACCTACTCAGCAAGGGAGCACGCATGGCAACCCGTGCCGTCGCCCGCCGTCAGACCTCCGCCCGGAGCGGGGCCGGCCGGGCGAGCAGCGTTCGCGCCGTGGGCGGGGAGATCGCCGACCGCGACCTGGTCGGCATGTACCTCGACGAGATCGCGCGCACGCCCCTGCTCGACGCCGCCAAGGAGGTCGAGCTCTCCCAGACGATCGAGGCCGGCGTGTACGCCCGGCAGATACTCGACGGAGAGGTGGACACCGAGGCGGGCGGCGCGTCCCGCGAGGAGCTCGAGGCGCTGGTCGCCGAGGGCGAGCGTGCCAAGGACCTCTTCATCAAGTCCAACCTGCGGCTCGTGGTGGCCGTCGCCCGGCGCTATCCGCGCAGCGGGCTCCCCCTGCTCGATCTGATCCAGGAGGGGAACGCGGGCCTGGTGCGCGCGGTCGAGAAGTTCGACTACGCGAAGGGCTTCAAGTTCTCCACGTACGCCACCTGGTGGATCCGGCAGGCCATCACCCGCTCCATCGCCGACCAGTCCCGCACCATCCGGCTCCCCGTCCACCTGGTGGAGGAGCTCGGCCGGATCCGGCGCGTGCAGCGCGAGTTCAACCGGGAGCACGGGCGCGAGCCCGAGCCCGCCGAGATCGCCGCCGAGCTGGGCTCGACGCCGGAGCGGATCGTCGACGTCATGGACTGGGCGCGGGACCCCGTCTCGCTGAACATGTCGGTGGACGACGAGGGCGAGACCCAGTTCGGCGACCTGCTCGAGGACACCTCGGCGGTCTCGCCGGAGCAGTCGGTGCTCACGCTGCTGCGCAGCGAGGAGCTCGACGACCTCATCGACAAGCTGGACCACCGGACGGCCTCGATCATCCGCATGAGGTACGGCATCGAGGACGGGCGCGAGCGGACGCTGACCGAGGTCGGCAAGGAGCACGGCCTCACCCGCGAGCGGATCCGCCAGATCGAGAAGCACGCCCTGCTGGAACTGAAGAAGATGGCCCGCGACACGGGCTTCGACGCGGTGGCCTGAGCCGCGTCCGCCCGGGGGCCCGGGGACGGTCGACCGTCCCCGGGCCCCCGGGCGCGTTCCCGCGCGGTTCCTACCCCCGCGCCGGGACCGCCGCCGCCAGGCGCCCCGCCAGGCCCTCCACGTGTGCCCGCAGGGGCTCCGGACCGTGGACGGTGAACGGGACGTCGACCAGGGCCAGGCGGAGCGCCAGCCACTCGACCGAGTCGGCGGTCCGGGCGCGCAGCCGGCAGGCGGCGGGGCCCGTCGGGTCCGGGGCCAGATGGGACGGGAGGCGGGCCGTCACGAAGCCGGCCGGGGCCTCGAAGGAGACGTCCAGGTCCAGCTCCGGCTGCGACCGGGCCATCGAGCGGGCGAGCAGCTGGGCCGCGTCGCCCGCCGGCAGCTCGCGCGGGGCGAAGCGGGCCCCGGTGGCCAGCGGGTCGCTCACCCGGTCGACCCGGAAGGTGCGCCAGTCCTCGCGCCCCAGGTCGTAGGCGACGAGGTACCAGCGGTGCCCGGTGGAGACCAGCCGGTAGGGCTCGACCAGGCGCTTCGTCTCGGCGCCGTCGCCCGCCCGGTAGCCGAAGCGCAGCTTCTCCCGCCCGGTGACCGCGCCCGCGAGCGCGGTCAGGGTCGCGGGCGCGACCGTGGCGCCGTCGCCCCGGGTCAGCGGGATCGTCGCGTTCTGGAGGGTGGAGACCCGGTGCCGGAGCCGGGCGGGCAGCACCTGCTCCAGCTTCGCCAGGGCCCGTACGGACGCCTCCTCGACGCCCTCGATGGCGTGCCCGGCCCCGGCGCGCAGGCCGACCGCGATGGCGACGGCCTCCTCGTCGTCGAGGAGCAGCGGCGGCATGGCCGTACCGGCGACGAGGCGGTAGCCGCCCACCGCGCCCAGGGTCGCCTCGACCGGATAGCCGAGGTCACGGAGCCGGTCGATGTCCCGGCGGATGGTGCGCGGGGAGACCGAGAGGCGTTCGGCGAGCTCGCTTCCGGGCCACTCGCGGGGGGTCTGGAGGAGCGAGAGCAGATGCAGGAGTCGTGCCGGAGTGTCCGTCATGCCGTCCAGGATGGGGCCGATCTAGGACACGATCAGACCTATATGACTCCTATCTTTCTTCGTATGAGTTCACACGACGCCGTCACGGACGCGGCGGACCCGATCGGCAAGGCCTCCGTAGACCCGACCTCCGCAGGCCCGACCCCCGCCGGCCCGGACGCGGCACCCGCCGATCCCGGCGACAAGCGGCGCTGGATCGCCCTCGCCATCGTCATGACCGCCGCCTTCATGGACCTGGTCGACGCCACCATCGTCAACATCGCGATCCCCAGCATCGAGCGGGACCTCGGCGCCACCATCGGGGCCATCCAGTGGATCACCGCCGGGTACGCGCTCGCGTTCGCCGCCGGACTGATCACCGGCGGACGGCTCGGCGACATCTACGGCCGCAAGCGGCTCTTCCTCCTCGGCACCGCCGGCTTCACGCTCGCCTCGGCGCTCTGCGGCTTCGCGGCCAACCAGGAGATGCTGATCGCCTCCCGCCTCCTCCAGGGCGTGGCGGCCGCGATGATGGTGCCGCAGGTCCTGTCGATCGTCCACGCCACCTTCCCGGCGCACGAGCGCGGCAAGGTCTTCGGGCTCTTCGGCGCGATCGTCGGCCTGGGCGCGGTCTCCGGGCCGCTGCTCGGCGCGCTGCTCACCCAGTGGAACATCGCGGGCCTGGAGTGGCGCCCGATCTTCCTCATCAACCTGCCGGTCGGCATCGCGGGCCTGCTCCTGGGCCGGAAGTTCATCACCGAGTCCAAGGCGCCGAAGGCGCTCCGCCTCGACCTGGTCGGCGTGCTCCTGGTGACGGTCGCGCTGCTCATGCTGATCTACCCGCTGACGCGCGGCCGCGAGCTGGACTGGCCGCTGTGGGGCCACCTCATGATGGCCGGCAGCCTGCCCGTCTTCGGCCTCCTCGTCGGGTACGAGAGGTACAAGACGCGCAAGGACGGGTCGCCGCTCGTCGAGCTGTCGCTGTTCAAGGTGAAGAGCTTCGCGGCCGGCATCGCGGTCCAGCTGACCTTCGGCGTTGTGATGGGCATCTTCTTCCTGGTCTGGACGCTCTACATGCAGGTCGGGCTCGGCTGGACCCCGCTGCGGGCGGGCCTCACCGGGGTGCCGTTCTCGATCGCGGTCTCGGTGGCCGCCGGGCTCTCGGTGCAGAAGCTGGTGCCGCGCTTCGGCCGCAAGGTGCTCCAGGCGGGCGCCCTGACGATGACGGCGGGCGTCCTGCTCTACCTCTTCGAGGCGGGCCGCTACGGGACGGCGATCACCTCCTGGCAGATGGTCCCGCCGCTGGTCGTCATGGGTCTCGGCATGGGCCTGATCGTGGCGCCGCTGACGGACGCGGTCCTCTCGGAGGTGCCGCGCGAGCACGCCGGTTCGGCCTCGGGCCTGATCAACACGACCACGCAGATGGGCAGCGCGCTGGGCCTCGGCCTGGTGTCGGTCGTCTTCTTCGGCCTCATCGACGACGACCGCCTCAGGAAGGCCCCGGCGGAGACGGGCGCGGCCTTCACGGACGCCTTCCAGAACTCCCTGGGCTGGGTGGCGGGCGTGCTCGTCGTGATCTTCCTGGTGATGTTCGCGCTGCCCGCGAAGCCGAAGCAGCACCTGGAGGGCGGCGGCGACGAGACCGCCCCGGCGAGCGGTGCGGGTGCGGAGGCCGGTGCCGAGGCCGGTGTCGCCACCGGTGCCGGCGTCGAGAAGGAGTCGGCGCTCACCCGCTGAGCGCGGCCCCGCCGAAGGGCCCCCGCCGGGACGGTCTCCCGGCGGGGGCCCTTCGCCGTGCGGCCGGAGGTCAGCGCACCCGGGCGCGGGTCTCCATCGCTGCCCGGGCCGTGTCCTCGTCCTCGTACACCTCGCACATGTGGCGTCCGTCGGGGGTCGCCGTGTGCTCCACCTCCCAGAGGCTGACCTCGCTGCCGTCGAGCAGCAGGAACTGGTGCTCATAGAGGGTGAAGCCGGCGTCCCGGCCGCCCCCCACGGGGCAGTGGCGGCCGAAGGCCTGCGTGATGTGGTGCGCGAAGGCGAGCCGCAGGCGGCGGGCCGTCTCCTCGCCGGGCCGGTCCGCGTTCTCCGCGCGCCGCAGGACGCGGCGGGCGTGGTCGGCGGAGTTGTCCGGCACGTACATCCGGGGCTGGGTGGGTATCGGGCGGGCGAGCAGGGCGCTCAGCAGCTCGAAGTCGTCGTCCTCGTCGAGGACGCGCCCGTCGGAGCGCTCGGCCGACCAGCGCGTCGGCGGCCCGGAGGGCAGCCGGGAGGCGGCGAGCCGGGCCTCGGCCTCCTCCGCGTACAGCTCGTGCTGCTCGGTGCCGTCCCGCCCGGCGTCGTGCACCAGCTCCCAGAGGCTGAGGGTGCCGCCGTCGGCGAGCAGATAGGTGTGGCGGTGGGTCGTGCGGTGCAGCGACGCGCTGTGGTGCGAGGAGTGCAGCGCGCTGGAGTGCGCGAGCGCCGTGGCGAGGCGCTCGACGGTCGAGTCGGGCAGGTCGAAGGAGTTGAGTGCCCGGCCGAGGAGCCGTTCGACGTGCGCCTCGGTCGTCTCGTACGGATCGGGGTGATCCTGCGGATCGTTCAAGGGGATCTCCAGGCCGTCGCCGCATGTCACTTGGTGCTTGCTTAACGTAGTCCCTGGGTCTGACATCGTGTCCGGTGTTCCGGCAAAACGAAGGGCGTACGAGGGAAGTTCCCGCCTTCTTCCCCTCAACTCCCCTTCCCTTACCGGGAGTACGGGTCCGCCTGCGGCCCGTACAGCTCCCGGTACGAGGGGAAGTCGCCGCCCGGGCCGCGCAGTCCGCCGGGGGCCGCGAGCAGCGCGCGGACGATCGCCCGGGTCACCAGGTCCGCGCCCGCCGCCAGGATCTCGTTCAGGGCGAGCGGTCCCGGCCCCTCCGGCAGCTCCCAGGCCCCGGTGGCGAGGGCGAAGACCGTGTCCCCGTCGTTCATCAGGTGCACCGGCCGCACGGCGCGCGCGATGCCGTCGTGCGCCGTGCCCGCCACCTTGCGCGCCTGCGCGCGGGTCAGCGCCGCGTCCGTCGCGACCACGGCGAGCGTGGTGTTCAGCGGGGGAGGGGCGGCCGCCGCCCGCGCCTCCGCGAGCCGCCGCCGCGCCGCCGCGTGGACCTCCGGGTCGGGGAAGGCGGTCCTGCCGTCCTCGAAGTAACTCCCGTACGGGACGCCCGTCGTCGGGTCCACGGCCGAGCCCACCGCGTTCACGACCACCAGCGCCCCGACCGTGATCCCGGACGCCAGGACCGCGCTCGCCGTCCCGACGCCGCCCCGCAGGCCGCCGACCACGGCCCCGGTGCCCGCGCCGACCGCGCCCGTCCCCACGCGCGCGTGGTCCCCGCTCGCGTCGGCCGCCTCCGCCGCCGCCCGGCCCGTCGCCGCGTCCGGCCGGGCGGTGAAGTCACCGCCCCGGCCCAGGTCGAAGACGCAGGCGGCGGGGACCACCGGCACCACGTGGGACGGGTCGGGGCCGACCCGGACGCCCCGGTGCCGCTCCGCCAGCCAGGCCATCGCGCCGGAGGCGGAGTCGAGGCCGTACGCGCTGCCGCCGGTCAGGACGACCGCGTCGATCCGCTCCACCACGTTCCTCGGGTCCAGGGCGTCCGTCTCGCGCGTCCCCGGCCCCCCGCCCCGTACGTCCACGGCGGCGGTCGCGCCGCCCTCCGGGGCGAGCACCACCGTGGTGCCGCTCAGCGCCCCCGGACCGGCCACGCGCGCGTGCCCCACGCGCAGCCCGCCCACATCGGTGATCCCGTCCTGGCCGTCCGTCGTCTTCCCGGGCTCCGTCATGCGCCCTGCCTACCACGCGGCCCGGCCCGGCGCTCAGGCCCCGTCGCCCCGCGTCACCGGGTTCCGTGCGGTCAGGGTGACGCCGGTCGCGACGGCCGCCGCCGCGACCAGACCGGCCGCGAGGACCGCCCAGCGGCCCGCGAAGGAGCACATCAGGATCGCGAACGCCGCGACCGGCAGGACGAGCTGCTGGGCGGTGCCGACCTTGAAGTAGCGGGCGTGCAGCAGCCACACGAGGAGCAGGAAGAGGGCCGACGGGATCGTCACGGCGGCGGAGGCCGAGAGCACGGAGACGTGCGCCTCGCCCACGGCCTGCTCGACGGAGATCTCCAGGCCCGCCCCGATGGCGGCGGCCGACATGAGGATCAGATAGTGCCCGTACCCCCACAGGAAGGCCTGGCGGCTGGAGGTCAGCCGGTCGTGGGCGGGCACGACGAAGTAGACCCACCAGGCGGCGAAGACGAGGAGCAGGCCGCCGGCGGCGATCGGCAGCAGCTCGTCCAGGGCGTCGTTCTCGACGATGCCGGACTTCACCGCGACGGTCGCGGCGGCGACGGTCTCGCCGAGGACGATGAGGGTGAACAGGCCGTACCGCTCGGCGATGTGGTGCGCGTGCCAGGCGCTGGTCCCGGCCCGCTCCGCGTACAGGGGCACGGACAGCTCGGCCAGCGCCATGAAGACGAAGACCCACGGGCGGGCGGGCTCCGGCGCGAGGACCAGGCCGAGCCAGCCGACCTGGCAGAGGAGCACCCCGCCCGCGTACCGGTGGCACATCGTCCGCTCGGCCGGGTCGGTCGCGTGGCGGGCGGCGCGCAGCCACTGGAAGACGAGGGCCAGCCGCATCACGGCGTAGCCGAGGTAGACGACGAGGAAGTCGTGCTCCTCGAAGGCCCGCGAGACGCCGGCGGCGAGGATCAGGACGCCGGCGATCTGCACGAGGGTGACGACCCGGTAGAGGACGTCGTCGTTGTCGTACGCGGAGGCGAACCAGGTGAAGTTCATCCAGGCCCACCAGATCGCGAAGAAGACCATCGCGTAGTTCGCGACGCCCGAGCCGGCGTGGTCCTCGGCGACCGCGTGCACGAGCTCGGCGCCGGCCTGGGCCACGGCGACGACGAAACACAGGTCGAAGAAGAGCTCCAGGGGCGTGGCGGCCCGGTGGGCCTCCTCGCGGGAGCGGGACGTGAGCGGCAGGAAGGGTCTGGTCATGAGCACAGCACACCAGGGACCGGCGCTTCTCGGCCACGTGCCACGCGTGACACCGGCCGGGGCCTTCCGTACGTCCGGGACGGGACCTATGGCCGCCGGAAGGGGACCAATGCCGTCCGGCACGGCCGCTCGGGAGGAGTGGAATGGGAGACAGGCGACGAGGCTGTCGAACGAATCGAGAAGGCGGTGCGGGAAGTGACTGCGACCCCTGCTGAAGCGACGGTGCACGACACGGTGGACGAGCGGGCCTGGAAGGGCTTCCAGAGCGGGCCCTGGCGCGACGCCGTCGACGTCCGCGACTTCATCCAGCGCAACTACACGCCGTACGAGGGCGACGACTCCTTCCTCGCCGGCCCTACCGAGCGGACCGCCGCCGTGTGGAAGGCGATCACCGACCGCTTCCCCGAGGAGCGCGCCAAGGGCGTGTACGACGTCTCGTACGACGTGCCCTCCACCATCACCGCCCACGCCCCCGGCTGGATCGACCGCGACCGGGAGCTGATCGTCGGCCTCCAGACCGACGCCCCGCTCAAGCGCGCGATCATGCCGTACGGCGGCTGGCGCATGGTCGCCGGCGCCCTGGAGACCTACGGCTACCCGGTGTCGGAGGAGCTGGAGAAGGTCTTCACCGAGTACCGCAAGACCCACAACGCCGGGGTCTTCGACGCGTACACCCCCGAGATCCGCGCCGCCCGCAAGGCCGGGGTCGTCACCGGACTGCCCGACGCCTACGGCCGGGGCCGGATCATCGGCGACTACCGCCGCGTCGCCCTCTACGGCGTCGACCGGCTCGTCGAGGCGAAGAAGGCCGAGAAGGAGGAGCTGAGCTCCCTCCCCGCCGGGGACCGCTCCCTCGAAGAGACCCTCCGGCTGCGCGAGGAGCTGGCCGAGCAGATCCGCGCCCTCGGGGAACTGAAGGCGATGGCCGCCTCCTACGGCCACGACGTCTCCCGTCCCGCCGCCGACGCCCACGAGGCCGTCCAGTGGCTGTACTTCGCCTACCTCGCCGCCGTGAAGGAGCAGAACGGCGCCGCGATGTCCCTCGGCCGCACCTCCACCTTCCTCGACGTCTACCTCCAGCGGGACGTCGCGTCCGGCGTCCTCACCGAGGAGCGGGCCCAGGAGCTGATCGACGACTTCGTCATCAAGCTCCGCATCGTCCGCTTCCTGCGCACCCCCGAGTACGACGAGCTGTTCTCCGGCGACCCGACCTGGGTCACCGAGTCCATCGGGGGCATGGGCGAGGACGGGCGGACGCTGGTCACGAAGACCTCCTTCCGCTACCTCCAGACCCTCTACAACCTCGGCCCGGCCCCCGAGCCGAACATGACCGTCTTCTGGTCGCCGTCCCTTCCCCGGGGCTTCAAGGAGTTCTGCGCGAAGGTCTCCATCGACACCTCCTCCGTCCAGTACGAGTCGGACGAGCTGATGCGCCCCCGCTTCGGCGACGACACCGCCATCGCCTGCTGCGTCTCCGCGATGCCCGTCGGCAAGCAGATGCAGTTCTTCGGCGCCCGCGTGAACCTCGCCAAGACCCTGCTGTACGCGATCAACGGCGGCCGCGACGAGCGGTCCGGCGCCCAGGTCGGCCCCGCCACCGGCGCCCTCACCTCCGGCGTCCTCGACTACGACGAGGTCATGGCCCGGTTCGACGAGCAGATGGAGTGGCTCGCGGGCGTCTACGTCCACGCCCTGAACGTCATCCACTTCATGCACGACAAGTACGCGTACGAGCGGATCGAGATGGCGCTCCACGACCGGGACGTGCGCCGCACCATGGCCTGCGGCATCGCCGGGCTCTCCGTCGCCGCCGACTCCCTCGCCGCGATCAAGTACGCGAAGGTCGTCCCGGTCCGGGACGCGACCGGCCTCGCCACCGACTACCTGATCGAGGGCGACCACCCGGCCTACGGCAACAACGACGAGCGCGCGGACGCGATCGCGGTCCACCTGGTCGAGGAGTTCATGCGGAAGGTGCGCGGGCATCCGACCTACCGGGACGCCGAGCACACCCAGTCCGTCCTGACCATCACCTCCAACGTCGTCTACGGCAAGAAGACCGGCAACACCCCCGACGGGCGCCGCGCGGGCGAGCCCTTCTCGCCGGGCGCCAACCCGATGAACGGCCGCGACACCCACGGCTACGTGGCCTCGGCCCTGTCGGTCGCCAAGCTGCCGTACGCGGACGCCGAGGACGGCATCTCGCTGACCAGCACCGTCACCCCCGACGGCCTGGGCCGCACTCCCGAGGAGCGGATCGCGAACCTCGCGGGCCTCCTCGACGGCTACACGGCGAGCGACGGCTTCCACATGAACGTCAACGTCCTGAACCGCGCCGTCCTGGAGGACGCCATGGAGCACCCGGAGAACCATCCGCAGCTGACCATCCGGGTCTCCGGGTACGCGGTGAACTTCGTCCGGCTCACCCGCGAGCAGCAGCTCGACGTCCTGAACCGCACCTTCCACGGCTCCCTGTGACCGGGCTCCCGGCGGCCCCCTCCCCGTGACCGCCCGACCCCCGACCGCGTCCCGGGGCCGGCCGGACCCCACCCCGGCCCCGGGGCGCCCCGACCCGACCGCAACCGAAAGAGGCCCCCCATGCCCAGCCTCGCCCCACCGCCGGCCGCAGCCGGGACCGCCTCCTGCACGCCCCTCGCTCCGGCCACCGCCCGGACCGCCCCCTGCACGTCCCCCGCTCCAGCCGCGGCCGGGACCGCCTCCTGCACGTCCCCCGCTCCAGCCACCGCCCCGGTCGGTCCCCGTCCCTCCGCCGCCACCCCCGCCGCCGTGGTGACCCGGCGGCCCGCCGAGGGGGCGCTGCACTCCTGGGACCTGTCCACCGGGGTCGACGGGCCCGGTACCCGCTTCGTCGCCTTCCTCTCCGGCTGCCCCCTCACCTGTCTCTACTGCCACAACCCCGACACCTGGCGGATGCGGTCCGGCCGGCGCACCTCCGCCGACGACGTGATCGCCGAGGCCGCCAAGTACGTCCGCTTCATCTCCGCCTCCGGCGGCGGCGCCACCGTCTCCGGCGGCGAGCCCCTCCTCCAGCCGGTCTTCACGGGCGAGCTGCTGCACCGCCTGAAGCACGAGCTCGGCCTCCACACGGCCCTCGACACCTCGGGCTTCCTCGGCGCCCGTGCCACCGACGCCCTGCTGCGCGACACCGACCTGGTGCTCCTCGACATCAAGTCCTGGGACCCCGCCACGTACCGGAAGGTCACCGGACGCCCGCTGGGGCCCACCCTGGACTTCGCCCGGCGCCTCGCCGACCTCGGCCGGGAGGTCCACGTCCGCTTCGTCCTCGTCCCGGGCCTCACCGACGACCCCGCCAACGTGGAGGGAGTCGCCGCCTTCGCCGGGGGTCTCGGCAACGTCTCCCGCGTGGACGTCCTTCCCTTCCACAAGCTGGGCGAAGCGAAGTGGCGGGCACTCGCCATGCCGTTCACCCTGCGCGACACCCCGTCCCCGACCCCCGATCAGCTCGCCGGGGTCCGCGAGGTCTTCCGCTCCCACGGCCTGAACGCCGTCTGAACGCCGTCCGAGCGACGTCCGCACCACGCCACCCCGCAAAAAGGGGCGAAAGGGGCTATTCAGCCTTAACGTGGCCGCGTGACCGAGCCACCGCAGACCGCCGAGCCGACCCCTCCGCCGGGCGGGCCCGCCCCCGCCCCCGGCGCCACCGACCCGGCCGCGGCGGAGCCCCCGCCGCAGAGCCCCGGCGCCGTGCGGCGCCGCGCCTCCCTGGTCGGCGCGGTCGTCTCCGCCCTGCTGATCGTCGCGATCGTCCTCGGCAGCCGCCTGCTCCGCGACTTCGACTCGGCCCTCCTGCCCTACGCCGTCGCCACCGTCTTCCTCGCCTTCGGCGTCGCCTACCGCTACACCGTCTGGATCTCCGCCCCCGGCGCCCGCCGCCTCTTCCGCAAGGGCTGGGGCTCCTTCTTCTCCGTCGCGAACTTCCGCAAGGCGCCCACCGCGCTGCCCAGGATGATCGCCACCTATCTCGGCTTCCAGAAGTTCCTCGGCGCCCGCTCCCACGCCCGCTGGGCCGCCCACCAGCTCATCTTCTGGGGCTGCCTGCTCGCCGCCGCGATCACCTTCCCGCTCACCTGGGGCTGGTTCACCTTCACCTCCTCCACCGGCGCCGGACCCGGCTACGAGATGCGGATCTGGGGCTTCAAGGTCCTCGGCTTCGACTCCCTCAGCGTCCTCGGCTGGCTCATGTTCCACGGCCTCGACATCGCCGCCGTCCTCGTCATCCCCGGCGCCGGCTACTTCCTCTGGCGCCGCATGAAGGACCGGGGCGCCATCACCGGCCAGCGCTTCGCCTACGACCTGGTGCCCCTGCTCGCCCTGATCGTCATCTCCGTGACCGGGCTGCTGCTGACCTTCTCGTCGATCTTCCTGCACGGCGGCGGCTACGAGTTCCTCGCCATCCTCCACATGGTGTCCGTCGTCTTCACCCTGATCTACATCCCCTTCGGGAAGTTCTTCCACATCGTCCAGCGGCCCGCCGCCGTCGGGATGCAGCTCTTCAAGTACACCTCCCGCCGCAAGGACGAGGAGGGCGAGGTCTTCACCTGCCGCCGCTGCCACCAGCCCATCGACACCGCGCCGTACGTGGAGAACCTCCAGGGCACCATGCGCGACCTCGACCTCGGCTTCGAGGGCTGGGCCGAGTACTGCCCCCGCTGCAAGCGCGTCCTGCGCGGCACCGCCTACCTCGACCACGTGAAGAAGGGCTTCAAGTGAGCGCCACCGACCCCGCGGCCGTCCCCGGGACCGTCCCCGGGCGGCCGCTGTCGCTCGACCCCTCCCTCGCCCCGCCCGGCTCCCGCAACTTCCGCGACGCCGGGGGCATCCCCGCCGACCGCTGGCACGCCGACCAGAACGAGGAGACCCTCGTCCCCACCCACTGCTGCTTCTGCGGCGTCCAGTGCGGCATGTACCTGCGCGTCGACCACCACGGCAAGGTCTTCGGCGTCGAACCCCGCAACCACGACATCAACCGGATGCGGCTCTGCCCCAAGGGCATCAACGCCTACCAGCAGGTCAACCACCCCGACCGGCTCACCGCCCCGCTCATGCGCGACAACCGCGACCAGGAGTTCCGCGAGGTCGGCTGGGAGGAGGCGCTCGACCGCACCGTCGCCGAGATCCGCCGCATCCAGGCCGAGTACGGCAACGACGCCTTCGGCCTCCTCGGCGGCGCCAGCCTCTTCTCCGAGAAGACCTACCTCGTCGGCAAGTTCGCCCGGGTCGCCCTCAGGACCAAGCACGTCGACTACAACGGACGCCTCTGCATGGTCTCCGCCGCCGGGGCCAACAAGCTCGCCTTCGGCATCGACCGCGCCGGCAACCCCTTCTCCGACATCCTCCTCACCGACTGCCTCCTCATCGCCGGATCCAACGTCGGCGAGTGCTTCCCCGTCATGACCCAGTACGTGTGGGGAGCCCGCGACCGGGGCGCCACCCTGATCGTGATCGACCCCCGCGAAACCGCGATCGCCCGCACCGCCGACATCCACGTCGCCCTCAAGCCCGGCACCGACTCCGCCTTCTTCAACGCCGTCCTGAACGTCGTCGTCGCCGAGGGCCTCACCGACGAGGCCTACCTCGCCGCCCACACCACCGGCTGGGACGAGGTCAGACGGACCGTCGCCGAGTACCCGCCGTCCCGCTCCGCACGGATCTGCGGCGTCCCCGAGGAGCAGATCGTCCAGGTCGCCCGGATGTTCGCCGGCGCCGGACGGGCCATGGCCTGGCACGCCCGGGGCATCGAACACCACTCCCAGGGCGTCGAGAACTGCCTCACCGTCATCAACCTCTGCGTCGCCACCGGCAACATCGGCAAGCCCGGCGCCGGATACGGCACCATCACCGGCCAGGGCAACGGCCAGGGCGGCCGCGAACACGGCCAGAAGTCCGACCTCCTGCCCGGCGGCCGCTCCATCACCAACCCCGAGCACCGCCGCCAGATCTGCGAGATCTGGGGCATCGACGAGACCGAACTCCCGCCCGCCGGAACCTCCATGATGGAGATGGTCTGGCAGATGCAGCGCGAGGAGATCCGCGGCCTCATCGGCATCTGCAACAACCCCTTCGTCTCCCTCCCGAACTACGCCACCGTCAAGAACGGCTACGACACCCTCCAGTTCCACGCCCAGTTCGACTTCTTCCTCTCCGAGACCGCCGCCAACGCCCACGTCGTCTTCCCCGTCACCGTCTGGGCCGAGGACGACGGCGTCATGGCCAACGCCGAGGCCCGCGTCGTCAAGCACAACAAGGCCCAGGAACCCCCCGCCGGCGTCCGCACCGACACCTGGGTCATGTGCGAACTCGCCCGCCGCCTCGGCGCCGGGGACAAGTTCGACTTCACCGACTCCCGCTCCGTCTTCGAGGAGCTCCGCGTCGCCTCCGCCGGGACCGTCAACGACTACTACGGCATCACCTACGAGCGCCTGGAGGAGACCGGCGGCATCGCCTGGCCCTGCCCCACCACCGACCACCCCGGCACCCCCCGGCTCTTCGAGGACGGCCGCACCTACCACCCCGACGGCAGGATCCACCTCCAGGTCGTCGAATGGCACCCGCCCATGGACCCGTACAGCGAGGAGTTCCCCCTCTCGCTCACCACCGGCCGGACCGTCGCCCACTTCCTCTCCGGCAACCAGACCCGCCGCCTCGCCGGACTCGTCGAACAGACCCCCCGCCCCTGGGTCGAGGTCCACCCCTCCCACGGCTTCCGCAACGGCGACCCCGTCCGCGTCGTCACCCGCCGCGGCAGCGAGGTCTTCCCCGCCCTCGTCACCGACGCCATCCGCCCCGACACCGTCTTCGTGCCCTACCACTGGCCCGTCCCCACCGCGGCCAACGCCCTCACCATCGACGCCCTCGACCCGCGCTCCAAGATCCCCGAGTACAAGGTGTGCGCCGCCCGCGTCGAGGCCGCCGAACGCATCGACGAGGTCCCCGCCCCGCCCACGCCCCCCGGCCGCCCGGCCTACCCCGAGGCCCAGGTCTCCCGCACCGACCCGCTGCCCCCCACCTCCCCCCAGGGCCGGGGCACCGCCGAGAGGAGCTGACCCGCACATGATGGGCCGCACGATCTTCATCGACCCCGGCCGCTGCATCGGCTGCCAGGCCTGCGTCTCCGCCTGCCGCGAATGCGACTCCCACCGCGGCAAGTCGATGATCCACCTCGACTACCCCGACGAGGGCCACTCCGTCGCCTCCCTCCCCACCGTCTGTATGCACTGCGAGGACCCCGTCGCCCCCTGCGCCGAGGTCTGCCCCGCCGACGCCATCCTCGTCACCCCCGACGGCGTCGTGCAGCAGGCCGACACCACCCGCTGCATCGGCTGCGCCAACTGCGTCAACGCCTGCCCCTTCGGCGTGCCCAAGATCGACCTCCAGGCCAAGCTCCAGATGAAGTGCAACCTCTGCTACGACCGCACCGCCTACGGCCTCGCCCCCATGTGCGCCACCGTCTGCCCCACCGGCGCCCTCTTCTACGGCACCGTCGAGGAGCTGCGGGCAGAGCGCCCCGGCGTCCAGGTCGCCGACTCCTTCACCTTCGGCACCACCACCGTCTCCACCGGGGTCGCGATGGTCGTCCCCGCCGACAAGGTCCAGTGGCCGGTGCCCGGCGGGCTCCCCGTCGTGGAGATCAACGGAAAGGACGTCCGTTGAGCGTCACCGATCCCCAGCCGCCCGCGCCGGACCCCCGCACCGACGCGGCCCAGGACGCGCTCCACGACCGGATCGCCGCCGACTCCCTCACCACCCGCCGCGACTATCTGCGGATCGTCGCCACCGTCTCCGGTGGCCTCGCCGTCGGCGGGATCGGCGTCGCCTCCGGCATCCTGCACCGGCACGGCGACGGCGAAGGCGCCCCCGAGCCGAAGCGGATCGCCGACCGCATCCTGCCCGGCGACTCCCTCGCCTTCCGCTACCCCGGCGCCGACGACCGCGCGGTCGCCGTCCGCCTGGAGGACGGCACCCTCGCCGGCTACTCCGCCGTCTGCACCCACCTCGCCTGCGCCGTCCTCTGGCGCAAGGACCGGGGGAGCGAGGGCGAGCTGTACTGCCCCTGCCACGAGGGCGTCTTCAACGCCCGTACGGGAGAGGTCACCGCCGGCCCGCCGCCCCGGGGACTGCCGAAGGTGCTCCTCGTGGAGGAGGCCGACGGCAGCGTCTGGGCGGTCGGCACCGCCCGCTCGGGCGAGAGCGCCCGCGACGGCCTCTGCCGCGAACTCGGCCCGGACCGCCCGGACCTCGCCGCCCGCCTGGGCTGCCCCGGAGCCTCCGCCGAAGGCGCGGGCGCGGGGACGAGCCCGGTGCCGGAGAAGGCGGGTACGGGCGCGGGCGCGGCGGAGAGGAGCGAGCGGACATGAGCGAGAACGCCTTCCCCCGCGACCCGGAGGCCCCGGGGCCCACGGAGCCGCCCCGGCCCCCCGCGTACACCCCGGGCAGTGCGCAGCCGCGCCTGAACCGGCCCCTGCACGAGCGCTATCCGCAGATCCGGCCCACCAGCGGCTACGGCGATCCCCGGATCCGGCACACCGGGCCGGGGCCGGGAGCCGGTGCGGAGCAGGAGCCCGAGCGCTCCTCGAAGCTGAACGCCCGTCTCGCCCTGGCGCTCTCGGTCGTCGTCGGCCAGCTCTGGGGCCTGACGATCGTGGTGGACGAGTGGATGTCGGGCGACACCGGCACCGCCTGGTGGGGGGCGGGCTTCCTCGCCCTGTCGTTCCTCGTGGTGCTCGGCCTCTGGCTGCTCGACCCGAAGGACCGCTGAGCGGAAGCCCGCTGAACGGAGGCCCCCGGAACGAAAGCCCCCGGAACGACCGGGTACGGGACGACCGGCAGGCGCGGAGCGGGGCGGCGGGCGTACCCTGAAGGGATGAGCACCGCCCCCGCCCACGGCCCGCGAGACACGGAGCGACCCGGCACGCCTTCCCGCCCCGAGGGCAGGCCCCGGCCGGCCATCGTCTTCGACGATCCGCTGGACCGCCAGTCCGCGGACGACACGGACCGCGGGTGGGGCGAGCGGCCTCCTACCGGTGGCGACAGCGCCGCCGACCTCGCGCGCTTCCTCGACGAGAAGCCGCCGCACCACCTCTGAACCCGGCGGACGACGCCGGTCAGGAGGTGGGGTGTGCCCCCGTGCCGCCACCGGAACCCGAACCGGGAGCGGAGCCGGGACCCGAACCGGGAGCCGTCCCCGCCGAGGGGCCGCGCTGGGCGACCAGGTGGTCGCGGATCTCCTTGAGCACCTCCAGCTCGCTGACCTCCATCGTCTCCTGGACGCCTTCCTTCGCCTTGTCGTGCGCGGCGCGCTTCGCGAGGATCTTCGCCATCGGCAGGACCATCAGGAAGTAGACGACGGCCGCGGTGATCAGGAAGCTCAGCACCGCGCTGAGCACCAGGCCCCACTGGAGCTCGATGCCCTGCACCTCGCCGTCGACCACCTCGCAGGTGTCCTTGATGCAGGACGAGTAGCTCTCCAGGTCCTTCGTGCCGAAGGCGCCCACGACCGGGTTGATGA
This sequence comes from Streptomyces sp. NPDC098101, assembly GCF_044760185.1. NCBI lineage: Bacteria > Bacillati > Actinomycetota > Actinomycetes > Kitasatosporales > Streptomycetaceae > Streptomyces > Streptomyces sp. NPDC098101. Next base: position 225,515 of record NZ_JBIWAS010000007.1, on the reverse strand, counting down.
TGCCCTTGACCACCGAGTTCACGATGTTCGTGAACGCGGCGCCGATGACGACCGCCACCGCCAGGTCGATCACATTGCCGCGCATCAGGAAGGCCTTGAAGCCTCCCAGCACGGTTTCCTTCTTCGCCACCGAGGTGCCTTTCGTCTGTGTCACTCGTGCTGCGTGCCGTGCCATTACGCCGTGCCCGCCGCACGGGCGTCCAATCCGTACACACGGGACGGTTACTCGACAGGCTGTCCGTGCGAATCAGCACACCGTCACCGCCAGCCGGGACGTGACACCGGCGCCCGCCAGCGTCGCGGCCGTCGCCCGGGGCACGGAGAGGACGACGAGCGCCCCCGCGTCCGAGGGGTCCCCGTCCGTCCGGGGAACCTCGGCGACCCTGGCCCCCGACGCGACCACCCGGGCCCCGCCCTCCCCGCCCGGCGGCGCGTGGGGCGCGGCGATCACGTCGACCCGGTCCCCGGGCCGCAGCAGCCGCACGGTCGCGGCGTCGGCGATCCGCACCGGAGCGGACACCAGGGGAACGACCGCCGCGGGGCGTGCGCGGACGGCGGCCGCCTTCGCGCTCCCGGGACCCGGCCCGCCACCGGAGCCCGACCCGACGGCCGATCCGGAGCCCGGCCAGGCACTCGGTCCGGGGCCCGGTCCGGAGCCCGGCCAAGCGCCCGACCCCGCCACCGCCAGCGCCGCCGCCATCAGGGCCAGGAGCACCACCGGCACCCGCCGCCTCCGGCGCAGCGCCCTGCGCAGCCGGAGCCGGGCGCCCCGTACCCGTACCGGCTCGAAGGGCGGCACCGCGCACGGCGCCGGCACGGAGACGGGGGAGGAGGAAGGGGAGAGGGAGGAGGGGGTGAGGGAGGGGAAGGGGGAGCTGCTCGTGGTCGTCACGGGACACCGCCTGTCCGGGCAGAGGAAAGGATGGGAAAGCGGCTCCCACTTTCCCCGCCCCGTCCCCGTCCCGCTCCGGCCTGGGGACCACCCGGCGCCTGTGGAGAACTCCCTCACTCCCCCGAGGGAACTCCGGGTACGCCCGAGGGCCCCGTCGCATGTGACGGGGCCCTCGGGGAAGAACGGATCAGGCGGCCGAGCTTCCGGTGCTCGACGAGGACGCCGAGGAGGAGGAAGAGGACGACGACGCGGTCGAAGCGGCGGGCTTGGCGTCCGACGACGAGTTCGACGAGCCCGACGCGGCCGTCGACGTCGAGGACTTCGACGACGAGGCGGGCGAGCTGCTGGACGACGAGCCGCGGCTGTCGTTCCGGTAGAAGCCGGATCCCTTGAAGACGATGCCGACGGCCGAGAACACCTTCTTCAGGCGGCCCTTGCAGCTGGGGCACTCGGTCAGCGCGTCATCGGTGAACTTCTGCACCGCCTCGAGGCCTTCGCCGCACTCGGTGCACTGGTACTGGTAGGTCGGCACTTGACTTCCTCCTGGCACTCACACTCATCGAGTGCTAACGACGATCCATAGTGACGTATTCCGGGGCCTCAGTCCACCGCCACCGGCACGCGGTGACCGATACCACGCGCCGCGACCCGGCCCGCCTCGCGCGGCTTCAGCCGCGACCGCAGCAGCACCAGCGTGGTCAGGGCCAGCGCCGTGCCCGCCATCGGCACCAGGAATCCGGTGCTCGCGCCGTGCGCGTCGGCGAGGCGTCCGGCGACCGTGACGGCCGCCGCCTGGCCCAGCGCGACGGCGCCGGTGAGCCAGGTGAAGGCCTCCGTGCGGGCCGAGGCCGGGATCAGGGTCTCGACGATGGTGTAACCGGTGATCAGGGCGGGGGCGATGCACAGGCCCACGACCAGGCCCAGGGCGCCGAGGAGCAGCACCGAGTGCACGGACCAGAGCAGGGACGCGGCGACGGTGAGGCCCGCGTAGCCCAGGAGCAGGCGGCGGCGGGGGCCGATCTTCCAGGCGACGGCGCCCATGGCGATGCCCGCGAGCATGTTGCCGGCGGCGAAGACCCCGTACAGCAGGCCGTTGGCGCCGGGGTTGCCGATCTCCTCGCTGAAGGCGGTGAGGGAGACCTGCATTCCGCCGAAGACGGAGCCGATGCCGAGGAAGGCGACGATCAGGACGCGGACGCCGGGCACGGAGAGCGCCGAGCGGTGCGGCCCGGAGGCGTGGGACGCGGCCAGGCCGTGCGCGGGCTGGGTGGCGCGCTGCGCGGCGAAGAACAGACCGCCCACGAGGGTGAGGCCGGCCTCGGCGATCAGACCGGCGGCCGGGTGGACGCCGGTGCACAGGGCGGTCGCGAGGACGGGGCCGACGACGAAGGTGAACTCGTCCGTGACGGACTCGAAGGCCGCGGCCGTCGGCATCAGCGGGGTGCCGTCCAGCTTGGCCGCCCAGCGGGCCCGGACCATCGGTCCGACCTGCGGCACGGAGGCGCCGGCGGGCACGGCCGCCAGGAACAGCGCCCAGAGCGGGGCGCCGGCCAGGGCGAGGACCACGAGCAGCGAGACGGAGGCGGTGTGGACGAGGACGCCGGGGACCAGGACGGCGCGCTGGCCGAAGCGGTCGGCGAGCTTGCCGCTCTGCGGCGCGAAGAGCGCCATGGAGACGCCGGTGACGGCGGCGACCGCCCCGGCGCTGCCGAAGGAGCCGGTGGTGTGCTGGACGAGCAGGACGATGCCGATGGTCAGCATCGCGAAGGGCTGCCGGGCGGCGAAGCCGGGGAGCAGGAAGGACAGCGCACCGGGGGTGCGCAGCAGCTGCCCGTAACCGGGCCGCCCGTCCGTGCCGGGCCGCTCGTCCGCGTGGATCTTCTCCGCGTCGACCGTGCCCGTGTTGACCGTGGACGCCACGGTCCTTGCCTTTCCGCCGCCTGGTAGCGCGCCCCGTGCACGGTGGTGCGGGTGTCGCCGAGAGCTGTCCTCATGCGCGGAACTGCGGTAGATACCGGGCCGGCCCCACTGCGGAGGGGCGCCACGGCCGCCATACGGTCGCGCCAGCTCTGCGTCAGGCAGAGTTGGTTCGATCAGGTGTGCCTTCATGGTACAGGGAGGGAGCGTCCTCCCGCCTGGGAAACGCTCCCTCTCCCGAATCGATTCCTGCGATCACGGGGCTCGTGTGGGCTACGTCTCAGCCGGTCGGCTTCTTCTGCCGCTGTGCGTCCCGCTGTCCGGCCCGGTGGAAGCGCGTCTCCGTCCCCGGCGGCGGGCCGAGGGCCGTCGAGCCGCCGCCCGTGCCGAGCCAGCCGGCGAGCTTGCCGCCCTGGCCGACCGCCCGCAGGCGCCGTTCCGTGGCGTCCCGCACCGGGTCGGTGGCGACGACCAGGAGTTCGTCGCCGTGCCGCAGGATGGTCGCGGGCGCCGGTACGAAGCTCTTCTCCTCCCGTACGACGAGGGTGACCGCCGCTCCGGCCGGGAGGCGCAGTTCGGCGACCTCCACGCCGTGCATCCGGGAGCCCTCCGGGATGGCGACGGAGAGCAGGTGGCCGCGCAGTCGCTCCAGGGGCGCGGACTCGACGCCGAGGTCGGAGGCGTCCGAGGAGGCGCCGAGCTTGAGAGCCTTCGCCAGCCAGGGCAGCGTCGGGCCCTGGATGAGGGTGTAGACGACGACGAGCACGAAGACGATGTTGAAGATCCGCTCGCTGCCCTCGACCTTCGCCACCATGGGGATGGTGGCGAGGATGATGGGGACGGCTCCGCGCAGGCCGGCCCAGGACATGAGGGCCTGCTCCTGCCAGGGGATGCGGAACGGCAGCAGGCTGACCAGGACCTCCAGGGGCCGCGCGACCACCGTCAGGACCAGGCCGATGACGACGGCGGGCCAGAAGTCGTTGATCAGGTCGTGCGGGGTGACCAGCAGGCCGAGCAGGACGAACATGCCGATCTGCGCGATCCAGCCGAGTCCCTCGGCGAAGCCGCGGTTCGCGGGCGCGTGCGGCAGCTTGGCGTTGCCGAGGATCATCGAGGCCAGGTAGACGGCGAGGAAGCCGGAGCCGTGGGCCATGGCGCCGGCGGCGTACGCGGCGACGGCGATGGCCATGACGGCGATCGGGTAGAGGCCGGAGGCGGGCAGGGCGACGTGCCGCAGCCCGTAGGCGCCGAGGAAGCCGACCGCGATGCCGATGGCCGCGCCGATGGCGAGTTCCAGGGCGATCTCGCCGAGGAGCACGTACCAGTGCTCGATCGGTCCGGCGGTGGAGAAGGCGACGACGAGGATGACGACGGGGGCGTCGTTGAAGCCGGACTCGGCCTCCAGGGCGCCGGTGACCCGGGAGGGCAGGGGCACCTTGCGCAGCACGGAGAAGACCGCGGCGGCGTCGGTGGAGGAGACGACGGCACCGATGATCAGCGCCTGCCGCCAGTCCAGGCCGACGAGGTAGTGGGCGGCGGCGGCGGTGACGCCGACGCTGACGGCGACGCCGACGGTGGAGAGGACGACGGCGGCCGGAAGGGCCGGCTTGACCTCCTTCCACTTCGTGCCGAGGCCGCCCTCGGCGAGGATCACGACGAGGGCCGCGTAGCCGATGACCTGCGTGAGCTCGGCGTTGTCGAAGGCGATGTTGCCGATGCCGTCCTGCCCGATGGCGACGCCGATCCCCAGGTACAGCAGGAGGCTGGGGAGGCCGCTCCGGGAGGAGATCCGCACGGCCGCCACGGCGATCAGCAGCACGAGCGAGCTGACGAGCAGGAGTTCGTTGAGCTGGTGGACAGTCAGTGGCCGATCCTTCCCCTCATATGCGGCTGGATCGTTCCTCCAGCGGGCGACACTTCGTTACCTTACCTAATCTTTAACGTTTTCTTGACGCCTTCCCGGTGGCTCACCCGCTCACCAGTACGGTTCTCTTCCTGACACCGCGTCCGAGCCGTCCGGACGCTGCGCCTAAGGTGGCTCCCGTACTCCAGGACCACCCTGCCCCTCGAAGGACAGCGATGCCCTCCAACACGTCCGCGCCCCCCGCCAAGAAGAAAGGGCGGCGTGCCCGCCTGCTCCTCGTCCTCCTGGTCCTCGTGCTGGTCGCGGGCGTCGGGGCCGGCGGGTACTGGGGTGTCAGCACCGTCCGGGGCTCGTTCCCGCAGACGACCGGCGAGATCCGCCTCGACAGCCTCTCCGGCCAGGTGGAGGTGAAGCGGGACGCCCTGGGGGTCCCGCAGATCTACGCCGACAACGAGACGGACCTCTTCCGCGCGCAGGGCTACGTCCAGGCGCAGGACCGGTTCTACGAGATGGACGTCCGCCGCCACGTGACCGCGGGCCGGCTCTCCGAGATGTTCGGCGAGGGCCAGGTCGAGACGGACTCCTTCCTGCGCACCCTCGGCTGGCGCCGGGTCGCGCAGGAGGAGTACGACAAGGTCCTGTCGGCGGAGACGAAGAAGTACCTCCAGGCGTACGCGGAGGGCGTCAACGCCTATCTGAAGGACCGCGAGCCCGGGGACGTCTCCGTGGAGTACGCGGCCCTGGCCCTCACCAACGACTACGCGATCGAGCCGTGGACCCCGGTCGACTCGGTGGCCTGGCTCAAGGCCATGGCCTGGGACCTGCGCGGCAACATGCAGGACGAGATCGACCGCTCGCTGCTCACCAGCCGGCTGACCCCGGCGCAGATCAAGCAGCTCTACCCGGAGTACCCGTACGCGCTCCACCAGCCGATCGTGGACGGCGGGAAGGTCGACGAGTCCACCGGGAAGTTCGGTCCCGAGGGCGAGGACCTGGGTACGGGCGAGACCCCGGGCACCAACCCGACCGGCTCCGGCGACTCCTCGCAGGGGATGGCGTCCCAGCTCGCCGCCCTCTCCGAGGTCCTCGACGGCGTCCCGGCCCTGCTCGGCCCCAACGGCAACGGCATCGGCTCGAACTCCTGGGTCGTCTCCGGCGACTACACGACCTCCGGCAAGCCGCTGCTCGCCAACGACCCGCACCTCGCGCCGCAGCTGCCGTCCCTCTGGTACCAGATGGGCCTGCACTGCCGCTCGGTCTCGGCGACCTGCCGCTACGACGTCTCCGGCTACACCTTCTCCGGTATGCCCGGTGTGATCATCGGACACAACGACAAGATCGCCTGGGGCCTCACCAACCTCGGCGCCGACGTCACCGACCTCTACCTGGAGAAGATCGGCCCCGACGGCTACCTCGTCGACGGCAAGGTCAAGCCCTTCACCGTCCGCGAGGAGACCATCAAGGTCGCCGGCGGCGCCGACCGCAAGATCACCGTCCGCTCCACCGAGCACGGCCCGCTGGTCTCCGACCGCTCCTCCGAACTGGAGACGGTCGGCCAGAAGGCCCCCGTCGGCAACGCCGCCCCCGACCGCGGCACCGGCTACGGCGTCTCCCTCCAGTGGACCGCCCTCCAGCCCGGGAAGTCGATGGACGCGATCTTCGCCATCGACCGCGCCAAGGACTTCGACAGCTTCCGGACCGCCGCCAGGAACTTCGAGGTCCCCTCGCAGAACCTGATCTACGCCGACACCGAGGGCAACATCGGCTACCAGTCGCCGGGCAAGATCCCGCAGCGCGCCACCGGCGACGGCACCCTCCCCGCGCCCGGCTGGGACTCGAAGTACCGGTGGAAGGGCTACATCCCCTTCGAGAAGCTGCCCTACGAGTACAACCCGGAGCGCGGCTACATCGTCACCGCCAACCAGGCCGTGATCGACCCGAAGAACTACCCCGACCTGCTCACCAAGGACTGGGGCTACGGCTCGCGCAGCCAGCGGATCAACGACCTCATCGAGTCGAAGACCAAGGACGGCGGGAAGATCTCGCCGGACGACATGCGGACCATGCAGACGGACAACCGCAGCGAGATCGCGACCCTGCTCAACCCGCTCCTGCTCAAGATCGACATCGCCGACCCGCACGTCCGCGAGGCGCAGAAGCTGCTGGAGGGCTGGGACTACACCCAGGAGCCCGACTCGGCCGCCGCCGCCTACTTCAACGCGGTCTGGCGCAACGTCCTCAAGCTCTCCTTCGGCAACAAGCTGCCCAAGGAGGTGCGCGCCGAGGGCGACTGCATCAACGTGCGCCCGGCCGACGCCACCGGCCCGGTCGACGAGCAGAACAAGCTCGTCCGCGAGTGCGGCCAGCGCGACCCCGACTCGGCGCAGCCGGACGGCGGCGACCGCTGGTACGAGGTCGTCCGCCCGCTCCTCAAGCAGGAGAAGAGCGAGTGGTGGACCACTCCGGGCAGCCGCACCGACCAGGCCACCGAGACCCGTGACCAGCTGCTCGCCCGCGCCATGAAGGACGCGCGCTGGGAGCTGACCGCCAAGCTCGGCAAGGACGTCTCCACCTGGAGCTGGGGCCGGCTGCACCAGCTGACCCTGAAGAACCAGACCCTCGGCACCGCCGGACCCGGCGTCGTGCAGCGGCTCCTCAACCGCGGCCCGTGGAACCTGGGCGGCGGCGAGGCGGCCGTCGACGCCACCGGCTGGAACGCGGCCGGCGGCTACGAGGTCATCTGGGTCCCGTCGATGCGGATGGTCGTCAACGTCGGCGACTGGGACAAGTCCCGGTGGATCAACCTCACCGGAGCCTCCGGCCACGCCTTCCACACGCACTACACCGACCAGACGGACGCGTGGGCGAAGGGCGAGCTCTACGACTGGGCGTACGGCAGGGCGGCGGTCGACGCGGCGACGAAGGACACGCTGGTCCTCAAGCCGTAGCCGCGGGGGCGGCCCGGAAGCGGATCACCGCCTCCGGGGTCACCACCGCGTGGACGGGGTGGTCGTGCGGTTCCTCCGGGACCCGCCCGACCACCTCGTCCGCGTAGAGGAGAACCACCAGGGCGGGATCCCGCCCGTCCCGCACGAGCCGGGCGAGGACCCGGTCGTACGAGCCGCCGCCCCGCCCGAGCCGCATCCCGCGCGCGTCCACCGCGAGCCCCGGGAGCAGCACGGCGTCCGCCGCGCACACGGCCTCCGGGCCGAGCCGGGGCCCGACCGGTTCGAGGAGCCCCCGGCCCGCCCGCGCGAGCCGGTCCGGACCCTCGTACGCGGCCCAGTCCAGGTCGTTGTCGGGGAGCAGCACCGGGAGCAGGACCCGCACCCCGCGCGCGTGGAGCGCGTCGAGCAGCGCGCGCGTGCCCGGCTCGCGGCCCACGGAGACGTACGCGGCGACGGTGGACGCCCCGGCCAGCTCGGCCAGTTCCACCCCCTGGCGGGCGAAGGAACCGGCCGACTCCGCGAGGAATTCGGGGGTCAGCGCGGCGCGGGCGCCCAGAAGTCGACTGCGCAGCAAGCTCTTTTCGGACATTTCCGATGTCATGGCGGTCCTCCGTGAATGCGCGAAGCTCCTCTAACTGCCTTTATGTGGAGGAAGTTAATCGGAGCCACATCTTTCTCTCATTCCGAACCGTTAGGGTGCACCGCATGAATCAGTCGCTCCCCAGGCTCGGCCGGATCAGCAAGGCTGTCATCCCGGCCGCCGGCCTCGGCACCCGCTTCCTCCCGGCGACCAAGGCGACGCCGAAGGAGATGCTGCCGGTCGTCGACAAGCCGGCCATCCAGTACGTCGTCGAGGAGGCCGTCGCGGCCGGCCTCTCCGACGTGCTGATGATCACCGGACGGAACAAGCGTCCCCTGGAGGACCACTTCGACCGGAACTACGAGCTGGAGGAGGCCCTGAGCCGGAAGGGCGACGCGGAGCGCCTCTCCAAGGTCCAGGAGCCCAGCGACCTCGCCACCATGCACTACGTCCGCCAGGGCGCCCCGCGCGGCCTCGGCCACGCCGTCCTGTGCGCGGCCCCGCACGTCGGCGACCAGCCCTTCGCGGTGCTCCTCGGCGACGACCTGATCGACCCGCGGGACCCGCTGCTCGCGCGGATGGTGGAGGTCCAGGAGCGCGAGGGCGGCAGCGTGATCGCCCTCATGGAGGTCGAGCCCTCGCAGATCCACCAGTACGGCTGCGCGGCGGTCGAGGCCACCGTGGACGCGGACGTCGTCAAGGTGACGGACCTGGTCGAGAAGCCCGGACCGGGCGAGGCGCCCAGCAATTACGCGATCATCGGCCGCTATGTCCTGGACCCGGCCGTCTTCGGCACGCTGCGGGAGACCGAGCCGGGCCGCGGCGGCGAGATCCAGCTGACCGACGCCCTGCAGAAGCTCGCCTCGGACGAGAAGATCGGCGGGCCGGTGCACGGCGTCGTGTTCAAGGGGCGCCGCTATGACACCGGTGACCGCGGGGACTATCTGCGTGCCATTGTCAGACTCGCGTGCGAACGTGAAGATCTGGGACCGGACTTCCGGGCCTGGCTCCGGAGATATGTCAGCGAGGAGATGTAGGCCTTGAGCAGCAGCACGGCACCGTCGCCGTCCCACGACGACCACGACGAGGACCGGGAGAAGGACGCGCCCGACCCCTGCGCGGGTCCGGCCCGCGACCTGTGGACGGTCGACGAGCACTTGGCCGACGTCCTCGCGTCCGTGTCCCCGCTCGAACCCATCGAGCTGCAGCTCCTCGACGCCCAGGGCTGCGTCCTCGTCGAGGACGTGACGGTGCCGGTCGCGCTGCCCCCCTTCGACAACAGCTCCATGGACGGGTACGCGGTTCGGGTCGCCGACGTCGCCGGGGCCACCGAGGAGTTCCCCGCCGTCCTCACGGTGATCGGCGACGTCGCGGCCGGCGCGGACGGCCTGCCCGAGGTCGGCCCCGGCCAGGCCGCCCGGATCATGACCGGCGCCCCGCTGCCGCCCGGCGCCGAGGCCGTCGTCCCCGTCGAGTGGACCGACGGCGGTACGGGCGGGGGCGCGGCCACCGGCATGAGCGCCGCGAGCGCCGCCCCCGAGGGCGCGGCTGGCGAGGTCCGGGTGCATCGCGCCGCCGAGGCCCGCGCCCATGTGCGCGCGCAGGGCAGCGACGTCCGCGCCGGAGAGCTCGCCCTCGCCGCCGGCACCGTCCTCGGGCCGCCGCAGATCGGGCTCCTCGCCGCGATCGGGCGCGGCACGGTCCGGGTGCGGCCCCGCCCCCGGGTCGTCGTCCTCTCCACCGGCAGCGAGCTGGTCCAGCCGGGCGAGCCGCTGGGTCCGGGGCAGATCCACGACTCCAACAGCTTCGCGCTCGCCGCCGCCGCCCGGGACGCCGGAGCCCTGGCCTACCGGGTGGGGGCCGTCGCCGACGACGCGGAGTCGCTGCGCTCCGCCATCGAGGACCAGCTCATCCGCGCGGACCTGATCGTCACCACGGGCGGGGTGAGCGTCGGCGCGTACGACGTGGTCAAGGAGGCGCTGACCGCCGACGGCGAGGTCGACTTCCGCAAGCTGGCCATGCAGCCGGGCAAGCCGCAGGGCTTCGGCGCGATCGGCGCCGACCGGATCCCGCTGCTCGCCCTCCCGGGCAACCCGGTCTCCTCGTACGTCTCCTTCGAGCTGTTCGTCCGCCCCGCGATCCGCGCCCTGATGGGCGTCGAGGACCTGCACCGGCCCCGGGTGCGGGCGGTCCTGGACGCGGACGGACCGCTGAGGTCCCCGGCGGGCCGCCGCCAGTTCCTGCGCGGGGTGTACGACCGGGAGACCGGCGCCGTCACCCCCGTGGGCGGTGCCGGGTCCCACCTGGTCGCGGCCCTCGCGCACGCGGACTGCCTGATCGTGGTCCCGGAGGAGACGGAGGCCGTGGCTCCGGGCGCCGAGCTGGAAGTGGTCCTCCTCGGCTGAGGGGGCCAGGGTGGGGGTACGGTGTCTCGTCCCACCCAGCGACCGGGAGTGTCACGGCCATGAGCACGCAGCAAGGTCTCACCCACATCGACGAGGCGGGGGCGGCCCGCATGGTCGACGTCTCCGCGAAGGACGTCACGGCCCGCACGGCGCGTGCCAGCGGACGGGTCCTCGTCTCGCCGCGCGTGATCGAGCTGCTGCGCGGCGAGGGCGTCCCGAAGGGCGACGCGCTCGCGACCGCGCGGATCGCCGGGATCATGGGCGCGAAGAGGACGCCCGACCTCATCCCGCTCTGCCACCCGCTCGCCGTCTCGGGCGTGACGCTCGACCTGTCGGTCGCGGACGACGCGGTCGAGATCCTGGCGACCGTGAAGACCACGGACCGCACGGGCGTCGAGATGGAGGCCCTGACGGCGGTTTCGGTGGCGGCCCTGACGGTCGTCGACATGGTCAAGGCGGTCGACAAGGGCGCGGTCATCTCCGACGTGCGGGTGGAGGAGAAGACGGGCGGCAAGTCCGGCCGCTGGGCGCGGGGCGAGTCGTGACGCGCGCCGACGGGGTGGCGGGGACGCACGGGCACCCGGAGCCCGCCGGGGCGGCCGCGCCGGGGGAGGCCCCGGCGGACGCCTACGCGGCCCTGGTCGTCACCGCCTCCAACCGGGCGGCGGCCGGGGTGTACGAGGACAAGGGCGGCCCGCTGATCGCCGAGGCCCTGACCGCGCTGCGGTTCGCGGTCGAGGGGCCGCAGGTCGTCCCGGACGGCGACCCCGTCGAGGCGGCGCTGCGGGCGGCCGTGGACGCCGGGTACGACCTGGTCGTGACCACCGGCGGCACGGGCATCTCGCCCACCGACCTGACCCCCGAGGCGACCCGCCGGGTCCTGGAGCGGGAGATCCCGGGCATCCCGGAGGCCATCCGCGCGTACGGCCGGGAGAAGGTGCCGACGGCGGTGCTCTCCCGGGGCCTCGCCGGGGTCGCGGGCCGCACCCTGATCGTGAACCTGCCCGGCTCGACCGGCGGGGTGCGCGACGGCCTGGCCGTCCTGGAGCCGCTCCTGAGGCACGCCGTCGACCAGATCCGCGGCGGCGACCATCCGAGACCGTCGTGATCCCGTCCTGGCCCGCGGTCCTGGTCGACGGCGACGTCGTCCTGCGGCCGATAAGGATGCGGGACCACGCGGCCTGGCGCGAGGTGAACCGGCGCAACCGCGAGTGGCTGCGGCCGTGGGAGGCGACGGTCCCGCCGCCGCCCCCGGGCGGCCCGGCCGCCCAGCGCCCGACCTACCGTCAGATGGTGCGCCACCTGCGGTCGGAGGCGAACGCGGGCCGGATGCTGCCGTTCGTGATCGAGTACCGGGGTCGGCTGGTCGGCCAGTTGACGGTGGCCGGGATCACCTGGGGCTCGATGTGCTCGGGGCACGTGGGGTACTGGGTGGACAGCGCGGTGGCCGGGCGCGGGGTGATGCCGACGGCGGTCGCGCTCGCCGTCGACCACTGCTTCCGCACGGTCGGCCTGCACCGGGTGGAGGTGTGCATCCGCCCGGAGAACGGCCCTTCGCGCCGGGTCGTGGAGAAGCTGGGCTTCCGGGAGGAGGGGCTGCGGCCGCGCTATCTGCACATCGACGGGGCGTGGCGGGACCATCTGGTGTTCGCGCTCACGGCGGAAGAGGTCCCGGAAGGGCTGTTGCGGCGCTGGCGTCAGGCGAGAATGAAATAAGTGTTCGAATTCAATCGGGAGTTGGCAGTCAATCGATCTGAACAATCACAAAAAAGTTCAGTGATATCAGCCAGATCGTGCGACACACCGGGCCAATTGGCCTATGGCCTCCCGCGAACCCCTCTACCGTGTGAAGCGTGAGCAGCAGCGGCCTCATCTACGCAGTCATCGTCGGGGCCTGGGCCGCCTACTTGGTACCGATGTGGCTCCGCAGGCAGGACGAGCTGAACGAAGCCCGTCCGACGGAACGCTTCAGCACCGCCATCCGGCTGCTTTCCGGACGGGCGGGCATGGAACGCCGTTACGCCAAGGAGCTCAAGGAGCGGGACCGGACGGCACAGGGCCCGACGCCCGACGTGGACCCGGACGCGGCGACCGAGCACCTCAGCTCGGTCGACGTCCGGGCCTTCTCCGCGCCCGCGGCCAGGACGGAGGCGCGTCTCGAACTCCCGGACCGCGACCGCGACCGCAACCGTACGCCGGACCGCGACCGCCCGGCGGACCGTGCCCCGGCTCACGCTCCGGCTCACGAACCGGAGCGCGAGCCGGGGTCCGCGTCCGCCCCGCCCCGCCCCGCCGCCCCGGGCGCGGCCGAGCGCGCCCGCCGCGGCAAGGTCCTCGCCCGGCGCCGCCGCACCACGATCGTCCTCTTCCTGGCCTTCACGCTCGGCGCGATCGTCGCGGCCGTCGGCGGCGTCCCCTTCCTGTGGGCGCCGGCCGCCCCCGCCCTGCTCCTCAGCGCGTACATCGTCCACCTGCGGGTCCAGGAGCGGCGCCGCTTCGTGTACGTGATGGACCGGCGCCGCGCCGAGGCGGCGGCCGCCCGGCTGCGCGAGAGCCGCCGCCCCGCCCCGACGCCCGAGCCGGAGGCCGACCAGGCGCCCGCGACGGCCCCGGCGGTCTCCCCGCAGGAGGCGGACCGGCGCGCCCTGGTCGAACAGACCGACCACGCCGAGTGGGTGGACCAGCAGCGTGACCGCGGCCCGGTCCGCGGCGACAGCTGGGACCCGGTCCCGGTCCCGCTCCCCACGTACGTCACCGCCCCGGTCGCCCCGCGCGCGTCGAGCGGCGTCGACGTCACGGACCCGGAGACCTGGAGCGCGGCCCGCTCCTCCACGGCGGCCGACCCGACCCCCGCCCCGGCCCCCCGCCGCCGCCCCGCCGCCCCGCGCCGCGACCACGACCACGGCCGCACCCCGCTCTTCGACCAGTACGCGGACGACGACCGCCCCCGGGCCGCCAACGAGTGACCCCGGCGGGCGGGCGCCCTGAGCTCCCGCCCATGGACGGCTACGAGCGCCTCACGGCCCGGATCGAGCAGGCCTGGAGGGAATTCGACGACCCGGCCACGCCCCGCCGCCACTTCCTCCTGGACGAGATCGGCGACCTCCTGGAGGCGGGCCCGCTGACGCGGCAGGACGCCGACCGGATCGTCGGACGCATGGCCCGGATCGGCCTGTCGGAGGACGAGGACAGGACGGTCCTGGAGTCCGCCCTGCACGCGATCAGTACGGCGGGCACGCGCTACGCGCTCCCCCTTCCGCTGGTGGAGCCGCTCGCCGACGCGGCGGACCGCTTCGACCCCCCGCTCCTCGCCCATGTCCTGTCGGCCCTCGGCTCCACGTACGAGAAGGCCGCGATCCCGCTCGCCAAGCGCTTCCTCGGTCACCCCCACCCCGAGATCCGCCGGGAGGCGGAGGACGCCCTGACCGAGATCCGGTGGCGGTACCGGCACGAGACGATCCGGGAAGCCCTCCCCGACGCCCTCGGCTGACCTGCGGTGGAAGCGATTTTTGTTCTCGTCGGTCGGGGTGCTAATGTTTCACACGTCGCAAGGGCCTGTGGCGCAGTCTGGTAGCGCACCTCGTTCGCATCGAGGGGGTCTGGGGTTCAAATCCCCACAGGTCCACAGACAACGGGAATCCCGTCCGATCGAAAGATCGGACGGGATTTTCGCCTTTTCGGAAGCCGTTCGGCAATTGCTCCGGGAGCCTTGCGCGGGTGAGCGGTCGGCGGTCAGCCCGCGTCGGACAGCTGATGCCACCAATGACCGCACCCGTCCGAGCAATAGCGCTCGCGACGCCGTGCGTCGGCGATCGCGAGCACCGCGATCAGGAGCCGGAACGCCTTGCGGCGTTCGTCGAGGGGGGCGAGGCCGGCGATCTTCCCCAGTTGCTGGTCGATCCGGCCCCGTGCGATCAGCACCGCGGGCGTGTGCGTCGGGCGCAGCCCGGCACGGCTGATGCTTTCCGGTCCGTCTTCCGTGAGGGCCCGGGCCTGGACGCAGTGGTGGGCCAGGAACCGCAGTGTCCAGGTCTGCTCCTCCGGGGTGAGGCCGTCGAACCACTCGATGCCCTCCGGCATCGGACGCAGCCCCTGAGCGAGCTCGTTGAGCAGGACATCGCGTTCCCTCATGACTGCCTCCGGTGCGGCGGGCGGCGCTCCGCCGGATCCTCCAGCCGGTCGCGCCACTCGAGCAGGCCGGCGGTGTCGCCCTTGCCCCGATCGAACGGGTGTCGCGACGGATCCACTTCCGTCCAGGTCGGGGTGTGTGCCCACAGTTCAGTCACCCGGTCACTCTGCCGTGTGCGGCCGCTGCGGCTCCAGTGAGTATCGAGCGGACTTCGGCACTTCCCCGAGCGTGGCCTCGTCCTCGTCCTCGTCCTCGGGAGGCGGGTGGTCAGGGGATCCGTACGGTGGCGCAGGTGAACGTCGTGTCCCGGAGCAGTGTCGGGGTGACGGCGACGCCGGTCAGGTGCTCGGCCAGGGCGAACCCCGCCGGTGCGGACAGATCCGTTTCCGGATCGTCGTCGTCATCGTCGTCGAAGTGGAAGCCGATCTGCTCCATGACGCCGAGGAGCTCGTCGGGCGCCGTGCCCCAGCGGTCCTCGGGGAACACGGGGTCGAAGCACAGGCGCAGCACCCCGTCCTCCGCCCGGAGGAACGTGCCGAGGGCGTTGATGTTGGTGAAGTGGGAGATCCAGCTCGTCCCCGCGGAGGCCGGGAGCGCCTGCTCCTCGGTGACCCCGAGGTAGCCGTTGGGCTCGATCAGGAGCGTCCAGTCGCCGACGGGCACCATCGCGATCAGCTGTCGGTCGCCGGCCTCCAGGTCGTACTGGGCGAAGGCGGCGTCCACGACCGCGGTCACGCCCCGCAGGGGCGCCTCCGACCGTCCGCCGAGCCGGGCCGTCACCTCGGTGGGGGACAGGCCCCGCACCAGGGTGAAGCAGTACGCCTCGGCGATGTCCGGGAAGTCGTCCTCGAACCACGCGTAGTCCGCCGCTGTCTTCGTCATGGCGTCCATCCTGGCCCCGGGGTCCGACAGCGGGGGCGGCGCCCGGTCGTCGCATTTCCCGCCTTTCCGGCGAGGCGGGACAAGTCGGGACGGCGTCCCGGGCGACAATGCGGAGCGTGACCCACAGCTCGAAGAACCGGTGGAACGAGCTCGCGTTGTTCCTGGTGGTGACGGGTGTCGGCGTCTTCGCGCTGTCCTCCCTGGCGGACCTCCTGATCGACGATCAGGACCCGACCGTCAACGGGGTCCTCGTCGTCCTCCCCAGCGTCCTCATCGGGCTCGGCACCGCCCGGGCCTACCGTCGCCGCCGCACCCCCGGGGAGGGCGGCGGCTGACGGGTCCGGCGCGTCAGACCAGGGGCTTCGCGTAGCAGCGGCTCTCCGGGTGGTCGCGGTAGTGGCCGAACTTGACGCACGGGGCGTAGCCGCTGGACGCGTAGAGGGCGATGGCCTCCGGCTGGGCGGTGCCCGTCTCCAGGACCATGCGGGTGCGGCCGGCGGCGCGGGCGTCGGCTTCGAGGGCCGCCAGGATGCGGCGGGCCAGGCCCAGGCCGCGGGCCTCGGGGACCACGTACATGCGCTTCAGCTCGGCGTCGCCGTCCGCGTACCCCCGGTCGTTCGCGTCCTGCGTGCGCCAGCCGCCGGTGGCGAGGGGCTGCCCCTCGGGGTGGTACGCGAGCAGGTACAGGCCGCGGGGCGGGACGAACATCCCGGCGTCCAGCGGCGTG
Source organism: Streptomyces sp. NPDC098101 (assembly GCF_044760185.1). Taxonomy (NCBI): domain Bacteria; kingdom Bacillati; phylum Actinomycetota; class Actinomycetes; order Kitasatosporales; family Streptomycetaceae; genus Streptomyces; species Streptomyces sp. NPDC098101. The sequence continues at coordinate 209,171 of NZ_JBIWAS010000007.1, read as the reverse complement.
ACGTCGCCCTCGTCGCCGTAGCGGACGGCGTACTCCGCCTGGACCGCGTCGTTGAGTTTGACGGCGTCGGGGTGGTCATAGGGGGTGGGACGGATGTTCATGCGTTTCATCGTACGTGTGTACGGGTCGTGGGTGTCGGTATTCTCCCGGGATGCTCACTGTCACGACAGCGAATGTCAATGGTCTTCGCGCCGCCGCCAAGAAGGGCTTCGTCGAGTGGCTGGCCGGGACCTCCGCCGACGTCCTCTGCCTCCAGGAGGTGCGCGCCGAGGAGGCCCAGCTGCCCCCGGAGGTGCGGGCGCCCGAGGGCTGGTTCGCCGTGCACGCCCCCGCCGCCGCCAAGGGCCGTGCCGGCGTCTCCCTCTACACCCGGCGCGAGCCCGACGCCGTCCGGGTCGGCTTCGGGTGCGCCGAGTTCGCCACCAGCGGCCGGTACGTCGAGGCCGACCTGCCCGGCGTCACCGTCGCCAGCCTCTACCTGCCCTCCGGCGAGGTCGGCACCGAGCGCCAGGACGAGAAGTACCGCTTCATGGACGCGTTCCTGCCCTACCTGAAGGAGCTCCGCGTCCGGGCCGCCGCCGGCGGGCGCGAGGTCGTCGTCTGCGGCGACTGGAACATCGCCCACCGTCAGGCCGACCTCAAGAACTGGAAGCTCAACCAGAAGAAGGCCGGCTTCCTGCCCGACGAGCGGGAGTGGCTGAGCCGGGTCCTCGGCGAGGACGACGGCGGGTACGTGGACGTCGTGCGGCAGCTCCACCCCGACATGGAGGGCCCCTACTCCTGGTGGTCCTACCGAGGGCGCGCCTTCGACAACGACAGCGGCTGGCGCATCGACTACCAGATCGCCACGCCCGGGCTCGCCGCCAAGGCCGCGAAGGCGTACGTCGAGCGGGCCGCCACCCACGACGAGCGGTGGAGCGACCACGCGCCCGTCACCGCCGTCTACGACCTGTAGGCCCCGTTCAGGGGGCGTCGCGCAGGCGGCGGTCCAGGGCCATCGACAGCTCCGCCTCCACCACGCTCTTGGCGAGCGGGCGCAACCGCCACAGGTCCTCCTCGGCGGCGTGGGCGCGGAGCAGTTCGGTGAAGAGCTCCGCGAGCGCGTCGGCGTGCTCGCGGACCCTGGCCCCCGCCTTGAGGACCTCCGCGAGCGGCACGCCCTCGCGGACGAGCGCGGCGGAGACGTCGAGCAGCCGGCGGCTGATGTGGACGATCTCCTCGCCGTCGGTGACGAGGTAGCCCAGGTCGAGGGCGGCGGCCAGGTTCTCGGGCGTCACCTCGCCCGCGAAGTGGTCGGCCAGCTCCTCGGGGGTGAGCCGGACCGGCTCCTCCTCGCTGGGGACGTCGATGGCGAGGACCTCGCGGACGTTCCGGCCGCTCTCGAAGGCGGTGGTCAGGTCGGCGATGCCGTTGAGGGTGTGGCCGCGCTCCAGGAGGGCGGCGATCGTCCGCAGCCGGGCCAGGTGCTGCTCGTCGTACCAGGCGATCCGGCCCTCGCGGCGGGGCGGCGGGATCAGGCCGCGCTCGCGGTAGAAGCGCAGGGTGCGCACGGTGATGCCGGCGGCGGCGGCCAGTTCCTCCATGCGGTACTCGCGGACGCCCTCCGGGGCGGGGGCGGTCGCGTGCGGGCCCGGCACGGCCGCCGGGCCGGTCGTGCCCGGGGCCGCTCCCGTACCCGCGCCGCCCGCGCCCGCAGGGCCTCCGGTCGCACCCGCGTCCGTCGCGCCGCCCGGGTCCGTACCCGTCAGTCCGCCCGTACCCGTCGCGCCGCCCGCACCCGCGTCCGCCACGCTGCCCGCGCCCGCCGCGTCGCCCCTACCCGCGCCCCTCCCGGGGCTCGATCCTTCTGCCACGGTCGCCAGCCTATGTTGTACCGCCGGTAACTTTCCCTCGTCGTACCCCTACCGCTCGGTAGGGAGCTGCTCTACAGTCCCCACCATGCCAGTGATTGCTGGCGGAATCAGCCGGGCGCACGGGAGGCGGCATGGCGAAGCACGAGAACGTACGGGTGGCGGTGATCGGATCGGGGTTCGGCGGCCTGGGGGCCGCCGTCCGGCTGCGCCGCGAGGGGATCACCGATTTCGTCGTCCTGGAGCGGGCCGACTCCGTGGGCGGCACCTGGCGCGACAACAGCTATCCCGGGTGCGCCTGCGACGTCCCCTCCCACCTCTACTCCTTCTCCTTCGCGCCCAACCCGGACTGGCCCCGCACCTTCTCCGGGCAGCACCACATCCGCGCGTACCTGGAGCACGTCACCGACACCTTCGGGATCCGGCCGCACCTGCGCCTGAACCACGAGGTGCTGCGGATGGAGTGGGACGCCGACGCCTTGAGGTGGGAGATCGAGACCTCCTCCGGCTCCTTCAGCGCCGAGGTCGTCGTCTCCGCGACCGGCCCGCTCTCCGACCCCAAGATCCCCGACATCCCGGGGCTCGCCGACTTCCCCGGCAAGGTCTTCCACTCGGCCCGCTGGGACCACGACTACGACCTCACCGGCAAGCGCGTCGCCATGATCGGCACCGGCGCCTCCGCCATCCAGATCGTGCCCGCGATCCAGCCGAAGGTCCGGAAGCTCACGCTCTTCCAGCGCACGCCCCCGTGGGTCATGCCCCGCATGGACCGGAACATCACCGGCGCCGAGCGCTGGCTGCACCGCACCCTGCCCGCCACCGCCACCCTGCGCCGCGGCCTGCTCTGGGGCATCCGCGAGCTCCAGGTCGGCGCCTTCACCAAGCACCCCGGCGAGCTGGGCCTCGTCGAGAAGCTGGCCAAGGCCAACATCGCCCGGGCGGTCAAGGACCCGGCGCTGCGGGCCAAGCTGACCCCCTCGTACCGCATCGGCTGCAAGCGGATCCTGCTGTCGAACGCGTACTACCCGGCGGTCGCGCAGCCCAACGTCGACGTCGTCGCCTCCGGGCTGCGCGAGGTCCGCGGCTCGACCCTGGTCGGCGCCGACGGCACCGAGACCGAGGTCGACGCGATCGTCTTCGGCACCGGCTTCCACGTCACCGACATGCCGATCGCCCCGCGCGTCATCGGCGCCGACGGGCACTCGCTCGCCGACGCCTGGAAGGACGGCATGGAGTCGCTGCGCGGCGCCACCGCCGCCGGCTTCCCCAACTGGATGACGATCATCGGCCCCAACACCGGCCTCGGGAACTCCTCGATGATCCTGATGATCGAGTCCCAGCTGAACTACATGGCCGACTACCTGCGCCAGCTCAACGTCCTCGGCGGCCGCGCCGCCCTCGCCGCCCGGCCCTCCGCCGTGAACGCCTGGAACCGCAAGGTCCAGGCCCGGATGGAGCGGACCGTCTGGAAGGCGGGCGGCTGCGAGAGCTGGTACCTCGACGCCAACGGCCGCAACACCACCCTCTGGCCGGGCACCACCGGCGAGTTCCGGCGCGAGACCCGGCAGGTCGACCTCTCCGAGTACGAGGTGATCCGCGCGCCCAGGACCGCCCCCGCCACGACCCGTCCCTCCCGCACGAAGGAGGCCGCCCAGTGAGCCGGCACCTGACCCCGCTCCCCGGGGCCCGCGAACTCACCGTCACCTCCGCCGACGGCTCCCGCGTCCACGTCGAGGTGTACGGCCCCGAGGGCGCCCCCGCCGTCGTCCTGGCCCACGGCTGGACCTGCTCCATCGCCTTCTGGGCCGAGCAGATCCGGGCGCTCGCCGCCGACCACCGGGTCATCGCCTACGACCAGCGCGGCCACGGGCGTTCGCCCGACCCCGGCCCCGGCGGCTACTCGACGACGGCGCTCGCCGACGACCTGGAGGCGGTGCTCTCCGCCACCCTCGCCACCGGCGAGCGGGCCGTGATCGCCGGGCACTCCATGGGCGGCATGACGATCATGGCCGCCGCCGAGCGCCACGGGCTGCGCGACCACGCCGCCGCCGTGCTGCTCTGCTCCACCGGACCCTCCCGGCTGACCGCCGAGGCCACCGTCGTACCGCTGCGGCCGAGCGGGCTCCGCACCCGCCTGACCAAGGCCGTCCTGGGCGCCAAGGCACCGCTCGGGCCGGTCAACGCCGTCTCGAAGAAGGTCCTCAAGTACGCGACGATGGGCCCCGGTTCGGCGCCCGAGAAGGTCGACGCCTGCGCCCGGATCGTGCACGCCTGCCCGCGCGGCCCGCGCCACGGCTGGTCGCAGGTCCTGGCCGGACTCGACCTCGAACACGGCGTGCGGGCGCTGCGGCTGCCGGTCGCCGTGCTCGTCGGCACCGCCGACCGGCTCACCCCGGCCGCCCACTCCCGCGCGATGGCCGGGGCGCTGCCGCACTGCGCGGGCTTCGTCGAGCTGACCGGCATGGGGCACATGACCCCGGTGGAGGCGCCGGAGGCCGTCACCGCGCAGATCCGCGAACTGACCCTCACGTACCTCGGCGTGAAGGACACCACCGTGAACGCCAAGGAGGACGCATGAGCAGGGTGAGTCTCGAAGGACAGGTCGCGGTCGTCACCGGAGGGGCCCGCGGCGTCGGCGAACTCCTCGCCCGCAAGCTCTCCGCGCGCGGCGCGAAGATCGCGCTCGTCGGCCTGGAGCCCGAGCAGCTCAAGGAGGTCGCGGGCCGGCTCCACACGGAGGCCGACTGGTGGCACGCCGACGTCACCGACCACGAGGCGATGTCCCGGGTCGCGGCCGAGGTGAAGGAGCGGTTCGGGAAGGTCGACATCGTCGTCGCCAACGCCGGTGTGGCGTCCGGCGGTCCGTTCGTCGACTCCGACCCGGTCGCCTGGCGGCGGGTCATCGAGGTCAACCTGATCGGCGGCGCCGTGACCGGCCGGGCCTTCCTGCCCGTCCTCATGGAGTCCCGCGGGTACTTCCTCCAGATCGCCTCGCTCGCCGCGATCACCCCGGCCCCGATGATGACGGCGTACTGCGCCTCCAAGTCGGGCGTCGAGGCCTTCGCGCACAGCCTGCGCGCCGAGGTCGCCTACAAGGGCGTGAAGGTCGGCGTCGGCTACCTCTCCTGGACCGACACGGACATGGTGCGGGGCGCCGACGAGGACGACGTCATGCGGGAGCTGCGCCAGCGGCTGCCGTGGCCGTCGAACCGCACGTACCCCCTCGGCCCGGCCGTCGACCGGATCGTCGCGGGCATCGAGCGGCGCTCGCCGCACGTCTACGCCCAGTGGTGGCTGCGCGGGATGCAGTCCATCCGCGGCTACCTGCCCAGCGTGATCGCGACCGTGGGCCAGCGCGAGATGAGGCGCTTCGAGCCGCGCCTCGGCACGGTCTCCAAGGGGCTCGTGGGCGCGGGCGGCGCGGCCGACGAGCAGGAGCGGACCGAGAGGGTCTGACCCCGGGTCCCGCGCCCGACCTCCGCGTCTCACCGTCCGTAACTGATCGAAATGCGCGGAATGTTCGCTCGTGCGAGGCTGATCGAGGCCGGGGACACCGCGTCCCCGACCTCCCCCACACCTCTCACAGGAGTGAACTTCCATGGGCGTGCAGGACCAGTTCAAGGACAAGGCCGAGCAGATCAAGAACCAGGCCAAGGAGGCCATGGGCAAGGCGAAGGACGAAGCGTCCGAGCGCGCCTCCCAGGGCCGCGACCGCTCCCAGGACGCGACGGACCGGGCCCAGCAGGAGGTCCAGGACCGCCGCAACCAGGACCGCCAGGCCTGACGCCCGCCGGTTCACACCGGAGGCGCACCCGGAAGACCGGGTGCGCCTCCGCGCGTTTTCGGCCAGTGCCCGCGACTCCCGCGCGCCCGCCGCCGGATCTTCGTACGGTGGCGCCCATGGCCGTACTCGAACGACTGCGCTCCGACCACGCCCCCGCCCTGCTCGTGTTCGAGCGGGAGAACCGGGCCTACTTCGCCGCGTCCGTGCCCGACCGGGGGGACGCGTACTTCAGCGGGTTCGAGGAGCGGCACCGGGCGCTGCTCGACGAGCAGGAGGCCGGGGCGGTGCACTTCCACGTGCTGGTGGGGGAGGGCGGGGAGGTCCTCGGGCGGTTCAATCTGGTCGACGTCGCCGACGGGGGCGCCGAGCTGGGCTACCGGGTCGCCGAGCGGGCCGCCGGGCGCGGGCTGGCGACGGCCGGGGTACGCGAGGTGTGCCGGCTGGCCCGCGAGGAGTACGGGCTGAGCCGGCTGACCGCCGTCACGACCCTCGACAACGCGGGGTCGAGGGCCGTGCTCGGGCGGATCGGGTTCGGCGCGGTCGGGAGCGTGGTGCTGGACGGCCGGGCGGGCGCCTCGTACGAGCTCGACCTGGCGTACGGGGCCGGGTAGGGGCCCTCGGCCCCGGCCGTACGGGGTCGGGCAAGCCCCCCCTCGGTCCCGGCGTACGGGGTCGGGCAGGGCCCCTCGGTTCCGGCGTACGGGGTTGGGCGGACCCGCTCATCCCGCCGGTCCCGGTGTACGGCTCCGGGTGGGCCCGCTCGCCCCGCCGGTCCCGGCGTACGCCTTCGGGCGGGCCCGCCCGCTCACCCCTGCGGTCTCGGCGGGAGTTTCGGGCGCGAGCGGTCCGGCAGTTCCTCGTACGCCGGGGGGCTCGCCGCCGGGGTCTCCTCCAGGAGCGCGAGGGCGACGTGGACGGCGTCGTCGAGCTGGGCGTGGCGGCCCTCCGCCCAGTCCAGGGGGGTGCGCAGCACCGCGAGGTCGGGCTCGACGCCGTGGTTCTCCAGGGACCAGCCGTACTCGGGGAACCAGGCCGCGTTCATCGGCACCGTGATGTGGGTGCCGTCCCCGAGCCGGTGGCGGCCGGTCATGCCGACGACCCCGCCCCAGGTGCGCTGGCCGACGACCGGCCCGAGGCCCAGGAGCTTGAAGGCGGCGGTGATCATGTCGCCGTCGGAGGAGGTGGCCTCGTCGGCGAGGGCGACGACGGGGCCGCGCGGCGCGTTGGAGGCGTAGCTGACGGGCTGGGCGTTCCGGGTGAGGTCCCAGCCGAGGATCCGGCGGGTCAGCTTCTCGATGACCAGCTCGCTGATGTTGCCGCCCGCGTTGCCGCGCACGTCCACGATGAGGGCCGGCCGGGAGACCTCCATGCGCAGGTCCCGGTTGAACTGCGCCCAGCCGGAGCCGCCCAGGTCGGGGATGTGGAGGTAGCCGCAGCGCCCGCCGCTGAGTTCGCGGACCACGGTCCGGCGCTTGGCGACCCAGTCCTGGTAGCGCAGCGGGCGCTCGTCCACGAGCGGGACGACGGCGACGCGGCGGGCGCGCCCCTCGCCCTCGGCGGGGGTGAAGGTCAGCTCGACGGTGGTGCCGCCGGTGCCGGAGAGCAGCGGGTACGGGCCGGTGACCGGGTCCACCGGCCGCCCGTCGACGTGGGTGAGGACGGCGCCCTCGCGGATGCCCGTACCGGCGAGCGGGGAGCGGGCCTTGGAGTCGGAGGACTCGCCGGGCAGGATCCGCTTCACCGTCCAGCCGGCGTCCCGGAGCACGAGGTTGGCGCCGAGCAGGCCCATCGGCCGCTGGTAGTGCGGCGGTCCCTCGTTGCGCCGGGCCGGGGTGACGTACGCGTGCGAGGTGCCCAGCTCGCCCATCACCTCGCGCAGCAGGTCGGCGAACTCGTCGGGGGAGGCGACCCGTTCGACCAGCGGCCGGTACTGGTCGAGGACCGCCGTCCAGTCGACCCCGCCCATGCCGGGCTCCCAGAAGTAGGCGCGGACGATCCGCCCGGCCTCGTCGAAGGCCTGGCGCCACTCGGCGCCCGGGTCGACCTCGTGCAGGATGCGCCGCAGGTCCAGGTAGACGGTCGAGTCGCCGTCCCCGGCCTCGGTCGCGGGCACCGCCCGCAGCTCGCCCTCGTCGGCGACGACGAGCCGGGTGCCGTCGCCGCTGACCGCGAACCAGTCGAGGTCGGAGGCGAGTTCGCTCTTGCGGGCCTTGGTGATGGAGAAGTGCTCCAGGGTGGGGCGGCCCGAGGTGTCGGCCGGGTTGGCGAAGGTCTCGCCGAGCGCGCCCGAGATGGGCCAGCGCAGCCAGACGAGCCCGCCGCCGCTGACCGGGTGCAGCGCGGAGTACTTGGAGGCGGCCACGGGGAAGGGCGTGACCCGCTCGGCGAGGCCCTCGATCTCCACCGTCACCGTGCCCTCGGCCGGTGCCGTGTCGTCGTCGGCCGGGTCCAGGCCGCCGGCCGCCGGGCGCCCGTCGGGGAGCAGCGCGAAGGGGGACGGGGTCGCGGAGGAGAGCGGTACGAGGTAGGGGCGGCAGCCCAGCGGGAACGACAGGTCGCCGGTGTGCACGTCGTACACCGGGTCGAAGCCGCGCCAGGAGAGGAAGGCGAGGTAGCGCCCGTCCCGGGTGAAGACCGGGTTCTCGTCCTCGAAGCGCCCGTTGGTGACGTCCACGACCGTGCGGGCGCCGGGGCCCGAGATGCGGGCCATCTTGATGGAGCGCAGGGAGCGGCCGATGCCGGGGTGGGACCAGGTCAGCCAGTCGCCGTCGGGGGAGAAGGCGAGGTCGCGGACGGGCCCGTTGACGGACCTGATCAGCTCGCTCACCTCGCCGTTGGACTCCTCGCTCGCGTCGAGGAGCAGGAGCCGGCCGTCGTGGGAGGCGAGCGCGATCCGCTCGCCGTCCGGGTCGGCGACCAGCTCCTCGACCCGGCCGAGGTCCCCGGAGGCGAGCCGGCGCGGCGGCCGGTCGCCGCTGGCGCGCGGCAGGTACGCCACCTCGACGGCGTCCTCGCCGTCGGCGTCGGTCACGTAGGCGACCTGGCCGCCGCTGCCGAGCATCTCGGGCAGCCGGACCCGGACGCCGGGGGAGTCGATGATCGTGCGGGCCGGGCCGTCGCGGTGCGTCAGCCAGTACAGGCTGCCCCGGACGGAGACGGCGCTGGCCCGGCCGGTCTCGTCCACGGAGAGCGAGTCGATGTGGTGGGCGGCGGGCACCTGGTAGCTCCGCCGGCCGACGCGCTGGCCGCCGAGCCGCACCTCCAGGCGGCGGGGGCGGGAGTCCGGGGTGAGGTCGTCGACGATCCACAGCTCGCCCGCGCACTGGTAGACGACCCGCCGGCCGTCGCTGGAGGCGTGCCGGGCGTAGAAGTCGGCGTGGTCGGTGTGGCGGCGCAGGTCGGTGCCGTCGGGCCGGCAGGAGTACAGGTTGCCGACGCCCTCGTGGTCGGAGAGGAACGCGATCCGGCCCCCCACGGCCATCGGGCAGTCCAGGTGCCCGCCGATGTCGGGCAGCAGCCGCCTGCCGTGCAGCCAGAGGCGGCCGGTGGCGCCGCCCAGGTACCGCTTCCAGGCGGCGGGCTCGTGCGGCGGCTTCCCGGTGAGCAGGAGCGTGCACCGGTCGGCCTCGGTGCCGGGGGCGGTGATCCCGTCCGTGATCGCGATGTCGGAGACCGGGCCCCAGGGCAGCCGGCGGCCCGGGGTGCCGTCGGTGGGCACGGTGTAGGCCCAGGAGTAGTACGAGAAGGGCTGCCCGTGCGAGGAGACGGCGAGGATCTCGGAGCGGCCGTCCTTGTCGGGGGGCGTCCAGCCGCAGACCCGGGTGTCGGTGGACCCCCAGTGGGTGAGCTGCCGGGCGGCCCCGCCGTCGACCGGGACGAGGTGGATCTCGGGGTCCAGGCTGCGCCAGTTCGTGTACGCGATGTGGCGCCCGTCCGGCGAGAAGCGCGGGTGCCCGACCCGGGTCCGGTCGACGGTGAGCCGCCAGGCCCGGCCGGGGCTCCGGCCCTCGGGCGCGAGCGGGGCGACCCAGAGGTCGTCCTCGGCGGCGAAGCACAGCAGGTCGTCGTGGAGGTGCGGAAAACGGAGATACGCGACGTCGTCACTCACCTCCCCATGCTTTCGGGGCGGCGGGGGCGTGGCAACTCGTACGTGTATGCGGGCGCCTCCGGAGGGTCCCGCCGGTGTGGGCCAGAACACGTACGAAACGGTTTCGTTTCGCTGGGGGGCCGGGGTACCTTCGTACGGTACGAAACCGTTTCGTTCACCCTTCCCCGGTCCGTGGAAGGGCCGCTGAAGCAGGAGACCCGGCATGGCGCGCAGCAGGCTCACTCCCGAGCGGGAGTCCGAGCTGTACGCGGCCGTGCTCGACCTCCTCCGCGAGGTCGGCTACGACGCCCTCACCATGGACGCCGTCGCCGCCCGCACCCACTCCAGCAAGGCCACCCTCTACCGCCAGTGGGGGAGCAAGCCCGAGCTGGTCGCCCGGGCGCTGCGCGCCAACAAGCCGGCCGACCTCTCCGAGATCGACACCGGCTCCCTGCGCGGCGACTTCCGGGAGATGCTCGAACGGACCGACGACTGCCAGATGGAGAAGGACTCCGCGCTGATGCGGGGTCTGGCCCATGCCGTCCACGACAACCCCGACCTGCACCGGGCGCTGCGCGAGCTGCTCATCGAACCCGAGATGAACGGTTTCGAGGAAGTGCTGCGCCGGGCGGTCCGCAGGGGCGAGGTCGACGCCGGCAACCCGGCGCTGAAGCTCGTCCCGCACATGCTGATCGGCGCGTTCGTCGCCCGCCCGCTGATCGAGGATCAGCCGGTCGACCACGCGTTCCTCACCGCCTACGTCGACGCCGTCGTGCTCCCCTCACTCGGCGTCCGAGCCCCACGGGGCCACCTCTCCGGAGGCCCCGGCACCACCCTCTCCACCTGACGTCGCGCCGCTCACGCCGTCGGGCCGGCTCCCCATGCCCTTGTCCCTCAACACCGGGAGTACGCCCCCGTGGCCACGTTCCTGTACAAACTGGGTCGTTCCGCCTTCCGGCGCCGACGGCTCGTCGCCCTCCTCTGGGTGGCGCTCCTCGCGCTCGCCGGCGTCGGCGCCGCGACCGCGCCCGCCGCCACCTCCAGCTCCTTCTCGATCCCCGGCACCGAGGCCCAGCGCGCCTTCGACCTGCTCGAAGAGCGCTTCCCGGGCGCCGGAGCCGACGGGGCCACCGCCCGCGTCGTCTTCAAGGCCCCCGAGGGCCAGAAGGTGACCGACCCGGCGCACAAGGCCGTCGTCGAGGAGACCGTCGCCGCGCTCAAGGCGGGCTCGGACCAGATCGTCTCGGTCGCCGACCCGTACACCGCGCAGGCCGTCTCGCAGAACGGCTCCACCGCCTACGTCTCCGTCGCGTACAAGGTCAACGCCATGGAGCTGACCGACGAGACGCGCGAGGCCCTGAAGCAGGCCGGGCACCAGGCGCAGGGCAAGGGCCTGACGGTCGAGGTCGGCGGCGACGCCCTCCAGACCATGCCCGAGACCGGCGCGGGCGAGGTCGTCGGCGTGGTCATCGCCGGCATCGTGCTCGTCATCACCTTCGGCTCGCTCGTCGCCGCCGGACTCCCGCTGCTCACCGCGATCATCGGCGTCGGCATCGGCGTCTCCTCGATCACGGCGCTCGCGAACGTCCTCGACCTCGGCTCCACCACCTCCACCCTCGCGATGATGATCGGCCTCGCGGTCGGCATCGACTACGCCCTCTTCATCGTCTCCCGCTACCGCGCGGAGCTGGCCGAGGGCCGGGACCGGGAGGAGGCCGCGGGCCGCGCCACCGGCACGGCCGGCTCCGCCGTCGTCTTCGCCGGACTCACCGTCGTCATCGCCCTCGTCGGCCTGGCCGTCGTCAACATCCCGATGCTGACGAAGATGGGCTTCGCCGCCGCCGGCACGGTCGTCATCGCCGTCCTCATCGCGCTCACCCTGATCCCGGCCCTGCTCGGCTTCGCCGGCGACAAGGTCGTCGGCCGCAAGCAGCGCAAGGGCGCGGCCTCCGAGGGCGACGAGAAGGGGGAGAAGCCGAACGGCGGCACCCGCTGGGCCCGCTTCGTCATCCGCCGCCCCGCGCTCGTGCTCCTCGTCGGCGTCCTCGGCCTCGGCGCGATCGCCGTGCCCGCCGCCTCCCTGGAGATGGGCCTGCCGGACGACGGCGTGAAGCCGGTCTCCACCACCGAGCGCCGGGCGTACGACATGCTGTCCGACGGCTTCGGCCCCGGCTTCAACGGCCCGCTGCTCGTCGTCGTCGACGGCGACAGGGCCGCCGCCGACACGACGGTCTCCACGATCAAGAAGCTCGAAGGCTGGGCCGCCGTCACCCCGGCGACCCCGAACAAGGCAGGCGACGCCGCGATGATCACGGTGGTCCCGAAGGACCGCCCGTCCTCCGTCGCCACCGAGAACCTCGTCCACGACATCCGCGACGCCACCGGCGACGACGTCCTCGTCACCGGCGCCACCGCGATGAACATCGACTTCTCGCAGAAGATGAACGACGCCCTGGTGCCCTACCTGGCCCTCGTCGTCGGTCTCGCCTTCCTGCTCCTGACCCTGGTCTTCCGCTCGGTCCTCGTCCCCCTGAAGGCGGCCCTCGGCTTCCTGCTCTCGGTGGTCGCGGCCCTCGGCGCGGTCGTCGCGGTCTTCCAGTGGGGCTGGCTCGGAAGCCTCTTCGGGGTCGAGCAGACCGGCCCGATCATGTCGATGATGCCGATCTTCATGGTGGGCGTGGTCTTCGGCCTCGCGATGGACTACGAGGTCTTCCTCGTCACCCGGATGCGGGAGGCGTACGTCCACGGCGAGCGTCCCGGCGAGGCGATCGTGACCGGCTTCCGGCACAGCGCCCGGGTGGTCACCGCCGCCGCGGTGATCATGATCGCGGTCTTCTCCGGCTTCATCGGGATGACCGACCAGATGATCAAGATGATCGGCTTCGGCCTGGCCGTCGCGGTCCTCTTCGACGCCTTCGTGGTCCGCATGGCGATCGTCCCGGCCGTCCTGGCACTGCTCGGCCACAAGGCCTGGTGGCTGCCGAAGTGGCTGGACCGCGCCCTGCCGAACGTGGACGTGGAGGGCGAGGCCCTCGCCGCGCACACCGGCGGGACCGGCACGGAGGAGAAGCCGGACCTCGTGAAGGTCTGATCCGCCGCGTACCCGACGCCGTCGGCACGTCGCCCGTCAGCGACGCGCCGACGGCGTCCGCGTGCCCGACACGTCCGAGGGGGCGGAGGAGTACGTGTGGCGCAGGAACCGGACCAGGGCGGCGGTGTCGAACTGGACGACCTCCACCCCCTCCTCCGTGTGGAACTCGACCACCGTCTGCACCCGGCCGCACGGCCAGACGCCGATGTCGCCGCGCCGGGTCGGATTCCGCAGGCCCGTCTCCAGGAGGGCGCGCGGGAAGGACCACTCGACGGCGCCGGGGAAGACGAAGCGGACGGTCGCCGGGGAGTATCCGGGGTCGTAGCGGAGGGCCACCGGGACGGGCCGCGAGAGCGGGGCGTCGGTGATGATCCGACCCTTGGCACGGTCGTCGACTGCGGGAGCGGGTGCGGTGGCCATCGGTGGCTCCTGACGTTTCGTCCTCTTATAAGCCAATGTGGCACTTCTTCCCCGTGATCGCACGCCTCATGCGGGGGAAGCCGCGACCATGATGTGACCCATGCGCTCTTGCAAGCCCTTCGCAGGAGCGCCCATCATTCCGACGTGCATGTACCTGACGGATTCATCAACGCCCCCGTATCGGCCGTCGCCGGTGTCGTCGCCGCCGGCGCCGTCGCCGTCAGCCTGCGCGGAGCCCGCCGCGAGCTCGACGAGCGCACCGCGCCGCTCGCCGGGCTCGTCGCGGCCTTCGTCTTCGCCGTCCAGATGCTGAACTTCCCGGTCGCCGCCGGGACCAGCGGACACCTCCTCGGCGGCGCGCTCGCCGCGATACTCGTCGGCCCCTGGACCGGCGTCCTGTGCATATCGGTGGTCCTGCTCATGCAGGGCGTCCTCTTCGCGGACGGCGGCCTCACCGCGCTCGGCGTGAACATCGACGTCATGGGCGTCGTCACCGTCGTCGTGGCCTACGCGCTCTTCCGGGGCCTCGTCCTGGTCCTGCCGCGCACCCGCCGCTCGGTGACCGCCGCCTCCTTCGTCGCCGCGCTCGTCTCCGTACCGGCCGCGGCCGTCGCCTTCACCCTGGTCTACGCGGTCGGCGGCACCACCGACGTCCCCGTCGGCAAGGTCCTCACGGCCATGGTGGGCGTGCACGTCCTCATCGGGATTGGCGAGGCCATCATCACCATGCTGACCGTCGGCGCGGTCCTCGCCGTCCGCCCCGACCTGGTGTACGGCGCGCGCGGCCTGACCGCCCCGCTCAAGCTCCGGGTCGACGGCGAGCTGGTCGACGCCGAGCCCGCCGCCCCGGCCGCCCCCGCCCACGGCTCCCCGAAGAAGCTGTGGATCGGCGGCGTCGTCACCGCCCTCGTCCTCGCCGGCTTCGTCTCCTTCTACGCCTCCGCCGACCCCGACGGCCTGGAGAAGGTCGCCGCCGACCAGGGCATCGACGCCAAGGCCGAGGAGTACGAGCACGCCACCGCGGACTCCCCGCTCGCCGACTACGGCGTCCGGGGCGTCGACGCCGAGCGCCTCTCCGGCGGCCTGGCCGGCGTCATCGGCGTCGGCACGACCCTGGCCGTCGGCACCGGCGTCTTCCTGGTCGTCCGCCGCCGCCGCGCCGCCGCACCGGAAAGCGCCTGACGTGGGCGCGGGCCACGCCCACAAGCTCTACCGGCACGGACACTCGCCGGTCCACGGGCTGCCCGCGCACACCAAGCTCGTCGCCGTCCTCGGCTTCGTCCTGGTCGTCGTCTCGACGCCCCGCGAGGCCGTCTGGGCCTTCGCCCTCTACGCCGCGCTCCTCGCGGCCGTGGCGGCGAAGGCCCGGATCCCGGCCGGCTTCCTGCTCGGGCGGCTCCTCGTCGAGGTGCCGTTCGTCGCGTTCGCGCTGCTCATGCCCTTCGTGGTGCCCGGCGAGCAGACGCAGGTCCTCGGAATCCCGCTGAGCGTCCCCGGCCTGTGGGGCGCCTGGAACGTCCTCGCCAAGGGCACCCTCGGCGTCGCCGCCTCGGTGCTCCTCGCCGCCACGACCGAGCTGCGCTCCCTGCTCCTCGGCCTCCAGCGACTGAAGCTGCCGCCGCTGCTCGTCCAGATCGCCTCCTTCATGATCCGGTACGGCGACGTCATCACCGACGAGATGCGCCGCATGTCCGTCGCCCGCCGCTCGCGCGGCTTCGAGGCGCGGGGCGTGCGCCACTGGGGCGTCCTCGCCAAGTCCGCGGGCGCGCTCTTCATCCGCTCGTACGAGCGCGGGGAACGGGTCCACCTGGCCATGGTCAGCCGCGGCTACACGGGCACGATCCCGGTCCTCGACGAGGTGGCCGCCACCCGCGCCCAGTGGGCGTACGCCGCCGCGCTGCCGCTGGCCGCCCTCCTCATCTGCCTCCTGGGATGGACCCTCCGATGAACGCCCCCGCCCCCTCTCCCGCCCCTTCCCCCGTCCCCTCGCTCGACGTCCGCGGCCTCGCGTACGCCTACCCCGACGGCCACCAGGCCCTCTTCGGGGTGAACCTGACCGTCGGGCGCGGCGAGCGGGTCGCCCTCCTCGGCCCCAACGGCGCCGGCAAGACCACCCTGGTCCTCCACCTCAACGGCATCCTCACCGGCGGCGCGGGCACCGTCACCGTCGCCGGGCTCCCGGTCGGCAGGAAGCACATGGCCGAGATCCGCCGCAAGGTCGGCATCGTCTTCCAGGACCCCGACGACCAGCTGTTCATGCCGACCGTCCGCGAGGACGTGGCCTTCGGCCCGGCCGCCGCCGGACTGCGCGGCGCCGCGCTCGACGCCGTGGTGCGGCGGGCCCTGGAGCGGGTCGGGATGGCGGAGTACGCGGACCGGCCGCCGCACCACCTCTCCTTCGGGCAGCGCCGCCGGGTCGCGGTGGCGACCGTCCTCGCCATGGAGCCGGAGATCCTCGTCCTGGACGAACCGTCCTCCAACCTGGACCCGGCCTCGCGCCGCGAGCTCGCCGACGTCCTGCGCTCCCTGGACGTCACCGTCCTGATGGTCACCCACGACCTGCCGTACGCCCTGGAGCTCTGCCCGCGCGCGGTGGTCCTCAGCGAGGGCGTCATCGCCGCCGACGGGCCGACCGGTGAACTCCTCGCGGACGGGGAGCTGATGGCCCGGCACCGCCTGGAGCTGCCGTTCGGCTTCGTACCGCAGTCGGTGGCCTGAACCGCTCCGGGGGCCCCGGAATCCGCCTCCGGCGTGCCGCGTTGCACCATGGGGGCGGAGCACCAGGAGAGACGAGGAGCGGGAACGTGGACGTCCGGGGCACGGTGGCGGCGGGCTGGGAGCCCGTCCGGGAGGCGTTCCTGCGCGTCTTCGAGCAGCGCGGCGAGCGCGGGGCGGCCGTCGCCGTCCACCACGACGGCGTGCGGGTCGTCGACCTGTGGGCGGGCACCAAGGACGTCGACGGGGAGGAGCCCTGGACCGAGGACACCGCCCAGGTCGTCCGCTCGGCCACCAAGGGCGTCGCCGCCGCCGTCCCCCTGCTCCTGCACCAGCGCGGCCTGCTCGACCTGGACGCCCCCGTCGCCGCGTACTGGCCCGAGTTCAAGGCGGCCGGCAAGGACCGCGCGACCGTACGGGACCTGCTCGCGCACCGGGCCGGCGTGCCCGTCCTGGACCGGCCGCTCACCCTCGCCGAGGCCGCCGACCTGCCGACGGCGACGGCCGCGATCGCCGCCCAGACCCCCGTCTGGGAGCCCGGCACCGCCCACGGCTACCACGCCCACACCTTCAGCTGGCTGCTCTCCGGCCTGGTCCACCGGGTCACCGGCCGGACCATCGGCCGCTGGGTGGCCGACGAGATCGCCGGACCGCTCGGCCTCGACCTGTGGATCGGGCTGCCGGACGCGGAGGCCCACCGGGTCGGCCGCATCGGCCCCGTCGAGGAGGTCGAACCGGCCGGGAGCGGGGCGCTCCGGCTCCGCCCCAAGCGCGCGGTCACCGAGGCGTACCGGGACCCGGACTCGCTCACCCGGCGCGCCTTCGGCGTCATCGACCCGCGCCCCGACGAGAACGACCCCGTCTACCGGGCCGCCGAACTCCCCGGCTCGGCCGGCGTCGCGACCGCCCGCGCGCTCTCCCGCTTCTACGCCGCCGCCCTCGGCCCGGTCGACGGCGCCGAGCGCCTCTTCGCCCCGGAGACGCTCGCCCTCGCCCGTACCGAGGAGTCGGCGGGCACGGACCGGGTGCTGCTCGTCGGCACCCGCTTCGGCCTCGGGCACATGCTCCACGGCCCGGCCTCGCCGCTCCTCGGCCCCTCGTCCTTCGGCCACCCGGGCCGGGGCGGCTCCCTGGGCTTCGCGGACCCCGACTCCGGGATCGCCTTCGGGTACGTCACCAACGGAATGCGGAAGACGGTCACGGCGGACCCGCGCGCCCAGGCGCTCGTCCGGGCGGTCCGCGCGGTGACGGCCTGACGGTCCCGTCGTCGCGGATCAGGCCGCCGACGGGGTCAGCGCGAGCACGACCCCGAGGCCCACGAGCACGGTGCCGATGGCCTTGTTGAGCACGGTCTGCCGTCGCAGCAGCCGGTCCCGCAGGGCCTGCTGGGAGAAGAGCAGCGCGGCGAGCGCGAACCACACCAGGTGCGCGAACGACATGAACAGGCCGTAGCCGATCTGCTGGGGCACGGGGGTGTCGGCGCTGACGACCTGGGTGTAGGTGCTCAGGACGAACAGCATCGTCTTCGGGTTGAGCGCGTTCGTCAGGAAGCCGGTGCGCAGCGCGCCCGCCTTCGACAGGCCCCCGCCGTCCGACAGGTCGACGTCCACCCGGGTCTTGGTGACGAAGGTCCGGTAGCCGATGTACACCAGGTACGCGGCGCCGATCAGCTTCATCGCCGTGAAGAGGGCCGGACTCCGGGACACCAGGAGCCCGACGCCCAGCATGGTGTACGTGACGTGGACGAGGACGCCCAGCGCGATGCCGACGGCGGCGAGGACCCCGGCGGTCCGCCCGTACAGATAGCTGTTGCGGACGGTCATCGCGAAGTCCGCGCCGGGACTGATGACGGCCAGGACGGTGATGACCGCCACGGCGATGAGCTGACCCATGATCCGGTCGTTCCCGTCTTCTCGTGCGGACCGGGACGGGATGCGGATCCGCGCCGGACACCAGGGCTTGCGACAGTAGGTGATCACCGGCGCGCCGCGCGAGGCGGTTTCCCGCCACGGGCCCGGGCCTGGTGCGGACGGCGGTTCCGGTGCTGTGATCACCCCATGGAGCACACGGGACGCACGGAACGTACGGCACGCACGGAACGCACGGATCTTCGGGAACGGCTCGACGGGTACGGGGTGCTGATCACCGGCGCGGCGCGCGGCATCGGCGCGGCGACCGCGCGGCGCCTCGCGGCGGAGGGCGCGCGGGTCCTCGTCACGGACGTCGACGAGGAGGCGGCCCGCGTGACGGCGGCCGGGCTGCCGGGGGCGGAGTCCGTACGCTGCGACGTGTCCGACCAGGGGTCGGTGGACGCGGCCGTGGCGTACGCGGTGGAGGCCTTCGGCGGGCTCGACGTCCTCGTGAACAACGCGCTCGGGCCCGTCGCCCCCGACCGGGACCGCTTCGAGGACGAGCCGGACGAGGTCTGGACCGTCCAGCACGAGGTCACGTTCATGGGGGCGGTGCGCTGCTCGCGGGCCGCGCTGCCGCACCTGGCGGCGGGCGGGCGCGGGGCGATCGTCACCATCGGGTCGGTCAACGCGGAGGCGGACTTCGGCAACCACGCGTACAGCGCGGCCAAGGCGGGCCTCGCCTCCTTCACCCGCACCCTGGCGGGGGACGCGGCGGCGCGCGGGGTCCGGGTCAACCAGATCAACCCGGGGACGATCGCGACCAGGGCGTGGGAGGGCCGGGAGGCCGGGCTCGCCGCCCTGGCCGAGCGGGTCTATCCGCTGGGCCGCGTCGGCACCCCCGAGGACATCGCCGCCGCCGTCGCCTTCCTCGCCTCCCCGGACGCCTCCTGGATCACCGGCACGGTCCTGCGCGTCGACGGCGGACTCCTCGCGGTGAACCGGCACTTCGCGGAGGTGCTGGGGGACTGAGGGGGCGGGGGACCCCCGGGGAAATCGTTCGCGGCGCCCCGGAGCCCGCTGACAGGGTGCGGGGCATGGCATCCCCGTACGAGATCCGCGCGGACCACGACGCGGACACGATCGTGGTCTACCAGGCGTACCCGCCCGCCCTCGCCGACGCGGCGCTGCGGGCGGGCCGCTTCGTGGCGCCGTTCTCCTTCCACCGGATGACGTGGATCAAGCCGTCGTTCCTCTGGCTGATGCACCGCAGCAACTGGGGCCGCAAACCGGGCCAGGAGAGGATCCTGGCGGTGCGGATCACCCGGGAGGGCTGGGAGGCGGCCCTCGCGGAGGCGGCCCTGACGACGGCGGACCCGGACGTCCTGTCCCGGGCGCCGGTCCACGTCCAGTGGGACCCGGAGCGCTCCCCGCGCGGAGCGGCCCTCAACCACTACAGCATCCAGGTCGGCGTCGGCCGCCACCGCGTCCGCGCCCTCACCGACGACTGGACGGTCTCCCTCACCGACCTCACGCCCCGCGTCCGCAAGGCCGCCGACCTCCTGAGGGCCGGCGACGCGGCCCGGGCCCGCCGCCACTTCCCGCCGGAGCGGCGGTATCCGCTGCCGGGACACCTGGAGGCGCGCCTGACGCCGGGGGCGAACGGGCCCGTGTGAAATCGCTCCGACCGAGCAGGCGAAGGAGAAGGGAAGTCAAGGGAGACGGACGAAGAGAGGACGCGATGAGCACCATCCAACGGCCGGTCCACGGCAGCGCCGCCGACGCGTCGGTGGGCGACCTCGTCTCGCGGGCGTCGCAGCAGATCTCGGACCTGGTCCGCGACGAAATGCGCCTGGCGCGGGCGGAGATGACCCAGAAGGGCAAGCGGTACGGCGTGGGCGGCGGCCTGTTCGGCGGCGCCGGCCTGGTCGGCGTCCTGGCCGCGCAGGCCCTCGTGGTGGCCGTGATCGCGGCCCTCGCCCTGGTCCTCCCGGTCTGGGCCTCGGCCCTGATCGTCGCCGTCCTGCTCGCGGCGGGCGCGGCGGGCATGGCCCTGGCGGGCAAGAAGCAGATCGACGCGGCGGGCGCGCCGGCCCCCGAGCAGACCATCGACAACGTCAAGGCCGACGTGGCCGAGATCAAGGAGAGGGCCCACCGATGAACCAGCAGCCGCACCGCGACAAGACGGCGGACGACCTCGGGGAACTGCGCGCACAGGCCGAGCACACCCGCGACGAACTCGGCCGCACGGTCGAGGCGTTGGCGGCCAAGGCCGACGTGAAGGCACAGGCCGGGGAGAAGGTGGCCGAGGCGAGGGAGAAGGCCGCGGCCGCGACCGAGAAGGCCAAGGCGAAGGCGGCGGTCGCCGGGGACCTGGTGAAGGAGAAGGCGGCGCAGTCGGCCGACTTGGTGAAGGAGAAGACGGCGGTGGCGACCGAGAAGGCCAAGGAGAAGACGGCGGTGGCGTCGGACCTGGTCAAGGAGAAGACGGCGGTCGCGACCGAGCTGGCCAAGGAGAAGGCGGCGGTCGCGTCGGACCTGGCCAGGGAGAAGGCGGCGCAGACCGCCGACCTGGTCCAGGAGAAGACTCCCGACCCGGTCCTGGAGAAGGCCGGAGCGGTCGCGGACAAGGCGAAGGCCAACCGCACCCCGCTGCTCGCCGGAGCCGCCGCCCTGGCGGCCTTCCTGATCCTGCGCCGGACCCGCCGGGGCCGTCGCGGCCGCCGCTGAGCGCCCGGCGCGACCGGTCGCCGCCGCCCCGGGGGTATACCTCCCGGGGCGCGGGGCACACGGAGTCCATGCACGGACACCATGCGCGCCCCAGCAGCAGCACTCTGTTCGGCTCCACCTCCGCCCCGTCGTCCGACCGGACCACGGGCCGGCACTCACGACCGGGCAGGATCAGCACCCGTCTCCGCCGCCGGATCGCGGTCTACGGGGCGATCGAGTTCCTGTCCACGCACGATCCCGACGACCCCGGCCCCGGCGAGGAGTGCCTGCTTCTGGTCCACGACCGCCGGGTCGTCGGCGAGATCGACTACCGGATGTGCGCCCGGTGCGCCCGGGGCGTCATCACCGGCGTCACCCTCGACGAACGCTTCCACGGCAGCGGCCTGGGCACCCGCGCCCTCTCCCACCTCCGCGCCCGCCACCCGGGAACCGCCTGGCGCAGCACCCTGACCCTCCGCGCCACCCGCGACCTCCTGCGCCGGATGCGCATCCCGACGGCGGACCCGGGCCCGGTCTGCGCGCACGCGGCCTGACGCCGTCCCGCCGGTACGGCTAGGGTGCGCGCATGTCCCATGAGATCTGCGCACTCGTCGTCACCGGACAGGTCGACGCGCCGAGGGCCCGCTCGGTGGGCCTGCGGGCCGTACTCGTCCACGACGGCCTCAGCGTGTTCCCGATCAACCACTACTTCTCCGCGTACTGGGCCGCGAAGCGCCGGAACAGCGCGTCGCTCGACCTTCCCGAGGGCCTCTCCCTCCTGTTTCCGACGGAAGCGGTGCTGTGCGACCTCGTCCGCGAGGTGACCGGCACCGACAGGCCCCGGTTCGCGATCATCGAAACGCACTACTTCGCCGGGGTCGGCCACCAGGGCGCCGTCGTGTTCGACGGCGAGGACCGGCTGGCGACCGATCCGACGTCGATCAACCAGGCGCTCGCCGCCCTCGGCGTGCGAGCGACCTCCGCCATGGACGAGTTCGACGTCATCGGCCTCGCCGGGTTCCGGAGCAACCCGGAATACCTGGACGCGTACGCCGAACTCTGCGAAGAACTCGGCGTGTGACGGGGAGCGGCCCGGAGGCGGCCGTGGTGCGGCGGAAACGCGGTCACGGCAGGGGAAGCGTGAACGCGTAGGCGCGCCGCACACCGCACCCCTGGCAGGTGCCGTCGAATCGGGAGAGGAGACGGTCGCCCTCCCCGCGGAGGGAGTTCCGCCAGAAGCAGCGGAACTCCGCGCACGAACAGGTTCGTTGGGCGACGTCGGTGAACGCGCTGAGGTGGGAATCGTGGCCCGCTTCGACCGTCACGGGCGGAGGAGCGCCCTCGGCGTCCGCGCCGTGCGGCCCTTGCCGGGGCCGCTTCCACGGAACGGCCCGGGGGCTGTGGACCCCACGCCCCGCACACTCCACGCACCTGCCGGGACCGGCGTTGTTCGCGGCGCACCAGCATCGTCCGTACCGGCCGTACGGCCTGCCTTCGCAGTCCAGGCAGACGCCCCAACCGTGACAGGCGTCGCACAGCACACCGTCGGCCGTGCTGAGCGTGAAGGGCGGTTGGCCGAGCCGGTGTTCGGGGTACACGACCGGCGTCCAGCCGGTGAGGGTCACGAGTCCGGACCCGCTGCCCTCGTAGACCCTCACCTCGAAGTCCTCGTGCCGGGCCGTCGCCCGGCTCTCCCCGTCATGATCCGAATGATCCGAAGCGTGTCGGCGCACGGCCCAGCCGGCCTCGGCGAAGGCGGCCACGACCTCACCGGACTTCGAGGGCGAGGGGTGGGCGTCCCAGCCCATGCCGATCAGGAACAGGGAGCGGAGACCGACCGGCGCGGGATCGCGGAGCCGTACGGAGTCGGTCCATTCGCGGACCACCACGGGGCCGTGGTCCGGACGCGACGCGGAAGCGATGTCCAGCAACTGCCCTTTGAGCCACGCCGCACCGCCCGGGACGCCGGACGCGCCCCGATCCACGTGTTCACCGTTCGCATCGGTCATTGTGACGTCGTCCCACTCCCGCTCGGAGATGTGCCGGAGGCGCGCGTGCCGGATCGCCCGAGGGCGGGGCCCGCGCGGTCGGTCGGGGGCGCGATCACACAGACGGCTCGCGCACGTCCACCAGCGTGCCGCCCGCGTGCGCGACCAGGGACTTCGGGTCGATCGCGAAGACGGTGTGCGGGGTGCCCGCCGCCGCCCACACCACCTCGTGGTCGAGGATCCCCCGGTCCGCGAGGACCCGGGTCCGGGTGCGGTGGCCGAACGGCGGGACGCCGCCGATCGCGTACCCCGTCGTCTCGCGGACGACCTTCGCGTCGGCCCGGGTCACCTCCGCCGCGCCCAGCGCCTCCCGCACCCGCTCGACGTCCACCCGGGACGCGCCGTCCATCAGGACGAGCACCGGCACCCCGTCCGCCGCGAAGACCAGCGACTTCACGATCTCCGCGACCTCGCAGCCGATCGCGTCGGCGGCCTGCCGGGCGGTGCGGGTCTCGTCCGGGAAGCGGCGGACCTCGACGTCGAGCCCCAGCTCTTCGAGCGCGGCGGCGAACAGGGGGTGGGCGGTGCTGTGGGTCGTCATGGGCGCACGCTAGCGGTCCGTGTACGGGCCACGCGACCGGCTTTCGTACCGTGGAGCGTGGAGGGCCCGGAAGCCCGCAGGCCCCGGAAGCCCCGCAAACCCGCCCGGATCAGCCCGCCTTCAGGACCCTCGCCACCACCGGGCCCGCCGCGTCGCCCCCGTGCCCGCCGGACTGGACGACGGCCGCCGCCGCGAGGTCGCCGGAGTAGCCGGTGAACCAGCTGTTCGACTTGCCCTGGTTGTCGACCTCCGCCGAACCCGTCTTGGCGCCCTTCGGGGACGACACCCCCGCCATCGCCTCGGCCGCGGTGCCGCCGGGGGCCGCCGCCGCCCTCATCATCGTGCGCAGCCCCGAGGCGATCCCCTCGGGCAGCCGCTCGGCTGTGGCGAACTCCCGGTCGCCGTACTTCTTCGCCACCAGGTACGGCTGCTGGAAGCCGCTGTTCCGCACGGTCGCGGAGAGCGAGGCGACGTTCAGGGCGTTCATCGTGATCCTCCCCTGGCCGATGTACGAGGCGGCCGTCTCGGGTCCGTCCGACGCGGGGACACTGCCGTCCGTCGTCGGGACGCCGACCTCCCAGGTGGAACCGATGCCGAAGTAGCGGCGGGCGGTCTCACCGAGGGCGGTGTCCGCGACCCCCTTCTTGTTGAGGGGGGTGATCGCCTTGATGAAGGCGGTGTTGCAGGAGCGGCGGAAGGCTTCGGTGAGGGTGCCGTCCTTGATCTCGAAGCGGTCCAGGTTCTGGAAGGAGGTTCCGAGCCACGTCACGCTGGGCGGGCACTCCACCCGGCTGCCGGGGCCGGCGATCCCGTGCTCCATCATCATCGCGGCCGTCACGATCTTCATCGTCGAGCCCGGGGCCTGCGTTCCCAGGAAGGCCGCGTTGAAGCCCTCCGCCGGGCTGTTCGCCACCGCCCGTATCGCGCCCGTGGACGGCTCGATCGCCGCCACCGAGGCCTGGGAGTACGCCTTGACCGCCTTCTCGGCCGCCGCCTGCACCCCCGCGTCGATGGTGGTCTCGATCGTGCCCGGCTTGCCCTTCCGCAGGACGAGGAGGGTGGTGTCGGCGACGGTCCCGCCGTCCGACTCGATCCAGGTCTCGACCCCGGTCGTGCCGCCCGCCTCCGCCCCGTACCGCTGCCGCAGGGTGTCGATGATCACGCCGAGCGAGGGGTACTTCTCCTTGGTCAGCTCCACCCCGTTCCGGTCGACGGCCCGGACGGAGGCGACCTTCGCGGTGCCGGTGCGCAGGGTCGCGCCCGCGGTCAGCTTCGGGTGCAGGACGGCCGGCAGCCACCGCACCAGCGGCCGGCCGGTGGTCGTCCCCCGGACCACGGTCAGCTCGGAGGCGTACGACAGCTCCTTGGACACGCCCTCGTGCGAGACCGTCGCCCGCACCGTGAACGGCACCTTCGTGCCGACCGGCGTCCCCGGGACGATCACCGCCTTCGAGACCTTCGCGCCCTCCTTGTAGGCGAGCAGCGCGGGACCGGCCGTGACCGGGTCGTTCGTCAGCTGGGCGGCCTTGTCGGACTCACCGGCCGCCCAGGCCGCCAGGAAGTCCTTCGCGGTGGCCGTCGTCTCCTCGGGCGTGACCGGCCCCGATCTCTTCTCCGGTACGGACTCGCTCCGGGTGTTCACGGTCGAGTCGCCGCCCGTGACCCCGTTCCACAGGTTGTAGCCCCCGTACCCGACCCCGCCCGCGACGACCGCGAAGACCCCTCCGACGATCGCGACCTTGGCTCCACTGCGCATGGCTGTGCTTCCCCTCCCCCAGAACGGCCGTTCAGTCAAGCAGCGTGCCCGAACGGTGTCGAGGGACTTCCGGCACATTCGTCAGAACCGCCCCTCCCGTCCCCTCCCATGACGACGGGGCGGGAAGGGAGGGGGACGGGGGGACGGACACGATCAGAAGATCATGTCGTAGGCGTTCCAGCCGCCGCCGACGAGGCTGCGGGTGGGGCCGGGGACGACGCTGTCGGACCGGGTCGGGTCGTTCCCCTTCGTGGTCACGCCCTGGTACAGCCAGAGCTTCCCGGCGGCGTCGCGGGCGACGAGGTCGCCCGTCTCGTCACGTCCCAGTTCGGCCGTGCCGGCGATGGCGGTGTAGACGTTCCAGCCGCCGCCGACGCGGTGCCGCGGCGCGAAGGGCGGGCCCGGGCTCCAGCCCGCGTTCTCGTACTTCCACAGCACGCCGCTCTTGTCGCGGGCCAGGGCGCCGTCGTTCCCGCCCGCCGGGACCAGGACGTTGTAGGCGTTCCAGCCCTGGCCGTCGTACCGGCGCGGCTTGAAGGGGGCGCCGGAGCCGCCGACGGTCTTCTCGTAGACCCACAGCGCGCCGCTCTTGTCGCGGGCGACCAGATCGCCGTCGCCGGTACCGGAGAGGGCGGTGTAGGCGTTCCAGCCGCCGCCCACCCGGGTGCGCGGGGCGAACGGCGCGTCCGGGTCACCCGTGCCCCGGTAGTACCAGAGGACCCCGCTCCTGTCGCGGGCCACCAGGTCGCCGTACCCCGCCGCGCGGGCGTTCCGCAGCGGGGTGACGGCGGTGTACGCGTTCCAGCCGCCGCCGACGCGCTCGCGCGCCCCGAACGGCCTGCGCACGTCGCCCGTCCCCTCGTACCTCCACAGGACGCCGTCCCTGTCGCGCGCGTGCAGGGCGCCGCGCTCCAGCGCGGAGGGCGTCCCGTCCACGAAGTCGAGGCCGACCGTCCCCACGGCCACCACCGCGCCCCCGGCGTCCTTCAGCTCGACCCGGGCGTCCGGGCGTCCCAGGACCGTCGCGCTCCGGTCGGCGTCCAGAGTGACGGCGTAGACGAGGGTGGCCGCCGCCGGCACCGCGGGAAGGGCGAGGGACGGCTTCTCCACCTCCCGGTCGTCGTACTGGTAGGGCATGTCCCACCGGCACGCCCCGTACGCGACCCCGTTCACCGCGCAGGTGGAACGGAGCACGTTCTCGCTCACCGGCGAGCTGCCCGCGCTCTCGGTCAGCATGTCGGGCAGGCGGAGGACGCCGGTCACCGGCCCCTTCGTCCCGGCGGGGAGCGTGGCCGTGAACCGCAGCGTCACCGCCCCCTCGTCACCCGCCGGAACGGCCAGCCGACCGCCCTCCTGGACGACCTTCCCGACCTCCTCCGCCGCCCCGACGGCGGTCGCCGTCGCGGGCGCCGCGTGGGCCGCCGTCCCCCCGAGCGCCACCGGCGCCACGGTGGCGATCAACGCGGTCGCCACCACGGCCATGCGCACACGTACCACAAGAACCCCCTCGACCCCCGGAACACAGGGGCCTCCGTCACCGCCAGAGGCCCCACCGGGCCTCCGCGTACGCACCTTGGACCCCGCGTCACCGCGAACGGTTGTACGGAGCCGGCGGCCCCGGCGGCCGGACTCGGACCGGCGGCGTCGGGCGGGGCACCCGCCTTCGCCGCGTCCGCGCCGGGCCGTCTCCGGGCCGTGCGGAGGCAGTCTGCCGTGCCGGAGACAGCGCCGAGCGCGTGGCCAGGATCGTCACGGGGGGCGGAAGGTGGCGCTTTCGAACGGCGGGGTGTGGCGAATAGTGGCGAACGACGGATCTTGTTCTGGATCGAGTCGAGGCAGCGATAGGTTGCGAGAGTTCACCGCTTTCTCTCCACGAGCGCCTGTCGTGGGACAGGACCCAACACCGTTGGGACTCCGAGAGAGAGGAAGTCGAACCGGATGGAGAGGTCGAAGAGGAGGCCGCGCCGTGAGGCCCAGTTACGAGACTGGGTCGAACTGACGGTGCTGGCCCTTACGGCGATCACTGCCATTGCGGGATGCGTCGAACGCTTCATGTGACGCAGTAGCGGGGACTGGACGGCTGGTCGGGTGGAAAGAGGGCCCGGCCGACGGATGCTCGGCCGGGCCCACGCTGCCCCGCACACGGGCCTGGCTGTGGGCGGCATCCCACAGCCAGGCCCGATGTGCGTACGGGGGCAGGGCCCCGAGTGCCAAGACGCGAAGCCGCTGCAGGACGAGGTAACCGCAGTTCATCGGCTTCATCAAGCATCAGTCCTCGACCGATGACGGAATGCGTGTTTCGCCCTGATTTGACCATGGCGCAAAAGCCATGGCGCCATGGGGCGACGCCAGGGCGGAGAACAGTGAAACCGCAGGTAGAGGCTTTGGAGAGGGGTAGCGAATCCTGGCGCATCGAGGACCGCGGCGCACAGGGCTCCCGCGCCGTCGAGGGAGGTGTTCGAACTACAGTGGGGAGCCCGTTGAGTGGCATAGCGCATCCGTGTGGAGAGGCAGCGGGGAATGAGTGTGGTGGAGAGCTGGGACCGCGTGATGAATCTCCTCCGGGAGTACGCTCCGGCCGATCACGCGGACCTGCCCGGCCCGGCCACGGAGCGGATGCTCGCGGCCGCCGAGGAGCGCATGGGTGTCTCATCACCTCAGGACCTGCGGGCGTGGCTGCTGCGGAACAACCTGGACCTTCCCGAGGACCAGGTGGACGACGACGTGGCCTGCTGCGGTTACGCCGGGTTCCCGGACGAGACGAGCTTCTTCCTGGGCGTCCGGGCGATGGAGAAGCTCCACGCGAACCACCCCTTGTCCGGCGGGAGCGAATGGCGCGAGGAGTGGATCCCGTTCGTGTCGGATCAGGACGGCTGGGCGGGGCGGTTCATCGACGCGAGGGACGGACGTGTCGGCAGATGGTTCGTGGGTGAGCCCACGGTCGCCGGCGAGTACGCGTCATTGGCCGACTACTTCGACTCCGTGGCGGAGACGCTGGCGAGGATCGGCGCGGGGGACCATCCGGTCTGTTCGGTTGCCGAAGGGCGCCTCGTCTGGTTGTGAGGCCGTGACACCGTGAAACAGAAGTGCCCCCGAGCCGAAGAGCGGCCGGGGGCACTTCTCATGATCCGGTTACGGATCGGGAGCGGTGAATCCGTCGAGGCCGACCCGGTGGCCGTCGTCCTCCAACAGACGATGGCCGTCATGCGGTCGGGGCCGCAGCGGGCTTCGCGGAGGATTCGCCAGGACTCGAGTCGCGCGACGCCTCGTTCGACGGGAGCTCGCACCGCCGGCAGGGCCCGGTTGATCGTCTGCCGGGTCAACGACCAAGGGGGGCGCCACCCGTGGCAGCGCCCCCTTGCCGTCTTCACCCGCTAGACCCAGGTGTCCAGCCACATCCGTCCCCGCCAGTCCTCCAGCGGGATCGGCGTGCCCGTGTAGATCGGCCAGAAGTAGATGAAGTTCCAGACGATGAGCAGGACGAGGCAGCCCGCCGCCACCGCGCCGAAGGTGCGGCGCTTCTCCGAGGAGCCCCGGGGGCCGACGAGCGCGCCCAGCATCATGGCGACCGCCAGGCAGAGGAAGGGCACGAAGACGACCGCGTAGAAGAGGAAGATGGTGCGCTCCTGGTAGAGGAACCAGGGGAGCCAGCCGGCCGCGATGCCGCAGGCGATCGCGCCCGCGCGCCAGTCGCGGCGGAAGGCCCAGCGCCACAGGACGTACAGGATCGCGAAGCAGGCGGTCCACCACAGGAGCGGGGTGCCCAGGGCGAGGACCTCCTGGGCGCACTTCTCCCCGGCGTCGGCCGGGCAGCCCTTCGTGCCGGGCGCCGGCGACTCGTAGAAGTACGAGACGGGGCGGCCGAGGACGATCCAGGACCAGGGGTTCGACTCGTACGTGTGCGGCGAGGTCAGGCCCACGTGGAAGGAGTAGACCTCGGTCTCGTAGTGCCAGAGGCTGCGCAGCCACTCCGGCAGCCAGCTCCAGGTCCCGCCGCCGTTCAGCTTGTCCTGGTCGGCGGCCCAGGAGCGGAAGTAGCCCTTGTCGCTGACGATCCAGCCGGTCCAGGTCACCAGGTACGTCACGATCGCGACCGGCACCACCGACACGAACGCCGGGACCAGGTCCTTCTTCGCCACCGCGAGGTGCGGCTGGACCGCGCCCGCCGTGCGCCGCCCCGCCACGTCCCACAGGACCGTCATCAGGCCGAAGGCCACCATGACGTACAGGCCGTTCCACTTCGTCGCCGCCGCGAGCCCCAGCATCACGCCGGCCGCGATCCGCCACGGCCGCCAGCCGAGGCGCAGCGTCTCCGCGACCTCCCTGTCCGGCCGCAGCACCCCTTCCTCGTCCTCCGGGAGCGCCGCCGCCAGCCGCTTCCTGACCCGGTCACGGTCCAGGACGAAGCAGCCGAAGGAGGCGAGCACGAAGAACATCAGCACCTGGTCGAGGAGCGCGGTGCGGCTCATCACGAAGTGCAGCCCGTCGACCGCCAGCAGCAGGCCCGCCAGACAGCCCAGGAGCGTCGAGCGGAACAGGCGCCGCCCGATCCGGCACAGCATCAGCACCGACAGGGTGCCCAGCAGGGCCACCATGAAGCGCCAGCCGAACGGCTCGAAGCCGATCAGCTTCTCGCCCAGGCCGATCACCCATTTGCCCATCGGCGGATGGACGACGTAGCCCGGATCGGTCGGCACGAGCACCGAGTCCGGGTCGGCGAGGATCGTCTTGTCGATGTCCTTCGGCCAGGCCCCCTCGTACCCCTGGTTGATCAGCGCCCAGGAGTCCTTGGCGTAGTACGTCTCGTCGAATATCACCGCGTTCGGCTTGCCCAGGTTCCAGAACCGGAGCACGCCCGCGACCGCCGTGACCAGGAGCGGGCCGCCCCAGGCAAGCAGCCGCCACAGCCGCTCGGCCCGGTCGGGGCCGACGCCGAGGAGCGACCACACGCGCGGGGAGGGCCGGGTGTACGGGGGGTCGAGCCGCTCCCGCAGCCCGATGGGGGCGGCGCTTCCGGCGGGGGGCGCGTAGCCGAAGCGCCGGAGCCGCTGCTGCCACGAAGAGGGCTCTGCCACGGACTGCCGGCCCTCCAGGGTCTCGGGTGCGGTACTGGTCACCGCGCCATCGTAGGGAACGCGCCTGTGCGCGTCGCCTGTCCGGGCTGGGAGGATGACACCTGTGACAGGAACGCTGGTACTCGCAGGGACCCCCATCGGCGACATCGCGGACGCCCCGCCCCGGCTCGCCACCGAGCTGGAGAACGCGGACATCGTGGCCGCCGAGGACACCCGCAGGCTGCGCGGCCTGACCCGGGCGCTCGGTATCCACACCTCCGGGCGCGTCGTCTCGTACTTCGAGGGCAACGAGTCCGCCCGTACGCCCGAGCTGGTCGAGGCGCTGGTCGGCGGGGCGCGGGTGCTGCTCGTGACCGACGCGGGGATGCCGTCCGTGTCGGACCCCGGCTACCGGCTCGTCGCCGCCGCCGTCGAGGAGGGCGTCAAGGTGACGGCCGTCCCCGGGCCGTCCGCCGTCCTCACCGCCCTCGCCCTCTCCGGGCTGCCCGTCGACCGCTTCTGCTTCGAGGGCTTCCTGCCGAGGAAGGCGGGCGAGCGCCTCGGGCGGCTGCGGGAGGTCGCGGACGAGCGGCGGACCCTCGTCTACTTCGAGGCCCCCCACCGGCTCGACGACACCCTCGCCGCGATGGCCGAGGTCTTCGGCGCCGACCGCCGGGCCGCCGTCTGCCGCGAGCTGACCAAGACGTACGAGGAGGTCAAGCGGGGCCCGCTCGCCGACCTCGCGGCCTGGGCGGCCGAGGGCGTACGGGGCGAGATCACCGTCGTCGTCGAGGGCGCCCCGGAGCCCGGCCCCGCCGAGCTCGACGCGGACGAACTGGTCCGCCGGGTGCGGGTCCGCGAGGAGGCGGGGGAGCGCCGCAAGGAGGCGATCGCGGCGGTCGCCGCCGACGCGGGGTTGCCGAAGCGCGAGGTCTTCGACGCGGTGGTGGCGGCGAAGAACGCGGGGTCCGCTGCGCGGGGCTGAGCGGGGGGGGTGCGGTCTCGCGGCGCGAGGGCGAGTGCGGGTCGTACGGCGGGGCCGAAACCTTTCGGCGCGGGGCCGAGCCGGGGCGTACCGCCAGGGGCGCCGCATGGCCGGGGCCTTGTGACGCAGGGCGTGGTGGGGGGTCGGGGCCTCGTGGCGTAGGGCCGTACCCGGGTCGAACAAACCGGTGGAGTTTTCGTACAACCCCTTGTGGCGATCATGAGTCTGAACGGGCACGGCACTCCCCGTGTCCGTTCCTCCCGTGGGGGTTCACCTTGCAGTTCCGCTCCACCCGCCTCGCCCTGGCCGTCACCGCCGTCCTCACCGTCACGGCCCTCGGCGCCGGCACGCTGGCGACCGCGCCGGCCGCGCTGGCCGCCGGGCCGGTCGCGGCGCCGACCCAGAAGGCCACCGGTCTGCCCGTCTACCCGGAGGGCACGGACCCCGGGGGCGTGGGCGCCTCCGGCTTCCTGACGTACTTCTTCGCCGCCGACACCTCCAGGAAGCTGCTCTGGACGCCGTACGACGGCGGCCCCAGGACCCTGCTCCAGGCACCCGAGGACGGCGGCTGGTCCGTGGGCGCCGGAGACGTCGTCGTCACCGGCGACAAGAGCTGGGTGTACGAGATGCAGTCGCTCAGCCTGCGGAACATGGCCGCCCCGTCCGCCCCCGCCGTCGGCATCGACCTCCGCCCGCTGAACGGCACGTTCGTGTCCGTCCTCGGCCCGACCAGCGTCCTCGCGCAGCTGACGAAGGCGGACGGCACGACGGAGCTGCACGTCGTGACCAAGGACGGCGCCGCGACGAACACCCGCAAGGTCACGGGGCTCCCCGCGGACGCCACCGAGTTCTTCGGCTCGGAGGTCCGGGGCGGCGTCGTCCTCGTCGGGTACGAGACGGGTCCGGCGAACGCCCGCACCGGCGGCCGCGCCGTGGTCGACACGGCGGCCGGCACGGCCACCGAGACGTACGCCTCCGCCGAGGCCGGGCGCGGCTTCGGCGGCCTGCAGTTCTCCGCCTCGCACGTCGCCTGGTACGAGTACGAGTCCGGCACCGGAGGGATCATCCGGTCCGTCGACCGCAGGACCCGCGAGGCGAAGCGGACCGTCCTCGGCGCCCACGACGCCGGGTGGTACACCTCGCTCGTGGGCGACCGCCTGGTCTACGGCAACCCCAAGACCCCGGTCCGGGCCGTCTCCCTGGCCACGGGCGAGGTCCAGAACCTCCTGGACTCCGGCTCCGCGGCGCTGACCGCGCCGGACGGCACCGCCGTGGTGCGCGGCGCGCGGGCCGCCGACGGCAAGGGCCTGTTCCGGATCGACACCGCGCAGGACGGCACCCTGAAGGCCGTCAAGGTGGCGGACGAGGCCCCGCTGCCCGAGCTGGCGGTCGACCAGGTCCACGTCCCCGACACGGTGGACCTCGACCGGACCGGCGGCAAGGTGACCCTGGGGTGGACGCTGTCCCGCCCCGACGCCTTCCTGGACGTCACGCTCACCCACATCGCCACGGGCCAGGAGTTCCGCACGCGCGTGAACGCCCCCGCCGAGGGCACCCGCTTCTCCTTCACCTGGGACGGCACCATCGACGGCGTGGACGCGCCGAACGGCTCGTACGGGGTGGAGGCCGAGGCGACGGCGCTCGCCGGCACCGGCGAGCCCGCCTCCCAGGGCTGGCTCATGAAGGTGTCCCGCGCGTACAACCCGCACGACTACACGAACAACGGCTCCACCGACGTCCTCGCCCGCGACAAGGACGGCGTGGTGTGGCTCGACGACCTGCGGGACCGTCCGGCGGACGGCACCACCGCGAGCGCCCGGCGCACCAGGGCCGGCTGGGGCTGGGGGATCTACCGGCAGGCCGAGGCCGTCGGCGACATCGCGGGCAGCGGCGTCGGCGACCTGGTCGCCGTCGACGGCTCCGGCGTGCTCTGGCACTACCTCGGCAAGGGCGACGGCACCTTCGCCGCCCGGCAGAAGGTCGGCGGCGGCTGGCAGGTCTACGACCGGATCACCGGCGGCAGCGACCTCGACGGCGACGGCCGCGCCGACCTGGTCGCCGTCGACAAGGCGGGCGACCTCTACCTGTACAAGGGCACGGGCAACGCCTCGGCGCCCTACGCGGCCCGCAAGAAGACCGGCCACGGCTGGGGGATCTACAACCAGATCACGGCCGTCGGCAACATCGCGGGCGGAGCCGCCGGCGACCTCGTCGCCCGCGACAAGGACGGCGTCCTCTGGCTGTACCTCGGCAAGGGCGACGGCACCTTCGCCGCCCGCACGAGGATCGGCGGCGGCTGGAACGCCTTCACCCAGCTCGCCGGCGCCGGCGACGTCGACGACGACGGGCGCCCGGACCTGATCGCGTACGGGGCGGGCGGCACGTACGTCTACAGCTCGACGGGCTCCTACACGGCCCCCTTCACCCGCCGGACGACGGCGCTGTACGCGGGCGAGGGCACCGCGTTCGACAACGTCCTCTAGGGCACGCCCGCGGGTCCGCCGGAGCATCCGCCCCGGCGGACCCGCGCGGCCCGCGCTCCCCCGCCTTACGCTGGAAGGTAAAGCCGAACCCGGCGCCGGGATATTTTCCCCGGGCCCTCGGCAAGGGAAGGGCCAAGAGCCTCCCATGGTTCCTCCCCCGCTGATGCGCTCCGGCCCGAAAAGGCGTCCACTGATCAGTGGAGAGGAGCTGGCATGAGCGAGATCACCGGCACCGGCACATCCGTCGCCCACGAGGCGTACGCCTTCGCCTGTATGCGCTGCGGATACGGCTGGGAGCAGGCGTACGACATAGAGCACCACGTCGACGCCGCCGGCCAGGAATTCGTCGTCTACAAGGCCGGGGGAGAGCGGGTCCCGTCCCCGCTGTCCCGTCCCACCTGCATGAACTGCGGCGGCCACGTCGTCCGGATCATGCGCGCGGGGCAGGTGTCCTCGGTGCTCGACCTGATCGCCGCGACGGAGAAGCACGGGCACGGATCCAGGGAGACCAAGCCGATCGGGCCCGCCGGACCCATCGGACAGGAGCTGACCGAGGGCCCGGACGTCCCGCCCGTACCGCACCACTGGCACCTGTCGGACCTCCTGCACCCCTTCCGGAAGCGCGGGTAGCCGGAAAAGGGGCGGGCGTCGGCACGTACGGCCCTCGTACGATCGGGGCCATGAGTGCCAAGGACGCCCCGCCGCCGCTGCCCGAACCCCTCCTCGTGGAGGTCGCGGACTCGCACACCCATCTGGACATGCAGTCCGGGACCGTCGAGGAGGCCCTGGTGAAGGCCGCCGCCGTCGGCGTCACCACGGTCGTGCAGGTCGGCTGCGACGTGAAGGGCTCCCGGTGGGCCGCCGAGACGGCCGCCGCCCACGAGAACGTGCACGCGGCCGTCGCCCTGCACCCCAACGAAGCCCCCCGGATCGTCCTGGGGGACCCCGACGGCTGGTCCCGCCAGGGGGCGCGCGAGGGCGGCGGGGACGCGGCCCTCGACGACGCGCTCGCCGAGATCGACCGGCTCGCCGCCCTGCCGTACGTGCGCGGGGTCGGCGAGACCGGCCTCGACTTCTTCCGCACCGGACCGGAGGGCGTCGCCGCGCAGGAGCGCTCCTTCCGCGCCCACATCGAGATCGCCAAGCGGCACGGCAAGGCGCTCGTCATCCACGACCGCGAGGCCCACGCCGACGTGCTGCGCGTCCTGGACGAGGAGGGCGCCCCCGAGCGGACCGTCTTCCACTGCTACTCCGGCGACGCCGCGATGGCGGAGATCTGCGCGGCCAAGGGCTACTACATGTCCTTCGCGGGCAACGTCACCTTCAAGAACGCCCAGCCGCTCCGGGACGCCCTCGCGGTCGCCCCCCTGGAGCTCGTCCTCGTCGAGACGGACGCCCCCTTCCTCACCCCGGCGCCCTTCCGGGGCCGCCCCAACGCCCCGTACCTGATCCCGGTCACCGTCCGGGCCATGGCGGAGGTGCGCGGGATCGGGGAGAACGAGCTGGCGGAGGCGATCGCGGTGAACACGGCCCGCGCGTTCGACTACTGAGCGCGAGGGCGCCGCACCGACGGTCACCGATCCATAACGGTTACGGGAAGTAGTCGGGTCGTCATGGAGGGTGGCCGGGGTCGGGGCTAGGGTCCCGGCCTCGTGAGCACTTCCCAGGGCAGTCACCGGGCCGGACGCCGGAGCGGCGGCGCGACTCCCGGCGTCCTCCCCGCCCCTCCCGGCCCGCCCCTCCACGAGCAGCCCCTCCACGAGCAGCCCACGCAGGCCGCGCCCCTGGTCGCGCCCGGCACCGGGGGAGTGCCCGGCACCGTCCCCGGGCAGGGCACCCGGGCCGGGGCCCGCCGGGCCGCCCGCCGCCGCAAGGCCTCCGGGGGATCCGGGGGCCCCGCAGGGCGGTCCGCGGGGCCCGTGGGAGAGGGGCTGCGGCGACTCGTCCCCCAGGCCCTCGTCGTCGCCTTCCTCGCCGGCGGCACCACCGCCTTCGTCGCCGACGACAAGGCCGTCCGGCTCTCCGTCGACGGCGTCCCCCGCACCCTGCACACCTTCGCCGACGACGTCGGGGAGCTCCTCGCCGACGAGGGCCTGGCCGTCGACGGGCACGACATCGTCGCCCCCGCGCCCGGCCACGCCCTCGCCGACGGCGACGAGGTCGTGGTCCGCTACGGACGCCCGGTCACCCTCACCCTCGACGGCCGGCGCCACCGGGTGTGGACGACCGCCCGGAGCGTCGAGGAGGCGCTGCGGCAGCTCGGGGTCCGGGCGGAGGGCGCGTACCTCTCGGTCTCCCGCTCGGCCGCCATCTCCCGGCACGGCCTCGCCCTCGACGTGCGCACCGAGCGGGCCGTCACCTTCCTGGCCGACGGGCGCGAGCGGACCGTCCGCACCAACGCCGCCACCGTCGGGGAGGCGCTCGCCGAGACCGGGATCACCCTCGCCGGGCAGGACGCCCTCTCCGTGGACCCCGGCTCCTTCCCCCGCGACGGCCAGACCGTCACCGTGCTGCGGATCACCGACAGCAGGCGGGTGCGCGAGGAGACCGTGCCGTACGCCGTCGAGCGGGTCCGCGACCCGGAGCTCTTCGCCGGGACCGAGGTCGTCGAACGGCAGGGCGTCCACGGCCTGCGCCGCGTCACGTACGCCCTGCGCTCGGTCAACGGCGTCCAGGGGCGGCCCCGCAGGATCGGCGAGGAGATCGTCCGCGAGCCCGTCAGCCGCACGGTCCGGGTCGGCACCCGCCGCCCGCCCGCCTCCGTCACCGGCGCCGACGGCCTCGACTGGGCCGCGCTCGCCGCCTGCGAGTCCGGCGGCCGGCCGGACGCCGTCGACCCCTCGGGGACGTACGGCGGGCTCTACCAGTTCGACCCCGCCACCTGGCGCTCCCTCGGCGGCACCGGCACCGCCCAGGACGCGCCCGCCGCCGAGCAGACCTTCCGCGCGAAGCAGCTGTACGTGCGGCGGGGGGCGAGCCCGTGGCCCCACTGCGGGCGCCGACTGGGCGGGTGAGCGGCGGGCCGTGCGACGGGCAAGCCCTAGTCTGTACTGGTGAGCGACACCACCGGTCCCGAAACCTCCGACGCCCTCCTCGGCCCCGCCGACATCCGTGAGCTGGCCGCCGCCCTCGGCGTGCGCCCCACGAAGCAGAAGGGCCAGAACTTCGTCATCGACGCCAACACCGTCCGGCGGATCGTCCGCACGGCCGGGGTGCGCCCCGACGACGTGGTCGTGGAGGTGGGGCCCGGCCTCGGCTCCCTCACCCTGGCCCTCCTGGAGGCCGCGGACCGGGTGACCGCCGTCGAGATCGACGACGTCCTCGCCGCCGCGCTGCCCGCCACGATCCGGGCCCGGATGCCCGCGCGGGCCGACCGCTTCGCGCTCGTGCACTCCGACGCCATGCTGGTCGAGGAGCTGCCGGGCCCGGCGCCCACCGCGCTCGTCGCGAACCTGCCGTACAACGTGGCCGTGCCCGTCCTGCTGCACATGCTGGAGCGCTTCCCGAGCATCGAGCGGACCCTCGTCATGGTCCAGGCCGAGGTCGCGGACCGGCTCGCGGCCGGCCCGGGGAACAAGGTGTACGGCGTGCCCTCGGTGAAGGCCAACTGGTACGCCGAGGTGAAGCGGGCCGGCTCCATCGGCCGCAACGTCTTCTGGCCCGCGCCGAACGTCGACTCCGGCCTGGTCTCCCTGGTCCGCCGCACCGAGCCGCTGGCCACCACCGCCACCCGACAGGAGGTCTTCGCGGTCGTCGACGCGGCCTTCGCCCAGCGCCGCAAGACCCTCCGCGCGGCCCTCGCGGGCTGGGCGGGCTCCCCGGCGGCGGCCGAGGAGGCCCTGGTGAAGGCCGGGATCTCGCCGCAGGCGCGCGGCGAGTCCCTGACGGTGGAGGAGTTCGCCCGGATCGCGGAGGCGAAGGCATGAGCGGCGGCACGGAGCCGGTGCGCGGCGGTGCGGGCGGTGCGGCTGCCGGGGACGAGGGGCGGCGGTCCGTCACCGTCCGCGTCCCCGCCAAGGTCAACGTCCAGCTCGCGGTCGGCGCGGCCCGCCCCGACGGCTTCCACGACCTGGCCAACGTCTTCCTCGCCGTCTCCCTGTACGACGAGGTGACCGCCACCCCCGCCGAGGCCCTGACGGTCACCTGCGAGGGCCCGGACGCCGACAAGGTGCCGCTCGACCGCACCAACCTCGCCGCGCGCGCCGCCGAACTCCTCGCCGCCCGGCACGGCATCGCCCCGGACGTGCACCTGCACATCGCCAAGGACATCCCGGTCGCCGGCGGCATGGCGGGCGGCAGCGCGGACGGCGCGGGCGCGCTGCTCGCGTGCGACGCGCTCTGGGGCCTGGACACCCCCCGCGCCACGCTCCTCGACATCTGCGCGGAGCTGGGCTCCGACGTGCCGTTCAGCCTGGTCGGCGGGGCGGCGCTCGGCACCGGGCGGGGCGAGAGGCTGACGGAGCTGCCGGTCGGCGGCGCCTTCCACTGGGTGTTCGCCGTCGCGGACGGCGGGCTCTCCACCCCGGTCGTCTTCGGCGAGTTCGACCGGCTCACCGAGGGCACGGACGTCCCCGAACCGGCCGCCTCCCCCGCCCTCCTGGAGGCCCTGCGCACCGGCGACACCACCGCCCTCGCGGGCGCCCTCGCCAACGACCTCCAGGCCCCGGCGCTCTCCCTGCGCCCCTCGCTCGCCGCGACCCTGGCGGCCGGCACGGACGCGGGCGCGCTCGCCGCGCTGGTCTCCGGCTCGGGCCCGACGACCGCGTTCCTGGTGAAGGACGCGGAGGCGGCGACGGCGGTCGCCGCCGCCCTGACCGCCTCCGGCACCTGCCGCACGGCCCGCACGGCGACCTCCCCGGCACCGGGCGCGCGCCTCGTCCAGCACGGCTAGTACGGCCACGGCCACGCACACGGCCGCGGATACTCGGGTACGCGCCTGAGTATCCGCGCCCTGTTCCCGGACCGGGCGCCCGCGGGACCGTACCCGCATGGGACGCAGCAACCGCCTCCGCGCGCGTGACCTCGCCGCCGCCACGCCCTCCACCCGGGACCGGTACGTCGATCTGCTCCGGGTCGCCTCGCTCGCCGTCGTCGTGCTCGGGCACTGGCTGATGGCGGCGGTCGGCCCGGACGGGCAGGTGGGGAACCTGCTCGCGGTCGTGCCGGAGCTCCAGGCGGCGACCTGGCTGTTCCAGGTCATGCCGGTGTTCTTCTTCGTCGGCGGCTTCGCGCACGCCCTCGCCCACCGCTCCCGCCCCCGGTACGCGGAGTTCCTGCGGGCCCGGCTCCAGCGGCTGCTGCGGCCCACCACGGCGTTCGTCGCGGTGTGGGGCGCGGCCGCGCTCGTGCTCCAGCTGCTCGGCGCCGACGGCGGCCTCACCGGGGTCGCGCTGCGGCTCGTCACCCAGCCGCTCTGGTTCATCGGGATCTACCTGGCGATGGTCGCCCTCACCCCGCCGCTCCTGAGGCTGCACGAGCGGTGGGGCTGGGGCGCGTTCGCCGCGCTCGCGGGCGGCGCGGTCGCCGTCGACGTCCTGCGGTTCGCGGCGCACGTGCCGTTCGTCGAGTTCCTGAACTTCGCGTTCGTGTGGCTGGCGGTCCACCAGCTCGGCTTCCTGCGCGCCGACGGCATGATCCGCCGCCCCGCGCCGCTCGCCGGGGCGGGCCTCGTGGGCGCGGCCGCGCTCGTCGCCCTCGGGCCGTACCCGCTCTCCATGGTCGGGATGCCCGGCGAGAAGGTCTCGAACATGGCCCCGCCGACGCTCGCCCTGCTCTGCCACGGCCTGTGGCTGGTCGGCGCGGTCGAGCTCCTGAAGGGCCCCGGGTCCCGGCTCGTCGCCCGCGCCGGGGTCTGGCGGGCGGTGGTCGCCGCCAACGGGATCGCGATGACCACCTTCCTCTGGCACCTGACGGCCATGCTCGGGGTGTACGGGGTGCTCCTCGGGACCGGCGCGACGCTGCCCGCCCCCGCCTCCGGCGCCTGGTGGGCGCAGGTGCCGCTCCGGTGCGCGGCGGCGGCCCTGCTCACCGCCCTGCTCGTCGCCGCCTTCCGCCGCTTCGAGGCCCCGGTGCCGCCCGCCCCGTCGACCGGCGCGGGCGGCCCGCTCGCCGCACTCGGCATCACCCTGGCCCTGCTGGGCGTCCTCGGCCTCTCCGTGACCGGCTTCGCCGGGCTCCTCGACGGCCACGCGGCGACCCTGATCGTCCTCCCGCTCACGGCCCCGGCCGCCGTGGCGCTGATCCTGGCGGGCTGGCTCGCGGTGGAGCGGGCGGGCCGGACCGGCTGAGCGCCGCGAGGCCCGTCGGTCCCACGGTCTACCCTGGACGTCGATCGATCACCCCGTCAGGAGTCAACGTGGCCGTCAACCTGGTCAATGTCGAGAACGTCAGCAAGGTGTACGGCACCCGTGCCCTGCTCGACGGCGTCTCGCTCGGCGTCTCCGAAGGGGACCGGATCGGGGTCGTGGGCCGCAACGGCGACGGCAAGACCACCCTCATCCGGATGCTCGCCCGCCTGGAGGAGGCCGACACCGGCCGCGTCACCCACAGCGGCGGCCTGCGCCTGGGCGTCCTCACCCAGCACGACTCGCTCGACCCGAAGGCCACCATCCGGCACGAGGTCATCGGCGTCATGGCCGACCACGAGTGGGCCGGCAGCGCCAAGATCCGCGACGTGCTCACCGGCCTCTTCGGCGGGCTCGACCTGCCCGGCTTCGAGAACGGCCTGGACACCGTCATCGGCCCGCTCTCCGGCGGCGAGCGGCGCCGGATCGCGCTCGCCAAGCTCCTCATCGAGGACCAGGACCTCATCGTCCTCGACGAGCCCACCAACCACCTCGACGTCGAGGGCATCTCCTGGCTCGCCCAGCACCTGCAGAACCGGCGCTCGGCGCTCGTCTGCGTCACCCACGACCGCTGGTTCCTCGACCAGGTCTGCACCCGCATGTGGGACGTGCAGCGCGGTGACGTGCACGAGTACGAGGGCGGCTACTCCGACTACGTCTTCGCCCGCGCCGAGCGCGAGCGGATCGCGGCCACGGAGGAGGTCAAGCGGCAGAACCTGATGCGCAAGGAGCTGGCCTGGCTGCGGCGCGGCGCCCCCGCCCGCACCTCCAAGCCCCGCTACCGCATCGAGGCGGCCAACGAGCTGATCGCCGACGTGCCGCCGCCGCGCGACACCAGCGAGCTGATGAAGTTCGCCAACGCGCGCCTGGGCAGGACGGTCTTCGACCTGGAGGACGTGACCGTCACCGCCGGACCCAAGGAACTGCTCAGGCACCTCACCTGGCAGCTCGGCCCCGGCGACCGCGTCGGCCTGGTCGGCGTCAACGGCGCGGGCAAGACCTCACTCCTGCGCGCCCTCGCGGACGCGGCCCGCACCGGCGGCGAGGAGCAGCCCGCCGCCGGCCGGATCGTCGTCGGCAAGACCGTCCGGCTCGCCTACCTCTCCCAGGACGTCACCGAGCTCCCCGGCACCCTGCGCGTCCTGGAGGCCGTGCAGCAGATCCGCGACCGGGTCGATCTCGGCAAGGGCCGCGAGATGACGGCCGGGCAGCTCTGCGAGCAGTTCGGCTTCTCCAAGGAGAAGCAGTGGACGCCGGTCGCCGATCTCTCCGGCGGCGAGCGCCGCAGGCTCCAGCTGCTGCGCCTGCTGATGGACGAGCCGAACGTCCTCTTCCTCGACGAGCCCACCAACGACCTCGACATCGAGACCCTGACCCAGCTGGAGGACCTCCTCGACGGCTGGCCGGGCTCCATGGTCGTCATCTCCCACGACCGGTTCTTCATCGAGCGGACCACGGACAAGACGTTCGCCCTGCTCGGTGACAAGACGCTGCGGATGCTGCCGCGCGGCATCGACGAGTACCTGGAGCGGCGCCGCAGGGCCGTCGAGGCGTCCGTCCCGACGCCCGCCGCCGCCCCCGCGCAGCCGAAGCCGGGCGTCTCGGCCGCCGACGCGCGCGCCGCGAAGAAGGAGCTCCAGAAGGTCGAGCGGCAGCTCGACAAGGTCTCCGGGAAGGAGGCGCAGCTCCACGCCCGGATCGCGGACAACGCCACCGACTTCGAGAAGGTGGCGAAGCTCGACGCGGAGCTGCGGGAGCTCGTCGCGGAGCGTGAGGAACTGGAGATGCGCTGGCTGGAACTGGCCGAGGACGCATAACGAGGGCATTACAGGCCGGTCCTCCCTTGGGAACAAGGGGTGGACCGGTCGCTTTTGCGCCATTGCGTGAGTGGTAGAAAGAAAACCCGTTCACGCCTAGGGGGAACCAGCCGATGACACAGCCGCCCAGCAACCAGCCGCCGGGGGGCTTCGGAGCCCCTCAGGACCCGAACCAGCCCTCGGGCCACTCCCCGCAGCCGGGGCAGCCGCCCGTACCGCCGGTCCCGCCGCAGGCGCCGCCGGTCCCGCCCGCCGCGCCGGGCCCGTACGGGCAGGCCCCGCAGCAGCCCGCGCCCGGGTACGGCTACCCGCAGCAGCCGGGTCAGCCCGGTCAGCCCGGCCCGTACGGGCAGCCGGTGCCGCCGCCCTACGGGTACCCGCAGCAGGGCCAGCAGCCCGGCCCGTACGGCCAGCAGCCCAACCCCTACGGCGGCCACCCCACCCAGCCCGGGTACCCCGGCGCCCCGACCCCGCCGCCCGGCGGCGGTCCCGGCAAGAACCGGACCGCCCTCGTCGCCGGTGTGGCCGCCGCGGCCGTCCTGGTCGCCGCCGTCACCACCTGGGCCGTCGTCGGCGGCGGTGACGACGAGAAGGACCCGGTGGCCCAGCCCACCGCCACGGCCACCTCCGGACCGACCTCCGGCGCCCCCAAGCCCTCCGGGTCGGCCGACGAGGGCGACGGCTCCGGCGACGGGCGCAACGGCGAAGAAGACCTCAACGCCGGCCGCCAGGACGGCGAGGCCAAGGTCAACTGGCTGACGAAGAACACCGTCGACCTGCCCCGCAACGGCGCCGACGTCAAGGGCCCCTG
This sequence comes from Streptomyces sp. NPDC098101, assembly GCF_044760185.1. NCBI lineage: Bacteria > Bacillati > Actinomycetota > Actinomycetes > Kitasatosporales > Streptomycetaceae > Streptomyces > Streptomyces sp. NPDC098101. Next base: position 166,826 of record NZ_JBIWAS010000007.1, on the reverse strand, counting down.
GATCGTCGGCGACACCGTCGTCAAGGCCATGTACAAGAGCGTCGAGGGCTACGACCTCACCACGGGCGCCGTGAAGTGGACCGTCCCCCTGCCGTTCGAGCTGTGCGCGGCCCCGACGGAGCCCTCCGCGAACGGGATCATGGTCTTCGGGTACGAGGAGAGCGCCAAGGACGGCGCCAAGTGCACCGAGCTCCAGCAGATCGACCTCAAGACCGGCAAGGCCGGCTGGAAGAAGGCCGTCCCGAAGGCCACCGGCCTCTTCGCCTTCTCCGACAACACCCTGACCATCAGCGGCAACACGGTCACCGCGGCCGGCACCAGCAGCGCGTACGGCTTCTCGCTCACCGACGGCCGCCAGCTCTTCAAGGGCGCCACCACCGGCTGCAAGCCCTTCGCCTACGCGGGCGGCAAGAAGCTGATCGCCGCCATGAGCTGCCCCTCGGGCAACGCCTCCAAGAAGGTCGAGGCGGTCGGCGAGGTCGACCCCACCACCGGCAAGCCGAAGTTCACCTTCCAGCTCCAGCCGGACTGGACGGTCGACAAGATCTACTCGGTCGACCCGCTGGTCGTCTCGGCCACCCAGCGCGAGCAGAAGAAGTGGGGCGTCTTCGCCCTCCGCCCGGACGGCAAGCTCCGCTCCACCATCCAGGGCGGCGCGGACAAGTTCGCCCCCTCGTGCGGCGGCAGCTTCGTCATCTTCGGCAAGAACCTCCAGGGCTGCACGGGCGTCGCGGCCGACGCGAACGCCTTCTACATGGCGACCGACACCGGCTACGGCAAGGCCAACGAGGTCGTCGCCTTCGACCTGAACACCGGCAAGCCCAAGTGGCGCTCCAAGGCCCCTGGCGAGCAGACCATGATCCCGCTGCGCATCGAGGGCTCCGAGGTCCTGACGTACGTGAAGCCCTCGTACAACAAGGGCGGTGCCACCGCCACCATCGCCCCGGCCGGCGGCGCGCCGAAGATCCTGCTCCAGCACCCGGCCTCCACCGCCGAGATCGAGAGCAGCTTCTACAGCGCCGGATACGCCTACGGCAACGGCACCTTCGTCGTCGCGAGCGGACGCGTCTCCGCCACGAACGACAAGGAAGAGAAGCTGGTCAAGACGATGATGGCCTTCAGCAAGTGAGGTACACGGACCGATGACGCAGCCACCCCCGCCCCCGCCGAACCAGCCGCCGGACCCGCAGGGCGGCTTCGGCGGGCCGACGCCTCCGCCGCAGCAGCCCGCGCCCGGCTACGGCTACCCGATGCAGCCCCCGGCCGACCAGGGGTACGGCTACCCGCAGCAGCCTCCGGCGGAGCCGGGCTACGGCTACCCGCAGCAGGCCCCGTACGGCTACCCCGGGCCGTCCGCGCCCGACCAGGGCCACGGCTACCCGACGCAGCCCCAGCAGCCGCAGCAGGCCCCGTACGGCTACCCGACCCAGCCGCAGTACGGCGGGTACCAGCAGCCCGCCACGCCGCCGGCGCCCGGCGGCGGCAAGAAGCTGTCGGCGCAGCTCCAGATCGTGATCGCGGCGGCCGTCGCGATCGCCCTGATCGTCGGCTTCGGCATCTGGTACGCCAACTCCGGTGACGACGGCCCCGACGAGGCCAAGGGGACGGGCGGCACCACGCAGGGCTCCACCGGCGGCGGCGACACCGGCGGCAAGGGCGGCGGTGGGGGCGGCGGCAAGGAGAAGGCGCCCGCCGATCCGCAGGCGAAGGTGGCCTACAAGATCGCGCAGCCGAAGGTCCCGGACGTCACCGACGTCTCCGGCTCCTGGATCACCGACAAGGCGTTCGTGAAGCCGGGCGTCAACTCGCTGGTCGCCTATGACCTGAACGGGGGCGACGTCCTGTGGACGCTGCCGCTGACCGGCCAGGTCTGCGGCTCCTCGCGGCACGTCAGCGCCGACAACAAGCTGCCGATCCTCTTCGAGGCGGCCAAGCGGGTCGCGCCGCGCTACTACCAGCAGTGCACCCAGGTCGGCGTGGTCGACCTGAACACCGGCAAGCTGGTGTGGTCCGAGGCCGTGTCGGTCGGCGACGACAAGGCGCGGTTCAGCGAGGTCACGCTCAGCGGGACGACCGTCGCGGCCGGCGGCACCGACGGCGGCGCGGCCTTCGACCTGAACAGCGGCAACGCCCGCTGGAAGCCGAAGGCCGAGGACGACCGCTGCTACGACCTGGGCTACGGCGGCGGCCCGGCCCTCGTCGCGGTCCGCAAGTGCGGCACGTACGACAACCCGAGCGTGCTGATCCAGAACCTCGACCCGGTGTCGGGCAAGCCGCTCTCGCAGTACAAGATGCCGTCCGGCGTGAAGTACGCCTCGGTCGTCTCCACCAAGCCGCTGGTCGTCGCGGCCGACGTCGGCGAGACCGCGGGCGACGGCAGCGGCATCTCGGACTTCTTCTCGATCGACGAGAAGACCGGGAAGCTGAAGGCGAAGATCACGGCGGACGCGGACCAGTACGCCGCCCGCTGCCGCACGACCCAGGTCGAGTCCTGCGAGCGGGCGCTCGTGGGCAACGGCAAGCTGTACGTGCCGACCGAGGAGCACGAGGGCAGCACCGGCGAGTACGGCTCCGAGACCAACGAGGTCATCGCCTTCGACCTGGCCACCGGGCGCACGGCGCCGGAGAAGGCCGACGCGGGCGACAAGTACACCTACGTCCCGCTGCGGATGGACGGCGCCAACATCATCGCGTACAAGGAGCCCCCGTACGACAAGGGCAGCCAGATCGTCTCGATCGACGGCACCACGATGAAGGAGACGCTGCTCCTGGAGAACCCGGCGGACAAGTCGGTGCAGAACCCGGAGCGCAGCTTCAGCCTGACCGGCGCCGAACTCCGCTACCAGGACGGCCGGTTCTTCATCTCCGACCGGCTGATCAGCAAGCCCCGGGAGTCGGACACCGGCCCCAAGGAGTACCTGCTGGTCTCCTTCGCCGTCGCGCGCTGACGGCGGATCGACACGGCCGCGGGCCCCTCCGGTGATCCGGAGGGGCCCGCGGCCGTGTCCGGGATTGGCGCGATACGCGGCGGGGGAGCGTGTAGCTTGCCGGGTTCAGGCCCGCCCCGGATCTCCGGCGGGCCCGGAGGAGGGGGAATGACCGGGATGGGCGTACGCCTCGTGGTGGTCGACGACCACCGGCTGCACGCGGAGGCGCTCGCCTCGGCGCTGAAGCTGCGCGGGCACCGGGTGCTCGCGGCGGCCGCGCCGGTGGCGGGCGCGGCGGAGCTGGTGGTGAGCCGGGCGCCGGAGGTCTGCCTCCTGGGCACGGCGGCGCCGGACGGGCCGGGGGTCTTCGACCCGGTCGTACGGATCAAGCGGGAGCGGCCGCAGGTGGCCGTGGTGGTGCTCGGCCCGGTGCCGTCGCCGCGCGGGATCGCGGCGGCGTTCGCGGCCGGGGCGTCCGGGTACGTCCGCCACGACGAGCGCATCGAGGGCGTCGAGCGGGCCCTGGTGAAGGCCAGGGCGGGGGAGTCGGCGGTGGCGCCGCAGCTGCTCCAGGGCGCGTTCGCGGAGCTGCTGCACCCCTCGGAGCAGCCGGACGACGAGGGCCAGCGGCTGCTGCGGCTCCTGACCCGGCGCGAGGTGGAGGTCCTGGTGCGGGTCGCGGAGGGCGAGGACACCCGGCTGATCGCCCTCGGAATGGGCATCGCCCCGAGCACGGCCCGGACCCACGTGCAGCGCGTCCTGATGAAACTGGACGTCGGCTCCCGCCTGGAAGCAGCGGCCCTCGCAGCCCGCACAGGCCTCTTGGACAGAGCCTTGCCGCACCCCAGGGGAGCCTCCTAGGGGCCACCGGGGGCTTGCCCGGCGCCCGGCACCCGCCCGGGGCCTGTCCGGCGGCCGTCTGCCGCTGGCCAGGCACCTCCGGGGGCCCGCCCGAGGCTGTCCGGCGTCCGTCAGGTACCCGCCCGCTGCCTGCCAGGCACCCCCCGCACCCGCCCCGGCGGGCATCACGAGAAACCCGCCCCGCGCCGGGGCCCGCCTCGCCATTGACGGTGATGTTGGAATGTGGTTCTTTGTGCGTGGTTCTGTTTGATCGCGCTTGGTCCTGCCCGGAGGGCATCCCGTGAAGAAGACCGTCACCACGCTCGCCGACGGGCGCGAGCTCATCTACTACGACGTGCGCGAGGACACCGTCCGCGACGCCGTCGACCCCCGTCCCCTCACCCCCGTCGTCTCCCGCTCCGAGATCCGGTACGACGAGCTGACCGGCGACCCGGTCACCGTCGCCTCCCACCGGCAGGACCGCACCTACCTCCCGCCGGCCGAGGCCTGCCCGCTCTGTCCCTCCCGGGACGGGCACGAGAGCGAGATCCCCGAGAAGGGCTACGAGGTGGCGGTCTTCGAGAACCGCTTCCCCTCCCTCTCCGGCGGCGTCGGCCGCTGCGAGGTCGTCTGCTTCACCGACGACCACACCGACTCCTTCGCCGACCTCACCGAGGAGCGTGCCGCCCTCGTCCTCGACGCCTGGACCGACCGCACCGCCGAACTCTCCGCCCTCCCCGGCGTCGAGCAGGTCTACTGCTTCGAGAACCGGGGCGCCGAGATCGGCGTCACCCTGCCCCACGCCCACGGCCAGATCTACGCCTTCCCCTACGTGACGCCCCGGACGGCCGCCATGCGGCGCCGGCTCGACGAGCACCGCGAGGCCACCGGACGGAACCTCTTCGACGACGTCGTCGCCCGGGAGAAGGAGGACGGCGAGCGGGTGGTCCTGGAGACCGACCACTGGATCGCCTTCGTGCCGTACGCCGCCCACTGGCCGTACGAGGTGCACCTGCACCCCAAGCGGCGGGTGCCCGACCTGCTCGCCCTCGACGGCGACGCCCGCACAGAGTGCGCACAGGTCCTTCTGGAACTCTTGAGGCGCTTCGACCGGATCTTCGGCCCGGACGCGCCGCCGACGCCCTACATCGCCGCCTGGCACCAGGCGCCGTTCACGGACCGGCGGCGCGAGGACTTCGGGCTCCACCTGGAGCTCTTCACCGTCCGCCGGGCCCCCGGCAAGCTCAAGTTCCTCGCGGGCACCGAATCCGGCATGGGCGCGTTCATGAACGACGTGCGGCCGGAGGACGCGGCCCGACGACTCCGAGAGGTGGCAGACGCATGACGCAGAGGTATCTGGTGACGGGCGGGGCGGGATACGTGGGCAGCGTCGTCGCCGCCCACCTCCTGGAGCGGGGCCACCGGGTCACCGTCCTCGACGACCTCTCCACCGGCTTCGCCGAAGCCGTCCCGGCGGGCGCCGAGTTCGTCGAGGGCCGCGTCCAGGACGCCGAGCGGTGGCTCGACGGCTCCTACGACGCCGTCCTGCACTTCGCCGCCTCCTCCCAGGTCGGCGAGTCCGTCGAGAAGCCGGAGAAGTACTGGGAGAACAACGTCGGCGGCACCACGGCCCTGCTCGCCGCCCTGCGCACGGCCGGCGTCCGCCGCCTGGTCTTCTCCTCCACCGCCGCCACCTACGGCGAGCCGGAGACCGTGCCGATCCCCGAGACCGCCCCCACCGCCCCCACCAGCCCCTACGGGGCCACCAAGCTCGCCGTGGACCACATGATCGGCGGCGAGTGCGCCGCCCACGGCCTGGCCGCCGTCTCGCTGCGCTACTTCAACGTGGCCGGGGCGTACGGCCCGTACGGCGAGCGCCACGACCCCGAGTCGCACCTGATCCCGCTCGTCCTCCAGGTCGCCCTGGGCCGCCGCGAGGCGATCTCCGTGTACGGCGAGGACTACCCGACCCCGGACGGCACCTGCGTCCGCGACTACATCCACGTCGCCGACCTCGCCGAGGCCCACCTGCTCGCGCTCGACGCCGTGGCGCCGGGCGAGCACCTGGTCTGCAACCTGGGCAACGGCAACGGCTTCTCCGTCCGCGAGGTGATCGAGACCGTCCGTAAGGTCACCGGCCACCCGGTCCCCGAGGTCGTCGCCCCGCGCCGCCCCGGCGACCCCGCCGTCCTCGTCGCCTCTGCCGACACCGCGCGCGAGCGGCTCGGCTGGACCCCCGCCCGCCCCGACCTGGCGGACGTCGTCGCCGACGCCTGGGCCTTCGCCCGGCGCGGAGAAGGAGAACGCCCGTGAACGTCGCCGCCGGATTCGAGAGCCTCTACGGGACCGCCCCCGACGGGGTCTGGGCGGCCCCCGGGCGGGTCAACCTCATCGGGGAGTACACCGACTTCAACGACGGCTTCGTGCTGCCGCTCGCCCTGCCGCACACCGCCGTCGCCGCCGTCGCCCGCCGCGACGACGGCGTCCTGCGGCTGCACTCGGCCGACGTCGACGGCGGGATCGTCCGGCTCGATACGGACACCCTGGAACCGCTCTCCGGCGGCGGCTGGGCGGCCTACCCGGCCGGGGTCGTCTGGGCCCTGCGGGAGGCCGGGCACCCGGTGACGGGCGCCGACCTGCACCTCGCCTCGACCGTGCCGACCGGCGCCGGACTCTCCTCCTCGGCCGCCCTGGAGGTCGTCACCGCGCTCGCCCTGAACGACCTGTTCGGCCTCGGCCTCTCCCGGCCGGAGCTGGCCCGGATCGCCCAGCGCGCCGAGAACGCCTTCGTCGGCGTGCCCTGCGGGGTCATGGACCAGATGGCCTCCGCCTGCGCGGAGGAGGGCCACGCCCTCCACCTGGACACCCGCGACCTGTCGTACCGTCAGGTCCCCTTCGACCTGGCCGCCGAGGGGCTGGCGCTGCTCGTCGTCGACACCCGCGTGAAGCACGCGCTCGGGGACGGCGCGTACGCCGAGCGGCGCGCCGGGTGCGAGGCGGGCGCGCGGGCGCTCGGCGTCCGCACCCTGCGCGAGGTCGACGCCGTACACCTGCCGGAAGCGCTCGCCCGGCTGGACGACGGGACGGTCCGGCGGTACGTCCGGCACGTCGTCTCGGACAACGCGCGCGTGGAGCGCGTGATCGCGCTGCTGGACGCCGGGGACCCCCGGGCGGTCGGCCCGGTCCTCACCGAGGGCCACGCCTCCCTCCGGGACGACCTGCGGGTCTCCTGCCCCGAACTGGACCTGGTGGTCGCGGCGGCGAACGCGGCCGGGGCGCTCGGCGCCCGGATGACCGGCGGCGGCTTCGGCGGCTCGGCCGTCGTCCTGGTGGAGACCGACCGGGCGGAGAAGGTCGCCGCCGCCGTCGAGGAGGCCTTCGCCCTGGCCGGGCACGCGGCCCCGGGCGTCTTCCCGGCCGTCCCGTCGGCGGGAGCCCGCCGCCTCTGAGGAGCCCTTTCCGGCCTCCGCCCCCGACAGTTCCCCGATTCGGCCCCCGCCGTGGCGCCCCGCCCCTACCCTGAGGGGCAGCGCCGGTGGGGGCCGGCGCCGTTCAGGGGGCGAGGCCCGCCGGGTACGGCGCCGTGAGCGGGGTATCTGTCCACGCACGGCGGCGGCCGTGTCCCACGACGGACCCGCCTCCGGCGCCGTGCCCGCGCCGGTCCGTTCCTCGACGCATGGGGGTGTCCGTGGCACGTATCCGTGTCCTGGTGGTGGACGACCACCGGATCTTCGCCGAGTCGCTGGCCGCCGCCCTCGCGGCGGAGCCGGACGTCGACGTCGCCGCGGCCGGCAGCGGTCCGGCGGCCCTGCGCTGTCTGGAGCGCGGCGCGGCGGAGGGACGCAGGTTCGACGTGCTGCTCGTCGACGCCGAGCTGGGCGCGGGCCCGCCCGGGACGGCCCCGGCCCGCGCGGTGCCCGACGACGGCGAGGCCGCGGTGGACGGGATCTCGCTGGTCGCCGGGGTGCGCCGGGTCCAGCCCGCCGTCCGGACCGTCGTCCTCGCGGAGCGGGACGACCCGCACCGGGCCGCGCTCGCCCTCCAGGCCGGGGCGTCGGGCTGGGTCGCGAAGGACTGCTCGCTCCAGCGGCTGCTCGCGGTGGTCCGGGGGGTGCTCAGGGACGAGACGCACCTGCCGCCGGCCCTCCTCACGGGCGTCCTGCGGGAGCTGACGGCGGCCCGCAAGCACCGCACGGACAGCGAGCGTCTGGTGGAGTCGCTGACCCCGCGCGAGCGGGAGGTGCTGCGCTGCATGGTCGCGGGCCTGGGCCGCAAGGCGGTCGCCGAGCGCCTCTTCCTGTCCCCGCACACCGTCCGCACCCACATGCAGAACGTGCTGGGGAAGCTGGGCGTGCACTCGACCCTGGCGGCGGTGGCCCTGGCCCGCCGCGCGGGCGTCGGCCCGGCGGAGGCCGTACCGGCGAAGGCGTCGGTGCCGACGCCCGTACTAGCCGGGGACGTTGTCGAACGGGGCGGTCAGCCGGCGTAGCAGGGCGGCCAGTTCGGCGCGCTGGCCGCCGGAGAGCCGGGCCAGGATGGCGCGCTCCTGGGCGAGGAGCCCGGCGAGCGCCTCGTCGGCGCGGTCGCGGCCCTCGGGGGTGAGCCGGACGAGGACCCCGCGGCGGTCGCTGGGATCGGGCAGCCGCTCGACCAGGCCCTTCTTGGTGAGCCGGTCGATGCGGTTGGTCATGGTCCCCGAGGTGACCAGGGTCTGGGTGAGGAGCTGGCCGGGGGAGAGCTGGTAGGGCGCTCCGGCGCGGCGCAGCGAGGTGAGGACGTCGAACTCCCAGGGCTCCAGCTGGTGCTCGGAGAAGGCGAGCCGACGGGCGCGGTCGAGGTGCCGGGCGAGCCGCGAGACGCGGCTGAGCACCTCGAGCGGTTCCACGTCGAGGTCGGGGCGCTCGCGGCGCCATGCTGCGACCAGTCGGTCGACCTCGTCCTCCATGACGATCAGTGTAGAGGGTCTGTTGACATAAAGTCTCTTCAAGTCAAGTTTCTTTACCTAAAGATTCTTCTCGTCAAGATATATTTCGCTGGACTATGGGGAAGGGACCCGGCCGGAACACCGTTCCGTTTCGGTCATTCGTTCCAGCAAGGGGGCTTCGAACATGCATTCCGTGGAATCCGCCGCGCCCACGTGGGATCCGCAGCAGTACCTCCGCCACTCCGGACACCGCGCCCGGCCCTTCCTCGACCTGCTCGCCCGAATACCGCGGCTGCCGGCCGAGGGGCGGCCCGCCCGCGTCGCCGACCTCGGCTGCGGCCCCGGCAACGTGACGGTCCTCCTCGCCGACCGGTGGCCCGACGCGCACATCACCGGGTTCGACCTCTCGCCCGAGATGCTGGAACGGGCCGAGAAGGACTGGGCGGGGACCACCCGGGGCGGCGGCTGGATCGACTTCCGGCCCGCCGACGCCGCCCACTGGACCCCGGACGAGCCCTACGACCTGATCGTCTCCAACGCGGCCCTCCAGTGGGTCCCCAACCACCCCGAGTCCTTCGCCCCCTGGATCGACGGACTGCGCCCCGGCGGCACCTTCGCCTTCCAGGTCCCCGGCAACTTCGTCTCGCCCAGCCACGCCCTGCTCGGCGACCTCTGCGACGCCCCCGAGTGGCGCGACCGCCTCGGCGAGCAGGGCCGCCGCTTCGTCCACGTCCTCGACACCGCCGACTACCTGAACCGCCTCATCGGCCTCGGCTGCGAGGCGGACGTCTGGGAGACCACGTACTGCCAGCTCCTCCAGGGCGAGGACCCCGTCCTCGACTGGGTCAAGGGCACCGCCCTGCGCCCTGTCCTCACCGCCCTGGGCGACGACCGGGAGGCGGCCGACGCCTTCCTCGGCCAGTACCGGGACCTCCTGCGCGAGGCCTACCCGCCCGGCCCGCACGGGACCGTCTTCCCCTTCCGGCGGATCTTCGCCGTCGCCCGCAAGCCGGCCTGAACGGGCCCGGACGCGCGGGCGCCCCGCACCGGAGTCCCGGTGCGGGGCGCCCGTGGCCCGGGGGCCGCCTACGACATGGTGTTGTAGATCCCGTAGCCGTTGCCGATCCTGTTCCGCGCCGTGAACTTGCCCGGCGAGGTGTTCAGGTAGGCGTACAGGTCGCCGTTGGAGGCCACGCCGAGCAGGTCGCCCTTGCCGTCGGCGTTCAGGTCGCCCGGGGCGATCACCTTGGAGTAGGTGTGCCAGCCGGTGCCGATCTGCTGCCGGGTCTTGAACGGGGTCTTCGCGCCGCCCGTGCCCGCGTACAGGTACAGGACGCCGCCCGGGGTGCGGGCCACGATGTCGGCGCGCCCGTCGCCCGTGTAGTCGCCCGCGCCCACGATCCGGTCGTACGCGCCCCAGCCGGAGCCGACCCTGATCCGCGCCGCGAAGCCGGTGCCCGCGCCGTTGCCCGGGTACAGGTAGAGGGCGCCGGACTTCTCCCGGGCCAGCAGGTCGCCCTTGCCGTCGCCGGTCAGGTCGCCCGGGCCCACGAACGCGTTGTACACGTTCCAGCCGGAGCCGATGATGCGGCCCTCGACGTAGAGCTTGTTCTGCAGGAGCTGCGCGAGGTCGGAGGAGCCGTCCGGGTCCAGCGTGGACAGGTAGGTGAAGTCGGCCCCCGCCCAGCCGCCCGTGTTGCCGTACTGGGCGCGGGCGTCGAGCCGGCCGGTGTTGGTGGCGCCGTACCAGAAGAGCGTGCCGGCCTTGTCCCGGGCCATCACGCCGTCCTTCTCGAGGGTGACCGGGATGTTGCCCGCCCCGCCGAACTGCGGGATGCCGCTCCACGCGCCCGTCTTGCCGAGCTGCTGCCGGGCCGTGAAGGTGCCGTCGCCCCGCCCGGTGTAGTACCAGAAGGTGCCCTGCTGGTCGCGGGCGATCAGCTCGCCGTTGCCGTCGCCGGTGTCGTCGCCGACGGGGAAGAACTGGTTGTAGGCGTTCCAGCCGCCGCCGATCCGCACGCGCGCGGCGAACGGGCCGGACTTGTCGCCCCGGCCCGCGTAGAACCACAGGGTGCCGGCGGGGTCGCGGGCGATCAGGTCGGCCCAGCCGTCGCCGTTGTTGTCGCCGATGCCGGCGACCTGGTCGTAGCCGTTCCAGCCGTGGCCGACCTTCACGCGCGCGGAGAACGGCGCTTTGGGGTCGCCGGTGGCGTAGTACAGGTACAGGTCGCCGTTGTGCTCGCGGGCGAGCAGGTCCGCGCGGCCGTCGTCGTTCACGTCGCCGGGCGCGACCAGCTTGTTGTAGATCTGCCAGCCCCTGCCCTGCCAGGCGTACGACGCGGAGGTGGGCGAGGCGTTCCGGTACAGCGAGAGCACGCCGTGCGCCGAGAGCGTCAGGACCTCGGGGCCGCTGACGTCCCCGTCCTGGTTGCCGATCGGGACGACGTCCTTCACGGGCTGCGAGGTCTTCCCGAGGAAGAGCCCGCCCCGCCCCGCGGCCGTGGCGGTGTAGAGGTTGCCGTCCCAGGCGCGGTAGATCAGGTCCCCGACCCCGTCGCGGTCGAAGTCCGACAGCAGGGGCGAGGCGCCGACGCCCGCGGTGCCCGCGGCGCCCGCGCGGGACGCGCCGGCGGCGGGCCGCTCCAGGGTCGGCGGGACGAAGCCGGACACGGGCTTCTCGGCGGCCGGACGCGGCGCCGGGGTGCCGGCGGAGGCGATGCCCGTGAGCACCGTGCCGGCGGAGAGCACGAGCGCGGTGCAGGCGGCGACGCGCCGGACGCGCGCGGAGTGCGGGAAGAGCAAGGGATCCCCCCCAGGGATCGGAGGTTCGACGGAACCACACGGACGGATCGCGCGGACGTGGTCGCCGCGCGCACCGGAGGACGCGAACGGAAGGGCACGGACAGGAGCGGCCCGGGGGCTCGTACGGGACCGGGCGGCGTCGGCGCGGGCGCGCGGAGACGGCCTCGCCCGGCGGCCGGAACCCCCCTGGACGTCGGACGCGAGTCTACGCGAGGCCTCCGCGCGGGCGGGGCCCGGGCCGGAAGCGGACCGCGCGGTCCGTTTCGCCCGGCACCCCCGGACGCACGGGCGCCCCGCACCGGAACTCCGGTGCGGGGCGCCCGCCCTGCGACTAGTACAGGTTGTTGTAGGTCTGGTAGCCGTGGCCGATGCTGACGCGCGGCTTGAAGGCGTTGCCCTTCTCGCCGGTGCCGCTGTAGCGGAACAGCTCGCCGCCGGAGTTCACCGCGACCAGGTCGCCCTTGCCGTCGCCCGTGATGTCACCGGGCGCCGCCAGCTTGGTGTAGCTGTTCCAGCCGCCGCCGATCCTCACGCGGGCGTGGAACGGGCTGCCCTCCCGGCCGGTGCCCGGGTACAGCCACAGCACGCCGGACTTGTCCCGGGCCACCAGGTCGTTCCGGCCGTCGCCGGTGTAGTCGCCCGAGCCGACGATCGCGTTGTACGCGTCCCAGCCGCCGCCGACCCTGACGCGCGCGTGCAGCGCCGTGCCGTCGTAGTTGCTCCGGTACAGCCACAGGACGCCGGACTTGTCCCGGGCGACGAAGTCGCCGGTGCCGTCGCCGTTCAGGTCGCCCGGGCCCGCGATCAGGTTGATCGAGCCCCAGCCGCTGCCCAGGTAGGCGTTCATGCTGTAGAGGCCGCCCTGGAAGATCTGCAGGGTGTCGGAGACCGAGTCCCGGTCCAGCGAGTTGACCTCGTAGAGCGTGGCGCCGGCCGCCTCGCCGGTCTCCCCGAGCTGGTCGCGCGGGGACAGCTTGCCCGTGCCCAGGGTGTTGTACCAGTAGAGCGAGCCGGCCTTGTCGCGGGCCAGCAGCCCCTCCTTGCCGTGCGCCGGGACGTTGCCCGCGCCGCCGATCTGGTACGCGCCGCCCCACTTCGAGCCGACCTGCTTGCGGGCCGTGAAGTGGCCGCTTCCGGTGCCGAAGTACTCCCACAGCGTGCCGTCGGAGCCGCGCGCCAGGAGGTCGGGGATGCCGTTGCCGTTGTCGTCGTCGATGCCGACGATCTGGTTGAACTCCTGCCAGCCGTACCCGACCTGCTTGCGCGCCTTCACCGAGTACGGGCTGCCGGTGCTCCCGTAGTAGAAGAGCGCGCCGGAGGGGGTGCGGGCCAGGAGGTCGCCCCGGCCGTCGCCGTCGCTGTCGCCCAGACCGATCAGGTGGTCGTAGACGTCCCAGCCGTTGCCGACCTTCTGGCGGGCGTGGAACGGGGCGCCGTACGTGCCGGTGGAGACGTAGACCCACAGCTCGCCGGAGGGCGTGCGGGCCAGCACGTCGGCGCGGCCGTCGCCGCTGATGTCGCCGGGCGAGAAGATCTTGTTGTAGATCTGCCAGCCGGCACCGGACCAGCGCTGGTAGGCGTACGACGGGGAGGCGTCCCCGTAGAGGGTCACCGCGCCGAACTTCGACACGGTCAGGACCTCGGGGCCGCTGCCGTTCTTGTCCTGGTCGCCGAGCGGGATGATGTCCTCGGCGAACTCGTTGAACCCGGAGAACTCGGAGCCCTGCTTCTGGGTCGTCGAGGTGTAGACCTTGTCACCGACGCGGTAGACGAGGTCGCCCCGGCCGTCGCCGTCGAGGTCGGAGCGCGGAGCGGTGCCGGCGTTCGAGGCGCCGGTCGCGCGGGCGGTGCCCTCGTACGGCGGCAGGACCCGCTCCAGCGGCTCGGCGGCCGGGGCCGGCTTCTCGGTGGCCGGACGCGGCGCCGGGGTGTCGGCGGACGCGGTGCCCGCGAGCACCATGCCCGCGGAGAGGGCGAGGGCGGTGCAGGTGGCGACCCTACGGGCACGCCGGGAACGCGTGAAGAGCAAGAGATCCCCCCCAGGGATCTAAGAGGTTCGACAGAACCACACAGTTCGACAGAACCACACAGGGGGGTTCGCACGGGCATCGAACGGCGTCAGCGCGTGCGGAAGCACGCGGAGACGGCGTCGTTCGACGGTTCGAAACACCCCCCCGGATGTTGAACACGATTCTACTCATGGACGCGCCACTGGCCAGGGGTTTACGGCCTGAATCCGACTGTCCGGTCAGTTTCCGCGCCGTCCGCAGCGCGCCCCGCCCCTCAGCTCTTCCGGTGCCCTATCAGCCGGGGCTTCTGCTCCAGACCGTCCAGGCCGTGCCACGCCAGGTTCACCAGGTGCGCCGCGACCTCCGCCTTCTTCGGCTTGCGCACGTCCAGCCACCACTGGCCCGTGAGCGCCACGCTGCCCACCAGCGCCTGCGCGTACAGCGGAGCCAGCTTCGGATCGAACCCCCGCGCCTTGAACTCCAGGCCCAGGATGTCCTCCACCTGCGTGGCGATGTCGCTGATCAGCGAAGCGAACGTGCCCGTCGACTGCGCCACCGGCGAATCCCGCACGAGGATCCGGAAACCGTCCGTGTAGTTCTCGATGTAGTCGAGCAGCGCGAACGCCGCCTGCTCCAGGAGCTCCCGCGGATGCCCCGCCGTCAGCGCCCCCGTCACCCCGTCCAGGAGCTGGCGCATCTCCCGGTCGACCACGACCGCGTACAGCCCCTCCTTGCCCCCGAAGTGCTCGTACACCACCGGCTTGGAGACCCCGGCCTTCGCCGCGATCTCCTCCACCGACGTGCCCTCGAAGCCCTTCGCGGCGAACAGCGTGCGGCCGATGTCGAGCAACTGCTCCCGGCGCTCCGCGCCCGTCATCCGCACCCGGCGCCCGCGCCGGGGAGGCTTCTGCTCTCCGCCGCTGCCGCCACTGCCGCCGGTCCTGCCCTCGATCGCCACGTCTTCCATCATGCCGCGTCTGCGGACGCGGTCCGGCGGCGGGCTTCCACGCGGGACTTCACCGGCCAGCGCACGTCGTACGCCCAGCCCGCCTTCTCGAACCAGCGGATCAGCCGCGCGCTGGAGTCGATCTGGCCGCGCAGCACCCCGTGCCGCGCCGACGTCGGGTCCGCGTGGTGCAGGTTGTGCCACGACTCGCCGCAGGACAGGACCGCCAGCCACCACACGTTGCCCGAGCGGTCGCGCGACTTGAACGGACGCTTGCCCACCGCGTGACAGATCGAGTTGATCGACCACGTCACGTGGTGCAGCAGCGCCACCCGCACCAGCGAGCCCCAGAAGAACGCCGTGAACGCGCCCCACCACGACCACGTCACCAGACCGCCCACCAGCGGCGGGATCGCCAGCGACACGATCGTCCACAGCACGAACTGGCGCGAGATCGCCCGCAGCGCCGGATCCTTGATCAGATCGGGGGCGTACTTGTGCTGCGGCGTCCGCTCCTCGTCGAACATCCAGCCGATGTGCGCCCACCACAGGCCCTTCATCAGCGCCGGGACCGTCTCGCCGAACCGCCACGGCGAATGCGGGTCGCCCTCCGCGTCCGAGAACTTGTGGTGCTTGCGGTGGTCCGCCACCCAGCGCACCAGCGGCCCCTCCACCGCCAGCGAACCCATGATCGCGAGCGCGATCCGCAGCGGCCGCTTCGCCTTGAACGAGCCGTGCGTGAAGTAGCGGTGGAAACCGATCGTGATCCCGTGGCAGCCGATGAAGTACATCGCCACCATCAGCCCCAGGTCCAGCCAGCTCACCCCCCAGCCCCACGCCAGCGGCACCGCCGCGAGCAGCGCCACGAACGGCACCGTGATGAACAGCAGCAGGGCGACCTGCTCGACCGAACCCTTGCTGTCGCCGCTCAGCGTGGCGTACGGCGGGGATCCGGCACTGTCCGGCGCCTCGGGCGCGGAGGTCACTTCGGGGCTCATGGTCATGGGTCTCCCTGGGGAGTGAGGGGAAAAAGGGGTGACGCGCGCGGAAACGCGCACGGAAACAGCCCCGTGGCTACGGCTCCGTAACCTACGGTGTCGTAAGTATGGCAGCGTCGTGGCGCGCGGCAAGAGGGCACAAGAGGGGCCCGGCCGCCACCGGGAGGACGGCCACCTATCCTTGGTGCGTCGGACAGCGCGGTCCGCAAGCCTCCAGAACACCTCCAGACGTGCTCAAACACTGCAAGGAGCCGCACCTGTGAGCAGTGCCGACCAGACCCCCACCGCCAGCGCCGAGCTGCGCGCCGACATCCGCCGACTGGGCGACCTCCTGGGCGAGACCCTCGTCCGGCAGGAGGGCCACGAACTCCTCGACCTCGTCGAGCGCGTCCGCGGCCTCACCCGCGAGGACGGCGAGGCCGCCGCCGAGCTGCTCCGCGGCGTCGAACTCGAGACGGCCGCCAAGCTCGTACGCGCCTTCTCCACCTACTTCCACCTCGCGAACGTCACCGAGCAGGTCCACCGCGGCCGCGAGCTCCGCGAGAAGCGCGCCGCCGAGGGCGGTCTCCTCGCCCGCACCGTCGACATGCTCAAGGACGGCGACCCCGAGCACGTCCGCGAGACCGTCAAGAACCTCAACGTGCGGCCCGTCTTCACCGCGCACCCCACCGAGGCCGCCCGCCGCTCCGTCCTCAACAAGCTGCGCCGGATCGCCGCCCTCCTGGAGACCCCCGTCGGCCAGGCCGACCGGCGCCGCACCGACCTCCGCCTCGCCGAGAACATCGACCTCATCTGGCAGACCGACGAACTCCGGGTGGTCCGCCCCGAGCCCGCCGACGAGGCCCGCAACGCCATCTACTACCTCGACGAGCTGCACGCCGGCGCCGTCGGCGACGTCCTGGAGGACCTCGCCGCCGAGCTGGAGCGCGTCGGCGTCGAGCTGCCCGCCGGCACCCGCCCGCTCACCTTCGGCACCTGGATCGGCGGCGACCGGGACGGCAACCCCAACGTCACCCCCCAGGTCACCCGCGACGTCCTGATCCTCCAGCACGAGCACGGCATCACCGACGCCCTCGAACTGGTCGACTTCCTGCGCGGACTCCTCTCCAACTCCATCCGCTACACCGGAGCCACCCAGGAACTCCTGGACTCCCTCCAGCGCGACCTGGAACTCCTCCCCGAGATCAGCCCCCGCTACAAGCGCCTCAACGCCGAGGAGCCGTACCGCCTCAAGGCCACCTGCGTCCGGCAGAAGCTCGTCAACACCCGCGAGCGCCTGGCCAACGGCACCGCGCACCAGGACGGCCGCGACTACCTCGGCACCGCCGAGCTGATCCACGACCTCACCCTCATCCAGACCTCGCTGCGCGAGCACCGCGGCGCGCTCTTCGCCGACGGGCGCATGGACCGGGTCATCCGCACCCTCTCCGCCTTCGGCCTCCAGCTCGCCACCATGGACGTCCGCGAGCACGCCGAGGCCCACCACCACGCCCTCGGCCAGCTCTTCGACCGCCTCGGCGAGGAGTCCTGGCGGTACGCGGACATGCCCCGCGACTACCGGCAGAAGCTGCTCGCCAAGGAGCTGCGCTCGCGCCGCCCGCTCGCCCCCACCCCGGCCCCCCTCGACGCCGCGGGAGAGAAGACCCTCGGCGTCTTCCACACCGTCAAGGAGGCCTTCGAGCGCTTCGGCCCCGAGGTCATCGAGTCGTACATCATCTCGATGTGCCAGGGCGCCGACGACGTCTTCGCCGCCGCCGTCCTCGCCCGCGAGGCCGGACTGATCGACCTGCACGGCGGCTGGGCCAAGATCGGCATCGTGCCGCTCCTGGAGACCACCGACGAGCTCAAGGCCGCCGACGTCATCCTCGACGCCATGCTGGCCGACCCCTCCTACCGGCGCCTGGTCTCGCTCCGCGGCGACGTCCAGGAGGTCATGCTCGGCTACTCGGACTCCTCCAAGTTCGGCGGCATCACCACCTCCCAGTGGGAGATCCACCGCGCCCAGCGGCGCCTGCGCGACGTCGCCCACCGCTACGGCGTCCGCCTCCGCCTCTTCCACGGCCGCGGCGGCACCGTCGGCCGCGGCGGCGGCCCCTCGCACGACGCGATCCTCGCCCAGCCCTGGGGCACCCTGGAGGGCGAGATCAAGGTCACCGAGCAGGGCGAGGTCATCTCCGACAAGTACCTCATCCCGTCCCTGGCCCGCGAGAACCTCGAACTGACCGTCGCCGCCACCCTGCAGGCCTCCGCCCTGCACACCGCGCCGCGCCAGTCCGACGAGGCCCTCGCCCGCTGGGACGCGGCCATGGACACCGTCTCCGACGCCGCCCACACCGCCTACCGCAAGCTCGTCGAGGACCCCGGCCTGCCGGCGTACTTCCTCGCCTCCACCCCCGTCGACCAGCTCGCCGACCTGCACCTGGGCTCGCGGCCCTCGCGCCGCCCCGGCTCCGGCGTCTCCCTCGACGGACTCCGCGCCATCCCCTGGGTGTTCGGCTGGACCCAGTCCCGCCAGATCGTCCCCGGCTGGTACGGCGTCGGCTCCGGCCTCAAGGCCCTGCGCGAGGCCGGACTCGACCCGGTCCTCGGCGAGATGTACGAGCACTGGCACTTCTTCCGCAACTTCCTCTCCAACGTGGAGATGACGCTCGCGAAGACGGACCTGCGGATCGCCCGCCACTACGTCGACACCCTCGTCCCCGACGACCTCAAGCACGTCTTCGACGCCATCCGGGCCGAGCACGAGCTGACCGTCGCCGAGGTCCTCAAGGTCACCGGCGGCGAGAAGCTCCTCGACTCCAACCCGGTCCTCCAGCAGACCTTCGCCATCCGCGACGCCTACCTGGACCCGATCTCCTACCTCCAGGTCGCCCTCCTCGCCCGCCAGCGCGCGGCCGCCGAGCAGGAGGAGGACCCGGACCCGCTGCTCGCCCGAGCCCTGCTCCTCACGGTGAACGGCGTGGCGGCGGGCCTGCGCAACACCGGCTGACCCCCACCCGCACGGACACGGCGAAGCCCCCGCCGGGATCTCTCCCGACGGGGGCTTCCCCGTACGTACGAATCGGTGCGCGTACGGCTCGGTGCGCGTACGGCTCAGAGCGCGAAGAACGTCGCCACCAGCAGCCCCGCGCCCAGCCCCGCCAGCGACCACGCCGTCCGCGGCAGCCGCAGCCCCCCGCCGACCAGCGGCGCCGCCAGGAGCAGCGCCCCGCCCAGCGGCAGCCAGGCGTGCAGCCCGCCGCCCCAGCCCGCCCGTACGCCCTCGTCCGTGCCCGGCTTCACCACCACCGGGATCGTCATCCCCGGGCCCGCCGCCACCGAACGCCCTATGGACAGCGTCCGGTGCGCCGGACCCGGCTCGCCCGGGACGTAGCGCCCGCTGCACGTCTCCTCGCCGCAGGCCGTCACCGTCAGGGTGCCGTGCTCGCGCCCCTTGCCCAGCAGCACGTGCTGGGCCGAGGACCACGAGGCCCACACGCCCGCGACGACGAGGAGCAGGGCGACCAGGGCCAGGGCGGCGTTACGGACGTGCGTCATGACCCGCGATCGTACAGTCGTACATCCGTGGGGACGTACGCCCGTACGACCGGACTCAGGAGTTGTACGCGGACTGGGCCCGCTCCAGGCCCTCGGCCACCAGGCACTCCACCGCGTCCGCCGCCCGGTCCACGAACCAGTCCAGGTCCTTGCGCTCCGTCGACGAGAAGTCCTTCAGGACGAAGTCCGCGACCTGCATCCGGCCCGGCGGACGCCCGATCCCGCACCGCACCCGGTGGTAGTCGGCGCCCATCGCCTTCGTCATCGACTTCAGGCCGTTGTGCCCGTTGTCGCCGCCGCCCAGCTTCAGCCGCAGCACCCCGTAGTCGACGTCCAGCTCGTCGTGGACCGCCACCACGTGCGCCGTCGGCACCTTGTAGAAGTCGCGCAGCGCCGTCACCGGACCGCCCGACAGGTTCATGTACGACATCGGCTTCGCCAGGACCACCCGGCGGCTCGAAGGACCGGGCGGGCCCATCCGGCCCTCCACGACCTGCGCCTGCGCCTTCTGCGCCCGCTTGAACGAGCCGCGGATCCGCTCCGCGAGCAGGTCCGCGACCATGAAGCCGATGTTGTGGCGGTTGGCCGCGTACTCGGGCCCCGGGTTGCCGAGGCCGACGATCAGCCAGGGGGCGTCGACGTCGTCCGTCATGTGCGTCAGGTCTCCTCGTGTCCGTGAGCCGTGGTGTCCGTACCCGTACAGAAAGAAACGGGGTGACGGGCCGTGCGGCCCGTCACCCCGTCACGTCAGGCAGAGCCTACGGCTCAGGCCTCGGCGCCCTCGGCGGTCTCGCCCTCGGCGGCCTCGGTGGCCTCGCCCTCGGCGGCCGGCTCCTCGGCCTGGGCGGCCAGGACCTGGAGGACGACGGCGTCGGCGTCGGTCACCAGGGTGGTGCCCTTGGGGAGCTCGATGTCCTTGGCGAGGACGGAGGCACCGGCCTCCAGGCCCTCGACGGAGACCGAGAAGGACTCGGGCAGGTGGGTGGCCTCGGCCTCGACGGAGAGGGTGTTCAGCACGTGCTCGAGCAGGTTGCCGCCGGCGGCCAGCTCGCCCTCGGCCTGGACCGGAACCTCGACGGTGACCTTCTCGCCGCGCTTCACGAGGATCAGGTCGACGTGCTCCAGGAAGCCCTTCAGCGGGTCGCGCTGCACGGCCTTCGGGATCGCCAGCTCCTGGCCCTTGCCGTCGATGTCCAGGGCGAGCAGGACGTTCGGGGTACGCAGGGCGAGCAGCAGCTCGTGGCCCGGGAGGGTCAGGTGGACCGGGTCCGTGCCGTGGCCGTAGAGGACGACGGGGACCTTGTTGTCACGGCGGATCTTGCGGGCGGCGCCCTTGCCGAACTCCGAGCGGACGGAGGCGGCGATCTTGACCTCGGACATGGTGCACTCCTCGTAGAAGGTGACGGAAAGCGTGGTCACCCGGCCACGACTGGCGATGGCCTGCTACGAAGAGCGCGTCGATAACGGACCGCCGCGACCCCTCACGGGTGCGGCCTCCCTCGCCGAGCAACCCCGGCAGTCTACCCGCCGCCCCCGAAGCGCCCAAATGGATCAGCGGGAGCACGGGAGAGGGCCGCCTCCCCATCGGGGAAACGGCCCTCCCTGTCACTTCTCCGGGGCTCAGTGCTCCTCGAAGAGGCTCGTCACCGAACCGTCCTCGAACACCTCGCGCACCGCGCGCGCGATCGTCGGCGCGATCGAGAGCACCGTGATCTTGTCCAGCTCCAGGGCGCCCGGCACCGGCAGCGTGTCCGTGAACACGAACTCGCTCACCTTGGAGTTCTTCAGGCGGTCGGCCGCCGGACCCGACAGGATGCCGTGCGTGGCCGTCACGATGACGTCCTCGGCGCCGTGCGCGAACAGGGCGTCGGCGGCGGCGCAGATGGTGCCGCCGGTGTCGACCATGTCGTCCACCAGGACGCAGACGCGGCCCTTCACGTCACCGACGACCTCGTGCACGGTCACCTGGTTGGCGACGTCCTTGTCGCGCCGCTTGTGCACGATCGCGAGGGGGGCGTCCAGACGGTCGCACCAGCGGTCGGCGACCCGCACGCGGCCCGCGTCCGGGGAGACGATCGTCAGCTTGGAGCGGTCGACCTTGGCGCCCACGTAGTCCGCGAGGACCGGCAGCGCCGACAGGTGGTCCACCGGCCCGTCGAAGAAGCCCTGGATCTGGTCCGTGTGCAGGTCCACGGTCAGGATCCGGTGCGCGCCCGCCGTCTTCAGCAGGTCCGCCACCAGACGCGCCGAGATCGGCTCGCGGCCGCGGTGCTTCTTGTCCTGACGGGCGTAGCCGTACGACGGGATGATCACGGTGATGCTGCGGGCCGAGGCCCGCTTCAGCGCATCGATCATGATCAGCTGCTCCATGATCCACTTGTTGATCGGAGCCGTGTGGCTCTGGATCAGGAAGCAGTCCGCACCACGGGCCGACTCCTGGAAGCGGACGTAGATCTCACCGTTGGCGAAGTCGAACGCCTTGGTGGGAACGAGGCCGACGCCCAGCTGGTGCGCGACCTCCTCGGCCAGCTCGGGGTGGGCGCGGCCGGAGAAGAGCATCAGCTTCTTCTCGCCGGTCGTCTTGATCCCGGTCACAGCACTGTCTCCTCAGACGTGTTCTCTGGCCGCGATCCGCGCTCCCGTGCGCGTGGGCGAACCAGCCGAATTTGTGTGCACGTATCACGGTACGCCGAGTTCGGCGCACCTGTTTCCGGTCAGCTTTCCCCGGCGGAACCCTCCGGGGTGCTCTGGGCGGCCTGCGCGGCGGCGCTGCCGGGCCGCTTCCGGGCGACCCAACCCTCGATATTCCGCTGCTGGCCCCGGGCCACGGCCAGGGCGCCGGCCGGCACATCCTTCGTGATCACGGACCCGGCGGCCGTGTAGGCGCCGTCCCCGATCGTGACCGGAGCCACAAACATGTTGTCCGAGCCGGTCTTGCAGTGCGAGCCGATCGTGGTGTGGTGCTTCGCCTCGCCGTCGTAGTTCACGAAGACGCTCGCCGCGCCGATGTTCGTGTACTCGCCGATCGTCGCGTCGCCCACGTACGACAGGTGCGGGACCTTGGTGCCCTCGCCGATCGTCGCGTTCTTCATCTCGACGTACGTGCCGGCCTTGGCCTTCGGGCCGAGGTTCGTGCCCGGACGCAGGTACGCGTACGGGCCCACGGAGGCGCCCGCGCCGACGGTGGCCGAATCCGCCACCGTGTTGTCCACCCGGGCTCCCGCGCCGACGACGGTGTCCTTGAGGCGGGTGTTCGGGCCGACCACGGCGTCCTCGGCGACGTGCGTGGCGCCGAGCAGCTGCGTGCCGGGCAGGATCACGGCGTCGGGCTCGAAGGTCACGGTCACGTCCACGAAGACCGACCCGGGGTCGACGACGGTCACGCCGGCGAGCATGGCGCGCTCCAGGAGGCGCCCGTTCAGGAGGCCGCGGGCCTCGGCGAGCTGCACCCGGTTGTTGATGCCGAGGATCTCGCGGTGGTCGGCGGCCACGGAGGCGCCGACCCGGTGCCCGGCCTCGCGCAGGATCGACAGCACGTCGGTGAGGTACTCCTCGCCCTGGCTGTTGTCGGTCCGCACCTGGCCCAGGGCCTCGGCGAGCAGCTTCCCGTCGAACGCGAAGACGCCGGAGTTGATCTCCTTGATCGCGCGCTGCGCGTCGGAGGCGTCCTTGTGCTCGACGATCTCCGTCACGGCGCCGGTCGCCGCGTCCCGCACGATCCGCCCGTAGCCGGTGGAGTCGGGGACCTCGGCGCTCAGCACGGTGACGGCGTTGCCGTCGGCCGCGTGGGTGTCCGCCAGGGCGCGCAGGGTCTCGCCGGAGAGCAGCGGGGTGTCGCCGCAGACGACCACGACGGTCCCCTCGGGCGCCTCGCCCAGCTCCTCCAGGGCCATCCGCACCGCGTGCCCGGTGCCGTTCTGCTCCTCCTGGACGGCGGTCCGGGTGCCGGCGTAGTGCTCCTCCAGGTGCCCCCGCACCTGCTCCCGGGCGTGCCCGACGACCACGACGAGGTGCTCGGGCTCCAGCTCCCGCGCGGCGGACACGACGTGCCCGACGAGCGAACGTCCGGCGATCTCGTGCAGGACCTTGGGGGTCTTCGACTTCATGCGGGTGCCCTCACCCGCTGCGAGGACGACGACGGCTGCCGGGCGATTGGTGCTCACGGGGATGCCCTTCGGCTTTGGGTGGTGGACGCACGAAGGATACCGGGGGGTCGGGGGGCGGACATGAGCGCGGGTCCCGACCGTGGAGGTCGGGACCCGCGACGCACAGCTCCCCCGCCAGGACTCGAACCCGGACATAGGGCACCAAAAGCCCCAGTGCTGCCAATTACACCACAGGGGATGGCGTATGGGGTCGAAATGGACAAGTCGTCGGTCTCGTCCCCGGCGGCCTCTACTATGCCGTACCCGGCCCCCTGAGTGCGACGGTAAAGCCCCGGGCCCGCCCGTAGGGTGGTGGGCATGACCGTAACGGGGGCAGATCGGGACGCCGCGGGCGTCGGGGGCCGGTGGTGGGGGAGACGGCGGAGCGCCGTTCTCGACGTGGGGCTCGCGGTCGTGTCCGCGCTGGAGTGCGGGCTCGAGGGGATCGGGTTCGCGGAGAAGGCCGCGCTGCCCCTGCCCGTGGGGGTGGTGTTCGGGCTGGTCGTCGGCTCCGTCCTGGTCGCGCGCCGCCGCTGGCCCATCGCCGTCGTGCTCGTGTCGATCGCCGTCGCGCCCGCCGAGATGGGCTTCCTGATGGGGATCGTCGGGCTCTACACGCTCGCCGCCTCCGACGTCCCCCGCCGGATCACCGCCGTCCTGGCCGCCATGTCGACGACGGCCGTGTTCGTCGTGACGGTGGTCTCGCTGCGGCAGGACATCGCCCGGGCCGGTCTGGAGACGAGCAGCTGGTACGTGCCCGGCATGGCGCTCCTCCTGACCCTCGGGCTCAACGCGCCGCCGCTCCTCCTCGGCCTCTACATAGGGGCCCGCCGCCGGCTCATGGAGAGCCTGCGGGAGCGGGCCGACAGCCTGGAGCAGGAGCTGTCGCTCCTCGCCGACCGGGCCGAGCAGCAGGCCCAGTGGGCGCGGCAGGAGGAGCGGACCCGGATCGCCCGCGAGATGCACGACGTGGTCGCGCACCGGGTGTCGCTGATGGTGGTGCACGCGGCCGCGCTCCAGGCGGTGGCCCTGAAGGACCCGCAGAAGGCCGTGAAGAACGCCGCCCTCGTCGGCGACATGGGCCGGCAGGCGCTGACCGAGCTGAGGGAGATGCTCGGGGTGCTGCGGGAGGGGACTGTGCCCGCCGCCCCCGCGCCGGTGCCGCTGGCCGCCGTCGGGCGGGCCGCCGCCGCCGCTGCCGAGGCTGCCGCCGACGACGGGCCGTGCCTGGACGCCCTGGAGGCGCTGTGCGAGCAGTCGCGGCTCGCGGGGACGGTCGTGGAGCTGATGGTGACGGGAGAGGTGCGCGCGTACCCGCCGGAGGTGGAGCGCACGGCGTACCGCGTGGTGCAGGAGGCCCTGACCAACGTCCACAAGCACGCGGTGGGCGCCGAGGTCGTGGTGCGTCTCGCGCACCGGGGGGCGGAGGTCGCGATGCAGGTGGAGAACGGGCCGTGCCCCTCGGACGCGGGGGCCTCGGACGCCGGTCTGCCGAGCGGGGGCAACGGGCTGGTCGGGATGCGGGAGCGGGTGTCCCGGCTGGGCGGCGCGTTCGTGTCCGGTCCGACGGACGCGGGGGGCTTCAAGGTGTCGGCGGTGCTGCCGGTGCGGGCGGCGGAGACGGTGTAGCCCTCCGCCGGACAGGCCCTAGCCCGCCGTCAGCCGTGTCGGCTGCGCCCCCGTCACCAGCGCCGCGAGCGCCGCGTCGATGTCCTTGCCGAGGTACCAGTCGCCCGCGTGGTCGAGGCTGTACACGCGTCCCTCCGCGTCCATCGCCAGGACCGCCTGGTGGTCGCCCTCCTCGCCGAGCGGGGCGAGCTCGGTCTCCAGGGCGCGGCCGAGGTCCGCGAGGGTGCGGGAGAGGTGGAGGCCGGCGAGCGGGTCGAAGCGGACGGCGGCGGGGGCTATCTGCCGGCCGTGGCCGGGCGCGGTGATCCGCAGGCCGCCGAACTCGGCCCAGGCCTCGACGACGGCGGGGAAGACGCTGTGCCGGTGCCCGGCGGGGGAGACGTGGGCGCGCAGGGCGTCGGCCCACTCCTCGGCGAGCTTGATGTCCCAGCGGCCGGGCTGCCAGCCGGCCTCGCGGAGGGCGGCGTCGACGTTGACCGGGAAGCGGGTGGTGCTGTGGTCGGGCATGGGGGTGCGGTCAGCCGTTCTCGACGGGTGTGGTGGGGTCGACGGCGCGGACGCCGAAGTGGGCGAGCATCGCCGTGCAGGAGCGGCAGGGTGCCGCGTAGCTGCCGTGCAGCGGGTCGCCGTCCTCGCGGATGTGCCGGGCGGTGAGCTTGGCGTGCTTGAGGGAGCGGCGGGCCTCGCCGTGGGTGAGCGGCTTGCGCTGGGCGCGCTTGGAGCGTCCGCCCTCGGTGGCGGCGAGGTGCCGGGAGAGCAGGATCGCCTCGGGACATCGGCCGGTGAACCGTTCCCGCTGACCACTGGTGAGGGTGTCCAGGAAGTCCTGGACGAGCGGGTGCAGGGCGGGCGGGCGGTCGCCGCGGCCCGCGGTGCCGGTGAGGGTCTCGCCGCGGACGGAGAGGGCGGCCCCGACGGTGGGAAGGATTCCGTCGCGGCGGTGACGCAGTAAGGGGGCGCGGCCCGCCTCGGCGCTGCTGCTCCAGTTGAGGCGTGGGTCACCCTGTGTGGGCGTCGTTGCTGTGTGCATGGTGCTGGTCTTCCCCTCCTGCAATCCCCCCGAGTTGCGGGGACAGCCTGCCAAATGGGGAGCCATATGGGGAAGCTGGGGCGCCGAAACGCGCTTTCGGTGTGTCGGAATCATGGTGCGCCTGTCATGGGGTCGTGACGTTTGGTCACCGTGGGATCGGACCGGTTCGGCCTCTTGTGGCAGCGCATAGGCTGTGCGGCATCAGTCGGCGGCAGCCAGCGGTCCGGCTGTCGGTAGCAGCAGTCAGCGACGCCATGCAGGGGGCAACCGCCATGACGACAGGTCGGCTCGGGCAGGACACCGCGCCACCGAACGCGGCCTACGCCGGGCAGGTCGTGCACTTCCCGGATCCGGTCCGTGCTTCCCGGCACCCCAGGGGTGTGCGGGTGGACGGGCGCGGCTACCCGGACTTCTCGCCGTACGCGCGCGCGGCGGCGGAGATCGCGGATCCTCCGGAGGGCTTCGGCGTCGACGAGCTGCGGCTCACGGACTACGTGTCGGCGAACGCGGCGATGGCCGCGACCGGCCACGAGCTGTGGGACACGATTCCGGCGGTGGCGACGCCGCACGGCTGGACCTGGCACCACGTGGCGCACAGCCGCCGGATGGAGCTGGTGCCGGTCGAGGTGAAGGCGCTGCTGCGGCACCACGGCGGGGTGGCGACGGCCGCCGTGGACCAGACGAAGCGGGGCACGCGTCCGCTCCAGGAGACGCGCCCCGCGCACTTCGGGCTGCCGAAGGGCGGGGTGTCGGTCTCGGAGCAGCAGCTCCAGGGCGTCGAGGAGGACCTGGGCTACCGGCTTCCGGGGGCGTACCGCTCCTTCCTGCGGGCGGCGGGCGGGTGCGCCCCGGTGGGGGCGGCGCTCGACGCGGAGCTGGGGCTCCTGGTGGACCAGCCGTTCTTCACGGTGCGGGAGGAGGCCGGGGTCAACGACCTCGTGTACGTGAACAAGTGCCTCCGCGACCACCTGACGAAGGATTACCTGGGCGTCGCGTTCGTGCAGGGCGGTCTGATCGCCCTGAAGGTGCGGGGCGACGCGGTCGGTTCGGTGTGGTTCTGCGCGTACGACGACGCGCGGGACGCCGGCGAGGCGGCGGCGGGCTGGACGGTGAACGAGCGGGTGGAGCGGCTGCTGCTGCCCTGCGGCGCGGACTTCGACGCGTTCCTCCAGCGGCTCGCGGGCAATCCGCCGGAGCTGGAGACGGTGGCGAACCTGATGGTGGACGGCGGCTTCGCGCGTGCCGTGCCCGTGGTCCCGGTGGGGGAGTGAGCTGGCTGTGGTGACGTTCGCGCAGGCGCAGGAGCGCGCCGAGGAGTGGATCAACGGCGATCTGCCGGGCTATCAGCACCGCGAGGTGCGGGTGCGGGAGTTCGAGCTGGGGTTCGTGGTGTGGGCGGAGGACCGCGCGGGCGGTCCGACGTCGGACGGCGGGCGCCAGCGGCTCGTGATCGCGCGGGACAGCGGTGAGGCGACGCTGTGGCCGGGGCTGCCGGTGGGCGAGGTGATCCGGCGGTACGAGGAGGAGTACGGGTCCGCCGACGAGGTGCCGGCGCAGGCGGCGGTGCCGGCGGCCCGGATCGATCTGAACCAGACGTCGTTCCTGCTGACGCCGCCGGAGTGGTTGCAGGACGCGGCGGACAAGGTCGGGCTGCCGAGGGAGGAGTCGCACGCCTCGCAGGAGAGCGCGAGCGCGGCGGGTCCGGTGGACGACGTGTCGGACGTGGTGGACAGGCCGGTGCCGTCGGCGTCGTCGGCGTCCTCCACTTCTTCCGGGGTGCCGGTGTCGTCGTCCGGGGGCGGGTCGTCGGCCGGGTCCGGGTCGTCATCCGGGTCGTGGTCCTCGTCCGGATCCACGTCTACGTCCGCGTCCGAGCCCGTGTCCGAGTCCGCGTCCGAGTCCGCGTCCGTGTCCGTGTCCTCCACGGGCTCCGGGCCGGAGGCGTCCGAGGCGTCCTCGGTGTCCGACGAGGTTTCCGGAACGGCTTCCGGAACGGCGGACGCCCCGGTGACGGACGCGGCCCCGGTGTCCGACGCGGCTTCCGGCCCGGTGGCGCCGGTTTCCGGGACCCCGGCTCAGGGGACCCCCGCGTCCGGGACCGCGACCGGCACCGGCACAGCCTCCGACGACGCCTACGAGCCGACCGCGATGGACGGCGTCCCCGCGGCCGCGCCCGTGGGCGGCCCGTGGGTGGACGCGAACGCGAGTTCCGGCGGTGCGGACGGGGCGGTGCCGCTGCCCGCGACCGTCTTCGCGCCGCCGCTGTCGGGGACGGACGACGAGGACGCCCCGCCGCCGGTGGTGGGCGCCGACGCGCCGACCGCCCTGATGAAGGGCGGCAGCGCACTGCCGCCGACCGCCGTGGCGCCCCGGCTCGACCCGGCCGCCCCGCCCCCGCCGGGCGTCACCCCGGCGACCCCGCCGGCCCCGCCCGGTCCGGCCGCCCCGCCGCTTCCGCCGCCGGGGCCCTCGGGTGCCGGGGACATCGCGGACGCCGCGACGAGCAAGGCCACGCCGCCGCCGAAGAGCGGGCGGGGCCCGGTCGGCCCGCCGCCCCCGCCGGGTGTCCCGGGCGTGCCGGGCGCGTCGTCGGGCGGCAACGCGTACATCCCGACGCAGCTGGTGTCGCAGCTCGGGCCCGACGGGCCCCAGCCGCCCCAGCCGCCCGCGCAGCCGGGTCCGCCCGGTCCGCCGCCCGCCCCGCCGGGTCCGGTCACGCCGCCGCAGCCCGTGCACTACGCGGCGACGATGCTGGCGCAGCCCGGTCCGGCCGGTCCGGGGGTTCCTCCGCCGCCCCCGCCGCCGCCGGGCGTGCCCGGTACGCCTCCGGGTGGTGTCGCGCACGCGGCGACGATGCTGGCGCACCCGGGTCCCGGGCCCGGCGGTCCGGCCGGTCCGCCGCCCCCGCCCGCCCCGGCGCCGCCGGTGCACGGCGGGCACACGCCGCCGCCCGCGTACGGGTATCCGCAGCAGCCGACAGGTCAGCCGACGGTCGGTCCCGGCTACCAGGCGGTACTGCGCTACCGGGCGCCCGACGGTTCCGAGGCGCAGATCATCCGGCGTTCGGCGCCCGGCACCCCGCATCCGGAGTGGCAGATCCTGCACGAGCTGCGCGCGATGAACGTGCCGCCGCAGCAGGTGCTCGAACTGCACACGGAGCTGGAGTCCTGCGAGCTGCCGGGCGGTTACTGCGCGCGGATGATCCGGGAGACGTGGCCGCAGGCACGGATCACCAGCATCGCCCCGTACGGTCGCGACCACGCGGGCCGGCAGCAGGGGATGCGGCAACTGCTCACCCATCAGGGCGAGTTGCACCAGGTCGCGGACGGTCCGGCGCGGCCCGCCCCGGTGCGGGCGCCGCTGCCGCCGATGCAGCCGGCGCCGCCGGTCCCGCCGGAGGCGATCGCGCAGGAGCTGGCCGGGGCGTTCGGTCCGGGGATCCTGCGCTTCGACCAGCGGGCGGTGTCGCGGCAGGGCGTGCCGGAGCTGGTGGCGCGCACGCTGGTGTGGGCGGGGCTCCCGGCGGACTTCGGTCCGTTCTTCTGGGCGCAGCCGGCGGTGCCGGTGGTGCCGACGCTCGCGGAGCTGGCGGCGCAGCGGCAGGTCCCGGCGGCGCCGGACGCGAGCTCGTACCTGGTGCTCGGTTCGGACTTCGGGCGGGCGATCTGCGTCCAGTACGGGACCGCGCACATCGTGGCGGTGCCGGTGGAGGCCGGTCCGGGCGGGCAGTCGGTGCCGCCGCAGTTCGTGAACACCGGGCTGCCGGAGTTCACGCGCTCGCTGGCGCTGCTGGGCCGGATGTGGCGGCTGCGGTTCGGGCTGAACCCGGAGCAGGCGGGCCGCTGGACGGTGGACTTCCAGGCGCAGCTGGCGATGCTGGACCCGGCGGCGCTGTCGTCGCCGGAGAACTGGTGGTCGGTGCTCCTGGAGCAGATGTGGGACGGTCTGCTCTGACCGTGCCCGGTCCACGGCCGGACGGAATGTGACGAAAGGCGCTCGACGTGTGTACACGTTGGGCGTCTTTTGTCCGTTCTGATGGAGCATCCTGGACGTTCGGGCCACAGGGAAGGGACGCCAGGGATGAGTTTCGCTGTCGGGCGGGGACGGAGCTACCGCCCCGAACAGGTCGACCGCTTCCTCGCCGCGCTCTCCGCCGAACGCGACGACGCCCGGGAACGGGCGGTGCTGCTGACCGGCCTGGTGACGGAGCGGGAGAAGGAGCTCGCGGGGCTCCGCGAGCTCGTCGAGGGGCTGCCGCCGCAGCGGTACGAGTCGCTGGGCGAGCGGGCGCGGAAGATCCTGGAGTTCGCGGAGGCGGAGGACGAGGCGCTGGTGCGCGCCGCCGAGGCCGACGCGCAGGCCCTCGCCGAGGCGGCCGGGGCGGCGGCCCGGGGGGCGGCGGAGTCGGCGGCGGCGTACGCGGAGGGCGTCCGCGCGGCGGCGGAGGCGAAGGCCCGCGCGACCCTGGAGGCGGCCCGGGGCCGGGCCGGGGAGCTGACGGCGGAGGCGGACCGCGCGGCGGAGGAGCTGCGGGCGGCGGCCCGGGAGGTCTTCGAGGAGACCGAGCGGCGCGCGGCGGAGCTCCTGGCGGAGCGGGCCGCCGAGCAGGAGGCGGCGCGCGAGGAGGCCGAGCGCGAGGAGCGGTCCCGCACGGACGAGCAGGACGCGCTCCACGAGGACCTGTTCGACCGCGCGGAGGCCCGTCTCGCGGAGGCCCGCCGGTCCCTGGCGGAGACCGGTGAGCGGGCCCGGCACGACCAGGCGGAGGCGGAGGCGAAGGCGGCGGAACTCCTCACCCGGGCCCGCCTCGACGCCGAACGCGTCCAGCGCGCGACGGACCGGATCCTGCGGGAGCACGAGGAGGCCCGGGACGAGATCCACTCCCACATGGAACACATCCGCGACTCGCTGGCGGCGCTGACGGGCCGGGCGGGGACGACGGACGAGGACGGGGCCGGGGCAGAGCCCGGGACCGAGGGGTAGGCGGGGCCCTTCCGCCTCCCCCCGAAGGCCGGTGGCCGTCTGACGTCGGATAACCTCCCCTCTCCCAGGGGAGGGAACATCCACGTGAACCACGCACACCCGCGCGCGCGCCGTCTCGCGGCCGTCGCCGTCACCGTCGTACTCGCCGCCACCGGCGGGGCGCTCACCGCGCTCCCGGCCACGGCCGCACCCGCGCCCGCCGCGACGCGGGAAGACCAGCAGGCCCCCGTGTCGTTCCCGCGCAACGCCGACGTCGTCGGCGCGGGCCCGAGCGGCTTCCTGTCGAAGACCCGCGGCGCCACGCCGGAGTTCCGCTGGACCTGGTACGCGGACGGCTCGTCCGTCGTGCTGCCGGGGGCCACCGACGCCGCCGCCGGCGGCGCGGACCTCGTCGTCACCGTCGACCGGTCCGCCCCGGTCGCCGGCCGGGTGGTCCGGGCCTACGACCTGGCGAAGCCCACGGCCGCCCCGGTTCCCCGGGAGGTGGACCTCGACGCCCTCGGCGACGGCTTCTTCTTCGAGGGTGTCGCCGGTGCCACCATGCTCCTCGGGCAGTACGTGGCCGGCGGCCCGCAGAAGCAGTACGCCGTCACCCTCGACGGCAACCCGCCGAAGGCCCGCGCGGTGGCCGGAGGCGCCGGAATCGACTGCTCCGACGGCCGCGAGGGCTGGACCGACACCGCCTCCGCGCTCTACGAGTGCAGCCTCGACGCGACCGGGACGACCGTCAAGGTCCTCGTCGACCTCGCCTCGGGCACCTCGAAGTGGTACCCCCAGTTCGACGGCCAGTGGGCCCGCGAGGGCGCCGTCTCCGGCACCCACGTCGCCTGGCGCGAGGCCCGGATGTCCGGCAGCCGGGCCGTCCACGGGATCGTCGCCTTCGCGCGCGACAGCACCACCGAGCGGTGGATCCCGTCGGACGACGACCTGAGCGACCCGCTGTACCTGGTCGGCGGCTGGGTGGCGTCCGGCAGCAAGGCCCGCATCGATTCGTCCACCTCGGCGCCCGGCCTGCCCCGTCCGACGGTGCGGCCGTTCACGGCCCAGTCCGTCGCGACCGGAGAGAAGGTCCAGCTCCTCACCGCCTTCTCGTCCGCCGTCGCGGGCCCCGACGGCAGCCTCCTCGTGCGCGGCGGCACCCCCGAGCACGGCGAGGGCCTCTACCGGGTCTCGCCGCGCTCCGACGGCGGCCGTCCGGACGTCGCACTCGTCGCGTCCACCGGGCAGTCGACCGTCCTGGCCGTCACCCGTTCCACCACCCCGACGACCCTGACCGGCGAGCAGGCCGCGCGCGGCTTCGACTTCGGCTGGGACCTGTCCCGGGCGGACGCCGACGTGTGGCTGACCCTGACCCACGTCGGCAGCGGCGGGACGATCAGCACCCGCCTGTACGCCCAGAACCCCGTCGCCCCGGGCCTGCCGGGCCACCTCACCTGGCACTGGGACGGCAAGGACCTGGAGGCCGCCGACTGGGACGCCCCGGCGCGCAACGGCACGTACGAGTGGCAGCTCACCGCCCGCCCCGACGAGGGCATCGGCCCCGACGCCGTCTCCACCGGCCGGTTCACCGTGACCCGGCCGGCGGCCCCGCACGACTTCGACGACGACGGCACGGCCGACCTCCTCGTCCGGGACACCGGCGGAGTGCTGTGGCGCTTCGGCACCCGCCCCGCCGCTCCCGGCGGCTCCCTCGCGGACACCGGGGGCTCGCGCGTCGGAGGCGGCTGGGGAGCCTACGACCGGCTGGAGACCGTCGGCGACGTCGCGGGCTCGACCGCGCCCGACGTGATCGCCCGGGAGAAGAGCGGCGTCCTCTGGCTCTACCGGGGCACGGGCGACCGGAACAAGCCGCTCGCGGCCCGCACGAGGATCGGGTCCGGCTGGCAGACGTACACCGAGCTCGCGGGTGGCAGCGACCTGACCGGCGACGGACGCGCGGACCTCGTCGCCACGGACAAGGCGGGCGCCCTGTGGCTCTACAAGGGCACGGGCTCGGCCACCGCCCCCTTCGCGGCGCGGAAGCAGATCGGCCACGGCTGGGGCACCTACAACCAGCTGGCGGCCACCGGCAACCTCGCCGGCGGTCCGGCCGGGGACCTCGTCGCCCGTGACAAGGACGGCGTCCTCTGGCTGTACCTCGGCAAGGGCGACGGCACCTTCGCCGCCCGTACCAAGGTGGGCGGCGGATGGGGCGGGTTCACCGGGCTCACGGCCGTCGGCGACGCCAACGGCGACGGACGGGCCGACCTGGTCGCCTCGAACGGCGCCGAGACCTTCTACGCCGGTACGGGCGGCTGGTCGGCACCCTTCAAGCGCGGCACCGCCGTGTCCCTCACCCAGGAGACGACCTACAACACCGTCTTCTAGACGGCCCGTTCAGGGGAGGACGCACTCCGCCCACACCGTCTTCCCCGGCGCGCCGACCCTGGGGTACCAGCCCCAGCGGTCCGCGAGCCGCTCCACGAGCAGCAGCCCCCGGCCCCCGTCCGCGAGGCCGGGACGTCACTCGTGGCCGGAGCGGCGGCCGAGGGCTTCGGTCCACACGTCGCCGCCGTCGGCCCAGGTCCGGAGCCAGTGGCGCAGTGACGGCGACGCGTGGCGCAGGCCGTCGTGGGGGTCCTCGTCCCGGGCGGGCTCCCAGCCGTCGGCGTCGTAGAGGAGCACCGGGTTGTCGGCCGCGGTCAACGAGAGGTGCCACTCCATCGTGCAGCCGCCGTACGCGAGGTGGAGCCACGACGCGGGCACGCCCCGCGTCCGGTTCCGTTCGTGGAGGTCGACCGCGCACGGCCAGTCGCGGAGGTGCCCGGGGGGACGGTTGCCCCCGGTCAGGGAGGCGAGTCCGCTGTCGGGGCCGAAGCCGCCGTCGGCGACCTCGGTGTACACGCGCCGCAGCAGTGCGGGCAGCGGGTGTCCGATGCGGCGCTCCGCCTTCTCGACCTCGGCCGGGGTGACCGGCGGGAACAGCGGCCCACGGGGAGCGTCGGCGTAGTAGGCGGCCACCTCCTCGGCTCCCGCCTTGAGCTGGACCGTTCCGTCGCCGCCGTACGACACGATGTCGTCGCGGTCCTGGTCCAGCCGCCCGTCGCCGTACCGCTCGGTCAGCCACGCGACGGGGACGTCCGCCGCGTCGAAGCGCCGGCCCGGGTCCCACGCGCAGGCCCGCAGCCTCTCGATCAGCGCGTCGTCGTCCCCCTCCCCGGTCTCGGGCGCGTCGTACGGGGGGTGGGTCATGGGCCGGAATCCTACTGCCGGGCCGTCCCCCCCATGCCGGAGCCGTACGGGGTCAGTCCCCGTCCCCCGCTCCCTCCCGCAGCACCGGGAAGCGGCGGGGCGCCAGGGTGAGCAGGACCAGGAGGGCCAGGGCCGCCGCTCCCGCCGCGCCCACGAAGACGTAGTCCACCGCCGCGTCGACCGCGCGGCGCAGGAGGTCCGTCGTGGCGGGCGGGAGGGAGTCGGGGGAGTCCAGGGCGCGGGCCAGGGCGTCCAGGTCGCCGCCGTCGCCGAGGCGGGCGGCGAGGACGCCGTTGGCGACGGCGCCGAAGACGGCCGCGCCGACGCTCTGGCCGACCTGGCGGCAGAAGAGGACGGACGCGGTGGTCGTGCCCCGTTCCTCGTACGGGACAGTCGACTGCACGCCGACGATCAGGGGCAGTTGGAAGAGGCCGAGGGCCGCGCCGAGGAGCAGCATCAGGAGCGCGGGCTGCCAGGGCTCCCCGGGGAACGGCAGCAGCGGGAAGGCGAGCAGGACGAGCAGCGCGCCGGAGATCCCGAGGATCGCGGTGCGGCGGAAGCCGATGCGGGTGTAGACCCGGTTCGAGAGCGCCGCGCTGACGGGCCAGCTCAGGGTCATCGCCGACAGGACGAACCCGGCCGCGATCGGCCCGAGTCCGAGGACGGCTTGGGCGTACGTGGGGAGGAAGACCGTCGGGGCGACCATGAGCAGGCCGAGGGCCCCGAGCGCGAGGTTGACGGCGGCGATCGTACGGCGGCGCCAGACCCACCCGGGGATGATCGGCTCGGCCGCGCGCCGCTCGACGGCGACCGTCACGGCGCCGAGGACGGCCGCTCCGCCCAGGAGTCCGAGGGAGGGTGCCGAGAGCCAGGGCCAGGCGACGCCGCCCTGGACGAGGGCGGTGAGCAGCAGGACGCCGGTGGCGAAGACGCAGAGCGCGCCGGCCCAGTCGATCCGTACGCGCGCGCGTGGCTCCGTTTTCCGGGCCCCCGCCCGTACGCCCGCGCGTGGCTCCGTTTTCCCGGCCCCCGCCCGTACGCCCGCGCGGTCCCGTTCCGGCTCCACCAAGTACCGGCAGATCAGCCACAGCGCCACCAGGCCGACCGGCAGGTTGATCAGGAAGATCCAGCGCCAGTCGGCGTAGCCCGCGAGGAGGCCGCCGGCTGCCGGGCCCGCGACCGAGGAGGCGGCCCAGACGGAGGAGAGCTTCGCCTGGATCTTCGGGCGCTCCTTCAGCGGGTACAGGTCGGCGGCGATCGTCTGGACCGTGCCCTGGAGCGCGCCGCCGCCCAGGCCCTGGACGACCCGGAAGGCGATGAGGGACGCCATGTTCCAGGCGGCCGCGCACAGCAGGGAGCCGAGCAGGAAGAGGACGACCCCGGCGATCAGGACCGGCTTGCGGCCGAAGGTGTCGCTGAGCTTCCCGTACACCGGCAGGGTGACGGTGACGGCGAGCAGGTAGCCGGAGAACAGCCAGGAGAAGACGGCGAGTCCGCCGAGGTCGCCGACGATCTGAGGGACGGCCGTGGACACGATCGTGCCGTCGAGCGCGGCGAGGCCCATCCCCAGCATGAGCGCGGCGACGACGGGTCCCCGGCGCGCCGGTGCGGGGGCGGGGGCCGGGCCGGTCCCGGTCCGTGTCGTCGACGGATCGGTCACCGTACGCCCTTCCTTTCTTCGTACACCTAAATTCCCGGGGACAGCGTGCCACTCGGACCACGGGTGGAGGAACCCCTAGGGGCTCCTCCCTCATAGGGCCCAGGGGCCGTTCGTACCGGCGGAGGAGGTGAAGTCCCCGCGCCGCTCCTTAACTTGAACTTACAAACCACCACTGTTCCGACCCGAGGAGAAAACCGTGACTTCGGCTGTGACCATCCCCAGGCACGGGGGTACTGGAGGGGCTACGGCCGTCGCCGCGAGGGCGCGCCAGGTCGTCAAGGCGTACGGCTCCGGGGAGACCCGGGTCGTCGCGCTCGACGCCGTCGACGTGGACATCGCCCGCGGCCGGTTCACCGCGATCATGGGGCCCTCGGGCTCCGGCAAGTCCACCCTGATGCACTGCCTCGCCGGGCTCGACACCGTCACCAGCGGGCAGATCTTCCTGGACGAGACCGAGATCACCGGCCTCAAGGACAAGAAGCTCACCCAGCTGCGCCGGGACCGGATCGGCTTCATCTTCCAGGCGTTCAACCTGCTGCCGACCCTGAGCGCCATCGAGAACATCACGCTCCCGATGGACATCGCGGGCCGCAAGCCGGACGCCGACTGGCTGCGCCGGGTCGTCGACACCGTCGGCCTGTCGGAGCGGCTCAAGCACCGGCCGAACGAGCTCTCCGGCGGTCAGCAGCAGCGCGTGGCCGTGGCCCGCGCGCTCGCCGCCCGCCCCGAGATCATCTTCGGCGACGAGCCGACCGGAAACCTCGACTCGCGGGCCGGCGCCGAGGTCCTCGGCTTCCTGCGCACCTCGGTGGACGAACTGGGCCAGACCATCGTCATGGTCACCCACGACCCGGTCGCCGCCTCCTACGCCGACCGCGTCCTCTACCTCGCCGACGGGAAGATCGTGGACGAGATGGAGCGGCCCACCGCCGAGGCCGTCCTCGACCGCATGAAGGACTTCGACGCGCGCGGGCGGACGTCATGAGCGTCCTCAAGACCTCCCTGCGCAACTTCCTCGCGCACAAGGGGCGGATGGCGCTCTCCGCCGTCGCCGTCCTGCTCTCCGTCGCGTTCGTCTCCGGGACCCTGGTCTTCACGGACACGATGAACACGACGTTCGACAAGCTCTTCGCCACCACCTCCTCCGACGTCACCGTCAGCCCCAAGGGCGCGGCGACGGACGACGACGTCCCGCAGACCGGCCGGCCCGAGACCTTCCCCGCCGTGCTCCTGGAGAAGGTCGCGAAGGCCGAGGGCGCCCGGAACGTCCAGGGCGCGGTCGTCTCCCTGAGCGTCACCGTCGTCGACGCGAAGAACAAGAACCTCGGCTCCACCGGCGGCGCCCCGACGATCGCCGTCAACTGGAGCCCGAACGAGCTGCGTTCGGTGGAGATCGCCTCCGGCCACGAGCCGCGCGGCCCCACCGACGTCGTCGTGGACGGCGCCACCGCCGAGAAGCACGGCCTGAAGCTCGGCGACGAACTGCGGACCATCTCCGTCAACGGCGACTTCACCGCGAAGATCTCCGGCATCGTCGACTTCAAGGTCACCAACCCCGGCGCCACCCTCGTCTACTTCGACACCGCCACCGCCCAGCGCGAACTGCTCGGCAAGGAGGGCCTCTTCACCCAGATCACGGCCGACGCCGCGCCCGGCGTGAGCGACGAGACCCTCAAGGCGAACGTCGCCGCCGTCCTCGGCGACGGCTACAAGCTCCAGACGGCCGCCGAGGCCGCCGACGCGGGCCGCGAGGACATCGCCGGATTCCTCGACGTCATGAAGTACGCCATGCTCGGCTTCGCCGGGATCGCCTTCCTCGTCGGCATCTTCCTCATCGTCAACACCTTCTCCATGCTGGTCGCCCAGCGCACCCGCGAGATCGGCCTCATGCGGGCCATCGGATCGAGCCGCAGGCAGGTCAACCGCTCCGTCCTGATCGAGGCGCTGCTCCTCGGCCTGGTCGGCTCGGCCGCCGGCGTCGCGGCGGGCGTCGGCCTCGCCGTCGGCCTGATGAAGCTGATGTCCGCCGTGGGCATGGAGCTCTCCACCGGCGACCTCACCGTGAAGTGGACGACCCCGGTCGTCGGCGTCGTCCTCGGCGTCGTCGTCACCGTCCTCGCCGCCTACGTCCCGGCCCGCCGGGCGGGCCGGATCTCCCCGATGGCCGCCCTGCGCGACGCGGGCACCCCCGCCGACGGCAGGGCAGGCCGGGTCCGGGGCGGGATCGGCCTCGCCCTCACCGCCGCCGGAGCGGCCGCCCTCGTGGCCGCCGCCCGCGCCGAGGAGGCCGCCCCCGGCTCCGGCTGGCTCGGCCTCGGCGTCGTCCTCTCCCTGCTCGGCTTCGTCGTCGTCGGCCCGCTCCTCGCGGGCGGGGTCGTCCGCGCCCTCGGCGTCGTCGTCCTGCGGGTCTTCGGGCCCGTCGGCCGGATGGCCGAGCGCAACGCCCTGCGCAACCCGCGCCGCACCGGCGCCACCGGCGCCGCCCTCATGATCGGCCTGGCGCTCGTCGCCTGCCTGTCGGTGGTCGGCTCCTCCATGGTGGCCTCCGCCACCGAGGAGCTGGACCGCTCCGTCGGCGCCGACTTCATCGTCCAGTCCGGCACCGGGCAGCCGATCGTGCCGCAGGCGCAGGCCGCCCTGGAGAAGGCCCCCGGCATCGACCACGTCACCGAGTACAAGTGGCTCGACGTCACCGTCACCGACCCGCGCGGCAAGAAGGCCGAGCAGGGCCTGGCCGCCGCCGACCCGACGTACGCGCAGGACCTGCGCCGGGAGACCACCGCCGGGCGGCTCGCGGACGCCTACGGGCCGGACGCCATGTCCGTCGGCAGCGACTACGCCACCGCGCACGGCGTGAAGGTCGGCGACGTGCTGACCGTCGCCTTCAAGGGCGGGAAGCCGGCGAAGCTGAGGGTCGCGGCGATCACCTCCGACCAGGCGAACGTCGACAAGGGGGCGATGTACACCAACGTCACCACCGCCGCCCGCTACCTGCCCGCCGACCGGATGCCGCACAGCCTGCTGCTCCTCGCCGGCGCGAAGGACGGCCAGGAGACGCAGGCGTACCAGGCGCTCAAGGACGCGCTCGCGCCCTACCCGCAGTACAAGGTCAGCAACCAGGCCGACTACAAGAAGGAGCTCCAGGACCAGGTCGGGCAGCTGCTCAACATCGTGTACGGGCTCCTCGCCCTGGCGATCGTCGTCGCGGTCCTCGGCGTCGTGAACACCCTGGCCCTGTCGGTGGTCGAGCGGACCCGGGAGATCGGCCTCATGCGGGCCATCGGCCTCTCCCGCCGCCAGCTGCGCCGCATGATCCGCCTGGAGTCGGTGGTCATCGCCCTCTTCGGCGCGCTCCTCGGCCTCGGCCTGGGCATGGGCTGGGGCACCGCCGCCCAGAAGATCCTGGCCCTGGAGGGCCTGGGCGTCCTGGAGATCCCCTGGCCGACGATCCTCACCGTCTTCGTCGCCTCGGCCTTCGTGGGCCTCTTCGCGGCCCTGATCCCGGCGTTCCGGGCGGGGCGGATGAACGTCCTGAACGCGATCGCGAGCGAGTAGCGGTCGTACGGAGGGAAACGTACGGCCCCGGTACGCGCGTACCGGGGCCGTACGGCTGCTCAGACGGTGAGCACGGGCACGTCGTAGCGGGGGATGTGCTTGTCCCGGGTGACGAGGGTGAGCCCCTCGGTCTGCGCCTGGGCGATCAGTATCCGGTCGAAGGGGTCGCGGTGGTGGGCGGGGAGCCGTCCGGCGCGGATGCCGTGTTCGGCGGTGATCGGGAGCGGCTTGAGCTGGCAGTCGCGGGCCAGTTCCGGCAGTTCGGCCGGTCCGTCGAGCTTGCCGAGGGCCTGCTTGACGGAGAGCTCCCACGGGGTGACGGCGCTGACGTACGCGTGCTCCTCCGTGTCGAGCAGGTCCTTGACGTCGTCGGAGAGCTGCGGGGAGTCGAGCAGCCACCAGATGACGACGTGCGTGTCGACCAGCAGCTTCACTCCGTGGTGCCTTCCGGGCCGAGTCCGAAGGCCTCGGCGAAGCCGGGGTCGTCGGACATGTCGTCGAAGTCGTCGTGGAGGACGACCGGCGCGGTGAGGGATCCCCGGGCGGTGCGCCGGACCTTCCCCCGGAGCGGGATCACCTTCGCGACCGGTTCTCCGGACTTGCTGATGATCACCTCCTCGCCGGTCGCGACCGCCTCCAGGATCTTGGAGAAGTGGGTCTTCGCCTCGTGGACGTTGTACTGCCGGGTGTACTGCCGGGCTGCTTCCATCGCGGCCTCTCACAGCTAGGTGGAGCAAAGGTGGACTAAGTGCTGGACTAATCTTAGTCGTACAAGCCGCAGGCGAGCCAGCCGCCTCACTCTCCCGAGTGGCCGGGTTCCTTCGGGCGGGTGACAGTGGCACGTCGTAGGCTGGGGACGCCCGGGCCGAACGCGTCCGGGATCACCCGGCCCGTGCGACGTGCCGGGCCGTTCGCGTTGTCCGCCCTCCAGTTCCGGGATGGAAAGACCCATGAGCCTGCACGGTCTGCTCGACGCCGTCGTCAAGGACGCCGCCCTCACCGAGGCGGTGAAGGCCGCAGCCGACGGGAACCGGCCGCACGTGGACCTGGTCGGCCCCGCCGCCGCGCGCCCGTTCGCCCTGGCCGCGCTCGCCCGGGACTCGGGGCGGCCGGTGCTCGCGGTGACCGCGACCGGCCGGGAGGCCGAGGACCTGGCCGCCGCGCTGCGCTCGCTCCTCGACCCCGACACGGTCGCCGAGTACCCCTCCTGGGAGACCCTGCCGCACGAGCGCCTCTCGCCCCGCTCCGACACCGTCGGCCGCCGCCTCGCCGTGCTGCGCCGCCTCGCGCACCCGAGGGACGACGACCCGGCGGCCGGGCCGGTCAGCGTGGTCGTCGCGCCCATCCGCTCGGTCCTCCAGCCGCAGGTCAAGGGCCTGGGCGATCTGGAGCCGGTGGCGCTGCGGTCCGGGCAGACGGCCGATCTGAACGAGGTCGTGGCGGGCCTGGCGGCCGCCGCGTACTCCCGGGTGGAGCTGGTCGAGAAGCGCGGCGAGTTCGCCGTGCGCGGCGGCATCCTGGACGTCTTCCCGCCCACCGAGGAGCACCCGCTCCGGATCGAGTTCTGGGGCGACGACGTCGAGGAGATCCGCTACTTCAAGGTGGCCGACCAGCGGTCCCTGGAGGTCGCCGAACACGGCCTGTGGGCGCCGCCCTGCCGCGAGCTGCTCCTCACCGACTCCGTACGGGAGCGGGCGGCGGCCCTCGCCGAGGAGCACCCGGAGCTGGGCGAGCTCCTGAACAAGATCGCGGAGGGGATCGCGGTCGAGGGCATGGAGTCCCTCGCGCCGGTCCTCGTCGACGACATGGAGCTGCTCCTCGACGTGCTGCCGAAGGGCTCCATGGCCGTGGTCTGCGACCCCGAGCGGGTCCGGACCCGGGCGGCCGACCTGGTCGCCACCAGCCAGGAGTTCCTCCAGGCGTCCTGGGCGGCGACGGCCGGCGGCGGCGAGGCCCCGATCGACGTCGGCGCGGCCTCCCTGTGGGGCATCGCGGACGTCCGCGACCGGGCCCGCGAGCTCGGGATGCCCTGGTGGTCGGTGTCGCCGTTCGCGGCGGACGCGGCCGACGCCGACGGCGACGTCCTCGCCCTCGGGATGCGCGCCCCCGAGTCGTACCGGGGCGACACCGCACGCGCGCTCGCCGACACCAAGGGCTGGCTGGCCGACGGCTGGCGCACGGTCTACGTGACCGAGGCCCACGGCCCCGCCTCCCGCACGGTCGAGGTCCTCGGCGGCGAGGGCATCGCCGCCCGCCTCGACTCCGACCTCACCGAGATCGCGCCCTCGGTCGTCCACGTGGCCTGCGGCTCCATCGACCACGGCTTCGTCGACCCCGGCCTGAAGCTGGCCGTCCTCACCGAGACCGACCTGTCCGGGCAGAAGGCGGCCGGCAAGGACGGGCAGCGGATGCCCGCCAAGCGGCGCAAGACCATCGACCCGCTGACCCTGGAGGTCGGCGACTACATCGTGCACGAGCAGCACGGCGTCGGCCGGTACGTCGAGATGGTCCAGCGGACCGTGCAGGGCGCCACCCGCGAGTACCTCCTCGTGGAGTACGCGCCCGCGAAGCGCGGCCAGCCCGGCGACCGGCTCTACATCCCGACCGACCAGCTGGAGCAGGTCACCAAGTACGTGGGCGGCGAGGCGCCGACCCTGCACCGGCTCGGCGGCGCGGACTGGACGAAGACGAAGGCGCGCGCCAAGAAGGCCGTCAAGGAGATCGCCGCCGACCTGATCAAGCTGTACTCGGCGCGGATGGCGGCCCCCGGCCACGCCTTCGCCCCCGACACCCCCTGGCAGCGCGAGCTGGAGGACGCCTTCCCGTACGCGGAGACGCCCGACCAGCTGTCCACCATCGCCGAGGTGAAGGAGGACATGGAGAAGACCGTCCCCATGGACCGCCTGATCTGCGGCGACGTCGGCTACGGCAAGACGGAGATCGCGGTGCGGGCGGCCTTCAAGGCCGTCCAGGACGGCAAGCAGGTCGCGGTCCTCGTCCCGACGACCCTGCTCGTGCAGCAGCACTTCGGGACCTTCTCCGAGCGGTACTCGCAGTTCCCGGTGAAGGTGCGGGCCCTGTCCCGCTTCCAGTCCGAGACCGAGTCGAAGGCGACCCTGGAGGGGCTGCGGGACGGCTCGGTGGACATCGTCATCGGCACCCACCGCCTCTTCTCCTCCGAGACGAAGTTCAAGGACCTGGGCCTCGTCATCGTGGACGAGGAGCAGCGCTTCGGCGTCGAGCACAAGGAGCAGCTGAAGAAGCTCCGGGCCAACGTCGACGTGCTCACCATGTCGGCCACCCCCATCCCCCGTACGCTCGAAATGGCGGTCACCGGCATCCGCGAGATGTCCACGATCACCACCCCGCCGGAGGAGCGCCACCCGGTCCTCACCTTCGTCGGGCCGTACGAGGAGAAGCAGATCGGCGCCGCGATCCGGCGCGAACTCCTGCGCGAGGGCCAGGTCTTCTACATCCACAACCGGGTCGACTCCATCGACCGGGCGGCGGCGCGGCTGCGCGAGATCGTGCCCGAGGCGCGGATCGCGACCGCGCACGGCCAGATGAGCGAGGGCGCCCTCGAACAGGTCGTGGTCGACTTCTGGGAGAAGAAGTTCGACGTGCTCGTCTCCACGACGATCGTGGAGTCCGGCATCGACATCTCCAACGCCAACACCCTCATCGTGGAGCGCGGCGACAACTTCGGGTTGTCGCAGCTCCACCAGCTGCGCGGCCGGGTCGGCCGAGGCCGCGACCGGGGCTACGCGTACTTCCTGTACCCCCCGGAGAAGCCGCTGACGGAGACCGCGCACGAGCGGCTCGCGACGATCGCCCAGCACACCGAGATGGGCGCGGGCATGTACGTGGCCATGAAGGACCTGGAGATCCGGGGCGCGGGCAACCTGCTCGGCGGCGAGCAGTCGGGCCACATCGCGGGCGTCGGCTTCGACCTGTACGTGCGGATGGTCGGCGAGGCGGTCGCGGACTACCGGGCGTCGCTCGACGGCGGGGCGGAGGAGGAGCCGCCCCTGGAGGTCAAGATCGAGCTGCCGGTCGACGCGCACGTGCCGCACGACTACGCGCCGGGGGAGCGGCTGCGCCTCCAGGCCTACCGGGCCATCGCCTCGGCGAACTCGGAGGAGGACATCAGGGCCGTGCGGGAGGAGCTCACCGACCGCTACGGCAAGCTGCCCGAGCCGGTCGAGAACCTGCTCCTGGTGGCGGGCCTGCGGATGCTGGCCCGCGCCTGCGGGGTCGGCGAGATCGTCCTCCAGGGCCCGAACGTCCGCTTCGCGCCGGTGGAACTGCGCGAGTCCCAGGAGCTGCGCCTCAAGCGCCTCCACCCGCGCACGGTGATCAAGCCGGCCGTCCACCAGATCCTGGTCCCGCGCCCGACGACGGGCAAGATCGGCGGCAAGCCGGTGGTGGGCCGCGAACTGCTGGCGTGGACGGGGGAGTTCCTGACGACGATCCTGGGGTCGTGAGGGACGGGGCGGTCCTCCGGGGCCGCCCCTACTCCCGCCGCGTGAAGAGCAGGCCGGTGAGCGAGCGGAAGTACTCCTCCGGGGTCCGGTCGCCCAGCGCGTCCGTCACGTTGTGGGTGAGGAGCAGCGTCGCGAAGCCGTGGGCGAGCGACCAGGCCGCGATGCCGGCCTCGCGCGCGTCGGGGACGTCGTCCAGGCCCGCGACGCCCGCGCGGAGTTCGGCGGAGGCGCGCTCCTTCGCGGCGAGCAGGTCCGGGTCGTCGGCGCGCAGCAGGTCCGGCTGGAACATGACCTGGAAGTGGGCGGGGTGCTCCACCGCGAACCGCACGTACCGCACGCCCCGTTCGCGCAGTGCGGGCGTGCCGGCCAGGGCCCCGGCGAGGAGGTCGTAGCCCTCGGCGGCGACGGCGGTCAGGAGCCCGGTGCGGTCCTTGAAGTGGTGGGCGGGCGCGGCGTGCGAGACGCCCGCGCGGCGGGCGAGGTCCCGCAGGCTCAGCGCGCCGGGGCCCTCGGCGGCGATGACGTCGAGGGC
The DNA here is from genome assembly GCF_044760185.1 of Streptomyces sp. NPDC098101. Classification (NCBI taxonomy): domain Bacteria; kingdom Bacillati; phylum Actinomycetota; class Actinomycetes; order Kitasatosporales; family Streptomycetaceae; genus Streptomyces; species Streptomyces sp. NPDC098101. The sequence goes on along the minus strand of NZ_JBIWAS010000007.1, from coordinate 122,594 downwards.
GGCGGCGAGGACGGCCTCCCGCAGGCCGCCGTGGTGGTACGTGCTCCGGCCCGTGTTCTTGTGCGTCTTCCCGGTCGTCATGGCGGCAGCCTATCCCTCATCTAGTCATTGACAAGTTCACGGGACCGGGCGCAATCTTGTCAATGACAAGACGATGTGCCGTTCGCACGTGAGGGAGAACGCCGTGGAAGCCGCGCGAGCCGTGCAGTCCGTGGAGGTCGGGGAACTCGTCGAATCCGGGCGCGTACGCCGGATGTGGCACCTGCTCGAACCCCTGCACGCCCTGCTCTACTACGCCCCCGAGGCCTTCGAGGAGGCCGCCGCCCTCGGATACGGCACCGGCGAGCGCTGGCCCTCCTACTTCGCCTGGCGCGCCGCGCCCCTCGGCGCGGCCGGGCCGCTGCGGGTGGCCTCCGCCTTCTACAGCTTCAGCCCCGCCGCGGTCGCCCGGTACGTCCCCGCGGCCTGGGCGACCGCCGAACCCGCCGACGTGCTCGCCGCCCGGCTCCGGGCCGTCGACCGCGCCTACCGGGCCGTCCTCGGGGAGGACGCGGTCGCGGGCCCCGACCCCGACCCCGGTCTCGCCGAGGCCGCCGCCCTCGCCCGCCGGGCGGCGGAGGCCGCCTCGTGCGCCGGCCGGCCGCTAGCCGCCGCCAACGCCGAACTGCCCTGGCCCGACAGCCCGCACCTCGTCCTCTGGCAGGCCGCGACGGTCCTGCGCGAGCACCGGGGCGACGGGCACCTCGCCGCGCTCCTGGCCGCCGGGCTCGACCCGGTCGAGGCGCTCGTCTCCTTCGCGGCGGTCGGCGCCGCGCCCGAGCCCGTCTTCGCGAGCCGGGGCTGGTCCGCCGCCGAGTGGTCCGCCGCCCGGGACCGGCTCGCCGCCCGGGGGCTCGTGGACGCGGACGGCGCGGCCACCGGGGCCGGGCGGGACCTGCGGGCCGGGATCGAGCGGCGTACGGACGAACTGGCCGCCGCCCCCTGGGCCGCCCTCGGGCCGGGGGAGGCCGACCGGCTCGCCGACCTCCTCGGTGGCCCCTGGCTCGCCGTGATCGGCTCGGGTCTGCTGCCCGCCGAGAACACCCTCGGCATCGGCAAGGTGTGACACACCGGTACGAAGCGGTTCTTGCCGTCCGTCCTAGGATCTGAAGGGTGCTGACGTATCGAAGGACCCTCGCCGCCTCGGCCCTCGCGGTCGTCGCCCTCATAACCTCCGCCTGCTCCCCCTGGACCGGCGGCGGAGCCGGACCCTCGCCCTCGCCCGGGACCGCCCTCGCCGCCGTGGACGCCCTCACCGTCAAGGGCCGCGCCCCGAAGACGGGGTACGACCGGGACGCGTTCGGGCGCGGCTGGATCGACGTCGACCGCAACGGCTGCGGCACCCGCGACGACATCCTCAAGCGGGACCTGACCGGGGTCCGGTACACGGACGGCCGCTGCAAGGTCGCCTCCGGCACCCTCACCGACGACCCGTACACCGGCACCACCGTCCCCTACGTCCGGGGCCGCAGCAAGGTCGACATCGACCACGTCGTGGCGCTCTCCGACGCCTGGCAGAAGGGGGCGCAGCAGTGGAACGCGGAGACCCGGCGCCGCTTCGCCAACGACCCGCTCAACCTCCTCGCCGTCGACGCCGCCACCAACCGCCGCAAGTCCGACGGCGACGCCGCGACCTGGCTGCCGCCGAACAGCGCGTACCGCTGCACGTACGTGGCCCGGCAGGTCGCGGTGAAGAAGAAGTACGGGGTGTGGGTGACGGAGGGGGAGCGGGACGCGATGAAGCGGGTCCTGCGCGAGTGCCCGCAGCAGAAGCTCCCGTAGGAGAGCGGTCCGACGGGAAGGCCTGCGGGGAACCGGAGGAAAAACGATTGGCCACTGCCGGAACGATCTTTAGTCTGCGGCCATGGACCTGAACATATCGACCCTCGCCGAGCGCCCCGAACTGGAAGGGCCGATGTGGGACATGCGCCACCTCTGGCCCGAGTTCATGATGCACGACCCGGTGGGCTGGGCGAGCATGGGCCAGATCGTGCGGCAGCTCCCGGAGTACGTGCTCGTCGCCACCGACGCCGACGGGAAGTTCGTCGCGCGCGGGTTCAGCGTCCCCTTCCGGCTCGACCTGGACGGTCGCCGCGCGCTGCCCGACCGGGGCTGGGACGAGGTGCTGCTCTGGGCCTTCTCCGACCTGAAGCAGGGCCGGGAGCCCGACACGGTCAGCGCGATCGAGATCACGGTCGACAAGGACTTTCTGGGGAAGGGCGTCTCGCGCCGGATGCTCACCGCCCTGCGGCAGAACGCGGCCGCGCGCGGCTTCTCCGAGCTGGTCGCCCCGGTCCGCCCCAACGGCAAGCACCTGGAGGCCGGTTCCGGCATCCACGAGTACGCCTTCCGGACCCGCGCGTCCGACGGCCTGCCGCACGACCCGTGGCTCCGCGTCCACGTGCGCGCGGGCGGCACGATCGAGGCGGTGGCCCCGGCGTCGATGACGGTCCCCGGCTCCGTCGAGCAGTGGCGGAAGTGGACCGGCCTCCCCTTCGACACGGACGGCCCGGTCGAGGTCGAGGGCGCACTCGTCCCGGTCCACTGCGAGGCCTCACGCGGCTACGCGGTCTACGTCGAACCGAACGTGTGGGTCAGGCACCGCGTCTGACGCACCCGCACCACCACGCGCACGCGTGAGGGGGGCCGCTCCCCGGCGACGGCCCCCCTCACGCGTCCCCCTCGGCCCCCCGGGCCGGGCACGCCCCCCTCGGGCTCAGTCCAGGTCCGCGATGTCCTTCGCCGCCGGGGCCTTCGCCGCGACCGGCTTGCCGTACTGGGTGAAGGTGATCGTCTCCGGCTCGGTGCCCTTCGTGACGATGCGCAGGACGTACGGCGTGCCCTCGGTGGCCACGTAGACCGTGCTCGTCCCGCCGTCGCCGTCCGGCTCCGTCAGGGTGAGCGCCTTCCGGCCGCCGACGGTGGTCTCCCCGCCCCGCACGATGCCGCTCGCGCCCTGCTCGAAGCCGCCGAGGAGCGTCTTCGCGTCGCACATCTCCATGGCGTCCTTCGCCTCGGGCTCGGAGGCCGCCATCTCGACCCAGCGGCCCTTGAGGGTCTTGAGCATGGCCTCCCGGACCTCCGGGGACTCGCCCTTCGCCTGCTCGTTCAGGGACGCCTCGTCGAAGCGCATGTACACGTTCTTCCGGTCGACCCGGAGCAGCTCGGTCGTGGCGGCCGTGCCCGTGGTCAGCGTGCCCGCGCACTTCCCGGTGCTGTCGAAGGAGACGTAGGCCCTCGTCCGCTCGCCCTCGGACGTCGTGTCGACGTCCACGGTCAGGGACTTCGCCGCCGCCGTCGCCGCGAACGCCTTGTCGACGATCTCCGACCCGGTGAGACCCGCGAAGGGCCCCGCCGGCTTCGCGTCCTCCGAGGACGGCCCGCAGGCGGTGGCGCCGGCCGCGACGGCGGCGCACAGGAGGGCGGTGACGGCGAAGGAGGTGCGGGTGTGGGCGCGCATGGCGGTTCGTCTCCGGAAGAAGTGTGTACGGGGCGGGACCCGAAGGGCTGCGGCGCGTCGTACGACACGGGTGTGCCCTTCCGGACGATGGAGATGTCTGGCGTGGTGGGTCAATCACAGCAAAGTTTGTGAACCGAGTCAACACGGTTCACGCGAAATGGGTCGGCTCACGTTGTGAAGTGAGGGAGCGTCGCGTTGTCAGTAGGATGGGGGTCACACGAGAGACAGCAGCGGTTCGGCCAGGGGAGATGGGTCAGTTGCCGGAGAACGCAGCGGACGCGGGAGCACCGGAACCGGACGCCCCCGGAGCAGCCACCCCCGAGAGAGCCGTCCCCGAAGCGGCCGCCCCCGCCGAGGTCACCGCCGCCGGGATCGCCCGGCTCGCCGGGGTCGGCCGGGCCGCCGTCAGCAACTGGCGCCGCCGCCACGCCGACTTCCCCAAGCCCGTCGGCGGCACGGAGACCAGCCCGTCCTTCGCCCTCGCCGACGTCGAGGAGTGGCTCCGCGTCCAGGGCAAACTGGCCGAGGTCCCGCTCCGGGAGCGCGTCTGGCAGCAGGTCGCGGGCCACCCGGCCGGCGCCGTCACCGCCCTCGTCCACGCGGGCTGCGCCCTCCTCCTCGTACGGGACAGGTCGGCGGCCTGGCCCTCGCTCGCCGCGCTCCCGGACGAGCGGCTCGGGGACGTGCTGCCGGTCGCCCTGGAGGAGACGCTGACCGAGCGCCTCGGCCCCGGGCGGGCCGTCCTCACCCCCACCTCGGGCGCGCTCGCCGTCTCCCTGCCCCTGCTGCGCGGCGCCGCCGAACTCGCGGCCGACACCGGCGCCCGCCAGGCCTTCGAGTTCCTGCTCGGCCGCCACCTCGACGCCAACCCGCGCCAGTACACGCTCACCCCGCCCGGCCCCGCCGCCCTCATGGCCGCGCTCGCGGCCCCCGCGCCCGCCGGCGAGGGCGCCGCCCCGCTCACCGTCCTCGACCCGGCCTGTGGCACCGGCGGACTGCTCGGCGCGGTCGAGCGCCCCGGCGCCGTCTGCGGCCAGGACGCCGACCCCGACCTCGCCGCGCTCACCGCCCTGCGCCTGGCCCTCGCCGCCGACGCCGACATCCGGGTCAGGTCCGGCGACAGCCTGCGCGCCGACGCCTTCCCGGCGCTCGCGGCCGACGCCGTCCTGTGCCACCCGCCGTTCAACGAACGCAACTGGGGCCACGAGGAACTGGCCTACGACCCGCGCTGGGAGTACGGCTTCCCGGCCCGTACGGAATCCGAACTGGCCTGGGTGCAGCACGCCCTGGCCCGCCTCCGCCCCGGCGGCACCGCCGTCCTCCTCATGCCGCCCGCCGCCGCCTCCCGCCGCTCGGGCCGCCGCATCCGCGCCGACCTGCTCCGCCGGGGCGCCCTGCGCGCGGTCGTCGCCCTCCCGGCCGGCGCCGCGCCCCCGTACGGCGTCCCGCTCCACCTCTGGGTGCTGCGCAAGCCCGTCCCCGGCGGCCGGCCCGCCGCCGAACTCCTCCTCGTGGACACCGCGTCCGAGCACACCGGACCGGGCCGGGAGGGCCGCGACCGGCTCGACTGGCCGGCCGTCCACACCGCCGTACTGGACGCCTGGGCGCCCTTCGACCGGGACGGCACCCTCGCCGGGACCCCGGGCGCCAGCCGCTCCGTCCCCGTCATCGAGCTCCTCGACGACGACGTCGACCTCGCGCCCGCCCGGCACCTGCCGCCCCCGGCCGCCGCCGGGGGCGCGGCCCAGCTCGCCGGGGTGCGCGAGCGCCTGACGGAGACCCTGGACCGCGTCCGCGCACTGACCCCGCCCCCGGTCGCCGACCCGGCCGCCGCCGGAGCGGGCCGGCCCACCACGACCGTCGGCGAACTGGCCCGCGCCGGGGCCCTGGTGCTGCGCGCGGGCGGCACGGGCACGGCCCCCGCGACCGCCCCCGTCGCCGTCCTCACCGACCACGACGTCCTGGCCGCCCAGCCGCCCTCCGGCACGCTGCCCGACGGCCCGCCCGAGGAGCCGGTCCTGCTGGCCGCCGGGGACGTCGTCGTCCCGGTCCTCGGCGGCGGCGCGGCCGTCCGGGTCGTGGACGCCACCGCCGAGGGCGCCGCCCTCGGCCGCAACCTCCAGCTCCTGCGCCCCGACCCGGCGGCCCTCGACCCCTGGTTCCTGGCCGGTTTCCTGCGGGCCACCGCCAACACCCGGCAGGCCAGCAGCTACGCCTCCACCGCGACCCGCCTCGACGTCCGCCGCCTCCAGCTGCCGCGCCTGCCCCTGGCCGAACAGCGCCGCTTCGGCGAGCGGTTCCGCGCCCTCGCCGCCTTCGAGGAGTCCCTGCGCCGGGCCTCCCGCCTCGGCGACCGGCTCGTCCAGGGCCTGTACGACGGCCTGGCGGACGGTTCCGTGGCCCCCTGACGCCGCCTCCGCTCCTCATCTCTTCGACAACGGTTCCGGGTAACCCGGAACCGTTGTCCGTATGGGTGTATACGCTCGTCCCCGCACCCCGATCCGTCCGAGCAGGAGCAGCAGGATGTACGGCCCCACGCAGGTCCCGCAGGTTCCGAAGCCGCCGAGGAGTTCCCTCTCCGGTGGCCGGATCGCGCTGCTCGTCCTCTTCTGTCTCCTCGCGCTGCTCAGCTGCGGCTTCCTGTCCTGGGCGCCGCTGCTGCGCCTGGCGTGCGTCACCCGCAGGGCGCGGGACTGGGTGGTGTGCGGCCTGCTGTTCCTGGGCTCGGCCGGCCTGTTCGCGTACGCGGCGGCCACCGGCGACAAGGAGCCGACCACCGGGGAGTCCTTCGCCGCCGTCGGCGTGATGGTGGCCCTGGTGGCGGGCTCGGTCACGTACTACCTGTTCGGGGAGATCCGGCACGCGGAGCGCGCCCGCACCGCGCCCGCGTACGGCCCGGCGGCCTACACGTACGGCGGCGGCACCGCGGCGACCGTGCCGAGCACGGACCTGCGCCCGAACCCGTACGTCGGCCCCGTCACCCATGCGCCCGTCCCCCACACGCCCGCCCCGCACGCGCCCGTCGTCCCGGCCCCCGCCACCCCCGCGCCCCAGCCGCCCGGCCCCCGCATCGACCAGGTCCGCGCCGAGCTCGACGAGCTGAGCGACCTGCTGCGGAAGGAGACCGGGGAGCCCCGGGAAGGCGAAGGCGGCCGGTGAACGGGCGGATCGTCGGCGGGCGCTACGAGCTGGCCACCGTCGTCGGACAGGGCGGCATGGGCCAGGTCTGGACGGCGTACGACGGACGCCTCGACCGGCGGGTCGCGGTGAAGCTGCTGCGACCGGCCGGCATGAACGGGCAGGCCTCCTCCGCCGACGAACTGCGCCGCCGCTTCGTGCGGGAGTGCCGGGTCACCGCGCGCGTGACCCACCCCGGCCTGGTGACCGTGCACGACGCGGGCAGCGAGGGCGAGGACCTGTACCTCGTCATGCAGTACGTGGAGGGCGCGGACCTCGCCGACCACCTCGCCGAGCACGCCCCGTACCCGTGGGAGTGGGCGGTGTCCGTGGCCGCGCAGCTGTGCGCGGTGCTCGCCGCCGTGCACGCGGTGCCGATCGTGCACCGCGACCTCAAGCCGCGGAACGTGATGATCCGCCCGGACGGGACGCTGACCGTCCTCGACCTCGGCGTGGCCTCCGTCCTGGACACCGACACCACCCGGCTCACCCACACCGGCTCGCCCATCGGCAGCCCGGCGTACATGGCGCCGGAGCAGGCCATGGGCGGCGCCGTCGGCCCGGCCACCGACCTGTACGCGCTCGGCGTCCTGCTCCACGAACTCCTCAGCGGGGACGTGCCGTTCTCCGGCTCGACCGCGCTCGGCGTGCTGCACCGCCACCTGTACGACCCGCCCGTCCCGCTCCGGCGGCTGCGCCCCGAGGTCCCCGAGCCGCTGGAGGCGCTGGTCCTCCGGCTGCTCGCCAAGGATCCCCGGGACCGGCCGGCCGGCGCGCACGAGGTGTACGAGCACCTGCTGCCGCTGCTGCCCGCGCGCGGCGCCCCGGCGGGCCCGATGGACCCGACCCGGCCGTTCCTGCGCCCGCACGCGCCCTGGCCGGACCGCGCGCAGACGCCCGCGGGACCGACCCCGCCCGTCCCGACGCCCCCCGTCCCGATCCCGCCCGTGCCCACGCACGCCCCGACCCCGGTGCCGGGCCCCCGGGCCGACCCCCGGGTGTACGACCGGTCCGGGCCGTTCGCGCGGCCGGACGTGGCCGCCGCCGTGGACGAGGTCAAGCGGCTGCTCGCGGAGGGGTCCCTGACCCAGGCCGTGGACGTCCTCGGCGGGATCCTGCCCGCGGCCGAGGCCGAGCACGGGGAGCGCTCGCCGGTCGTCCGCATCCTGCGCAAGCAGTACGCGTCGACGCTGATGGACGACGGCCAGTACCGGCGCGCGCTGCCGGAGCTGCGGCGGCTCGCGGCGGACCGCCAGGCGGAGGCGGGCCCGGCGGACCCGCAGACGCTCCAGTTCCACTACGACGCGGCGCTGTGCCTGGAGCAGCTGGGGGAGACGGCGGCCGCGCTCGCGGAGTTCCGGGCGGTCCTGCCGTACTACGAGCGGGAGCCCGCGCGCGCCTTCGACATCCGGCAGCGGATCGGGCTGCTGCTCCTGGCGGCGGGCGAGCACGCGGCCGGCCGGGACCAGCTCCAGCGGCTGCTGTTCGACGCGGAGCGCGCGTACGGCCCGTACCACCCGCTTCCGGCGGAGTTGCGCAGGGCGCTGGACCACCAGCGGATGATGGGGCCGCGTCCCTGACGGGGCGACACCCGTGACGGGGCGGCTGTCCTGACGGGGTGGCTTCCCTGACGGGGCGACAGGATCACGACTCGGCAAATGATCGGGAAGTGGATCTTCGTGATCCTTTTTGCCGGTTTTAGCGCATGTAACGTTCGCGTCTGATCATGTCCATACCTTCAAGGAAACCCTCATGACGACGCCGCCCGCGCCCTCCGCTCCTGAGCAGCAGCCCGCCCCCGCGAAGAAGGGCTCCGCGATCCTCAAGAAGATCGGCGGGGTCGTCGTCGCGATCGCCGTCGCCATCGCGGTGAAGCTCGGCCTCCCGCACCTCACCGGCGACGCCCCGGTGCACGCCAAGGCCGGCGAGTGCGTCACGGTCACCGGCCCGGACGACGACCCGAAGGTCGACACCGTCGACTGCTCCTCCGGGAAGGCCGACCTCTTCAAGGTCATCAAGGTCAACGACAACACCTTCGACCTGAACAGCTGCGGCGAGGGCCAGGCGGCGCTCGCGCAGCAGCTGGACTCGGACAAGTTCGTCCTGTGCCTGGAAGAGGTCGCCGCGAAGTAAGCGCGCGCACCTCCCGAAAAGGGCCGGAACCCGTCACGGGTCCCGGCTCTTCTCCGTCCCCGCGGGGGGCGTCGTGGATCTCCCCGTTTCCCGGACCGCGTCGGCCCCCTCGGTTAGATTCCTGACGTGGACGCGCTGACTCCCGAAGACCCGACGCACATCGGCCCCTACCGCCTGATCGCCCGTCTGGGCGCGGGCGGCATGGGCCTGGTCTACCTCGGCCGTTCCGACGTCGGCCGCACGGTCGCGGTCAAGGTCGTGCAGCGCGAGTACGCCGCGCAGCCCGAGTTCCGCAGGCGTTTCGCCCGCGAGGTGGCGGCGGCCCGGCGCGTGGGCGGGAGCTGGACGGCGGACGTCCTCGACGCGGAGACGGGAGCGGGAACGGGGACGGACGGCGGGGGACCGGACGGGGGAGCGGGGACGGGCGCGGGCGCCGGGGTCGAAGTGCCCTGGGTGGCCACCCAGTACATCGCGGGACCCGACCTGACCACCGTCGTCGCCCGGGACTTCGGCCCGCTGCCCGAGCACTCGGTCCGCGTCCTCGCCAACCGTCTCGCCCGCGCCCTGGAGGCCGTCCACGAAGCGGGCCTGATCCACCGCGACCTGAAGCCGTCCAACGTCCTGGTGACGGTCGACGGGCCGCGCGTCATCGACTTCGGCATCGCCCGCGCCATGGACAGCCTGACCGGCGACAGCCTGCACACCCGCACCGGAATGCTGATCGGCTCGCCCGGCTTCATGTCGCCGGAACAGGTCAGGGGCCGCGAACTCACCCCCGCCAGCGACGTGTTCTGCCTCGGCGCCGTCCTCGTGTACGCGGCCACCGGGCGGCTCCTCTTCGGCGCCACCGACACCGGCCTGCACGCCCACCTCTTCCGGATCGCGGAGGAGGAGCCCGACCTGACGGGAGTGCCGGAGTCGCTCGTCGACCTCGTCCGCGCCTGCCTGGAGAAGGACCCGGCCGGGCGGCCCACCCCGGAGCAGATCGCCGCCCGCACCGACGGGGACGAGCGCGGGGTCTGGCTGCCGGGCGAGGTCCTGGCCCAGCTGGGACGGCACGCGGCCCAGCTCCTGGACTTCGTTCCCGTACCGCGCCCCGGGGACCCCGCCGCCGCGCCCGCCCCGCAGCCGGTCCCCTCCGGGGGGACGCCCGGCTCCGGCGCCCCGACCCCCGGCTCCGGCGCCCCGCCCCCGGGCTTCGGTCCCCCGACCCCCGGATACGGGCCCCCGCCCCCCGGCCAGGGGCCCTCGACGCCGGGGTACGGCCCAGCCCACGCCGCCGCGCCCACCACCCCGGCCCCCGGGCCCGTCCCTCCGGCCCCCGCCTACACCCCGACCGCCCCGGCGCACGGCGTCACCGCCCCGCCCGCGCTGCGGGGGCGGGGCCTGGCGGTGGTCGTCCTGGCGCAGCTGGCCGTGCTGTTCGGGGCGACGCCCCAGGGCTTCTCCCTCCACCACGGCGAAAGCTCGATCTACTACCTTTTCGTCCTCTCCTTCGGCGCGTTCCTGCTGCTCGGTGGGCACCTGGCCGACCGCGTGGGCCGCAGGAGGACGCTGACCGCCGGTCTCGCGGGACTGCTCGTGGCGGCCGGCACGCTCGTCGTCCTGCCCGGGGAGGCCGCCCCGGGGTGGACGATCGGGGTTCGTATCCTCCAGGGCGCTTCGGGCGCCCTGGTGACGGCGGCGGCGCTGGCCCTGGTGGCCACCGGTTTCCCCGAACCGAGGGCGCGGGCCAGGGCCTTCGGGGTCTATGCCACGGTCGGCGTCTGCGGGACTCTGCTGGCGTCCCTCCCGTCCGGATGGATGACCTGGGAGCTGGTCCTGAGCGTCGTCGCGCTCCTCGCCCTGGTCGCCCTGGCCGCAACGCGCGCCCTGCCGCACGACCGCCCGGAACCCACCGGCACCCGCTTCGACGCGCTCGGCGTCCTGCTCGGCACCCTCGGCCTCGCGGCCCTCCTCTGCGCCACCGTCGAGGCGTCGCTGGGCTGGAGCGAGGCCTCGGTCCTGATCTTCCTCCTGGGGGGCGCCGTCCTGCTCGCGGCCTTCCTGGGGTGGCAGAGGCGCACGGCGAGCCCGCTCCTCCCGCCGTACCTCCTCAAGAACCGCGACCGGCTCGGCGGTCTGCTCGCCCTGGGACTGACCGCTGCCGGAGCCCTCTCCCTGCTGCCGTCCCTGACCCACCGCCTCGTCCTGTCCTCCGGCTACACCGCCAGCCAGGTCGAACTGGCCGCGCTGCCGCTGCTCGCCGCGGTCGTCGTCGGCGCCACCCAGATCTCCCCCCGGCTGCTGAACCGGGGCGTGGCACCCCGCGTCCTCGTCGTGACGGGCCTGCTGGGCACGGCGGCCGGAGCGGCCCCGACCATCACCGGTCTCGGGAGCCGCGACGAGTACGCGGCCCTGCTCCCCTTCGTGATCCTGACGGGCCTGGCCCTCGGCACGGCCCTCACGCCGCTCTTCGCCGCCGCCGTCTCGTCCACCACGGCCTCCGCCGTCCTCCCCGGACACGCGGGCGCCCTCTCGGCCGCCGTCCTCGCGGTCCAGAGCGTGGGCGAAGGCCTCGGCGCGGCGGCGGTCGGCCATGGCAGCGGCCCGCCCTGGTGGGTGATCGGCTTCCTGGCCCTCGCGAGCCTGGTCGCCGCCCTGACGATCCGCCGTCCACGGCTCTGACGGCGGTCCGGCGAGCGGGCCGTCCGCGCCCCGCCGCGCGGCGGTGTCCGAGCCCCGTGCTACTTTCCGCGCGATTGTTCGATCAATCGTCAGTGGGGGATTTGTTGAGGAAACTTCTGGGAACCGGTGTCGTGGCCGTGCTGCTCGCCACCGGTGGCCTCGTGGGGGCGGGGGCGGCCGTGGCCGCCGGGGACCCGACGTACTACACCGAACCGGTCGAGGACAAGGTCCTCATGCCGGGCGAGGGCCGGGCCGAGCTGTCGCCGTCGGGTTCCGGCGGGCAGAACACCGGCCGGCCGGACGGCACGTTCGTCTACGCGCTGAGCAAGAAGCCCCTGAAGGACGCCACGTGGTCCGGCGGCGGCCTGCCCGCCGGCCTCAAGGTGGAGCGGGCGGACGGCTGCGCGCCGAAGCAGGGGATCGCCGGGGTCTACCTGTGCGACCTGAAGGACGTGGGCTTCCCCACGCCCGAGATCTCGGCGACGGGCTCCGCCGCGAACGGCACGACGGCCTACTACGGATTCGTCTACGTGCCGCGCGGCAAGAGCGTCGACGCGGGCATCAAGGAGGCGCAGACCGCCGCCTCCAAGGCGATCGGCGACCGCCGGTCGCACGCGACGGTCACGGTGCGGACCAAGGCGCACGTCGCGCAGAACACCATGACCCTGTCCACGCCGACGCTCCCGGCGGGCGGCACCGTGAAGCACACGGTGAAGCTGCACGCGGTGGACAAGGGCAAGCTGAGCATGAGCCTCTCCCCCGCGCCGGGCGAACGGCGCTGGGACGAGAACGAGCTGAAGGTGACCGTCGACGGCGTCACCGCGGCCGGAGCCGCCGGTGCCGAGTGCGACCACTCGTTCGGCGAGATCGGCTGGGGCGGCGAGATCCGCTGCGACGTCAAGGCCCCCGGCGACTACACGATCACCTACGGCCTGAAGGCGAACGCGAAGACGCCCGCCTGGCGGCTGCGCAACACCGCCGTCTACGAGGTGTACGGCTTCGGCACCGGAAACCCGGAGAAGGCCGCGGACTTCACGGTCTCCAGCCCGATCCCGGTGGTCCCGCGCCACCAGCTCATCGGCCGCACCCCCTCCGGCGACCTGTTCTTCTACCTCGGTACGGGCAAGGGCAAGCAGCCGCTGGGCTACAGCGACCTGGTCGGCGGGCCCTCCAGCTGGAACCAGTACTCGGCGCTCACCCGGCTCGCCCCGGTGACCGTCCAGAGCACCGGCCCCGGCGCCGTGGCGCGCGACAAGAGCGGCGTGCTGTGGTTCCTCCCCACCTCCGGCGACGGCAGCGTCTTCAAGGCCCGCAAGCGCGTCGGCGGCGGCTGGAACGCCTTCAACTCCCTGACCGGCGCGTCCGACCTGACCGGTGACAAGAAGGCGGACCTGCTCGCCCGGGACACGGCGGGCACGCTGTGGCTGTACCCGGGCACGGGCAGCACGACGGCCCCCTTCGGCACCCGCGTGCGGATCGGTGGCGGCTGGGGCGTCTACAACTCGCTCGCGGGCGGCACCGACCTGACGGGTGACGGAAGGCCGGACCTGGTGGCCCGCGACACGGCGGGCAAGCAGTGGCTGTACGCCGGTACGGGCACGGCGTCCCGGCCGTTCGCCGGCCGCGTCCAGGTCGGCCACGGCTGGCAGGCCTACAACTCCGTCGTGTCGCCGGGCGACCTCAGCTCGGACGGCAAGGCGGACCTGGTCGCCCGGGACGCCTCCGGCACGCTCTGGTACTACCAGGGCACGGGCGTCGCCTCCAAGCCGTTCGCGGCCCGCGCCCGGATCGGCGGCGGCTGGCAGCGGTACAACCTGCTGTTCTGACGCCCCTGACCGAGCGGCCTCCGCCCCTGCTGGGCGGGGGCCGTTCCGTCAGCCCCCGAGCGGCCCGCTCTTGACCCCGTCCACGAAGGACACCCAGGCGCTCGTCGCGAAGACGAGTGCGGGGGCGGTGGGGGTCTTGCTGTCGCGGACGGGGACGTGGGGGAGGTCGTCGGCGACCTCAAGGCAGTTGCCGCCGTCGGTGTTGCTGTAGGAGCTCTTGCGCCACGTGACGTTGTTCAGATCGACGGCTCGCATGATGCTTCCTCCAACGTCCGCATGATGAACTTCCGTGATTCAGCGGGGGAAAGAGCCAGATCACGGACCCGATCGTAGCGGAGCTGAAGTCTCTCGACGGAGGGCGCTTCCTCCACGAGATCGCCGGAAACGTCTGTCTCGACCCAGGCCACCGTGCGGCCGCCGCGCAAGCGCAGGAAGATCACGTCGGTGTTCATCAGGGCGTGCGGTCCCACCGAGTGCGGTACGACCTGGACGATGATGTTCCGCTGCTCGCTCATCGTCAGGAGGTACTCCAACTGCTCCAGCCAGTCGTCTCGGTCCGGCAGAGGTGTGCGGAGCACGGTCTCTGACAGGATCACGCGGAAGGCGGGAGCGCCCTCGTCGGACAGCAGCCCTCGCCGTCCTATGCGCGCCTCCACCTGGGTGACCAGCTCGTCGCCGTCCATGCCGCCCGCCGACAGCAGGGCTTCAGCACACGCCGGGGTCTGGAGGAGACCCGGAACGGCACCCACCGCGTAGTACCAGAGGCTCGTCGCCTCCGCTTCCAGCACCATGTACTGGCGGTACCGTTCCTTGAACTGGTTCGTGTCGTTCAGCGCCAGTTCCCACAGCGTCAGCAACAACCCCGGCGTCCCGTAGTACTGGTCCAGCGCCTGGACGACCTCCGGGCCGCCCAGCGTCTCCCCGTTCTCCATCTTCGAGAACAGGGACCAGTCCCAGCCCACGGCCTCGCCCAGCTTCCGCAGGGGAAGCTCCCGTTCGGCCCGCAGCAGCCGCAGTTCCTCCGCGAACCGCTTCCTCGGCTCCTGACTCCGGCCCGTGACCGCCCGTCTCGCCGGCATGGCGCGCCCTCCCCTTGTGGAAGATGTGGAACTACCCGCGCCACCTGGAGAAGTACCGCCCGACCGCGCTCCACGTTCCCTGGAACCGGGCCATCCTCGTCTCGTACCCGGAACACGCACGGTAGTCCACTCATGGCGCTCCGCGCAGGCGGTGGAGGAGAAGGAGACAGGGCGCATGGAGTCGCAGGGACCGGAGCGCGGGGCGCTCGTGTACGACCAAGTGGCGCGTGTGGTGGGGGAGTTCCGGGGGAAAGCCGGGCCGTACGCGATGCTGCGGCCCGTGGGCGGTGGCCGGGAGTGGCAGGCGGACCCCGCCGACCTGCGCCCGGCCACTCCTGCCGAGCGGCTGAGCGCGGGAGTACGTGCGGCCAACGACCGGGCCCGTACGGGGGCGGGGGCGCCGGTCCCGGTGCCGGACCTGAGCCGCCCGCCCCGGCCCGTACCGCACTGCGTGGCCTGCGCGCTGCTCGTACGGGAACGGCGGGAAGCCCGGGAGCGGTTCGACCGCAGCGCGGAGACCGACGCGAACGTCCTGATGCGCCGGCACCTGGACCGGGACCACCCCTGACCGCAACCTTTCGGACCCCGCGCGGGTCAGGGGTGGGAGACGTCACGAGGACCAGTCGGGGAGCGACCGCGCATGACCGAAGAGACCACAGTCCAGGGCCGGAAGGCCCGGTTCTCCCCGCGCGCGATGGTCCTGGCGGCCGGGTGCCTCGTCCTGGCCGGGGCGGTGGGCCGGTGGGCGGGCCAGGACGGCGGACTGCTCTGGGCGGCCCGGCTGTTCGACCACCCGCTGCTCTTCGGCGTCCTGGTGTCGGGCCTGCTCGCGGCGGCGCTGATCGTCACGGTGCGCCATCTCGTCGTCCGCGTCCTGACCGGGGTGGCCCTCGGGCTCGTCCTCCTGGCGGCCTTCCCCTTCTTCCTCTTCGGGGTCTTCGGAGCCGCCTCCGAGACCTCGGACACGGCGGCCCCCGGCCGCGACGACCGCAGCCTCGTGGTCGAGGAGGGGGCGGACATGATCGACCCGCTCTGGTGGGTCTACGTGGACGAGGGCCGGGGCCCGATGAAGCAGCGCTGGCGGGTGGGGCACTTCAACGGCGACGTCGCCGAGAACGCCCTCGTCGAAGCGGCCTGGGAGGGCCCCGACCGCGTCCGCCTGGTCACGGGGTTCGCCGAGGACGGCACCGAGCGGGTCCACCTGATCGACCTCGACCGGGAGACGGGCCGACCGCTCCGCACGGTGACACTGGGCTGACGCGCCGACCCGAACACCCCTGCCCAGTAAGTCGATTCGGCGGGAAGTCGGACGAGTAGGCTCTGCCCCACCGGGTGCCTCCTCACCTGCCTCGGCACGCCCACCGGTCACGGGGCGCCCCGTCTGTCGGGCACCGCCTGATGGGCCACCGCGATCACCGGCACGACCACACTTTTCGTGAAGGACGCATGAGACACATAACCCGCCGTACGGCCGTGCTCGGCGCGGCCACCGGACTCCTCACCGCGGCGACCCTCCTCGCCCCGCACTCCGCGACCGCCGCCGACGAGCTGCGGCTGTCGGGGTACGACGTGGTGGCGGCGCCGGGCGCGATGCCGCGCTTCTACCCGATCGTCGAATCCGGCACGACCTTCCCGGGAAAGGTCGTCGTCGCGGTCGGTACGCGGCCGATGACCGACCCGACGGATGCGGGCGCGGGTCTTCCGAAGGGTTACCGCTCCAGCGCCGGCCACTGCACGCAGCCCGCCGGGTACACCGGTGTCTTCGTCTGCGAGGGGGCTCCGTACCAGGTGCCCGACGTCCACATCCCCGCCACCGCCACCGACACCACCCTGTACTGGGGCTTCGCCTACGTGCCGGCCGGCGGTGACCTCGCCGCGGCCGTGAAGGAGGCCCGCAACGCGGGCTCACTCCCGGCGGACGGGCGGCACGGCACCGGCAAGGTCACCGTCAAGTCCCGCGCGCACGCCCTCCTGAACACGGTCGGCTTCGACCTCCCGGCCGTCCCGGACGGCGGCACGGTCCGCCAGCGGCTCCGCGTCCACGCCAACGACGCCGGGAGGCTGACCCTCCGCTTCTCCCGCGCGGAGAACCAGCTCACCCGTGACACGCCGCCCCTCCGCATCGGCCGTGTCACCACCGGCTCCGGCGCCACCTGCGAGATCCGCTACGCGACCCTGCCCGACGACCTTCCCAACGTCGCCTGTGCGCTCGAACCCGGAGACCACGTCATCGGGTACGAGCTGACCGCCGGCCCGGGACAGTACGCCCAGAAGCTCCAGGCCCACACCCGTTACGACATCTACGACCAGGGCGTCTGGGACGAGTCCGACGTCAAGCAGACCAGCGCTCCCTTCCCCGTCCAAGGCCGTGCGGTCCGGCCGTGGCACGGTCTGCACGCCCGCGACACCACCGGCAGGCTGTGGGAGTACGACGGCACCCGCAACACCGCCGCTCCCTTCTCCCCGCGCGGCGAAACGGGATCGGGCTGGCAGACCTACAACACGATCAGCTCCCTCTCCCCTTACGCGCAGGGGCCCTTCTCGTGGGACGCCGTCCGGCCGTCCGCCGCCACCCGGGGCCTGGGGGACCTCGTCGCCCGTGACGCGACCGGCACCCTCTGGTACTACGACCGCCAGACCGGTCGCAGCAATACGCACGCACCCCGCGTCCGCGTCGGCTCCGGCTGGAACGTCTACGACCGGGTCACCGGGGCCGGAGACCTCGACGGCGACAGGCTCGTGGACCTCGTGGCCCGTGACAAGTCCGGCGTCCTGTGGTTCTACGGGGGCACCGGCAGGCTCACCGACGGCAGCCGCTTCAAGGCACGCGTGCGCGTGGGCGGGGGCTGGCAGGGGTACGACCGGCTGGCCGGCGGCGCGGACCTGAGCGGCGACGGGCGGGCGGACCTGCTGGCCCGCGACACGTCCGGGGGGCTGTGGCTGTACAAGGGCACGGGCAAGGCCTCCGCCCCGTACGCGGCCCGCGTCCGGATCGGCGGTGGCTGGCAGGGGTACGACCAGCTCGTCGTGACCGGGGACCTCACCGACGACGGGCGTGCCGACGCCGTCGCCCGCGACAGGACCGGGACCCTGTGGCTGTACACGGGTACCGGCAAGGCCACCGCGCCCTTCACCGCCCGCACCCGCGTCGGCTCCGGATGGAACACCTACAACCTGCTCTTCTAGGGCTTTCCCGGAATGGGCACGGGGCCAGGGGGGCGTTCAGCGCCGGGCGTTGGGGCTGTACACCCCCTTGGGGAGGAACGTGGACGTGGGGATCTTGTTCCGCTCGCAGCTGGCGAACAGCGTCTCCGCACCGCCCCTGCCCGCCGGGGCGACGACGTCCCTGGCCCCCAGGTACGGGACGTGGACGTACCCGCCGCGCTCCTGTGCTCCGGTGACGGGGACGCCGTGGAACGTGTAGGTCCTGCCGTCGGAGGCGATGTCGTCCTTCGCGTCGGAGGGCTCCGCCCGGATCGAGGTGTTCGGTCCGACGAACTGGTTCCCTCCTTGCCATTCGTAGAACGAGGCGCGGATCTCCCCGAGCAGGATCTCCGACTCGGTGGCGTCGTCCGGCTCGGCGGAGGACTTGCCGGGTTCTCGCGTACGCACGGGGAACGGGCCTCTCCGGGGGCGTTCCTGGGTGTCGCGGCCGGGGCGGCGCGGTGGAGGGCGGTTCGCGCGCACTCGGCGGGCCGTTCGGGCGGCTCCGCACCCCCGGCCGAAGGGGGTGCGGACCGTGCGCTCCCGGAGGCTCAGGCGTCCTGCGCCGCCCGGGGCTCGCGCCGCATCGCCCACAGGACCGGGCCGCCGCCCGGCAGCCGGAACTCGTCGCGGACGACGAAGCCGAAGTGCTCGTACACCGGCAGGTTGTCCGGCTTGGAGGACTCCAGGTACACCGGCAGGCCCGCCGCGTCGGCCTTGGCGAGGCCCGAGCGGAGGAGGGCGGAGCCGTGGCCCCGCCCCCGGGCGGCGGGGTCGGCGCCGATGACGGCCAGGTACCAGTGGGGTTCGGCCGGGCCGTGTCCGGCGGCGGCCGTGACCGCGTCGCGGAAGGCCCCGGCCCGGTCGCCCAGGATCTCCTGGAGCTCCCGGATCGTCTCCGCGTCGGGGACGGCCTTCTCCGCGCCCTCGGGCGACACCCAGAAGGCCGCCGCCGCGTCGGTGCGCTCGCACACGCCGTGGAGGCCGTACTGCCGGGTGAAGAGGGTGGTGAAGTACCGGCCGAGGCCCGCCTCGCGGGTGGCGTCGTCCGGGAAGAACCAGCGCATCATCGGGTCGTCGCCGAAGGCGGAGGCCAGCGTGCGGCCGATGACCGGAGCGTCGTCGATCACGGCCGTCTTCGGTGTGTTCGTCAGGGGCATACGGGTCATTCTGCACCCGTGTTGATCTTGGTCCGTCAGCGGGTCTCCGCACGGCGGGCGGCGCGGATCAGGCGGACCGCCGCCGTGACGGGAAGGGCGACCCCGGCCACGAGGAGGGCGAGCAGCTCGAACACGCCGATGCGTCCCGCCCCGCCGAGCACGAAGGTGAAGAGGAGCGCGACGGGCGTCAGGGAGACGAGGACGGTCGCGAAGACCTTGGTGCCCCGGTCCCACGCGTCGGACGTCCACAGCATGACGAGGCCCGCGATCAGGACGGCCAGGCCGAGGAGGGGGTGGGCGTATCCGGCGACGCCGGTGGCGCCGAGCGCGACGGCCGTGTGGGTCGTACGGCTCTTGGCCGTGCCCTCGGGCCGGGGCGCGGCGACGGCGGCCCCGGGCTCCTCCGCGCGGGCGGCGGCGACGATCGCGGCCGGGCTGCCGAGCCGTTCGAGGGCGGCGCGGACCGTCTCCGGGTCCCGCTCCTCGCCGACGGCGACGTCGAGGTGCTCGCGCAGGTCCGCGACGAGCTCCTCGCGGCGCCCGGCCGGCAGGAAGGACGCCTCCCGCTCGACCGTGGCCAGGTAGTCGGTCACGAGGGGGTGTGCGGTGCGGGTCATGCGGAACCTCCGGGAGTCGCGGTCAGGAAGTGGTCGACGCCGGCGCGGAAGCGCGGCCAGTCCTCGGTGAACTCGGCGAGCGCGGCCCGGCCGGACGAGGTGAGCGTGTAGTAGCGGCGGGCGGGCCCGGTGGCCGACTCGCGCAGCTCGGTGTCGACGAGACCGTCGCGGCGGAGCCGGGACAGCAGGGGGTAGATCGTGCCCTGGCTGGTGGTCATGACGCTGACGGCGGCCAGCTCGTCGAGGATCTCGACGCCGTAGCGGGGGCCGCCCCGGAGGAGCGCCAGGACGCAGTACTCCAGGACGCCCTTGCGCAGCTGTACGGCGACCTTGCCGGCCGCCTCTGATCTTGCTTCGCCAGGAACCATGTTATGCAAGATACTCCGGGGGAGGGGGTTCGATCAACGGTCCGCGTGCGACGATCCCCCGATGAGCGAACCGACCCCGGGACCCGGCACCGTACGGACCGCACGACTCGACCTCGTCCCGCTCGCCGTCGCGCACGCCGGGGAGATGGCGGAGGTCCTGGCCGACCCCGCCCTGCACGCCTTCATCGGGGGCGCCCCGCTGACCCCGCCCGAACTCCGGGCGCGCTACGAGCGGTTGACCGCCGGATCGCCCGACCCGGCCGCGACCTGGCACAACTGGGTCGTACGGCTCCGCGCCGAGGACCGGCTCACCGGCACCGTGCAGGCGACCGTCACCGACGGCGGCCGGACCGCCGAGGTCGCCTGGGTCGTCGGCACGGCCTGGCAGGGGCGGGGCATCGCCCGCGAGGCCGCCGGGGGCCTGGTCGGACTGCTCGCGGCCCGGGGCGTGCGGACCGTCGTCGCCCACGTCCACCCCGACCACGCGGCCTCCGCCGCCGTCGCCCGCGCGGCCGGCCTCGCCCCCACCGACCGGGTCGAGGACGGCGAGGTCCGCTGGGAACTGCGGACGGCCCGCCCGGGCGTGCCCCGGCCGGATGTGCCCTGATCCGATGTGCCCTGATCCGATGCGCCCTGACCGGACGTGACCTGACCCGACGAGCCCCGTCCCGACGCCCCCCGGCTCACCCCGTCGATGCCCTCCGGCGCCGCAGGAAGGGCCCGGGGCCGACCCGGAGCAGCAGCACCAGCCCCGCAGCCGCCCCCGCCGCGAGCCCGGCCCGCAGGCCCGGCGGGCGGAAGGAGCAGGCGAGTTCCGTGCGGTCGGGGCCGAGGGGGACCGCCAGGAGGCCGCCGTACGCGGTCGGTCCGGCGTCCTCGCAGTGCCAGCCCGCGAGGCGCGGGGCCGCCACGACCGCCGTGCCGCCGCCCGGCGGGAGGGCGGCCCGTACGCCGGACGGGGTGACCTCCACCGAGGTCGCCGCGCGGGCGCGCAGGGCCGTGACCGCCGCGCGCAGGCGCTCGTGGTCCAGGCAGCCGAGCGCGCCGGAGCCCGGAAGGGGACCCGGGAGCGACGGCCGCAGGCCGGGGGTCCGCTGGAAGCCGAGGGACACCATCGCCGCCTGCCGCTTCGGCCTGCCGCCCAGGAGCCGGACCTCCCGCTCGCCCAGGCGGGCCGGGCCCGTGGCGTCCGGGGCCCAGAGGAAGACCTCCGTACCGACCCGGCACGCGCCCGCGTGCGGAGCCTCGTACACCCGGGAGCCGAGCAGGAGTTCCTGGTTGCGGAAGGGCGAGCGGCCGTAGACCGGGGGCGGGCCCGGCGGCCGTACCGTCACCAGCGGCAGGCGCGTGTCCGTACGGACCACCCCACCGTCCCGCCAGCGCGCCCCCACCCCGAACAGCGCGTCCGTCACCGGGTTGTCGAGGCCGAGCAGGTTCCGGCCCCGCGAGGTCCAGCCGCCGCCCAGCGCGTCGAGCGTGGCCGTGAGGACCGCCGGGGTGTGGCTGCTGTAGTACGCGGCGCCCTGCCCGCCCAGGAGCAGCGGGTCGTTGCCCGCGACCCGGGGCAGGCCCGGGTCCGTGCGGTACGCGGGCCAGCCGTCCGCCGCCGCCAGGGCCGCCGCCCGCCGCTCCTGCTCCGCGCCCAGCGGCGGGTAGTCGTCGAGCCGCACGAGCCGCTCCCGGTCCGCGTACGCCGTCGTCGCCGACGCCTGCCCGAGCAGCGTGCCCGTCACGAGGAGCGCGGCGAGCACGCCGTACCGGCCCCGGCGGGGGAGGAGGAGCGCCGCCGCCACGGCCGCGAGGCCCGCGCCCGCGAGGAGGAGCGCCCAGGGGGTGAGGACCGGGCTCGGCAGCGCCGCGAGCGCCAGGGCCAGGACGACCGCCGCGCCGCCCGCCACCGCCCGGCGGTCCGGACGGCCGTGCGCCAGGGCCGTCCACGCGGTCAGGACCAGGACCCCGGAGAGGACGAACGTCTGCCGGTACGGGCTGCCGTTCGGCGTCGCGAAGGCGTGCCAGAGCAGGTGCGTCGGGCCCCACTGCATCGACGCCGCCACCGCCGCGCACAGACCCGGCCACAGCCACCGCTCCCGGCCCGGCGCGCCCCGGTGGAACGCCAGCGCCCCCGCGAGCAGCGGCACCGCCGTGCAGACGAAGGCCGCCGGGGTCGCGAAGCCGTACGTCACCGGCAGCAGCCGGGCGAGGAAGTCCGTCCCGGTCACCGGGGCGAACTCCCGCACCAGGCCCGGGTGGGCGTGCCGGGACCCGAGGAGGACCGGGAGGAGGACGGGGGCCGCGAGGCCCACCCCGATCCCGGTCGTCACCGCCGCCCGCGCGAGCGTCCGCGCCCGGAAGGAGTCCGTCGTGGCCAGCCGGACCAGGAGGACCAGGGCCGCGCCCAGCGTCGCCATGTACGCCGTGTAGAAGTTCGCGACCCAGCAGACCGCCACCACCAGCGGACCGAGCAGCGGCCGCCGCCCCTCCCGCACCCACTCGCCCACCAGGCAGAGCAGCGGGAAGGCGATCAGGCCGTCCAGCCACATCGGGTTGTACGCGCCCTCCGCCAGCGACCAGCCGCACAGCGCGTACGCGGCGCCGAGCACCGCCGCCCACCACCACGCCCCGGGACCGAGGCGGCGCAGCAGGAACGCCATCGCCGCCGCCGCGACCGCCGTCTTGAGGACCGTGACCGCGTACACCGCGTACTCGACGTCCGCGCGCGGGAAGAGCGCCACCAGCGGGGCGAACGGGCTCGACAGGTACGTGCCGTAGTCGGGCAGGAAGGACGTCCCCCAGCCCGCCCGCCAGTCCAGGAGGAGCCCGCCGTCCGCCCGGCCCCGCAGCAGGTCCCACAGGTGCGCGTGGAACGGCACGAACTGGTTGGCGAGGTCGTTGACGGCCCGGTGGCGCGGCCCGAAGGGGAAGACCCGGGCGACGGCGTCCCCGCCGCAGACGGCGACGGCGGAGAGGAGGGCGGCCAGCAGGCAGGCGCGACTGTTCTTCGGCATGACGGGTCGAATATGCCAGCGAAAACGGGGAAGGCCAGGGCCCGGAAGGGCCGTTCACGCGATGGTCTCCTGGAGGCCATCCGTCCGGACCGGGCGGGTCACCGCGCTCCGTTGTCGTGGTCCGCGTGCTGCTCTCGATCGTCGTGCCGTGCTTCAACGAGGAAGACGTCCTCGCCCGCTTCCACGACCGCGTGACCGATGAACTCGACCGCCTCGACGGCGCGTTCGAGCTCGTCTACGTGGACGACGGGAGCCGGGACGGGACCCTCCCGCTCCTGCGGGAGCTCGCCGCGCGCGACCCGCGCCGGGTCCGCTACCTCTCCTTCAGCCGGAACTTCGGCAAGGAGGCCGCGATGCTCGCCGGGCTCCGGAACGCCTCCGGCGACGCCGTCGTGATCATGGACGCCGACCTCCAGCACCCTCCCGAGCTGGTCCACCGCATGGCCGCGCTGCACGCCGAGGGGTACGACCAGGTCGTGGCCCGCCGCACCCGCGACGGCGACCGGGTCACCCGCACCCTCACCGCCCGCCTCTACTACCGGGCGATCAACCGGCTCGTGGACGTCGAACTGGTCGACGGCGTCGGGGACTTCCGGCTGCTGTCCCGCCGGACCGTCGACGCCGTCCTCGACCTCGGCGAGTACAACCGCTTCTCCAAGGGCCTCTTCGCCTGGGTCGGCTTCCGCACCACGACCTTCTCCTACGAGAACGCCGTCCGCGAGCAGGGCCGCTCCAAGTGGTCCTTCGGCAAGCTCCTCAACTACGGCCTCGACGGTCTGCTCTCCTTCAACAACAAGCCGCTGCGCGCCGCCGTCCACCTCGGCCTCCTGCTGCTCGTCGTCGCCCTCGGTTACGCGGCCTGGATCGTCGGCGACGCCCTGGCCAACGGCGTCGACACCCCCGGCTACGTCACCCTCCTCGTCGCCGTCACCGCCCTCGCCGGCGTCCAGATGGTCATGGTCGGGCTCATCGGGGAGTACGTCGGCCGCATCTACTACGAGGTGAAGCGCCGGCCCCACTACCTGCTGAAGGAGACCGGGGGCGAAGGAGGGGAACGGGCGGGGCGGGCCGACACCCGGGTGACGGGTGAGTCGTTGTGGGAAACAGTCGCTCCGAAGTAGTGGCTCCGGCCCCGGCGACTCCCTACCATCGATCACCGCAAGGTCGTTCAACTGACGCACGACCAGCCCGGGAGGCTCCTTTGCACCGCCGCACGCTCCGCCGTACGCAGCCCCGCACACAGCCCCGCACGCACCGCCGCACGGCGCTCGCCGTCTCCGCCGCGCTCCTCGCCGCGGCCCCGCTGCTCACCGCCTGCGGCAACGACGCCCACCCGGGGGCCGCGGCCGTCGTCGGCGGCGAGCGCATCGACGTCGCCAGCCTCCAGGCGCAGGTGAAGGACGTCCGGGACGCGCAGGCGGCCTCCCCGGAGTCCGCGCAGCTCGTCGCGGCCACCGGCGATCTCAGCCGCCGCAAGCTCAACAGCATGATCTTCGACCGGGTCGTCGAGAAGGTCGCCCGCGACAACGGCGTCACCGCCAGCCGCGCCGAGCTCCAGCAGACCCGCACCGCCTTCGTCCGCCAGAGCGGCGGCGAGGACCGGCTCGCCGCCGCCCTCCTCCAGGAGCAGGGCGTGGCCCCCGGCCAGATCGACGGCGTCGTCCGCCGCAACGTCCTCCTCAACAAGATCGCCGCCGAGGTGGGCGCCGACGACAGCCCCGAGGGCCAGAAGAAGCTGACGGACGTCTTCACCGCCGCCTCCAAGGACCTCGCCATCGACGTGAACCCGCGCTTCGGCGCCTGGGACGACGCCCAGATCCGGCTGGCCGCCGCCAGTACGCCCTGGCTGCGGCAGATCAGCAAGGCCCCGGAGGCCGTCGGGCCCGGTGCCTGAGGCCGGGTAGGTTCGGGGGGTGACTTCCGAAAGCCCCGGCCGCATCGTCCTGCTCACCGCCAGCCACCGCGTGGCCCCCGGACTCCTGTCCTGGCCCGCGTGGCAGGCGCTGCACGCCGCCGACCGGGTGCTCTGCCCCGACGGGCACCACCCCCAACTGCCGTACCTGCGGGAGGCGGGCGTCGCCGTCGAGCACGCCCTGCCCACCGCCGAGGAGCTGGTCGAGGCCTGCGCCGGGGGCCGCACGGTCCTGCTGCTGCCCTCCGGCGAGGGCGACCGGCGCCTGACCGACGGCCTCGCCCGGCTCGCCGGCTCCGGCCGGGTCGCGATGCCCGAGCTCGAACTGCTGCCGGGCTCGTACGACCTGCCCGGCGCCCGCCTCCTCGACCTCGTCCAGGTCATGGACCGGGTCCGGCGCGAGTGCCCCTGGACCTCGGCGCAGACCCACGAGGGGCTCGTGAAGTACGCCATCGAGGAGGCGTACGAGCTGGTGGAGGCGATCGAGGACGGGGACAGGACCGCGCTCCGGGAGGAGCTGGGCGACGTCCTCCTCCAGGTCGTCTTCCACGCCCGGATCGCCGAGGAGGACCCGGAGGAGCCGTTCTCCGTGGACGACGTGGCCGGGGCCCTCGTGGAGAAGCTGATCCACCGCCACCCGCACGTCTTCGGGGACGCGACCGCCGAGACCCCCGAGGAGGTCCACGCCCACTGGCAGCGGACCAAGGCGGTCGAGAAGCGGCGGGAGTCCGTCACCGACGGCGTGCCGCTCGGCCAGCCCGGCCTCGCGCTCGCCGCGAAGCTCGCGGGCCGGGTCCGCTCGGCCGGCCTCGACGTGCCCGTCCCGGCGGACGGGGGCGTCGGCTACGAACTCCTGGCCCTCGCGGCCCGCGCGGAGGCGGCGGGCGTCGACCCTGAGACGGCGCTGCGGGCGGCGGCCCGGACGTACCGGGACGCGATCAGGGCGGCGGAGGGGCTGTGAGGCCGTAGCGCCGTACAGCCGTAGCCCCTCCCCGTACAGAGGGGAGGGCCGCCGGGTCCGGTGGGGGCGCGGGCCGTACGGCACGGGCCGCCGGAGTGCGAGGGGGCGCGGGCCGTCCCGCTACGGGGCCGCCGGGGCGCGAGGGGGCGTGCGGGCCGTCCCGTACGGGGCCGCCGGGGCGCGCGGGGGTGCGCTGTACGGTCGGGGGGTGAGTGACAGCACCGCCCCGGACCCCGCGCCGCACCCCGCACCGACCTCCTGCCCGGCCTCCGGGACGGCCCCGGCCTCCGGGACGGCCCCGGCTCCCGGCAGGGCCCCCGCTCCCGGCGCGACCCCCGCCCCCGTCCCGGCCCCCGCGCCCGCGCTCTTCACCTGGGAGTTCGCCACCGACCCGTACCCCGCCTACGCCTGGCTGCGGGAGCACGCGCCCGTGCACCGGACGACGCTGCCCAGCGGGGTCGAGGCCTGGCTCGTGACGCGGTACGCGGACGCCCGGCAGGCCCTCGCGGACCAGCGGCTGTCGAAGAACCCGGCGCACCACGACGAGTCCCCGCACGCCAAGGGCAAGACGGGCATTCCGGGCGAGCGCAAGGCCGAGCTGATGACCCACCTGCTCAACATCGACCCGCCCGACCACACCCGGCTCCGGCGGCTCGTGTCGAAGGCCTTCACCCCGCGCCGGGTCGCCGAGTTCGCCCCGCGCGTCCAGGAGTTGACCGACCGGCTCATCGACGCGTTCGTGGAGAAGGGGAGCGCGGACCTCATCCACGAGTTCGCCTTCCCGCTCCCCATCTACGCCATCTGCGAACTGCTCGGGGTGCCCGAGGAGGACCAGGACGACTTCCGGGACTGGGCCGGGATGATGATCCGGCACGGCGGAGGCCCGCGCGGCGGCGTCGCCCGGTCGGTGAAGAAGATGCGCGGCTACCTCGCGGAGCTGATCCACCGCAAGCGCGAAGACCCGGGGGACGACCTGATCTCGGGGCTCATCCGCGCCTCCGACCACGGCGAGCACCTCACCGAGAACGAGGCCGCCGCCATGGCCTTCATCCTCCTCTTCGCGGGGTTCGAGACCACCGTGAACCTCATCGGGAACGGTCTGTACGCGCTGCTCCGCGATCCCGTGCAGAGGGGACTCCTCCAGGACTCCCTCGCCGCCGGGGAGACCGGCCTCCTGGAGACCGGGATCGAGGAGCTGCTGCGGTACGACGGGCCCGTGGAGATGGCGACCTGGCGGTACGCGACGCGGGCGCTGACCATCGGCGGGCAGGAGATCCCGGCGGGCGACCCGGTGCTCGTGGTGCTCGCCGCCGCCGACCGCGACCCGGAGCGCTTCGACGGGCCCGACGTGCTCGACCTCGCCCGGCGCGACAACCAGCACCTCGGCTACGGCCACGGCATCCACTACTGCCTCGGCGCGCCCCTCGCGCGCCTCGAAGGACAGACGGCGCTCGCGACCCTCCTGACCCGCCTGCCGGACCTGCGACTCGCCGCCGATCCGGCCGAACTCCGGTGGCGCGGCGGGCTCATCATGCGCGGTTTGCGCACGCTTCCGGTGGAGTTCTCCCCTTCCGTACCCCTCTCGCACACTGACGGACCGTCAGAAATGTGATCTTCATGTGATCGAGTGGCCATCGACTTGTGACGGACGTTCGAATGCCGCTACGTTTCGCCGCAGTCTCAGCCGTCACGCGAAAGGCGTACCTATGCGTTCCGGGAACGGACGACACCGTCGCCCCCGTCAGGCCCCCGCCATCGTCGTCGCCGCGGGCGTGACCGGATCCGCCATGGCGCTGCCCCTGCTCGCCACCGGATCCGCGTCCGCCGCCGACGCCGCCACGTGGGACCGCGTCGCCGAGTGCGAGTCCGGCGGTCAGTGGAGCGCCAACTTCGGAAACGGGATGTACGGAGGCCTCCAGCTCACCCAGGGCGACTGGGAGCGGCACGGCGGCCTGTCGTACGCGCCCAGCCCCGACCTGGCCAGCCGCGCCCAGCAGATCGCGGTGGCCGAGAGGGCCCTCGCCAAGGGCAGCGACGCCTGGGCCACCTGCGCGCCGATCGCCGGTCTGACGAACGACGGGAAGCCCACCGGGGTGGACCCGGGTCCGGCCACCGCTCCGGCGCCCTCCGTGGCGCCCGTCCCCGAGTCGAGCTGGAACTCCGGCTCGCCGGCCGCCTCCCCGACCGCGCCGTCCACCGGGACGCCGAAGGCCTCCGTCCCGACGACCGCTCCCGCCGCGCCGTCCGCGCCGGCCGGATCGACGGCTCCCGCCACCCCGGCGGACCCGACCGCGCCGACCGCCCCCGCCACGCCGTCCGCGCCCTCCGGGTCGACGGGGGCGACGGACCCGGCGGACCCGACGCTCCCGGCCGATCCGTCCGACCCGACGGCCCCGGTCGCCCCCGACGGCTCCGTGACGCCCGGCGTCCCGGGCGACGAGGGCACGCCGTCCGCGCCCGGCACAGGCAAGCACCGGGGCGACGCCGCCCCGGAGGAAACCGACAAGCCGGACAGCTCCACCGAATCCGGTAGACATGCCTCGGGCAAGGACAAGCTTGCCGAAGAGCCCGTCTCGGCCCCAATTGCTGACGAAGCGAAGAATTCGGACGCAACGGACAGTCAGGGCTCTTCGGGTGAATACACCGTGCGTCCGGGTGACAGCCTTTCGGACATCGCCCAGGCGAACGAACTGCCCGGAGGGTGGACCGCCCTCTACGACGCCAACAAGCGGACCGTGGGCACCGATCCGGACCTCATCCTCCCTGGTCAGAACCTCGACCTGACGAAGGGTTCGGTCTCGGCGGAGGGGTAGTTCGCGGGCTTATGTCCGGTTCCGGGTGAGTGAGACATGGGTCTCTTTGCCCCAACTGGCCCACAGCGCCCGCAAACTCCGCTTCCGTCACTCCTCACCTGCGCAAACAGTCCCCTCCGAAGGGCAAGAAGAGGCGAAATTCGTCGTATGAGCCTCTTTGAACTTCGGAGGGTTCTGTGTCTACGGTCATCACCGCTCGCCACCGCGGGCCCCGTCGACCGAAACGCCGAATCCTGCCGTCGGCCGATGGGAACAGTCGTCGCGCAAGCGCCGTAGGCAGGAGCGGGGGACCCAAGGTAAGTGCCGGCCCCGGCCGTCGAGACAGACGGCCGACGACCGGCTTGGGGTGAAGCCGCGTGCTAGGACACGCGGCCGGGCAACTCTTCGGCCCGAACCCGACAGCTCACCTCGCAGGCGTCGGTGAGGAGAATTCCCATGCTGTTTTCCGTCAAGGGCAAACACCGCCGTCCCTCCAAGGCCACCCAGCTCGCCGCGCTCGTCGGCGTCACCGGCATCGCCGTCGCCGCCCCGCTGATGACCGCGGGCACCGCCTCGGCCGCCACGTCCTCCGAGTGGGACCGCGTCGCCCAGTGCGAGTCCGGCGGCAACTGGTCCATCAACACCGGCAACGGCTACTACGGCGGCCTGCAGTTCTCGGCCTCCACCTGGGCCGCGTACGGCGGCACCGCCTACGCCTCCACCGCCGACCAGGCGTCGAAGTCCCAGCAGATCGCCATCGCCGAGAAGGTCCTCGCGGGCCAGGGCAAGGGCGCCTGGCCGAGCTGCGGCGTGGGCCTCTCCGGCGCCTCGTACGACGGCGGCGCCGCCGAGAGCGCTCCGCAGCAGGAGCAGCCGAAGCAGCAGCAGCCGAAGCAGGAGCGGAAGGCCGAGCAGCCGACCACCCGCAGCGAGCAGCGCCAGGCCCCGAAGAAGGAGCGGCAGGCCGCCCCCGAGGCCGCCAAGAAGACCGTCACCACCCCGACCGGCAAGACGGTCAAGAAGGGCGACGGCGAGTACAAGGTCGTGGCCGGCGACACCCTCAGCAAGATCGCCGACGCCCAGGGCGTCAAGGGCGGCTGGGCCGAGCTCTTCGAGCTCAACAAGGACGTCGTCGAGAACGCCGACCTGATCTACCCGGGCCAGCAGCTCCACCTGAAGTGAGCCCGGCGGGTCGCGTGAGTCCGGCGGCTCACGCGCCCCCGACGACCCTCCCGCGGTGACCACCCCGGTCCGGCGCGCCCTTCCCCCGTGCGCGCCGGACCGGGGTTCCCCTTATTGAGGGGCCGTACAGAGGGGGCCGCGACCGCCTCAGGAGCCCGCCCGTGCCCCACTTGATGGTTACCGCCCAGTAGATCTGGGGTCCTTCGTCCCCTTGTGCGTGCCCTTGGGTCCTTTTTCGTCCCAGGGGGCGGGCGCCCGGCCGGTCGGAGCCTCCGGGGCGGTTAGGCTCTTGTCGCAAGGCCGAGCGACCCAGCACAGGCCCTGCGTCACATCCAGCGTCACATCCCAGAAGGAGATGCTCGTGCCGTCCATCGACGTCGTCGTAGCCCGGGAAATCCTGGACTCCCGAGGCAACCCCACGGTCGAGGTCGAGGTCGGCCTCGACGACGGCAGCACCGGCCGTGCTGCCGTTCCGTCCGGCGCCTCCACCGGTGCGTTCGAGGCCCTGGAGCTTCGCGACGGTGACCCGAACCGTTACCAGGGCAAGGGCGTCGAGAAGGCCGTCCTCGCCGTCATCGAGCAGATCGGCCCGGAGCTCGTCGGCTACGACGCCACCGAGCAGCGCCTGATCGACCAGGCCATGTTCGACCTGGACGCCACCCCGGACAAGTCCTCGCTCGGCGCCAACGCCATCCTCGGCGTCTCCCTCGCCGTCGCGCACGCCGCCTCCGAGGCCAGCGACCTCCCGCTCTTCCGCTACCTGGGCGGCCCGAACGCGCACCTGCTGCCCGTTCCGATGATGAACATCCTCAACGGTGGGTCGCACGCCGACTCCAACGTCGACATCCAGGAGTTCATGATCGCCCCGATCGGCGCGGAGTCCTTCTCCGAGGCCCTCCGCTGGGGCACCGAGGTCTACCACACCCTCAAGTCCGTCCTGAAGACCAAGGGCCTCTCCACCGGCCTCGGCGACGAGGGCGGCTTCGCCCCGAACCTCGGCTCCAACCGCGAGGCGCTCGACCTCATCCTCGAGGCGATCAAGCAGGCCGGCTACGTGCCCGGCAAGGACATCGCGCTCGCGCTCGACGTCGCCGCCTCCGAGTTCTACAAGGACGGCACGTACGAGTTCGAGGGCAAGGCCCGCTCGGCCGCCGAGATGACCGAGTACTACGAGGAGCTCGTCGCCGCGTACCCGCTGGTCTCCATCGAGGACCCGCTGTTCGAGGACGACTGGGCCGGCTGGAACGTCATCACCGAGAAGCTCGGCGAGAAGGTCCAGCTCGTCGGCGACGACCTGTTCGTCACCAACCCGGAGCGCCTGGCCCGGGGCATCGAGGAGAAGTCCGCGAACGCCCTGCTGGTCAAGGTCAACCAGATCGGCTCGCTGACCGAGACCCTCGACGCCGTCGAGCTGGCCCAGCGCAGCGGCTTCAAGTGCATGATGTCCCACCGCTCCGGCGAGACCGAGGACGTCACCATCGCCGACCTGGCCGTCGCCACCAACTGCGGCCAGATCAAGACCGGCGCCCCGGCCCGCTCCGAGCGCGTCGCCAAGTACAACCAGCTGCTGCGCATCGAGGAGATCCTCGACGACGCCGCGGTGTACGCCGGCCGCAGCGCCTTCCCGCGGTTCAAGGGCTGACGCTTGTTTGAAGGGCCGCGCCCTTCCGCAGAGCAGCTTCCGTACGTCCCCGTACTCGGTCCCGTACCGTGTGCGGGGACGTCCGCGTGAACAGGGGAGGCGACACGACATGGCCGTGAAGGACCGGGACCGGTTCTCGACCGCGACCCGGATCAGGCTGCTCGGCGAGCAGACCGCCGCCCGTGTCTACCGCTCCCAGACCCGCCGTCAGGCCCGCCGCTCCCGGCTCACCGGCCGCGCGGCCTTCCTCGCCCTCGTCGTCTGCTCCCTGGTCGTGGCCCTCGCCTATCCCATGCGCAGCTACGTCTCCCAGCAGGGCGAGATCGCCGAGCAGGAGCGCCGGGCCGCCGAGGCCGCCCGGCGGGTGCAGGAGCTGAGGGACGAGAAGGCCCGCCTCCAGGACCCGGCCTACGTCCGCCGCCTCGCCCGCGAGCACCTGCACTACCTGCTTCCCGGCGAGACCGGCTTCACCGTGAACGACCCCGGCGCGGAGCAGCGGCCCCGCGCCGACCAGGGAGCGGCGGACCGCCCCTGGTACGACAACCTCTGGGACGGCGTGGACAACGCCGACCGCCGCTGACCTCCCGTACGACCGACGACCGACGACCTAGGCACCCAAGGCAGACATGCAAACGCCCCCTCCGCAGACCGAACGCACCGAGCCCACCGAGGCGGACGTCGCCGCCTTCGAGCTCCAGCTCGGCCGGCCGCCCCGCGGCCTGCGCGCCATCGCGCACCGCTGCCCCTGCGGGCAGCCGGACGTCGTCGAGACGGCGCCCCGGCTCCCCGACGGCACGCCCTTCCCCACCACGTACTACCTGACCTGCCCCCGGGCGGCCTCGGCCATCGGCACCCTGGAGGCCAACGGGGTCATGAAGGAGATGCAGGCCCGGCTCGCCACCGACCCGGAGCTCGCCGACGCCTACCGGGCCGCGCACGAGGACTACCTCGCCCGCCGCGACGCCATCGAGGTCCTGGAGGGCTTCCCGAGCGCCGGCGGGATGCCGGACCGGGTCAAGTGCCTGCACGTCCTCGTCGGCCACTCCCTGGTCGCGGGCCCCGGCGTGAACCCGTTCGGCGACGAGGCCCTCGCGATGCTGCCGGAGTGGTGGGCCAAGGGCGCCTGCGTCACCCCGTGTGCCGACGAGAAGGAGGCCTCGGAGTGACCCGGGTCGCCGGAATCGACTGCGGTACGAACTCCATCCGCCTCCTCGTCGCCGACGTGCACCCGGAGACGGGCGAGCTGGTCGAGCTGGACCGGCGGATGACCATCGTCCGGCTCGGCCAGGGCGTCGACCGGACGGGCCGGCTCGCCCCCGAGGCCCTGGAGCGGACCTTCGCCGCCTGCCGCGAGTACGCCGCCGTGATCCGGGAGCTGGGCGCCGAGCGGATCCGCTTCGTCGCCACCTCGGCCTCCCGCGACGCCGAGAACCGCGACGACTTCGTGCGCGGGGTCGTGGAGATCCTCGGCGTCGAGCCCGAGGTCATCACCGGCGACCAGGAGGCCGCGTTCTCCTTCGCCGGCGCCACCGGCGAGCTGCCCGGCACGGAGACGTACCTGGTCGTGGACATCGGCGGCGGCTCCACCGAGTTCGTCACCGGCACCGACCGCGTCCAGGCCGCCCGCTCGGTCGACATCGGCTGCGTCCGGCTCACCGAGCGGCACGTCCGCCACGACCCGCCGACCGCCGAGGAGGCCGAGGCGATCCGCGCCGACGTCCGGGCCGCGCTCGACCTGGCCGCCGGGGCCGTGCCGATCGACACGGCCGACGTCCTCGTCGGACTCGCCGGCTCCGTGACCACCGTCGCCGCCATCGCCCTCGGCCTCCCGGAGTACGACTCCGAGAAGGTCCACCACTCCCGGATCTCCGCCGAGCAGGTCGACGAGGTCACCGACCGGCTCCTCGCCTCCACCCACGACGAGCGGGCCGCGATCCCCGTGATCCACCCCGGGCGGGTCGACGTGATCGTCGCCGGGGCGCTCGTCCTGAGGGAGATCGTCGAGCGCGTCGGGGCCCGCGAGGTGGTCGTCAGCGAGCACGACATCCTCGACGGGATCGCCCTGTCCGTCGCGTAGACCTCGATGGGAAGGCTCTATGCGTCGCATAGAGGGGCGCTATCGAGCCTTCCCGCGAGGTTCCGCCGGGAAAGTTCGTGAAGTTCTTCACAAGGAAAAGGGCCCCGAGGGAGTCCGCAGGGGGTCATTGGGCCCTCCGGGGGGTGCCCCGGGGCCCTTTCGCAGGTGCGGAGGCCGATCCGCCCGGTGTTTCCATCGCGTGAACGGGGCCTCCGGTTCAGGGTTAACGGAGGCTCTCCGGTCCAGTTCACGGGGGGTGAACAACGTTCGCCACTGCATCCCGGTTCCTTTGCAGGAACATGACCTGGATCACGTGGGCGGCGGAGTGTAGCAGAGGTGTCCACCAACCTTGTGAAGGGGCGCACGAACGCACCCCCCGGACGGGGTGGATACTCGATGGCATGAGCACCACGGAGCGTCCCAGGATCCTCGTAGTAGGCGGCGGGTACGTAGGCCTGTACGCAGCTCGGCGCATCCTCAAGAAGATGCGCTACGCGGAGGCGACCGTCACGGTCGTCGACCCGCGGTCGTACATGACCTACCAGCCCTTCCTCCCCGAAGCCGCCGCCGGCAGCATCTCGCCGCGCCACGTCGTCGTCCCGCTGCGACGCGTCGTCCGCGGAGCCGAGGTGCTCACCGGCCGGGTCACCACCATCGACCAGGACCGCAAGGTCGCCACGATCGCGCCGCTCGTCGGCGAGGCGTACGACCTGCCCTTCGACTACCTCGTCATCGCGATGGGCGCGGTCTCCCGGACCTTCCCGATCCCCGGCCTCGCCGAGCAGGGCATCGGCATGAAGGGCATCGAGGAGGCCATCGGCCTGCGCAACCACGTCCTCGAGCAGCTCGACAAGGCCGACTCGACCACCGACGAGGAGGTCCGCCGCAAGGCGCTGACCTTCGTCTTCGTGGGCGGCGGCTTCGCCGGCGCGGAGACCATCGGCGAGGTCGAGGACCTGGCCCGCGACGCCGCGAAGTACTACCAGAACGTGTCGCGCGAGGACATGCGCTTCGTCCTGGTCGACGCGGCCGACAAGATCCTTCCCGAGGTCGGCCCCAAGCTCGGCCAGTACGGCAAGGAGCACCTGGAGAGCCGCGGGATCGAGATCTACCTCGAGACCTCCATGGACTCCTGCGTCGACGGCCACGTCGTGCTGAAGAACGGCCTGGAGGTCGACTCCAACACGATCGTGTGGACCGCCGGCGTCAAGCCGAACCCGGCGCTCTCCCGCTTCGGTCTGCCGCTCGGCCCCCGCGGCCACGTGGACTGCAACGAGAAGCTCCAGATCAACGGCCTCGACTACGCCTGGGCCGCGGGCGACAACGCCCAGGTCCCGGACATGGTCGGCCGCCGCGCGGGCAACCCGAACGCCTGGTGCCCGCCGAACGCCCAGCACGCCCTGCGCCAGGCCAAGGTCCTCGGCGACAACGTGGTGGCCGGGATGCGCGGCTTCCCGCAGAAGGAGTACAGCCACGCCAACAAGGGCGC
The DNA here is from genome assembly GCF_044760185.1 of Streptomyces sp. NPDC098101. Taxonomy (NCBI): domain Bacteria; kingdom Bacillati; phylum Actinomycetota; class Actinomycetes; order Kitasatosporales; family Streptomycetaceae; genus Streptomyces; species Streptomyces sp. NPDC098101. Next base: position 87,804 of record NZ_JBIWAS010000007.1, on the reverse strand, counting down.
GGTGGCCGGACTCGGTCTGCACAAGGGCGTCGCCATGATCGTCATGGGCAAGGTGAAGATCAAGCTCAAGGGCCGTCTCGCCTGGTACATGCACCGCGGCTACCACGGCATGGCGATGCCGACCTGGAACCGCAAGATCCGCGTCTTCGCCGACTGGACCCTGGCGATGTTCCTCAAGCGCGAGGTCGTCTCCCTCGGCGCCATCGAGTCGCCGCGCGAGGAGTTCTACGAGGCCGCCAAGCCCGCCCCCGCCCCGGCCGCCCCGGTGCAGGAGAAGGCCAAGGCCTCCTGACGCTCCGGCAGCAGTAGGCAGTACCCCTGCGAAGGGCCGCCCGCCATCCGTGGTGCGGGCGGCCCTTCGCGTTGTTTTGCCGACTCGTTGCGCCCCGGCGGGAGTGCCGGCGCCCACCCGCGGTGTTCCCTGGGGGACGGACGTTTCCGGGACACCGATCACGGAGGTGGGCACCATGGCCGACGCCGCTTCGCGGCTGACGACTCTCGCCGGAGAACTCCTCGGAGGACCGCTCCCGGTCCGGCTGCGCGCCTGGGACGGCAGCGAGGCCGGCCCCGCGGACGCCCCCGTCCTGGTCCTCCGCGACCGGCGCGCCCTGCGGCGGATGATCTGGAAGCCCGGCGAACTCGGCACGGTCCGCGCCTGGGTGGCCGGGGAACTCGACGTCGAGGGGGACCTGTACGAGGTCCTGGACCGGGTCTCCGGGCTCCTCTGGGAGCGCGGCGACTCCCCGGGCCTGCTCGCCGCCGCCCGCGACCCCCGGCTGCGCGCCGCCGCCCGCGAGCTGCTGCGGCTCGCCGGGCCCGTCCCCCCGCCGCGCCCGCCGGCCGAGGAGGTCCGGGGCCGCAGCGGCGTCCGGCACACCAGACGCCGCGACCGGCAGGCCATCGGCCACCACTACGACGTGGGCAACGACTTCTACGCGCTGGTCCTCGGCCCCTCGATGGTCTACTCGTGCGCCTACTGGACCCCCGGCGGCACCCTGGAGGAGGCCCAGCGCGACAAGCTCGACCTGGTCGCCCGCAAACTGGACCTGAAGGAGGGCGACCGGCTCCTCGACGTGGGCTGCGGCTGGGGCTCCATGGCCCTGCACGCCGCCCGGGAGTACGGCGCCCGGGTCGTCGGCGTCACCCTCTCCCGCGAACAGGCCGCCCGCGCCCGCGAGCGCGTCGCCGAGGAGGGCCTGACGGACCGGATCGAGATCCGCGTCCAGGACTACCGGGACGTCACCGACGGCCCGTACGACGCGATCTCCTCGATCGGCATGGCCGAGCACGTCGGCGCCGTGAGGTACCGGGAGTACGCCGATGTCCTGTACGGGCTCCTCAGGCCCGGCGGGCGGCTCCTCAACCACCAGATCTCCCGGCGCCCCGAGCCCGACGAGGCCGCCTACGCGATCGACCCCTTCATCGACGCGTACGTCTTCCCCGACGGCGAACTCGCCCCGATGGGCCGCACCCTGACGGCCCTGGAGGACGCCGGCTTCGAGGTCCGGGACGTGGAGGCCCTGCGCGAGCACTACGCCCTGACCCTGCGCCGCTGGGTGGCCAACCTGGAGGCGGACTGGGACCGGGCCGTCCGGCTCGTCTCCCCGGGCCGGGCCCGGGTCTGGCGGCTCTACATGGCCGCCTCCGCCGTCTCCTTCGAGCGCAACCGGATCGGCGTGAACCAGTTCCTCGCCGTGAAGACCCCCGCGCCGGGGACGAGCGGGCTGCCGCTGCGGCCGCGCGCGTGGACCGGCGGGACGGACTGACGGACGTACGGCGAGGGGCCGGCCTCCCGGGTGGGAGGCCGGCCCCTCGCCGGTGGTGCGGGCGGCTACTCGGTCTTGATGGCGGCGAGCATGTTCAGACGGGCCGCGCTGCGGGCCGGCCACAGCGAGGCGAGGACGCCGACCAGGGCGGCCAGGAGCAGGAAGATCCCGATCCGCTCCCAGGGCAGCACCAGGGCGTAGCCCGGCAGGCTGCTCTTGAACGTCTCGCCGAGCGCCCAGCCGAGGAAGGCGCCGAGGCCGATGCCGACGACCGCGCCGAACACCGAGATGACCACGGCCTCCAGACGGACCATCCGCTTCACCCGGCGCCGGTCGAGACCGATCGCCCGGAGCATCCCGATCTCCTGCTGGCGCTCGAAGACGGACATCGCGAGGGTGTTGACCACGCCGAGGACGGCGATGATCAGGGCCATGCCCAGCAGGCCGTACACGATGTTCAGGAGCATGTTGATCGGGCCGCCGAAGGCGTCGCGGATGTCCTTGTGGTTCATCACCGTGATGCCGGGGTTGTCGCCCATGGCCTTCGACAGCGCCTTGGCGTTGGCCTCGGAGGCGCCGCCGTCCATCGCGACGTAGACCTCCCGCGTGTAGGGCTGCTGCTCGTGGGCGTTGATCAGCTTGCGGTCGATCATGACGGGGGAGACGAACTCGCTCTCCTCGTAGATCGCGCCGACGGTCAGCTTGCCCTTGGCCTTGTCCAGGTACTCGACCGGGACCGTGTCGCCGACCTTCAGGCCGCGCTTCTCGGCGGTCTTGTCGGCGACCGCGATCTGGCCCTCCTTGAGGGAGGCCAGGGAGCCGTTCACGACGTGGAGGTTGAGGACCTTCTCGATGTCGCCGGGGGTGACGCCGGAGGCCGAGACGAACGAGCCCTTCAACTCCAGGGCACCGGCCTGCTGCGGGGAGACGGCCGTGACGCCCGGGGCCTTCGCGAGGGCGGTGATGGCCTCCTCGCCCAGGCTGTCGCCGCTGGCCATGACCACCATGTAGTCGGCCTTGATCTGGTCGACGGTCATCTTGTCGATGGCCGCGCCGACGGTCGCGCCGAGCACCGACAGGCCGGTGACCAGGGTCAGGCCGATGGCGAGCGCGGAGGCGGTGGCGCCGGTGCGGCGCGGGTTGCGGACCGCGTTCAGGCCGGCGAGCTTGCCGGAGATCCCGAAGAGGCCGACGAACAGCGGGCGGATCAGGGCGATCACGGGCCGCGACAGCATCGGGATCAGCACGATCACGCCGATGAGGGTGAGGAACGCGCCGCCCGCGATGAGCATCCGGCCCTCGTCCCCGCCCCGGCCCGCGCCGAGCACGATCAGGACGACGCCGAGCGCGGTGAACGCGGCACCGACGGAGTTCCGCAGGACGAGCGACTTGGTGCTCGCGGTGGCGTGCACGCTGTTCATGGCGGCGACCGGCGGGATCTTCGCGGCGCGGCGGCCGGGCAGCCAGGCGGCGAGCATGGTGATCAGGACGCCGACGGCGAACGCGGAGACGACGGGCGAGGCGCCGATGACCAGGCCGCCGGCCGGGATCTTCAGGTCGAAGGCGTTCATGGCCGACCGGAGCGCGACCGCGAGGCCGACGCCCAGGACGAGGCCGACGGTCGAGGCGACCAGGCCGACCAGACCGGCCTCGGCGAGGACGGAGCGGGTGATCTGCTTGCGCGAGGCGCCGACCGCGCGCATCAGGGCCAGTTCCTTGGTGCGCTGGGCGACCAGCATCGTGAAGGTGTTGGCGATCAGGAAGACGCCGACGAAGAGCGCGATGCCCGCGAAGCCCAGGAGCACCTGGTTGAGCGCGCCGAGCCCGGCCTCGATGTCCTCGGCCTGCTGGTCGGCGAGGGCCTGACCGGTCTGGGCGGTGGCCGCCTTCGGGACCACCTTCAGGACCTCGTCGAGCAGCTTGTCCGCCTGCGCGCCGGGGGCGGCCGTGACGGTCATGTCCTGGAAGTACCCGGGCTTCAGGTAGAGCTTCTGGGCCACGGAGGTGTCGAAGAGGACCAGGCTGCCACCGGCGTTGACGGCGCCGTCCTCGGTGGTGAAGACGCCGGAGAGGACGTACTCCTTCACCGGGCCGTTGGTGGCTACACGGACGGTGTCGCCGACCTTGTAGCCGCCCTTGTCGGCGGAGGCCCGGTCGAGCGCGATCTCGCCGGCGCGGGCCGGCCCGTCGCCCGTGGTGAAGGCGTACGCGCGGTCCTTGCCGTCCTTGCCGGGGGCGAAGTTGGTGCCCTTGTTGGACCAGCCGACGCCGATCAGCTTGCCGTCCTTGTCGGGCACGCCGGCGAAGCCGCCGACGCGCGGGGCGACGGAGGCGACCCCGGCGAGCCCGGCGACCTCGTCGACGTCCTTCTGGGAGAGGCCGGGCGCCTGCCGGGCGTCCTCGGGGTCCGGGTGCATCTCGACGGCGACGGCGACGTCGTCGTAGCTCTTCGCCGACTGGTTGCGGAAGGCCTGGGAGAGGGTGTCGGTGAAGACGAGGGTGCCGGAGACGAAGGCCACGCCGAGCATCACGGCGAGGACGGTCATCAGCAGTCTCGCCTTGTGCGCGAGCACGTTGCGCAGGGCGGTACGGAACATGGGGTGTCCTGAACGGAGGGTGGGGCGGACGGAGGTCGGGGGCGCGGGGCGTCGCGCTACGAGGCCGGGCCTGGCGGCGTCAGCTCGTACGGCCCTTGGCGTCGAAGGCCTTCATGCGGTCGAGCACGCCGTCCGCCGTCGGGTTCAGCATCTCGTCGACGATCCGGCCGTCGGCGAGGAAGATCACGCGGTCCGCGTAGGAGGCGGCGACGGGGTCGTGGGTGACCATGACGACGGTCTGGCCCAGCTCCCGCACCGAGTTGCGCAGGAAGCCGAGGACCTCGGCGCCCGAGCGGGAGTCCAGGTTTCCGGTCGGCTCGTCGCCGAAGATGATCTCGGGGCGCGAGGCGAGCGCGCGGGCCACGGCCACGCGCTGCTGCTGGCCGCCGGAGAGCTCGGTGGGGCGGTGGCTGAGCCGGCCGGAGAGGCCGAGCATGTCGATGACCTGCTGGACCCACTGCTTGTCGGGCTTGCGGCCCGCGATGTCCATCGGCAGCGTGATGTTCTCCATGGCCGTCAGCGTCGGCAGCAGGTTGAACGCCTGGAAGATGAAGCCGATCTTGTCGCGGCGCAGCTGGGTGAGGTGCTTGTCCTTGAGGGTGGACAGCTCGGTCTCGCCGATCCGCACCGAGCCGGAGGAGAAGGAGTCCAGGCCGGCGACGCAGTGCATGAGCGTCGACTTGCCGGAGCCGGAGGGGCCCATGATGGCGGTGAACTCGCCCTGCCGGAAGTCCACGGTGACGTGGTCGAGCGCGACCACCTGGGTCTCGCCGTGGCCGTACACCTTCGAGAGGTCCGTGGCGCGGGCGGCCACCGCGGTGGCGCGGGACACGGTGGGGGAGGTGGTCACGAGGAGGACTCCTGTCACTGCGGGGCTGTTTCGGGAACCCCTCCATCGTCTCGGGCGTTCCGGCCCGGGACGTCCGTCCACGTGCCCGTTCCCGGGGCAGCCTGGAGTCGGACCGGAGTCCCGGGGCCTCCTCCTGAGGTATGACCGGGCCCCCGAGAGCCGCCGGGCCGGGGGCTCCGGTCCGAGGTGACACAAATGCGACGACTTTTCGTCATTCCCCGGGGTGCGGGTTTGCGCCTGCGACCCCCGTCACACTTCGGGGAAAAGGCCCCCACCTGCACTGACGCACCCTCAGGCCTCAATAAAATAAGACAACATCAGGGGCGATGTTCCGCTGAACGAGGGAAGCGCCCCGATAGGCTCATGTGCCAACGCGGAGCTTCGCGACGCCCGGATGGTGGAATGCAGACACGGCGAGCTTAAACCTCGCTGGCCTTCGGGCCGTACCGGTTCGAGTCCGGTTCCGGGCACCATCGACGACCGTGCCGCCGACCGGCGGGACCACCCGTTCTCCGCCGGTCCCCTCCGGGCCTTCCGGGAGGCGGGGGAGGTGCCCCGGACGCTCCGCGCGTACGGATCGGACCGTTCCGTTCCCCCCGCTCACCGTTCCGTCCGTTCCCGCTCGACGGTCCGTTCTCCCTGCTCGCGCGGCCGCCCGTCCGGATGCCCGCAGCGCCCCCGGGGGCCGTCGATCACCCCTGTTACCCTATAGGGCCCCTCCGCCTCCTGTTAGGTTCTCATGTCGTCATGAATATCCTGAACCTTTCGGTAGTGCCTTCCCAGCGGCGCGCACCGGAAGGCGGTGGCACGGCACCCGCGGGGAATGTGCCGAAACCGGCGGAGCGTTATTCGGGGAAGCCCGCCCTTCTCCTTTCCGGAATTTTCTTCCTGGTCTATCTGGCGTTGTCCGCGCGGCGGCACGCGATACACCTCACGACCGGATACGACCTGGGAATCTTCACCCAGATAGCGAAGTCCTACTCGGAGTTCACGGCTCCGTACGCCCCTCTCAAGGGGACCGGATACAACGCGCTCGGGGACCATTTCCACCCGATCCTCGCGCTGCTCGGTCCCGTGTACAAGGTGTTCCCGTCGAGCTATACGCTCCTGGTCTGCCAGGCGGCCCTGGTCGCGGTGTCCGTCATTCCGATCACGCGATGGGCCCAGGAGGTCAGGGGCCGGACATTCGCCTACTGGATCGGAATCTCCTACGGGGCTTCCTGGGGCATCGCGGAACTCGTCCAGTTCGACTTCCACGAAGTGGCCTTCGCGGTGCCGCTGCTCGCGTTCTCCGTGTGCGCGGCCGGCCGCGGGAGGTGGCGCGCGGCCGTCCTCTGGGCGATCCCCCTGGTCCTGGTCAAGGAGGACCTCGGGCTCACGGTGGCGGCGGTCGGCGCGTACGTCGCCTGGAAGGGGCCCCGGCGCACGGGGATCCTGCTGGCGCTCTTCGGGATCGTGGCGACGGCCCTCGCGATGTTCGTCGTCCTCCCCTCCGTCAATCCGCTCGGCGAGTTCGCCTACTGGCCGCCCGCGGAACCCGAGGAGAAGGGCCTCCTGGTGAAGGCCGCCGCGACCTTCTGGCCGCCGGTCAAATGGCTCACGCTCCTCATGCTCGTCGCCCCCACCGGATTCCTGGCGGTCCGCTCCCCGCTCCTGATCGTCATGCTCCCCACGCTCGGCTGGCGCTTCACCTCGGATTTCCCGAACTACTGGGGAATGGACTTCCACTACAGCGCGATCCTGATGCCGGTCGCCTTCGCCGCGGCGGTCCACGCCGTCGCCTCGGGACGGGTGATCACCCGCAGGCTCCTGCACGCCGGCGTGATCGGGGCGGTCGCCACGGGCGTCACCTTCTTCACCTCCCCGTTCCACGAACTCGTGCTGCCGCGGACATGGGTCGCGTCCGAGCACGTGCGCGTGACCGGCGAAATCCTCGGGAAGATCCCCGACGGCGCCACGGTGGCCGCGTCCAATCGCCTCGCGGCCCAGCTCGCGTACCGGACCACCGTCAGCGAAGTGTGTCTCTTCCCCCGTTCCTTCGCGCCGAAGGAACCGCCCCGCTGGATGGTCTACGACAACGCCGATCCGTCCGATCCGGAATGCGCCACCGGGAAGTCCCTGGAATCCGGCGCCCCGGACGTCCCCGGCTACCGGCTCGTCGAGCGCCGCAGCGGGATCTCCCTGCTGGAGCGGGTCGACGGCCCCGCCGGACGGCCCTGAGGACCGGCCCCCGGCGGGGGGTGCGTACACCCCGCGCCGCGGGAGAGGAAGAGCGGGAAGATGAGGGAAAGATCCTCCCCGAGCACTAGGGAGTTTCTTTTGCCTACGCATTACCCTTGACGCAAGGCCGCGCCGTGCGGTCTGCCATGGAGGAGTGAGATGAGGAGCAGCAACCCGGTCTTCTCGCGACGGGGGTTCAGCCGCGACAACGGCTACGCGGGCTTCAACGCGCAGCAGCCGCAGGCCGGGGGCCCCGCCGTCGGAACCAACCCGTACGCCACCGGCACCCCGTACGCCGGGGACGCGACGAACCCGTACGCGACCAACCCGTACGCCCCGCAGGACACGCAGCTCGGCGCCCCGCAGCAGGCCCGCGGCAACGTGATGACGATCGACGACGTCGTGAGCCGCACGGCCATGACGCTCGGCACGGTCGTGCTCACCGCCGTCCTGTCCTGGCTGCTGCTGCCGGTCGACCCGGCGAACCTGGGCAAGTCCTACGGCATCGCCATCGGCGCCGCCCTGGTCGCCCTCGTCCTGTCGCTCGTGCAGTCCTTCAAGCGCAAGCCGTCGCCCGCGCTGATCCTGGGGTACGCCGCCTTCGAGGGCGTCTTCCTCGGAGTGATCTCGGCCGCCGTCTCGACGTACATCGCCGACGGCGTCGTCATCCAGGCGGTCCTGGGCACCATGGCGGTCTTCGCCGGCGTGCTCATCGCCTACAAGATGGGCTGGATCCGGGTCAACCGGCGCTTCTACGGCTTCGTGATGGCCGCCGCGATGGGCTTCATGCTCCTCATGGTGACCAACCTGCTGTTCGCCGTCTTCGCCGGCGGTGACGGCCTCGGCTTCCGCAGCGGTGGCCTCGGCATCCTGTTCGGCGTCATCGGCATCATCCTCGGCGCCTGCTTCCTCGCCCTCGACTTCAAGCAGGTCGAGGACGGCGTGAACTACGGCGCGCCGCGCGAGGAGGCCTGGCTGGCCGCCTTCGGTCTCACCATGACCCTGGTGTGGATCTACCTGGAGATGCTGCGTCTGCTGTCGATCCTCCAGGGCGACGACTGACGCACGACCCCCTGACTCGGGGGGAAGGGCCCGTCCGGCTGCGTGCCGGGCGGGCCCTTCCGCGTTCTCCGGCCCGTTGGCGGGAGGCCCCGGGCGGCGCGTAGGGTCGCGGGGTGCTTGATACGAGTGACCTGACCGCCGCCGTGGAGCGGTTCGCCGACCGGCTGCGGGCCGCCCCGCAGAGCCGCCTCCAGCGGGGCGCGGCGGCCGAGGGGCTCGCCCTCGCCCGGGAGCTCGCGGTCCGCGCGCAGCGCGCCGAGGACCCGGACCGGGAGCCGAGGACCATGCCGGACGCCGGGGTCTTCGCGGTGGCCGACCAGCTCGTGGTGGCCGGGAGCGACCTGGCCGAGGCACTGCGAACGGCCCCGGCCGGCCCCCGCGCGGGGGAGCTGGACGAGGCCGTGGGGCTCGTACGGGAGGCGGCGGAGCGCTCGGGCCTGTAGGGCCCGTTCCCGGCCTTACAGGGAGGCGATCACGCGGTCCGCGAGGATGTAGACGTTCTCCTCGTCCGTGTCGCCGTACGAGAAGGTCAGGGCGAAGGCGCCCGAGACGCCCGAGCCGCCGAGCAGGACCGGGGTGCGGCCCGCGCGCAGGGCCTCCGCGAGGCGCTCCGCGGTCTCGCGGTGCCCCGGGGTCATACAGAGCGTGGTGCCGTCCGCGAAGACGTACACGTCCAGGGTGCCGAGCGGGCCCGGGCGGACGTCGGTCAGGGCCGTGCGCGTGTCGGCCAGCTCCTCCAGGCGCGCCACCGTCCGCTCGTGGTCGGTGACGACCGGGGTCTGCACCGGCACGAAGTCCGGGTGCGAGGGGTGCCGGCGCCGGGCCGCGGCCAGCTCCGGGGAGTCCTCGGGGAACTCGTCCAGCGGCTCCGCCGCCGCGCCGTCCAGCGCCGCCGCCTCGGCCTCCATGGCCTCCAGGGCCATCGCCTCCAGGCCCACGAAGTCCGCCTGGCGCGGCACGAAGAAGGAGCCGTCCTCGGCCGGGCCGCCGAGGCCGCCCAGCAGGGACGGGGCGTCGGCCGCGTCCCGGGCCTCCTGCGCGGCCCAGAAGGCCCGCGCCTCGGCGAGCTCGCGCTCGCGCTCCTCGGCCAGGGCCTCCGCGACCGCGGCCCGTATCTCGGCGGCGGGCGTGGCCCGGGCGGCGGGAACCGTGACGCCGTGCCCGGCGGCCAGCTCGCGCCGCAGGGCGGTGACCTGCTTGCGGAGACCGTGGACGGCGTGCAGGGCGGCAGCGCCCACGGCCGTGGCGGCGGCCGTGGTCAGCAGCAGGGCAAGAGGCATGGCGCTCACTGACGTACTCCCGATTCCGAGTCGATCCCCCGACTTCCTACCTCAGCTTGTCGTGAGGTGGGGGCCGCTGTCAGTGCATTACGTCACGAATTGGACAGGTATTTCTACCAGGCGTTTAGTCCCGAAACCGCTCTGACCTGGGAAAACGAACTCCCCCGGGACGTAGGTCACATCCTGGGGGAGATTCGGTCACGGCTGGGACGCGACGTGGTTGGCCGCCGTCCGCGAGGGGAGCGGGCTCAGCTGAGCCGCTCGATCACCATCGCCATGCCCTGGCCGCCGCCGACGCACATGGTCTCCAGGCCGAACTGCTTGTCGTGGAACTGGAGGCTGTTGATCAGGGTGCCGGTGATGCGGGCGCCGGTCATGCCGAAGGGGTGGCCGACGGCGATGGCGCCGCCGTTGACGTTCACCTTGTCCAGGTCGAGGCCCAGCTCCTGGTAGGACGGGATGACCTGGGCGGCGAAGGCCTCGTTGATCTCGGCCAGGTCGATGTCGCCGATGGTGAGGCCGGCGCGCTTCAGGGCCTGCTTCGACGCCTCGACCGGGCCGAGGCCCATGATCTCGGGGGAGAGGCCGGAGACGCCGGTGGAGACGATCCGGGCCAGCGGGGTCAGGCCGAGCTCGCGGGCCTTGGTGTCGGACATGATCACCAGGGCGGCGGCGCCGTCGTTGAGCGGGCAGCAGTTGCCGGCGGTGACCAGGCCGTCGGGGCGGAAGACCGGCTTGAGGCCCTGCACGCCCTCCAGGGTGACGCCCGCGCGCGGGCCGTCGTCCGCCGAGACGACCGTGCCGTCCGGCAGCGTCACCGGGGTGATCTCGCGCTCCCAGAAGCCGTTCTTGATGGCCTGCTCGGCGAGGTTCTGCGACCGTACGCCGAACTCGTCCATCTCCCGGCGGCTGATGCCCTTGAGGCGGGCCAGGTTCTCGGCGGTCTGGCCCATCGCGATGTACGCGTCGGGGACGAGGCCGTCCTCGCGCGGGTCGTGCCAGGTGGAGCCCTCGGAGGCGGCGACCTCGGCGGTGCGGGCCTCGGCCTCGGCGAAGAGCGGGTTGTGCGTGTCGGGCAGCGAGTCCGAGTTGCCCTTGGTGAAGCTGGACACCATCTCGACGCCGGCCGAGACGAAGACGTCGCCCTCGCCCGCCTTGATCGCGTGCAGCGCCATCCGGGAGGTCTGGAGCGAGGAGGAGCAGTAACGGGTGATCGTGCAGCCCGGCAGGTGGTCCATGCCCATCTGCACGGCCACGATCCGGCCCAGGTTGTTGCCCTGCTCGCCGCCGGGCAGACCGCAGCCCAGCATCAGGTCGTCGATGTCGCGCGGGTCCAGCTCGGGCACCTTCGCCAGGGCGGCCTGGACGATGGTCGCGGTCAGGTCGTCCGGGCGCAGGTCCTTCAGGGAGCCCTTGAAGGCCCGGCCGATCGGGGAACGGGCGGTCGAGACGATCACGGCTTCGGGCATCACGGCTCCATGAGGGTGCGGAGTGGGCGGACTGAAAAGGAAGTTACCCGTACGTACCGCACGGGTCACCGGGACGGGCGTGTGATGCGGACCTCTTTTCTAAGCGGGCGCTCAGTCGGCGGGGGCGGTGCCGCCGGAGGCGGGCGTCCGGCGGGCACCCCGCCCGGGGCGGCGCCGCCCGGAATCCGGCTTCCGGCAGGTGCTCCGGCGGGAGCGGTGCCGGCCGGAAGCCGGCTTCCCCCGGGTGTTCAGTTGGCCGGAGTCTCCGTCGGGGTGGCGGCGCCCGCCGGTGCCTCCAGCGTCCCTCCCGTCCCGGCGGAGGCCGCGCCCGTCTCCTCCGGGGCGCCCGCGACCGGCAGCCGGCGCCGGCGGCGGTGCTTGAGCAGGGCCCACGGCGCCCGGGCGCCCGTGACCTCGGTGCCCGCCTCCCGCGCCGCCTCGGCCGCCGCCTTCGCCACCGGCAGCATGTTCTCCCGGCGCGCCGGCTCCAGCCGGTCCGCCTCGGGCCACGCGCCGAGCACCGCGCAGACCGTCGGCAGGACGGCCATCGCCGCCGTCGCGTACCCCTCGGCCGACGGGTGGAAGCTGTCCACCCCGAACATCTCGCGCGGGTTCGCCGCGAACTCCGGACCGAGCAGGTCGCCGAGCGACACCGTCCGCCCGCCCTGCTCCACCACCACGATCGTCTGCGCCGCCGCCAGCTGCCGCGACGCCCGCCGGGCCAGCCAGCGCAGCGGCTGGTAGACCGGCTCGATCGTGCCCAGATCCGGGCAGGTGCCGACGACCACCTCCGAGCCCGCCGTCCGCAGCCGCCGCACCGCCGCCGCCAGGAGCCGCACCGACTCCGTCGGCGGCATCCGGTGCGTCACGTCGTTCGCCCCGATCATGATCACGCACACGTCCGGCGGCCCCAGGGGCTGCGCCAGCAGCAGCGACACCTGCCGCTCCAGATCGTCCGAGCGCGCCCCCGACAGGGCCGCGTTCCGCAACAGCACCGGCCGCTCCGCCACCGCCGCGAGCCCCGAGGCGAGCAGCGCGCCCGGGGTCTGGCCGGTGCGGCGCACGCCCTGGCCCGCCGCCGTGGAATCACCCAGAAGGGCCAGTCGCAGCGGGTCCTCCGTCCCGAAGGCCCGGCCGTAGAGCCCGTCCGCCGCGGGCGGCATCGGAGCCGCCCCGCCGCCCACGGTCCGCTTCGCGATGTGCGCCTCGGCGAGCAGGACCCCCACCGCCGCGACCCCGAGGAGTCCGATGCTCCCGCCGCCGTACGCCGCACCCGCCGCGATCCGCCGCGCCACCCTCGCCCTGGACATGGGGCCGTCACCTCCTTCAAGCCGTTCACGGTGTAACTGCCCCGTAACCCGCTCCGACTACGCATACGCTGGCCACACCATTACGGAGACCCCGGAGATTACGGTGCAATTCCACGACTCGATGATCAGCCTCGTCGGCAACACCCCGCTGGTGAAGCTCAACCACGTCACAGCGGGCATCCAGGCGACCGTCCTGGCCAAGGTCGAGTACTTCAACCCCGGCGGCTCGGTCAAGGACCGGATCGCCCTGCGGATGATCGAGGCGGCCGAGCGCAGCGGCGAGCTGAAGCCCGGCGGCACCATCGTCGAGCCCACCTCGGGCAACACCGGCGTCGGCCTGGCGATCGTGGCCCAGCAGAAGGGCTACAAGTGCATCTTCGTCTGCCCGGACAAGGTGTCCCTGGACAAGATCAACGTGCTGCGCGCGTACGGCGCCGAGGTCGTGGTCTGCCCCACGGCCGTGGACCCCGAGCACCCGGACTCGTACTACAACGTCTCCGACCGGCTCGTCCGCGAGACGCCGAACGCCTGGAAGCCCGACCAGTACTCCAACCCGAACAACCCGCGCTCGCACTACGAGACCACCGGTCCCGAGCTGTGGGAGCAGACGGACGGGAAGATCACCCACTTCGTCGCGGGCGTCGGCACCGGCGGCACCATCTCCGGCACCGGCAACTACCTCAAGGAGGCCAGCGGCGGCGCCGTCAAGGTCATCGGCGCCGACCCCGAGGGCTCCGTCTACTCGGGCGGCTCGGGCCGTCCGTACCTGGTCGAGGGCGTCGGCGAGGACTTCTGGCCCAGCGCGTACGACCGCAGGGTCGCCGACGGGATCGTGGCCGTGTCCGACAAGGACTCCTTCCAGATGACCCGCCGCCTCGCCAAGGAGGAGGGCCTCCTCGTCGGCGGCTCCTGCGGCATGGCCGTCGTCGCTGCCCTGGAGGTCGCCCGCGGCCTCGGCCCCGACGACGTCGTGGTCGTGCTGCTGCCGGACTCCGGCCGCGGCTACATGTCCAAGATCTTCAGCGACGAGTGGATGGCCGACTACGGCTTCCTGGAGCACACCTCCTCCGCCACCGTCGCGGACGTCCTGCGCCACAAGGAGGGCGGCCTGCCCTCCCTCGTCCACATGCACCCGGACGAGACCGTCGGCCAGGCCATCGAGGTGCTGCGCGAGTACGGCGTCTCCCAGATGCCCATCGTGAAGCCCGGCGCCGGCCACCCCGACGTCATGGCCGCCGAGGTCGTCGGCTCGGTCGTCGAGCGCGAGCTGCTCGACGCCCTCTTCACCAAGCGGGCCTCCCTGGAGGACCCGCTGGAGCGCCACATGAGCGCGCCGCTGCCGCAGGTCGGCTCCGGCGAGCCCGTGGCCGACCTGATGTCCGTCCTGGGCGAGGCCGCCGACGCGGCGATCGTCCTGGTCGAGGGCAAGCCGACCGGCGTCGTCAGCCGCCAGGACCTGCTGGCCTTCCTGGCGGGCAGCGACGCGAAGTAGGCCCGGGGGCGGCCGTACGGCACCGCGGGGCGGGTCCGGGAGCGGCCCGCGCGGACGAGTTCGCGCAACTGGTACGAGCGCGACACGTCCGCGCAGCACCCGCTTAACACGCGTCCGGCACATTGTTCCTCGTCGGCGTCACGGACTTCCGGAGCGGCTCCCGGGCCTCCACAGACGCCACGGACGCGGACCGGCCCTGACCCGGGCCCGTGTCCCTCGCGGGGACCGCCGTCGTCCCGCCCCCCGGCAACGGGGGTGCGGCGGTCCCCGCGCCAAGCTTCACCGAAGGGCCCCTCGCGGTGGCGGGGGGCCCTTCGGCCATCCTCTTCCCAGGACCGCCCGCACCGGATCGTGCATATCCTTATGCAGAGTGACGTGCGAGTGAATAGGTGAAAGGGGAGGGCGACGTGAGCGACAGCCCGGCCGGTCGGCTCCAGGCCCTCTTCGAGGGGCACCGGCTGACGCCGACCCAGCGGCGGATCGCGCACTGCATGGTGCGGCGCGCCGGGGACGTGCCGTTCCTGTCCAGCGTGGAGCTGGCCGAGCTCGCCGGGGTCAGCCAGCCCTCCGTGACCCGCTTCGCCGTGGCCCTCGGCTTCGACGGGTACCCGGCGCTCCGCCGCCACCTGCGGGAGGTCGCGCCCCCCGGGGCCGGAGCCGGGTCCGGCGGGGGCGAGGAGCACAACGAGTACCAGCAGGCCGTGCTCGCCGAGATCGAGAACCTCCGGCACCTCGCCGGGCTGCTCGCCGACCCCGGGCCCGTCGAGCGGGCCGGCCGGCTGCTCGCCCGCTCCCGCCCGCTGCCCGTGCTCGGACTGCGGGCCGCCTCCTCGCAGGCGCGCGGCTTCGCCTACTTCGCCGCCAAGGTGCACCCGGACGTCCGGCTGCTCGACGAGGGCGGCTCGATGCTCACGGACCGCGTCGACGCGACCGTACGGGCCGGGGCCACGGCCCTGCTCTGCTTCGCGCTGCCCCGGCACCCGCGCGAGGTCGTCGAGGCCCTGGAGTACGCGCGGGCGGCCGGGCTCGCGGTCGTGACCGTCGCCGACTCGGCGTTCGCGCCCGTCGCCGCCCACAGCGACCTGCTGATCCCGGCCGCCGTCGGCACCGGGCTCGCCTTCGACACCGCCTGCGCCCCCATGATGCTCGGCCGGGTCCTCCTGGAGGCCATGGCCGACGAACTCCCCGACGCGCAGGCGCGCCTGGAGGAGTTCGACGCGAAGGCGGCGGCGCGGGGCCTGTTCGTCGAGTAGCGGACCGGAGGGCTGCCGGCCGTCAGACCTCCAGCTCGGCCTCGATCTTCTTCAGCTGGTGGCGGGCCATCGCCAGGTTCGCCCGGTCCTTGTGCAGGGCCAGGTAGAGGAAGAGGCCGTTGGTGTTGCGGCCCTTGAGCAGCCGGATCAGGTGGTAGTGGGTGCCGAGGGTGATGAGGATGTCCTCGATCTCGTCGTTGAGCCCCAGCATCTCCATCGCCCGGACCTTGGCCCGGACGACGTCGGTGTTGCCGGCCGCGGCGACGTTGAGGTCGAGCTCCTTGCCGCCGCCGATCGTGCCGAGCGCCATGCCGCTGGTGTAGTCGACGAGGGCAGCGCCGATCGCGCCTTCGATGGAGGCCGCTTCCTTGAGGGAGGTCTCGGTGTTCGCCATGGTGTCGTACTTCTTCCTTCTGGGTGACGTGCTTCTCGGGTGGTGGCTTCCCGGTCGGTGGGGACGCCGGGGCCGGGGCTTTCCGGGGTTACGGGCCTTCCGGGGCTACGGGCTCCTCGGGTGGCGGGCCTCGCGGACCGGGGGCCGCCCGGGCAGCGGCGGGCTCCCGGGGTGCGGGGGCTTCCCGGGGTACGGGGGCGGGAGCTGCCCCAGGCGGTTCGGCTCCCTGCGCTCCAGGGCCCCGTCGACCAGCTCGCCTATCCGGGCGCTGGACCTGCGGGCCTCCAGATGGAGCCGCCCCACGTTGATCCGGGGCTCCGCGAGCAGCGTCAGGACGGCCGAGCCGCCCGCCGCGTACGTCGCCACGTAGCCGCTCTCGCCGCGTACGAGCAGCTCGCGGAAGCGGCCCTGGCCGGTGGAGTCGGTCAGCCGCTGGCCGACGCCGAGCGCCGCCGCGGTCAGCGCGGCCACGCTCTCCGCCTCGCCGTCCACGGTGTCGTGGGCCAGGACGAGGCCGTCGGCGCTGGCCGCCAGGGCTCCGGTGAGCTGCGGCAGCCGCGCCCGCAGCCGTCTCAGCTCGCCGAGGACCTCGGCTTCTGCCGTCATGAGCTGTCTCCTCTCGGCGCGTATGCGCAGGGCACGCCTCATCACAGGTGTGCCTCCAGGGCGTCACGGAGCCGGCGCAGCAGGGCGATGTCGGGATCGGGCACCGGCAGGACGGGTAAGAGCGCCGGTGCCGGTGGCACGGGGTCGGGTCCGGGCGTGAGCGGGGTCTCGACGAGCCCGGCGGCGGCCAGCCGCCGTACGTCGAGGAGCGTGTGGAAGGCGGGGCGGCCGAGCAGCCGGGCCAGCTCCGCCGGGGTCCGCTCGCCGTCGGCCGCCGCGAGCAGGGCGCGCTGCCGCGACCCCACGGTCTGGCCGGGGGCGGCGGGGCGGGGGACGACCGGGGCGGTGTCCACGGCGGGGTACGGCCAGACGGCGTCGAGGAGTTCGCGGCGGCGCACGGTCTCGCGCTCGACGGCCTCGGCCGAGACCGGCCGCACCGTGCCGAACCAGTGCCCCACCCCGTACCGGAAGCGGGTCGGGCCGCTGGTGGGGGAGAGGGCGAAGAAGGCGGCGTCGAAGACCGCGCCGAGGTGGCAGATCTCCAGCTCCCCGTCCTGGAGCCGGCCGCTGTCGACGAGGAAGCGGCCGACCGCGCGGTGGGCGCCGGCCCGGTCGACGGCCTCGTCCCAGTTCTCCCGGGGCAGCCGGCCGCCGGTGGTGAGGAGGACGTCGACGCCGGGGGAGGCGGGGCTCTCGGCGTGCACGACCCGGCCGTCCACGAGGTAGAGCGTGCCGTGGTCGCGCAGCAGGGCCCCGGTGGCCTTCTCGGCGGCGAGCCGGACCAGCATCGGGGAGACGGGGGTGGCGACGGCGCTCATCCGAGGACCAGCTTCTCGGCTATGTCGCGGAGCCGTATGCGGGCGAGGGCGAGGTTGCCGGTGTCGCGGTCGAGCCAGAGGTGGAGGAAGACGCTGCTGTCGAAGGAGGTCTCGACGAAGCGGAGGACGTGGTAGCCGGCCCGGGTGGTGACGATCAGGTCCTCGACGGGCGGCCCTTCCTCGTCCCCGGTCCCTCCGGCGTCCTCGTCGGTGGCCAGGAAGGTGTCGAACTCGGCTGCCGAGCGGGCCAGTTCGGCGGTCTCGGCGGCCGTGGTCTCGTGGTCCCCGACGGGGGAGTCGCCCGCCGTTCCCAGCGCGAGCCCGCTGGTCCAGTCGACCAGGGAGGCGCCCCGAGCACCCGGTAGGGTCATGGCCTCCGTCAGGCACTCGTCGATTCCGGGCACGCGGATTCCCCTCCCGATGCGGCGTGCGAACGTGCGGCAGTAACGGTGACGCTACTGAACGTTCCGGTCCGGGGGAGGTGTTCTGGCATTTTCCATCGGAACATGCCCGGGTCTGACGGAAATTGATCCCTCGGCCGAGGCGGAGGGACGGGGCGGGGCCGTCAGGCCCGGGACTCCACCGCGTGCGCGATGTCCGACAGGTCCTTCGCGAGCGCCTTGGCGACGGCCTTCGCCCCGAAGCGGGTGAACAGCCGGCCGAGGAGACCGGGGGCGCGGCCGTGCGCGGGCCGGGCGGAGAAGGTCATCCGCAGGACGGTGGACCCGTCCCCGCCGGGCGCGAGGGTGAGCTCGGAGACGTAGTGCATCCCGTGGGAGTCGGCGGTCGTGACGTACCGCTCGGGCGGCTCGCAGGCGGTCACGGTCATCTCCTCCGTGGCCTCCCGGCCCAGCATCCGCCGGGTCTCGCGCCAGCGCGTGCCCACGTCGAAGCCGCCCGGGGTGAGCACCTCCACCTTCTGGACGCCGGTCAGGACGCGGGGCAGGTCCGGCAGGTCGGTGATCGCCTCCCAGACCCGCCCGGCGGAGGCGGCGACCCGGCGCTCGACGACGACGGAGGTGGTGCCCGTATCCGTTCCAGTCATGCCTTCATGGAAGCCGGGGCGCGGGGGCGGCGCTACCGGACGGGCGGTCCGCCTTGTGTTCGATCCTCCCGGTCGGCCTCCTCTTCGGCCTCCCGTTCCGCGGGCGGGCGCACCAGCGCGTCCGCCAGGTCCCCGCCCGCCTCGGCGACGACCTCGTCGAGCGTCTGGGGCCCGCGGACGGCGGTGAACGCCACCGTCCCGTCCCCGGCCGTGGTGAAGCCGTGGATCCCCGGCCGGAGCAGGCTGTTGTACGCGTAGTGGTGGGCGAAGTAGTACGCGCCGGTGTCCGGCACCGCCACCACGTCCCCCGGCCGCAGCAGCGGCAGCTCGCGGCCCGTGGCGAGCAGGTCCCCGGCGAAGCAGGCGGGGCCCGCCACGTCCTGGACGGCACCCTCCCCGGTGTGGGGACGACCCTCGGAGTCGTACGCGAGGATCCGCAGCGGCCAGGAGGCGGGGGCGTAGACCGTACGGGTGGCGAGCTGCACGCCCGCGTGGGTGACGGCGATCGGGCGGCCGCCGGAGGTCTTGGTGTACTCCACCCGGGCGAGGACCGTGCCGTGTTTGGCCAGAAGTGAGCGCCCGAACTCGGTGACGAGGCGGTAGCGGCCGTCGAAGAGGCCGGGGACGGTGTCGGCGAGCAGCCGCGCGTACTCCGCGTAGGTCGGCGTCTCCTCGTCGGAGGCGAAGTTCACCGGCAGGCCGCCGCCGATGTCGAGGGTGTCGACCTGTCGGCGGCCGGCGGCCCGGTTGATCTCCTCGGCCAGCGCGTACGCCTCCCCGACCCCCTCCGCCATCAGGGCGAGCGGCACGCCCTGGGAGCCGGTGTGGGTGTGCAGCCGGGTCAGCCACGGGCGGTCCAGGAAGGCCTGGACGACCGTCTTGCGGGCGCCCTCGTCGCGGAGCGCCACGCCGAATTTGGAGGTGGCCGTCGCGGTGGAGAGCGCGTCGATGGAACCGGCTCCGACCTGCGGGTTCACCCGGAGGCCGAGGGGCGAGGCGGTGGGTCCCGAGGCGACGAGGGCGTCGAGCCGGTCCAGCTCCTGGAGGTTGTCGGCGTTGACCGCGACCCCGAGCGCGAGGGCCCGGCGCAGCTCGTCCGGGGTCTTGGCGGGGGAGTCGAGCACGGTGCGCTCCGGCGGGATCCCGGCGGCGCGGGCGAGGGCCAGCTCGCCGGGGCTCGCCACCTCGGCCCCGATCCCGGCCTCGTGGAGCAGGCGCAGGACGGGGACGAGCGGGGCGGCCTTCACGGCGAAGGCGTGCAGCACGGGCGCGTCGGTGACGGCGGCGAAGGCGCCGGTCAGGGCGGCGGCGGAGGCGCGGATGCCGGCGGTGTCGAGGAGGGCGACGACCGGTTCGGCGGGGGAGAGGAGACCTTGGTCGACGGAGGCGCGGACGGCGAGATCGCGACGGGAGGGGGCCATGGGGCCATGGTCGTCCATCGGGTGCGGGAGCGGGAGGGCGCCGGGTCCCGTGCCGGTGCGGCACCGCGTGGCGCCGCGCGATGAGGGGGCCCTGTTGACTACAACTATTCATGCCGCCAGGATGTGAATATCTGAACGACATTCGAGGAGGCACCGCCATGTCAGGACCCCGCCCCGTACGGGCCCCGCGCGGTACGGAACTGAGCGCCCTGGGATGGCAGCAGGAGGCCGCCCTCCGGATGCTCCAGAACAACCTGGACCCCGAGGTCGCCGAGCACCCCGACAAGCTCGTCGTCTACGGCGGCACCGGCAAGGCCGCCCGCGACTGGCGCTCCTTCGACGCGATGGTCCGCACCCTGCGCACCCTCAAGCAGGACGAGACGATGCTCGTCCAGTCCGGCCGCCCGGTCGGCGTCATGCAGACCCACGAGTGGGCCCCCCGCGTCCTCATCGCCAACTCCAACCTGGTCGGCGACTGGGCGAACTGGGAGGAGTTCCGGCGCCTGGAGCAGCTCGGCCTCACCATGTACGGCCAGATGACGGCCGGCTCCTGGATCTACATCGGCACCCAGGGCATCCTCCAGGGCACGTACGAGACCTTCGCCGCCGTCGCCGCCAAGAAGTTCGGCGGCACCCTGGCCGGGACCATCACCCTGACCGCCGGTCTCGGCGGCATGGGCGGCGCCCAGCCGCTCGCCGTGACGATGAACGACGGCGTCGCCATCTGCATCGACGTCGACCCGCGCGCCATCGAGCGCCGCATCGAGCACCGCTACCTGGACGTGAAGGCGGACTCCCTGGAGCACGCCCTCGCGCTCGCGACCGAGGCCCGCGACGCCCGCCGCCCGCTCTCCATCGGCCTCCTCGGCAACGCCGCCGAGCTGCTGCCCCGGATGCTGGCCGAGGGCGCCCCGATCGACATCGTCACGGACCAGACCTCCGCTCACGACCCGCTCTCCTACCTCCCCGTCGGCGTCGCCTTCGAGGACATGGCCGACGCGGCGGCGAAGGACCCGGCCGGGTTCACCACCCGGGCCCGCGAGTCGATGGCCCGGCACGTCGAGGCCATGGTCGGCTTCATGGACGCGGGCGCCGAGGTCTTCGACTACGGCAACTCGATCCGGGGCGAGGCCCAGCTCGCGGGCTACGACCGCGCCTTCGCCTTCCCGGGCTTCGTCCCGGCGTACATCCGTCCGCTGTTCTGCGAGGGCAAGGGCCCGTTCCGCTGGGCCGCGCTCTCCGGCGAGGCCTCGGACATCCACAAGACCGACAAGGCGATCCTCGACCTCTTCCCGGAGAACGAGTCGCTGCACCGCTGGATCAAGATGGCCGGCGAGCGCGTCCACTTCCAGGGCCTGCCCGCCCGCATCTGCTGGCTCGGCCAGGGTGAGCGCGACAAGGCCGGCGCCATGTTCAACGACATGGTCGCCGACGGCACCCTCGCCGCCCCCCTCGCCATCGGCCGCGACCACCTGGACTGCGGCTCGGTGGCCTCCCCGTACCGCGAGACCGAGGCCATGCTCGACGGCTCCGACGCCATCGCGGACTGGCCGCTGCTCAACGCCATGGTCAACGTCGCCTCCGGCGCCTCCTGGGTCTCCCTCCACCACGGCGGCGGCGTCGGCATGGGCCGCTCCATCCACGCCGGCCAGGTCTCCGTCGCCGACGGCACCGCCCTCGCGGGCGAGAAGATCCGCCGCGTGCTGACCAACGACCCGGGCATGGGCGTCATCCGGCACGTCGACGCGGGCTACGACATCGCGGAGCGGGTCGCGGACGAGAAGGGCGTCCGCGTCCCGATGCGCGAGGGCGACGACGCTTCCGGGGCCTCCGGCTCCGGCGCCTCCGCTTCCGGGGCCTCCGCTTCCGGGGAAGGCTCCGCGTGAGCGAGACTTTCCACGCCATGTGGCGGTCGCTGCGGCCCCTCGGCCGCAGCGCCGCCTCCGGTGGCTACCGCCGTTACGCCTGGACGGACGCCGACGCCGACTGCCGCCTCTGGTTCCGGATGCAGGCCGAGGCCCGCCGCCTGGACGTCGAGACCGACCGCAACGGCAACCAGTGGGCCTGGCTCGGCGACCCCACGGCGGGCGACGCCGTCGTCACCGGCTCCCACCTGGACTCCGTCCCCGACGGCGGCGCCTTCGACGGCCCCCTCGGCGTCGTCTCCTCCTTCGCCGCCCTCGACGAACTGCGCGCCCGGGGCGTCTCGTTCAAGCGCCCCCTCGCCATCGTCAACTTCGGCGACGAGGAGGGCGCCCGCTTCGGCCTCGCCTGCGTCGGCTCCCGGCTCACCGCCGGACGCCTGACGAAGGAGCAGGCGTACGAGCTGCGCGACGGCGACGGGACCAGCCTCCCGCAGGCCATGGAGGCCGCCGGGTACGACCCCGACGCCATCGGCCCCGACCCGGAGCGGCTCGCCCGCATCGGCGCCTTCGTCGAACTGCACGTCGAGCAGGGCCGGGCCCTGGACCTGTCCGGCGACGCGATCGGCATCGCCTCCTCCATCTGGCCGCACGGCCGCTGGCGGTACGACTTCGCGGGCGAGGCCAACCACGCGGGCACCACCCGGCTGGTGGACCGCCGCGACCCGATGCTCACCTACGCCGAGACCGTCCTCGCCGCCCGCCGCGAGGCCGAACTCGCGGGCGCCGTCGCCACCTTCGGCAAGATCGCGGTCGAGCCCAACGGCGTCAACGCCATCCCCTCCCTCGTGCGCGGCTGGCTCGACGCGCGCGCCGCCGACCAGGGCGCCCTGGACGCGGTCGTCGCGGGCGTCGAGACGGCGGCCCGCGACTACGCCGACCGCCACGGCATCGACCTCACGGTCGTCCGCGAGTCCTTCACCCCGGTCGTGGACTTCTCGCACGCCCTGCGCGACGAACTGTCCCGGATCCTGGGCGACGCGACTGCCGACACCTCGGGCAAGGTTCCGGTCCTCGGCACCGGCGCCGGACACGACGCGGGCATTTTGTCCGAATCGATCCCGACCGCCATGCTGTTCGTACGGAACCCCACGGGCGTCTCGCACTCCCCGGCCGAGTTCGCGGCCGAGGACGACTGCCTGGCCGGGGTCCGCGCACTCGCCGACGTACTGGAGGAGCTGGCGTGCCGCTGACGACCACGTACTGGCTGGAGCACGCCTGGATCGACCCCGTGGTCGAGCCGGGCGTCGCCCTGGAGGTGGCGGACGGCCGGATCACGTCGGTCCGCACGGGCGTCGAGGCCCCGCCCCCGGGCGCGGAGGTCCTGCGCGGCCTGACGGTCCCCGGCCTGGCCAACGCGCACTCGCACGCCTTCCACCGCGCCCTGCGCGGCACGGTCCAGGTCGGCTCCGGCACCTTCTGGACCTGGCGCGACACCATGTACAAGGTCGCCCAGCGCCTCACCCCCGACAGCTACTTCGCCCTCGCCCGCGCGGTGTACGCGGAGATGGCGCTCGCCGGGATCACCTCCGTCGGCGAGTTCCACTACCTCCACCACGCCCCCGGCGGCACCCCGTACGCCGACCCCAACGCCATGGGCGAGGCCCTGATCGCGGCCGCCGCCGAGGCGGGCATCCGCATCACCCTCCTCGACACCGCCTACCTCTCCTCCGGCTTCGGCGCCCCGCCCGAGCACCACCAGCTCCGCTTCACCGACGGCACGGCCGACGCCTGGGCCGAGCGCGCCTCGGCCCTCAAGGAGCGGGACGGCGTACGGATCGGGGCGGCGATCCACTCCGTACGGGCCGTCCCGGCGGACCAGCTGGCCACGGTGGCCGACTGGGCCCGGCGCCGGGAGGCCCCCCTCCACGTCCACCTCTCGGAGCAGACCGCCGAGAACGACGCCTGCCTGGCGGCCCACGGCCTCACCCCCACGCGGCTCCTGGCGGAGCACGGCGTACTGGGGTCCCGGACGACGGGCGTCCACAACACCCACCTCACCCCGAACGACATCACCCTCCTCGGCTCGTCCTCCACCGGCACCTGCATGTGCCCGACGACCGAACGCGACCTCGCGGACGGCATCGGCCCGGCGGTGGACCTCCAGCGCGCCGGCTCCCCCCTCTCCCTGGGCAGCGACAGCCACGCGGTCGTCGACATCCTCGAAGAGGCGCGGGCCATGGAGCTGAACGAGCGCCTGCGCACCCACATCCGGGGCCACTGGACGGCGGCCGCGCTGCTGCGCGCGGCGACGGCGGACGGCCACGCGGCCCTCGGCTGGCAGGAGGCGGGCGAGCTGACGCCGGGCGCCCTCGCCGACTTCACGACGATCGCCCTGGACTCCGTCAGGACAGCGGGACCGGCACCGCGTCTGGCAGCCGAGACGGCGGTATTCGCGGCGTCGGCAGCGGACGTGCGTCACACGGTCGTGGGCGGCCGCCACGTCGTACGGGACGGGGTCCACTCGTCCGTACCGGACGTGCCCCGGGCCCTCGCCGACTCGATCGCCGCCCTGCGCGGCTGAAGGAGACACCCCTCATCATGAACACCGGCCCCGAGGCGAGGAACAGCGCGGCGGCGACCTCCGCCCCCACGAGCGCGAACAGCGCCGTGGCGGCGCCCGCCACCGCCATCGTCAACATCGCGAGCCTGGTCACCAACGATCCCTCCCTCGGTGATGGAACCCCCCTGGGTCTGATCCAGAACGCGGCCGTCGTCGTGGAAGGCGACCGTGTCGTCTGGGTCGGTGAATCCAGCAAAGCACCCGCCACTGACAACCGGGTCGACGCGGAGGGCCGGGCCGTGATCCCGGGCTTCGTCGACTCCCACTCGCACCTGGTCTTCGCGGGCGACCGCACGGCCGAGTTCAACGCCCGCATGTCCGGGCAGCCGTACAAGGCGGGCGGCATCCGCACGACGGTGGCGGCGACCCGCGCGGCGAGCGACGAGGCCCTGTCGGCGAACGTCGCCCACTATCTGCGCGAGGCCCTCGCCCAGGGCACGACCACCTTCGAGACCAAGTCCGGCTACGGCCTGACGGTCGAGGACGAGGCCCGCGCGCTGCGCATCGCCGCCGAGCACACGGACGAGGTCACCTACCTCGGCGCGCACATCGTCTCCCCGGACTACGCCGACGACCCGGCGGCCTACGTCGACCTGGTGACCGGCGAGATGCTCGACGCCTGCGCCCCGTACGCCCGCTGGGTGGACGTCTTCTGCGAGAAGGGCGCCTTCGACGGCGACCAGGCCCGCGCGATCCTGACGGCGGGCAGGGCGAAGGGCCTCCACCCCCGCATCCACGCCAACCAGCTCTCGTACGGCCCCGGCGTCCAGCTGGCGGTGGAACTGGACGCGGCGAGCGCGGACCACTGCACGCACCTGACGGACGCGGACGTGGACGCCCTGGCCTCGGGGAACACGGTCGCCACCCTCCTCCCGGGCGCGGAGTTCTCCACCCGCGCCGAGTGGCCGGACGCCCGCCGCCTCCTGGACGCGGGCGTCACGGTCGCCCTCTCCACCGACTGCAACCCGGGCTCCTCCTTCACCTCCTCCGTCCCCTTCTGCATCGCCCTGGCCGTCCGGGACATGGGCATGACCCCCGACGAGGCCCTCTGGTCCGCCACGGCCGGCGGCGCGACCGCCCTCCGCCGCACCGACATCGGCCGCCTCACCTCCGGCACCCGAGCCGACCTCACCCTCCTGAACGCCCCGTCCCACGTCCACCTGGCCTACCGGCCGGGCGTACCGCTGGTGTCGGGGGTGTGGAGGAGGGGTGTGAGGGTGGCCTGAGGGGCGGGCCGGAAACCCCCGCGACGCGAGTGACCGGTCATACTGATGTGCCGCAGCGCGTAGGGGGAGTGGTCGTGCGGGACATGGGGCCTGGGTCGGAACTGCCGGAGCGCATCGGAAGCTACGCCGTCGAGCGGGAGCTCGGTGCGGGTGGGATGGGGACGGTGTATCTGGCGCGGTCGCGGGGTGGGCGGCCGGTGGCTGTCAAGGTTGCCCGGCCCGAGTTGGCCGCCGATCCGCACTTTCGGGAGCGGTTTCGGGCGGAGGTGGCCGCGGCGCGGAAGGTGGGTGGGTTCCACACGGCTTCGGTGGTGGATGCGGATCCGGAGGCGCCGGCGCCCTGGCTCGCGACCGCGTACATTTCCGGGCCCACCCTGAGCGGGCTGCTCGCGGAGCACGGGCCGATGGGCGAGGACCGGCTGCGGATGCTGGGGGCGGCTCTGGCGGAGGCGCTGCAGGCCATCCACGCCTGCGGGCTTGTTCACCGTGACCTCAAGCCGGGCAACATCATCATGGCCGGGGACGGGCCCCGCGTCCTGGACTTCGGGATCGCGCGGGCCGTCGAGTCCACCCGGCTGACCTCCACCGGGTCCGCCTTCGGCACCCCCGGGTTCCTCGCACCCGAGCAGGCGCAGGGGGCCGAGGTCGACGGCGCGGCGGACGTGTTCGCGCTCGGTGCCGTTCTGGTGGCGGCGGCGGGCGGCAGCGCGTTCGGCGCCGGTACGCCGATGGCGCTGATGTACCGCTCGGTGCACGAGCCCGCGGACTTCTCGGCGGTGCCGCGGGGGCTGCGGCCCGTGGTGGCCGCCTGCCTGGCCAAGGACCCCGCCGACCGGCCCACCCCCGCCAAGCTCCTGGACCTGTTCGTGCCGGGCTCGGCCCCGTACACGCCCACCGTGGCCGTCCCGGCGGAGCCGGCCGGAGCGGTGGACGGCCGTCCCGTGCCCGACCGATCCGTATCCGACCGATCCGTATCCGACCGGCCTCACCCGGCCGCGCCCCGCAAGCGCGTCCTCCCCGCCGTCCTCGTCGCCGCGGCCGTGATCGCCGTCCTGGCCGGCGGCGGGTACCTCCTCGCGCAGAAGGACGACCGCGGGGGCGACCCCTCGGCCGCCGCGCCGGGCCCGGGGCGGAGCTCCTCGGCCACCGGTACGCCCTCCGCTCCCGCCACGACCCCGCCGACCACCGCCGCCGGCCTCCCGGGCGTCGTCACCGTGGTGGTCACCGCCGAGAAGCGGAAGGCCTGGCTCACGGTGAAGGCCTCCGACGGGCGGACGCTCTTCGACGACATCCTCCAGCGGGGCCAGACCCGCACCTTCAAGGACGAGGACCTGCTCAACGTCACCCTGGGAGACGCGGACGCCTTCCGGCTCGTCGTCAACGGCGAGCCGGTCGAGGAGACGTACGAACCCGGACAGGTGGAACGACTGACGTTCCACTAGGGCCTGTTCGGCCGGTCAGGCCCGGTGGCCGAGCACGTTGACCACCCGGCCGTCCGGATCCCGCACGAAGAAGCGGCGGACGCCCCACTCCTCGTCCGTCAGCGGGTGCACGACCTCCGCGCCCGCCGCCCGCACCGCCGCGTACACCGCGTCCACGTCCTCCACCTCCACGCTCAGGTCGGGGGAGACGGGAGCCGTCAGGTCCGCGCCCATCAGGCTGAGCTGGGCGGCGGGCACGGTCGGCGAGGCGAGAGTCGCGATCCAGCCGTGGTCCATGACCTGCTCGAAGCCGAGGAGACCGTAGAAGTCCCTGTTCTCCTGCGGGGATTCCGTACGCAGGTTGGGGACTGCGCGGCGCACGCTCATCGGGGACTCCTCAGTACGGGGAACGGTGTTCAGCGGAACTCGTGGACCACCAGGATCTCCCCCACGACGTGCGCGTTGAACTCCTCCAGCTCCTCCGCCGGCACCCACAGTTCGAGGATCGTCCGCCCGCCCGCCCGCCGGACCGGGTACCTGCGCAGGAACTCCGTGTCGACCTCGAAGCGGGTGACGAAGCCCGCGCCGTCGTGCTTGACGTTCCAGTCGCGGGCGATCCGGATCGCGTAGTCCTCGTTCAGGACCGGATAGAAGATCGGCTGCTCGGGGAGGCGGGGAGGCCAGGCGCGCCAACCCGACTTCCGGACGAGGTCCAGCTCCACGGGGCCCGTGGGGCGCCAGAGGGTCGTCGTCGGGCGGGGGGTGGTCATGGCGGTGCCTTCGTTCCGGGGCGAGGGGTGGCCGACGGTACCGGGGGCCCGCGCGCCGCCGCCACGGGGTTTCCGGAGCGCGGGCGGGAAGGCCCCGTACCCGCGGGGGACTTCGACCTGTCCCCACCTTCACGGGTTGGTCACGGAAAGACCGAGTATCCCTGTCTCCGAGCGTTGCGGACCGGTACCGTCCTTTCCTGGCGGGACTCAGGGGGGAAGACCGGGGGGTCGACAGGTTGAGCGCTGTCCACATGCGGGTCGTGCGGCCGGGGGAGCTGAGCGCGCGCGAGATCGAGGCGTGGCGGGAGCTGCGGGTCAAGTCCGGCGCGCCCGCCAATCCGTTCATGGAACCGGAGTTCACCCGCGCGGTCGCCGAGGTGCGGCCCCGGGCGCGGGTCGCCGTCTGGTGGGAGGGGGACGAGCCCGTCGGGTTCTTCCCTTACGAGAAGGGGCCGTTGGGGCAGGGGAGGGCCATCGGGTTCGGCGTGTCCGACAGCCAGGGGGCCGTCCTGCGGGACGGGCTGCGGCCCGGCGCGCGCGCCCTGCTGCGCCACTGCGGGCTCGCGGGCTGGAAGTTCGACAACCTGGAGGACGGGCAGCCCGTCTTCGAGGGCGCCGCCGTCGAGTCCTTCGCCTCGCCCGTGATCGACGTCGGCGAGGGGTACGCCGCCTACGAGGCGCTCCTGCGCGTCCAGTCGCCCAAGTTCCTCAAGACCACCCTCGCCAAGGAGCGGCGGCTCGCCCGCCGGGCCGACGGCGAGGTCCGCTTCGTCTTCGACGAGCGCGACCCGGCGGCCCTGCGCACCCTCATGGAGTGGAAGTCCGCCCAGTACCGCAGGACCGGCCGCCGCGACCGCTTCGCCAAGGAGTGGATCACCGCCCTCGTCCGCCGCCTGCACGCCCTCCGCACGCCCGGCTGCTCCGGCGTGCTCTCCGTGCTGTACGCGGGCGAGCGGCCCGTCGCCGCCCACTTCGGGCTCCGGTCCGCGACCGTCCTGTCCTGCTGGTTCCCCGCGTACGACCCCGAGTTCGCCAAGTACTCGCCCGGCCTCGTCCTCCACCTGCGGATGGCCGAGGCGGCGGCCGCCGCCGGGATCGGAATGCTCGACCTGGGGCGCGGCGACGCCGAGTACAAGGATGCCCTCAAGACCGGGGAGCTGACCGTGTACGAGGGGGCCGTCGTCCGGCCCGGCGCCCGCGCCGCCCTCCACTGGGCGGGCCGCGAGCCCGCCCGGCGCTTCCACTCCTTCGTCCGCGAGCGCCCCGCCCTCGCCGCCCGCGGCCGGACCGCCCTCAACCGGATCGCCCGCCTGCGGGGCGAGCGCTGACCCTCCCGCGCCCCCGTCCGCACGTCACGTCCCCGGGAGATCCCCGTTGAACCACCCCGCCGCCCTCCCCCGTCCCCTCTCCGTCGCCGAGCTCGACCTCGCCGCGCCCGGGGGGCCCGTCCTGTCGTTCCGGCCCGCGCCCGGCGGACCGGAGGTGAAGGCCGGTGACGTCTACGCGCTCGTACGGCTCCGGGGGCGGCCCGCCGCCACCGTCGTCGGCACCGTCGCGGACGGCGAGGACCCCGCCGAGGCGCTCGCCGCCCTCGCCCGGGAACGGCTCGCCCGGACCGCGCCCCTCACCGACGCCGAGCGGTTCGCCGAGTGGTTCGCGGACAGCCGGGACGAGGCCGGTGCGGGCGCCCCGCCCCGCGCCTCCGTCGTCGTCGCCACCCGCGAGCGCCCCGAGCAGCTCGCCCGCGCCCTCGACTCGCTCCTCGCCCAGGACCACCCCGACTTCGAGCTGATCGTCGTCGACAACGCGCCCCGCACCGGCGCCACCCACGCCCTCGTCACCCGCACGTACGGCGACCGCGTCCGGTACGTCCGCGAGGACGTCCCCGGCCTCGCCGTCGCCCACAACACCGGGCTCGCCGCCGCCGACGGCACCGTCGTCGCCTTCACCGACGACGACGTCATCGCCGACCCGCACTGGCTCACCGCCCTCACCGAGCCCTTCGCCGCCGACCCCGGCCTCGGCTGCGTCACCGGCCTCATCCTGCCCGCCCGGCTCGCCACCCCCGCCCAGGTCCTCCTCGAATCGCACGGCGGCTTCGCCAAGGGCTTCGCCCCGCGCCTGTACGACCCGGCCCGGCCGCCCGCCGACGAACCCCTCTTCCCGTTCACCGCGGGCAGCTTCGGCTCCGGCGCCAACATGGCCTTCCGCGCCGACGCCCTGCGCCGGGCCGGCGGCTTCGACCCCGCCACCGGCACCGGGACCGCCGCGAAGGGCGGCGACGACCTGTACGCCTTCGTCGCCGTCCTCTCCGCCGGCTTCCGCCTCCGCTACACCGCGCGGGCCCTCGTCTGGCACCACCACCGCGACACCTGGCAGGACCTGCGGAACCAGGCGTACGGCTACGGCGCCGGCCTCACCGCGTACCTCACCGCGACCCTGGTCCGCCGGCCCCGGCTGCTGCCCGCGCTCCTCGCCCGGCTGCCGCGCGGCCTCGCGCACGCCCGTACGATGACCGCCCAGCGAGGGGAGGCTCCCGACGGGGGTGTTCCCGGCGAGCACGGCACCCACCACCACCCCTGGCCTCGCAGCCTCTCCCGACTGGAGCGACGCGGCATGTTCTACGGTCCGCTCGGCTACGCCAAGGCCCGTCTGCGGAAGGCGGGTTCCCGATGACGAGCACGTCCGGGCGCCCCCGCGCGCCCCGTGCCACCCGGGCCCCCCGCGTCCCCCGGGTCCTCATACCCGTCCTCCTCTATCACGCCGTGATGGAGGACCCGCCGGACTGGATCGCCGAATTCACCGTCTCCCCCAGGGAGTTCGCCGCCCAGCTCGACGCGATCGTCGCCAGCGGCCGCACCGCCGTCACCGTCGGCACCCTCGTCGA
Organism: Streptomyces sp. NPDC098101; assembly: GCF_044760185.1. Lineage (NCBI taxonomy): Bacteria > Bacillati > Actinomycetota > Actinomycetes > Kitasatosporales > Streptomycetaceae > Streptomyces > Streptomyces sp. NPDC098101. Next base: position 57,432 of record NZ_JBIWAS010000007.1, on the reverse strand, counting down.
GCACCTCGCCACCGGCACCCCGCTGCCGCCCCGGCCCGTCGTCCTCACCTTCGACGACGGCTTCGCCGACCTGGCCGGGCCGACCGCCGAGGCCCTCGCCTCGCGCGGCCTCCCGTCCACCGCGTACCTGACCACGGGCGCCATCACCCCCGGCCGGCCCTGCCTGCTGCCGCCCGCGCCGATGATGACCCTCTCCCAGGCGCCGCGCCTGGAGCAGTACGGGATGGAGATCGGCGCCCACACCGTCACCCACCCGCAGCTCGACACCCTCGCGCCGAACGCCCTGCGCCGCGAACTGCGCGAGGCGAAGACGGTCCTGGAGGACGTCCTCGGGCACGAGGTCACGCACCTCGCCTATCCGCACGGCTACAACAGCCCGGCCGTCCGGCGGGCCGCCGCGGCCGCCGGGTACGCCTCGGCGGTCGCCGTGCGGCACGCGCTCAGCTCCGGCACGGACGAGGTCTACCGCATCGCCCGGCTCATCCTGCGCCGGAGCCACACCGTCGCCGACGTCGAGCGGTGGATGGAGGGGCGGGGCGCGAAGGCCGCGCCCTACCCGGACTCGCTGCCCACCGTCGGCTGGCGGATGTACCGCAGGGCCCGCACCCTGCTCAAGGGGCCCGGCTTCGCGGGCTGAGCAGCGTCCGGAGATCAGCAACCCCGGTCCGTGCGGCCGGTGTTGGACGCACCGACAAGACCGAAGTACCTTCCGTACTTCGCCGAAAGGGACAGTTCGTGGGGGGAGAGGCCGTGCAGCGTCAGGTGCCCGCACCGGTGACCGGGAGCGGTGTGCCGCCGCGACCCGCCACGACGGGCGGGGAGGAGCCGGGGGAGGGGACTTTCCGGGAGTCCCCGGGCCCTCTGGAGTCCCCGGATCCCCAGGAGACTCAGGGTTCCCTGGAGTCCCAGGATCCCCAGGCGCCTCCGGGCCCCCAGGAGTCCCCAGAGACCAAGGCGCCCGCCCCTGCGGGGGGCGAGAACGGAACCGACGCCGAGACCGGGACCGAGGCCCCCTCTGGGGCCGCTACCGGGACCGCCTCGACCCCTGGCACCACCGGGACCGCCCCCGGCACCGGAACCGTCCCGGCCCCCCGCCCGGGGAGCGCCCCTGCCGCAGGGAGCGTCCCTGCCTCCGGCACCGGGACTGTCTCCGCCTCCGGTAGCGCCTCCGGAACCGGGGCTGCCTCCGGAACCGGAACCGCCCCCGGCACCAGAACCGCCTCCGCCCCCGGCACCACCCTCACCCCCGCCACCGGCATCGAGACAGCAACCACCCCCGCCCCCGCCGCAGGCAAACCCGGCACCGCTGCCGCAACCGCCCCGAACGCAGCCGGACCCGCCCCCGCCGCAGGCAAACCCGCCCCCGGCACAGCAACCACCCCCACCCCCGGCGGAGCCGCCTCCGGCTCCGGACCCCGGGGCCGGGCCCGGCTCCTCGCCGCCCTCCGTTCCCCCGACGCCCTCAACCTCCTCCCCCTCCTCCTCGCCGCCGCGCTCTGGGCCTGGGCGCTGCCCCGGATCGACTTCCGGAACATCGCGGAGTTCGGGCTCCTCGACCGCTTCCCGCTCACCTTCTACGCCTCGCTCGCCGTCCTGACCGGCGGCTTCGTCCTCACCCTGCGCCGGGCCGGCACCGCCCCGCTCTGGCCCGCCACCTACAGCGCGGCCATGCTCTTCGCGCTCAAGGCGCCGCCCGCGATCCTCTACGACAACGTCCGCTACGCCTGGGCGTCCAAGCACGACGCGATCATCAGCCGGCTGCTCGACCAGGGCACCGTCCACCCCGGGACCGAGCTCTCCGGCGGCATGTCCGCCTACGACCAGTGGCCCGGCTTCTTCTCCCTCGACGCCGCCCTCGTCCGCGCCTTCGGCGTCGACGCCGCCGCGTCCTTCATCAACTGGGCCCCGGTCGCCCTCGGCCTGCTCACCGTGCCCGTCCTCATCCTCGTCTACCGCACGTTCAGCGACGACTGGCGGCTCGTGTGGACCGGCGTGTGGATCTTCCAGCTGGCGAACTGGGTCGGCCAGGACTACCTGTCCCCGCAGGGCTTCTCGTACCTGCTCTACCTCACCGTCTTCGCCGTCGTCGTCCGCCACTTCGTGCTGCCCGGCTCGGCGGGCCCGCTGCGCGACCGGAGCACGCTCGACCCGGCCGCCTCCGCCGTCCCGCCGCCCACCACCACCCGGCAGCGGGCGATCGCCGTCCTGATCCTGCTGCCGGTGATTGCCACCATCAACGCCAGCCACCAGCTGACCCCGATCATGCTGTGCGCGACGCTCTTCGCCCTCTGCCTCACCCGCCGCTACCGCAACATCGGACTCCTCGTCACCAGCGGCCTCGTCATGCTGGCCTGGAACCTCACCATGGGCCGGGAGCTCTTCCTGGAAACCCTCGGCACCCTGCGCGAGAAGGCCGGCGACCTGCTCGCCAACTCCCGCCCCGGCTTCGCGGGCGACCCCACGGGCCCCGGCCCCGAACTCGTCGGCAGCGCCAACATCCTGATGGTGCTCTCCCTCGGCGGCCTCGCCGCCGCCGCCGTGCTGCTCCGCCGCAAACTGGCCCGCAGCGCCCTGCCGCTCGTCCTGGCCGCCGCCGCGCCGCTGCCGATGTTCGCCGTCAACGACTACGGCGGCGAGATGGTCTTCCGCGTCTACCTCTTCGGCCTGCCCGGCTCCGCGTTCTTCGCCGCCGCCGCGCTCGTCCCCGCCGTCGGCGCCGCGAGCCGCGCCGCCACGGCCGCCCGCCGCGTCGCCGCCGTCGCCCTGCCCGTCACCCTGATCGCCATGCTGGCCGGCTTCCTGCCCTCGTACTACGGCAAGGAGGGGATGCACTACGCGCCGCCCGGCGAGACCGCGCTCACCCGCCGCGCCTTCGACCGGGCGCCCGAGGGCTCCCTGTTCCTCGCCGCGACCGGCGCCTTCCCCGACGCGTACTACCGCTACGACCGGTACGAGCGCTGGTTCTTCACCGAGCAGGAGGTCGACGAGAACCTGCGGATGCTGAAGGACCCGGCCTCCTACCTCGCCGGCGGCATCCCCGAGGGCAAGCCCGCCTACGTGCTCCTCACCCGCACCCAGGGCGAGGCCGTCATCGGCGAGGGCTACCTCCCGGCGGGCGGCTTCGACCGGCTCCGGGACGCACTCAAGCGCTCCCCGCTCTTCGAGGTCGTGGAGGAGAACGAGTACGGCCTCGTCCTGCGCCACCGCCCCGCCACCGGCGGATGAGCCCTCCCGGGCCAGCCACCTGCGGATGAGCCCCCCTGGGTCCGCCACCGGCGGACGAGCCCACCGACCCGCCACCGATGGACAAGCCCCCGGACCGCCACCGGCAGACGAGCCCCGCACGACGCAGCACACCCGAGCCCGAGGAGCAGCTACCCGCCATGGCCCACCCACGCCTGACCCCGCGCGTCCAGCGCAGAGCCGCCCTCGCGGCCTCCGGCTGGGTCGCCCTCGCCGCGACGGCGTTCCCCGGCGGCTCCCCGCTGCGCTGGATCCCCGTCCTCGCCTTCGTCTCCCTCGCGCCCGGCCTCGCCCTGCTGCTCCCGCAGCCGGTCGGCCTCCGCCCCGGCGCCCGCCTGGAGGCCCTGGCGCTCGCCGCGCCGGTCAGCCTCTCCGTCGCCACGCTCACCGCGACCGCGATGTTCCTCTCGCAGGCCTTCTCGCTCACCTTCTTCCTGGTGGTCCTGGCGCTCTTCGTGACCGTCGCCTCCACCCTGCCCGGCGTGCCCCTCCCGGCCGCCACGCGCGGGGCCGTCGAGCGCGACGGCGCCCGCGTCCCGCCGTTGCGCAAACGCGGGGCCGGTGGGGGCGGATGACCGGGTGGCAGGGGGGCTCCGGGACCGCGTCCCGGATCGCCGTCGCCCTCGCGGCCGTCGGCGCGCTGACCGCGGGCATCGGCGTCTGGTCGGCCCTGCGCGAGGGCGAGGGGAGGGACTGCGCCCCCGACGCCGTCCTCGCCCCGCCGTGCGGGGCCTGGTGGGGCGCCTACATCCCGTACGACGAGGACAGCTCGCTCACCCGGCCCGTGCACGCCTTCGAGAAGAAGATCGGCCGGAAGCTCGACCTCGTCTACACGTACCACGACATGTCGGGCAGCGAGGCCGACGGGCAGCTGCTCACCCCCGACGAGGTCGAACTCGGCCGCGAGCGGCTCCTGATGCTCGCCTGGGAGTCCACGGTCTGGACCGAGAAGCACCACGCGAACTGGACCGAGAGGCAGCTCGGCTGGAAGAACATCGCCGCCGGGACGTACGACGCCTCCGTCATCGACCCGCAGGCGCTGCGCGTCAAGGCGTACGGCAAGCGGGTCTTCTTCTCCTTCGACCAGGAGGCCGACTTCCGCATCCCGGAGGGCGCCGGGACCCCGGAGGAGTACGTCGCCGCCTACCGGCACGTCCGCGACCGCTTCGAGGAGCTCGGCGTCACCAACGTCGTGTGGGTGTGGACCGTCTCCGGCTGGCTCGGCAACGCGGAGACGATGAAGCGGCTGTACCCCGGCGACGACTACGTCGACTGGATCGGCATGGACCAGTACAACTACTACCTCTGCCACAAGTCGCCGGACTGGCTGGACTTCGACCGGAGCCAGCGCCCCAGCTACGACTGGATGCGGAAGAACGTCTCCGCCGACAAGCCCATCATGCTCTCCGAGTTCTCCACCGCCCCCGACCCGGAGCGGCCCGAGCGGCAGCGCGACTGGTACGCGAAGATCCCGCAGGTGGCGCCGACGCTGCCGGAGGCACGCGCGTACGTGCACTGGAACCGGGAGGTTCCCGGCCCCGGCTGCGACCTGACCGTCGACAGGGGCCCGGCTCTCGAGGGCTACCGGACCGCCGGGCAGGACCCGTACTTCCGGCAGGAGGTGCCGCGGGACTGACCGGCGTCCGGGTCAGCGGCGGCCCCCCGCCAGGCCCCGGAAGGCGCACACCGCCATCGTGGTCCCGGCCAGGCCCAGGAAGAGCGGGAGCGGGGCGGCGGCGAAGGCCTGCTGTCCCGCCCAGCCGGCCCAGACCAGCACCCACACCACCCCGGCCGTGACCCGGGCGCCCGCCCCGAGCACCCGCAGCAGCACGGCCGCGAGCAGCAGGCACAGGGCCTGGAGGGCGATCGGGACGACCGCCCGCTCCACGCCCTCGCCCAGGAGCGCGGCGCCGGGCCCCTCCGCGTCGGCGGGCCGCAGGCCGAGCAGCGGCGGGGCGGTGTGCAGGGCGAGGAAGGTGGTGAGCAGGACCGTGGCGGCGAAGCCCGGCCGGAAGGCGCGCGGGACCGCGGCGGCGCCCTGGAGGGCGACGAGCAGCAGCCCGGCGAGGAGCGTGACGGGCGGCAGCGCGGAGAGCAGCCCGGTGCCGGACAGCTCCTCGACGTCCAGCTCGTGGGAGTGGGCCAGCGGGAACCAGAAGAGCCCCGCCGCCAGGCCGAGCAGCAGCCACAGCGGGGTCGCCCACCGCTCCGGAGGACGGTCCGTCGCCGCCGGGGCGGGCGCCGGCCGCCGGTCCTCCGCCGCCCGCTCCGGGGGGACGAAGACGGGGATGCCGAACGCGGGCGTCACCGAGTCGTGCGCCCCGCGCAGATAGGCGCTCTCGCGCGCCCAGTTGGTGCCGTAGCCGTCCTCGGCCCTGGCCTTCGTCCGCGCGGCCTCCCGGGGCGGCGCCACCGCCGTCCGGCCCTTCAGGACGGCCCGCAGCCCCGGCACGCACACCGCCGCCATCACGGTCATCGAGACGAGGACGGCGATCCCGGCGCCGCCGATGCCGTACGGGCCGAGGAGGGCGGCCGCGCTGCCGAGGACCAGCACGCACATCGCGCCCTGGACGGCGGCCAGCATCCCCGTGCGCCCCTGGACGCGCAGCACGCCGATGTACAGCTCGACGGCGACCCGGGGGAGCGCGGCGGCGGCCAGCAGCCGGAGCACGGTCGTGCCGTGCTCGGCGTAGTCGCCGCCGAAGGGGGCGAGGATCAGCGGGGCGAAGACGACGAGGACGAGGACGACCGGGACGAGGAGCAGCGCCATGCGGCGCAGCGCGCCCCTGACGCCCTCGGCGAGGGACTCCGGGCTGTGCGAGGCGTGCGCGGTGAGCGAGGAGGCCATGTTGATGGCCATGAACTCCATCGTGCCGCCGACGGTGTACGCCGTGTAGAAGAAGGCGTTGTGGGCGGCGTCGAAGCGGACGGCGACCATCACCGGCAGCAGGTTGATCATGGCGAGGCTGAAGAGCGCGCCGACGGAGTCCCCGGCCATGAAGCGGCCGATCTCGCGCAGCCGGGGCGGTTCGCGGTCCCGGTCGGCGTGCGCCTGCCGGGGGATGAGCCGCCGGAAGACGAGCCAGGCGAGCGGGACCACCGAGAGGGCGATCGCCGCCGACCAGGAGACGAAGACGCCGAGCACGGGCACGGCGGCGGCCAGGGCGACGAGCAGGATCAGCTTGCCGAGCGAGAAGACCGCGTTGCCGACGGGGACCCAGATCGCCCGCCGCAGTCCGGTGAGGACGCCGTCCTGGAGGGTGAGCAGCGCCCAGCCGACGCAGGAGGCGGTGAAGAAGAGCCCGGCGGACAGGGTGCCGAGGGGGGCGTACGAGGGTCCCCACCAGTCCAGGGTGAGCAGGAAGATCCCGCAGGCCACGGTGACGACGACGGTGCTGACCAGGTACAGGCGCAGGACGAGCGGCCCGGTGGCGCGGCCCGCCCGGGGCACGTACCGGACGACGGCGCCGATCATCGTGGTCGCGGTGAGGGAGGCGAGGAGCCGCTGGGCGGCGATGGCGGCGGAGCCCTGGCCGACGGCCTCCTCGGAGTAGTAGCGGGCGGCGACCAGCCAGAAGCCGAGGCCGAGGGCGGCGGAGACGCCGGTGGAGAGCATCAGGGCGTAGGCGTTGCGGAACATGGAGCTCTCGCCGGAGTCGTCGCCGGAGTCCCCGGGCGCCTTCTCCTCCGGGGCCCCGCGCGGCGGCTCCTCGTCCTCCGCGCGGTCCGTGCCCCGCAGTCGTACGGTCTCGGTCACCGGGCGCCGCCGAGGGCCGCCGACGGGTGGGCGGGCCGCAGTCCCGCGGTCCGCAGGGCGGCGAGGGCGTCGTCCGCGCGGCGCGGGTCCACGGGCAGGGCGTGCCGGGCGAACCAGGCGGCGCGCTCCGGCGCGGGGGAGGGGTCGGTGAAGCGCTCGCCCGCGTAGGCGTCGAGCGGCGGGTCGTAGAGGTAGCCGGTGGTGATCCGGCGCCGGGCGAGGGCGGCGACGGCCGCGTCCCGGTCCTCGACGAGCAGCGGCACCCGGAAGAGCGGCTGGGGCTCCGCGCCGGGCCCACCGCCGGCGGAGCCGTACTCGCTGGCGAGGAGGCGGGCGGTGCCCGCCCGGTGGGCGTCGAGGACGGTGTCGAGCCGGGCCAGGCGGCGGCCGGTGCGGCGGAGCCGGGCGGGGCCCGGCCGGAGCCGGTAGTCGTGCATGTCGACGCGGATCCAGGAGTGGAAGGGGTCCAGGGCGGGCGCGGCCGGGAGGGCCCGCTCCAGCGCGCCGGGGCGGAGCGGCATCCGTATCTCCTCCCGCTCCTCCAGGCCGAGGGTCCGCAGGGCGGCGCGGGCGGCCCCGGTCAGGCGCAGTCCGCGCACGGCGGCCTCCGCGTACGGCCTTGTCAGGTGGGCGAGTTCGGCGGTGGGGCGGGTCGGGTGCAGCAACGCGTCGCGGGCGGCGGCCAGTTCGTCGCGCAGGGCCGGGTCGGCGAGGGCGAGGAAGCCGCCCGTCTTGGCGTGGACGTGCTTGGAGAGGCTGAAGACGGACGCCTCGCCGTACGTGCCGACCGGGCGTCCGCCGACGGTGGAGCCGATCGCGTGGGCCGCGTCCTCGATCAGCGGGACGCCGAGCCGGTCGCAGCGCTCCCGCAGCTCCGGTGCCGGGTCGGGGTTGCCGTACAGATTGGTGGTGAGGACGGCGGACAGGCCGCTCCAGACGGAGTCGGGGACGGCGGCCGCGTCGACGGAGCCGTCGCGCGGGTCGAGCGGCGCCTGCACCGGGCGCAGGCCCGCGGCGAGGACGACGAAGAGGATGACGTCGTCGTTGACCGGTGACATCAGGACCCTGCCGCCGGGTCTGCACCAGTGGCGCAGCGCGAGGTAGAGGCCGAAGCGGCACGACGGCACGTAGAGGCACTCCCTGCCCCCGAGCCTGCCGCGCATGAGCCCTTCCAGCTCCGCGTACGCAGAAACCATGTGATTCCCCCCTGAACCCCCGGGCTCAATGTGGCCCATTCCGGACGGCGCGTCAACAACGCGCCCCGGTCGTACGCCTGGTGGTGCGCGGAAGGGCCCGTCCAGGGTCGGCAGACCGTGAACGGGCCCTTTCCGCGGCCGTCTTCACGGCTGCGGCCATTTTGGCGGCTCGGGGCGGGAGCCGGAGGTCATTCCTCCAGAGTGAGGCCCTGGCGCAGCCGGGTGAGGGTGCGGGCCAGGAGCCGGGAGACGTGCATCTGGGAGATGCCGAGCTCCTCGCCGATCTCCGACTGGGTCATGCCGGAGACGAAGCGCAGGGAGAGGATCCGCCGCTCGCGGGAGGGCAGCGAGGCGATCATCGGCTTGAGGGAGGCGATGTACTCGATGCCGGCGATGCCGTTGTCCTCGTAGCCGAGCCGGTCGGCGAGCGCGGCCTCGCCGCCTCCGCCGTCCTCCTCGGTGGGCTGGGCGTCGAGCGAGCTGGCGGTGTACGCGTTGCTCGCCGTCATGCCCTCGACGACCTCCTCCGGCGCGATGCCGAGTTCCTCGGCGAGCTCGGCGACGGTGGGGGCGCGGTCCAGGCGCTGGGACAGGGTGTCCGTGGCCCGGGCGAGGTCGAGGCGGAGCTCCTGGAGGCGGCGGGGTACGTGCACGGACCAGGAGGTGTCGCGGAAGAAGCGCTTGATCTCGCCGATGATGGTCGGCATCGCGAACGTGGGGAACTCCACGCCGCGGGAGAGCTCGAAGCGGTCGATCGCCTTGATGAGGCCGATGGTGCCGACCTGGACGATGTCCTCCATCGGCTCGCTGCGGGTGCCGAACCGGGCGGCGGCGAAGCGGACGAGGGCGAGGTTCAGTTCGACGAGGGTGTTGCGGACGTACGCGTGGTCGTGGGTGCCCTCCTCCAGCTCCGCGAGGCGGGCGAAGAGGTCCTTCGACAGGGCGCGCGCGTCGACCGGGCCGATCCGGTCGAGGGGCCGGTCGAGCAGCCGGTCGGCGAGCTCGTCGGGGAGGGGGGTGGCGGGGAGCGGGGTGGTGGGGTCGACGGAAAGGGTTGCCGACGGCGCGTCGGGGGTACGCGTGGCGTCGAGCCGGGGTGACATGGGTCTCCTTCGGGTTCTTCTCGCAGCGGTTTGCGGCGCCTCCAAGCCGGCCGTTTCGGGTGTTCTCTCTAGCCCTACCTGCTCGACCCTGAAGGTTGCAAGTGCCAATAATCCCGTTTGTCTGGTTATGAGATGGACCTCGTGTGCATCGGAGGCCGCCCCGCTTGTAGTGTTCGAGGCACGTCAGTCGGCATCCGCGAGAGCGAGAAGAGGCACGGCCATGGACCGCGAACACATCGGCAGCGCACTGCCCGCGCGGCTGCGGGTCGAGACGCGGACCGTGGGGGAGAGCGAAGTCCTCACCCCGGTGGGCGAACTCGACCACCACACCGCCGAACTCCTGCGCGAACCCCTGGACGGGGCACTGGACGCGGGCCGTTCGCGGCTCGTCGTCGACTGCTCCGGTCTGGAGTTCTGCGACTCGACCGGACTCAACGTCCTGCTCGGTGCCCGGCTGCGGGCGGACGCCGCCGGTGGCGCGGTGCACCTGGTGGGGATGCGGCCCGCGGTGGCCCGGGTGTTCCACATCACGGGCGCGGACACCGTCTTCACCGTCCACGAGACGCTCGCGACCGCGCTGCCCGAGTGAGCGGGGCCCGAGGGGGCCGGTCCCGCACGGGCCCGCCGCTCCCGGCGCCCCGGGCCTCCGGCCCGCCGCGCCCCGGCTCCGCACGTCCTGTCCCCGTCCCGTCGATCGGTGAGGTGAAGCGCTGATGGACCACGCTTCCGACGTCCGTACGCTCGCCCTCGGCGAGACCAGCGGCACGGTGCCGCTCGCCCGCGACTTCACGCGGACGGCGCTCCACGAGTGGGGCTGGCTGCCCGCCGACACCGCCGACCGCAGGGCCGCCGCCGAGGACGTCCTCCTGGTCGTCTCCGAGCTGGTCACCAACGCCTGCCTGCACGCCGACGGGCCCGAGAGCCTGCGCGTCCTGCGGCTGCCCAAGGTGCTGCGACTCGAAGTCACCGACCGCGGCGCCGGCCAGCCCGCCCCGCGCACCCCGCACCGCGCCGGACGCCCCGGCGGCCACGGCATGTTCATCGTGCAGCGGCTCTGCCGCGACTGGGGCATCGAGCGCACCCCCGGGGCCCCCGGCAAGACCGTCTGGGCCGAGCTCTCCGCCCCCGGCGACTGACCGGCCGGGCTTTCTCCGCCCCCGGCGACCGCCCGGGCCGCCGGAAGCCCCCCAGAACGGCGAAGGCCGCCGCACCGGTCCGGTGCGGCGGCCTCGCGCGTGAAGCGGCGGGGGAGCGTCAGTGGACGTCGCCCATGAGGTTCTGGACCTTCTTGCGGTACATCCAGATCGCGAATCCGGCCAGGACCGCCAGGGCCGCCTCCATCGCGATGATCCCCGTCCCGTTGAGGTCGACGCCCGCGATCGACAGCAGACCGGTGGTGCAGTCGCCGGCGGTGACCGCGAGGAACCACACGCCCATCATCTGGGAGGCGTACTTCTGCGGCGCCATCTTCGTGGTGACGGAGAGGCCGACCGGGGAGAGGCACAGCTCGCCGATGGTCTGGATCATGTAGATCGTGACCAGCCACATCGGGGAGACCTTGGTGCCGTCGCCCGCCATGTTCATCGGGACGATGAAGACGAAGAAGGACGCGCCGACCAGGACCAGGCCCATCGCGAACTTCACGATGGTGTTCGGCTCCTGGTTCTTGCGGGCCAGCCACAGCCACAGCCAGGCGAAGACCGGGGCGAGCGCCATCACGAACAGCGGGTTCAGCGACTGGTACCAGGTGGCCGGGAAGCCGAAGCCGAAGATGGTGCTCGCGGTCTTGTCGTCCGCGAACAGCGACAGCGTCGAGCCGCCCTGGTCGTAGATCATCCAGAAGATGGCGGCGGCCACGAAGAACCAGATGTAGCCGGTCACCCGGGACTGCTCGCCGGTGCTCAGGTCCTTGTCGCGCTTGATGCGCGCCAGGACGGCGACCGGGATGATCAGGCCCGCGAGGGTGATCGGGACCATCGCCCAGTTCAGGGTGTACATGCCGAGGGCGACCACGGTGCCGTAGAACACGGCGGCCACGGCGACGACGGCGGCGGTCTTCGTGAGGACGGCCTTGCGCTCCTCCGGCGACAGCGGGTTCGGGACCTCGCTGCTCTTCGGGTTCAGCGTCTTGGCGAAGGCCAGGAAGACGGCCAGGCCCAGGCCCATGCCGACGGCGGCCAGGGCGAAGCCCAGGTGCCAGTTGACCTTCTCGCCGACGGTGCCGATCACCAGCGGGGCGAAGAACGCGCCCAGGTTGATGCCGACGTAGAAGAGCGTGAAGCCACCGTCGCGGCGCGGGTCGTCCGCGTCCTTGTACAGGTGGCCGACCATCGTCGAGATGTTGGCCTTCAGCAGACCGGAGCCGACCGCGACGAGCGCGAGGCCGACGAAGAACATCGCCTGGCCGGGGACGGCCAGCGCGACGTGGCCGAGCATGATCACGGACGCGGCTATCGCGACCGTCTTGCGGGCACCCCAGACGCGGTCGCCGAACCAGCCGCCGGGCATGGCCATGAGGTAGACCATCGAGACGTAGACGGAGTAGATCGCCGTCGCCGTCGCCGCGGTCATCGCGAGACCGCCGCCCTGGCTGCCCGTGGCGGCGTCCACGCCGCCGGAGACCAGGTACAGGACCAGAAGGGCCCTCATGCCGTAGTAGGAGAAGCGCTCCCACATCTCGGTCATGAAGAGGGTGGCCAGGCCCCGGGGGTGGCCGAGGAACGTCTTCTCGTACTCGGGAATCCCGGTAGAGGACGCCGTCAGGCTGGACGCCATGTCGATCCTTGCTCTGTCGGGACGCTCGCCTTGTGAGCGGGGTGCGCCCGGTGGGGGAGGCCGGCACCGGCGGAATCGTGGAACTCCGCCGGGATCCACGCCCCGGGAGACGCGTCTTCACGTCCCGGAACCCGGCCCACAGGTCATTCGGCGTCCTCGAGGGTGGCAGGGCCGACCTCACGCAGAAAAGAGGACCCCGACCCACCAAGCCGGCCAAAGGTCCCCGAATACCGCTACAGACGCCTCAACACCATACGACACGACAGTGCCGGATATGGAAGGACTTGAGAGATGGATCACAGGCGATAGTGCAACCGTACAGGGTCATTCGAAGGTCACACACAAGATGCCCACAAGATCCGCAGGGTCTCCCCGGGCCCGGCGGATCGCACCCCGGGCCGGGTGCCGTGCGGACTACCATCACCCCATGACCCGTGTACTGCTCGCCGAGGACGACGCGTCCATCTCGGAACCGCTGGCCCGCGCCCTGCGGAGGGAGGGGTACGAGGTCGAGGTCCGCGAGGACGGCCCCACCGCGCTCGACACCGGCCTCCAGGGCGGCGTCGACCTGGTCGTGCTCGACCTGGGCCTCCCCGGCATGGACGGCCTGGAGGTCGCCCGGCGGCTGCGCGCCGAGGGACACGCCATCCCCATCCTGGTGCTCACCGCCCGCGCCGACGAGGTCGACACCGTCGTCGGGCTCGACGCGGGCGCCGACGACTACGTCACCAAGCCCTTCCGGCTCGCCGAGCTCCTCGCCCGGGTCCGGGCCCTGCTCCGGCGCGGCGCCGCCGAGCCCGTCGCCGCCCCCTCCACCCACGGCGTGCGGATCGACGTCGAGTCGCACCGCGCCTGGATGGGCGACGAGGAGCTCCAGCTCACCGCCAAGGAGTTCGACCTGCTCCGGGTCCTCGTCCGGGACGCCGGCCGGGTCGTCACCCGCGACCAGCTGATGCGCGAGGTCTGGGACACCACCTGGTGGTCCTCCACCAAGACCCTCGACATGCACATCTCCTGGCTGCGCAAGAAGCTCGGCGACGACGCGGCGAACCCGCGCTACATCGCCACCGTGCGCGGCGTCGGCTTCCGCTTCGAGAAGAGCTGACCCCTTCGAGAAGAGCTGACCCCTTCGAGAAGAGCTGACCCCCGGGAGAAGAGCCGCCCCCCAGCGAAAGAGCCTCCGTGCGCCGCCGTCTGATCAACTCCACGCTCGCCGTGGTGCTCGTCGTCATCGCCGTCTTCGGCGTCTCCCTCGTCATCGTCGAGACCCGCACGATCGCCGGCAGTGCCCAGGAGAGCGTGGACTCGGAGGCGCTGCGGATCGTCTCCATCGTCGACAGCCGGCTCATCGGCGGCGAGCCGGTCAACCCGGACATCCTCGCCGAGCAGAGCGGCGCCAAGCGGTACGCGCAGATCCTCATCCCCGGCCGCGACCCCATCTCGATCGGGGAGCGCCCCGAGGGCGAGGTCATCCGGGGCAGCGCCGAGGGCGAGCGCGGCGAGACCGTGATCGTCGAGGAGCCCCGCTCGGCCGTCACCGCCGAGGTCGGCCGCACCCTCCTGATCATCGGCGCGGTGGCCCTGCTCGCCGTCGTCGCCGCCGTCCTCCTCGCCGTACGGCAGGCCAACCGGCTCGCCTCCCCGCTCACCGACCTCGCGGAGACCGCCGAGCGCCTCGGCTCCGGCGACCCGCGCCCCCGGCACAAGCGGTACGGGGTGCCCGAGCTGGACCGGGTCGCGGATGTCCTCGACGCCTCCGCCGAGCGGATCGCCCGGATGCTCACCGCCGAGCGCCGGCTCGCCGCCGATGCCTCCCACCAGCTCCGCACCCCCCTCACCGCGCTCTCCATGCGCCTGGAGGAGGTCGCCCTCGCCGACGACCTGGACACGGTCAAGGAGGAGGCGACGATCGCGCTCACCCAGGTCGAGCGGCTCACCGACGTCGTGGAGCGGCTCCTCACCAACTCCCGCGACCCCCGGACCGGCTCCGCCGTCGCCTTCGACCTGGACGAGGTCGTCAAGCAGCAGATCGAGGAGTGGCGGCCGGCCTACCGCAGCGCGGGGCGGGCCATCGTGCACTCCGGCAAGCAGGGGATGCGGGCCGTGGGCACCCCGGGCGCGGTCGCCCAGGTCCTCGCCGCCCTGATCGAGAACTCGCTCATGCACGGCGGCGGCACGGTCGCCCTGCGGACCCGGGTCACCGGCAACCAGTCCGTGATCGAGGTCACCGACGAGGGGCCGGGCGTCCCGGCCGACCTCGGCGCGCGGATCTTCGAGCGGGCCGTCAGCGGCCGCAGCTCCACCGGCATCGGCCTGGCGGTCGCCCGCGACCTCGCCGAGGCGGACGGCGGCCGCCTGGAGCTCCTCCAGCAGCAGCCGCCGGTCTTCGCGCTCTTCCTGGGCCGCGAGGCCAAGAGCGTCTCGGACCGGCCGTCGGACCGCCCCGTACGGTGAAGGGCCCGGGTCAGACCCGGTCGGGCTGGCGGCGGGTCGCCTGCCGCGGCGGCGCCTGCTCCAGGAACGATTCGGCGGTCTGCACGGCCTCCTTCGCCGGCAGGGCGCGGAAGACCCAGGTGCGGTACGACCAGAAGCGGAACAGGGTCGCGATCCCGATCCCGAAGAACTTGAAGAAGTTGCTGGCCAGCGGGCCGTCCCAGCCGAAGCCGTACGTCGCCGCGTAGAGCAGCCCGTTCTGGATGACCAGGCCGATCAGGCTGAAGACCAGGAAGAGGGACATCTCCTTGGTGCGCCTGCCCTTGTCCCGGTCACGGTAGGTGAAGTACCGGAACCCGATGTAGTTGAACGCGATCGCGACCACGGTGGCGATGACGCTCGCCCGTACGACGGGCAGGTCCGTGAAGTGGCGCACGAGGTTGAAGACCCCGAGGTCCACCAGAACCCCCACGGCACCCACGGCACCGAACTTCGCGACCTCGCGGAAGAGCCGGTCGAGTCGCGTGCGCAGCGCGCCGGGTTCACTCATGGTGATGGCTCTGTCCCGTCCGTCCGGGTGACGCCCGGGTGACGTCAACACGGTCCATGCTAACCAGGGCCTCTGGCACATGCCGGTGTACCGCGCGAACCGTGGCCGAACCTCGCCCCTCGCCGCACCCGCCCCAGGGGTCCCCTCTTGTGACAAAACACAGCCGGACGCGTGTTCCCCGATGGTGCGGATACCCTAAGAGGGTGACGTTTCCGGTAGTCGGCATGGTCGGTGGCGGTCAGCTCGCCCGTATGACCCACGAGGCGGGCATCCCCCTCGGCATCAAGTTCAAGCTCCTCAGTGACACCCCGCAGGACTCCGCGGCCCAGGTGGTGAGCGAGGTCGTCGTCGGCGACTATCGCGACCTGGACACGCTGCGTGACTTCGCGCGCGGATGCGACGTGATCACCTTCGATCACGAGCACGTCCCCACCGAGCACCTGCGGGCCCTGGAGGCGGACGGCATCCCCGTCCGGCCGGGGCCCGACGCGCTGGTGCACGCGCAGGACAAGGGGGTGATGCGCGCCCGGCTCGACGAGATCGGCGCGCCGAGCCCCCGGCACCGCATCGTCGCGGACCCGGCGGACGCGGAGGCCTTCGCGGCCGAGGTCGGGGGCTTCCCGATCATCCTCAAGACCGTGCGCGGCGGCTACGACGGCAAGGGCGTCTGGTTCGTGCGTTCGCCCGAGGACGCCCGCGACCCCTTCCTGGCCGGCGTCCCGGTCCTCGCGGAGGAGAAGGTCGACTTCGCGCGCGAGCTGGCGGCGAACATCGTCCGCTCCCCGCACGGCCAGGCCGTCGCCTACCCGGTCGTGGAGTCCCGCCAGGTCGACGGCGTCTGCGACACCGTGATCGCCCCCGCCCCCGACCTGTCCGAGGAGCTGTCCGGACGGGCGCAGGAGCTGGCGCTGCGGATCGCCCGCGAACTGGGCGTCGTCGGCCACCTCGCCGTGGAGCTCTTCGAGACCACGGACGGCCGGATCCTCGTCAACGAGCTGGCGATGCGCCCGCACAACTCCGGCCACTGGACCCAGGACGGCGCGATCACCTCGCAGTTCGCCAACCACGTCCGGGCGGTCCTCGACCTGCCCCTCGGCGACCCGCGCCCCCGCGCGCGGTGGACCGTGATGTGCAATGTCCTGGGCGGCGACTACCCGGACATGTACTCCGCGTACCTGCACTGCATGGCCAGGGACCCGCAGCTCAAGATCCACATGTACGGAAAGGACGTGAAGCCCGGCCGCAAGGTGGGCCACGTCAACACCTACGGCGACGACCTGGACGACGTGCTGGAGCGCGCCCGCCACGCCGCCGGCTACCTGCGAGGAACGATCACCGAATGAGCACCAGCCCCGTCGTCGGCATCGTCATGGGTTCGGACTCCGACTGGCCCGTCATGGAGGCCGCCGCCCAGGCCCTGGACGAGTTCGAGATCCCGTACGAGGTCGACGTCGTCTCCGCGCACCGGATGCCGCGCGAGATGATCGCGTACGGCGAGGAGGCCGCCGGGCGCGGGCTCAGGGCGATCGTCGCGGGCGCGGGCGGCGCCGCCCACCTGCCGGGGATGCTCGCCTCCGTCACCCCGCTGCCGGTCATCGGCGTGCCGGTGCCGCTGAAGTACCTCGACGGCATGGACTCGCTGCTCTCCATCGTGCAGATGCCGGCCGGCGTCCCGGTCGCCACGGTCTCCGTCGGCGGCGCCCGCAACGCGGGCCTGCTCGCGGCCCGGATCCTGGCCGCGCACGACCCGGCGCTCCTCGACCGGATGCGCGCCTTCCAGCGGGAGCTGAACGACCAGGCCACCGAGAAGGGCAAGCGGCTGCGCGCCAAGGTCGAGGGCGCCGAGTCCTTCGGCTTCGCCCGGTGACCGCCGCCGACCGCCTCGCCGAGGCGCGCGAGCTGCTCGCCGGCCACCCGGTGGTGGACGGCCACAACGACCTGCCGTGGGCCCTGCGCGAGCACGTCCGCTACGACCTGGACCGCATGGACATCGCGGCCGACCAGACCGGCGCGCTCCACACCGACCTGGCCCGGCTGCGGGCCGGCGGCGTCGGCGCCCAGTTCTGGTCGGTGTACGTGCCCTGCCGGTTCACCGGGGACGACGCCGTCAGCGCCACCCTGGAGCAGATCGACGTGGTCGACCAGCTCCTGGAGCGGTACGCCGCCGACCTGGCGCCCGCGCTGACGGCGGACGACATGGAGGCGGCCCGCAAGCAGGGCCGCATCGCCTCCCTCAAGGGGGCCGAGGGCGGCCACTCGATCAACAACTCCCTCGCCACCCTGCGCGCGCTGCACGCCCTGGGCGTGCGCTACATGACGCTCACCCACAACGACAACAACGACTGGGCGGACTCGGCGACCGACGACCCCGGCGTCGGCGGGCTCTCCGCCTTCGGCCGGCAGGTCGTCCGCGAGATGAACCGCTCCGGCATGTTGGTCGACCTCTCGCACGTGGCCGCCACGACCATGCGGGACGCCCTCGACGCCACCGCCGCGCCGGTGATCTTCTCGCACTCCTCGTCCCGCGCGGTCTGCGACCACCCGCGCAACGTCCCGGACGACGTCCTGGAGCGGCTGCCCGCCAACGGCGGCGTGGTGATGGCGACCTTCGTGCCCAAGTTCATCCTTCCGGCGGCCGTCGAGTGGACCGCGCGGGCGGACGAGAACCTGCGGGAGCACGGCTTCGACCACCTCGACACCACCGCCGAGGCGATGGCGCTGCACCGCGCCTTCGAGGAGGCGAACCCGCGTCCGGTCGCCACCGCCGCCACGGTCGCCGACCACCTCGACCACATGCGCGAGGCCGCCGGCATCGACCACATCGGCATCGGCGGCGACTACGACGGCACGGCCTTCACCCCCTCGGGCCTGGACGACGTCGCCGGCTACCCGAACCTGGTCGCGGAACTCCTCCACCGCGGCTGGTCGCACCCGGACCTGGCCAAGCTGACCTGGTCCAACGCGGTCCGCGTCCTGCGCGACGCGGAAGCCGTCTCCCGCGACCTGAGGGACCGCACGGCCCCGTCGAACGCGACGATCGAGTCCCTGGACGGCCGGGGCGCCTGACCGGACCTACAGGTCCACGCAGAGGCAGAACGGGTGCCCGACCGGGTCCGCGTACACGCGGAAGTCGCGGTCGGGCCCGCCCGCGTCGAGCAGCTTGGCGCCGAGCGCGAGCACCTGCTCCTCGCCCCGGTCGAGGTCGTCCACGGTCAGGTCCAGGTGGAACTGCTGCCCGCCGTCCTCCTCGGGCCAGCGCGGCGCGACGTACCCGGCGACCTCCTGGAAGGCGAGTTGGGTGCCGTCGTGCCCGGAGAGGACCACCCAGGAGTCCCCCTCCTCGGAATCCTCCGAGACCTGCGGCGAGCCGCCGAGGATCCCGGCGTAGAAGGTGGCGAGGGACAGCGGGTCGGGACAGTCCAGGACGACGGACCGCAGGGTGGCGACGGGCATGGCTCTCCTCTTTCACAGGGGTCTTTCACAGGGGCTCCGCGCGGGTTCCGCGGAAGCGGGAGTGTTCTCCTGTTCCCGCCTACCCACTCCGCTGCCGGGCAAGGCCCCGGCTAGTCCTCCAGGAGCTCCAGTTCCGCGTCCGTGAACCGGGCCGCGCAGGCGTCCTCCGTGGCCGTGATCGTGGCCATGCGGAACGCGTCCGTGTCGGTGTGCCGGGCGAAGAGGGTCCACCCCCGCTTCTTGTACTGGGCCATCAGCACGAAGCCGTCCTCGTCGAGCGTCACCCGCTCCACGGGCCTGTGCTCCTTCCAGCCGCGCTCCGCGAGGGCCGCGAGGACGTCGCGGAACCGCCGCTCCGCCTCGGCGGGCTTCTGGTCGCGGGTGGACCAGACGGCCGAGCAGGCCGCCATCCGGTCCGCCACGTCCTTCCGCTTCCGCTCCTCCTCGGTGGCCGGACCGCCGGACGGGTCCACCGGCTCCGGGGACTTCGGCTGCGCCGCGCCGGGCAGCCCGGCGGCCTTCCCCGCCGCGTCCAGGTCCGCCTGGGCGGCCTCCCTGCCGAAGGCGGCCGGGGCCTTCGAGCCGCCCTCCGACCCGCCGCCGCACCCGGTGACCAGCACCGCTCCGACGGCCACGGCGGCCATCGTCCGTACGAATCCGCTCATGGTGGTGCTCATCGCGCCGTTCTTTCCCCCCAGGTCCCCGGGCCCTACGCCCGCGGACGTCCCATCGCCCGGTACGTCCAGCCCGCGTCGCGCCACCGCGCCGCGTCGAGCGCGTTGCGGCCGTCGAGGACGATCCGGGCGGACACCGCTTCGCCCAGCTCCGCCGGGTCCAGCTCGCGGAACTCGCGCCACTCCGTCAGGTGCAGCACCACGTCCGCCCCGCGCACGGCCTCCAGGGCCGAGTCCGCGTACCCCAGGGTCGGGAAGAGCCGGCGGGCGTTCTCCATGCCCTTCGGGTCGTAGACGGTGACCTGGCCGCCCTGGAGGTGTATCTGCCCGGCCACGTTCAGGGCGGGGGAGTCGCGGACGTCGTCCGAGTCCGGCTTGAAGGTGGCGCCGAGGACGGCGACCCGGCGGCCCAGGAAGGAGTTCCCGCCCAGGACCTCGCGGGTCATCTCCACCATCTGGCCGCGCCGCCGCATGTTGATCGAGTCGATCTCGCGCAGGAAGGTCAGCGCCTGGTCGGCGCCCAGCTCGCCCGCCCGGGCCATGAACGCCCGGATGTCCTTCGGCAGGCAGCCGCCGCCGAAGCCGATGCCGGCCCGCAGGAACTTGGAGCCGATCCGCTCGTCGTGCCCGATGGCCTCCGCCAGCTTGGCGACGTCGCCGTCGGCGGCCTCGCAGACCTCCGCCATCGCGTTGATGAAGGAGATCTTGGTGGCGAGGAAGGAGTTCGCGGCGGTCTTCACCAGCTCCGCCGTCGGGAAGTCGGTCACCACGAACGGCGAACCCTCCCCGACCGGCACCGCGTACACCTCGCGCAGCAGCTTCTCGGCCCGCTCGCCGCGCACGCCGACCACGATCCGGTCCGGGTGCAGGGTGTCGCCGACGGCGAAGCCCTCCCGCAGGAACTCGGGGTTCCAGGCGAGCTCGACGCCCGCCGGGAGCAGGGCCGCGAGCCGCTCGGCCGAGCCGACCGGCACGGTCGACTTGCCGACGACCAGGGCCCCTTCCCGTACGACCCCGGCGAGGGAGGTGAAGGCGGCGTCCACGTAACTCATGTCACAGGCGTACTCGCCGTGCTTCTGCGGGGTGTTGACGCAGACGAAGTGCACGTCGCCGAAGGCGCCCACCTCCTCCCAGGAGGTGGTGAACCGCAGCCGGCCGCTCGACCCCTCGATGCCGGCGACGTGCTTCGCGAGCAGGTCCTCGAGCCCCGGCTCGTACATCGGGACCCGGCCGGAGGACAGCAGCTCGATCTTCTCGGGGACGACGTCGAGGCCGAGGACCTCGAATCCCAGTTCCGCCATGGCCGCGGCGTGGGTGGCGCCGAGGTAGCCGGTGCCGATCACGGTGATCTTGAGGGCCATGCGGTACTCCAGAGGGGTCGGGCGGAATGCCTGCCCGAGCATAGCCGTGCCCTGGTGGGGGGCTCGGCCGTGCCCCGGCCCGTCCGTCCCCCGGGGTCAGCGGTTCGACTCGACCGTGACCTTCTGGTCGTTCCTGATCTGCTCCACCAGCTGCTTCACCTTCGGCATGTCCCACTTCAGGGAGCCCTGCGGGGCGGTGCCCGAGATCGGGATGTTCATGGACTTGCCGTCGCCGCCGCTGATGCCCTTCATGGCGAAGAACATCTTGCCCAGGTCGTACAGGGACATGTCCTTGTCCACGATCAGCGTGTCCAGGCCGGCGCCCAGCGTCGGGTACAGCGCGAACGGGTTGAGGATCGTGCCCGGCGTCGCCGCCTGGTTGGCCAGGGCGGAGAGGAACTTCTGCTGGTTCTTCGTCCGCGCCAGGTCCGACTCGGCGAAGGCGTACCGGGTGCGGACGAAGGCCAGGGCCTGCTCGCCGTTGAGGGTCTGCGTGCCGGCCTGGAAGTCCGCGCCGGACTTCTTGTCCTTGAAGCCCTTCTCGATGTTCAGCTCGACGCCGCCGAGCGCGTCCACGATGTTCGCGAAGCCGGCGAAGCCGATCTCCGCGTAGTGGTCGATGCGCAGCCCGGTGTTGTACTCCACGGTCCGCACGAGCAGCTCGGGGCCGTCCATCGCGTACGCCGCGTTCAGCTTGGAGCCGCCGCGGGCCCCGTACTTCTTGCCCGACTCGGAGCCGACGAACGACGGGATCGTCACCCAGGAGTCGCGCGGCAGAGAGACCATCGTGTTCCCGCTGGAGCAGGCCGCGAGGATCATCATCGAGTCGGTCCGCTTGCCCTCGGCGGAGCCGGTGTGCAGCTTCTTCTTCTCCTCGGCCGACATGCCCTCGCGGCTGTCGGAGCCGACGATCAGGTACGTGGTGCAGTCGCCCTCGGACGGGCGCTCGATGACCTTGGAGAGGTCCACCTCGTTGCGCATCTGCGAGCTCGCCCAGGCGTACGTGCCGATGCCCCAGGCGAGGACGCCGACGACCAGGACGATCGAGCCGACCTTGATCCGCTTGCGCCAGTCGGGGGCGGGACCGCTCCCGGAGCCGCCGGAGCCCGGGGGCGCGTACTGCGGGGGGATGCCGCCCCGGCCGTCGCCGCCCTGGGGAGCGCCGCCCTGGGCGCCGCCGTAGACCTGGCCCGTGTTGTAACCGGAGTCGTAGCCGGTGCCCTGAGCCTGGGTGAAGCTCGGGTTGTAGTCCCGGTCCTGGCCCTGGTCGTAACGGGGCGGCTGCTGCGGAACCTGCGGGCGCTGCACGTGGCTCATCCTGCGAGGACCCTCGGGCCGGGGGTTCGCGGGGCCGCGGCCGTATCCGCCGTCATCGGGCCAGTCATTCATGGGGAACAGTGTGCCGGGCGGGGGTTTCCCGGCGACAGGGCGGGTGGAGGATCGGGGCGGTGCTGTTGCCAAGCTGATGCAAAGCGGACCGAACGGGGGCGTCACGGAGGTCCGGCATAAGGTGGAGGGCATGACAGATCAGGGCGATATCCCGGGCAAGCCCACCTCGGCCTCCCGCACCACCCTCAGCCACATCATGACCAGCCACGACACCAACCTCCTGGGCACGGTGCACGGCGGCGTGATCATGAAGCTGGTGGACGACGCGGCGGGCGCCGTCGCGGGCCGGCACTCGGGCGGGCCCGCCGTGACCGCCTCCATGGACGAGATGGTCTTCCTGGAGCCCGTCAGGGTCGGCGACCTGGTCCACGTGAAGGCCCAGGTCAACTGGACGGGCCGGTCCTCCATGGAGGTCGGCGTCCGGGTCATGGCCGAGCGCTGGAACGAGTCCACGCCCGCCACCCAGGTCGGCTCCGCCTATCTGGTCTTCGCGGCCGTCGACGCGGAGGGCAAGCCCCGCCCGGTCCCGCAGGTCGTCCCGGAGACGGAGAAGGACAAGCGCCGCAACCAGGAGGCCCAGATCCGCCGCACCCACCGCCTGGCCCGCCGCCAGGCGATCAAGGAACTCCGGGAACGCCGGGTGGCGGAGGGGTACGAGGACTGAGGCGTACGGGGACCGGGACGTACGGGGACCGAGGCGTACGAGGACTGATCCGTACGGGGCACACGGGGCCGGACTCCGGCCCCGGCCCGATCACGGGCACACCACCTGGTCGCCCGTCACCGCCTCGAACGGCTTCTCCGGCTCCTCCGCGCGGACCGCCCGGACGCCCTTGTAGTCCGCCCCCACGACCACCCGCAGCGTTCCGCCCCTGCCCGCCACCGCCTTCAGCTCCGCGCCCGGCAGGGCCGCCGCCAGGGACTTCGCCGAGCGGTCCCAGCGCGGGTCGTACTCCACGACCGTGCGCTCCCGCTCCGCCCCCTCCGCCGTCCTCGGCGTCCGGGTGGTGGCGAAGCCGGTCCCGCGCAGCGCGTCGTCGACCTTCCGGCCGAGGCCGTCCGTCCGGGTCCCGTTGTAGACCTGCACCCGGACCGTGTCCGGCGCCACGTCCACCACGACGTCCTTCGGCGCCTTCGCCGAGGTCGCCGCCTTGCGCGGGGCGATCGGCCGGTCCTCCCGCAGCGCCTGGAAGAGCTGCTGGGCCTTCGCCGCGTCCCACTTCACCGTCGAGCCGATGCCCTTCACCGGGAAGCTCATGTCCCCGACCGGCACGGACACGAACTCCGACGACGCCGGCGTGAAGCCGCGCATCGCCTTGGAGAGCGACAGCATCTGGTCCGTGCCGAAGCCCTCGTCGGCCCGTACGGAGCTCAACATGCTGGTGGCCACCGCCCGGAACCGCACCGGGTTGAACAGCACCCCGCCGCTCGTCACCCGCTCCACCAGCGCCGCCACGAACTTCTGCTGCCGCTGCATCCGCCCGATGTCGGCCGCCCCGTCGATGTGCCGGGAGCGCACGTACTGCAGGGCCTGCCCGCCGTCCAGCTCGTGGGAGCCGGGGGCCAGGTCGAGCCCGGTGTACGCGTCCTTCAGCGGCTTCGTCGTACAGATCCGCACCCCGCCGACCGCGTCCACGGTCCGCATGAAGCTGGTGAAGTCGACCTCCAGGTAGTGGTCGATCTTGACGCCGGTCATCGACTCCACGGTCCGCACGGTCAGCGCGGGCCCGCCCTCCGCGTAGGCCGCGTTCAGCTTCACCGGGTGCGCGTGGTGCTTCTCGCCGCTGGTGAGGTCGGTGTGCTCGGGCATCTCGGCGTACGAGTCGCGGGGCAGGCTCACCACGCTCGCCCGGTCCCGGTCCTCCGAGACGTGCACCAGCATCACCGTGTCGGTGCAGTTGCAGGGCGCGCCGCCGAGCCGGTACTTCGCCCGCTCCTCCGCGCTGATCCGGTCCCGGCCGTCCGTGCCGACGACGAGCACGTTCATCCCGTGCCCGGCCTGCGGCCGGTTCTTCATGTCCTTGAAGGGGTCGACCCGGGTGAGCCCGGTGTCCAGGCCGGTCACCAGGGCGTGCCCGATCCCGCCCGCCGCGAGGACCGTCACGGAGAGCGCCGTCGCCATCCGCATCCCCCACCGGGGCCGCCGCGGCCGTCGCGCCGGTACGCGGCGGGCGGCGGGCCGGGGACGGGGCGTGCGGGGCGGTGTGGGCACGGACGGACACCTCCGCGGGTGGGACAAGGGGGCCGTGAGCACCGTAGGCCCATACGATCAGCGCAAGGGGCCGCCACCCGTGCGGCGCGCACCCGTGTCCCCCGTTCGCGGTAACGTGGCGGACGAAAACACCGTCTCCGTCTCGCGGGGGACACCCCTCCCGCACCGCCGAGGAACCATGCTGCCCCCCGTCTCCGTGATCATGCCGGTCCTCAACGAGGAGCGGCACCTGCGCAACTCCGTCCGCCACATCCTGGAGCAGGAGTACGACGGCGAGATGGAGGTGGTGATCGCGCTCGGCCCGTCCACGGACCGCACCGACGAGATCGCCGCCGAACTCGTCCGCGAGGACCCCCGCGTCAAGACCGTGCCGAACCCCACCGGTCGTACGCCCGCCGCGCTCAACGCGGCGATCGGCGCCTCCCGCCACCCGATCGTGGTGCGCGTCGACGGCCACGGGATGCTCTCCCCGAACTACATCGCCACCGCCGTGCGGCTCCTGGAGGAGACCGGCGCGCAGAACGTCGGCGGCATCATGCACGCCGAGGGCGAGAACGCCTGGGAGGACGCGGTCGCCGCCGCGATGACCTCGAAGATCGGCGTCGGCAACGCCGCCTTCCACACGGGCGGCGAGGCGGGCCCCGCCGAGACCGTCTACCTGGGCGTCTTCCGGCGCGAGGCCCTGGAGCGGCAGGGCGGCTACAACGTGGAGTTCATCCGCGCCCAGGACTGGGAGCTGAACTTCCGGATCCGCGAGGCAGGCGGCCTGATCTGGTTCTCGCCGGAGCTGCGCGTCCAGTACCGCCCCCGCCCGTCGGTGAAGGCGCTCGCCAAGCAGTACAAGGACTACGGGCGTTGGCGCCACGTGGTGGCCCGCTACCACCAGGGCTCCATCAACCTCCGCTACCTGGCCCCGCCGACCGCCGTCTGCGCCATCGCCGCCGGCGTGGTCGTGGGCGCCCTCGTCACCCCGCTCGGCTTCGTGGTCCCGGCCGGCTACCTCGCCGCGATCACCGCCGGTTCGGTCCCGGCGGGCAAGGGCCTCCCGCTCAAGGCCCGCCTCCAGATCCCGGTCGCCCTCGCCACCATGCACATGTCCTGGGGCTACGGCTTCCTCACCAGCCCCCGCTCCCTCGCGAGGAAGGTCATCGCGAGCCGCCGCCCGGCGGTGACGGCGGGGGAGACGGAGACGGTCTGAGGACCGCGTCCGCGTCCGCACACGGCGACGGCCGGACCCCTTTCCGGGGTCCGGCCGTCGCCGTGTGCGCGGGGGAGCGGGGTCAGCTCTCCCCGTCCCACTGGTAGACCGAGTAGACGTCCATGCACTCCGCCTTGTCGTCGGCGCCCTCGGGCAGGTCGCCCGCGGTGTGCGTCGGCCGCTTGTAGACCGAGCCCTCGCGCCAGTCGCCGCCGATGATGAGCTTGATGCCCTCGGCCTTGGCGTCGATCCGGACCGCGGAGTCGGGCAGCCCGAGCGCCTTGGCCACCGACTGGGCGTTCGCCTTGCCCTGGTCGCCGTCGTCCTTGGGATAGACGACCACGGTGTCCTTGCGGGGACCGCCCTCCTGGGAGGACTCGGCCCGCGTGAAGCCCTTGCCCTGGAGGGTCTCGGCCAGCGAGCGGGCGCGGCCCTGGACGGCCGGCTCGCCGTTGCCGTCGGTGCCGTTGACGATCGTCACGCCGAAGGAACCGGGGGCGTCGGCGGGCACCTTCGGCTTCGCGGAGGCCGTCGGCTTCGGCTTGGCACCGGCCTTGTCGCCGTTCTTGTCGAAGGCGACGTCGTCACGGAGCATCGTCCACATCTTCTCGGCGGACGCCGGGATCATCTCCAGCCACGCGTCGGGGTTCAGGGGATAGGGCTTCGTCGGGACCGTCGCCGTCGTCAGACGGTCGAGCTTGACGTTCTTGAGCTGCATCGACAGGTCGAAGAGCTTCTTCACGCTCTTGATCTCGTCGGAGACCTGGAGGGCCCGCGTGGCGGTGTCGGCCAGACCCATCAGACGGCCGCTGTCGCTCCAGGCGTTCTGGCTCTGGAGCTTCTTCATCATGCCGTTCATGTACATGTGCTGGGCCTTGGCGCGGTTCTGGTCGCTGCCGAACGCGTGCCGGGTGCGCAGCCACTGGAGGGCCTGCTCGCCCTGGATCTCGGTGGTGCCCTTGCGCAGCTTCAGGCCGGAGCCGCCCTTCACCAGCCGGGTCGACTTGTCGTGGACGCCGGTCTTCACGCAGACCGGGACGCCGCCGACCTCGTCGGCCATCGCCACGACACCGGCGAAGTCGACCATCATCCAGTGGTCGATGTAGACCCCGGTGAGGTTCTCCCAGGTGGTGAGGGTGCAGCCGGGGCCGCCGCGCTGGAGGCTCTCGTTGATCGGCCGGTTGGTCGTGGCCGGGTAGGTCGTGCCGTCCTTGTCCTTGCACTCGGGGATCGGGACGACCGTGTCGCGCGGGACGGAGACGATCGAGGCGTTCTCCCGGTCCGCCGAGATGTGCAGCAGCATCTGCACGTCGGCCAGCGGCTTGCGGTCCCGGTCGTTCTTGCCGCCGCCCAGGGCGACGTTCTTCTCGTTGGCCCGGTCGTCCGAGCCGATCATGAGGATGTTCAGCGGGGTGTCGCCCAGCGCGTTCGGCGCGGCCTTCTTGACGCCGCTGTTGCCGCCCGCGCGGCTGCCGCCGCGGATGTTGCCGTTCAGGTGCTCGTAGTACAGGTATCCGGCGCCGGCCGTCCCGAGTATCAGCACCGCCAGGGTGATCGCCACCCAGCGCAGGGCCTTGCGCTTGCCGGTCTTCTTCCCGGCGCCGTTCTTGGGGCGCCGCCGCGAGCCGCCGCCCCCGCCGCGGCGGCCGCTACGCGCGTCACCGCCCGCCGTGCCGCGCCGCCGTTCCGCGCGGGTCGTGCCGTCCGGGGCCGGAGCCTCCTCGGAGGCGCCGGTCGCCTCGCCGGCCCCGTGCAGGTCGTCGTCCCAGCCCAGTTCACGGGCACGGGGTACGTCTCCCCGCGTTCCCTCCCCACGCACGCTGCTCTGTCCCACCCCAGGTCCCCTCGTGAATCAGGAGTGCGCCGAGTCCCGGTGTTTCCGGGTCACTTGGCGCACACCTGCTGGTCAGCTGCTACCTTCTCGACGTCCGGCGCCTTTGCCGGACCGGTGACGGGCACCCCCGCGCCCTTGAAGTCGGCGCCGAGGACGAGCGTCATGGGCTCGCGTACCCCGGCATCCTGCGTGCCAGGCTTCAGAGCCGTGGCGGGCAGGCCCATCAGGTCCGCGAGCTTGCGGGCCTGGTCGGCCTGGTTCGGTGCGTAGGTGAGCGTGGTCTTCGCCGCCTTCTCGGGGGCGTTGCTCCTGTTGGTCGAGCGGAGCACGCCCTCCTCGTTCTGCAGCCAGCTGAGGGTCGACTGGGCCGCCCCCTGGATGCCGCTGCCGTTGTAGACGTCGACGCGCACGTCGGCGGCGGTGGACCGCTCGCCCTTGAGGAGCGCGGCCTGCGCCTGCGACTGGGCGTTCTTGGCGTCCTGCTCCTTCTTCTTCACCTCGGTGAGCGAGGTGTCGGACTGCAGGGCGGCGAAGAGCTGCGGCGCCTGCGTCGGGTGCGGCACCACGGTGACCGGCTTGGGCTCGTCCGGGTTGTCGATGACCGGCAGGGTCGCGAACGCGATGTTCTTCGTGTCGATCCCGGAGAGTTCCTTGGCCAGGTCCTGGAGCTTGGAGAGGGACCCTATGCCCTTGTCGACGGTGAGCGCCTTCGTCGCCGCCTCGGCGAGGTCGAGCAGCTTCGTCGGGCTGGTCAGCGTCTCGTCCGACTTCATCTGCCGGATCATCGAGCCCAGGAACTGCTGCTGGACCTTGATCCGGTCCAGGTCGCTCTTGTTGCCGAAGCTGGAGCGGGTGCGGACGAAGGCGAGCGCCTGCTCGCCCTCGATGAGCGACTCGCCGGCCGGCAGTTTCAGGTGCGACTTGGGGTCGTTCACCGGCTTCTCGACGCAGACCTTCACGCCGCCGACGGCCGTGGTCAGCTCCTTGACGGCGTTGAAGTCGACCATCATGAAGTGGTCGACGTCCAGGCCGGTCAGCTCCTTGACCGTGCGCATGGTGCAGCCGGGGTCGCGGCCGTCCTGGCCGAGGCTCACGTTGAAGCGGGCCTTCTGCTGGCCGGGGATCGTGAGGATCTTCCCGTCCGGCTGCCGGGTCTGGCACTCGGGGATCGTCGTCATCAGGTCGCGCGGGATGGAGAGCGCCGTGGCGTTCGTCCGGTCCTTGGAGACGTGGAAGAGGATCGTGGTGTCCGCGTGGCCGGGGCTGTTGGCGTCGCCGTAGCCGCCGTTGCCCGCGCCGGTCCGCTTGTCGGTGCCGATGATCAGGACGTTGAAGGCCTCGCCCTTGCGGAAGCCCTTGCTCTCCACGCCGACCGGGTCGACGACGTGGATGTTGCCGTCCAGCTTGTTGTAGAGCAGGTACGCGCCGGTGGCGCCGCCCACGAGGACGAGGGCCATCGTGCCGCCGGTCCACAGCAGCGCCTTCTTCTTGCGGGAGGCGCCCTGCTTGGGCCTGCGGCGGCTCGGGGGCGCCTGGCGGCCGCCCCGGGTCTGCTCGGGGACCCTGCGCCGGCGCTGGCCGGGGACGGGGGCCTCGGTGGCGGTGTCCTTCGCGGGGGCGTCGGTCGCGGTGCCTCTCCCGGAGGCCGTCGTGGGGGCGGAGGATCCGCGGGGCCGGGACGGGGCCGCCGGCTGCTCAGCGGAGCGGTCCAGTCGCAGTTCGTAGTTGCCCGTCTGCGGGTTGAGCACCCACTGGTCGGCGGGGTCGATCTCGTCCGCCCGTCCACGGCTGTGCGCGTCCACGGTTACTCGAGTCCTCCGTCGGTGCCACGCGAGGCGCCTTCCCCACGGGGCGCCGCTCTCTCGGTCGTTCGATCCCTGGTGAGGTGTGACGACCACGTGGTCGGGGTACACCGGATCGGGTCACAGTATCCGCCCAGTTCAGCGCGGGGCGACGTCCGTGACAAATTCCACGCCCCTTACAACCGGGCAATCCGCTCAAACCGCATCCCTCCCCGCCCTCCCCTTGGTTCGCCCTTTACCCGCCCTTCTCACGACCCCCTCCGCGCCCTCCCGGTCAGGAGCACGCGCCCTCCGCCGCGTTCCGTCCGGTGAAGGTCGGCGTCGGGGTCGGGCCGGGCGTGGCCTCCGTGCCGCCGGGCTCCCGGCCCCCGGTCTTCTCCCCGGGGTCCCCGGGCTTCACGACCACGGGCCTGTCCTCCCGCAGCTCCTCGAAGAGTTGACTGGCGGCGGGCTGTACCAGTTCGTCCCGGTTCGCGTTGTACGTGTACGGGCGGCGGGGGACCGTGAGGAACTGCACCCGCTCGGTCGGGATCGCCCGCATCGAGCGCGCCAGGTCGTAGAGGTCCCGCAGCGAGTCGAGCCCCGCGTCGGTCGTGATCGACTTCGTGGCCGCGTCCAGGACCGGATAGAGCCGGGCCGGGTTCAGCAGCACCCCGTTGCTCTGCACCTTGTTGACGAGTGCGCCGAGGAACTGCTGCTGGCGGTCCATGCGTTCGGTGTCGCTGCCGTTGCCGAGCGACTTCCGGGCCCGTACGAAGCCGAGGGCCTGCTCCCCGTGGAGCGTCTGGCGCCCCGCCGGCAGCTTCAGGTGCGCGTCCTCGTCGTCCACGGGCTCCTTGAGGCAGACCTCCACCCCGTCCACGGCGTCCACCATCTTCTTGAAGCCCTGGAAGTCGATCACCATGTGGTGGTCGACCCGCGTCCCGGTCAGCTTCTCGACGGTACGGATCGTGCACGCCGTGCCGCCGACCTCGAAGGCCAGGTTGAACTGCGCGAACTGCTCCCGGGTGCGGGTCCCGTCCGGCTTGCGGCAGCTGGGGACCGTCACCATCAGGTCGCGGGGGAGGGAGACGGCGGTCGCGCTCTTCCTGCCCGCCGACAGGTGCAGCAGGATCATCGTGTCGGAGCGCTGCGTGCCCTTGTCCCTGCCGTACCGCTCGTTCCCCTCGCCGGACCGGGTGTCCGAGCCGATGAGCAGGATGTTCCGGGCGGCCGAGGCACCGGCCGGCGGCCGCTCCTTCTCGTACCTGCGCAGCTCGTCGGCGGCGGTGGTGTCCGTGGTGATGTTGCCGTCGAGCTTCCGGTAGAACCACCAGCCGGCCCCGGCCGCGCCGAGGACGACGACCGAGACGCCGAGGGCCGTCCAGCGCAGCCAGTGGCGGCGCTTCCCGGGGGCGGGCCCCTCCGGGCCGCCGCCCGCCGCGTCCTCCGCCCCCGCGCCCCCGGGCTCCCCGTCCTCGGGCACCGGGGGGTCCGGTTCGGCGGGCGTGCCTGCGCGGTCCGTCACGTCTGGGTCCGTCCTTCGTGGCGTCGGCGGCGCGCCGGACGGCCGCCGGCCGGGGAAGGGGCCGGCCGGGCCCGACGCGTGGTGGTGCGGAAGGAGACGACTCCCCTCCACCGATCATCCACCGGACCGGGCGCGCGAACCCGGGGACCCGGCCCGTCGCTGGGCCGAACGGGTGCGGTTCCACCGGGTCGTACGGCGGCGGGGCCGCGCGGCGGCGCGGTCACACGGCGGTGTCCGTCACCCGCTCGCTCTCCACCCGCTTCTCGAACGCCTCGGGCGCGAGCCGGTCCAGGTTCCGGCAGAGCACCACCGAGCCGCCGGCGGCCAGCGGCGCGTACAGACCGGTCGAGACGCCGGTCCAGTCCCCGTAGCCGAGCCCGGACAGCAGCCGGGAGCCGGGTCCGAGGCCGAGCGTCGCCGCGTCCACGCGGGCCTGCCCGACGAGCTCGACGCCACTGCGCTCCGTACCGTCGACGACCAGGGCGGGCGCGTCCGGATCGACCGGGACGAACGGGGCGAACCGGTCGCCCTGGCTCGGCACCTCCACCGCGTAGTCCGCGTAACCGGCGGGCGCGGCGGGGAACCGGCGGCCCAGCGGCGCCAGGGAGAGCGCGATCCGCTCCCCGGAGCAGGCCAGACCCGCGTCGAGGGTCTCCGGGCCCGCGACCACGACGTCCGCGCCCGAGGGGTCGCCGCCGAGCTCGACGGTCACGCCCACCGAGGAACAGGCGAGCAGCCAGACGGCGGTCTGCCAGTGCGCGGGCAGCAGCAGCGCGACCCGGTCGCCGGGTCCGGCGGACAGCTCGCCCTGGATCAGGTTCGCCGTCTTGGCCACCCAATTGGCGAAGGTGGCGACGGACAATTCCACCCGTTCACCGGTGGCGTCGTCGTAGAAGGTGACCAAGGGGCGGGCGGGGTCCGCGGCGAGCGCGGATCGCAGCAGGTCGGCGGGGGTGCGGTCGCTGGCGTTCACGCCGGACAGCGTACGCGGGAGGGCCCGCCGGGGTCCGCCGTACCGGTGACGCCGTCCACCGGTCGGACCGATCGGCCTCCGCTTTCCGGGCGGTGTTCCGCCGCGCGGAACGGCGTGGCGCTCCGCACGATCGGCCCATGCGTGCCTCACTCGCCTCCTCGATCGCCGTCACCTGCGCGGCGGTACTCGCCCTGCCGGTCTCCTCCGCCGCGCCCGCGGCGGCCGAGGTGCTCGGGCAGCCACCGGCGGCCTCCGCGCTGCCACCCGCGCCCGACCTCTCGGGCTCCACCCAGTCCCTGCCGCTCGCCCCGCTCGGCCCCTCCTCGCGGTCCGGCGGAGGCGCGGGGGAGCAGGGGCTCACCCGACGCGACGTCAAGCCCTTCTCGCTCGTGGGCGTGGTCTGGGACGACCCCAGGGCCCCGCTGCACGGCACCGTCCAGGTCCGCACCCGCGCCACCGGCACGGACACCTGGTCGGAGTGGCAGGACGTGGAGACCCACAACGACGAACACGGCGCCGACCCGGACAGCGCGGAGGGCACCTCCCGGGCGCTCCGCGGCTCCACGACCCCGCTGTGGGTCGGCGACTCGGACGGCGTCGAGATCCGCGTACGGGCGGAGGCGGGCGAGACGGACGGCGCACCGCCGCTCCCGGCCGGCCTGCGCCTGGAACTCGTGGACCCGGGCGAGGACCCGGAGACGACGGCGGACACGGAACCGGTCCTGGAGACGGAGCCGGGCACGGAGGGGATCCCTGATCCGGACGCGGAGCCGGGCACGGACGCCGACGCGTTCGCGGAGCCGGTCCCGGAGACGGAGCCGTTCGCGGAGACGGAGACGGAGACGGAGCAGGTCCTGGCAGCGGATTCGGCCCCGGAGGCGGCGTCCCAGGCGGCCCCGCCCCGGACCCGTACCGCCGTCGCACCGGCCACCGCGCCCCCGCCGCCCCCCGCCCCGGCCGCGACGGTCGCGGCGGCCGCACCCACCACCACCCAGGCCCTCCCGGCCTTCCCGGCCTTCCCGGCCCTCCCCGCCTTCTTCGCGGGCACGGGCGCGGTCGACTCCCCGCTCGCCTCCCCGCTCACCCCGTACGCCGCGCCCTGGCTCCCGGCCCTGTCGAAGGAGGCGACCGAGGCGATGGCCTCGTACCTGCCTCCGTTCCTGCCGCGCACGCCCGCGTCCGGATCCGAGGCGCAGGCGCCGGTCCAGGCCGCGGCCGCGCCGTACATCGGTCCCCGGCCCGCGATCGTCACCCGCAAGGGCTGGGGCGCGGACGAGTCGATCCGCGAGAAGACCTTCGTGTACACGAACACGATCAAGGCGGCCTTCGTCCACCACAGCGCCACCGGCAACAACTACACCTGCGCCCAGGCCCCCTCCGTCCTGCGCAGCATCTACCGCTACCACGTCCTGAGCAGCGGGTGGCGGGACTTCGGCTACAACTTCGCCGTCGACAAGTGCGGAAACATCTACGAGGGCCGGGCGGGCGGCGTGGACAAGCCGGTGCTCGGCGCCCACACCCTCGGGTTCAACACCAGCACGATGGGCATCGCCGTCCTCGGCACCTTCAGCACGACCGCCCCGCCGGCCGCCTCCGTGACCGCCGTCGCCCGTCTGACGGCCTGGAAGCTCGGGCTCCACGGGATCAACCCGAAGGGGACGGTGACCCTGACCTCGGGCGGCGGAAACCTGTACGCGAAGGGCAAGAAGGTGAAGTTCCACGCCATCGCCGGACACCGTGACGGATTCGCCACGGACTGCCCCGGATCGCTTCTGTACGGCAAGCTCGGCACCGCCCGGACGAGCGCGGCGTCGTACCAGGGGAGGTAGAGGGGGGACCGCCGGGGCAACCCTCTGCATAAACTGACCGGTCATATCGCAGGGACGACCGAAAACGGACGTGCCGACGGCCCCGGACAGGAAGCAGAGACGACAAGGTGACAGAAGCGATCCTCCTGGTCGGTGGCAAGGGGACACGGCTGCGGCCCCTCACGGTCAACACGCCCAAGCCCATGGTCCCGGCGGCGGGCGTCCCCTTCCTGACGCACCAGCTGGCCCGCGCCCGCGCCGCCGGCGTCGAGCACATCGTGCTCGCCACCTCCTACCTGGCCGAGGTCTTCGAGCCGCACTTCGGCGACGGCTCCGCGCTCGGCCTGAGCCTGGAGTACGTCACCGAGGAGGAGCCGCTGGGCACCGGCGGCGCGATACGCAACGTGGCCCCGCGCCTGCGCTCGGGGCCCGACGACCCGGTCCTCATCTTCAACGGGGACATCCTCACGGGCCTCGACATCGGGGCCCTGGTGGAGACCCACTCCTCCTCCGGCGCGGACGTCTCGCTCCACCTGACCCGGGTGGACGACCCGCGCGCCTTCGGCCTGGTCCCCACGGACCCCACCGGCCGCGTCACGGCCTTCCTGGAGAAGCCGCAGACGCCGGAGGAGATCGTCACCGACCAGATCAACGCGGGCGCGTACGTCTTCCGCCGCTCGGTCATCGACACCATCCCCACCGGGCGCCCCGTCTCGGTGGAGCGCGAGACCTTCCCGGAGCTCCTGGCCTCCGGCGCCCACCTCCAGGGCATGGTCGACTCCACGTACTGGCTGGACCTCGGCACCCCGCAGGCCTTCGTGCGCGGCTCGGCCGACCTGGTCCTGGGCCGCGCGCCCTCCCCGGCCGTGCCGGGCCGCTGCGGCGACCGCCTGGTGCTGCCGTCGGCGCGCGTGGCCCCGGACGCCAAGCTGACCGGCGGCACGGTCGTCGGCGCGGACGCGGTCGTCGGCGAGGGCGCCCGCATCGTCGGCTCCACGCTCCTCGCGGGCGCGGTCGTCGAACCGGGCGCGGTGATCACCGACTCCCTGATCGGCGCGGGCGCCCACATCGGCGCGCGTACGGTCCTCAGCGGGGCGGTCATCGGCGACGGCGCCCGGGTCGGCGCCGACAACGAACTCCGCGACGGCATCCGCGTCTGGTGCGACGCCACCCTCCCGGCGGGCACGGTCCGCTTCTCGTCGGACCAGTAGCCCGGGAGGACGGCGGGGGCGCACCGGGCCCCCGCCGGTCCGCCCCGAGGACCCCGGCCGCGCCCCCCGCCCCCGCTACGCTCGTCCCATGGCCGGCCGCTTCCCCCAGAGACCCACCGCCGCACCCGTACGGGCCGCCGGCCCCGTCCCCGCGCCCCGCGTCCGCTCCCTCGCTCTTCCCGGAGGGACGGACCTCGGCCTCACCCTCGGTCCCCTGCGCCGGGGCCCGGCGGACCCCGCCTTCCGGGCGGTCCGGGACGGCTCGTTCTGGCGGGCCTGCCGGACGCCCGGGGGCCCGGGGACCCTCCGCGTCACCGCGAGGGACGGCGTCGCGGAGGCGCGGGCGTGGGGCGGGGGCGCCGAGTGGCTCCTGGACCGCCTCCCGGCGCTGCTCGGCGCCGAGGACGACCCGGCCGCCTTCACGCCCCGCCACAAGCTGCTCGCCGCCGTCCACCGCCGCCGCCCCGGCCTGCGCCTCGTCCGCACCGGCCTGGTCCTGGAGTCCCTGATCCCGTCGGTCCTGGAGCAGAAGGTCACGACGGACGAGGCCTACCGGGCCTGGCGGCTCCTGGTGCGGAAGTACGGGGAGCCCGCGCCGGGCCCGGCCCCCGACGGCCTGTACGTCATGCCGGACGCGCGCGCGTGGACCCTGATCCCGTCCTGGGAGTGGCACCGCGCGGGCGTGGACGACAGGCGGGCCGCGACGGTCCTGCGCGTGTGCCGGGCGGCCCGCCGCATGGAGGAGGCCGCCGGCATGACCCCGTCCGAGGCCCGCAGGCGCCTGGAGCTGGTCCCGGGCGTCGGCCCCTGGACCAGCGCCGAGGTGGTCCAGCGCTCCCACGGCGCCCCCGACGAGGTCACCACCGGCGACTACCACCTGCCCGGCATCGTCGGCTGGGCCCTCGCGGGCGACCGCACGGCCGACGACGCGGCCATGCTCGACCTCCTGGCCCCTTACGCGGGCCAGCGCCACCGGGCCGCCCGCCTGATCCTCCTCAGCGGCCGGATCCCGCCCCGCCGGGGGCCCCGCATGACCCCGGGGAACATCGCGGCCCTCTGACCCCGGCCCGGCCGGTGGGTCAGCGCACCTCGACGAACTCCGAGGCCGTCCGCGCCGCCCGCTCCCGGGGCGGGGCCGCCGGATGCCCGATCGCGACCGCCCCGAGCGGGTCCCAGTCGTCCGGGAGCCCGAGGACCTCCCGTACGACGTCCCGGCAGAACATCGTCGAGGACACCCACGCCGAGCCGAGCCGCTCGCCCGCGAGCGCCACCAGGAAGTTCTGCACGCCCGCGCCCGCCGCGACCAGGAACATCTCGCGCTCGGCGGTGTCCCGGCGCGGGTCGCCGTAGTGGTGGGAGCCGTCCATGACCAGGCACGGCACCGCGAGGTACGGCGCGTTCCGCAGGACGTCCCCGCGCCGGACCCGCTT
The DNA here is from genome assembly GCF_044760185.1 of Streptomyces sp. NPDC098101. Lineage (NCBI taxonomy): Bacteria > Bacillati > Actinomycetota > Actinomycetes > Kitasatosporales > Streptomycetaceae > Streptomyces > Streptomyces sp. NPDC098101. Next base: position 21,523 of record NZ_JBIWAS010000007.1, on the reverse strand, counting down.
CGCGATCGACTCCTCGGACTTCCCGTCCCGCCGCAGGTCCGCGATCCACGCCTCCCGCATCGCGTCGAGCAGCCGCGTCCGCGACCCCGCCGACTCCAGGAGCACGAACCGCCACGGCGTCGTGTGGTGCGGCGCCGGGGCCGTCACGGCCGCGGCGACCGCGCGCCGCACCGCCCCCGGATCGACCGGCTCGGCCGTGAACTCCCGTACGGTCCGCCGCAGCGTCACCGCCTCCCGTACGGCCTCGGAGGTGCCCAGCCGGAACATGTCGTCGGCGGCACCCCGCACGAGCGCGCGTGCGCCCGGCTCCCCGTCCCCGCCCACCACGTGCGGCAGGCCCCGGACGACGGCCACCGGAAGCCCGGCGGTCTTGCCCTTCACCAGGTCCCCGGCGGCGGCGAGTTCGTCGGCGGTGGCGACCACGGTCGCGCTCAGCGGATTGCCGTGCGCGTCGGTCCCGCCGCGCAGGTCGTCCAGGACCCGCACCCCGGCCGCCCCGATCGCCACGTCCGTGAGCCCGCCGCGCCAGGGGCGCCCGAAGGTGTCCGTGACGACGACGCCCACGTCCACGCCGAGCGCCTCGCGCAGCCCCTCGCGGATCCGGCGGGCCGAGGCGTCCGGGTCCTCGGGCAGCAGGAGCACCGTCCCGGCGGGGGTGTTGGAGGCGTCGACCCCGGCGGCGGCCATGACGAGCCCCTGCCGGTTCTCCACGATCCGCAGGGCGCCGCGCCGCGCCACCACCCGGACCGTCTCGGCGTCGATGGCCTCCTCGCGGTCGCCGGCGGCGACCACCCGCCCCTCCGCCTTGCTCACGATCTTGGAGGTGACGAGCAGCACGTCCCCGTCGGCGAGTTCCGGGGAGGCGGAGGCGATCAGCTTGGCCAGGTCGTCCCCGGCGGCCACCTCGGGCAGCCCCGGCAGCGCCCACACCCGGTAGGCGGGGGCGGCGGTCACCCGCGTACCTCCTCGGCAAGGGCGAGCGCCGCGCGGGCCATCGCGGCCGTCGCGTCCACGTCCGTCATCATCAGCGGCACCGCGCGGCAGGCGATGCCCGCCGCCTCGACGTCCGCGACCGCGCCCGCGTCCACGGTGTCCACGAGCCAGCCGTCGAGCAGCTCGGAGCCGTAGTGCCGGGCCACCGCCGCCGCCGTGGACTCCACGCCCACCGCCGCCAGGACCTTGTCGGCCATGCCGCGCACGGGCGCGTCCCCGACGATGGGGGAGAGGCCCACGACCGGCGCCCCGGCGGCGGCGACCGCCTCGCGGATCCCGGGCACGGCCAGGATCGTGCCGACGGACACGACCGGGTTGGACGGCGGGAAGAGGATCAGGTCCGCCTCCGCGATCGCCTCCAGGACGCCCGGCGCGGGCTTCGCGGCCTCCGCGCCGACCGGCACGACGGCCTTCGCGTCGACGGAGGCGCGCAGCTTCACCCAGTACTCCTGGAAGTGCACCGCCCGCCGCTCCCCGTCGACCTCGATGGCCACGTGGGTCTCGACGCGGTCGTCGGACATGGGCAGGAGGCGCACGCCGGGCCGCCAGCGGGCGCACAGCGCCTCGGTGACGGCGCTCAGCGGATAGCCCGCGCCGAGCATCTGGGTGCGGACGATGTGGGTCGCGAAGTCCCGGTCGCCGAGGCCGAACCACTCGGGCCCGACGCCGTACGCCGCGAGCTCCTCCTTGACGGTGAAGGACTCGTCCTCACGCCCCCAGCCCTGCTCCTCGTCGATGCCGCCCCCGAGGGTGTACATCACCGTGTCCAGGTCGGGGCAGACCTTCAGCCCGAAGAGATGGATGTCGTCACCGGTGTTGCCGACGACCGTGATCTCCGCGTCCGGCACGGCCTGCTTGAGGCCGCGAAGGAAACGGGCACCACCGATGCCGCCTGCCAGAACCACAATGCGCATGTACGGCAGTGTGTCAGGCGACGATCACTCCCGGCGCGGCCGGGGCGGGCGCCACCGGGGCGCACTGCGCGCGGAGCGACTCGTGCATGGGCATCTCGGTCAGGCCGGGGAAGTAGACGTGCAGGCTGACGGCCGGCTCCAGGGAGTCGTTGACGACCTCGTGGACGTACCCGGGGGCGAACACGCGCTGCGCGCCGCCCGCGAGGGTCCGGACGCCCCGGTCCGCGCGCTCCGTCAGCTCGCCCTCCAGGACGGTGAGGACGCCGGAGGAGACGCCGTGGTCGTGCGGCCCGCTGCCCTGTCCGGGCACCCAGGAGAGCAGCCAGACCTCGTAGCCCGGACCGGTGCGCAGACGGTGGTACCAGCGGGTGGTGGCGTCGTACTCGACGTACGGGGCCCACTGGGAGCGGTCCTCGGCGATCGAGCGCGCGAGGCCGACGAAATCGGCCACGGTCACGGGGTGGACGCGCTCGGGCTGGAGGAGGTGGGGGACCTCCATGATGTCGCCGGCGATCTGGAGGTCGCTGTCCATGTTCATGGGGTGGGGTGGTTCCTCAGCAGAAACAGAAGCGGTGGGGGGTCACGGAAAGAGCGGTGACACGAGTGACGCGGGTGACGCTGGGGGGAGGAAGCTGGAGCTCTGCGGCATCAACAGCTGGGACAGCAACAGCAACAGCGCGCCTGGACAGCGCGGCGGAACCCACGGGCGTGGGTCGCGGAGGGCGCTGCGGTCGCTGGCATGGCATCAAAGGTGGCCGGAGGGGCACCCGACTGTCAACTCAATGCCCGATTTGGGGGTAATGTTTCACCTCATCCGGTTGCCCTCTCTGGAGAAAGGTTTGCTCATGCGCGGACCAGGAGAGATGGCGCTTCGACCATGCCCGTGAACGTGGCGGCGCGCGCGTGTCGGTCCGGACAAGGGGCGGCCCGTGACCGGACTGTGATCCGGGTCGCTTCCATGGCTGGATCGCAACAAGATCCAACTCCTGGTCGTCCTTCCTGGTGGAGGCGTGCCACACGGTCACGCCGGTGGCATGTGTCACGGTTTTTGGTGATTTGAACACTTAGCGCATACGCTTGGTTCCGCAGAGTGAATACGGGGCCCAATAGCAGATCTCGGCTTGACTCGCACAGAGCACGAACTTGTAATTTCACTCGTGTCGTTCGGCCGTGCTCGCACGGCAACTCCACGGGGACGCACAGAACAGACGAGGGGCGCACATGACCGAGTTGTTCCAGGAACTGCTGGTCGAGGACGCGGACGAGGAACTCGGCTGGCAGGAGCGCGCGCTGTGCGCCCAGACCGATCCCGAGTCCTTCTTCCCCGAGAAGGGCGGCTCGACCCGCGAGGCCAAGAAGGTCTGCCTCGCCTGCGAGGTCCGCTCCGAATGCCTCGAATACGCCTTGCAGAACGACGAGCGCTTCGGCATCTGGGGCGGCCTCTCGGAGCGCGAGCGGCGCCGCCTGAAGAAGGCCGCCGTCTGAACCGCCGCTCGCACCGCGGCCGGAGGCACCGCCCGAAGCGCCGCCCGGACCGCCGGCACCCGACCGCGTACGGACCCCCGAGCCGGTACGCGTCCACCGGGACCGCGCGGAGGCGCGCGCACCAGGACAGCCCGAACGGTCCGCCCCCTGTGCTCCGAACACAGGCGGCGGACCGTTCTGCGTCCCGGGGCCCGGCAGCGACCGCCACGGGCCCGGTCCGGGTGAAGGCACCGGTCCCCGTGAAGGCTCCGGTGAAGGCCCCGGTCCCGACCGCCATGACCCCGGTCCTGCCGACGGCACCGGCCGCCGTGGCCCCGGTCCCGGTGAAGGCACCGGCCGTCACGGCCCCGCGACCGTTCCGTCCCCTCTGTCCACAGGGGCCCGGGAGCTCTGTCCACAGGGCGGCGGACCGCTTCGCGCGCAGCCGTTAGTGTGGGCCTCCGTCCGAGACGCTCCCCACGCCCCCCGCGGGCGACCCCCGGCCGGAGGGCCCGTAGCTCGATGTCCTCAACTCCTGAGTTCCCGCGACACGTCGTCACCGCCGTGCTCGTCACCCACGACGGCGCCCGCTGGCTGCCCGACGCCCTGGCCGGCCTGCTCGCCCAGGAACGCCCCGTGCAGAACGCGGTCGCGGCCGACACCGGCAGCGCCGACGACTCCGCACGGCTCGCCGCCGAGGCCCTCGGCGACGACCGCGTCCTGCACCTCGCGCGCCGCACCGGCTTCGGCGCCGCCGTCGAGGAGGCCGCCCGCACCGCGCCCGTGCTCGGACCCGAGGACCTGCCCTACCTGAAGCGCCCCAGCGGCTGGGACCCCGTCAGCCGCACCTGGAACGACGAGGCCTACGACCTCCCCGAGCTCCCGCACGGCGAACCGGTCCAGTGGCTCTGGCTCCTCCACGACGACTGCGCGCCCGAGCCCGACGCCCTCGCCGAACTCCTGCGCGTCGCCGACTCCGACGCGTACGCCGCCGTCGTCGGCCCCAAGCTGCGCGGCTGGTACGACCGCAAGCAGCTCCTGGAGGCCGGCGTCTCCATCGCCCGCAGCGGCCGCCGCTGGACCGGCCTCGACCGCCGCGAGCAGGACCAGGGCCAGCACGACCAGGTCCGCTCCGTCCTCTCCGTCTCCACCGCCGGCATGTTGATCCGGCGCGACGTCTTCGAGGAGCTCGGCGGCTTCGACCGGCGCCTGCCCCTCATGCGCGACGACGTCGACCTGTGCTGGCGCGCCCACGCCGCCGGACACCGCGTCCTCGTCGCCCCCGACGCCGTCCTGCGGCACGCCGAGGCCTCCGCCCGCGAGCGCCGCACCGTCGACTGCGCCGGCCGCACCGCCGCCAACCCGCACCGCGTCGACAAGGCCGGAGCCGTCTACACGCTCCTCGCCAACACCCGCGGCGCCGCCCTCCCGTACGTCTTCGCGCGGCTCGTCCTCAGCACCCTGCTCCGCACCCTCGCCTACCTCGTCGGCAAGGTCCCCGGGCAGGCCGTCGACGAGGTCATGGGCCTCCTCGCCACCCTGCTGCGCCCCGAGAAGATCCTCGCCGCCCGCAAGCGGCGCAAGAACCCCGCCGTCCCCGCGGCCGAACTCCGCCCGCTCTTCCCGCCGCCCGGCGCCACCGTCCGCGCCGCCGCCGAACAGCTCGCCGTCAACTTCGGCGGCAACGAGGCGGACTCCGGCGGCTCCCGCCACGGCGTCGTCGAGTCGGGACCCGGCGGCGACGACGCCGACTACCTGGAGATCGAGCAGTTCGCCCGGCTCAAGAAGATCGCCCGCAGACCCGGCCCGGTCCTCTTCGCCCTCCTCCTCGTCGTCTCCCTCGTCGCCTGCCGCAACCTCTTCTCCGGCGGCTCCCTGGCCGGCGGCGCCCTGCTGCCCGCCCCCGACACCGTCTCCGGACTCTGGTCCCGGTACGCCGACACCTGGCACCCCCTCGGCACCGGCGGCACCCAGTCCGCCCCGCCCTACCTCGCCGCCCTGGCCGCGCTCTCCGCGCTGTTCCTCGGCTCCACCTCCACCGCCCTGACCCTGCTGCTCGTCTGCTCGGTCCCGCTCGCCGGCTTCACCGCGTACTTCGCCTCCCGGGGCATCGTCGAGTCCCGGCTCCTTCGCGCCTGGGGCGCCGTCGCCTACGCCTTCCTGCCCGCCGTCACCGGCGCCCTCGCCACCGGCCGGCTCGGCACCGCCGTCCTCGCGATCCTGCTCCCGCTGATCGCCCGCGCCGCCGTCGCCGCCCACGGCTTCAACCGGCCCGACCGGGGCAGCTGGCGCGCCACCTGGGCGTACGCGCTCCTGCTCACCTTCACGACCGCGTTCACCCCGGTCGTCTGGCCCCTCGCCGTCGTCCTCGGCCTCGGCGTCCTCGCCGTCCGCCGCTCCGACCCCACCGCGTACGGGCTCCGCTTCCTCGCCGCCGTCGGCACCCCCCTGCTCGTCCTCGCCCCCTGGTCGCTCACGCTCCTGACCGAGCCCTCCGCCTTCCTGCGCGAGGCCGGCGTCGACCTGCGCACGGGCACCGCGACCGCGCTCGACCTGCTCGGCACCAGCCCCGGCGGCCCCGGCACCACCGGCGGCCTCCTCCTGATCGGCCTCGTCCTCGCCGGCCTGGCCGGGCTGCTGCGCGAGGAGCGCCGGCTCGCCGTCCACGCCGCCTGGGCCGCCGCCCTCGCCGGACTCCTCTTCGCCGTCCTGACCAACGGCGCGGGCGGCACCGGCTGGGCCGGACCCGCCACCCTCGTCTACGGCGCCGCCCTCATCGCCGCCGGCGTGATCGGCGCCGAGGGCGGCCGCACCCGCGTCGCCGCCCACGGCTTCGGCTGGCGCCAGCCCGTCGCCGCCCTGATCGCCCTCGCCTGCGCCGCGGGCCCCGCGCTCGCCGCCGCCGGCTGGATGATCGGCGGCGCCGACGGCCCGCTGACCCGCCGCGACCCGGTCCAGGTCCCGGCCTTCGTCGCCGAGGAGAGCACCACCCGCGACCAGCCCCGCACCCTCGTCCTCGGCGGCTCCACCCCCGGCGAGGTCGCCTACACCCTGGTGCGCGGCTCCGGCGCCCGCCTCGGCGACGCCGAACTCACCGCCACCGCCGAGGGCGACCCGCACCTCGACCGGGTCGTCGCCCTCCTCGTCGCCGGCTCCGGCGCCGAGCAGACCGAGCAGCTCAGCGGCTACGCGATCCGCTACGTCCTGGTACGGGACGGGGCCCCGCGCCAGATGAGCCGCGTCCTCGACTCCACCCCCGGCCTCAGCCGCCTCAGCCAGATCGACGGCAGCGCCCTCTGGCGCGTGGACCGGGAGATCGCCCGCGCCATGATCGTCCCGTCCGCCGCCGGGACCGCCGAGGGAGCGGGGGAGGAGACCGCCAAGGCCGTCGCCGTCGCTGCCGGACCCGTCGAGATCCACACCGAGGTCCCCGCGGGCCCCGCCGGCCGCGTCCTGCGCCTCGCCGACCGCGCCGCCGAGGGCTGGACCGCCACCCTCGACGGCAAGGAACTGAAGCGGACCACCGTCGACGGCTGGGCCCAGGGCTTCGAGCTCCCCGACCGGGGCGGCCGCCTCGACGTCACGTACGACGAGCCGTTCACCCACACCGCGTGGATCTGGACCCAGGTCGCCCTCGGCGTCGTCCTGCTCGTCCTCGCCATGCCCGGCCGCCGCCGCGAGATCGACGACGACCTGCCCGAGGAGGAGCTCGCGATCCCCGCCCAGGCCGCCGAGGGCGACGGCCGCCGCGCCCGCCGCCTGCGCGCCGCCGCCGAGGCGGAGGCGGAGAGCGGGGCCGGGGAGCAGCCCTTCCCCGACGCCCCGGAGCACGGACCGGCCCCGGTCCCGATCCCGGAGCAGCAGTCCCGGGAGCCCGGGGACGGAGACCGGGACTGGGACGGCGGCTACGACCCCGCCTACGCCCGGACCCCGGACCACGCCGGGGAAGGGGCCCAGGAGCAGCAGCCCTACGGGGCCGGGGACCAGCAGCCCTACGCCGACCCGGCCCCCTACCAGGAGTACGCGGCCGACCCGTACCAGCAGCAGCCGTACGCGTACCCCCAGCAGGGTTACGAGCAGCAGCAGTACGACCCGCAGGGCTACGACCCGCAGCAGTACGGCGGACAGGGCTACGACCCGCAGCAGGGGTACGACCCCCAGCAGTACGACCCGTACGGCTACGGCTACGGACAGCCCCAGGGCCACGAGACCGAGCAGCGTCCCGACGGGAGCAGCAACCAGTGAAGCGCACGACCCTCTCCCTGATCGCGGGCGCCACGGCCCTCGCCGCCGTCACCGGCTTCGCCGCACTCACCGCCCCCGAGGGCACCGCCGACCCCGGGGCGACGAAGGCCACCACCCGGCTCCCGGTCGAGCGCGTCGGCCTGGCCTGCCCGGTCCCGAGCTCCTCCGAGGTGGCCGAGACCGTCTACACCTCGTACACCCCGGCCGCAACGGACGCCGGCAAGACCCCGGACGCCGGGAAGACCCCGGGATCCGACACGTCCCCGGGATCCGACAAGGGCAAGGACAAGGCCGAGAAGCCCACGGCCCTCCTGAAGCCCGCCACGGGCGCGACGGCCTCCGGCGGGACCGGCAAGAAGCCCGCGGCGCCCAAGGCCCCCGCCACCGTCACGACCCCCGGCAAGCCCGTCACCGCCGAGGCGAACGGCGCGTCCGTGCCCGCCCTCACCGGCTCGGCCACCGGCGCCCTCGCCCCCGGCTGGACCGTCCAGCAGACCACCGTCGTCCCGGCCGGTGGCTCGCGCGGCCTCCTCGGCCTCACCTGCGGCGCCCCCGACACCGACTTCTGGTTCCCGGCGGCCTCCACCGCCAAGGCGCGCCACGACTACGTCCACCTCACCAACCCGGACGACACGGCCGCCGTCGCCGACATCACGCTGTACGGCCCCGAGGGCGTCCTCAAGTCCCAGTTCACCGAGGGCATCCCGGTCCCCGCCCACTCCACGGTCCCGGTCCTCCTCTCGACGCTCACCCAGGAGGCCGCCCAGCGGGACGTCACCGTGCACGTCACCACCCGCAGCGGGCGGGTCGGCGCGGCCGTCGGCGTCGCCGACGACAAGCTCGGCAGCGACTGGCTCTCCGCCTCCGCCGACCCGTCGGGCAGCGTCGTCCTGCCCGGCATCCCGGCCGACGCCACCTCGGTGCGGCTGGTGGTCTTCGCCCCGGGCCAGGACGACGCCGACCTGAAGGTCAAGCTGTCCACCGCGAACGGCGCGATCGTCCCGGCGGGCGCGAGCACCCTGCACGTGAAGTCCGGGATGACGACCTCCATCGACCTTCCGGACCTCACCCGGGGCTCGGCGGCCTCGCTGTTCCTCGGCCCGGAGAACGCGAAGCGGCCCGTCCCGGTCGTGGCCGCCCTCCAGGTGGTCCGGGGCAAGGGCGAGAAGAGCGAGATCGCCTTCATCCCGGCGGTGGGCCCGATCTCCGCCCGCGCGACGGTCGCGGACAACCGCGCCAAGGCCTCGACGCTCTCCCTGACCGCCCCCGACGCCGACGCGCAGGTCAGGATCACGGCCTCGGCGGGCTCCGGTGCGGGCACGCCCGCGTCGAAGACGGTCACGGTCAGGGCGGGCACGACGACGGCCCTCACCGACCTCGTCCCCCAGGGCCTCAAGGGCTCCTACGCGCTGACCGTCGAACCGGTCTCCGGCGGCAAGGTCCACGCGGCGCGGACGCTCGCCGTGCCGCAGGACGGCGTCCCGATGTTCACCGTCCAGACCCTCACCGACGACCGGGGCACGGTCGAGGTCCCGTCGGCCCGCCAGGACCTGGGAGTACTGGACTGATCCCGGCACCCCCTACGGGCGGGCCCGGAGGGGCACGAGCCGTACGGGCCCACGCGCCCGCGCGGCCACCGGCCCCGTCCCGCTCAGTCCTGCCCGTACCGGGGGTCGACCGACTCGGGGGAGAGGCCGAGCAGCTCGGCGACCTGCTCCACGACCACCTCGTGGACCAGGAGCGCCCGCTCGTCCCGGTTCTTCGAGCGGATCTCGACCGGCCGCCGGTAGACGACCACCCGGGCGGGCTCGCCCTTCTCCGCCGGGAGCGAGCCGCCCAGCGGCACCGTCTCGCCCGGCACGGGCGGCGGTACCTCCAGGACCAGGAACTCGACGTCGGCCAGCTGCGGCCAGCGCCGCTCCAGGCGCTCCACCGAGTCGAGGACCAGATCGCGGAAGGTGTCGGCCCGGCTCGCGGAGAGCGGCACCTGCGGCGGCGCGACGGGACCCCGCATCCCGCGGCCGTGCCGGTCGCGGCGGCGGACCCGGGGCTCCGCCGGGGGCTCCGCGGGGCGGTGCTGGGGGCTCGGCGGCACAGGACTGTCCATCACTGACGCAGCGTAACCCCCATCGGTCCTCCGTACCGTGGCGCGTCCTCGCCACCTTCCGCGGAGCCCCCGGCCCGTTCCCGCCCCGCTCTCGCCCCCACTGTCGAAACCTGAACATTCCGGCCAATCGCGCGCCCGGTTCGGCGTCCCGTCGCGATCGGCCATCTGGCCCTGATTGACCGGATTCGTATCCCGGAGTGTCCGAATCGCCACCCGCCCCGGAACCCCCGCGATCCCTTCCCCGCAGGTCGGAACGGCCGCCCCGCACGGGGGTATGGCGGAGTTCACACCGCGACACGGTGGAGTGACCTGAGGGAGAGTCGTCGCGGCCCGCTCAAGAGTGCGGTACCGTCCAACGTCGTGAGCCCTGTACGTCGCTGTTCGCGCACCGCGTGCGGCCGCCCTGCCGTCGCGACACTGACGTACGTCTATGCCGACTCGACTGCGGTCCTCGGCCCGCTCGCCACCTACGCCGAGCCCCACTGCTACGACCTGTGCGCCGAGCACGGCGAACGCCTCACCGCCCCGCGCGGCTGGGAGGTCGTGCGGCTCTCCGACGGCTCCGCCCCCACCCGCCCCAGCGGCGACGACCTCGAAGCCCTGGCCAACGCGGTACGGGAGGCGGCCCGCCCCCAGGAGCGCGCGGCCGGCGGCAAGGGCGGCGGAGGACGCGGCGGCGACCCCATGGAGGTCGGACGCCGCGGCCACCTCAGGGTGCTCCGCTCCCCCGACAACTGACCCGGCCCCGGGCCTCTCCCCGAGCCGCCCCCGGCCCGTCCCGGAGCCGACGTCAGGGCCGCACCCGGCCCGTCCCCGAGCCGACGTCCGGGTCGCCCCGGCCCGACAACCGGGCGCAACCGGCCACCGTCCGCATCCCCCCGCCCCACTCCGGGTAGTTTTGGCGTTCCGTACACGCGCCGCACACGCGTGCCCAGAACTCAGGAGGGTGGATCCGTGACTGCCGATCTGTCGCAGATCGTGAAGGCGTACGACATCCGCGGAGTGGTACCCGACCAGTGGGACGAGAAGCTCGCCGAGCTCTTCGGCGCCGCCTTCGTCCGGGTGACGGACGCGGACGCGATCGTCGTCGGCCACGACATGCGCCCCTCGTCGCCCGGCCTCGCGAACGCCTTCGCGCGCGGCGCGACCCGCCTCGGCGCCGACGTCACCCTCATCGGCCTCTGCTCCACCGACCAGCTGTACTTCGCCTCCGGCAGCCTCGGCCTGCCCGGCGCGATGTTCACGGCCTCCCACAACCCGGCCCAGTACAACGGCATCAAGATGTGCCGCGCCGGAGCCGCCCCCGTCGGCCAGGACACCGGCCTCGCCGACATCCGCGCCCTCGCCGAGGAGTGGTCCGAGAAGGGCGCCCCCGAGGCCGCCGCCACCCCCGGCACCCTCACCGAGCGGGACACCCTCCAGGACTACGCCGCCCACCTCAAGGGCCTCGTCGACCTCGCCGGCATCCGCCCGCTCAAGGTCGTCGTCGACGCGGGCAACGGCATGGGCGGCCACACCGTCCCCACCGTCTTCGCGGGCCTCCCGCTCGACACCGTCCCGATGTACTTCGAGCTGGACGGCACCTTCCCGAACCACGAGGCCAACCCCCTCGACCCGAAGAACATTGTGGACCTCCAGGCCCGCGTCCTCGCCGAGGGCGCCGACCTCGGCCTCGCCTTCGACGGCGACGCCGACCGCTGCTTCGTCGTCGACGAGCGCGGCGAGCCGGTCTCCCCGTCCGCGATCACGGCCCTCGTCGCCGCCCGCGAGCTCGCCAAGCACCCCGGCGGAACGATCATCCACAACCTGATCACCTCCTGGTCCGTGCCCGAGGTCGTCCGCGAGCAGGGCGGCGAGGCCGTCCGCACCCGCGTCGGCCACTCCTTCATCAAGGAGGAGATGGCGAAGACCGGCGCGATCTTCGGCGGCGAGCACTCGGCCCACTACTACTTCCGGGACTTCTGGAACGCCGACACCGGGATGCTCGCCGCGCTCCACGTCCTCGCGGCCCTCGGCGGCCAGCAGGGCACCCTCTCGGAGCTGGTCGCCGCCTACGACCGCTACGCCTCCTCCGGCGAGATCAACTCCACCGTCGCCGACCAGGCCGCCAGCACGGCCCGGGTCAGGGCGGCGTACGAGGGCGGCGAAGGGATCACCCTCGACGAGCTCGACGGCCTCACCGTGACCTCCGCCGACTGGTGGTTCAACCTCCGCGCCTCCAACACCGAGCCCCTCCTCCGGCTCAACGTCGAGGCCCGCGACGAGGCCACCACGGCCCGGATCCGCGACGAGGTCCTCGCCCTGGTCCGGTCGGCGGACTGACCCCGCGCCCACCGCCGGGGAACGGGGCGGCCCCCGTTCCCCGGCGGTAGGCTGACCTGGCCCGAAGGGCGGCACCACCACCGTCCGCCGCCCACCCGCAGTTCGTCCGAAGGGACCACCCCATGCCGCTCGAAGCCGGCCTCCTGGAGATCCTGGCCTGCCCCGCGTGCCACGCCCCGCTGAACGACCGCACGGCGGACGAGACCCCCGAACTGGTCTGCACGGGCACCGACTGCGGCCTCGCCTACCCGGTCCGCGACGGCATCCCGGTCCTCCTCACCGACGAGGCCCGCCGCCCGGCCTGACCGGCCCGCACGGGACCCACCGCCCGACGCGCCCGGCACGCACCCGTTCCCGCCGCCCTTCGCGTCCGGCCCCGGGACGACACCGCCGCCCCTCCCGGCCGAACCGAGGACGACGACCGCCGCCCCTCGTGACCGGTCGGGAAAAGACGACCGCCGCCCCTCGCGCCCGGCCCCGGGACGACGACCGCCGACCGGACCCGGGCCACCACGAGCGGCGGACGCCGACGGCGGGTACCACCCGGAAGAGGGCCCGCACCTCCGCGCACCCGGTGGTACGAGGGGTGCGGGCGCCCACCGCGGGCGCCGGGCGCACCCCGGAGCCCCGCCCCGCACCGGCGCCCACCGCACCGCCCACCGACCCCGCTCATCCCGGGAGGCACCAGATGCTCGACGAGACCCTCCTCGACGCCCCGGACGCCCTCGCCCTGGCCGACCGCCGGGGCCTCCTCCGCGGCGCCGCCGAAGCGGGCGCCCGGGTCCGGACCGCCACCCGCCACGCCGCCGACGCCGGCATCGCGGACCTCCGCCCCGAGGGCCGCCCCCGCGCCGTCCTCGTCGCGGGCCCCGGCACCGCCGCCACCGGCGTCGCCGACCTGATCGGCGCCCTCGCCGGAGCCTCCGCCCCCGTCGTACGCCTCCACCCCACCGGCGTCGCCCCCGCCGCCGGCGCCCTGCGCTGGGCGCTGCCCGGCTGGGCCGGCTCCGTGGACCTGCTGCTGCTCCCCACCACCGACGGCTCCGAACCGGGCCTCGCCCTCCTCGCCGAGCAGGCGTACCGGCGCGGCATCACGGTCGTCGCCGTCGCCCCCCAGGGCTCCCCGCTCTCGGAGGCGGTCAGCGGCTCCCACGGCATGTTCGTCCCGATGGCCGTCGCCCCGAACGAGGCCCCCGACGAGTACGCCGAGAACATCGCGGCCAGCCCCGGCGCCCTCTGGGCCCTCTTCACCCCGCTGCTCGCCCTCCTCGACCGCGTCGGCCTCCTGGAGGCACCGCCCGAGGCCCTGGAGAAGGTCGCCGACCGCCTCGACCGCACGGCCGAACGCTGCGGCCCGGCCATCGCCACGTACAGCAACCCGGCGAAGACCCTCGCCGCCGAGCTGGCGGACTCGCTCCCGCTGATCTGGACCGAGGGCAGCGCCGCAGGACCGGCCGGCCGCCGGTTCGCCGCCGTACTGGCGGAGCTCGCCGGACTGCCCGCCCTCGCCGCCGAACTCCCCGAGGCCCTGCCCGCGCACGGCGTCCTGCTCGCCGGCGACTACGCGGCGGGCGCCGACCCCGACGACTTCTTCCGCGACCGGGTCGACGAGCCGCAGGCCCTGCGGGCCCGGGTGGTCCTGCTCCGCGACCGGCCGGCCGGCGGCCTCAGCGCCGCCCCCGCCGCCCGGGAACTGGCCCTCGGCCACGAGACCGCCGTCAGCGAACTGGAGCCGGAGGAGGGCGGCGACCTGGAGACGCTCGCCGAACTCCTCGCCGTCACCGACTTCGCGGCCGTCTACCTGGCCCTGGCCACCCGCCCCACCCCGGCCCCGTAACCGGACGGCGAAACCGCCCCGCACCGGACGCCGCGGCGCACCGCCCCCGCGCCGACCCCGTACCGTCCACCACCCGGTCACCCACCCGTCACCCACCCCCTGTCATCTGTCTCCCGTGTCCCCCGACACCCGCACACCCGTCACCCACCCGAGAAGCTGGCAGGCACCATGGACCGCCTCGTCAACACCGTCCGCCCCTACGCCTGGGGATCCACGACGGCCATCCCGGAACTCCTGGGCACCGCCCCCACCGGCGAGCCGCAGGCCGAGATGTGGATGGGCGCCCACCCCGGTGCACCCTCCCGCACCGAGCGCGGCCCGCTGAACGAGCTCATCGACGCCGACCCCGTACGCGAACTGGGCGAGCGGACCGTCGAGAGGTTCGGCCCGCGCCTCCCCTTCCTGTTCAAGATCCTCGCCGCCGGCGCCCCACTCTCCCTCCAGGTCCACCCCGACCTCGACCAGGCGCGCTCCGGATTCGCCGCCGAGGAGGCCGCGGGCATCCCGGTCGACGCCCCGCACCGCACCTACAAGGACGCCCACCACAAGCCCGAGCTGATCTGCGCCCTCACCCCCTTCGAGGGGTTCTGCGGCTTCCGCGCCCCCGCCGACGCCGCCGACCTGATCGCCGCGCTCGGCGTCGACTCCCTCAAGCCGTACGTGGACCTGCTGCACGCCCACCCCGAGGAGGCCGCGCTCCGCGAGGTCCTGACGGCCCTCCTCACCGCCGACCCCGAGGAGATCGCGCACACCGTCGCCGAGGCCACCGCCGCCGCCGACCGCCTCGGCGGCGCCCACGCCCCGTACGCCCGCCTCGCCCACCACTACCCGAGCGACCCCGGCGTCATCGCCGCGATGCTCCTGCACCACGTACGGCTCAAGGCCGGCGAGGCCCTCTACCTTGGCGCGGGCGTCCCGCACGCCTACCTCGACGGCCTCGGCGTCGAGATCATGGCCAACTCCGACAACGTCCTGCGCTGCGGCCTCACCCCCAAACACGTCGACGTCCCCGAACTCCTCCGGATCGTCCGCTTCGACCCGGCCGACCCGGCCGTCCTGCGCCCCGAGGTCTCCCCGTCGGGCGAGGAGGTCTACGAGACCCCGACCGAGGAGTTCCGCCTCTCCCGTTTCGTACGGGCCGAGGACGCCGCCCCCAACGACCTCACCGCCCCCACCCCCCAGATCCTGCTGGCCGTCGCGGGCCGCCCGGCGGCGGGCGACCTCTCCCTCGCCCCCGGCGAATCCGTCTTCGTCCCGGCGGGCGAGCGCATCCAACTGACCGGAGCGGGTACGGTCTTCCGCGCCACCGTCACGGCCTGATGCGACAATGACCGGCCGAACCGCGGCGATCGAGCCGGAGCACCGACGAAGGGAACCCGTACACCCATGAGCGCGTCAGGCGGAACCAAGGCGATCGTGGCGGCGCTCGCCGCGAATCTCGCGATCGCCGCAGCCAAGTTCGTGGCGTTCCTCTTCAGCGGTTCGTCCTCGATGCTCGCGGAGAGCGTCCACTCGCTCGCCGACTCCGGCAACCAGGGCCTGCTGCTCCTCGGCGGCAAGAAGGCCCGGCGCGAGGCGACCCCGCAACACCCCTTCGGCTACGGCCGCGAGCGGTACATCTACGCCTTCCTCGTCTCCATCGTGCTCTTCTCCGTCGGCGGCATGTTCGCCATCTACGAGGGCTACGAGAAGATCCACGACCCGCACGAGATCGAGGCCTGGTACTGGCCGGTCGGCGTCCTCGTCTTCGCGATCGTCGCCGAGACCTTCTCCTTCCGCACCGCCATCAAGGAGTCCAACCCGCTCCGAGGCAACCTCTCCTGGAAGGAGTTCGTCCGCCGCGCCAAGGCCCCCGAACTCCCCGTCGTCCTCCTGGAGGACCTCGGCGCCCTCGTCGGCCTCATCCTGGCCCTCGGCGGCGTCGGCCTCGCCCTGCTCACCGGCAACGGCGTCTGGGACGGCATCGGCACCCTCTGCATCGGCGTCCTCCTCATCCTGATCGCCCTCGTCCTCGCCGCCGAGACCAAGTCGCTGCTCCTCGGCGAGGCCGCCGGCACCGAAGAGGTCGAGAAGATCGAGGCCGCCGTCGTCGACGGCACGACGGTCACCCGCCTCATCCACATGCGCACGCTCCACCTCGGCCCCGAGGAGCTGCTCGTCGCCGCCAAGATCGCCGTCGCGCACGACGACACCGCCACCGAGGTCGCGCACGCCATCAACGCCGCCGAGGAGCGCATCCGCGCCGCCGTCCCGATCGCCCGGGTCATCTACCTGGAGCCCGACATCTACAGCGAGAAGGAGGCCGCGGCGGGCCCCGACCCGGCCGCGACCCCGGGCGGCCCGGGCCACTGAGCCACCGGGCGTCCCGAGGCGCTGATTGTCCCCGCCACCGACCGCCCCGAGACGCTGACCGTCCCCGTCACCGACCGCCCCGAGACGCTGCCCGGTCCGTGAGACGGACCGCCGGGCCGACGACCGAATCCGGCCATCGAGCCCACCCCGCCGAGCCCCCGGTCCGTACGCGCGGACCGGGGGCTCGGCGCGTACGGACCGGGCCCGGGACTGTCCGGGAGCCGCCCCCGGGGCCCGACGCGGACTGTGGCCCACCGTGCCGATCGGTGTAGATTCGTGACCAGCCAGACGTCGCTGCTGATGGCGGTCGGGCGGTCCCCCGGGGACCGGCCGAGGGAGAGAGGGCCTCCGACGACGGCACCATGGAAGTCCCGGGCATTCCTGTGCCCAGGGGCCCCCGCCGTGGTGCCCGGCGCCCCGAACGACCCTCGCACCCGACCCATGAGGAGCAGCCCCGTCATGACGACCGCAGCCCACCAGGACTTCAAGGTCGCCGACCTCTCCCTGGCCGCCTTCGGCCGCAAGGAGATCACCCTCGCCGAGCACGAGATGCCCGGCCTGATGTCCATCCGCCGCGAGTACGCCGAGCAGCAGCCCCTCGCCGGCGCCCGCGTCACCGGCTCCCTGCACATGACCGTGCAGACCGCCGTCCTCATCGAGACCCTGGTCGCCCTCGGCGCCGAGGTCCGCTGGGCCTCCTGCAACATCTTCTCCACCCAGGACCACGCCGCCGCGGCCATCGCCGTCGGCCCGAACGGCACCCCGGAGAACCCGCAGGGCGTCCCGGTCTTCGCCTGGAAGGGCGAGACCCTGGAGGAGTACTGGTGGTGCACCGAGCAGGCCCTCACCTGGCCGAACACGCCCACCGGCGGCCCGAACATGATCCTGGACGACGGCGGTGACGCCACCCTCCTCGTCCACAAGGGCGTCGAGTTCGAGAAGGCCGGCTCCGCCCCGGACCCGGCCACCGCGGACAGCGAGGAGTACGCCCACATCCTGCGTCTCCTCAACCGCACCCTCGGCGAGAACCCGCAGAAGTGGACCCAGCTGGCGTCCGAGATCCGCGGCGTCACCGAGGAGACCACCACCGGCGTCCACCGCCTGTACGAGATGCACCGCGACGGCACGCTGCTGTTCCCGGCGATCAACGTGAACGACGCCGTCACGAAGTCGAAGTTCGACAACAAGTACGGCTGCCGCCACTCCCTGATCGACGGCATCAACCGCGCCACCGACGTCCTCATCGGCGGCAAGACCGCCGTCGTCTGCGGCTACGGCGACGTCGGCAAGGGCTGCGCCGAGTCCCTGCGCGGCCAGGGCGCCCGCGTCATCATCACCGAGATCGACCCGATCTGCGCCCTCCAGGCGGCGATGGACGGCTACCAGGTGACGACGCTGGACGACGTGGTGGAGACGGCGGACATCTTCATCACCACGACCGGCAACAAGGACATCATCATGGCCGGTGACATGGCCCGGATGAAGCACCAGGCCATCGTCGGCAACATCGGCCACTTCGACAACGAGATCGACATGGCCGGCCTGGCCAAGATCCCCGGCGTCGTCAAGGACGAGGTCAAGCCCCAGGTCCACACCTGGACGTTCGAGGACGGCAAGGTCCTCATCGTCCTGTCCGAGGGCCGCCTGCTGAACCTCGGCAACGCGACCGGTCACCCCTCCTTCGTCATGTCGAACTCCTTCGCGGACCAGACCCTGGCCCAGATCGAGCTCTTCACGAAGCCGCAGGAGTACCCGACCGACGTCTACGTCCTCCCGAAGCACCTGGACGAGAAGGTCGCCCGCCTCCACCTGGACTCGCTCGGCGTCAAGCTGACGACCCTCCGCCCGGAGCAGGCCGCCTACATCGGCGTCGAGGTCGAGGGCCCGTACAAGCCGGACCACTACCGCTACTGACGGACCCTGCGGAGCCCGTCCGTGACGGACGGGCTCCGTGGAGAACATCCGTCGCCGACGGACCCTGCGGAGAACGCCGCCGACGGGCTCCGCGGAGAACACCGGCAACGGACTCTGCGGAGAACACCGGCGGTGAACGTCCGCAGAGGATCAGGCAGGCCCCCCGCACCCCCGTGTCGGGGGGCCTGCCCCGTCACGCCCCCTCGCTACCGCCCCTGGAAGCCACCCGAGGACCCATGCCCCGCGGCCGCTATTCGCTCCATGACCCGCACGATCACACCCCCCTCGGCGAAGAACACTTCCACTGCGCGCCGGGCCCCTCCGGCTGGCGCTACGTCGCGCAGACCACCACCCCCTCCGGTGATCACCGGGGCTCCGTCGACCTGGCCGTCGACGAACTGGGCCGCCCCATCCGCCTCGAACTGCACGCCGCCGGCTGGCAGGTCCGCGGCGCGGCCCTCGACGGCGTCACCTGGGTCCGTACGGACCCCACCGGAGCCGAGGCCACCGAAGGCAATGTGCGCGCCCACGCCTTCACCGGCACCTCCCCGGCGTTCCTCGTCGCCCTCACGCGACTCCTGCGTCTCACCCCCGATTCCCCCGAGACCCGTGTCAGGCTCGTCGCCTTCACGGACCCGGTGCTCGCCCCCCTCACGGTCGACCAGTCCTGGGCCCTGCTGAGAAGTGAAGCGCACCCCACTGACAACGGCCCCCTGACGGTGGACGAATACCAGGTCAGCGCCCTGGAAACGGGCGAACGGCACACCGTCCACATCGCCGGTGACGTGGTCCTCGCGGCCCCCGGCATCGAACTCGAAGACCTCGACACCCCGCCCTCGGTCTTCCCCTGACTCCGCGCCCCGGGAGACCGCCGGACGTCAGGCGGGCGGAACGAACCCGGTGGCGGACGACCCGCCCCCGGAGGAGGACCCACCAGCCGGAGTCCCCCTCGGGGGAGAGGCAGCGGGGGGAGGAGCAGTGGGGGAAGTAACCGGGGAAGCACCCGAGGGCGGAACGACCGGAGGAACGGCCACCGCCGGAACGCCGAAGCCCCGACCCGCCTCGAACCCGGTCCGGGCTCCGTCCCCAGTCCTCGCCTCGCCCCCGGCTCCGGTCCTGTCGCCAATACTGGCCCCGCCCCCGGCTCCGGTCTCCGTGAACGCCCGCCGCGTGTCCCGCGCCTGCCGCTCGGCCACCACACCCGCCAGATACGCGTAGGCCGGTACCCCCGCCGGCGGAGGCGTCCCCGTCCGGGCCACCAGCTCGTCGGCCAGGCGCTCGGCGAGCCGCCGCCCCACGGCCGGATCCAGCTCACGCGCGCGTGTGAGGTACTGGCGCACCTCCAGCCACAGCGCCTCCGGCACCGCCGAGAGGTCGAGCCCGGCGAACCGTCCCACCAGCCACGGCGGCGGAGGAGGCACGGGCAGCACCCGCGCCGCAGGCATCCGCTCCCGTACGACCAGGGTCCCCGCGAACACGTCCCCGAGCCGTCGCCCGCGCTCGGACACCAGCGACGCGACGCAGGCGACGACACCGAAGGTCATCAGGATCTCCACGACCCCCATGGCACCCCGCACCAGCGCGTGCCGGAACCGGATCGGCCCGCCGTCGTCCCGCACGACCCGCAGCCCGCAGGCCATCTTCCCGAGCGACCGCCCGTGGGACAGCGTCTCCACCGCGATCGGCGCCCCCACGAGGATCAGCAGGAAGGCCGCGACGGACACGGCCGCCACCGCCGCTTCGTCCAGCGAGGCCGTGGCGACCGCGAGCCCGAGCACGACCAGCAAATACGCGGCCCACACCACGACCAGATCGATGAGCACCGCGAGCGCCCGGCTCGGCAGCCGCGCGGGCTGCAGCCCCAGTACGACGGCATCGCCCGTCACCACACCGCTCACGGCACCCGCCCACCCTTCTCCGGTCTTGCCCGACCCCTCCGAACGCCAGTCTGCCAAGCTGACCCCCAGCGCGCCGCAGTAGTACGGACCCGTCCGAAGCCAGTCCTGGAGCAGCAGCCGATCATGGACCTCGACGTCTACGTCACCACCCACCGCGCGGAGTGGGAACGCCTCGACCACCTCCTGCGCCGGGGCGGGAAGCTGACGGGCGCCGAGGCGGACGAACTCGTCGCCCTCTACCAGCGCACGGCCACCCACCTCTCGATCGTGCAGTCCGGCGCCCCGGACCCGATGCTCACGGCCCGGCTCACCCAGCTCGTGGCCCGCGCCCGCGCCACCGTGACCGGCACCCGCCGGTCCTCGTGGCGCGACGCGGCCCGCTTCCTCACGACCGGCTTTCCGGCCGCCGTCCACCGCTCCCGCCACTGGTGGATCCCCACGGCCGTCCTCTCCACCCTGCTCGCGGTCCTCATCGGCTGGTGGATCGGCACGCACCCGGAGGTCCAGGCCTCGATCGGCGCCCCCGCCGAACTCCGCGAGATGACCCGCCCCGGCGGCCAGTACGAGACGTACTACTCCAGTCACCCGGCGGCCTCCTTCGCCGCCCAGGTCTGGACGAACAACGCCCAGGCCGCCGCCATGTGCCTGGTCCTGGGCGCCTTCCTGGGGATCCCGGTCCTCTGGATCCTCTTCCTGAACATGCTGAACCTCGGCGTCGGCATCGGCCTGATGTCCTCCGCAGGACGCCTCGACGTCTTCCTGGGCCTGATCCTTCCGCACGGCCTGCTGGAGCTGACCGCCGTCTTCGTGGCCGCCGGCACCGGCCTCCGCCTCGGCTGGACCGTCATCGAACCGGGCCCCACCACCCGCCGCGCAGCCCTCGCGGAACGGGGCCGGGCCGCCCTCGGCATGGCCATCGGCCTCGCCCTGGTCCTCTTCGTCTCGGGCCTGATCGAAGGCTTCGTCACCCCCTCCGACCTGCCCACCTGGGCCCGCATCACCATCGGCATCACCGCCGAACTGGCATTCCTCGCGTACGTCTACGTCCTCGGCGGCCGCGCCTCCCGCGCCGGCGACCGGGGCGACCTGGAGGAGCCCGACCGCAACGCCACGCTCCCCACCGCAGCCTGATGTGCGTACGGCCCTGCTGAGCTGCTAGTCTCCTCCGGTGCCCGCAAAAGCTGTTGACACGGCGATTGCGGGGAGGTAGATTTGAACAGTTGCCTGGAGCTGGACAGCTCGGCAGCAACCAAGTAAAGTCTCACTCACTCCGGTCGGGAATTTCGATTCCCCGGAGTCACTTCGATTCTTATCCGAATCACGAAAGCCACCGATTAGGTCGGCCGAAATGAATCTGATAAAGTCGGAACCGCCGGAAGGCCCCCGGAGCGAAAGCGAATGGGACCGGAAAGCACCGAGGAAATCGGATCGGAAAGATCTGATAGAGTCGGAAACGCAAGACCGAAGGGAAAAGCCC